>JACKMP010000003.1 GCA_024235315.1 Chromatiaceae bacterium | reverse complement strand
GCTTTCTTCCGCGAAAACCACCATTTCGAGTTCCTCGCCAAGACGGCCCTGCCGCAGTCCATACAGCGCAATCGCGCCGCACGCAGCCTGCGGATCTGGTCCGCCGGATGCTCGACCGGGGAGGAGCCCTATTCCATCGCGATGGTGCTTGCCGAACAGCAGGCGCTGTTGAGCGGATGGGATGCACAGATCCTGGCGAGTGATATCGACTCGAATGTCCTCGCGCAGGCTAAGGCGGGGATCTATCCGCTGGCGCGGGTGGAGAATCTGCCCAAGGCGCGCCTGAAGGCATTTTTCCAGAAGGGAAAAGGTGCGCAGCAGGGAAAGGCAAGGGTGCGCGACGTACTGCGCCGCTACATCGCTTACGCCCAGATCAATCTGATGGAACCGCTTGATGTCGAAATGCAGGACATCATCTTCTGCCGCAATGTGATCATCTATTTTGACAAGGAAACCAAAAAGCGGCTGGTCGAGAAGTTCGCCAATGCCCTGGTGACAGGGGGTTACCTTATCGTCGGCCATTCGGAGTCTCTCTACCAGGTCACCGACCGGTTTGAACTCATCGGCAACACTGTGTACAGGAAGGTACGTTGATGAACGTGGCCCGCACCAGACACGTGCTGCCCGCCAGCCTGCCTGGCTTCGATAAGATCAACCGCTACTGGGATACCGCACATGATATGCCCGCAGCCAAGATACTGCCGGGTGAGTACTACGTGACCAGCAGTGTCGAACTGGTGACCACGGTGCTCGGTTCCTGCGTGTCGGCCTGCATTAGGGATCGCGTGTTTGGCGTCGGTGGCATGAATCATTTCATGCTGCCGATTTCATCCGATGGAAAAGGGTGGAATGGATCCCATGACGTGCTGAGCACGGCGACGCGCTATGGCAATTTTGCGATGGAGCACATGATCAACGAGATCCTCAAGCATGGCGGTCACAAACGGCATCTCGAGGCCAAGATCTTTGGTGGCGGTAGGATGATGAAATCACTCAGCGACGTCGGTGCGCGCAATATCGAGTTTGTACGCGAGTATCTGTCTGTAGAAGGCATTCCCCTTGTCAGTGAGAGTGTCGGCGATATCTTTCCACGCAAGGTGATCTATATGCCTGCTACGGGCAAGGCGCTGGTCAAGCGCCTCAAGCATCTGCACAACGACACCATTGCGAAGCGTGAAGATGACTACCGAAGCGAAATTTCACTCAAGCCCATGGCCGGCAGTGTCGAACTTTTCTAGAACGTGGTGAGCATGTCAAAAATCCGATTGCTGATCGTCGATGATTCTGCGCTGGTGCGCCAGGTGCTGACACAGGTCTTTGCGCAGGCCTCCGATATCGAGGTTGTCGGCACGGCGACCGACCCCTACGTGGCGCGTGAAAAGATCAAGCAGCTCAACCCTGACGTGCTCACGCTCGATGTCGAGATGCCAAAGATGGACGGCGTGACTTTCCTCGGCAACCTGATGCGTTTGCGCCCGATGCCAGTGGTGATGGTCTCGACGCTGACTGAGCAGGGTGCGGAGGTCACGCTTCGTGCCCTGGAGAACGGCGCTGTCGATTTTGTTGCGAAACCCAAGGTTGATGTGGCGGAAGGGCTCAAGGACTATGCCGACGAGATCATCGGCAAGGTCCGGATGGCGGCGAAATCCAGGGTACGCGCCATCGAGAAGAGAGCGATCAAGTCAGCGCCGGCAGTGGAACAGAAACTCAGTGCCGATGCAGTGCTGCAGCCACCAGACCTGCGCCGGCACTTTCGTACCACCGACCGTATCATCGGCATCGGGTCGTCGACCGGGGGAACCGAGGCGATCAAGGACGTACTGGCTGCATTGCCTATCGATATCCAGGCCGGTATCGTGATCTCGCAACACATACCGGCCGCATTCAGCGGCCCGTTTGCGCGCCGCGTCGACAGCATCACGCCTTTGTCTGTCTGCGAGGCCCGGGACGGCCAGCAGATCATGCCGGGACATGTCTATATCGCACCTGGCGATCGCCACCTGCTGGTGGATCGCGACGGTGCACGCTATGTCTGTCGCCTCAGTGATGGGCCACCGGTCAATCGTCATCGGCCGTCGGTGGACGTGATGATCCGGTCGCTTGCGCAGAACGCCGGACCCAATGCAATTGGCCTGATGTTGACCGGCATGGGCAGTGATGGAGCCGCCGGCATGGGAGAACTCAAGCAGACCGGCGCGCCGATCCTGGTACAGGATGAGCTGACCAGTGTCGTGTGGGGGATGCCGGGAGAGGTCGCCAAGCGTGGCTTTGCCGACGAAGTGCTTCCGCTGGGCAAGATCGCCGCGCGTTTGATCGAATTGGTAAACCGCAAATAGTCGCCAGGTTCGGCGCCGAGTGTTCGTCGATGGGGGTCAAGAAAGCACCCGCACCGCCGATAGGAAAGGCAGGGAGCAGATGCTCGGAAAGATCTCGATCGCCGCAGAAGCCGGCAGCAAATGAATTTGAACAGATCGCACCTGATGATTGGATCGGCCGGGACCCTGGCGTTCACACTGCTGGCGCTGTGGGGCGGCGAATACATGCCCGTATGGGGCTGGTCCGCTTTGAGCGCCTTGCCATGGGTGGCCGTCGCTCTTTGGTCATTGCGCGATCACTCACAAGGCGAAAGGCAGCCGGTCGCAGACGAAGAGACCCGCGACGTGGAGCACGCTGTGACTCAGTTGGTGCAGCACGTGGAGGGCCACCTGGCTAAGGTGGTCGGCCAGATGCGTACTGACCTGCGCCAGATCCAGGGATTGGTGGGCGATGCGACGACTACCCTGCAGGGGGCGTTCGAGGGCCTGAACGACCGTACGATGCGCCAGCTGGGCATGGTTGGCGGCATGATCGAGCTGATGCGCGACGACACGGACGAAGGTATGGCCATGACCGGCTTTGCCGAAGAGACCGATGAGGTGCTTCGGTATTTCGTTGACTACGTGGTCAATACCAGCGCCAACAGCATGGCGATGGTCGAGCGTATTGACGATATGGTGGAGCACATGGCCCACGCCGATCGCCTGCTCGGCGATGTCAAGGTCATCGCCGACCAGACCAACCTGCTCGCGCTGAACGCGGCGATCGAGGCGGCTCGTGCCGGTGAGGCCGGTCGCGGGTTTGCCGTGGTGGCTGACGAGGTACGCAAACTGTCCAAGCGGTCGAACCGCTTCAATGAAGAGATCCGCTCGGTGATTGGCGAATCCATGCATGCCATCGACGGTGCCCGCGAGGCAATCGCCAAGCTGGCGTCACAGGATATGAACTTCGCGATCCAGGCCAAGTCGCGCGTCAATGCGATGCTTGATCGGCTGACAGAACTCAACAAGTCGGTCGAGGGAACTCTGGATCAAGTGTCGGGTATCAGCGGTGAGGTCAACACACTGGTCGGTGATGCCGTGCGCTCGTTGCAGTTCGAGGACATCGTGCGGCAGCTGGCAACCTATGCCGAGCGCCACCTCGATCGTATGCATGAGCTTATCAGCCGCATCCATGGCGGTTTATCGGACCTGCGGCAATCCGAGACACGCACGCCGCAGGACTTCGTGCGCGCCCTGCAGAGTATGCAGGCCGAGTTGGATGAATACATCGCCACGGAGTTGACGTCGGACAGCAAGCCCGTGGCCCAGGCATCCATGGGCGAGGGTGACGTCGAACTCTTCTGAGAGACGCGATCAATGGTGCCGCGGCGGACCACGCCATGGCATTGCAACTGGAGAGGTGGCATATGTCGGTGACAACAACGGTTTCGAATGACGGAAAGGTGGTGACTATCCACGTGAGCGGGCGCTTTGATTTCGCGTTGCATCAGGATTTCCTGCGTGCATACAAGGAGCATCCACGTGGCGAAAAAGGCTTTGTGGTCGACCTGAAGAACGCGGAATACATGGACAGCTCCGCAATGGGCATGTTGTTGCAGCTGCGCGATTACGGCGCGAAAGACCAGTCGATGCAGTTGGTCAATGGCAACGACGGTGTGCGCGAGATACTGCGCATAGCCAACTTCGACAAGCTGTTCAAGATCGCCTGAGTCGGAGTATGCCGCCGTGGTGACGCCTGGCCCCCGCCCGCTGGCTGCCGGGTTTGACCCACGTGACGTACGGCTGCTGTAATCGATCACCACTCTTTAGCTTCGGTATCGCCCCGTGAACTCACTGCAACCCGTTATCCTGTCCGGCGGTTCCGGCACCCGGTTGTGGCCGCTGTCGCGGCGCGCCTACCCCAAGCAGTTCCTGGCCCTCATCGACGACACCTCATTGCTGCAGTCGACGGCGGCGCGGCTTGACAGCCTCGGCGATGCAGCGAGCGTCCAGGCGCCGCTGATCGTGTGCAATGAGGCGCATCGGTTCTTGGTTGCTGAGCAGTTGCGCGCCAGTGGCCATGCGGCCGGCAACATCATCCTGGAGCCCGTCGGGCGCAACACTGCGCCGGCGCTGACCCTTGCGGCGCTGGATGTGGTCGACGACGACCCGGTGATGATCGTGATGCCGGCCGATCATGTGGTGAAGGATGTGGCTGCATTCGCGCGGGCCGTGTCGGCCGGGCTGAAACACGCCGCTGCGGGTAAGGTCGTGACCTTCGGGATCGTGCCCGATTCCCCGCAGACCGGGTTCGGCTACATCCGCGCCGGCGCGGCGACGGATGCGCAGACCTTCGCCCTGGAGGCCTTTGTCGAAAAGCCCGATCGGCAGACCGCCGAATCCTACGTCAGCAGTGGCGACTATTTCTGGAACAGCGGGATCTTTCTGCTACGTGCCAGCCGCTGGTTGGAGTTGATCGGGCGATTTCGGCCTGACGTTGCTGCTGCCGTGCGTGATGCCTACCAGGCAGGACAGCGCGACCTGGACTTCTATCGTGTCGATCAGGCCGGTTTTGCTGCATCGCCGGCCGATTCCATCGACTATGCGGTGATGGAGCCCCTGTCACGCGAGGCAGGCGAATGCCTTGTGGTGCCATTGGATGCGGGTTGGTCGGACATCGGCGCCTGGGCGGCCCTGTGGGAGGTCTCGGAGCATGATGCTTCTGGCAATGCGGTGCATGGGGACGTGCTCGCCTTTGATGCGCAGAACAATCTGCTGCACGCGCAGCACCGGGTCCTGGCCGCGGTCGGCGTTCAGGACCTGATCGTGGTCGAGACGCCTGATGCCGTCCTTGTGGCGCACAAAGACCATGCGCAGGACGTCAAACGGGTGACCCAGTACCTCGATGAGCAGGGGCGCTGCGAGAGTGAATTCCATCGCCGGGTGCATCGGCCCTGGGGGTCGTTCGAGGGTGTGGATATGGGTGAGCGCTTCCAGGTGAAGCGTCTGACCGTGACGCCGGGTGCGTCGCTGTCCCTGCAGATGCACCACCATCGTGCGGAACACTGGATCGTGGTCAGCGGGACCGCGCGGGTCACTTGTGACGACAAAGAGTTCCTGCTTTCCGAAAACCAGTCCACCTACATCCCGATCGGTACCAGCCATCGCCTGGAAAATCCCGGTGCCATTCCGTTGGAGATCATCGAGGTACAGTCCGGTTCGTACCTTGGAGAAGACGACATCGTGCGATTCGAGGACGTGTACAACCGCAGCGGCCGGAAGGGCTGACCCGGCGCCGACGAGATGCGTGGCGGATTTCTCGCCACTGCGCTTTTCCGCTATCCTTGCCGGTCTTTTTTGAGCGGACACCAAGCGGAGTGCTGCCATGGGTTTCAAGTGCGGTATCGTCGGATTGCCCAACGTCGGCAAATCCACCCTGTTCAATGCCCTGACCAAGGCGACCATTGCGGCCGAGAATTACCCGTTCTGCACCATCGACCCGAACGTGGGTGTGGTGCCCCTGCCGGACAAGCGGCTGGAGGTCCTCGCGGCGATCGTCAAACCCCAGAATGTGGTCCCGACGACGATGCAGTTCGTGGATATCGCCGGGCTGGTCGCCGGTGCGTCGAAGGGCGAGGGACTGGGTAACAAATTCCTCGCCAACATCCGCGAGACCGACGCCATCGCACAGGTGGTGCGTTGTTTCGAGAATGACGACATCGTGCATGTCGCCGGCAAGGTGGACCCGCTGTCGGATATCGAGGTGATCAACACCGAACTGGCGCTGGCAGACCTCGAGTCCGTGGAAAAGGCGCTGCAAAAGGCGGAAAAGCTGGTCAAGACCGGAGACAAACAGATCCTGGCACGGCGGGACCTCCTCGCAAGGGTGCGCGATCAGCTCGATCGTGGTCAGCCGGTGCGCGCGCTGCCGTTGACCGACGATGAGAAGCTCGACCTGCGTGATCTGCACCTGCTCACAATCAAGCGGACGCTGTACATTGCCAATGTCAATGACGACGGCTTCGAGAACAATCCCTATCTCGATGCGGTAAGCGAGTTTGCTCACCAGGAGGGCGCCGAGGTGGTGCCGGTTTGCGCCGCGATCGAGGCCGAACTGGCAGAGCTGGATGATGCCGAAAAGACCGAGTTCCTCGCGGAAATGGGTCTGGAGGAACCCGGGCTCGATCGGGTGGTGCGCGCCGGCTATCAGCTGCTGCACCTGCAGACCTACTTCACCGCGGGGGTCAAAGAGGTGCGCGCCTGGA
The DNA here is from genome assembly GCA_024235315.1 of Chromatiaceae bacterium. Taxonomy (GTDB): domain Bacteria; phylum Pseudomonadota; class Gammaproteobacteria; order Chromatiales; family Chromatiaceae; genus Thiosocius. Next base: position 298,464 of record JACKMP010000003.1, on the reverse strand, counting down.
CAGTGCCGGTCGGCGCCACCGCACCGCAGGCCGCTGCGGTCATCCATACCGATTTCGAGCGGGGATTCATCCGTGCCGAGGTCATCGCCTATGACGATTTTGTCGCCGGCAAGGGCGAACATGGTGCCAAGGATGCTGGCAAGCTGCGCCTTGAAGGCAAGGATTACATTGTGCGCGACGGCGATGTGATCCATTTCCGGTTCAACGTATAGCGCCGCTTCGATTGACAGTGCTTGTGTCCAGCCGGTATATTCTCGCGCCTTATTTGGCAAGGTAGCTCAGCTGGTTAGAGCACCGCACTCATAATGCGGGGGTCGGCGGTTCAATTCCGCCCCTTGCTACCAGATCGAACGAACCGGACCCCGCTCGGGCTCCGGTTTTTTGTTTTTCTTCGCCGGACGCCCATGCCGGGGTACGCCTTATCTTGCCTCCCGGGTGAAACTTTTTGTGCCGGCTGCGGGTCTCATTCTGCGTGGGCAAGATGCCCTGCAACGAACCCCGTGTTCGTTGAGACTCCCCTTGGTGATTGGCCGATGCCCCTTTTGGGAGCGTCGGCCTATTTTTTGCACCATAAGTGTGCGTTTCGTCCGCTTCTCGCACTGCTATGGGGCGATATTTGCCCTCTGCGGGCGCCCTTGTTTCGTTTTGTCGTTATAAAACAATTACTTGCGTGGTGGCATGTCTGGTGCATACCAGTGCGCAGCCTTGCTCAGGCAATGATCAAGAAATCGAATACGAGGCAAGAAATGACGAGAGTTACTGCGACCAAGCTACTGTCCCTTGTGGCCCCGATGTTGGCGTTGCCGGGGGTGGCGCTGGCCGAGGAGGCTGCCGCGAGCGGCGCCAATACCGCCTGGATCCTGACGTCGACCGCCCTGGTGCTGTTCATGACGCTGCCCGGTCTTGCCTTGTTCTATGGCGGCCTGGTGCGCAGCAAGAACGTGCTTTCCGTACTGATGCAGTGTTTCTCGATCGCCGGTGCAGTGTCGATCCTGTGGCTGGTCGCGGGCTACAGCCTGGCCTTCGGTGAGGGTAATGCCTGGATCGGTGATTTCAGCAAGGTAATGCTGGCTGACGTCGGGCGTGAGAGCCTGTCCGGGGACATACCCGAATCGTTGTTCATGCTGTTCCAGATGACCTTCGCGATCATTACGCCGGCGCTGATCATCGGCGCCTTCGCCGAGCGCATGAAATTTTCCGCGATGCTGCTGTTCAGCTCACTTTGGCTGATGCTGGTGTATGTGCCGGTGGCCCACTGGGTGTGGGGTGGTGGCTGGCTAGGGGCGATGGGCCTTTACGATTTCGCGGGCGGTACCGTGGTGCATATCACCGCCGGTGTCGCAGCACTGGTGGCGGCGCTGGTGCTGGGCCCACGTCGCGGCTTCCCGGAAACGGCTATGCCGCCGCATAACATGACCATGACGGTGATGGGTGCCGGGATGCTTTGGGTCGGCTGGTTCGGTTTCAACGGTGGCAGCGCACTGGCCGCAAACGGTAACGCGGCGATGGCGATGCTGGTCACACATATCTCGGCGGCCGCAGGGGCCATGCTGTGGATGACAATGGAATGGCTGAAGTTCGGCAAACCGAGCGCGCTGGGTGCGGTTACCGGTATGGTCGCCGGTCTTGGAACCATCACCCCGGCATCGGGGTTCGTTGGCCCCGGTGGTGCGTTGGTCATCGGCATCCTGGCCGGCTTTGTTTGTTTCAATGCGACCATGTATATCAAGCGCGTGCTGAAGATCGATGATTCGCTCGATGTGTTTCCCGTGCACGGTGTCGGTGGCATCCTCGGCACCCTGCTCGCCGGGGTGTTCTCGTCGACCGGCCTGGGCGTGTTCAGCGGCTACGGTTTTGCTGACGGTATCACCGGCATGGCCGGGCAGTTCTATGTCCAGCTGGTTGGTGTCCTGGCGACGGTCGCGTTCACCGCGGTGATCACCTTCGTCATCCTCAAGGTCGTGGGCGCAATGCTTGGTCTGCGGGTCAGTGATGAGCAGGAGGTCGAGGGTCTGGATATTGGGCTGCACGAGGAGCGCGGCTACGACCTGCATTGATCGGCGTCGCGGTTCACAGCAAAGGGGCGGTTGATCCGCCCCTTTGTGCGTTCAGTCACGGGCAAACAGATCCTTGTACGCGGCCCAAGTGGCGTAACCAAGCCACGGGAAGATCACGACAAATGCCAGAAAGAATGTCAGCATGCCGATGATCGTCAGTGTCGCGACCAGAGAACCCCAGGCGAGCATCGGCAGCGGCTGCTCTATGGTGGCCTTCACGCTGGTCGCGATGGCGGTGCCGAAATCAACGCGCGCGTCCAGCACCAGAGGCAGTGACCAGGCGGTCAGCGCGAACATCAGCGCGGCGAACAAGGCGCCGACACTGAACAACACTGCCAGGAAACCGATTCCCTCCGGCGAGCCGAGCGCGGCGATGAACCCCGAGGCACCGGCGACATTGCCGACGTAGAGTGCCGCCGCCAGGGTCGAGAAGCGGATCCAGGCGATCATGACCAGGCTCAGCAGCAGCGAGAACAGGGCCACCGAGCCCAGGCGGCTGCGCAGTACGTCCAGGCATGTAGTGAGTCTGACCGACTTGCCGCCGTCCTGAAGCTGCGCGATCCGGTAAAGCCCCATGGCAAACAGGGGGCCGACCAGCAGAAAGCCGGTCCAGAAGGTCAATACAAACTGAGGGCGACTGAGCCCGAGCCAGGTGATCAGCATGCCGATGGCGGCAAATATCCCACCATAGGCCAGCGACAACCCGCGTGCGCGTCCGAAATACCGATATCCCTCGCGCAGCCAGGCCAGTGCCGCGTCGTGCGCCAGCTTGCGACGTGGTGGAAGCGTCATCACGTGGTAGGTGGGTGAATCGGGTGTATGGACCGTCGCCATGGTGATATTCCCTGACCCAGGTTTGTCATGTCTAAACAGACAATAGGTCAGGATGAAAAATCGCGGTCGGTTCCGACGGAAATACCAGGGAAATACGTCGCTGTGTGCAAAAAAACAAAAGCAGCCGCGAGGGCTGCTGTTGCGTCTGATTTGGTCGGAGTGAAAGGATTCGAACCTTCGACCCCCACGTCCCGAACGTGGTGCTCTACCAAGCTGAGCTACACTCCGAAAAAGTGACTGCCGGGCGGCGTTGCCCCCAGTCTTCGAACTCCCGGTTCGAGCGTTCCCCCGTGTCGCATCCACCGGATCGGTTCGCGATTCCGGTCTGCCACACGTCAGAAGGATCGATCGACTGAGAAATCCGCAACGGCCGCGAGGGCGTTGCGGAAACCCGACGCAGGGAGTGCGTCCAGTGCCTGTTTGGCGATGGCCGCCTCGTCCGCCGCGAGCCGCGCAGTGTAAGCGATCGCATCGGTCGATTCAATCGCCTGGAGCACCTCTTCTATGCTTTCGCTGCCGCCATTTTCGATCACCCCGCGCAGCATGTCGCGGGTGGCTGCGTCGCTCTGCTCGATGGCGCGGATCAGCGGCAGCGTCGGTTTGCCTTCGGCCAGATCGTCGCCGAGGTTTTTACCGATGTCGACCCCTGATGAGCCATAGTCCAGTGCGTCGTCGATCATCTGGAACGCCATGCCCAGGTGCAGGCCGTAGGCGGCGAGCGCTTCTTCGGTGGCGCTGTCTGCGCCGCTGATGATGGCGCCAAGGCGCGCACCCGCCTCGAACAGGGTCGCGGTCTTGCGCAGGATCACCTCGCGGTAACGCTGCTCGTCCGTATCCGGATCATTGCAGTTCAACAGCTGCAGCACCTCGCCCTCGGCGATCCGGTTGGTGGCGTGCGACAGCACCTCCATGACGCGCATGGAATCCACGGCGACCATCATTTCGAAGGCGCGCGAGTAAAGGAAGTCGCCCACCAGCACGCTGGCCGCGTTACCCCACACCGCGTTGGCAGTGTCGCGATTGCGCCGCTGCTCCGAATCGTCGACCACATCGTCGTGCAGCAGTGTGGCGGTATGGATGAATTCCACGATGGCCGCCAGATCGATGTGCGCCGACCCCTGATAGCCGAGCGCGCGCGCTGCCAGCAGCACGATCACCGGGCGCAGCCTTTTGCCCCCGCTGTTGACGATGTAGTGGCCGATCTGATTGATCAGCACCACATCGGAGCTGAGTCGATCGAGGATCAGGGCGTCGGTCGCCTTGAGATCGGGCTCGATCAACTCGCGAATGCTGGTGAACTCCATAAGGGGCGGATTTTCCGGGCAAAAAACTGCGTGGCATCCTATGGAACGGGCTTTCTTCGTGTCAAGCGCCTTGGTTGAGTTGCCGGTGCCCTGGCTGGGCGGGTCGGGTGTTGACGTGCGGTGGATCCGTCTATAGAATTTCGCGTCTTTCGTCGGCACCTTGTGTCGCCGACCCGTTTTCAGATCAAGGGAGATTGCGCGGTCATGTACGCCGTTATCCAGACCGGGGGCAAGCAGTATCGGGTTGCCCAGGGTTCGACCCTTAAAGTCGAGAAGATCGATGCCGCAGAAGGCGCCAGCGTCGAACTCGGCAACGTCCTGATGGTGGCTGACGGCGACAATGTCAAGGTCGGCGCGCCTTATCTGGACGGCAGCAAGGTCACCGCGACCGTCAAGGCCCATGGCCGTGGCAAGAAGGTCATGATCGTGAAGTTCCGTCGCCGCAAGCATCACATGAAGCGCCAGGGCCATCGCCAGGCCTTCACCGAGATCGAAGTTACCGGCATCAGCGCCGGCTGAGGGGGATCCACCATGGCACACAAAAAAGCAGGCGGCAGCTCCAAGAACGGCCGCGATTCAGAATCCAAACGCCTTGGTGTCAAGGTCTTTGGCGGCCAGACGATCAATGCCGGCGGTATCATCATCCGCCAGCGCGGTACCCGGGTGCATCCCGGTGTCAACGTCGGTTGCGGTAAGGATCACACCCTGTTTGCCAAGGCCGACGGCGTGGTCCGGTTCGAGACCAAAGGCCCGAACAACCGCAAGTTCGTGAGTATCGATCCGGCCTGATCCGCTGTCGAAAAGGGTTGCGCGAAAAGGCCTCGTCGGACGACGGGGCTTTTTTCGTTTACGGGGCGCATGCAATGCATAGCGAGGGGATGGCGAAAAGCCGATGAAGTTTGTCGATGAGGCAATTGTCAAGGTCGAGGCCGGCGACGGCGGGAACGGCTGTGTAAGTTTTCGCCGTGAGAAGTTCATCCCGAAGGGTGGTCCGGACGGCGGTGATGGCGGTGATGGCGGCCATGTCTTCCTTGTAGCCGACAGCGGCCTGAACACGCTGGTCGATTTCCGGCATCAGCGCCATCATCGCGCCGAGCGTGGACAAAATGGCATGGGGAGGCAGATGACCGGGCACAAGGGCGAGAGCATCAACGTCCGTGTACCGGTCGGGACGCGTGTGCTCGACGCCGACACCGAGGAATTCATCGGCGAGGTGATGGCGCACGGCGAGCAGCTGCTGGTGGCACGCGGCGGAATGCACGGCCTGGGCAACATTCATTTCAAAAGCAGCACCAACCGTGCGCCGCGGCAGTCTACCAATGGCACCCCCGGTGAGCGTCGCACGCTGCACCTGGAGCTGGTGCTGTTGGCGGACGTCGGCCTGCTGGGTCTGCCGAATGCGGGCAAGTCGAGTCTGATCACTGCAGTGTCGAGTGCCCGCCCGAAGGTTGCGGATTACCCGTTCACCACGCTGTATCCGAACCTGGGGGTGGTGCGTGCCGGGCAGGACCGCAGCTTCGTGATCGCCGATATCCCAGGCGTGATCGAGGGTGCGGCGGAAGGCGCAGGTCTGGGTATCCAGTTTCTCCGGCACCTGTCGCGTACCCGGCTGCTGCTGCACCTGGTCGACATGGCGCCGATGGACGAGTCTTCGCCCGCCGACGCGGTCCGCTGCATAGAGGCCGAGGTCGAGAAGTTCGGACATGATCTGGCGCAGCGCGAGCGCTGGCTGGTGTTGACCAAGCGCGACCTGCTGGATGCGGAAGAATTCGACGCACGGCGGGACGCCCTGCTGAAGGAGCTGTCGTGGGAGGGCCCGGTGTTTGCCATCTCATCGATTACGCACCAGGGACTAGATCCCCTGGTGCAGGCACTGGCGGCCCGACTGGAGGCGTTGCGTCTGGCCGAGCACGATCAGGAAACCGTAACTGAAGATGCGCCTTACGACCCCCTGGGCTGAAGACGATGCGTGAACGCCTGCGAGCAACCCACCGCTGGGTGGTCAAGATCGGCAGCGCCCTGATCACCGGTGACGGCAAGGGGCTGGATCGTGAGCGCCTCGGCCAATGGGTAGACCAGGTGGCGGACCTGATGGCGACCGGCAACGAAGTCGTGATCGTGTCTTCAGGTGCGGTCGCCGAAGGTATGAAGCGCATGGGCTGGACACGTCGCCCGGGCAGCCTGCATGAGCTGCAGGCTGCGGCTGCGATCGGCCAGATGGGCCTGGTGCAGGCATGGGAGAGTTGTTTCCAGCGCCGCGGACTGCACACCGCACAGGTATTGCTGACACATGACGACCTGTCAGATCGGCGCCGCTATCTGAATGCGCGCAGTACCCTGCGCGCGCTGGTCGGTTTTGGTGTCATTCCGGTAGTCAATGAGAATGACGCGGTGGCCAACGAGGAACTGCGGTTGGGCGACAACGACACCCTGGCGGCGTTGGTTGCGAACCTGATCGAGGCCGATCTGCTGGTGCTGCTGACCGATCAGCAGGGGCTTTACGATGCCGATCCACGTGCCAACCCCGGCGCCACGCTGGTTTCCCACGCGATGGCTGGCGACAGCGCGCTTGATGGTATGGCCGGCGATGGCGGGCTGCTCGGTCGCGGCGGTATGCAGACCAAGCTGCGCGCGGCACGTCTGGCCGCGCGCTCGGGCAGTGCGACTGTGATCGCTTACGGGCGCACCGAGCGGGTCCTGCAGCGTCTCAAGGATGGTGAAGAGCTCGGTACCCTGCTGACGCCGTCGCAGGGGCCGGATGCCGCGCGCAAGCGCTGGCTGGCGGGGCAGTTGCAGGCCAAGGGGAGGCTGGTGCTGGACGCCGGTGCGATACGTGTGCTGCGTGAATCCGGGCGTAGCCTGCTTGCTGTCGGCGTCAAGGACGTTCTGGGCGAGTTCCGCCGCGGCGAGATGGTGGTTTGTGTCGGCGAAGACGGGCGCGAGTTCGCGCGCGGTTTGGTCAACTACGGCGCCGGCGAGGCGCGGCAGATCAAGGGGCGGCCGTCGAGCGAGATTGCGCAGATCCTCGGTTACGTCGACGAGGATGAGTTGATCCACCGTGACAACCTGGTGTTGCTGTAGCGCGGCCGGTAAAAAAACCCTGGGCGGATCCGTTCGCCCAGGGTTCAGTTGTCGTCAGGCTTGGTTGGCAAACTCCTTGGTCCCTGCAGCACCTCCTGGCACATCATGCAGTCCTTTGAGTCCTTTTCGACGACATGTCCAATTTGCCACAAGATCGGAAATGCCGACACGATCTGCATCTCATGGGCTTGTAGGAAAAATCCTACAAGCGACAGGCAACAAAAAACCGGCCGTCGGCCGGTTTTTCGCGCAGAGACGCGGAGGCTTTAGAGCGCGCGGATCTTTGCGTTGAGGCGGCTCTTGTGCCGAGCGGCCTTGTTCTTGTGGATCAGGCCCTTGGTTGCCATGCTGTCGAGCAGCGGGGCAGCGGACTTGAAGGCGCCTTCGGCAGCGACTTTGTCGCCGGCATCGATGGCCTTGATCACTTTTTTGACCTCAGTGCGCATCATGCTGCGGTGGCCGGCGTTCTGTTGGCGGTGCTTCTCCGCCTGACGGGCGCGCTTACGGGCTTGTTCTGAGTTGGCCAATTCAGATCTCCTGATACATCGGCATTCACGAAAGACGCGAGATTATGGGGACCCGAAATGCCCCTGTCAAGTCTCGCGCGGGCAGCCAATCGACGGTCGCATGTGCCTATAATCGCCGCTTTGCGGAGGAATCCGGCCCTGTCCCTGCTCAGATCCCTGTCCACTGTCGGCGCCTACACACTGCTGTCGAGAATACTCGGGTTCGTCCGCGATCTGGTGCTGGCCCAGGTGTTTGGCGCCAATGCGCAGACCGACGCCTTCTTCGTTGCGTTCAAAATCCCCAATTTCCTGCGCCGGCTGTTCGCCGAGGGAGCGTTCGCCACGGCTTTCGTCCCGGTACTGACCGAGTACCGCAGCAAGCGCGAATACGGGGAACTCAGGGACTTTGTCGACCACGTCGCCGGCAGTCTCGGGCTGGTGACCCTGGCGGTGTCGCTGATCGGGGTCGTGGCCGCGCCCCTGGTGGTGTCGCTGTTCGCATTCGGCTGGGTGATGGACGGCGATCCGGGCAAACTCGGCCTGGCCGCGGAGATGTTGCGGCTGACGTTTCCATACCTGTTCTTCATCTCGCTGACGGCGTTTGCCGGCGGCATCATGAACGCGCACGATCGCTTCGCGGTGCCGGCATTCACTCCGGTGCTGCTGAACCTGTGCCTGATCGGTGCGGCCCTTTGGCTGGCGCCGCTGATGGCTCAGGGGGTCGTGGCGCTGGCGTGGGGCGTGTTGATTGCCGGGATCACCCAATTCACCTTTCAACTGCCATTTTTGGCGAAGCTGAAACTGCTGCCGCGCCCGCGTCCGGGGTTCCGTGACCCCGGAGTACGTCGCATACTCAAGCTCATGGTGCCGGCGATGTTTGCGGTATCCGTGACTCAGATCAACCTGTTGCTGGACACGGTTCTGGCGTCTTTCCTGGTGTCGGGCAGCATCTCGTGGCTGTACTACTCGGACCGGTTGATGGAATTTCCGGTCGGCATACTGGGTGTCGCCTTGTCCACCGTGATCTTGCCGCGTCTGTCGCGGCGCCAGGCCGAGTCGGCGCCGGAGACCTTCTCGCGGGAGCTGGACTGGGGTCTGCGCACGGCGTTCGTATTCGGTATCCCGGCTGCCGTAGGCCTGGTGATGCTGGCCGGCCCGATGATGGCGACGCTGTTCCAGTCAGACGTCTTCGATGCACATGATGTGGCGATGGCGCAGCGCAGCCTGATGGCCTACGGACTGGGGCTGCAGGCGTTTGTCCTGATCAAGGTGCTGGCTCCAGGCTTCTATGCACGCCAGGACACGCGCACGCCGGTCCGCATCGGGATGATCGCGATGGCGGCGAACATGGTGCTGAACCTGCTTTTCATCTACCCGCTGCAACACGCCGGCCTGGCCTTGGCGACCAGTCTGGGGGCTTATCTGAACGCCTTCCTGTTGCTGCGTGGTCTGCGCCGTGACGCGGTCTACCATCCGGTGGTCGGTTGGCGGCGCCTGGCACTGCAGGTGGGTGTCGCCGCGCTGGCCCTGGCAGGGATGATCGCGTCGGTTTCGCCCGATCTGGCGGTGTGGGTCACGGCCGATCGAGGTCAGCGCGTGCTGTGGTTGGTTGGCATCGTCGTCGGTGGTGTCGCCAGTTATCTTGGGGTTTTGTGGCTGGCCGGCGCGCGTGTGCGCGACCTGCACAGCCGACGGTGAGGGAAACCGATGTTGCGTCTGCTGTGGTTGAGTCTTCTGGTGGTCGTGCTCGACCAGGTCAGCAAGCTTTGGATCATGGCGCATTTCCAGGAATTCGAAGTGCTCACCGTGTGGCCAGTGTTCAATCTGACGCTCGTCTACAACACCGGTGCCGCATTCAGCTTCCTCAGCGACGCCGGCGGCTGGCAGCGCTGGTTTTTCGTGGTACTCGGGTCTGCCGTTTGCCTGGGCATGGTGATCTGGCTGCGCATGTTGGGGGCTGCCGAGCGCCTGACTGCCTGGGGACTCGCCCTGGTGGTCGGTGGCGCACTGGGTAACCTGATCGATCGCGTGCGTCTGGGCAAGGTGGTCGATTTCCTGCAGTGGCACTGGCAAGATTGGTACTGGCCGTCATTCAATGTCGCGGACAGCGCAATCACCCTGGGCGTGGGGCTGCTGCTGATCGATGGATTGATCGCGCGCGGTCGCGTGCCAGATCGGGATTCCTAGGAATATTCCTACATCACCGGGAGATGATCCGGGCTATGGCGGCGGGCTCCCTGTGCCGATAATTCCCCCACCACCTTCAAGGACGAAGTGAACTTGCAGGATGTAACCGTCGACAGGGATGTGACGGGATCCAGGACGGATCTGCACCACGGTCTCGGTGGTAATGCCCGACGACAGGGATTGTTGTCGGGCTTTCTCGTTCGCCCTTGCCGGCCTCAACATGCACGCCGGTTATACGGGGCGCCCCCCATGTCTCTATAATGACGCGCTTACGCTCGGCTTACTGGCAAAACCTGTGCTGCTTATCCGCGGATTGCACAATCTACGCGCGGCCCACCGCGATTGCGTCGCGACCATCGGCAATTTCGATGGCGTGCACCTTGGCCATCAGGCGGTGTTTTCCGCATTGACGGCGCGTGCGCGCGCTGCCGGTCTGGCGTCGCTGGTGATCACCTTCGAGCCACAGCCGATGGAGTTTTTCCGCCCCGAGCAGACGCCGCCGCGCCTGACCCGGTTGCGCGAAAAGCTCGAGGCGATCGATGCCTGCGGCATTGACCGTGTACTCCTGATCCGCTTCGATGCGGCGTTCGCTGCGGCCGACGCCGACGATTTCGTAAGGCGCATCCTGGTGGAAAAGCTCGGTATCCGGCATTTGTATGTCGGTGACGATTTTCGTTTCGGTCGCGACAGGGTCGGGGACTTTGCACTGCTGAAGGCTATGGGCGGGCAACTCGGCTTTGGTGTAGAGAGCCTCGATACCGTGGCCGAAGATGGCAGCCGTGTCAGCAGCACGCGGATACGCGATGCTCTGCAGGCCGGGGACCTGGTGCACGCGGCACGCTGCCTGGGGCGTCGCTACCGTATCTGCGGGCGGATCGCGCACGGCAACAAGCGCGGTCGTACGATCGGTTTTCCGACGCTGAATGTCGGACTCCTGCGGCGATCGACACCATTGCGCGGGGTGTTTGCGGTACAGGTGTTGGGCCTGGCCGATGCGCCCCTTCCCGGCGTGGCGAACATCGGCAATCGACCGACTCTGCAGGGCGATGACCGTCTGCTGCTCGAGGTACATCTGTTCGATTTCGAGCGCGAGGTGTACGGTCGGCATGTCGAGGTCGATTTCGTCGGACACATCCGCGATGAGCGCCGCTTCGAATCGTTCGACGCGCTGCGCGAGCAGATTCAACGCGACGCGCAGCGCGCGCGCGACATCCTTCGTCTCGATGCCCTGGCCCACCGCAAGTCGGGCTGAGGTATTCGGGTCCATTCACAGCATTCTTCGATTACCGGGTCATAGTCCGTGAGCAACAATTACAAGGACACGCTGAATCTTCCCAACACCGCTTTCCCGATGAAAGCCAACCTGGCACAGCGGGAACCGGAACTGCTGCGGCACTGGGAGCAGAGCGATCTGTACCGCAAGATCCGCGAGGCCTGCGTCGGCCGCGAAAAATTCGTGTTGCACGACGGTCCGCCGTACGCCAACGGCGAGATTCACATCGGGCACGCGGTGAACAAGGTGCTGAAGGATGTCATCGTCAAGAGCCGTACGCTGGCCGGCTTCGATGCCCCCTACGTGCCGGGCTGGGACTGCCACGGCCTGCCGATCGAACTGCAGGTAGAGAAGAAGGTCGGCAAGCCAGGGCAGAAGGTCAGCGCCGCCGAGTTTCGCCAGGCCTGTCGCGACTATGCGCTGACCCAGGTCGATAAACAGCGCACCGACTTCAAGCGCCTGGGCGTGATCGGTGACTGGGACGATCCCTACCTGACGATGAATTTCGTCCAGGAGGCCGGGATCATCCGCGCACTCGGCCGCATCGCCGAGCAGGGTCATATCGCCAAAGGCTCCAAACCGGTGCACTGGTGCACCGACTGCGGGTCGGCACTGGCGGAGGCCGAGGTCGAGTACAGGGACAAGGAGTCGTTCGCGATCGACGTGCGTTTCAGAGCGGTCGAGCAGGCCGGGTTCGAAGCGAATTTCACGCCCACCGACGACGGCCCCGGCAGTGGCGAGATCGCCGTGGTGATCTGGACCACCACGCCGTGGACCCTGCCGGCCAACCAGGGCGTCGCGCTGAACCCGGACCTCGAATACGTGCTGGTGCAGGTCGGCGGTGAGCGCCTGGTGGTGGCCGATGGCATGCTCGAGCGCGTGATGCCGGCCTGGGGTGTCGCCGACTACCGCGTGGTCGGGCGTGCGTTGGGCGCGGCATTCGACCGCCAGTTGCTGCAGCACCCTTTCTATCACCGCCAGGTGCCGATTGTGCTTGGCGATCACGTCACCCTGGAGGCCGGTACCGGCGCCGTGCATACGGCGCCCGGCCATGGCATGGATGACTACATCGTCGGGCAGCGCTACGGCCTGCCGGTCGACAACCCGGTCGGCGGCAACGGCTGCTTCGTCGCCGGTACGCCGCTGTTCGAGGGCGAGCATGTGTTCAAGGCCAACGAGCATGTGATCGAGGTGCTCGAGCAGAACGGTGCCCTGATCAAGTCGGCGAAGTTCAGCCACAGCTATCCGGTGTGTTGGCGGCACAAGACCCCGATCATCTTCCGCGCCACGCCGCAGTGGTTCATCTCGATGCAGCAGAAAGGTTTGCGCGATACCGCGATGGCCGAGATCGAGCATGTGCACTGGACGCCCGACTGGGGTCAGGCGCGCATCGAGGGCATGATCGAAAACCGCCCCGACTGGTGCATCTCGCGCCAGCGTACCTGGGGCGTGCCGATTGCGTTCTTCATCCACAGGGAAACCGGTGAACTGCATCCGGACACCGTGGCGCTGGTCGAACAGGTTGCGCAGCGCGTCGAGCGCACGGGCATCCAGGCCTGGTTTGACCTGGAGCCAGGTGATCTGCTGGGTGACGATGCGGCGCACTACGAAAAGGTCGCAGATACGCTCGATGTGTGGTTCGACTCCGGGGTGACACACGCCTGCGTGCTCGAGCCGCGAGCCGAACTGGTCAGCCCCGCGGACCTGTACCTCGAGGGTTCGGACCAGCACCGCGGCTGGTTTCAGTCTTCGTTGCTGACTTCGGTCGCGATGACAGGCCATGCACCATATAAAGGCGTACTGACGCACGGATTTACCGTCGATGCAGACGGCAAGAAGATGTCCAAGTCGCTCGGCAACGTGGTGTCGCCGCAGTCGGTGATGAAGACCCTGGGTGCCGACATCATCCGCCTATGGGTCGCGGCAACTGATTACCGCGCAGAGATGTCGGTGTCTGACGAGATCCTCAAGCGCACCGCCGATGCCTACCGGCGCATCCGCAACACCACGCGCTTCCTGCTGGCCAATCTCGAAGGCTTCGACCCGGCACAGCACAAGGTCGAAGCTGGCGACATGGTCGCCCTGGACCGCTGGGCAGTCGGCCGCGCGCACCGCCTGCAGCAGGAGATCATGCAGGCGTATCAGGACTACAACTTCCACCTGATCTACCAGAAGCTGCTCAATTTCTGCGTTGCCGACATGGGCGGCTTCTATCTCGACGTGATCAAGGACCGTCAATACACCACGCAGGCTGACAGCTTGCCACGCCGCTCCTGTCAGACCGCGATGTTCCACATCGTCGAGGCGATGGTGCGCTGGATGGCGCCGGTGCTCAGTTTCACCGCCGACGAGATCTGGGGCTTTATGCCCGGTCAGCGTGCCGAGTCGGTGTTCATGGAGACCTGGTACGGCGAGTTGTTCGCGCTTGAACATGATGCGCTGGACGCCGACGCCTGGGCACAGGTGATCGGCGTCAAGACCGCGGTGGCCAGACAGCTGGAGGCGATGCGCAAGGAGGGTGTGATCGGGTCCTCGCTCGATGCCGAGGTGGAGCTGTATTGCGACCCGGCACTCGCCGACGTGTTGGGCAGGCTCGGCGGCGAGCTGCGTTTCGCGTTGATCACGTCTTACGCCAGCGTCGCCACACTGGCGCAGGCGCCGGCCGAGGCAGTCGACACCGAGGTGAAGGGGCTGCGGATCGCAGCCTGGGCCAGTACGCACAAAAAATGCGTGCGCTGCTGGCACCATCGCGAAGATGTCGGCAGCATCGCCGCCCACCCGGAGCTGTGCGGGCGCTGCGTCGACAACGTGGCGGGCGACGGCGAGACCCGGCGATTCGCCTGAGCGCGACCGCGCGAACCGGCTGAATCACGCGACACGGAGGGGAAGATGGCCTACCCGGAGATCCTGCATCACGGTGCCGTCGGCGGCGTCACCGGTTCGTGCCACGAACTGCGTGTCGGTGACGATGACGCGATACTGATCGACTGCGGCCTGTTCCAGGGTGCGGAGAACTCCGGCGAGGGCGCCGGCGCGGACAATCTCGCGATCGAGTTCCCGATCGAGCGTGTCCGGGCATTGGTCGTGACCCATGTGCACATCGATCACGTCGGGCGCATTCCGTATCTGATCGCTGCCGGATTTCGCGGCCCGATCTATTGCTCGTTGCCATCGGCCAGGCTGTTGCCGGTGGTGCTGGAAGATGCGCTGAAAGTTGGGGTGACGCGCAACCGCGACCTCATCGAGCGTGTGATCCAGGGCCTGAAGAAAATGATCCGTGGCGTACCGTTTGGCCAGTGGCAGCCGATTGATGTGGAGGGCAGTACGCCGCTGGCGGTGCAGTTCAGGCGCGCCGGTCATATCCTCGGATCGGCCTGGGTCGACTGTCGCTGTGGCGTCGGCTCCGATGTGCAACACGTGATCTTCTCCGGCGATCTCGGTGATGCCGACACCCCGCTGCTGCACCCGCCGGATCAACCGGAAGGCTGCGACGTGCTGGTCCTGGAGAGCACCTACGGCGATCGCAACCACGAAGGCCGTGCCGCACGCCAGCAGGCACTGGAAGAGGTGCTCCGGCATGCACTGGAAGACCGCGGCACCGTGCTGATCCCGGCGTTCAGTATCGGTCGCACCCAGGAGCTGCTGTACGAACTCGAGGATATCCTGCACCGCAATCGTGGAGGCAACGCGGCCTCGAAGCTGCCGTGGGACGAGGTCGAGATCGTGCTCGATTCACCAATAGCCGCGACATTCACCGATCTGTATCGCGAGCTGCGCCCGTATTGGGACGACGAGGCGAGGGCGCGCGTCGCGGCCGGCCGCCACCCGCTCGATTTCGAACAATTGACGACGATCGACAGCCACGATGACCACCTGCGCGCGGTGCAGTACCTGGCCAAGACCGGGCGTCCGGTGGTGGTGATCGCCGCCGGCGGCATGTGCGCCGGCGGGCGCGTGGTCAATTACCTGAAGGCGATGCTGGGCGACCCGAAGCACGACATCCTGTTCGTCGGTTACCAGGCGCGTGGGACCCCCGGTCGCGATATCCAGCAATTCGGCCCGCGAGGCGGGTACGTCGACCTCGACGGCGAGCGGGTCGACATCCGCGCGCGGGTGCACACGATCTCCGGCTACTCGGCGCATGCCGACCAGCAGGGGCTGATCGGGTTCGTGCGCAACATGCAGCGCCTGCCGCGGCAGATCCGCCTGATCCACGGCGACCCGCAGGCAAGCCAGGTTCTCGCGGATCACCTGCGCGCCCTGGTTCCCGATACTCTGGTGGCCAAGCCTCCCGACGCCTGATCGGCCAGGGTGGGTGGCCCCGTGGCCGGATGATTCGTGCACCGATATCGGCAATATCGGGTCTGTCCCGTAGGAGCCGAACCCTCTCGGCGGACCCCAGGTCCGGTGCGTGGCCGTTCCTGGCGACAGGCCTACCGGGGCGTCGCCCGGGGAGGGTCGACGTCGACAAACGGTGACTCGAGATAGCTGGCCGATACCGCGAACAGGTAATAAGGCGCAAAAGAGCGCCAGTTCAGCTGCGTGTAGAACCGTTGCTCCATCAGTTCGCTCGGAAATCTGCCGCTACTCGACACACCGCCGTTGGTGCATGGTTCGAGTGAGATCTCGTCGGCGTTTGCCAGCGTCGCGGCCGAAAGTGCCACAAATAAAAGCGCGATCTTTCCAAACATGTTACTGCTCCGTTGGAAATGTATTGACATTTGGACAAATGCTAATGTGTATGAGTTTCACGAAGCATTGATATTTTTACCAGGACAACGACTTGGTGGATGACTGCGGCGTCAGCGCTAGCGCCACGGTACCGTGCGTAGCTCGCACAGCAGCTGCACCGCGCGTGGCAGCTGTGGTCCTGGTCGGGACAGAAGGTCGGCGATCTCGGCGGCACGGCCGGTGAGACCTGGCATCAGCGCAATACGCTGGGCGCCGCCGGCAGCAGCCAGCATCGCCTCGGGCGCGATCGCAAATGCACCGGCGTCATGAGCGGCAAACTGATTCTGGAAGCCTGCCGCGTGCAGCGCGTCGTTGATCCAGTGGCGGCCGCCGATGGCCATCGGCGGCCGTTCCCACACCACGACATAGGCGGGTCGTGGTGGGTGCCGGGCGCAGGGGGTGCGTAATCCCAGGACAAATGCATCAGCAGCCTGGTCGGCGACCGCCTCAGTGCCGGCAAGTCGACCGAGCGCCCTGATTGTCGCGGCGATATCCGCCAGGGCCGTCGGCTCGCTGCGAAACAGCGCGATGCCAGTGCGGTCCAGCCAGTCCAGGTCCTGCGCCCGGTTCCCTGAATTCCAGCCCACGGCGAGATCCGGCTTTAACTGCAACACGCGCTCGCGGTCGAGGGCGCCGGGTCCGCCGATGCGTGGTACCGCGGCCAGTTCTTCTGGCGTGCCGGAGGCGGCCGTGATGCCGACCAGGCGATCAGACGCGCCAGCGGCGATCACCAGTTCGGCCGCATGCGGGGACAATGCGACGATGCGTTGGGCTGGTCGTGCCAGGGTGATCTGCCGACCGAGATCATCCATGGCTTCGGTGGCCGCGACCGAGGCGCCGGCGCACAGCAGCGCGCCCAGTGCGGCAGCGAGCGCTGCCGTCAAGCCAGTGCGGCGACGAGGCTGCCGCCGGCGATCACAGTGAGCCACATCGCCAGGCTGCGCCAGACCAGGGCCAGGGCGTCTTCGACTACGGGAGCGACCAGCGCGGCGTCGAGGACCATCGGGTCCAGATCGTCGAATTCCTCGACGTCTTCCGGAAAGGTGTCGAGCGCAGCCAGACCGGTCCGAGCCAGCAGATGCTCCGCCTCGGTCAGCGGGCCGTCATCGGGCAGGTAGTCGAAGGTGCGCCAGGCATGCGCAACGGCATCAAAGTTGCCGGCGATGGCGTAACCGGCCGCGGTGATACGTGCAGGCGCCCAGTCCGCGATATGGCGCATTTCGTCGCTGTAGCGCTTCATCCGCGGTGGGCATTCCTCGCTCTGCAGCCGCTCGGCCAGCAGGTGGATGGCGCGGAACGCCGCCGCTCCCACCGGACCGAAGATAACGAACCAGAACACGGGTCCGACCAGACGCTTGGATGCCAGTACGACCACGGCGCGTGCGACGGCGAAAGAGCGACGCGGCTCGCTGTCGGGAATCTCGCTGAGGCAGAACGCCTGCGCGAGTGCGCTGGCGTGCTCGTCGTCGCCCTGATCGCGCGCAGCGACAAACGCCTGCGCCTCGTCACCCAGGTCGCGGGGGCCAAGGCTATACAGCAGCACCAGGGTGCCGAAGCCGAGGACGAACAGACCCCCCATTTCCGAAAAAAAGGCCTGAAGCCAGCCGATCAGCAGCAATGGCGGCAGCAGGGCAAGCACGCCACCCCAGGGACGGCTGACCAGCCATTGGCCGGTAGACCAGTTTGCCAGGCGCGCGCAGTAGGTATCGAACCAGCGATGCTGTCGTTGCGGGCGGTGCTGGCGAAGGACCCGTTCAATGAACAGCGCCAGCAGGACGGTCAGGAATGTCATCTGTGTATCGGCCTCGTCGTTGTCCCGCACTGTCCCGCAAGATGGCTGGACCCCCCGGATTTTACGTCAACTGTCACCGGTACGCCGATCGCCGGTGTCCGTCCTGGTCAACAGCTCGCGGTATCGCGTCCAGTCGAAACAGGGCCCGGGGTCGGTCTTGCGTCCGGGCGAGATATCCGAATGACCGACGATGCGCTGGTCGGTTATTGCCGGGAACAGTGCACAAATCGCGACGGTCACTTCAGCCAGGCGGTGGTACTGGGCATCGGTGAACGCGGTATCGTCACTGCCTTCGAGTTCGATGCCGACGGAAAAATCGTTGCAGCGCTCACGCCCGCCGAAGGCCGACTGGCCGGCGTGCCAGGCACGCCGGTTCAGCGGTACGAACTGGACCGCGGCGCCGTCGCGCCGGATCAGCAGGTGGGACGAGACTTCGAGGTGGGCGATTTCGGCGAAATAGGGGTGTGCCTGCGGATCGAGGCAATTGCAGAAGAGATCGTCGATATAGCGACCCCCGAACTCGCCCGGCGGCAGGCTGATGTTGTGGATCACCAGCAGGTCGACGTTACAACCGGTGGGTCGTTCGTCCGCGTTCGGCGACGGGGTCTGCGTGACCTGCGGCAGCCAAAGCTCAACGGTGTCGTTCATGGCGCCTCGGACGGGGGCTGCTTCAGTGCCGCACGCGCGGCCTCCACGATCGCCTTTGGGTGTGCCTCGGCCAGCAGTTCGCAGTGGAACTGACCATCGAAAAACAGAAAAAGTGTAGGTAAATGAAAGACTTCAAACTCGCTTGCCAGGCTGCTTTCGCGCTGCGCGTCGATCTCCAGAAGGTGCCAGGTCGGCTCAAGCCTGTGCACAATCTGCAGGACTCCGTGCAGGTGGCGGCAACTGCCGCAGTCGGGTGAAGTGAACACCACCAGGGTAGTGCCGGTCATATCCGGCAGGCGCTCGTGGAAATCGAACTGGCTGCAGGATGTCAGGGGCGCATTGCTCGGTGGTGCGGAATCATGCATTAACTGCTCGGTGTTCCCGGAAAATTGATAAGTTATCATCAAACCGCGCAGGTTTCGGTCATGTATCGTCGGCGATGGCCGCTAATGATCTCAAGGAAAAGGCGATCCGGGCAGCGGTCCGATAGGCGGCAGAATCCCGCCTTTGTGTGACGGTGTCGGCCATGCCGGCAACGGTGGCAGCCGGCGCCTGTTGAAGCGTGACCGGGGTCACGCCGGGCCCAACAGGGCGTGTTTAGTTTTATCAGAAGTATGGAGTCAGCAGGGATGTCGGCCGCACAGCGGTACGGTCCGGGGGTTGCAGATGGTTCGTGACAATGTGATTTCTTTCGAACAGAACCTGAGCGGAGTCCGGCGACGCGTGAGCGATGCCCGGGTGCAGGAGCTGCTTGCCTCGTGTCGCGTACACCTTAAGGACACCCTGCCGCGGTTGATGCAGGAGCTGTTCGAACACGTGGACGACGAGCTTTACCAGCTCGCGGACAAGTCGGCCAGTGACGTGCTGCAGACACGTTATTTCGATGCCATGCGCGAGCTGCGCAAGCTGCGTGAACCGATTGAGCAGGGATTTCTGCGCAACCAGCTCGATCGCTACGATGCGTTCTGGCAGCAACCCGTGGCGGCCGATGAGGCGAAAACGGTTGCCGGCAACGATGAACTCAGTCTGGTCGACGACGAGGAGCTCGAAGAGAATCTCGCGGTAAACGGCATGGTATCCAAGGCCGAAAACCGTTATCACCGCGAACTGTTTGCCTTGAACATGCGTTTCGCCCAGATGGTCGGCGTGACCGACCTGCCGGTACGGCAGAATCCGGTTGGCCCGTTCAACCTGGCCGAGGGGTTCCGTGCCGCCATGCATCAGTGGTCGGGTGATCTCGGTGTGCGTCTGGTCGTGTTCAAGCTGTTCGACCGTTATGTCATGGGCTACATCGGCGGCCTGTATGACGATCTCAACGACGTGTTGGTCGACGGCGGCGTGCTGCCGAAGATCGTCCAGCGGGTACGGCGCAATCCGGTCGCGCCCTCGGTGCAGCGTGCGCGCCAGGAATCCCCGGACGCGGTGTCGCATGCCGCAGGTGGCGACATGGCATCGCATCCGGGTGACGAGGTCAGCCAGGAACAGGTCCTGGGTATGCTGGGTCAGTTGCTGTCGATGCGGCGCGACCACGGTGCGGCCAACCTCTATTCCGGCCGTCTGCCGGGTGGGGGCGACGCGGCCCACCTGCGGCATCTTCCGGCGGTCGGGTCGAGCGAACTCATCGATGCCCTGAACTATCTGCAGCAGGACTTTTCGGTCGAGGCGCCGGTGAGCCGGGCAGAGGTCCAGCAGCTGCAGACGGAGATGCTGTATAACCTCGGGCGGCAGCTCGACATGGGGTCGAACGACGCGCCGTCCAAGCGCCTCAATCAGGTCGACCAGGACGTGATCGATGTGATCGGCATGCTGTTCGATTTCATCCTCGACGACCGCAATGTGCCGGACGCGATGAAGGCCCTGCTCGGTCGTCTGCAGATCCCGATGCTCAAGGTGGCGGTGCTCGATCGCAGTTTCTTCGGCAACAAGCATCACCCGGCGCGACGCCTGCTGAATACGCTGGCGCGCGCCGCGATGGGTTGGGTCGATGACGGTGATCGTTCGGCGAAATCGCTATACGGCCGCATCGAGACCGCAGTAACCAGAATACTCAACGATTTCAGCGACGATGTCGGCCTGTTTGCGCTGGTCTACGATGAGTTCGCCAGTTTCATCGAGCGTGAGGCGCGTGGCGCCGAGGTGGCCGAGGAGCGCATCAACCAGGTCACCCGCGGTCAGGAGCAGTTGCTGATTGCACGGCGTCGTGTCGCCGAGGTCCTCAACGACTTCCGTATCGCGCAGCCGGATCTGCCGCTGGCGGTGGTCAATATCCTGCGTGAGGGCTGGCACGATGTGATGCTGTTGGCCTACCTGCGCGAGGGTGAGGAGAGCGTGGCCTGGCAGCATGCGTTTGCCGCGGTCGAGGAATTGATCTGGAGTGTGCAGCCGAAGGTCGAACCGAGCGACCGGCAGCGCCTGCTCAAGTCGATCCCCGACCTTCTGAAGAAGTTGCGCGATGGCCTCAACAACATCTCGTTCGATCAGCACCGTGCCGGTCAGCTGTTCAAGGACCTGCAGGCCTGCCATATCGCAGCACTGCGCGGTGAGAGTGACACCATCGAGGTGGCGTCGCTGGACGAGGTCGTGCCCGAGGGGGTTTCCCTGAGTGCCGAGGTGGAGCCGGCCGAGGTGATCGAGGATGAGTCCCTGGAGAGGGCAGCGGCGCTCGAAGTCGGGCAGTGGCTCGAATGGCAGTGTGACGACGCCTGGGTGCGCGGCAAGCTGTCATGGCGCAGCCAGGTTTCGAGCAACTGCATTTTCGTCAACCGTAAAGGCATGAAGGTCGCTGAGATGACGGTCAACGACATCGCTGTGCTGTTTCGCGGCAACAACGCGCGCCTGCTCGATGACGTGAACACGCCGTTGATGGACCGCGCGTTGGACGCGATGCTGGGGGCGTTGCGCGATACCGGATCGGTATCCGCGCCAGCCTGATCTTCGCACCTCGGATACAATGCACAGCGCCGGCTCGACCGGCGCTTTTTTTGTGGCATATGATCCTGGGAGACAGTCATGGCAGAAAAGATCACCGATTCCGGACTGAAGTATGAAGACCTGGTCGAAGGCGACGGCGCCGTTGCATCCTCGGGGCAACAGGTCTCGGTGCACTACACCGGTTGGCTGACCGACGGCAGCAAGTTCGATTCCAGCCACGATCGCCAGCAGCCGTTCAGCTTTTCGCTTGGCCGCGGCATGGTCATTCGCGGCTGGGACGAGGGTGTCGCTGGCATGAAAGTGGGCGGCAAGCGCAAGCTGACCATCCCGCCACAGCTAGGCTACGGAGCGCACGGCGCTGGCGGCGTCATCCCGCCGAACGCGACTCTGGTGTTCGATGTCGAGCTTCTCGCGATCAGTTAAATGATCCCACGGCCCGATCCCGCTGACGTTGCGTCACAGGTGCGCCTGGCACTGGCAGAGGATGTCGGCAACGGTGACCTGACCGCCGCGCTGGTGCCGGCCAATGCTGTCGCGCATGCCGAGGTCATCGTGCGTGAACCGGCCGTCCTGTGCGGCAGCGCCTGGTTCAACGAGGTGTTTCGTCAGCTGGACCCGGGTATCCGGGTCGACTGGTCCGCCAGCGATGGCGAAGCCCTGGCGGCGTCACAGCGCGTGTGCACGCTGCAGGGAATGGCGCGGCCGGTGCTGTCGGGTGAGCGAACGGCGCTGAATTTCCTGCAGACGCTCTCCGGCACGGCGTCGCGTGCGGCGCAGTACGTCGCTGCGGTCGCCGGCACATCGGCGGTCATCCTGGACACCCGCAAGACCCTCCCCGGGCTGCGGTTGGCGCAGAAGTACGCGGTGCGCTGCGGCGGTGCGAGCAATCACCGCATCGGGCTGTTCGATGCCGTGCTGATCAAGGAAAACCATATCCGGGCGGCCGGCTCGATCGCGGCCGCGCTGCGTGCCGCGCAGGCAGCGACCGCGCGTGACGTGATGATCGAGATCGAGGTCGAGAACCTGGCTGAACTGGGTCAGGCGCTGACGGCCGGCGCCACGCGTATCCTGCTCGACAATTTCAGCCATGCGCAGCTGCGCGAGGCGGTACGGTTGACCGCAGGGCGGGCGGAGCTAGAGGCCTCGGGTGGCGTCAGCCTGGAGAGCGTGCGTGAGATCGCGCTGAGTGGCGTCGACTTCATCTCGGTCGGCCAGCTGACCAAGGATGTCAGGGCGACCGATTTTTCGATGTTGTTCGAGACGCGCTGAGGCTGCGGCTCAGGCCTTCACGTCCAGCAGGGATCCCAACATCCTGTCGTGTGCCGCCAGCGTCTTCATGTTGGCCTTGGCTGCGTGTTCGTGTTGTTTGAGTTCCACCAGCGCGCGGGTCATGTTCGTGCGGTCGCCGGGCTGGGTGGCGCGCGCGATCTCGGCGGCGCTGCGTGCCAGACCCTGGGTGCTGCGCTGGATACCCTGCAAGGCCGTATTGCCCAACTTGCTGATCATTGTCGTTGTCCAAAGAATGCCCCGTCGCCTGTATTATCGACGTCGCCGGCAACCGCTTGATGGCCGTTGATGCAATCTGTGAAATGCGTTCCGGGTTTCAGGCCGAAGCTTCGGAAACCGGGACTGACATTCCTTAACCGACTGAAAAGACAATGAAAAAATCACTCTATTTCCTGTTTTTGGCAGCCATGGCGGCATCTGTCGCCGATGTTTCGGCGCTTGAGCCGGTATCCGGCTCGGTGCCCCAGCGTTACAGCTATGCGATGGGTGTGCGTCTGGGACAGCTGCTCAAGGGCCAGGGCATTGTGCAGCTGGACAGTGCCGCGTTTGCGGCGGCGATCGATGACGTCCTTGCCGACCGTCCGCTGCGGCTGAGTGACGATCAGATGCGCGAGGCGATTGTCGAACAGCAGCGCGCGTTCGCCGTACAGCGCGCGCAGCGTGCACAGGCCAGCCTGGAGGCCGGGCGGCGCTTCCTTACCGAAAATGCTGCCAGAGGTGACGTCGTGGTGCTGCCGAGCGGCCTGCAGTATCGCGTCCTACAGGCGGGGACGGGCGATCAGCCGCGTGGCGGCGACAGCGTGCGCGTGCATTACCACGGCACGCTGCTGGACGGCCGCGTCTTCGACAGTTCCATGGAGCGTAACGAGCCGGCCGAATTCGCGCTGGCTGGGGTCATCCCGGGCTTCGGCGAGGCGCTGTCCAGGATGCGTGTCGGTGATCATTGGCAGGTGTTCGTGCCCAGCGAACTTGCGTATGGCGAGGCGGGTGCCGGCAGCGACATCGGGCCAAACGAGACACTGGTATTCGAGATACAGCTGCTCGACATCCTGCGATAGTCGCTTACGACGGCAATTGTTCCCAGGCGGCCTTGCCTGGCGGCAGCACCAGGCGTGTGCCGGCGAACAGCGTGCGCTGTTGCGGCGGGGCGCACAGCCTGAAGGTACTGCGGCGCAGGACGGGCTGGGTGTGCAGACAGGCGCCGCGCAGGGTGACCGCGTCTCCGGGTGATGCGCATGGTGCCAGTTGCGGGTCGGTTGGCGCCTGGTAATCGGGATAAACATGGAAGCTGTTGGCGCACCATTCCCAGCTGCGTCCGATCGACTCGATCTCGCCGATACGCGCCGCGACCTCCCATTGGTATTCGTGTTGCGGCACGGCGCCGGCCAGACCATCGATACGTGCGGAGGCCCAGGCCGCGTAGGCGCGTGCCTCGTGCGCCGTCAGGCCTGATACCGGGTCATCCGCGTGCAGATCCATTGCGCCGTTCGTGCCGCAACCGTACCAGTGGCCGGCGGTATCGCGCCGCCACTGCCAGGGTGCGCTGGCCTGACATGCGTCCCGCCATTCACGCCCTGGCAGGTCCCACCAGTCATCGTGGCGATAGCCATCGTCCAGCATGAAGCTGAGGTATTCCGCGTTGCTGACCGGGTGGCGGCAAATCCGATAGGCATGCAGTTCGACGATCTGTGCCGGGGCCTCGTGATGCATCACGGCACCTTCGCGCGCACCGACGCGGTAGTGCCCCTGCTCGATGCGCACCGATTCCACACGGGCGGGCCTTGCCTGCAGGACCTCCCCGACCAGATGTTCGCTCCGCTCGTCCGCGCTGCGCGCGGTCCGCAGCGCCAACAGGCGTTCGTATAGCAGCGCGTGGCGTTGCGCCAGATGCCAGATCAGCCAACTGTTCTCCAGGAGCGGGTGTGACGGCAGTCGGCCCGGATTGGCCAGCCAGATCAGGTGCTGATCAAACACCTCGGCGGCCCAGTTCAGCAGGTGATCCTGTGGCGGCAGCAGTGCCTCGGTATCGGCAGGTGGCCGGAGTTCGTCATCGAACAGGTGGCGTACGCGCGCTGCCAGGTCATCGTCCTGCATCACGACGCCGCGAAGCAGGTGGAGTTCGAGATAGACCGCGCGGCCGAGCAGCCAACCGGCTGACGGCAGCTGCGGGTCGAAACATCGGTTGGTATCGCGTGCCGGCAGGTCTTCGACCAACTGCAACAACAACGAATGGGTGCCGGCGAGGGCACCCAGGGCTTGAGGATCCATCATGTTCAGGGGCGCCAGTGCAGCGCGGTTGTCACGGCTTGCGGGCGATTCTACCCGAACATCACCCGCCCGAAACCGCTGTCCCAAGTGATCAGAGGCGGAACCTGCCGGTTGCCGAAAGCAGTTGGTCGGCATACATCTTGAGTTCCTGCGCGGTCGCTTCCGCCATGCCGGTCGCCTCGGAGGTCGAATGCGAGGACTGGTCGATGTGCACGACGCTGCGATTGATTTCCTCGGTCGCCGCGCTTTGTTCCTCGGCGGCGGTGGCGATGTGGCTGCTCATGTCGGAGATGTGTGCGATTGCCTGGGTAATCAGGGCCAATGCCTGCGAGGCCTGCTCCGACTGCTCGACGCTGATGCCAGCCTGTTTCTGCCCCTCGCGCATCACCAGTACGGCCTGCCCGGTACCCTGTTGCAGACGCTCGATCATCTGCTGGATCTCCTGCGTCGACTGCTGGGTGCGGCCCGCCAGGGTGCGTACCTCGTCGGCAACCACCGCAAAGCCGCGGCCCTGTTCACCGGCACGCGCCGCCTCGATGGCGGCATTCAACGCCAACAGATTGGTCTGCTCGGCGATGCTGCGAATGACATCGAGCACCCCGCCGATCTCGTTGCTGTGCACCTCGACATCGTTGATCACGCCGGACGCGCGGGCGACCTCCTGGGCAAGGCGCTCGATCGAGCCCTTGCTCTGGCCGACGATGCGTTGCCCCTGGTCAACCTGGACCTTGGCCTCGTGGGTGGCTTCGGCCGTGCGCGCTGCACTCTGCGCCACCTCATGAACGGTCGCGGTCATCTCGTTGACCGCCGTTGCCACCTGGCTGATCTGCATTTGCTGGTGGTTCATGCTTTCGCGTGTGCTTGCGGTTGCGCTGCTCACCTGCGTGGTCGCCTGGTCGACCGCTTCACCGGCATTTTTGACCCCGGAGATCAGTTCGGCGAACCGCTTGGCCATCCCGTTGATCGCATCCTGCACATTGCGCAGCTCATCCTGCACGCCTAGCTCGATACGCGTCCCCAGGTCGCCGGTGGCGATCTGATTGGCGCCGTCGGCCAGACGGCGGATGCTGCGCATGATCACGCGAACGAAGGAGGCAATGAAATAGATCAGCACCGCCAGGGTTCCACCGGCGATCAGCATCACCGTCCAGGCTTGCCTGCCCTCGCGCGTCGCGCGTGCCTGCAGGTGTGAGGCGAGCGCCGGCTGCAGGTTGTCACCCATCGCGAACACGGCGCCGATCGCGGCGGTTCCGCTGGCGAAAACCGTGCTGGCGTCGACTGTGATGTTCTCGGACTGCAGCATGGAGGTTTTGATCAGGTCGAGGAAACGGCCAACGAGTACATTGGCCTCGTCCAACTGGGCCTGCAGTCTGGCGGCCAGGTCTGGCGCGGATGTCTTCACCTTGTCCGTGGCCTTTATCAGCCGTTTCTGCGCATCGGCAACAAAGTCGGCGTTGATCGACAGCTTGGTGAAGAGTTGCGGGGTGAATTTGCCGGCTGCGGCGATGCCCGAGCCAAGGCCGCGCGAGCGCCCGAGATACTCGGCAAGGTCGGGGCCGGCCTCGACCAGGGTGCGCACAGCGTAGGCGGTGGCGATGTCACTGTCGCGGCTCAGGCCGGACTGGTCGGCGACTTGCGCCATGAAGTCGGTCAGGCCCTCGATCAGCGCGGTGTGCTGGGCAAAGGACGCCGCCGGTTCGAGTCCCTTGTTGCGCTCGCGCAGTGACTCCCATTCCGCGCGCAGCCGGCTCAGCGTGGCCGAACTGCCCAAGTCGGCGCCCAGTTCAGAATCCAGTACCGACAGCGCGGCGAGGCGTTCGTCCACCTCGCCTCGAACCTTGTCGAGCTTCGGGCGCGTCGCCTCGTCACCCTTGAGGACCGCCTGTGACAGACCGCGGTGCTGCGGGACCTTTTCGAACACCTTTAGGATACCGCCAATGTAGGTCAGTCCCTTGCCCTCGAGACGAACCGCGTTGGCCTGTGCCTGGCTGGAAAGGTATTGCAGGCTGCCGAGATAACCGACCGGGACCAGGAAAAGGACCACAATCAGGGATGTCTTTGCAGCAAAGCCCATCCGGGCGATTGCGGCTTCCGCTGGCGAGAATAGGGCGATCATCTGGACTCCTTGATAAGCGTGTGCACTCCTGACGCCGATAGCGGCAATTTCCCCGTCGTCTTTAGCCCTGCACCGGAGCGGCCTCCAGCGTCGCCACGCACTGTTCGAGATAGGCGATGATGTCTTTCGACTCGTACAGCCAGCGCAGCTGGCCGGAATCGTCTGAGATGGCAAGGCAGGGGGTCTGCAGTCGGCCCCCTTCTGCCAGCAGTTGGTTGCGCCATTTCGGGTCATGCTGGGCATCACGAAGCTCGATGTTCAGACCCAGGCGGCGTATCGCGCGCCGTGTCTTGACGCAAAACGGGCAGGTGGCGAACTGGTACAGGGCGAGATGACGCGTCCTATCGTCGATCATCGCCTGCAGTTGCGCATCGCGCTCGGGTCGCTTGGGGGCGGTGAGGAAGTCGACCAGCAGGATCAGTTGGCCCAGAGGCCAGCGAATGAGTTTGAAGATCATGCCTTGCCGCCTCCCAGACACGGCGGCGACGCGGGTGCGCTGCCGCCCTTTGCGAACCATTCCTCGGGTGTCATGGTGTGCAGCGCCAAGGCGTGGATCCCGCCCTTCAGCTCGGCATCGAGCGAGGTGTTGACCGCGCGGTGGCGTTGCAGCAGGGGTTTGCCGCTGAACTGCTCACTGACCAGCACGACGCGAAAGTGCGACTCCGAGCCCTCCGGCACGTCGTGCATATGGCTCTCGTTGTTGACCTCGAGGTGCAACGGCGCGAATTGTGCCTGCAGTTTTTCCTCGATCTGATGTTGCATGGACATGGCGGTTACCTCTCGTCGCCGTTGAATGCCTGGCCTGCGGACCCACGCCGATCGCATTTGATCAGTGCGGCGTCGCCGGGGGTGTCTTTTCTTGCCTCGGTGCCTGCCGGCAGTTTCCGGTCGACAGGACGACAATTAAACCGGTGGCAGGTGCGGGAATGGTCGCGACGTCTGTGTGATGCCGGCGTTTCCCACCTGTTGGCGTGAAACCCGCAAAGCGAGCCTTAGCCGATCCCCTCCCAGAATTCCGAATCGCGCGCGAGAAACTGTTCGGCAGGGATGTAGTGTGACCCGTCACAGGAGAAATTCAGTCCGACCATCCCGTTGAAGATATTCACCGAGCCGGCGCGCAGATAGATGGTGTCGTCGGCGAACCGCAGGTGCTTGAAGGTATCGAGGATCAGGCGGATCTGCTCCTGCGGCACCACGGCCTCGCTGGGGTAGCTGCGGTGTGGGAACGCCAGGCAGACGTCGGGATCGACCAGGTCGTCGAAGTCCAGCAGCTGGTAACGGTAGGGGTCGTCGATCAGCCACAGGGTGGCGCGGCTGCTGGAGAAATGGATCTTCAGGTGGAATACGCCATTCTCCACCATCAGTTCTTCCAGCACGGGCAGGATCGAGTCGATCCGGTCGTCCAGCCGGCTCTGCACCCGGCACTGCTGAAACACGTTGCTGCGGATCGCCGGATCACCCTTGAGCTGGCGCCAGCGCGTCGGCTCTGAGTACAGCTCCTTGGTAATCGGCAGGCCGCGCAGGTCGAAGTCACCGCCGAGGTAACCGATCAGCTGGCCATCGGCATATACCCGCTGGATCGCCGTGACCGAGGGACGGCTGACGCGCAGGCTGATATAGGCTTCGGACAGCGTCATGTCGCGGTCGGTCGCCAGGTTCGTCATGTAGGGTCGCTGAGAGCGGTCGCGGCCGAAGTCCTCCTCGATCAGCCCATCCGGGGAGGCATTGGCGCTTATCTGGCGACCGTCGCGGTCCAGGGCATAAAGGAAGGTGACGTAAGGGACCTTGGGGATAGATTCCTGCAACAGATGGTCGAGTGCCGGCTTCTCGCCCCACACCTTGGCGCAGCGCCTGGCGACGCGGCTCATTGGGTCGATCAGCATGTTGTACAGGGTGGCGCGCTGACGCACGATGCGCTGCCGCAGCGGTGAATTCTTGTCGTCGATGTCCACGTCAGGGCCTGCTGGTCTGCCGGATCAATGCCTGTATTCCCGTGTTGCCGCTTCAGCGGCTGCGCCCATCGGTCGGCGGCAGCGGGAAGGGCGTGACATTTCCGAGCGTACCGTCCATCTCCAGGATCTTGTTCTGGCCACGCTTCTCGACTTCCTCGATACGCATCACCGCGTGCATCGGCAGCAGCAGACGCTGAACGCCGGCGAACTCGGCCTTGAGTTTTTCTTCCGCCGGATCGATGACCAGCGAGGTGTGTTCATCGAACAGCAGGTCGCTGATCTCGATGAAGCCATACAGATCCGCCTGCGAGATCTGCTGCGCGTGCAGCTGATAGACCTTGCCATTGCTGTGGAAAGACACCCGAAAAATGCGCATGCGGACCACGAAACTTATTTTGTCGCTGCGATTCTACTCCAATATCGCCGATGCCAACGCGCTGGCCGTGGGCCATGCGCTATCATCGGGGCAACCACGTCGCACCTGGACAGACCATGGGTATCTTCAAAGAGCTCGAGACATTCGCGACCGGTCAATCACTGCCGCTGACAACCGTGTTGGAGGAAATGCCCTGGAATACCGATGGTCTTCTGCCTGCGATCGCGCAGCAGTTCGACACCGGCGAGGTATTGATGCTGGCCTGGATGAACCGCGAGTCCCTGGCCGAGACGCTGCAAAACGGGCGCGTGTGCTACTGGTCGCGCTCGCGCCGGTCGCTGTGGCGCAAGGGCGAATCTTCCGGCCAGGTGCAGATGCTCAAGGAGCTGCGTCTTGATTGCGATGGCGACACCATCCTGCTCAAGGTCGACCAGACCGGGCCGGCCTGCCATACGGGTCGGCGCGACTGTTTCTACAACCTGGTGCAGGGTGAGCGCGTGGTGGTGGACAAGGACGCGTTGATCGACCCTGCGCAGCTGTACCGCAAATGATCGACATCCGCCCGATACCGGCGTTCGACGACAATTACATCTGGTTGCTCAGTCGGCCGGGATACCACGGTTGCGCGGTGGTCGATCCGGGCGACGACGACCCGGTGATCGAACGCCTGCAGGCCGAGGGGCTGAGCCTGGATGCGATCCTGATCACCCACAAACACGGTGACCATGTCGGCGGTGTCGAGGCGCTCAAGGCGAATTGGCCGGATGCCGTCGTCTACGGCCCGGCCGGTGAGCCGATCAGGTCGCTGGAGCGACGCCTGAGAGGTGGCGACCGGGTGGAGCTCGATGGGCTGGGCGTGAGTTTCACCGTGCTTGACGTGCCCGGGCACACCGAAGGACACATTGCTTACTATGGGCACGGCGCCCTGTTCTGTGGCGATACCCTGTTCGCCGGCGGCTGCGGGCGTGTGTTCAGCGGGACTTTCGAACAACTGAGCGCCTCGTTGATCGCTATCGCAGCGCTGCCGGCCGACACCCGCGTGTATTGTGCCCATGAGTACACGCTGGCCAACCTGGGATTCGCCGCCTGGGTCGAGCCGGCAAGTGCCCAGCTTGCAGCACGCAAGGCCCGAGACCACGATCGGCGTGCACGCGGCGAGCCGACGGTCCCGTCGTCAGTCGCCGAGGAACTCGCGACCAACCCGTTCATGCGTACCGACCAGGTCGACGTGATCGCCGCGGCCAGCGCCTGGGCCGGCCGGCCACTCGAGGGTCGTGCCGAGGTATTTCGCGCACTGCGCACCTGGAAAGACAAGGATTACGATTGATGAGCCATTCACTTCTGATCACCAATGCGCGCATGGTCAACGAGGGGCAGGTCCAGGAGGGGGACCTGCTGGTGGTGGACGGGCGGATAGCACAGATCGGCGGCGCGATCAGTGCGCCGGGAGTCGAGGTGCTCGATGCCGCCGGCCAGGTACTGATGCCCGGCATGATCGACGACCAGGTGCATTTCCGTGAACCTGGCGTGACCCACAAGGCTGACATCGCGACCGAGTCGCGTGCTGCGATCGCCGGAGGTATCACCAGTTTCATGGAGATGCCCAATACCAAGCCGCAAACGGTGACGCTCGATGCGCTGGAGGCCAAGTTCGCGCTGGCCGCCGGGCGTGCATGGGGCAACTTCGCGTTCTACCTCGGCGCGACCAACGACAACCTCGACGAGATCCGGGGTCTCGGCGTGAACCAGACCTGTGGCGTCAAGGTGTTCATGGGGGCCTCGACCGGCAACATGCTGGTCGATGATCCGGCGACACTCGAACACATCTTTCGTGACGCACCTGGTCTGATCGCTACGCACTGCGAGGATACGCCGACCATCCAGGCCAACGAACAGCGCTACCGCGAGCAATACGGTGACCAGATTCCGGTGCGCTTCCATCCGATGATCCGCAGCGAGGAGGCCTGCTGGAAGTCGTCGTCGTTTGCGGTCGACCTGGCACGGCGTCACGGCACGCGGCTGCACGTCCTCCATCTGACTACGGCACGTGAGCTAGCTTTGTTCGCCCCGGGGCCGATCGGCGGCAAGCAGATCACCTCGGAGGCCTGTGTCCACCATCTGTATTTCAGCGAAGCCGACTACGAACGGCGTGGCAGTTTCATCAAGTGCAACCCGGCGATCAAGCGTGCGGAGGACAGGGCGGCGCTGCGGCGCGCGCTCGCCGAGGATCGTCTCGACGTGATCGCGACCGACCACGCTCCGCATACGCTGGAAGAAAAGCAGGACACCTCGTATTTCGATACGCCAGCCGGTCTGCCGCTGGTACAGCACGCACTGGCGATGGCCCTGGAACTGGTGCATGACGGCGACCTGAGCCTGCCGCGACTGGTGCACAAGGTCAGTCACGGGCCCGCCGAGTTGTTCCGCGTTCACGAGCGTGGCTACCTGCGGGAGGGCTACTGGGCCGACCTGACGCTGGTCGATCTGGACGCACCGCAGCGCATCGAACGCAGTCAGGTGCTTTACAAGTGCGGATGGTCCCCGTTGGAGGGTGACGTCTTGCGCTCACGCGTGAGGGCGACCGTTGTCAACGGCGAACTCAAGTACCGTGACGGCAAGTTCTTCGGCGAGGCCGGCGGGATGCGTCTTGCGTTCGATCGATGAGCCGGGAATCGGCCAGAGGCTGGCCTCCTACGCCAATCCGATCGCACCCTTGTCCACGCCTTCATAGGCATAAACCTTGAACCGGTCGTGTGGATGCGTTGCCTTGAGCTGTTCGGCGATGTGCTGCGCGATGTTCTCGACTGTGGAGTCGCTGTCGATCAGATAGCAGCTGCTTCTGGGCAGCGTCAGGCCGAAGCTGCCCTGACTGCTACGATAGCCAAATTCGCAACATTCGACGCCATCGCGGCGGCTGATGCCGATCAGGTCGGCGCGGGTGCCAATATAGATGTCGGCCCAGCTGTCGGCCCACTGTTCTTCCAGTTGCAGATCACGCTGGCCGTTGCGCAGGATCTCGATGCGCGAACGGTGGCCGTGTGCGATGCGCTGGCAGTTGCCGTTGTGATGCCTCAGACCGTGGCTGTACTGATAAAAGGCACCGTCTATCGGCTCCGGCCACAGGCGCACGCGGATTGCGCTGACGTTGTCCGGTGTCTGCGGTGACAGGTAGTCTGTGACGATCTGCGCCAGCCGGTCCGCGGCGATGCGTTCGCACGGGATCAGTCTGACCGCATCGCGCGGTGAGCGATGCTCGATGTCGCGGCCATCCTGCAGGGTAAACGACAGGTGCAGCCCTTCGCGGTATTCGGCGACCTGCAGGCCCGGGTAGTCGGCAGGGACCAGGAGCTTGTGATCGAACTGCCCGTCGATAACGTGTTTGATCGATTTCTTGACCTCACCGAAATCCAGCACCATGCCCTGGTAGTCCAGGTCTCCGTCGAGCTCCACATCGACCTGCCAGCTCTCGCCGATCAGGCCGCGGGCCGGGCTGAGTACGGAGCAGTCGATAACGGTCAGGCGCTTTACGAACAGTGTGGTCATGTGCTCAGGATAACCGGAAAAAGTTGTTTTGAAAGGCGCGTGGTGGTGACTGACGATTCCTGCGGCGAATCACCCGTCGCGTCTGATAGTCTTGCGGTGTCCGTGACGGTGGTGATGTCCGCCGTGCAGGCTGGGCACATGTCGGGCACTCTTGGTCGCCATCACTGTCGGATGATTGGGTGAAGCATAGATTCCTTCTTACGGTTTGTGCGCTCGTGCTTGCGGCCCGGGCCTCAGGCGGGGTCGTGCTGGAGGCTGACGGTGCCGAGAGTGCGCTCAAGGACAACCTGCTCGCTCGCCTGAGTCTGAACGCCGAACCCTGCGATGCCCCGATCTGGCGGGTACGGCGCCTGTTCGCCCGCGCCGAAAAGGAAATGGATCCGGCCCTGCGTGCGTTCGGTTTCTACCGGTCCAAGGTCGAAAAGAGCCTGACAACCGAGGGCGACTGCTGGCAGGCCCGTTTCACCATCGCGCTGGGGGCCCCGGTTACCATCCGCAAGCGCGATGTCGTGGTACTGGGCGATGCGAGCGGCGACAAGCGACTGGCCGAGGTGCTCGCGTCGCTGCCGCTGCCCGAGGGTGCCGTGCTCAATCATGCGAAGTACGAAGACATCAAGGAGCGGTTGCGCGTGTTCGCTGCCGAACGTGGTTACCTCGACTTCGAATTCACGCGTCAACAGCTGCGCGTGTATCCCGATGAGGCCCTGGCCGAGATCGATATAGAGGCGCAAAGCGGGCCTCGCTATCGGTTCGGCGAACTGCGTTTCAGCGAACAGGCACTGGACGAGGATTTCGTGCGCAAGCTGGCCAAGACCCAGGAGGGCGAACCATTTCATGCGCGCAAACTGGCGGCGATCGACCGCCGCCTCAGCGACGGCGGTTATTTCAAACGGGTTGAGGTGCGTCCACGTCGTGACGAGGCGGTGGACCAGTCAGTGCCGGTCGATATCCTGCTGGAATCGGCGGACCGGCATGTGTGGCGCGCCGGTGCCGGCTACGCCACCGATACCGGGGCGCGCGTCAGTCTCGGATACGACAACCGCTATATCAATTCGAAAGGGCACCGCTTCAGCAGCAATCTGCGTCTATCGCCGGTCGAGTCGAGCCTTGTCGCCGATTACCTTGTTCCCGGCGAGGACCCGCATCGGGAGAACTTCAGCTTTGGCGCACGCTTGTTGCACGAAGAGACCGATTCGCGAGAGAGCGACAGCGCATCGCTGATCGCGCGTCAAACGATCAAGACCAGCACCTGGACGCATACGCGCTTTCTCGAGCTGCTGCACGAGGAATCACTGGTCGGCAATGACAGCACTACGGCGACCCTGTTGATGCCCGGCTACCGCCTCGAACGCACGAAGGCCGACAATGTCGTGCAGACCTCGCACGGTTATCGGCTCAGCCTCGAGGCACGCGGTTCGTCGGAGTACCTGCTGTCCACAGTGACCATGTTGCAGCTGCGCGGCAGCGCCAAGGGTATCCATCGCTTCGGTCAGGGTGGCCGGGTCACCGGCCGGGTTGATATCGGCACCAGCATCGGTGAGAACATCACCAACCTGCCCGCCTCGCTTCGATTCTTCGCCGGAGGCGACAACAGTGTGCGTGGCTATGCCTACGAGTCGCTCGGCCCGCTGGACGCCACCGGCCTGCCGGAAGGCGGGCGCAACCTGTTGGTGGGCAGCATCGAGTACGAACACCCGGTGGTCAAAGATGAATGGTGGGTGGCCGCTTTCGTCGATGGCGGCAATGCCTTCGACAGCGAGGAATTCGAGCCGCGTTACGGTTACGGTGTGGGCATTCGCTGGTATTCGCCGGTCGGGCGGGTGCGTCTGGATTTTGCCGTGCCCGATGACACCGATCGCGACGAGTGGCGCTTGCACTTCGGACTGGGCGCAGATCTTTGAATCGCCGGCACCTGCTTGCCCGCCTGCTGTTGTGGCCGTTGTTCCTGCTGCTCGCGTTGTTGCTCGCCGCGCTGATGCTTCCGATGACCGAGGCTGGTTCACTTTGGTTATTGCACCAGGCCGCCGACCTGGCGCGCCCATACGGATTCGACATCCGTTTTGACCGTGGGCGTGGGACCCTGCTCGGCCGGTTGCAGCTCGACGGCGTGAACTTTGCCGGTGCCGACATGCGGGTCGAGGCCGATCATCTGCTGCTGCACTGGCGACCGGTTGCATTGCTCGATCGCCGCTTGCATGTCATCGCCCTGGAGGCGGCGGACGTCCGCGTGGTTCCGCCCCCCGCGACCGACGAGCCGGCGAGTGTGCCGCAGATACCGGAAATCGAATTGCCATTGACGGTGCGTCTCGATCGCCTGCGCCTCGACCGCCTGTCCGTGGAGCAGGGTGAACATACTCTTCAAGTTGAGCACCTGGCGCTGGTTGCGCGCCTCGATGGGGACGGCCTGGTTGTCGGTGACCTCGATTTCCGCGGCCAGGGCGTCGGTATCGGCGGCGACCTGAACATGCAGTCTATGGCGCCGCACGACATTGCCGGCGGCCTGACGCTGGACGTCGATGCGGCCCTGATGGGTCCGGATATAGGCGCTGTCGGGGGACAGCTGGCACTGCGTGGCACGGCATTGCGTCCGCACATCGACCTGGTGCTCAGCGCACCGGCCCGTCTGCAGCTGCAGGGTGAGTTGAGGCTGGACCAGCTGCAGCCGGGGTTCGACCTGAGCGCCGACTGGCCAGCACTGGGATGGCCGCTGCAGGGCAGTCCGCAGGTGGTCGCCGGCGAGGGTCACCTCAATGTCCAGGGTACAACGCAAGATTACCGCCTCATTTTTCGCAGCAAGGTCAGTGGTGACGGGATCCCTGTCGCTGACGTGGACCTGGTTGGTACCGGCAACCTGGACGGACTGAAACTGGCACCGTTGCAGTTGGGCCTGCTCGATGGCCGGTTGCGGGTCGGCGGCACCGTGGGCTGGAGCGGCGGGGTGAGCTGGGATGTCGATGTGCATGCCGAACGCATCAACCCGGGCCTTTATCAACCTGACTGGCCAGGCCAGCTCGGTGGTCGTGTGGCTGTGAGCGGGAGTGTTGGCGCTGACGGTGACGACCTGGTCCTGCAGGCAAGGATCAGTGAATTCGGTGGTCAACTGCGTGGCTATCCGGTGCAGGCCGGCGGAGTGATCGACCTGGCCGATGGCGATGTCGCGGCCCGGGAGTTGGCGGTGTCGTCCGGTCCGAACCGTGTACGTGTGGACGGTCGTGCCGGTGCCACGTTCGACCTGCGCTTCGACATCGAGGCGCCCGACCTTGCCTCGTTGTATCCCGGGCTCAACGGGGCCCTGGCCGGCAGCGGCAGGCTAGAAGGCACGCCACAGGTGCCGCTCCTTGTCGCCAGTCTCGATGGCAGGTCCGTGGCTTTCGAGGCCATGCGCGCAGACGACCTGAAACTGGATGTGGACTGGGGCGAGAATGGCGGCAGGGGTGCGCTGCGAATCGGCGGGCTGGTAGCCTCCGGGGTCGAAATGGATAATCTCCTGCTGAATCTAGGCGGTACGCCGGAGGCACACCGCCTGGACGTCAACGCCAGCGGGCCGCAGGTCGATGTCACGCTGGCGGCACAGGGCGGGGTGATCGACCGGGCATGGCGCGGCCGGCTGTCGGAGCTGATGCTGGCGCAGCCGCAGCTCGGCGAATGGCGTCTTCAAAAGGCGTTCGAGTTGCAGCTGGCCGCCGATGACGTGCGTGCCAGCCGTCTGTGCATGGTCCAGGGCGACGCGCAGTTGTGTGCCGAGGGTGGCTGGAATGCGGCCAAAGGGGTTGACCTGATCGGTGGCCTGCGCGGTATCGATCTTGCCCGCCTGAACGAGTTCCTGCCCGGTGAGGCGACGATCGAGGGTAACCTGACGGGTGATTTCAAGCTCAGCGGAAACCCCGACAATCCCCGGGCGACGCTGGAGTTGCGGCCCAGCGACGGCGTGCTGCGCGTCGCCACCGATCTCGATCTGCTCGAATTCGCGTATCGCAATGCCCGGGTCAGCGCACGTTTTGCCGATGACCGTGGCGACCTCGACCTGGGTTTCGAGCTGGGACCGAACGGGCGCGCCGGTGGCCAAATGAAGCTTGGGTCGGAACAGGGTGGGAGGCGTTCGATTTCCGGCCGGGTCGATGCGGATTTCCCCGATCTCGGACTGGTTGCCGGGTTCGTCCCGGCACTTCAGGAGGTGAAGGGAGGCCTGCACGTCGACGCCGCGTTATCGGGCGATACTGTGACGCCGCGTATCGTCGGTGAGGTCGTGATTGCCAATGCGAGCGCGCGTATCGCTGCCGCCGGGATCCAGCTCAGTGATATCGACCTGAACGTCAGCGGCGACGGTGCCGCGCCTTTGCAGATCGTGGGCGCGGTAAGCTCGGGTGAGGGTCGGCTCGATATCAGCGGCAGCGTCGATCTCGCTGCCAAGGGTGGTCCCGATGTCGATATCCAGGTCAAGGGCGAACGCTTCGAGGCGGCAAAGCTGCCGGAGGCGCTGGTCGAGATCTCGCCTGACCTGAGGCTGCGTGGCAGCGGCAGCTATCACCTTTCCGGCAAGGTGCTGGTGCCCAAGGCGAGGATAGAGATCAAGGAACTGCCTGCCAGCACTGTCGAGGTGTCGTCGGACGAGATCGTGATCGGCCGAGACGACGCCGCGGCACCGCCGCAGCGTGCGCCGCAGAACCTGACCGCGAAGGTGCGTGCCGAACTGGGTGACAAGGTGACGTTCGAGGGCTTTGGTCTGAGTACCGGACTGACCGGGTCGCTGGATGCGACCGTCGATGCCAGGGGTACCGGCGTCGACGGCAAGATCGAACTGCGCGACGGCCACTACAAGGCCTACGGACAGGACCTTCGGGTCGAACGCGGCCGTTTGTTGTTTGCCGGTCCGCCCGGCAATCCAGATGTCGATCTGCTCGCCTTCCGTGAATCGCGTGACAGCCAGGTCAAGGCTTTCCTGGAGGTGCGTGGTCCACTGGCCAAACCACGCCCGCGCGTGTACAGCGAGCCCGCGCTGCCCGAGGCGCGCGCGCTGGCTTACCTGTTGACCGGCAAGGACCTCGACCAGGTGGGCAAGGGCGAGGGAACGAACATCACTGCAGCGGCACTGTCCCTGGGCCTGGCACGCGGTGAGCCCCTGCTCGAAGACCTGAGCAATCGACTGGGTCTCGACGACCTGCGCGTGGAAGAGGGCGAGAACGGCCTGGAAGACAGCTCGCTGGTCCTCGGCAAGTACCTGAACCCGGACCTGTATGTCGGTTATGCCCAGGGACTGTTCAATCCCGCCGGCGCGGTGCTGCTTCGACTTCGCCTGAGTGACAGGGTCGAGGTGGAGAGTCGTTCGGGTGATGAGCAGTCGGTGGACCTGTTTTACAAACACGAACACAACTGACGTCCGACCGATCAACGGACGATCGCCGAGAGGCCCGCCGCCTATGGCGACACCGGCGGGTTGTCCGACCACAGGCCGCGCCGAGCCGCGCGCGCCTGTCGCTCCGCCTGCACATAGGGGTGCTTTATGCCCTGTGGTCCGTTCAGACCGATGGTCGACCTCGCCAGACCGTCGTACAGCAGGTCGAGCGCGGCATCGCGGCCCTTCACGACGATTCGGCCATGGATCTCGCGGTCGCGACCCGAATCCTCAACCTCCACGACCACGAACAGGCCGGTCATCATGGCTGACAGGCGTTGTGCCGCGGCGGTGCCCCAGGGCTGGTTGGGTTCAGGGGCATCGATCCCTGCCAGGTTGACAAGGAGCTGGCTGCCCCGCACGTCGAGGATCAGGCTGTCGCCGTCGACCACGCGCAATACCCTGCCGGGCAGCTGCGGGTCGGCGTGCGCGGTGGCCATGGCCGTACTCAGGCAGGCGGCACACACGATTCGAAAGAGCGGGCGCTGCGCCATGTGAGACCCTGCCGCCGCCAGTGCCGCGCCGAGCGGCGGCGCGACGGGAAGATGGAGCCAATGGGCAGAATCGAACTGCCGACCTACTGATTACGAATCATGGTGGCGCTCCAACCCGGAACACTGGCTGGGCCGGACCAGTCGTTATCGCAGGTTCCAACTATCCGGCGCTCAGATCCGCTACCGATAGCCAGTTCCGCAAACCACGGACGGGCGAAGCCAGCTTGCTTTCTTCAGTCCATACGTTTATCGAGCTGAGCAGCCGAAGCGGCCGCCTACCCCAGATACGTCACCTTTTTTTAATACAGTACTTGCTGCAATGCAAGGACTAGATCGACATGCCTTCGAGGAGGTTTCGCATGCGGTCCATGTCCGGGTGCACGTACTGCATCGTGGTCTGGATGTCTGTATGGCCCAACAGCTGCTGCAGGGTACGAATATCCTTGCGTGCCGCGAGTTCAGTGGCCATGGTATGGCGAAGGCGATGGGGTGTGATTCGAACTCCCAATGCCTTGGACAGGCGTTCGAAGGCGCCACTCAATTGGTCGACGGTCATCTGCTTGCCCTTAAAGCGGTCGTGGAACAGTGTCACGTTGAAGACTTGGGAATGTCTTGGTGGTTTGCACTGGATGCGGTCGATAGTGACTAGCAAGAGATTCTCGAGTTCCGCAAGCAGCGGTTCCGCGATGGGGATGAACCACTCGCGGTGAGTCTTGCTCGAAGATGCGCGAAGATGAATGGTCGCATCATCGAAGTTGATGTCCTCCCATCTCAATTCCACCAGCTGCCGCCTGCGGATTCCGGTGTAGTAAAAGGTCCTGATGACAATCGCCCAGAACCAGGCGGGATGCGCGTTATGCTCATTCTTGTTGGTACTTTGCAAGGCGGCAATGGAGTTTTCCAAGTCGATATTGGCCACGACTTTTTTTCTCACATTGGGTGCCCGTGCAGGTGGAGTTTCGGCAAAAGGATTGCCTGAACTTGCGCCGTGACGTACCGCATGATTCCAAAGGGCACGGAGATGTCTGCGGTAGAGGTTCCAGGTCTGCGCGCTTGCCCTCGCCAGTACGGTACTACGCCACTCGCGAACCTCATCCACGGTGACCGAGGCAACGGTGTCATTTCCTGTTTCGCGGACCCAGCGTTGGGCCACTTCTGTGTACAGGCTGCAGCTGGCAGGGCGTAGCAGGCGTTCCGAAAGGTAGTCCTCGACCAGTTCGGATATGGTTTTCAAAGGTGCAGGGTTCATCATTCCAACGCATCCATGTCAGAAAAGGGTGGGGACTTTGCAGGACGCTTCAGTTGGTCGGCATTGAGAAGTGTCAATACGGGATTGGGTTCAGGAATTTCGATCCCAAGCACTGTTTCAGCATCGGGGATGAGCATCACTTTCACGGTTGAAGCCCTGCGGTCTTTTGCGACCTGGCAGGTCCAGACGTTGGTGTCCTTCTCGGTCTTCGCGTGAAGCCTGAGCTTCTGGAAACGCTTCTGAGCGCGCTCCCAATAGTGGGGACTGAAGTCGCGGAATATCCCCGGTGTGATCAAGGCGAGACCTTCGGTCAGCACGTGAACGCGTGCGCGCGCCGTGTTGATCTCGATGCGTCCCTCACGGATGTTGGTCTTCAGCCATTCGATGAAGCGTTGGCCGAGGTCGGTCTTGCCTTCGTCGTCAGCCGATGAATCGATTGATGTTTCAGCCAACGCCGCTGCTGAACGAGCCCCCTCCGTGTCCCGCTGACCCATCGTCGCCAGATCTGAAGGGGCAATCGGTGAAGAGTCGGTATCCGGTACCTTGCTCGATTCCGCCCGCCTGCCCGGCGGTTCCGAGTCGGCTGCGGGCGGGAGGTGGGGCGCGGCGGGTTTTTCGCCAGCAGAAGCGTCAGTCCGACCGTCGCCTGTTTCAGCGCTCGCCTCACCAGGGGCGGATAGTTGCGCGGAAGGCGACACCGAAAGATTGGCGGCGGTCGGCACCTCCTTGAGGTCCGGCCAGATCCGGTTCAGTTCGATGCGTAGACACGACAATGTCTGACACCAGTCACCAATCCGGATCTCACAGAACCAAACCGCCTTGTCACCATTGGCTTCGATGACATGCCACTGCTGCAGCTCATCCATCAGCCGATCGTTGCGCCCTGGGATTCCGGTCTGACCTTCCTTCGTCAGCTGTTCCCGCAGGTCGTCGAGGACCCGCTTGGATACCAACCACAAGCTGCCATCGGCGACGAACCCAGAGGCACCCGGCCGGTTGAGCGTGACCGTGCCAGCTCGGACCATCTGCCGCAGGCCCGTCAGCAATCGTTCGGCAAGGGGCTTTGCGCGCGCTGCCGGCGAGCGTGTGCGCACGCCACCGGACAGGTCCCGTGCGACTGACGTGCCGTCCGCCGCGTGGGCGATCGCTGCCAAAGGACCTGCGTCCTCGGTCCCGCTGATGGTGGCCAGCCATGCGTCGAACACGGCAGGCTCCGACGCGATCCAGTTCAGACCCACCTGCGGCAGTATCCTGTGTACGAGCAACGGCGGCATCAGCTCATGCCGGTGGTACTCGCGCTGTGGCTTGAAGCGAAAGCGGTACTGGGTCCCCACTGGAAGCATGGCCGTCAGTGGCTGCCAAACTTTCGGTTGTGTGTCGGCCGGCGAAATGTAGGTAACCACAAGGTCTGAGATCGGCTTCCCAACGTCATGGAGTAGGGCAGCGGTTACTATTGCGTAGGTCCAAAGGTCTTGGTGGCTGGCGATCTCTTCAGCCGGCGCGCCCGCAGGCAACAGCTGATTCCGGCGCAACGTCAGTGCCTCGAGCGTCGTCTCTAGGCCATGACGCAACAGACCGCCAAGCTCAGCGTGATGATGTGCCTCGGAAGCTGGGAGGCGCTGGCACAGTGAAGCGTAGTTATGGAGGACCGGGAGATAGACTTCCTGCCAATGGCGCTCCGGCAAACCAACTGCCCCGCGAACAGATTTCAACAGCTGCTGAAACGGCGTCAGCAACTGACGCGAGGAGTCCACGGGCAAATACCCCTCCGCTTTCGCCTCGACTGACTTGGCTGTCGAAAATGAACGTAGCCACATATGCGGTAAGGTGCATTGTTTAGGGACCTTGAGGGTTATCAATTCCTCCCGGGTGTGGGAGGAGTTTTCCTTGCTGTTGGAATGTCGGGTGCGCAATCAGCATTGAGCAGATGGGGCGGTCGGGCCGGACCGGTGGATTGAGCCCTGGCGGTTCAATCGCACCTGGTAAAGTCTCCCTTACCACGCATCGCCAATAGGCAAGCGCCCTTTACCAAAAAGCCTCGCCCGATCAGCCACGCTAGGGCCGATTGAGGCCGGTTCAGACAAGGACGTTGCATCCTACCCAAATAGGGCATTAATATGCCCGAAATGGGTAAGGTAGCGTCAACACTCTCGTCCCGCCCGGCCCGCCGCAAGGCGGCAGCCGAAAGAGTCGATGTGTCTACCAGTCTTGCGGATGCGTTATTCACCACCACCCAACAGCGCGTTCTCGCACTCCTGTTCGGCCAGCCGTCACGCAGCTTCTTCGCCAGTGAGCTGATCGAGCTCACCGCATCCGGGTCCGGCGCGGTACAGCGCGAGCTTAAGAGGCTCGCCTCAAGCGGGCTGGTCACTGTCGCCCGAATCGGCAAGCAAAAGCACTACCAGGCCAACCCCGATTGTCCGGTGTTCGAGGAGCTGTGCGCCCTGGTGCGCAAGACCGTCGCCATGGTGGAACCGATCCGTCAGGCGCTCGCGCCCCTGGCCGAGCGCATCTCCGTGGCCTTGATCTACGGTTCCGTGGCAAAGGGCACCGACACGGCCAGCAGCGATATCGATCTGCTCGTGGTTGTCGACGATATGACGCTGGAAGAGGTTTACTCCGCGCTCGCGCCAGTGGAATCGAGCCTCGACCGAAAGATCAATCCCACGATGTATACAAAGAAAGAGTTCAGCGATCGGCGGGCAGCGAGCAACCCATTCATAAGCCGCGTGCTTGAAGGCGAACATCTGGTCCTGATTGGAAGCGAAAGTGACACATCCACAACTCGATAACCTGATGCGGATCGGCAAACTCAAGGCCGAGCCGCCAGCAGAGGCGGAACTTGGCGGCCTGCTGCGTTCCGGTAGCCGGCGCCTGGCCGATGCCGAGCGTGCCGAGCTAAGCCTCGAAAGCCGCTTCGACCTCGTATACAACGCGGCCCACGCCCTGGCGCTCACGGCGCTCCGGGCCAAGGGCTATCGTTCCGAGTCCCGCTACCTCGTCTTCCAATGCCTGCAGCACACCATTGATTTGCCTAACGAGCAGTGGCGTGTGCTCGACCAGGCCCACCGCAAACGCAACCTCGCCGAGTATGAAGGCGTGATGGACGTCGATGAGCAGCTCGTGGAGGCAATGCTGCGGGTGGCGAGGGAGGTCGAGCAGCGGGTAGCGAGGCTAGTCGAAGAATGATTGAAGAATAATCAGGGAGAGTACCGAGTGGCCAACGCGAAAGAGAAGAAAGCAAGCAGCAGCAATGCAAGGACGTCTGCCAATGTCGGCTACGAAGCCCAGCTATGGCTTATGGCCGACGCGCTCCGAGGATCCATGGACGCGAGTGAGTACAAGCACGTTGTTCTCGGCCTCATCTTTCTGAAGTACATCTCTGACGCCTTCGAGGAACAGCACGCCAGGCTCAACGCCGAGCGAGATCAGGGCGCCGACCCTGAAGACCCGGACGAGTACCGCGCCCTCAACATCTTCTGGGTGCCGCCCGAGGCACGCTGGTCGCACCTAAAGGCCCAGGCCCGCCAGGCCACCATCGGCCAGCTCGTCGACGATGCCATGGCCGCCATCGAGCGCGACAACGCCACACTCAAGGGCGTGCTGCCCAAGGACTACGCCCGCCCGGCGCTCGACAAGCAGCGCCTCGGCCAGCTCATCGACATGATC
Organism: Chromatiaceae bacterium; assembly: GCA_024235315.1. GTDB lineage: Bacteria > Pseudomonadota > Gammaproteobacteria > Chromatiales > Chromatiaceae > Thiosocius. Next base: position 254,774 of record JACKMP010000003.1, on the reverse strand, counting down.
AGCAACATCCAGGTGGGCGACGCCGAGGCGAGGGCCAAGGACGTGCTCGGACGCGTGTACGAGTACTTCCTCTCCCAGTTCGCGAGCGCCGAGGGCAAGAAGGGCGGCGAGTTCTACACCCCGCGCTGCGTGGTGAAGCTGCTGGTGGAGATGCTCGAACCCTACAAGGGCCGCGTGTACGACCCCTGCTGCGGCTCCTCCGGCATGTTCGTGCAATCCGAGGAGTTCATCGCCGCCCACGGCGGCCGCCTCATGGACATCAGCATCTTCGGCCAGGAGTCGAACTACACCACCTGGCGACTCGCCAAGATGAACCTCGCCATCCGAGGCATCGACGGCCAGATCGGCCACGGCGACACCTTCCACAACGACCGCCACCCTGATCTCAAGGCCGATTACATCCTCGCCAACCCGCCCTTTAACATCTCCGACTGGGGCGGCGAGCGGCTCAAGGACGACAAGCGCTGGCAGTACGGCACCCCGCCGGCCCGCAACGCCAACTTCGCCTGGGTGCAGCATATCGTTCATCACCTCGCCCCCGCCGGCGTGGCCGGCTTCGTCCTTGCCAACGGCTCGATGTCGTCCAACCAGTCCGGCGAGGGCGAGATCCGCAGAAACCTCATCGAGGCCGACCTCGTCGACTGCATGGTCGCGCTGCCCGGCCAGCTCTTCTACTCGACGCAGATCCCGGCGTGCCTGTGGTTCGTCGCGCGCGACCGCAAGAACGGCAAGTTCCGCGACCGGCGAGGCCAGATGCTCTTCATCGATGCGCGCAAGCTGGGATCGCTGGTGGACCGCACCCATCGCGAATTGAACGATGAGGACGTCGCCCGCATCGCCAATACCTACCACGCCTGGCGTGGCGAAAAAGAAGCCGGCGAGTACGAGGACATCCCAGGTTTCTGTATGAGCGCGACAATCGAAGACGTGCGCAAGCACGGCCATGTGCTCACGCCCGGACGCTACGTCGGTGCCGAAGCGCAGGAGGATGACGGCGAGCCGTTCGAGGAGAAGATGCAACGGCTCGTCGAAACGCTGCGCGAGCAGCAGGCCGAGGCCGCAAAACTCGATGCTGTCATCGCCGCCAACCTGAAGGAGCTCGGGTATGGCGGGTGAGACTCGCCGCGCGACGCTGGGTGACTACTTCACTCTCCAGCGCGGCACGACGTACAAAAGCCGGTTGCTAGGGCAACCTGGACCTGTGCTACTGGGTCTGGCGTCGATTCAGCGAAACGGTGGATTCCGCACTGATTCCCTTCGGACCTATGGTGGGGACTCTCCTGACAAATTACTCGTGCATCCCGGTGACCTCTATGTGTCGCTAAAGGATGTTACTCAATCTGCTGACTTGCTTGGCGCCGTCGCGAGGCTGCCGCGCGATCATCCACCAGGACGCTTGACGCAAGACACAGTAAAGCTTCAACCCAGGGATGTTCGTGTCCCGCTCGATTATCTGCATTGGCTACTTCGCACTCCGCAGTATCGTAGCTACTGCCGCTCACATGCGACCGGCACAACGAATCTAGGTCTGGCCCGCGATGACTTTTTGGCGTTTCCCGCTCCAGAGCCAACGCCAACCCAAGAAAGTATCGTAAAAGCGCTTGACGCGCTGGACGACAAGATCGAGCTGAACCGGCGGATGAACGAGACGTTGTTGGCAATGGCACGGGCGCTCTTCAAGTCGTGGTTCGTAGACTTCGACCCCGTCCGCGCCAAGATGGAAGGCCGCGACCCCGGCCTCCCCAAGCATATCGCCGACATCTTCCCCCCCCGCCTCGTCGACTCCGAGCTTGGGGGAATTCCGGAGGGGTGGGAGGTCAAAGCTTTCGCGGACACGGTCGAGATTATCGGTGGGGGCACGCCTAAGACGTCAGTAGCGGAATACTGGGACGGCGACATTCCCTGGTTCTCTGTGGTTGACGCACCGGCCGGTTCGGAAGTCTGGGTGATTGACACAGAGAAGAAAGTCACCAACGCAGGCGTGGAGAACTCATCCACGCGTATCCTGCCGGTAGGAACGACGATTCTCTCAGCACGTGGAACCGTCGGACGTATCGCGCTGGTGGGCACGCCTATGGCTATGAATCAATCTTGCTACGGGCTGCGTGGTCGCAGTGGACCGAATGGCTTCTTCACCTATTTCTCAACTCGGCAACTTGTGTCGCGACTCCAGCAGCATGCCCATGGTTCGGTGTTCGACACAATCACTCGCGAGACGCTCAAGCGCGTGCCTTTGGTGATGCCCACGGGAGAGCTGATCGAAGCGTTCGAAATGAGTGTTGACCCCCATCTAGAGCGCATCCGGACAACGTTGATGGCCAGCCGCACTCTCACCAAGCTGCGTGACACGCTCCTGCCCAAACTGATCTCCGGCGAGCTGAGGGTGAAGGATGCGGAGCCGTTTATCGGGAAGACAACCTAATGCCTTGCGCCGCTCCCAATGCGCACAGCGAAGGACTCAAAGCCGCGCGCCTATTGATGGTGCTCAGCAGCATCTCGCCACTGTTCATCCTCTGGGCAATCCGTGGCAATAGCCTCGTACCGGACCGCTGGTTCATCGGTTTCTGCATCCTAATGGTCATCGTGCCGAACGCCTTCCTATGGCTGCGCATTCGTACCGCCAGGAAACAGAACGACAAGCGTGAAATCGCGGTCGGTGCCGCAGACGATCACCGCGACCACATCCTCGTCTACCTCTTCGCGATGTTGCTGCCTTTTTATTCGGAGGACCTGGGCACTTGGCGTGATCTTGGGGCGACGCTCGCCGCGCTGGCATTCATCGTGTTCCTGTTCTGGCACCTGAACCTGCACTATATGAACCTGATTTTTGCAGCGCTCGGCTTCCGCGTCTTCACGGTCTACCCTCCGGTTGATGGCAATCCGCTCAACGGCAAGACGCGCCAGGCACTCATTACGCGACGAGTGAGCCTCGTGCCCGGCGATCGGTTCATCGCGTACCGGCTGAGCGATACTGTCTACCTGGAGGCCGAGGAATGAACCTCGACTTCGACCTTGCCAGCGTGACCGTCACTGAGTTCGGCGTCGGTCGGGAGAACGGCGGCGACCAAAGCTTCGTGGCTGTGCCGGTGGGGGCGGACGTGCAGGCTGCCCTGCGCGAGATCATCCAGGCGACTTGGGACGCCATGCAGAAGGACGAAGATGGGCCGGCAAAATACGAGCCATCCGAGAAGCATGGAAGCAAGGAGTATCTCTACCTCCCAATTGCCGATGACTTGGCAGCTTCGATGCGGGACCTTCACCAGGCGGCAAGCCTGGCCATTGATGCCTCGTCCTTGTCCAACCCGGCCGGTGTGTTTTGCTATTTCGCCCGGCTGAAGGACAAAAAAGAGCGCCGGCTGACGGCCCTGCGTCGCGCAAGCCAGTTTAAGGGTGTCCTGCAGAGCAAGAACCGCTTAGTTCGCATGCTCGACGACACGCTGATGATCATCGGCGACACGGTGTTCAAGCTCGACAACGACTTCGATCTGCTTGTCGACGGGAAGCATGTCCACATCCTGCGGCCCAGCGGCTTCGAGTTCGCTGGCAAGCTCCAACAGGCGATCCTCGATGCGGTTCCGGAGAATATCAAGGCGCTTGGCAAGGACCTAAAGTTTGTGGAGTTGACCAGCGTCGCGGAGTACGCGCGGAAGCATCCGCGCGCTGCCCGATATCTAGCCTCGATCCGGGCGCAGGCCGAAACCAAGAGCATCGACAAGGCACTGTTGAAGAAGCTCTGCAAACAGACCGGCGTTAACGTGACCGAGTCGAAGGGCAGAGTCAACATCACTGCTGGACACGAGATGGGGTTGTTGGAAGTCCTCGACCGGCGACGATACGAAGTCAGCCTCGTCAAAGAGAAGCCCGAGCGCTACCGAGCGGGCAGCCGTAGGAAGATAGATGAGTAGCGGCAGCCGATGCTGGAGGGCGAGTTGATGGCCGAACCGTTTACGTCGCCCTTCATCATGCACGGCGCGCGCGATGCGATCGCGGGCGGCCTGGTGCATGTCGAACAGCAGGTGCAGAGCATCGAGCAGGCTGTCGCCGATAACCCCGGTCTCGCGTTCGATCTCGCCAAGACGCTCGTCGAGAGCGTTTGCCGGGCTGTGCTGAGCGAACGAAGCATTGCTTATACTGCGGATGACGACCTGCCCAAGCTGTTCAAGACCGCAACGACCTACCTGCCGTTGCTTCCACCGACTGCGAGCGGGGCAGTCGAAACCCGCGAGAGTATCAAGAAGACACTTAGTGGGCTGAGCACAGCAATCCAAGGCATCTGCGAGCTGCGCAACCAGTGTGGCTTTGCCTCACACGGCAGCGATAAGGCACGCCCAGTTATGGAGTCGGTTCAGGCGCTGATGGCGGCCGAGGCAGCAGACACTATCGTCGGCTTCCTGCACCGCATTCATCGCCAAGACCGCACGCCTTCAGCCTCGCCGCGCGCACAATACGACGACAACACGGAATTCAACGACTCCGTCGATGAGGCGCACGGGATGATCCGGATCTACGACGTGGAGTTTCGCCCCAGCGAGGTGCTCTTCCAGATGGAGCCGGAGAGCTATCGTGTCTATCTCGCCGAGTTTGAACGGGAGCCGCAGGAGACCGAAGACATCGTGCCAGAGGCTGATGCGGCGGAGGAAACCCCATGACGCAAAGCCGCCTTACAGAGTCGGTTGTCGAGCAGGCTGCTCTCGCTTGGCTGGAAGCCACTGGCTGGCGGGTCGCGCACGGCCCGGAGATCGCTCCCGACATGCCCGAGGCCGAGCGGCGGGGCTACGGCGAGGTGGTGCTTACGCAGCGGCTGCGCGACGCGCTGGCGCGCCTCAACCCAAAGCTACCCGTCGAGGCGCTCGAGGACGCCTTCCGCAAACTGATGCGGCCTGAGGGGATGGACCTGGTGCAGCGTAACCGGGCGCTCCATCGTCTGCTGGTGGACGGCGTGACGGTGGAGTACCGCGATGCCGAGGGGGGGATCCGCGGCGCGCAGGCGCGGGTGATCGACTTCGACGATCCCGCGAGCAACGACTGGCTCGCAGTCAACCAGTTCAGCGTCACCGAGAACAAGCACAGCCGCCGGCCGGACGTGGTGCTGTTCGTCAACGGGCTGCCGCTCACAGTACTCGAGCTGAAGAACGCGGCCAGCGAGAACGCCACGATCTGGACCGCCTTGCAGCAGCTTCAGACCTACAAGGCCGAGGTTCCAGCGCTGTTCGCCACCAACACGGTGTTGGTCGTGTCCGATGGTGTCGAGGCACGCGTCGGGACGCTCACCGCCGGACGAGAGTGGTTCAAGCCCTGGCGCACAATTTCCGGTGAGGTGCTGGCCGACCCACACATGCCCGAGCTTCAAATCATGATCGAGGGGCTGTTTGTGCCGAGGCGCTTGCTCGACCTGGTGCGCGACTTTGTCGTGTTCGAGGACGATGGCAGCGGGCGTATCGTCAAGAAGATGGCCGGCTATCACCAATTCCATGCCGTGCAGGTCGCTGTGAGCGAGACGCTGCGTGCCACGGATCTGGTGCGGGCCGATGTGGTTGCCGAGGCGGGTGGTCGCTACGAGGCTGGCCGCAAGCCCGGTGGAAAGCCTGGAGACCGCCGCGTCGGCGTAGTCTGGCATACGCAGGGTTCTGGCAAGAGCCTGACCATGGCCTTCTATGCGGGCCGAATCATCCGCGAGCCGGCGATGGAAAACCCGACGCTGGTCGTGCTCACCGACCGGAACGATCTGGACGATCAGCTCTTCGGCACCTTCTCGCGCTGCGCCGAGCTGCTGCGCCAGCCGCCCGTGCAGGCGGAATCACGTGAGCATCTGCGCGAGCTGTTGGCAGTTAAGTCGGGCGGCGTAGTGTTCACCACTATCCACAAATTCTTTCCCGAGGAACGAGGCGATCGCCACCCGACGCTCTCTGAGCGCCACAACATCGTGGTGATTGCCGACGAAGCCCACCGCAGTCAGTACGACTTCATCGACGGTTATGCCCGTCACATGCGCGATGCGTTGCCGCACGCCTCGTTCATCGGTTTTACCGGCACACCGATCGAGCAGCAAGATGCCAACACCCGCGCGGTTTTCGGCGATTACATCAGCGTCTACGACATCCAGCGCGCCGTCGAGGACGGCGCAACGGTGCCGATCTACTACGAGAGCCGGCTTGCCAAGCTTGCCCTCGACGAGGCCGAGCGGCCCCACATCGATTCGGAGTTCGAGGAAGCTACTGAAGGAGAGGAAATCGAGCGCAAGGAGAAGCTTAAGACCAAGTGGGCGCAGCTCGAAGCGGTGGTCGGTTCGGACAAGCGTCTGGAGATCGTGGCCCGCGACATCGTCGAGCATTTCGACAAACGCTGTGAGGCCATGGAAGGCAAGGCCATGGTCGTCTGTATGAGCCGGCGTATATGCGTGGATCTCTACCGGGAGGTCATCGCGCTGAGGCCCGAATGGGCGAGCGACGATGATGACGAGGGTGCGATCAAGGTCGTGATGACGGGGTCGGCCTCCGATCCGCTCGACTGGCAGCCGCACATCCGAAACAAGCCGCGCCGCGAGGCACTGGCCAATCGCTTCCGGAACCCGAACGACCCGTTCAAGCTGGTCATCGTCCGCGACATGTGGCTTACGGGCTTCGACGCGCCGTGCCTGTCGACCATGTACATCGACAAGCCCATGCGCGGGCATGGCCTGATGCAGGCCATCGCGCGCGTGAACCGGGTGTTCAAGGATAAGCCCGGTGGGCTCGTGGTCGATTACCTTGGTCTGGCCCAGGAGCTGAAAGTGGCTCTCGCGACCTATACCGAGAGCGGCGGCACCGGACGTACGGCGCTCGACCAGGATGAAGCCGTGGCCGTGATGCTGGAGAAGTACGAGATCTGCTGCGGGCTCTTTCACGGCTTTGACTGGTCGAAATGGACCGCCGGTACGCCACAGGAGCGACTCGGCCTGCTGCCCGCCGCCCAGGAGCACATCCTCGCGCAAGAGGATGGCAAGGATCGCTGCGTGCGTGCCGTGCGCGAACTGTCCCAGGCGTTTGCGCTGGCCGTGCCGCACGACGAAGCGCTGAAGATCCGAGACGACGTGGCGTTCTTCCAGGCAGTCCAGGCAGTGCTCGCCAAGCGTGCGCCCGGCGATGCCCGTCCCGAAGAAGAGCTGGAGCAGGCTGTGCGGCAGATTATCTCGCGGGCAGTCAGCCCCGAGGGCGTGGTCGATATCTTTGCTGCGGCAGGGCTGGAGAAGCCTGACATCTCGATTCTCTCGGACGAGTTTCTCGCCGAGGTGCGTGGCATGCCGCAGCGTAATCTCGCCGTCGAGCTCTTGCAGAAGTTGCTGAAGGGCGAACTCAAGACCCGCCGCCGCAAGAATGTCGTCCAGGCGCGCTCGTTCGCGGACATGCTGGAGCAGACGGTCCGGCGCTATCAGAACCGCGCCATCGAAGCAGCGCAGGTCATCGAGGAGTTGATCCAGCTTGCCAGGGAGATGCGCGAGGCGAACGCACGCGGCGACGCGCTCGGACTCTCCGAGGACGAGCTCGCCTTCTACGACGCGCTCGAGGCCAACGACAGCGCGGTACAGGTGCTCGGCGATGACACCCTGCGCGGTATCGCCCGCGAGTTGGTTGAAACCGTGCGCAAGAACGTCACCATCGACTGGACGCTGCGCGAGAACGTTCGAGCGCAATTGCGTGTGCTCGTGAAGCGCATCCTGCGCAAGTATGGCTATCCGCCGGATAAGCAGGAGAAGGCAACGCAGACGGTGCTGGAGCAGGCCGAGGTGCTGTCGCAGGAGTGGGTGGTGGCTTGATCGCCGCCCGCGCCGCATGAGATTCACTCGCCACATCGGCAACGACTATTCCGGCGCACAGACACCGGAGAGCTGCTTGAAGGGCCTGCAGGACTACGAATCACGCAAATGCGAAACGGGGAGCTGCAGGCGTTCCTGGACTTTGGCTTAGCGCAGTACCTTAAAGAAGGTGTGTCAGAGCTGGATCAGGACAAATTGCCGGAACTGCTGGAGCTCAAATTTCACGCGGTCGCCAATGCGGCTCAAGAGCTTGGCGGCGAGACCAGAATCAGGGAAGCGTTCGTTGGATTCCAGCAACGCTTTTACTAGCCTTGATGAACGATTAGGAGTAGCGCAAGTGTCAAAGGATGAGACCGGTAAAGCCGACAACGCGACGCCTACAGTAAAGCCGTTTCTCCAGGTGCGGGTCAGTCGGCTAGAGCCCGAGGCAGAACTTGTCGGGTTTTGTGCGGGTTATGAAGGAGGAGCTTGGCGCTCCGACGCTTTCGCTAGGTACCTCATCAGAAATCTTCCCCAATTCGCCCTGCCTTTGGAAGAGTGGGAGCGATTCGATACGGCCACAGGTGTTGAGCAGCTTGGGCGTGCCGCAAGAGCTATTTACACCACGAAAAAATACCAGAACCGAGGAGAAGTTGGTGAGCTCTTGCTGTTTTCAATCATGCGCGACTACTACCAATCTGAGCCTGTGGTTTCCAAGTTCTATTTCAAGTCGTCATCCAACGAGACAGTCAAAGGCTTCGATGGTGTTCATGTTGTCTCGGGACAAGATGGCCTAGAGCTATGGCTTGGAGAAGTTAAGTTCTACACGCAGCTATCAGCGGCGGTGCGCGATGTCCTTGCGGAGTTGAGTGACCATCTGGAATATGACTATCTACGCGATGAGTTCATGTGGATTGAGCACAAGATGGGAGACGGTTGTGCGCACTCGGACGAAATCAGGCAGCTTCTTGATGACAGCACTTCACTTGATGAAGTTTTCAAACATGTCCATATCCCGGTTCTTCTTACCTATCGCAGCAAAACGGTCGAGTGCCACAGTGTCGTAGATGATCAATACAAAGAGGAAATCGCATCAGAGCTTTCCAAGCATTTTGATAGTTTTCGGCAAAAGGAATTGCCGGGAAACGTGGGTATCCATCTGATTTTGGTGCCTCTTGCAGGTAAGGCAAAGCTCCTTCGTTCTTTTGATGACAGGCTCAAGGGTCTGCAACAGCTTTAAGGGGTATTCTGATGACGCCAAATGAATTGCGGGTCGCATTTCAAAGCAGGGATCACGTTGCTAGCCAACCATTTGAGATCGCACGAGCCATATCGAGGCTTTGTCATGACAAAAGTACGATCAGCGTAGGGCGCGAAATGGTTATTCGCGCTCTCGAATACTATGACGTTTTCGAGCCACTCAACGGCGCTTTCGATGCGCTCATACGGCAAGTTGGCCTTTTTCCTTATGCCGACCCGACGAAGCTTGGCGTCCGCGATCAAATCGCTTACGAGTATCATCGACCGATTGGTTTTGAACTCGATGGAAAAGAGATCGTTTTTCATAGGGAGCAGGCCGAGGTCTATCGAGGCTTGATGAATGGCGAGAGTTTTGTCCTCAGTGCTCCGACAAGTTTCGGCAAGAGCCTCATCATCGATGCGCTGCTCGCATCTGGCAAGTTTGATACCTTCGTGATCATTGTTCCTACGATCTCGCTCATCGACGAGACAAGGCGTAGGCTCAGTAAGTTTCGCGATAGGTATAAGGTCATTACGCATCCGTCCCAAGAGTCCAGTGATCGAAATATTTATGTGCTGACTCAAGAACGCGCAATTGATCGTGATGATTTGAAGTCCATCGATCTCCTTGTTATCGATGAGTTTTACAAGCTTGATATCGTCGGGCCGGATGATGGTGGGCGTGCGGCGATGCTTAATCACGCCCTATACAAGCTCCAAAAAATATCAAAACAGATATATCTCCTTGGGCCAAGTATTCAGGGTATACCGGAGGGCTTTGGCGAGCGCTTCAAGTGCACCTTCATGCGCACGGATTTCAATACTGTAGTCTCAGAAGTGCATTTTATCGATAAGCGTCCCACGCGAGAGGAAGCTTTTCTTGGCTTGGTCAAAGACCTGTGTGAACCAACTCTCGTGTACTGCAAGTCTCCGGCACAAGCGAACAAGGTAGTGGAGCTCTTGTCACAGACAGATGTTGGGTATGAGGACGATGTACTGAATGCAGTCGCCGACTGGGTAGCCCAGGCGTTTCATCCGGACTGGAGTTTGCGTGCTGCACTTCGACAAGGCGTCGGAATACACCATGGACGTGTACCTCGCGCATTAGCTCATCTCAATGTTAAATTGTTCAACGAGGGGAAAATTCGTTACTTGGTCTGCACGTCTTCGCTTATCGAGGGCGTAAACACTGCAGCAAAGAATGTCGTTATTTACGAAGGGCGCTTGGCAAAGTCTCGGCTCGACTTTTTCACTTTCCAGAATATTCGCGGACGCTCCGGAAGAATGTTCCAGCATTTTATTGGCAGGGTTTTTGTGCTGGATGCGCCGCCAGAGCACCAACTGGAACTGATCGATATTCCCGTCTTCACCCAGGGAGATGAGACTCCGCTTGGCCTTCTGGTTCAAGTCGAGGACGATGATCTCAGTGAGCGTTCAAGGCAGCGGTTACAGCCCGTTGCGCACCAACAGGAGTTACCTTTCAGCTTGCTCCGGGAGAATGCGCACATTGATCCGGAACTGCAGATTAATGTGGCGCTGCGCCTACGGGAAGGTGGTAGTGCGCTGAATCGAAGACTGGCTTGGACCGGCATGCCTGGATGGGAGAATCTTCAAGCGGTCTGTGGCATTATTTTCGACGAGTTTGTGCAAAAGCCGATCAATGGAGTGTTTAGCGGGCCGCAGTTGGCATTTCGGCTCAACGAGCTTCGCAACGCCGATAGCGTGCAGTCGTTCATCTGCTCGATCCTGGACAAAGATAAGTACGTTAAGACAGCAGATGGTGCTGTGGAAGCTGCGTTTCTTTTTCAGAGAAATTGGGCGTCATTTGCTGTGCCGCGTTATCTACATGCCCTCGACCTTATTCAGAAGCATGTGTACGCGACTATGGGTATGCCGCGCGGCGATTATTCTGTTTATGCAGGTCAAGTAGAGAATCTTTTCCTCGAACCGGAGATCACCGCGCTTGAAGAGTACGGCATTCCCATTCAGGTGAGTGTGAAGCTTCGTGATCGTTTGGTCCTTGGAAAAGGGCTTGATCAGGCGATAGCATCGGTAGCTGGATTATCACTGGATGGCGGTGAATTATCGCTTTTTGAAACGCGCATGCTCGAAGATGCGCGTACTGCAATTTGAGTCGTTGGCTCTGAACAATCTATGAGCGGTGGATGCGCGATAGAAATCTAGCCATTGGAGGCATCGGAGCCGGCAAGGTTCGGATGTAGAGGCCACCAAAACCTTTCAGAATCAACGAAGCCCCGAATGCCTGGCACGAAACCATAGGGTGACTTGTTTCGCCACTGGCTGGACACGCTGCCGGGCTTATCGAGGTTCTACTCCCTTTGCTGCGCGGTACGCGAAGCGCGGCAAGCCCTTTCTGGGTTGGGCCATTCCCCTTGGTGTATCCGTTCTCTTCAGGGCTTTTTCACCCTTTGATCAGCGTCAGTGCGTTATATTGCGGCCGGTAACATTCGGGCTCCCAAACAGTCTCTGCGAATGGCTAGGCGGGAAATGGAGTTTCGGTTGATGATTGACAAGGGCGTTCTTAACGGCTCGGGCTCGTGCCGGACTACGGTGCGAGGTAGGCGCGTAAGTTGCGCGGCCAAGGGCTGGCGTTTAAAAAGGATTATTGAAAGGATTCTGAAATGGACCAACTTGAAATCGGCTTTTACTCGGCTGTTGCTGTATATGCCCTGATCGTTGCCTGGACGGTACTAGTCCGGCTGCGTTGGCTGCCCGTCGGTCTTGTGCGTTTCGTGCACCGCTTACTGAACCGTCTCGGGCGTATCCCATTTCTGGGCCGGGCGGTAATCGCCTGTCGCAGGTATCCCCTGCGACTCGGTCTGGTGTGGGCTGTTCTGGCCGGTTTGGTGATGCCGTATCTGCTGTTGTCAGTGTTCTGGGCATTTCAAGCGGCTTTCCTTGCCGGCGCGGTCTGGCTCGGGTTGCGCTATGGCTCCGCTGATTCGTCGGAGGACGAGCGAACGGACCCCATCTGGGACTATGACTCAGAGTGGTCAGCCGGAAGAGGGCGGGTACCGAGGTCGTAGCCTGTCTACCGGCCTTTGGTGGTTACCTTGGTCGCCACTTTCGATCCGGTCTCCCCGCTTCTCTTCGCCGCCGCAGAGCCGTCCGACAGCACGTCTCGCATTCCGGCACCGACTTTGATGCCTATCCACCCCATCATCATCGTCCACAGCACCGGCATCCCGATCATGAACATCGCCAGCATGGTATCGAGCATCAGCGCCTTGCTGGTCGCGCCGGCGATTCCACCCGGTGATGCGGCCCAGCTCATCAGGCCGTCCAGGCTACCGGGATGCATGGCGACGGTCAGGTTCTCGTCGACCCATTGAGCAAACTTCCACAGCACGGTCCAGAAGTTGATGGTGAAGATGCCGATGGCGCCGACCGCTAGCATCGACAGCGAGTAGCCCGAGATCACGACGATGATCGGGAGCAGGGCATAGACCGCCATCAGCGTCACGGCCTGGATCGTCGGCAGCATCGGCTTGATCGCGGTGAGCATGGTGCCCAGGCTGAAGTGGGTCGCGCCTGCGCCGGCGGCCCCGGCCACATCCTGTGCGGCGCCGTACAGGTTGCCCAGCACGCCTTCACGCCCGCTGTAGGCACCCAGGGCGTCAGGCTGGAAGGTGGTCATGGCCTCGACGCGCGAGTTGTTCAGTGACTTGCGCACGGCGGTATCGGTGAGTTTCTCCGCCGCGATGGCCGCGGTACTGCCCCAGGATCCGAGAAAGGTCGAGAATCGCGTGGCGGCGCTCGCGAGCGTGTTGCTGAGGTCGCTCGCCTCGGGCAGGGCAATGATCTTGTCGCGGATCCCGGTCGTCGTGCCGTCACCCAGCCACCATTCGGCGCAGGTGGGTTGACCCCAGCCGCCGGTCGCGGCGGTGCCATAGTCCAGGTCTCGTGACGCCTTGTAGGGCCATCCGGTGACCCGGGATGCAGACCGCATGTGGGGGTAGTAGAGCGAGCGATACACATGCGATCCCATCCAGTCAGGATCGTCGGCACCGTATTCGTTGAGCAGGGCGGTGATCGCGGCACTGGTTGGTTTGTCGCGCAGGTACTTCGAGCGCGCCGGGACGAAGCAGTCGCTGTAGAACTGGCTGGCCTCTGCACGCACGACCGGATCGCTGACGGTCGCGAGTTGTGCCTGCTGCTGGACCTCGCGGATGCCGACCGAGTCGGGCATGCCGGTAACGATGGCGTGGTTGATACCCTTGGTCAGGCTCAGAACCGCGTACCACCACACCGGTATGTTCACGCTGGCCGGGGCGCCCGAGAAAGCGCCCGCCGAACCGTAGCTCGAATCCGGCAGCGCCGGTGTGGCGGTCGCGGGTGCCGGGTCGTTCAGCGTGGCCGAGGGCGTGTAGCTGATCGCCGTGGCACTGAGGCCCACGGCCGGTGGGCCGGCGATCAGGGCCACGAACACCGCGACATAGAACTCGATCTCGATGCTGCGCAACGCGATATCGTGGACATTGCCATAGCTGCCGCCGCGGGCCGCGTCCTTCCAGCGTGTTAGCAGGATCATCACGAACGGGATGTACACGATCCCGGTGTCGGTCAGCGCATCCCAGATGATGCCGTACCACTGCCAGCCGAACAGTGTGGTGAAGAGCTCGAGGTAGGAATCGACTGCCATGGATGAATGCCTTCAGTTCAGCAGGTGGGTCAGCAGGTTCTGTCCGAACAGGATCTCCAGGACCACGAGTGCGACGGCGATGCGCCCGCGCATTGCGATCAGGTGGTTGCGGTAGCCGGTACTCAGGCGTTGGCGCTGCGCGACCCAGCGGATGAAGGGCTTCCATTGCCAGATCAGCACGACCATGCCGCCCCACTTGATCGCGGTGACGGCCGGCGCGATGCGGTCCCAACCGTCGCGCACGGCGGTATAGCCGTAGATCTCGATCAGCACGAGGACGAGTGCGGCGACGCCGCCGAAAAGGATCACACCCAGGCGCAGCAGCCTCCGGCGTGCGCGACGTGCATCGAATGCATCGTCTGGCTGGGAACTCACTGGAAGCGGCCTCCCTCCTCGAGGGGAGACCGTTCCGGGCGTCCCTGGCGCAGCGTCTGCTGGCTTTGTGCATCCAGCTGGTTGCGCCGTGCGACGACGCCAGCGGCGGTATTGCTCGCGATCTCCTTGCTGACGCGCTGCTCGAACAGGAAGCTCTCGATTTCCTGCTCCAGTTCGTTGACGGCGCTCACCGCGACGTCCATGGCCGGCTTGGTGCTCATCACCTCGGGCACGCGCTTACCGCTGATCAACAGGCGGCGGATCGCGAAGGCCTCTTCGATGGTGCGTGCGATCGCGACCTCGGAGGCCAGGCGCCCGGCGAAGACACCGGCCTCGTCCGCCGGCAGTTCCCGCAGGGTCTGGATGACCTTGGCCGAGACGGCGACGCCGGGCGCGGAAACGTCTTGCAGGTCCGCGTTGGCCGGTACGCCGGCCCCGCGGACCAGCGTTACGAGGTCCGTCGCAATGGCCTGGCGGTGCGCCTCGTACTTCACGTTCAGGCCGTTGCCGGGGATGCCGCGTTTCGGACAGCCGTCGCAGGTGCGGATCACCGCGTCACCGAGGACGTCGACCGCGTAGTCAGCGGCCGACGTCGGCGTCGGGAACAGGGTCGCCAGGCGAACCTCCGGCCCGATGACCGGCGGTGTGTACGGGGCGTTGCTGCCGGGCGGACGTCCAAGGGTCGTGTTCCAGCCCGCGGCGGTGATGTCTCGGATCGGCTCGATTGGCGGACCGCCAGTGCCACCGGCCATCACGACGCCGCCACTGCTGACCTTCGGAAACGGGTAGCCGGCTGCGCCACCGTTGCTCTCGACCGACTGCTTCGCGGCCACAGCATCCGTTGTGGTACCCATCAGGCGCCGCCAGTCGCCGGCCTTGGCCATCTGAATCCACTCCTCGTACGGATCCTTGCCGGCGAGGATCTCCTGCTCCATCTGCTCGCAGGACTTGAGCGCGTCACCGAAGTTCAGGCTGAAGTCCGCCGCATAGGTCTGAAACAGCTCGTACAGCCCGGGCGCGGCGCGTTGGAAGACGTACAGGGGCAGCGCCGCTATCGCACCCTGTGCGGCGCCCATCACCGTGCTCTGCAGGCTGGTCGCGGCGTTGGAGAACGAGTTCGTCACCGAGCTGACGATGTCGAAGTTGCCGCAGCTGTAACTGGCGGTCAGTGACGCGTGCGCATCGAGGACCTGGTGCGCCCCGGCCGGGTTCAACGCGATCGACACGGGCTCTGCGCCACCGATGGTGTAGTACCAGGCCTGGTCCTCGGTCGGGACCGGCACCTCGCCGGCGCTGACGATACCGGACAGGGCCAGCAGCGCGAGGAAGTGAAGGGAAGCAGAACGCATGCCAGCTCCCATGGTCAGGGTATCGCGCGGAGAAAGATGCCGCGCCGGCGACAACAGGTGTAGGGACGCCACAGGTTGAACTGGTAGTCACCGCCCGGGTCTTTGCGCCCATCGGACCAGCTGGTCAGGCTGAGCGAATCGTTCTCGCCGAACGCATCACAACTCGTGTCCGTGCGCGGCTCGAGCATCTGCCAGCTGCCGGTACGCTCGTCATTGGGTTCGAGGGCAGATGGGTTCCAGTACCGCATGCCCCAGCTCCGCTGGCCCCAGGACAGCGGCACATAGACATGCGGTTGGGCGGAGCGCGTCGTGATCTCGCCCGCGCGTTGCGCGATGATCGCGCCCGCCTTGGGCTCTTCCTGTTGCAGCGCCATGCCGGTGCGCGGGAACACGTTGCCCCAGGTATTCAATGGCCAGTTGCCGATCTCCTTCAGCCCCGGAATCAGTGAGGCGGGGTAGAGCGATTCGATCGGTATGATCTCGCGCCAGACCAGCGCATCGAGTGTCGATACGAAGTAGGGCATCAGCGGGATCGTGCGCGGTGGGCAGACTAGCCCGGCCGCACCCAGCAACAGGCCGCTGGCCGAGAACGGGTGTCCGATCAGGTCGGCCTCGCGGAAGGTCTGGTGATCGCGGCCGCGATCCGCGCTGCCCTGTTCCCGCCGTCCCTCAACGGATCCGGAGGCGTCCGCGAAACCACCGACCAGGCCGGCCAAGCCCGCGTTGGCCGCGGCCAGGATGGGTCGTGCCTCGACCCAGGGATGCAGGGCCGGTTCGTTGTGCGTGGTGACGACCGCATCGGGCGCGTAGTTGAACACACGCGGTGAGACCCGGACCCGGCAGCCGCGGATGCCGCATCGTAGCCACAGGCAGATGCCGGTCAGGCGCCAGCGTAGGCACCGCGGCAGTGCGGCCGTGGTCTTGGCCAGGATCTGCGCGGTGTTGGTGGTTGCCGCAACGCTGGGCGTCGGCCAGGGCATTGCGGCCAGCAGCGTCAGACACAACGCGACGAGCCCGGTGCGGATGATCGTCCAGCGCGTCGTCATTTGTGCGCCTCATACAGACGATACGCGATCGCGAGATCGGTGACGCCATAGATCACCGTCACGCCGTCGAACACGATTGCCGGGTAGCGGTCGAGGCGGTATTGCAGGTGGGCCAGCGTGAGACCTTGCCCGGCCTGCATCATCTGCTCGTTGAGCGATGGCTGCGCATCCAGGCGCTGTGCCGCGACGGTGGCGGCCTCCGCCGGATCGCTGGGCAGGCCTTCGGAGAGCTGATCCTGTGCCAGCGCGAGGCCGTCGAGCCGGTACACGGTCATGTCGGCGAAGGCCTTCGTATGTGCAACCGGATGGCCACGGTCCGTGAACACCTCGACGCGGGGCTCGGCGAAGGCTGCATTGGCTACAAGCAGGAGGACGAGAAGAAGGGCGCTGTACATCTCAGCCACCCGCCCGTCGGCTTTCGATCTCGGCGGCGATGTGCATGGCCGCCTCGACCTCGCTGCAGCGCTCGCGGCGCATGATCTCGGCACGCGCGGCCTTCTCGTCCTTCTCGGTCTGCGCCAGTGCGAGTGCCAGCGCCGGTGGCACGTTGCGGAACAGCGCGGCCAGGTTGTCGGTGAGCACGACACCCTCGGTGTACTTGCCGCTCTCCTTGCGCGCGGACAACAGCATCTGGCGTTGCTCGTCGGTCAGCTGGCGGAAGCGCGCGATCTGCTCGACCTCGTCCTTCGGCATGACCAGGCACAGCCACCACTCGAGCATCGAGAGCATGCGCCGGCTCGCGTCCGGGAAGTCGTCGAGGTTCTGGGTCGCGATCCAGTACCAGGCCCCGAACTTGCGCCACATCTTGGTGATCTTGATCACGTACGGGGCGAGCAGCGGGTTGGTCGTGATGATGTGACCCTCGTCGGTGATCACCAGCGTCGGGCGGGCGTCGTGCTGGCGTGCCTCGACCACGCTGTTGATGTGATTCATCAGCGCGATGTAGGCCACAGTCAGCTGGTCTTCGTAGCCCTCGCGTTGCAGGATGCCCATGTCCAGGTGGGTCACGTCGACGTCCGGCCAGCGATTGCCCTCGCGGTTGAAGAAGTGCCCCGCGACCCCGGAGCAGAACAGCAACAGGGCATCGCCCATGTCCACGGCGCGCTCGCGCCGGCGTGGATCCAGGGATTCGTCCTGGCCGGCCCGGCGCAGCGCCGTGGCTACGTCTTCGGTCAGTACCTGGTCACGACCGGTGGCGCGTACCTGGCCGGCGGCCTCGAGGATCGCGCGGCGGATCACCAGGCGATCCGCGCGCGACATCCGGGCGTCCTCGCGCGCATCGCCGCCGGTGATCATGATCCGTGCGGCGATCTCCATCTCGCCGAGCAGGTCGCGGCCTTCCTCGAGGTCATCGGCCGGGTCGTCATCGTCGGGCGTGGCGGCGTCGACGGCCTCCAGGTCGACGGCGGCCAGCGTCGGATCGGTCTCCAGCAGCGACAGGGCGCCGGCGAATGGCGGCAGGCTGACGTCGGCGTTGGGCTGCATCGCCACGCTGTGCACGGACAGGGCATGGCTGCGCAGGTAGTCGCACATCAGGCCGAAGCTGTTGCCGGCCTCGATCAGGTAGACGCGTGGCCGCCACACGGCCAGCGCCTGCATGATCAGGTAGACCAGCGTGGCGGATTTGCCGGCGCCGGTGGGCCCGACGATCAGCATGTGACCGTTCTTCTTGCGGTCGTCTTTGTGCAGTGGATCGAAGCTCAGCGGCTCGCCACCGCGATTCCAGAACAGCTGCCCGGGGTGACCGGTACCGCGGGAACGCCCGTACACCGGCAGCAGGCTGGTCAAGTGGGTCCCGAACATCAGCCGCGAGCGCCGGTGGCTGCGGTCGAGCGCCGGGTCGTAGTTCATCGGCAGGTTGCGCAGCCAGGCATCACAGGCGAGGAACTCGGACTCGCGCCCGACGGTCTGCAGGCCGTTCTGCAGTAGCAGGCTCTCGACATGGTTGACCTGGCGACGCAGCGCCGTCTCGTCCTCGGCACGCACGTAGAAGCTCAGGTAGGTCGGCACCAGGCGATCGCCGCGGGCCATCTGTAGCTCGACCTGCGAGGCGTTCTCGTGCGCGAGCACCGCCTCGGCGCCGTCACCGACCGAGGCGCGTTTGACGTTGGCGACGTGCGCGCGCAACAGGTCCTGTGGTCGGCACACCAGCGTCATCGCCATCACGGTGCCTGCCGGCAGGCGGTCGAACACCGCGTACACTTGGTTGCCGACCGACCGCTCGGCGGTCAGGGCGCCGATCTCGGGTGCACGGCGCAGCCCCTGTACCGACACGAGGGTGTGCGGCATGCCGTCGAGACGCCACAGGTTTGCCTCGGTGTCGGACTGCGGTACCGAGAGCGTCAGCAGCTCGGCGAAGTCGCGTCCGAACGGCAGGTCCCGGTCGCCGGGGTAGGGTGCGATGTCGGCGAGGCGCGTGCTGTAGCCGTCGCAGATCCCCGGCCGCGGGTTGAACCACTGCAGCAGCCAGTCGTAGACATGCGCGCCATCGGCCACGCGTGACGATACGCCGGCGGCATCGAGCGAGGCCCGCAGGCGTCCGACCTGGTCACGCAGCTGCTCCAGCGAATCACGCAAGGGTTGTTCCTCGCGCCGGAAGCGCCGGTAGACCACAAGGCGTGTGCGGCGCAGCTTGCCGCCCCATCGCCAGTTGGTTACGACGCTGTCGTGGAACACACCACCGGGGCGCGAAGTTGCGGAAAGATGTGCGTCCATCACCGCGAGCCAGTGCCGGGTCAGCGTGCTGTCGCGCAGATCGGCGCGGACATAGTCACGCAGCGCTGCACTGGTCGTGCGCAGATCCGTCTCGTCCTGCACATAGACCTGCACGACCCACGGTGAGGGGTCGATCTCGAGCACGTTGGAGAGCATGCCCAGCAGCCCCTGGTGCAGCTCGCCCATGAAGCTCGGCGGGCGCGCTTCGCAACCGACCGGCGTGATCTCCAGTACGATACCCACGCTGCGCCCGTCCTCGAGCAGGAAGGCCTGGTGGTCGGGCAGGTACTCGCACCATGGCAGCAGGTCGGTGAACGATGGCGGCAGCGTGTACTGATCGCGTGCCAGCCGGCGGCGTGTGATGAGGCGGCGGGGAGCATCGGCCTCGGACGCTGCCGCCGGCGTGGCCGTCAGGCCAAACAGTGCAAGCAGATCCTTCATGGCTGGTAGACCTCGCCGGGCATCGCGTACTGATCGACCGCGTACATCGGGAACGCGGTGCTGTAGCCCGGTACCGGCGCACCCTCGGCGCTCAGGTGCGGAAACACGAACATCACCATCTGCGGGTTGGGCAGCAGCGGGAAGACCTGCTCGATCTCGTTGGCAGCCTGCTGGGTGAAGTCGTGCAGGTCCGCAGTGCCACGCGCGATGGGACGCTCCAGTCCCTGGCGCTGTAGTGACGGATCGCGCGCCATCCCGGCGCTGCGTTGATGCTGGTCGTAGATGGTCGCCATGTCCGGGCCATCCTGCGGGAAGACGTCTTCCTTGCTGGTTGCACAAGCGGTCAGGGCCAAGACCACTCCGGCGACGATCAGCGGTCTAATCCAGATAGCCATAGGCACCTCCAGGGCCGGCCAGGCGGGCGTGGTGATCGAGCCGGCGCGCGGCGGGGTCGTAATCGATCGGCAGGGTGACATCGAGGTGGACGACCACCGGTTCGCCGGCGGCCACGAAGACCGCGTCGAACGCGCTCGCCTGGCGCTCGGTCAGCCAGGAGCCGATCTCCTGGGCGCCACCGGAGACGGTCTTGCCGAGTACGTACTGGCCCTGGTCACCGGTGACGGTGGTATTCGCCGTGCCCTCGTTGCTGACCGTGCTCGTGGTCTGCGATGCGGCGGCGGCCTCCGCGGCCGCGGTCAGTGCCGTGACGCCGATCCGCTGGGCGAGGAAGGTCGGGGCGTTGGTGATGCGCTCACCGCTGATGCACGGCACGCCGAAGCGGTCGGAGATCCAGCCGAGGCCTTCCTGCTGCCGGTTGGCGCCCTGGCCGCTGCCGCG
Source organism: Chromatiaceae bacterium (assembly GCA_024235315.1). Classification (GTDB taxonomy): domain Bacteria; phylum Pseudomonadota; class Gammaproteobacteria; order Chromatiales; family Chromatiaceae; genus Thiosocius. The sequence goes on along the minus strand of JACKMP010000003.1, from coordinate 234,338 downwards.
CGACGTCCCGCCGAAGGTCTGCACGCGTCCGTCGTCGAACACGAAGGTCGCGGATTGGATGGTTCCGCGCACGCACGACAGCGTCCAGTCGCCGACGGCGATGCCCGACATGACCATTCCTTCGAGGCCCGGGATCTGGTGACCGTTGGCAGCGAGGTTGTCGGTACCGATCAGCACCTTGAACGGCATCGGGTCCTGCACCTGGCCGCCCACCGGGATCCGGCCCACCAGGGCACTTAAAGCCGTCGATTGGGTCAGGGTCGCATTGGCAGGGATCGTGTAGACCGGTTCGACATGCGACTTGGCCGGCGTGGCTTTGCCATCACTGCCGGCGACTGCACGGACCGGATTCAGGATTGGGTCGGGGAGCGTGTCGGGTTCGCGTGTCCCGCTACCGGCGTGCAGCAACGAACCACCAGTCAGCGACGCAAACGTCGGCTCTTGGTCGGACGTGCCGGCGGCCGGCGCGTCCAGCGCCTCGATCCAGTGGATCGCACCGGCGATGCCGCTGTCCCCATAGCCAAAGCCCACCGGCATGTCGGCGAGTGCCGGCGTGGTGGATTGGGACTGTTCGCTCACGGCGATCCGGCTGCGCAGCTTCTCGAGCTGTTGCGACAGCGCGGTGAGCGTGTGCTCGTCACGCCGACCGGCGCGCTCGATATCGTTAGCGAGCTCCGCGCGTACCTTGTCGGCCACGCGTTTCTCCTGGTCCATCGCGGCGGAGTTCTGCTCGCGCAGCTTCTGATTCTCCTCGGTCAGGCGCCGGGTCTGATCGACCATCTGCGCGACCTGGGCCGAGAGCGAGCGCACCGTGTCGGCGGGCGTGTCGACGTCCGGTGCTGCGGCCGTGGGCAGGTTGGCCATCAGGTCCGGCTGGGGTCGGCGCTCGCCGCTCTTGACCGCGACGGCCACGGCGATCACCAGCACGATGCCGCCGATGATCGGAATGATCCGGTTCATCGTGATCATCGCACCACCTCTGCCTGCTTCGGCACGAACGGCGCGAGGGCGGCCTCGAGGCGCCGGTCGGCGACCAGGTAGACCGTGGTGGTGTCGGTCGGATCGCCCGTGGCGCCCAGGCGCGCGTGCTGGAAGCTCGCCGCCCGCCACTGCCCGCGCAGGTCGCGCGGATCCAGCGTCACCGGTCTGGTCAGGGTGTTGCGCAGCTTGATCGCCGCGAGCCACAGCGGACCGTGGGGACCGTTGGCGCGCCAGGCTGCGACCGGCAGTGCCTCGATATGGCCTCCGCGCACCAGGTCGATAGCGTCGTGGAACGGCAGAGGCGCACGTGCGATGGCCCCGGAACGTGGGATCAGGCGTGTGGGTGCGTACAGGGATTGTGCGGCGTGGCGCACCAGCGTCACATAGCCGACCGGCCTGTCGGTCTTTTGCGGTGTCAGTGAGGCCGGTTCCGAGGGATTGCCTGTTGCCGGTGCGGGATGGGTCAGCACCTCGAGCGGTGCGCCAGCGGGAAAGCGCTGGTCGGCGGCCAGGTCGAGCAGGATCGACTGTCCGGCATCCGGCTGGACGATCAGGCGTGTCGCCGCAAACGGCTGTTCCGCCTTCAGGTACAGATGATCACCCAGTGCCTGCGCGCGCAGGCCGGGCACCGGTCCGCCGAGCAGGCCGCTGCGCAGCTGGGTGGCGCCGGGCATGCGCACGGTACGCTCGGTGTTCAGGCGCAGATCGACGCGGATCGGTGTCCCGCGCCACACCTGCTGCTCGGTCGCGTCGGTGACCGGGGGGGTGGGCCGTTCCTTTGCCGTGGCCACGCCGCTGAGTGTCAGTGCCGCTGTGAGAATCAGAAAGGGAACCATGTCAGGAGGCCTCCTTGGCCGGTTCCTCGACGCGGCTCGGGCCGGGCGACGCGAAACCGTCGATCGCCATGCCCCAGGGATTGAGTTCGCGGTCGACGTCGTAGCGCACGACGCGCAGTGGGTAGCGGATGCGCGTGTGCTTGACGGGAAGTCCTGCGACCGTCTCCTCGATCACCGCCTCGATCGTCACGGTCCAGGCGTTCGGCCCGACGGTCTGCACGCGGCTGTCGTCGTATTGCGCGCCCGGTGCCTCGTACAGGGCACGCACGCGCCCGGTCAGCTCGCCCATGCGGCCGCGCCTGTCCATGTCGCGCAGCAGCTCGGCGCGAAAGGCCGGGGTCACATAGGCGGCAAAGCGGTACAGCTTCGCCGGAAAGTCCTCGGCGCCGTCTTTCGGCCAGCGGTTCAGTTGTTGCCACATGTAGTAGCCGAAGCCGTAGACATTCGGCTTCGGGACCTCGCCGACGCGCACGGTACTGCCGGCCGAAAGATCTGGCGGGATGTGCAGCGTGATGTCGCTCGGCGCATTGGCCCAGCCGCGAAACGCGTAGGCCAGGCCGATCGCCAGCAGGATGATCACCAGCCACAGGCTGACGATGTGGGCACGCGCGTTGTCGATCTCGTGACGGTAGCGGGACATGGCGGTCATCCTCCCGCTCGGGTGCCGGGGTGGCGGGTGCGCCCCAGCGACCAGTACCCGCTGCGCAGCAGGAAGCGGTTGCCGCCGAACAGCCGTTGCATCAGCACGGCGAACTTCACCTGGTAGTGACCCATCGGGTGACCGCGCTTTAACCGGCGGAAGATCAGCGCGCCGACATAGATCCCGGCCATGAAGATGAAGCCGGTCAGGGCCAGCACGACGCTGCCGATGTCGACCGCCGCGGCGATGGCCAGCAGCAGCGGCAGCAACACCAGCCCGGTGGTCAGTGCGACCAGCAGCAACTCCGAGGTGGTCAAGCCCAGGATCGCGGGAGGCTCGCCGTCCACGCGGTCGGCGAGCACCCCGAAGCCCTGTGTCGGTTGTGATGATTCCGACGACATGGCCTCAGATGACCCCGGTGGCCTGGGTCAGCGCATAGGTGCCGAACGCGATGCCGGCCGCCGACGCGATGCCGATCTTGGCGACATCCCCGATGGTGCCCTTGTTGGTCAGCACCTGGGTGACCGCCCAGATCATGCCGACCGCGCCGATGATGAACAGCACCACGCCGATCACCAGGATGCCGACCTCCGAGGCATCTTCGAACACGCCTTTGAACCAGGCGATCGCATCGTTGCTGCCGGGTGTCGTCGAGGGTGTCGGTGGCGCGGGCACGGCCGCCAGCGCCAGGCGCGGCACGGCGAGGTAGGTGGCCGCAAGGGCAGACAGGGAAACCCAGCGGTTTCTGAATCGGGACAACATGGTTTCGATCCTCCGATCGTTGCTACAAACAACCCGCGGACTCCGGCGCGGGCATCCGGTTTCGAACATCAGTTGACGACGTAGATCGCGACGGCGATCAGCGCCGAGGCGCGCAGCCCGATCCACAGCAGATCGAGCTCCGTCGCCCTACCGCGGTACAGCGATGACAGCGTCCGCGTGACCAGCCAGGCGGTGAACACGAACACCAGCACGAGTACGACGCTGCCGATCAGCGTATTCACGGCGCCCGGGGCGTGTCCGGTGGCGGCGCTGAACGCGGCCTGCTGCGACGCGTTCATGGGTTACCGCCGGTAGTCACCACGTAGCGGGTCGTAGCGCCGCGGCTCGGCCTGGTCGGCCGCCGCATGCTCGAGCACGCCTTCGCGCACCCGTCGGATATCGCGGCGCAGCCAGTCGTAACGGAAACGCACCCGCTCGGCCGGCTCGGCACCGGCCTCTGCGGCATCGACCAGCGGGGCCAGGGCCTCGAGTTCATGCGCCAGGCGTGCGAGCGCCTCGCGCTCGGCATCGGCGGCGGTCGCTGGCCCGCTGGTGGCCAGTACCGCCAACACGGCGACGGGGATTGCAATGGGGTAACGCACGACGGTCTCCTACAGATACTTCTTGAACGAGGCCGCGGTTATCGCGACCAGCAGGCCAATCAACGCGGCAAACGGCAGGATGGAAAACGCCGGGTGCACGCTGAACGGCAACGACAGGTAGAGCACCCAGGCGGTGATGAACAGCGGCCAGATCCAGCGCTTGGCGTGGTGATACAGATAGCTCGACTCGCGCCCGCCACCCCAGCGGCGCAGATCGCGCAGGACCAGTCCGTCCAGCACGCCGACCAATATCGCCAGTGCGAATGCCGGCATCGCCAGCGTCAGCACGGCCAGGCGCACCGCGAAGACCTGGGTGATGGTCGCTGCGGCAACGATGAAGTCGGCGATCCGGTTGTAGCCTTCATGCAGGCCCACCTGCCATGCCGATGCGTGGGTCGTTGGCGTGGCCGCGAGCCAGGCGATCGCAGACTCCAGTCCGGTGCGTTGCCACAGCCAGTGGTAGGCGGTGTCGGCAAACGCCTGCGCATAGGCCGCGGTATCGGACACCAGCAGGGTCGCGCGCAGATCACCCGACAGGTAACCCAACTCGTCCGACAGCATCGCCTCGCTGTGGGCCGCACCTTGTTCGGGCCACCAGAGCAGCATGCCGATCCACTCGATCACGATCGAAAACAGCAGTGCCACGAGTAGCCAAAAGACCAGCCGGAAGGTCGCGCGCAGCACGCTGGGTGTGCCGTCGGTTGCCTGCTGGCCGGCGTGTGAGCGGCGGTTCTGGACCTGGGCGGCACTGGCGCTCATGCCGCACCCACCCGCAGCAGGGAGGTGGTCTGACTGTCGTCGAACCAGTGGTCGGCGGTGCGATAGCTCGCCGCCATCTGCTCGGCCAAGGCATCAAGGTCGGCCGGCATGTGCGGGTCGTGCGACGCGTCGGGCAGCGGCATGCGCAGCTTCCACAGCCGCGCACCCTCGACCAGCGCGAACGCCTGGCCCTTGGGCAGGCCCATCACGTCGTTCTCCGAGATGATCGGCACCTCGGTGACGGTCAGGCGGTCCTCGTTGCGCGAGGTGAAGTCCACACCCGAGCCCGGTGACGACGAGTCGTTCACGCCGGATACCTGCGTCAGGGCATGGACCTCGACCCTTGGCAACTGGTCGGTGAGCATCTGCGCGGTCGCGAGCTCCTTCACACGCAGCATGATCAGGGTGTTGAAGTTGCCGGCGACCTGTCCGGCCTTGGCCCGCGAGCCGACACGCGCCTCGACGTCGCTCCAGGTCTGGGTGTAGGCGGTGACCTGAAAGCCGGCGCCGCCCGCCTTGTTGATCATCGGGATGAACTCGTCGCCGATCAGCTCGTTGAACTCATCGGCATGCAGGCAGATGCGCAGTTTCTTCGGTACTTCGTCCAGCTTCGGCAGGCCACCGGCCTCGCCGTGCTTGTAGAGGTCGCCGGCGACCGAGACGAGATCGGCGAACATCGAGTTGCCCACGGCACCGGACACGGTGGTGTCCGACAGCGCGTCCAGGCCGACGTATACGACCGAACGACTGCGGATCACCGAGCGCCAGTCGAAGATGGGGCGCGGATCCTCGGCATCGGTGTAGTCGGGTGAGATCAGCTCGGCGATCTTGCCAGTCGTCAGCTTCTCCATCAGTGGCCCGACCGAGGACACGATCTTGTCGAAGTAGGTGCGGTCGTACTTGAACGCGCCCATCAGGCCCTCAAGCACCGGGTCGTACAGCTCGCCCGCGGAGACCCGGTCGCTGAGGAAACGGAACACCGCGATCGCGTGCATGCCGCGGCCCTTGAGGTTGTGCGGCAGGTTGCGCTCGTTGAGGTTGGACTCGATGCCACCGATCCGCGCGGCCCAGTCGACGATGTCCTCGCGGACCAGCACGTGCCGTGCGTACTCGATGAACAACGGCTCGATGTCGTTGATGTGCCGGCGTACCTGGGCGTAGTCGGGGCGCCGGCCCAGGTCGACCAGGGCGCGGGCGATGATGTTGACGAAGCGCCAGGCGAATTCCTTGAACGCCGCCGAGTTGCCCTCGGAGGGCAGCTGGTTGGCGATGCGCGTGGCGACCTCGGTCACCCGGCTGAAGTTGCCGATGGCGTTGTAACGTGCCGACAGGTCCGGGTAGCCGAGGTGGAACACGAACAGGTCACGGCCGGCGCGCCGCGACTCGGCATACACCCGGCGCATCAGGTCGGCATCCCCTTTGGGATCGAACACGATCACCGTGTCACCACGACGGATGTCCTGGGTGATCAGGATCTCTGCCAGGCGCGTCTTGCCGACCCGCGTGGTGCCGAGTACCAACGTGTGGCCGTTGCGCTCATCGAGCGGCATCCAGACATCCTGTTCGTCCGGCTCGACCGCATGCAGCTGCGGTTTGCCACCGACCGGCGGGGCCGGGCGCAGCGGATTGAACAGGGTATCTGCCGACGTCAGGCGGTACAGCCAGCGCAGTACCGACGATCGCTCCCACGCAGGCTCGTGCCGGCGTACCCAGCGCGAAAGTGCCGAGTCTTCGAGGTAGGTCCGCACCTCGGGCCGCAGCGTATCGCGCAGGCGCTGCGTGTGCTTCTGACCCCAGGCGAAACCGCGCCCGAGAAACAGCCGGCTCGGCGACCAGGGGATCTGGTCGGCGCGCATCCGGTAACGGGGCAGGGACCGCATGTGGCGCTGGTAGCGCAATACGCGCCAGGCCTGGCGCCCGCGATGCCAGGCCAGCCAGCCGAACAGGAACGCGGCACCGTAAGCCACCCCCGGTGTCATGAACAGTGCCCAGGGGGCCAGCAGGCAGATCGCCGCACCGACTGCAGCGGTACTGGCCGACCAGGCCTCGACCGGGGGACGCAACAGGGCCTCGATCGGGTGGACGCTCATTGCTCGATCCACTCCGGCCCGATCAGCACCGGGTAGTGGCGCAGCCCGAACTGCTCGGCCAGCATCTCGCCGCTGCCGGCGGCCAGCGGCAGGTCGCCCGCCGCGCGCCGCACCTGCAGGATGTCGTCCAAGCCCTCGGCCGCGACCACCAGGCCGACGGCGCCGAGGGCGGACAAGCGGATGCGATGCTGGGCGATCCAGCCCAACGATCGCGCATCGGCGCCGACCAGGAAGATCGGCCGGGGCAGGTGGGCGCCGGACTTGCCGACGGCGATGCGCGGTTGCACACCCGGGGTCAGGCTCGGGGAACGCACCGTGACCTGTTGCTGCAGGACCGCCTCCATTGGCGGCGCGATCGGCGGCAGCTCAGCGTCGTCCGGCTCCAGGACAAACCCGGAGGCCTCGAGCAGGGGTGTCAACGGCAATGTCTCGCCACTGTCGTAAAGGACTGTCAACGGCGTGGCCGCGAAGGCCGGCATCACCGTGCATAGAAGGAGGGGTGCGGTCAGCCTGCGCATCAGTCGAGCCTCGTGTACCAGCGCAGTACCCGGGCCCGGTAGGCCTCGGCACGCGCGGGCGTGCCCGAGTGATAGCGCCCGACCGCCGTCCACCAGTCGCCGGTCGCCCGGTACGCGTCGTGCAGGACAATCGCGCCGGCGCGCAGGTTCAGCCAGGGGTCGAAGGCCTGCCGGATATCACCCAGCTTGTGCTGGTGGTAGCGCCAGTTCACCTGCATCAGCCCGATGTCCGGCTTCTCACCGGCAGCGAGAAGTTGCTCGAGGTGAGCGTCGGCCTCGGTGCGGTTGGCAAAGTAGAACGCTTCGCCATCGACGTTCATCGCCCAGGGGTAGGGCAGTGTCTGACCGTCCTTCCGTTGGCGCCCGCTTTCGGCGAGTGCAATCGCAAACAGGATGCCGGCCGGCACGTCGTACTCCAGCGCTACCTGGTGATAGGCGGCCGGCACACGCAGCGCTTCGGCCGGAAGCGGCAAACACGTCAGCAAGGTGAGCGCGAGGATCGGTCGCTTCATCGCAAGGTCCCCGCGACAGTATCCAGCGGGCGCAGCTGTGTGCCATCACGCACGAACACCTGCGGCAGTCCGCGGTCATCACCGTCGTACTGCTGGAACAGCGCCTTGCCTTGGTTGAGCGTGACGCGACGATCGGACACGGCGCCGGGGAGTACGCCCACGTCCCGTGCAAAGGTGCGAATCGCGTCGGGATCCTGGGTATCGACCGCGTAGATATCGAGACCGCTGAGCGGACCGCCATCGGCGACGAGGTCGACGAGTTCCCGGGCGCTCTTGGCGCAGCGCGGGCAGTCCTGCGTGGCGACGAACAGGGCGAGTCGCTTGCCCCAGAGTTGGTCCCTGTTCGAGGAAAGCGGCGCCGATGCGCCAGGCAGGCGAGCTGCCTCGAACATCGGCTTGCCAAGACGCCGCCACGCCGCCTGGGTTGCGCGCTCGAAGGCGAGCACGCGCTCGGTGTCCTCGTACAGCAATCTAACGAAGCGGTCGGCGTAGTGCTGGCGCTCTGCCGGCGTCTCGGCGTGGATGCCAAGTACCTCGATGGGCGAGATGTTCGTCACAGAGAAGGCCCCGCGCGGACCACGCATCAGTATCTCGTAGCGCTCGACCTCCTGTGCCGTGAGCCCCCAGGCCTTGGTCAGTTGGTCGCGGGTGTGCGCGGACTCGACCTGTTCGAGCGGGCGTTTGTCGGTCAGGCGGACCCGGGTATCCGCGGCAGCCACTGGCGTAGTTGCCGCGGCGAGACCAAAGGCGATGATGATTGGTAGCCGCATCATCGACGTGTCTCGGAACCCGGCGGAGCACTGAGGGTGCCGTCCGGCATCAGGTAACGGCGCTCTTCCCACGGTGTTCGCAGGTCGCGGATGCGGCAGTCGGCTGGCCGGGAGATGCAACGGAATGTGTCGGCGCGGTAGTAGTCGCCGCTGATGATTGAGTCTGCTTCTGGTGCGTCTGTTGCGGACCGGAGAGTCTGGTCGGCCATAGCCTGGGCATCGCCGGCACCGGGTAATCTGGTCGCCGTTGTTTGGCGTTCCACGGGCGTACTGCAGCCGGCGAGCAGGGCCGATGCCAGCGTCAAGGCGGCCAACGCGCGAAGACCGACAACAAGACCGTTCCGTCCTTGGTTCGTGGTCACTTGGCTATCCATCGTGTGGCTGACCATCTCAGTGATCTGCCTTCGGGTTGTCATAGGCCACGGGTACTCCATCTTCGACCCGGGCAAGGCGCGAGTAGGGTGCGTGCAGCTCGCACGACACCAGCCGGTTCACCGGGTCGACCACGACCACGTAGGCCTCGCCGCAAAGCACAGCGAGCGCGTCGAACAGGGCGATCGGCCCGAGCGAGCGCTGCGACTCAGGCAGCGGCAGGCTCATGAGGTGCGGAATCGTCGGGTCGCTGGCCTGTGTCGACGCCAGAGCCCAGCCACTGCGGGCGAGCACGTGGTTGAGTGCGGCACCGACCGTGCGGATCTGGCCGGGGAAGATCAGCGAGATGATCGTCTGCAGCGGGTTCGCCTGGCCGGGCGTTGGTACCGCGGCGAGTTGGGAGTAGCGGCCGACGCGCAGGCGGTCTTTCGCAGACAGGGTAAGGTGTTCATCTGCCGGGTGCGGTAGATCCGGTCCCACGACCTGCAACTGGCGGGGCGCCGGGCGGATCTCGACCCGCCGGTTGAGGCGCCGGGTCGCCTCTTTGCGGTTGTCGCCCACGTAGCCGCTGCGCCCGGTCCAAGCCGTCTCGATGCGTGCGGCAGCGATGCCCTGGGCCACTAACGCCTTGCGCACCGCCTCCGACCGGCGCCGGGCGAGTTCATCGTTGTAAGCCTGGAAACCGATGCTGTCGGTAAAGCCGCGCACCACCAGGGGAACGTTGTCGGTGCTGAGCAAGTCGACTGCCTGGTCGAGTCGCTGCCGTTCGGAGGGCGACACGCTGTCGTCACCGAAACCAAAGTAGACGGTATGGATAGGTGAAGAATCGGCGTTGGTCTGATCATTCATGGAACTGTCTGCACCTGCCGGTAGGGCGCCGAGGGTGGAGAGCACGAGTCCGACCGCCGTCCAGCCGGCACAGAGTGAGCCGGAGTTGGGGCATGGGAAAATCAAGGCCATGAAGCATCCTTTCGTTTCCGGCACGGGGCCGTGTCTGCGTCTGGATGCAGTGTGTTCGGTGAGGCAGGGGAGGAGAACGATCAATTCCGCCCGATGTTGGGCGGGGTTGTGAGTTGATCTCGGGGCTTGCTTGTGGTGTGCCGCGTTACCGGCGGTTTGCGGTGGTTGGCCTTGACGGCATAATCCAAGTGCGATGCGCCGTTCGATGCCGTTGACTGCTGGTCGGCGGCCCCAGTGATTGGCGCCGAACTGATACCCACCAAAAATCGAGAACCCTGTCCATGGTGAATCCCCGACTGGTTGCCAAAATCGAAGCCGAAGAGCCGACGTTGCGTCTTGCCGTTCTCATCGACGCGGACAACGCGCAGGCGGCCGTCATTGAGGGGCTTCTCGGCGAGATCGCCCGGTTCGGAGAGGCGACCGTGAAGAGGATCTACGGCGATTTCACCTCACCGAACAGCGCGCAGTGGAAAAAGGTGCTGAACCGGTACGCCATCAAGCCGGTTCAACAGTTCGCCTACACAACGGGAAAGAACGCCACCGACAGCACGTTGATCATCGACGCGATGGATCTGTTGTACACCAGAAGATTCGATGGTTTCTGTCTCGTCTCCAGCGACAGTGATTTCACGGGTCTCGCCTTGCGCATACGCGAGGAAGGCCTGAACGTGCTTGGATTCGGGGAGAAGAAGACCCCCGAGGCGTTTCGCAACGCCTGCCACAAGTTCGTGTTTACGGAAGTGTTGCGGCCGGTCAAGAAAGAGTCAGCAGTAGATTCCGCGCCAGCGGTCTCCAATACCGATGCGAAAGGTTTGCCGAAAGCCATAGCCCAACCAAGAAATGGTGAGCGCACGGAACAGCAGGCTTTTCCAACGGAATTTGTGCTCGAGGCCTTGGATAAGGCTAGCGATGACAGCGGCTGGGCGAATCTTGGGACCTTCGGCAGCTACCTGACGAAGATCCAACCGGACTTCGATTCGCGGCTCTACGGATTCAAGAAACTGAGTGATCTGGTCAAAGGCAAACGCGACATTTTTCAAGTCGAGGAGAGGACGGCGCCTGGGTCGGAGACCAAAGTGCTCTACGTGCGGGCAAAGTAGGGTCTCCGATGGAACGCGCCGATCATTGCTTCCCCAAGGCCGCGGTTCTCAGCTGAGTGCTGCCAGAGTAGGCGCTCCCCTCGGCAACGCGGCCGTCTGCTGTTCGGCCAGAGCGGTTGTTGGGGACCATGCCAAGCAACGACCGCAATGGTTTGATCACCGGTCACTCGTCGGGAAATCCGATCGAACGACAGTTTTTTGATTTCCTGTCCGGCCGCAGCGCGACCGAAACCGACGTGCGCCAGCGCACATTCAACCTTTGTCGCCCCCCCGGATGGCGGAATCCATATTTCTTCCTTCCAAGAACAGCACATGATTGCCTATCTGGAGACCTGGATCAGGAAGCGCTCCTCAAGGTGCGGTTCAGGTTTTGGAGCGGCTGATGGGTGCTTCGCTTGTCTCACCGCTGTCCTGCCGCGGTACCATCTCACCGGCTCGATAGATCGAGCGGTAAAGCAAAGGGACAAGAATCAGCGACAACGTTGCTGAGCTGAGTGCCCCAAAGATCAGCGTGATCGCCAAACCACCGAACACCGGGTCCGGGACCATGATCCAGGTTCCCAGAGCGATGGCGAGGGTGGTAAGCACAATGGGTTGCAGCCGTACCGCACCGGCTTCCCGTGCGGCCTCTTCGGGGGCATATCCCTGGCGCTGGTAGTCGCGGGCGAAATCGATGATCAACAGGGCATTGCGCACCACGACGCCGGCCAATGCAATGACGCCCACCATCGACGCAGCGGAGAATGTGGTATCGAGTAACCAATGACCGGGGAAGACGCCTACGAATCCGAGGGGAACCGAGACGAGCGCCAGCACGGGTAACCGAAACGATTGGTAGTATCCGACCAACAGCAGAAAAATGACCAGGATCGCGAGCCCCAGGGCGAGCCCCATATCCCGGAAGGCATCCAAGGTTAGTCTGAGCTCTCCCTCCCACAGGAGTTGATAGCCTTGCAAAGGGTCCGTTCGAACCGGCTGGAACCCCAGGTTCGCAGTCGTAAGCGCTCCATGCGAGCCAAGCGTCAGGCCATCCAAGCGCCGGTCCAGATCGATGACTGCATAGACTGGAGCACTCGTTGCCAATTCGCCACCCACGTACTGTACCCGCTCGCCGTTCTTGTGGTTAACCGGCGTGTAGGCGACAGTCTCTGCGACCTGGACCAACTCAGAAAGTGGGATGCGTCTACCCTCTGCGTTCTCGACAAAAGCGCGGCTCAAGCTATCCGGGTCGACACGTTGCGCGCGGGGGATATACAGGCGTACAGGCACCGGGGCGCGTTCCCCGCGTGGGTAGGCCAAGGTCAATGTCTCGCCGTCCAAAAGGCGCTTTAACGCCTCGTACACGCGAGTAGGATCGACGCCCGCCGACGCGGCCTTCTCGCGATGGACAGCAAAGCGGTACTGAGAGACATCGAAAGGCACACTCGCCCAGACCTCAGCCATGTCGTAGGTACGCCGGAATTCATCGGATACACGACGGGCCAAGCGATCGAGCTCGTCCAACTCGGCCCCGTACAGTTCGGCAAGCACAGTGGCGCGCACGGGAGGTCCGGGTGGATCCTCGACCAGCTGGATGATGCCGTCGGGATAGCGCTTGGCGATGTTCTCGATAGCGGGCCGCAGCGCCAGAACCAGGTCGATGGACGATGGATCTCGAGTGAACTTGTCGACGAGGTTGACGCGGATTTCCGCATACTGCGGCCCGATGTTTCCACTGCTCCCTTTGAGCATGCCGTTGAAGTCGATGACGGCCGGGATGCCGACGTGCGTCGTGTAGTTCAGGACATGTGGCTGCTCTCGCAACAGTGCTTCAACCTTGCGGGCGGCCTGGTCGGTAACTTCTAACGGCGTGGTCTCCGGCAAGTGAATGTGCACCAAGAAGGTGTCCTTGTCGTCTTTCGGCAGGAATGCGAGCGGCACTCCTAGAAACGAAACTTCTCCCGCGACGCCACCCGGCCGGACGAACTGCCAGGCAGGCTGCAGAAAGGCGATCGCCAGCATTACAAGAACCGACAGGTAAAAGCCGCGACGCAGCCATCGGTTGCGAAGCAAGGTCGTGATGAGTGCACGGTAGGCACGCTTCATCCACGCGCTGCTGCCTGAGTGCGGCGTGCCAGTGCGGAGCCAACGCCTAGCTATCCATGGTGTCACTGTATACGCCACGAGCAGAGAGGCGATCATCGCAACTGGAACGTTGAAGGTGATGGGATAGAAATAGTCCCCGAGCATGCCGGTGACCAACGTCAGGGAGAGGAAGACCACCACGATAGTGAGCGTGGCCAGGGTTGTGGGGTTACCGACCTCGTGAGTAGCCGCCACCGCGGCGTTTGCCTTCGCGTCGCCGCCCGCACCCACGGGTAGATCGAGGAAGTGCCGGTGAGTATTCTCGACGACCACGATGGCATCGTCCACCAGCATACCCAGTGCCAGTATGAGTGCATAGAGCGTGATCCGATTCAGGGTTGGACCGGCCAGTAGGTCGGCACCCATCACGATCGCGAACACGAGAGGAATGGCGGAAAACACAATCAGCATGGCGCGTGGGCCGAGGAAGATCAGGATGGTCAGGCTCACCGCCGCGACCGCAATCCCCAGGTGTTCCACCAAGCGCGTGACAGTCCGGTCCGCCTTCGCGCCATCATCCCGGGTGACAATGGCCGTCACGGAGGGAGGCAGGTACCCCTCGGACATTGCTGCAACCCGCTCGCGCAGCTGGGCCGTCAGATCAACGGCATTCATCCCTTCGCGTTTCGCGATGGCAATGGTGACAACGGCCAGTTCGTGGCCGTCCCAATCGGCGAAGCGCGGATCTCCAGGTCCAAAACCAAATCGCGTGTAGTGCTCAAGGTCGGGGTCCGGTCCGTCCGTGACGTCCGCCACATCCTGTACCCGCAGCACCTGCCCCGATTGTGCAAGCACTGGAATGGCGGCAATCTGCTCGGCGCCGTGCAGACGCTCCTGCAGGCGCAGGCTGTGGTTCTCTCCGGCATAGACCCTGCTGTTCAGCGAACCGGAGACATTGGCCGCGTCGACCGTCGCCGCCAGCTGGTCGAGCGTGAGGCCGAAGGATTGGAGGCGCTCAGGTGTGGTCTCGAGTCGGATTGCCCTTTCTCTGCCGCCGGCGATCGTGCCAAGGCTCGCACCGGCGACACCACGCAGGCGTTCAAGTACCCGCTCCGCGACGCGCCGGAGTTCGAAATCGTCCAGCGCGGCTGAGACAAGGGCAAGGGTGAACACGGGCACGTCGTCGACATCCGCCGCCCGAATGCGTGCCTCGCCACTGCCGACGGGCAACTCGAACCGGTTCAAACGCTCGGTGACGGATACCAGGGCGGCTTGCTCGTCTTCACCGACTTCAAACTCAATCAGGACGCGCGCGGCACCAAGTAACGCCGTGCCGTAACTGTGTTTGACCCCGGCAATGGCGCCAAGTGTCGCCTCCAGTGGTGAGAGGAGAAGGTGTTCGACCTCTTCAGGGGGCGCTCCTGGCAAAGGCACTGTGACTTCTACCGCGGGCACGATGATCTGTGGGTTCTCGTCTCTCGGCGTAAAGATCAGCCCGACCAGACCAACGGTCAACATGGCGAGAATCAGCGGCAGGGTGAGGCGCGAAGCTACGAAAGCCCGAGAGAGCCGGCCGGGAAGATTCAGCCGTGTGACGGTCATGGCACGGTCGTCTTCACCCGGGCGCCATCCACGAGGCCGGGCCCCGCGTCCAGTACCACCGCTTCACCCGGCCGGACACCGGCCAGTACCTCGACATGCCGGCCCAGGCGGCGTCCGGTCCGAACACTGCGATAGTGCACCCTCGCGTTCTGCGCCAGTTCGCCTTCATCGAGCACAAACAGGCCGACCACGCCGGCGCGCTCGATCAGCGCCCGTGCGGGAACTACGGTCGTCGACACCTCGCCTTGAAGGATACGGATCTCGCCGTAGGTGCCGGCCATCAGACCGGCACCCGCCGGCAAGTCGACCTCCAGCTTGCGAGTCCGCGTGAGCGGATCGGCGGAGTCGAGGACACGGCTCACCCGAACATCCATCAGCAGTTCATGCCCATCGAGCACCAGCGTCGCCGGCATCCCGGCATGCAAGCTCGTCGAGGCTGCCTGTGGAAGCCATGCCTCAAACCGTAGATCGGCGGCGGACTCGACTTCCAGAATCGGCAGTGCTGGTCCGGCAAGATCGCCAGGGTCGCGTAGACGCTTCACGACGATCAAGGCTTCGGGTGCCGTCACGCGCAGCTCGGAAAGCTCTGCGTCTCGAGCAGCGAGTGCCGCTTTTGCCGCTGCAAGAACAGCCTTGGCCCGATCGCGACGCACGATGGCATCGCGCAAATCGTCATCAGAAACTGTGCGGGTCTTTGCGAGAGAACGCACACGCACGAGATCGCCCTCGGCGTCCGTGAGTTCCGCCCGCGTGGCTTCCAGCTCCGCCGCGAGCTGCGCGCGTGACTG
This sequence comes from Chromatiaceae bacterium, assembly GCA_024235315.1. GTDB lineage: Bacteria > Pseudomonadota > Gammaproteobacteria > Chromatiales > Chromatiaceae > Thiosocius. The sequence continues at coordinate 218,982 of JACKMP010000003.1, read as the reverse complement.
CGTCAGCTCGGGCGCCACAAGGGTGGCGACAAGTGCGCCGGCCGCCAGTCGGTCGCCGGGGCGAGCATCAAGCGCCGCCAAACGCCCGGAAGACCGCGGCGCAAGGGTGAAGCGCCGGGCAGCGACCACCTCACCTGGGCGCACCATAGGGACAGCAACAGTCAGGGTTGTCGCTTCGCCCAGGGTGACCTGCGTCGACGGCAACTCATTGGATAAAATAGATGCAGCTTGTGGCGCAACAGCCTGTTGACGGACGGCCAACCAAAGCGCGCCGCAGGCAATTGCCAACAGCAGAGCCATGGCGCCGGACCGCCTCATCATTTTGTCAACAACAGCGCACGGGAGAGCAACCGCTTCACGTGCTCGGAGATCATGGCGGGGGAGTCATGTCCCTCACGCACGCCCGGCAGGAATCGGCGCACCGGCGCAGTCTCGAAGTGAAACAGGATGAGCCCGGCCATGGAGATCGCCAACATGTGTGGATCGCAATTCGGGTCCAGGTCGCGTGACAATGCCGAAATGGCCTCGAAGGGCTCGCGGAACACGTGTTCGGCAACCAGGCGCAAGCGGGACTCGTCCCCATCGATCAACTCGCGCTGCAACAAGTGGCGAAAATCGGGATCCTCGGCCATGAGGGCCGTAAAGCGGTCGACAAAGCCATGAAGCCGCTCCTGCGGCGTTGCGCCCGCACCGGCCGTTTCGCTTATCGCTCGGGCCTTGTCAGCAAATGCATGCGCCATCGCGCCCAGGTACAGGGACTCCTTGTTCGGGAAGTGGTGGTAAAGCGCCGCAGCACTAATGCCCACGCGTTTGGCGATGTTGCGCATGGACACGCCGTCGTAGCCGGTTTGTGCGAATAGGGATACCGATACGTCGAGTATGAAGTCGCGTGTACCCGGCGCCGGATTTGAAACGTTGCTCATGCCTGAAATACAGTCTCTTTGGACTTAACGAACGTTAAGTAAGGTAGTATAGTTATTAGTTGAAGATCAAGCTCTGCGGAAAACGCCAAAGCGGCGGGCGCGAAGTACCAGCGCATACCGATGCTTCGCTCGGGTGATTCCAGCTTGTGCTCATGATCAGAAAAGGCGGAACGATGGTGCTGTTTAGTCGCGGAGTGCTCTCGCCGGAAAACGGGCGCTCGGGCCTTCTGTCGTCATCTCGGCGCAACAGACTCTTGAGGAGATTCTCGTAATGGACATCCGCAAGTGGATCGCGAGTCTGGCCGGTACGGCCGTGTTGTTGGTTTTGGCTTGGAACGGCTGGCAGCACTATCTCGATGGACTGCAACCCACCTTGGTCGCGTCCGGCAACGGGCGGATCGATGCAACCGAGGTCGATGTCGCGACCCGTTTGCCGGGTCGGTTATCAGAGGTCCTCGTCAATGAGGGTGCTATGGTGACCGCGGGCCAGATCGTTGCACGCATGGATACCGACGAGCTGCATGCTCAGTTGCGCGAAGCAAACGCGAGACTCTTGCAGACGAAGCAAGGGGAACGCTACGCAGAGGCGATCGTAAAACAACGCCAGAGCGAGCTGACCTATGCGCGCAACGAGTACGGTCGCTCCAGCCGACTGAGCAACGAAGGTCACGTCTCCGTTGAACGGCTCGATCAGGATCGCAACGCCCTGACGACCGCCGAAGCGGCACTGCAGGCTGCCAATGTGCAGGTGCTGGAGGCACAGGCGGCAATCGAAGCCGCTCGCGCAGCAGTGGACAGAATCCAGTCGAACATCGATGACAGCGTACTCGTAAGTCCCATCGACGGGCGCGTGCTGTACAGGCTTGCGGAACCAGGTGAGGTGTTGGCGGCCGGCGGCCGCGTCGTAACGGTGTTGGATCTCACCGACGTATTCATGACCATCTTCTTGCCCACCCAACAGGCCGGGCGGGTCACAGTAGGTGACGAGGCGCGGATCATCCTCGATGCCCTGCCCGACTACGTCGTTCCCGCCCAAGTCTCGTTCGTTGACCCGCAGGCACAGTTTACGCCCAGGGAGGTCGAGACCCGATCGGAGCGTGAAAAACTGATGTTCCGCATCAAGGTGAAGATCGACCCGGGTCTGCTGAAGGAACATGTGCAACGGGTGAAGACCGGAATTCCGGGGGAAGCCTACTTACGGCTTGATAGCGCAGTTCAGTGGCCTGAGCAACTGAAGGTGAGACTGCCCTGATGGAGGCGGTGTCCAGCCTTGCGGTCCAGCTGGATCACGTCGGCCACCGATACGCAGATGCCAGTGCAGTCGACGACGTCAGTCTCGACATTCCCGCTGGACGCATGATGGGCATCATCGGGCCGGACGGTGTCGGCAAGTCCACGCTACTGAGCCTTGTCGCCGGTGCCCGTATGATCCAGTCTGGCCGGGTGTCGGTGTTCGGTGGCGACATGTCAGACGTGCGTTTTCGCGACGGCGTGGCGCCGCGGATCGCGTATATGCCTCAGGGTCTGGGCAAGAACCTGTATGCCTCCTTGTCGGTGCGGGAGAATGTCGATTTCTTTGGACGTTTGTTCGGGCAGGGCAACAGCGAAAGACGGCGTCGAATTGCCGAACTGCTTGACAGTACGGGACTTGCACCTTTTGCGGGTCGCGCGGCGGGTAAACTGTCAGGGGGAATGAAACAGAAGCTGGGGCTCTGTTGTGCGCTGATCCACGATCCTGACCTCCTGATCCTTGATGAACCGACCACCGGGGTCGATCCGCTGTCAAGGCGCCAGTTCTGGGAATTGATCGCGCGCCTGCGCGAGCGCCGCCCGGAGATGACGGTGGTCGTGGCTACTGCTTATATGGAGGAGGCGCAGCGTTTCGACTGGTTGGCCGCCATGGACGCCGGTCGCCTGCTGGCCACGGGAACCCCGGCTGAGCTTCTCGCGCAGACTGGAGCGACAGACCTCGACAATGCCTTCATCCAATTGCTACCCGAGGAAAAACGCAGCAAACACCACAAGTTGATTGTACCTACGCGACACGGCGGAGCGGACGTGCCCGCTATCGAAGCTGAGGGACTGACTTGCCGCTTCGGCCGCTTCACTGCAGTGGATCAGGTGAGCTTCCGTATCGAGCGTGGAGAGATCTTTGGGTTTCTCGGCTCGAACGGCTGCGGTAAGACCACCACCATGAAGATGCTGACCGGCCTACTGCCCGCGAGCGAGGGCGAGGCGCGGCTGTTCGGGCACGTCGTGGACCCTCAGGATATGGCCACGCGCCGACGCGTAGGTTACATGTCGCAAGCGTTCTCCCTGTATGGCGAACTCACGGTGCGACAGAACCTGGAGCTGCATGCGCGATTGTTCCATTTGCCTGCCGAACGAATCCAGCAGCGGCTGGCAGACCTGGTGCTGACATTCGATCTCGCCAGCTACCTGGATGAACCGTCAGCAAATTTGCCACTAGGCATCCGCCAGCGCCTGTCACTGGCGGTGGCGGTTGTGCATCAGCCCGAGATGCTGATCCTTGACGAGCCAACTTCGGGCGTGGACCCGATCGCCCGAGATGGTTTCTGGGAGCTGTTAATCAAGCTCTCACGCGAACAGGGTGTCACCATCTTCATCTCCACCCACTTCATGAATGAGGGCGAGCGCTGCGACCGTATTGCGCTCATGCATGCCGGCAAGGTGCTTGCCAGTGACACGCCGCGTCAGTTACAGCAGGCGCGTCGAGCGACGAGCCTGGAAGAGGCGTTCATCGACGTCCTACAAGAGGCCGCCGGCGAGGAAATGGTGCCCCCCACTGCATCGGCGTTACCTCCCGCGAAAGCGATCCGGCGTCGCGGCCAACTTCAGCTGCGGCGCCTCGGCGGAATTGCCTGGCGCGAAAGCCTGGAGCTGCTGCGCGATCCGGTACGCCTGGTCTTTGCCTTGTTGGGCTCTGCGTTGCTCATGCTGATTATGGGGTACGGACTGACGCTGGACGTGGAAGATCTGCGTTTTGCCGTGCTGGACTATGACCATAGCCCGCAGAGTCGCGACTACGTGCAGAGCCTGTCTGGCTCGCGCTATTTCCTTGAAGAACCGCCACTGCGCGACGCCGAGGACATGGAACAACGTATGCGTAGCGGAGAGATCGCGCTCGCCCTTGAGATTCCACCGGGCTTCGGACGCGATCTGAAACGCGGCCATGTCCCCGAGGTGGGCGTGTGGGCGGACGGCTCGATGCCGTTCCGCGGCGAGACAGCAGGCGGCTACGTGCAGGGCATGCACTACCAATACCTACTAGGCTTGAGTCGACGCAGCCCCAATCCGGCAGTGCCAACCGGTGCCGCCGATCTGGAGGTGCGCTACCGCTACAACCAGGCATACCAGAGCCTCTACGCGATGGTGCCCGCTGTCATACCGCTCCTGCTGGTGTTCATTCCGGCGATCCTGACGGCGCTTGCAGTAGTCCGCGAGAAGGAGCTGGGCTCAATCATCAATCTCTACGTCACCCCTGTGACACGATTGGAGTTTCTCGTCGGCAAACAATTGCCGTATATCGGTGTCAGCATGGTCAGTTTTCTCGTACTCACCACGCTATCGATCTGGTTGTTCCGAGTGCCCGTGAAAGGGGACTTCTGGGTGCTGGCACTCGGAGCGTTCTTGTATGTGAGCGCGACCACGGCCTTGGGATTGCTGGTTTCCACCTTCACGCGTACCCAAATTGCCGCACTCGCCACAGCGGCCATCGGGACCTTATTGCCAACGGTGCAGTTCAGCGGCCTCATCGATCCGGTCGCGTCTCTTGAGGGCGTCGGACGGTGGATAGGACAATGCTTTCCCACGAGCTATTTCCTTGTGGTGAGTCGCGGTGTCTTCACCAAGGATCTAGGCCTTGACGCACTTGCCGGTCAATTGGCAGTGCTAGCGTTGTTCGCACCGATACTCGTCATCGTCAGCGCAGCGTTGTTGCACAAGCAGGAGCGCTGAAAATGCGCCATTTGTCCAACATCATCCGCCTCGGGGGCAAGGAGTTGCGGAGCCTGTGGAGCGACAAGGTGCTCCTGGTGCTGGTTATCTGGGTATTCACCGGCGGCATCTATGTCGCCGCCACCGCCACCGCCACAGATATTCGTAACGCACCCATCGGCATTGTTGATGAGGATCACTCACCCTTATCCGAACGGATTGCAAGTGCGTTCTATCCGCCATACTTTCTGCCGCCGGTGAGCATTCAACTGGCCGATGCTGATCGCCTACTCGACATCGGCCAGTTTACTTTCGTCTTGCATATTCCGGCGCGTTTTGAGCGGAATGTGCTGGCTGGCAAACAACCCGTCGCTCAGCTCAACGTTGATGCCACTCGCATGACTCAGGCCTTTATCGGCACAAACTACGTTCGCAACATTTTCACCGGAGAGATCGACACGTTCGTCGAAAGTCGGCGCGCAGAAACGAGCACGCCCATCGAACTCAAACTGCGCTATCGCTTCAACCCGAACCTGGAAAGTCATTGGTTCGGTAGCGTCATGGAGATCATCAACAACATCAACCTATTGGCTATCATTCTTGCTGGCGCGGCCATCATCCGCGAGCGTGAGCACGGCACACTGGAACACCTGCTGGTGATGCCCTTGACGCCGTTCGAGATCATGAGTGCTAAGGTCTTGGCCAATGGATTGGTGATCATTGCCGCTGCGTGGTTCTCCATCGAGGTGATGATACAGGGCGTGCTTGGAGTACCAGTGGAGGGTTCTGTTTCGCTGTTCCTTCTCGGCGCAACTCTCTATCTGTTCTCGGCTACAGCCATCGGCATCTTTCTGGGTACCTTGGCTCGGTCAATGCCGCAACTTGGCTTACTGATGATCCTGGTGATTCTTCCATTGCAGATGCTGTCCGGCGGCATTACGCCACGCGAAAGTATGCCGTCACTGGTGCAAGACATCATGCTGGCGGCACCGACCACGCACTTCGTCAGTTTGGCGCAAGGCATCCTGTACCGGGGCGCGGGGTTGGATGTTGTGTGGCCGCAGTTCCTGGCGATCATTGGCATAGGTGTCGTCTTCTTCTTATTCGCGCTGGCACGTTTTCGCAGATCGATCACCCTTACTTCCCTTTAGTGCGCCGCCATGAATCAACTTCGACTACTGTGCTCTTCCATCTTTCTCCTGGCCGCTATCATGACGGCACCAACTGTGTCATCTGGTGAAGAAGTGGCTTTGGAGAAACCCCTGGAGTTTTACAGTTTGCAGTTGGAGAACGACCTCTGGGGCAGCGGTGACGATCGTTTCTACACGCATGGTACCGAGTTGTCTTATCTGCGCACCGGAGCGCCGCCGTCCTGGCTGGCCGCGATCGCTGATGTGTTGCCGTTCTTTCACCGTACATCGGAGAGTGCGGTGGGCTATTCCGTGGGGCAGGCGATCTTCACGCCTTCGGATACCGACAGCGAAGCTCTCGTGTCCAACGATAGGCCCTATGCCGGCTGGCTATATTTTTCCGCGGGGTTGGCCAGCCGCGTGGAGATGAGGCCGACGTCGGAGACAATTGATGGACTGGCAGTTACGCTCGGCATGGTTGGGCCGAGCGCCCATGCTGACAATGTTCAGACCGAGTTTCACAAACTGATCGACGTGGACGTCGCACGAGGATGGGACCACCAACTGAAAGATGAACCGGGCGTGATTCTTACGTATGCCCGCAAATGGCGCCATTTCCCGTTGAACGGCGGCCCACGGCAGTGGGAATGGAGTCCGCATCTCGCCGCGTCGGTGGGCAATGTCTACACATACGGCGCTGCCGGCATGATGGTCCGTTGGGGTACCAACCTGCGCACCGACATCGGGCCGCCAAACATCCGCCCGGGTTTCCCTGGGGCGCCGTTTTTCCAGCCAGGAGCCAAGTCCAACTGGTACCTGTTTGGCGGAATTGAGGGGCGGGCAGTCGCGCGCAACATCTTCCTCGACGGCAACACCTTCCGTGATAGCCATAGCGTAGATCGAAAGCCGTTGGTGGCAGATGTCCAGTTTGGCGTTGCGTTTCACGTCGATAGTGTGCGCATCGCCATTAGCAACGTCTATCGGACGCGAGAATTTAAAGGGCAAGATGAGCCGGCACAGTACGGTGCGATAAACATCACCGTGTTTACGGATTGAGACCAAAGCGGCCGTTGTTCGCAGCACAGTTTTTGCGGGCCGGCACGCTTGGTGTCTGCGTTTGGCCGGTTTCAGACGAGCCGGCCGCTACCACTTGAAAGCCTGAGCGTACCGCTCGAATATGTGTCCGCAACCGACCCATTTAGGAAGGAACAAATGGCCGATAAACAGTTCGACCACGCTACAAGGCTGCTGATCAGTTAATCTGTCAGGCGAGCACACTTACCGAATATACGGGCCTCGCGACCGTAGCCGCAGGGCTACACTACACTGCCGCCCGATTTGCTGCGTTTGAGGCATCGCTGCAAACCGCTGACCTTCATCGCGACAAGGTGGAGGCACTGGACGCTTATCTCAACGATTTCCGCGCGATGCTTGACGTAAGTCTTGAGCGGTACATCGAGCAACAATCGGGCATACGACCACTTACCAATCCATTGCAGCCGTTTCCAGACCTGATCCCCAACGACCGCTCCGGCCGACCATCAGACAGTCGCATCCCCATAAATGATCTGCTGCGCTAGTCGCCGTGCCGATGACCGAGAGCCTTCTTCCTCGATGTCGCCTGCGGCATGCGGGCACGATAGGGCTGGCTACCAATCGACCTGGCAGACGTGGCCTATATATGACCAGCAGTCCAACGGTACTCTCACCGAGGCTCATTTTCGTTGATCTTTCGTTTGTAACCGAGCTGCAATATCCCTTTTCCGAACCGGTCTGCTGCACGGTCAATGGTCTCGAGCAAACGCTGGTCCCTCGCGCGTTCCCGGGGTTGATCGAAGAGGTCGACCTGTTGCGATTCGGCCTGCTGCCAAGCGCTGATACCCACCCCGATGAGCCGCACCGGTTTGCGGGGCAGGTCTCCGCGAAGGAATAGCGCCCAGGCCTCCCGCAGGATCACACGCTCGTCGTGGGTCGGAACCGGAATCGTGCGCTGGCGAGTGTGGGTCTCGAAGCCCACGAAACGGATCTTCAGCGTTACCACTGAGCCCGACAGATTCTCCCCGCGTGCCGTTGCGGCGACCTCAGCGGCCAATCCACGCAACACATCGTGCAGGATGTCTTGATTGCGGACGTCCTCCTCGAAGGTTGTCTCTTTGGAAATGCTTTTTCGACCCCGCCCGGGTACCACCTCAGCGGAGGCGATACCGAGGGCTTGATCGCGGAAGCTCGCCGCGGCTTTTTTCCCCAGCTGCTCCTCCAGATATTGAAGCGGGATCGCCCGCAGCTGTGACACGGTCTCGATCCCCAGACGCGAAAAGATCTTCTGGGTCTGGCGACCAACACCGCGCAGGGTGGCCACCGGCATGGGCGCGAGGAAGTCCAGAACCTCGTCGGGGTGCACCACCATCAAACCATCAGGTTTGCCGTGTTCGGAGGCAAGCTTTGCGATGAGGCGGTTCGGACCGATACCGACCGAGGCCCGTAGCCCCGTGCCTTCCAAGATACGGCGCTTGATTTCACGTCCGATGTCTTCGGGTGGCCCGAGCAGTCTCTCCAGCCCCGTCAAATCCAGATAGGCTTCGTCGATGGAGACTGGTTCGACAACCGGCGTGAGTGTGCCCAACGTCTGGAAAATCTCCTGCGACACCCGGACGTACTTGGCCATGTCGGGGCGCAGGTAGACGGCATCCGGACAACGACGGTAGGCCTCGGCAATAGGCATGGCCGAGCGGATGCCGAATGCCCGGGCCTTGTAGTTGGCGGCCGCTACCACGCCGCGGTGGCCGGGGAGGGCACCGACCACCACCGGTCGGTCGCGGTATTCGGGGCAGTCACGCTGCTCGACGCTGGCATAAAACGCATCGAGATCGGCATGCCCGATCCAGCGTTGTTTCATGTGGGGAGGCGTCATCGCAGATGGCGCTTCGATAAATGACTGTGCACCCTGATCCTTGCGGTCTGCATCATCATGATTTCAGCCTGTCGATGCTGCTCATGCTACCAATAGTGCGGGCGGAATACTGAAGCGGCCCCGGGACTGTGGACAGTAATCCAACCCGAATTGACGGCCCTCGGCCAGGTAGAAACCGCGCATGTCGCCATGCGCGGCTGGCTGTCGCCGATTCGTGAACGGATGGTTTGTCCGCACTGGGTGCCGGTAGGACAGTGGAACGGCACCCCGTGGGAAACGTAGCTAGCCCCCATATCAGGAAGATCATGCCGTGGGATCTTCGATGATCGGCGATCGATGGTGGGGCGTCAGATCGCTATCTCTCAAGGCGCAAGACTGCACAAAGGGGCGCCGCCGACTTCTGGTGACGGGCAACCAGCGTGTCGAAGTCAAGGCGGGAGGCCTTGCCGGAAACTGCCAAGGCAGGCTCTGGAAAGGCCTCTCGCACAACACGCTGGTGGGATGAGCCATGAGAATGCAAATGATGCGGGCATCGGCCCCATAAGGGGAGCCGATGCCTGCTTCGTAAATGCTATGCCGTGTGCCCTCCAGGCGCGGCAGTCACAACAACCCACGCTCGGCCATCGAGGTAATCGAATCACCGACCACGAAGTGATCGAGCACCCGAACTTCGACCAGCGAGAGCGCCTCTCGCAGCCGGCAGGTGATCGTCTGGTCCGCCTGGCTAGGCTCGGCGACACCGGACGGGTGATTGTGGCAGAGCACAACCGCCGCGGCATTGTGGTGCAACGCCGCCTTGACCACCTCACGGACGTGTACCTGGGCGCCGTCGATGGTGCCGCGGAACATCTCCTCGATCTCGATCAAGCGATGCCGGTTGTCGAGAAACAGTACCGCGAACACCTCGTGCTCGCGTTCAGAGAAACGCAGCCTCAGGAGCGTGCGCACCGCATCGGGTGACCCCAAGCAACTGCCGGCACGGTCGGTGCGGTATTTCAGTCGTTGTTCCAGCACATGGCAGGCATGGGCGATGAGTTGATCGTCGTCGAGTTCGATGACGGATATCGCATTGGACATGGAAACCTCCAGGGAATACCGGGAGGCCTCCCACCGGGATCGGGTCCCGGTGGGGTTGATGATGTGGATCCGGCCTTTCGGCCACCTGTCTTCCGGATCCGAACAGGTTTGTCGCTTTGGCCGAGCGACGCGGCGGAGAACCTTTGCGCAACACCCTCGGTGAAGGTGCTGGGCAAAGCGAGGCACCGCTGGGCGGTACCTCGGAACGGCGGGTCATGCGACCTCGCGTTTTTGTGGCAAGGCTGCCTCCAAAGATTGCGCAGGCCGGGGATCGATCCCCAGTCGGCATTCGAGTGCCCGCATGCAGGCCGAGTGGTAGAGGGGTGCCAGGTCCGCCAGCAACGGCTCGATGCGGTTGGCGGCTTCACTGAGCGACGACAGGCCGTTGAATCGGTGTCCGCCACCGGGAACGGGGCAGACGGCGATCTGATCAGCGATCTGGGTGAGTGATTTCATGGTGTTCCTCCGAATAGGCCCCACCACGGGAGCCCTCCGAAACGACCCCGGCTAGGGTGGAGACGTTGCGGAGGACTCCCGCAGCGGGATCGAACCTGGGAACACCATGCCCCAGCGGGACAGGTGTCCCCAGGGGATGTGAAAGAAACCGGGTATGCCCGGCTGGGTGAAGAATGGATCAAGCCCGAAGGCCGCGCTTCTTCCCGATCCGCAAGCGCTTTGTCACTGACCACGAAGGCCAGGCAACAAACTGGTAAGCCGAGTCTAGCGTATGTGTCGGCAAGGTCGGACTGCGTCACCACTTTTTTCAACACCCCGGCAGGGCGCTCAAAAAAGGCCACCCGAAAGGTGGCAAAGGACATGGCATCTGTCCTGGTGTGTCTCAATGAAGGGCCGGGGCCGGAATCAGCAGATGACAGACATCGGCCTGTACATAGCCGAGGCGGCAGCGCACGCCGGTGGTGCGCACGACGCCGGCCTCCTCGAGCGCCGTGAGCAGGCCTTCGTTTTCGCCGTAGTCCTTGATCAGGACCTGGTCTTCGGCCAGCGGCATCGTCGGCACGTTGATGGTCGCCGTGGCGAAGGGCTCGCCCCTGTCGTCGTGAAGCTGGATCGCCAGCCGGCCGTTGGCGTAGCGGCTGAACTGCAGCCGGCAGCGGGTGTTGAGAAAAGTCACTGTGTTGTCGGTCATCATGTTTCGCTCCTTGCATGTCTCTGGGGTAAACGCCGCTTTGCCGGGCGCGCATGCCCGGTTCAGCGGTGGGTGTCGAGAGCGAGCCCCGCGTGAGCGGGGCAGGGGATCAGCCGGCCTTGAGGGCGGCAAACTCCTCGGTCAGGCGCCACAGCGCCCGGTTGAGTCGGACGTCCTCGTGGGCGGAATGGATGGCCCGGGTGCGCACCCGGCGACCGCCAGTCGAGCGGCCGCGCAGGCCACCACGCACCAGGTTCTCCTGCACGCGGTTCATGGTCAGCCACAGGCTGTCGCCGGCATCGGCGGTACGCCGTGCGCCGAGCAGTGCCTGCGGTTGGACGGGCGACCGTTGCTGCCAGTCGTCGCCATAGCGCAGCGCCAGCGCGGTGCGTGCGTAGAGGTCCTGTTCGCCGGCGTCGAGGGTCAGGCCGCTGAATCGGTCGACCCGCTCGGCGAGCTGCGGGGTCTCGTCGACCAGGTCGTAGACGCCCTCGATCACCGAGTTGACGACCTCGCGGCCGTGGCGAAAGCGCATGCCGCCGGCCTTGCCGATCGGGGTCACCATGCCATTGCTGCAGACCAGGCGGAACAGCCCCAGGTCGAGCTGGAACGACGAGCTGCCGTCGTGTGAGTTGAGCAGCACCAGCTCGGTCACCGAGTCGCCGACCTGGGTCGGCTGTTCCTGGCGGAAACGCAGCATGTGGCGCTGGAAGCCGTGGCGGGTCTCGTCGCGGACCCGCGACTGCCGGACCGTGACCGGAAACCAGCCTTCCTGCTCGATCGCCTCGACCAGGTCGATGGTGGGGACAAACCCGTACCGGTCGGTGACCCGGCCATGCGGCTCGGTCGCGAACACAGAGGGGGCAACGCGCTGAATCTGCGCGTGGGAAAGTGCATTGTTGAGCATCACGTTCTCCAGAATGCCGGATCACGCCCGCCCTGCCGGGGTGACGTTCCCCGGTGAGGTGAAAGACAAAGGTGGATGGTTGGATTCAGCCGGGTGGCCGCCTGTCTTCCGAATCCGGACAGGCTTGTCGCTTTAACCGAGCGACACGGGTATGAAACTCATGCCGGCGCGATCCGGTTGGACGCGGCCAGCCAGATGCGCCCGGCCACCCGCGTCAGGTGATAGACCCCCAGCGGGATCCCGGCGCCGAGGATGACCGCCAGCACCATGCCGGTCACGGCGGGATCGCCTTGCGGGGGCCAGAAGGCCCAGACGTTCAGCGCGATCGAGATCGCGATGGTCGAGACGACATAGCGGTGCGCGTAACCGGCGACGCGGATGTTCGGAAAGGTCGCCAGCACGATCAGCGCGACCTCGCTGGCGACCATGCCGACGTCGATCGCAATCGCCAGGGCCCAGGCCGACCAGGCGGTGCTGTGGGTGATCTCGCGGATGCCGGACGCCAGGTGCTCCAGCGAGACGCCGAGCATGATGGTGACCACGGCGCCGAGGGCAACGACCAGGTGCCGACCGAGTCGCTGCTCGGTCTCGGTCAGGCGGGGCACCTTGTCTCTGGCTCGGCTGCGCGGGCGTGGCGCTGCCTTCTTCTTCGTCGGCGCGGGCTTCGGCATGGGAGCCGTGGTCTTCGGCGAAGGCACGGGTGCGGGCGCCTCGGCCGGCTCGCCGAAGGTCTGCAGCGCGCGAACGGTTCTGTTTGTTCCGGTTGTCATCGTCATGTCCAAATTCCAAAGAAATACGCTGACGCTCAACGCTGCACCCGGAAGAGGGCGCAGGGTTGAACGCTCCGCTGGCGGAGTCGGTGGGTTGAGGAAGCACCGTCCCTGCAAGGGTTTGCAGGGACGGGTGGTCTCAGTAGGTCAGGCGCAGCAGCAGGTGGCCGCTGGATGGCGGTGGCTCGAGTTCATCGAGCCGCCCGTCAGCCTGTGCGGCATACCGCCGCTCGAGCCCGTCGAGTATCGCCAAGGCGGCCTCGACCGACGGTGCATCGGCAATGAGGCTCTTGGCGGAAACGACGCCTTGCAGCTGGCCGAAGACTTCGGCGCACTGAAGCGGGTCGGTGGTCAACTGCCATTGGCCGTTGCGCAAAACTGCTGACGTGAAAGACTGTTTCTCTGCGTGCACGTGCATCTCCTTATGCATCGAGTTTCCAAAGCCGCCCCAGCGGCTGAAAGTGATAGCCCAAGGCCTTCAGGCGTGCCGCCTGGCGACGCAGCACCGGGCGATCGACCGTTGGGTCGAGACGGACGATATCACCCAGCGGCCAGTTGTCGCCAAACAGCGCGGCGTCTTCGCTGGGCACCTCGGCCTGGGCATCGTCGGGTTCCGGCTCGCTCGCCGGCGGCTCCTCGGATTCTGGCCGGGTATCCATATCCGTCAACGCGATGGAGGTAATGGTGGCACGTACCTCCACGTTGTAGCGCCCGCCGACCGCATAGGCGGCGGGATAGATCCGGCTGATCGAGAACTGGCCGGCATACTGCCCGGGTGCATACTCCTCGATGCCCTCTTTGACGTTGAACTCACCGATCTCGGTGGTCAGGCGCCCGACATTGAAATCGCCGTTGCGCCCGTTGATGGTCTTGACCGTGATGGTCCCTGTGAGGTTGATCATGCGTGAACTCCGAAAATGCCGGGGACCACGCAGCGCCCTGACGGGATGCGTGGCCCCGGCAGGGTTGAGAACAGGCGAAGCGCCGAGGCGCTCCGCGGTGATGCGGCTCAGGCCGCTGCGGATTCGTGTTCCGCGGCGTCGGTACCGCCTGCGCTTGGCGACGACGGCGCCGTGTAGACGACGCGTCCATCGACCCTCACCCAATCGATGCGCAGCAAGCGCGCCTTGAGTGAAACACCGGTGGTGCCGGCCTTGGCGCCTTTCTCGTAGGTGAAGGGCTCCGGGTAGAGGTCACCCAGATTGAAGGCGACGAGCACCTTGCGCTCGCCGTCGACATGCTTCTTGGCGTGTGCGATCACACGTTGTGCCTCGGCGCCTACGACGCGGCAGTCGAAGCGGGTTCGCTGGACGTTGTCGGCCGAGCCGAAGATCGCAGCGATATCGGTCGCCCAAAAGGGCTCGGCGCGGGTCGGCTTCACTTCGCGGACGCGGTTGAGGTAGCCGATACCCTGGATGTGGAGGTCGAAGTACTTGGTTTCGGTTTGAGTCATGGTGTTCTCCTTGAGTGAACGAGGGGAAACACCGCGCACAATGCGACCCGTCAGGGATGGTGTTTCCCTGTGGGGGTGAATGACAGCCGCAATGGGCGTTACTTGATTGTGCGCTTCCGCCTGATTGTGTGCGGGGCGCTTTGGGTCGGGGACTTTTCCCCGTTGGGTTTGATGGATAGATCGAAGGTCTGTGACCTGCCTCTTCTCGCGACCTGTAGAGGCTTTTCGGGTGCCGCTGGAAGCGGGCGCGCGAAAATTAGATTTATGCGGCAATCTTATGCAGGATATGCCGAGTGTCAAGGTCTTCGGCAGCCATCGTCTATACATTCTCGGGGATACAGGGACTCAGGGAACCTCTGAAAAATTCGCCGCTCATGCGAAAATCTGGTCACTCATCCAACCGAGCCGCAGGCTGAACCGATGAAACAACTGGGCCTGACCGATGCGGGCCTGGTAAAGCGTAGCAAGAAGACGCGCAAAGAATCGTTCCTCCACGAGATGAACGCGATCATTCCCTGACAGCGCCTGCTGGCATCGATCACGCCGCATTATCCGAAGGCGTCCCGTGGCCGTCGACGCGTGCCGCTGGAGAGGCTGCTCGGTATCCACCTACTGCAGCACTTTTTCAACTACTCCGACCCTGCCATGGAAGAGGCGCTGTACGAGGTACCTTCACGTCCTTGGGTGCCGTGACGCCCAGGCGCACCTGGGAACCGGAGATCTCCAGGACCTCGATCACAATGTCGTCACCGATAACAATTTGCTCGCCGGGGTGGCGTGAAAGTTCATGCATGACAGCCTACTTGCTGTTCTGGTTCGTGGGGCAACCATAAGCGAAAACACTTCCGCACCGACACATCGCCAGCCACAAAATGTAGTGGCATTAAGAGCCGCTCGGTCTGCAGTTTTTAAGCGTCTGAAAGCATTGGGAAAGCGTGGATTATCCCCGGTTTTTCCACAACGCCCACACAGGTTTCACACGGTTTTGCACAGCTTTTTTACACAATATGTTGTGGTTGACACCCCAAGAACGTCGTATATATTGGGTTTTGTTGGTCAATTGGTTCGATCGATAGTAAGCCCGCCAAACTGTTGGAGCAGCTTGGCGGGCTCGGTGCCAGATTTATGGCTCTGACAAGCACTATTGCTCGTGGGACGTTGCGTCCTTGGATGGTTGCAAAGTAGCCCTTGGCTACAAAGATTTCAACCATTTCGTGACGTGTCGAACCGCGAAAACTTGGGGGTAAACCCCGCTTGCAGAGTCGTAGCTGGCGTTTATGTAACGTCGTTAAAGGAGGACATCATGTCCACTTACGTTGTGACCTACGACCTGCATACTCCGGGTCAAAAATACGAGTGCCTTTCGAAGAAACTGGAAGCCTACGGAACTTACTACCACATTCAGGGTTCGGTCTGGATTATCAAGACCAACAAGAGTGCGGCAGCGGTTCGTGACGAGCTTGTCGGGTGCCTGGATGGCAACGACAAGCTAATCGTCGCACGCCTATCCGGTGAGGCGGCATGGTACGGCTACCCCACCAATGGCTCCGAATGGCTGAAGGACGTTCTCGAACGTGCTGCGGCATGATCTTGTGATGAGCTAGAGAACGGGCCGGCAAAAGGATTTGCCGGTCCTTCTCCCACGGCGTCTCGACCTGCTCGGGCTTCTCGACCGTGAACGCCATGAACACGCAGAAGGCTAAGCCATCACCAGCGGAGGGGCACTGACTGCGATGAGATGCAGAAAATGCGGGAACAAGCTCACCAACGAAAATGGATACTGCGCTGCATGCGGATTTCCGGCATCTGGACAGGATGTCGAGGGAATCTTTGAACTCAGCAGAATAGATGTCCTCAACCGCATTAGAACCCAAATATTCGGCTGGGGAATGCCGGCACGAAGCACGTCATCTTCGAACCCCTCGACTTCATTGCCCGCCTGGCAGCCCTGGTGTCGAAACCATGGGTCAACCTGAGCCGTTTCCACGGCGTCTTTGCGCCAAACAGCCAATACCGGGCGCGCGTGACTCCGGCCAAGCGGGGCAGGGGAGGCCGGCGTGCCAGGGCCGCGGCGGATCCGGAGGAGCCTACGCCAGTCGAACGCCGTGCCGCGATGACCTGGGCTCAGCGCCTGAAACGGGTGTTCGGGATCGACATCGAGACCTGCCCGGTCTGCGGCGGGGCGGTGCGGATCATCGCGTCCATCGAGGATCCGGCGGTGATCGAGAAGATTCTCGCCCACCTGGATGCGAAAGGGGGTGATCCCGAAGCCCCGAGGCGGCCGCCGTGCCGGGCGCCGCCGCAAGCGAGTTTGTTCGACTGATCAAACCATGCCGACATCGTGCATCATCCATTGACGCGGTGGGGATCCGCTCACGCTGTGGGGGTGAAGGCGCTAGAAAATCGCGCTGTGACGCAGCTCGGCAGTTGGGATTCACAACGAAAACCTCATCCGAAGGCGATCTCGAAGTTGGTGGGTGGGCTGAGGATACACGGGAAAATCCCGGAACATGGGCTTTGTTCGCCCTATACTCCGGCCTCGTCGGCACGTGAATGCCACGTCACACTACTCAAGCGTGCGAGATCCAGATCCAAGTGATCGGCGTGCAGGCGCAGCTTGCGTCGCTCTTCGCCGCTTTCATTGTTTTGCCAGACATCCTCGTATAGTTCACCCGATACGGACACCCGAGCACCCTTCTTCAGTAGTTGGGCAGCAGTCTCGCCCCGCGTACCCCACAGACTGACATCCAGCCAGAAACCGCCTTTGTCATCGAAGCCGCCGTTTCCGTCTGGCTTGGGGCGGTCGAAAAAGATACGCAGCGAACAGACAGGCTCGCTGTCCTCGCCCGCGGTGTATCGAAGCTCTGGGTCGGCGCCGAGGTTGCCGCGTCCGAAAAATTTGTTTGCCATGGTGGTCGTTCCTTCAAGCGTTTTGATCGTCGCCGAGATGTAACCGGTGGGTGGCGCCACGACCAGCGAATATCCAGTCTGATCGCGGGCGAGAAAGTTGCGATGGGTGCCAGGGGCGCAAAAATTGGCATACATTCCTTCCGCGATGTCCCCGATCAGGTGCCGCTTTGTGGCTGGCCCTTGTTGGCCTGCACGATCTGCTGGCGCACCAGAAAAGCGCGGACCTCGGTGATGAGTTCTCTCGTTTCGGCATTGTCTCTGACGATCGTTCCGTCGAGCCTCTCGAACGCTTTATGCAGCAGGTCGGCCACCGGCTCGGTACGGTAGGCGATGGTGTCTGCGATTGAGCGCATCCCTTCATTGACGCGGTTCTTCAGCTCATTGCGCAGGTACCTGCCGGCATCCATCCTCGGGCGTGTCCGTGTGGCGTTCTCGATCCAACGCATTGCATTGCGCAGGGAGCCCGGTATGTCACTGGAGTAGCCGTCCAGCTTTGCCATTGCACAGGCGTGGCGAATCTGTTCGTCCAGGCTGTCGCCGCCATAGCGGGCCCGCAAGGCCTCCAACGTCTGGTGTCTGCGATGTTCCTGACGTTTTTGCTCTTCCTGCTCCATTCGGTGCTTCGCTTTGAAGGCGCGCTCGGCTTTGCCTGTCCATCGGTCGAGGACGCGCGCCGCGTTGTCGAGTGCGGCACGCTCGTTGTCATCGAGCAACGGCCCGAGCTCTGACGATTGTTTGCGCAGGGTCGTGACGATGCGCTTTATCGCGGCCTTCTGCCGCCGCAGCTTCTCGGCGTTCCAGGCGCGCTGCATCAGTTGTTGCGTTAATGGGTCCATGGCAGTTCTGGAGTCCTCAGTGCAACCATGGCAGGCTATCGTCGGCGCTGAGGCTTCCGTGCTTCAGCTGCTGGCGAATCTTGCGTGAATGCACCCGCAGCCGCGCAGGTCTTTGGGTTCCGCTGAGTTCGCGGCTGATCAGTCCCCACTCGTCGAGTCGTACCAGGACATTGCGGACACTGGTATGCGAGATCCCCACAGTGCCGCCGATCTCTCGATGGCTCAGGGAATGCCACTTGCCGTCGTCGCACCGTTCGAGCAGGTAGTCAAGGACCAGGGCAGTGTTCAACGAGACCGAGTTGAAGCCGTGCGGCGTGTACACCTGTCCCCAGCGTTTCCGCGTCAAGCCCAGCAGGGGCATTAGCCGGCAATCCGTCCCGCTGCCGCTGATGTGGGCCTCGAGGACATCCAGTACCCACCGGCGGAAGGCCTTGGCGCGATCGGTCTTCGCGAAGAACCCAATTGCGTAGCAGCCACGGGTAGAGAAGACGCGCTCGGGGCGCCCTGCATTAACGGTCAATTTGACCGTTAATGTCATGCCGCTAGTGAACTCATCTGCGTTCCGCGAATAGATTCGCAGTACGGCACTTTCATCCTGGTAGCCCAATGCCCGGGCAAGTTCGCGCGCACTCAGCCAAGGCTCGCCGTGCCGATCGATGATCGCCAGCGTGGTCTCGCCAAAGCTCAGCGTGGTCGGTAGCAGGCTCACGTCAGGCACCTCCCTGTCGCACTAGTTGGCGCAGCAGTTCCTGGCGTTCGATCAGCGAGCGCAATCGCATCACCTCGTACTTGGTCATGGCGCTCTCGAAGTTCATGGCCTGGCGCCTTGCCTCGAAGCGCAGCCAGTCCAGCCGGGCGGCCGCCGGTAGGCCCGCAAGGAGCTTTTCGCCGACCTCCCCGGTCAACTCGACGGCGGCCTTGTTGCCGGGCAGGCCCAGGTGCCGCCACTTGGTATGGCCCGACAGCCGCCAGCGGTAGTCGTTGAGCGTGCGGTCGGCGTAGCGCACCAGGTAGGCCGGGGCATCCGGGTACTTGGTCTTGAACTCGTGTATCAGCCGGTCACCGTGTTGAAACAGCGCCGCACGCCTTGCCTCGGCCGTGGCCAGACGCGTGGCGAGATGCACGATGCTCTTGCGCGTCGGCAGTTGTGCCGCATCGGGTGATGCAGGATCCCAGCCGCCCGTTTCTGCTAGTTGCGCCACATTCCCCCCTTACCCTTAAAGGGCCCTTTGGTGATTCCAGGTACGTCACCGCCGCGTCTGCTCGGGTACGTCATCCACGCTTGCCCTCGAGCCGCATCGGTTCCTCCTCCATGGGGTCATCAAGCGCCGGGTCATCGCCATCGTCGAGCAATGCGGATGACGTGTTGGCAGCGGGACGGATATCCGGTGCATGGGCGGCCCGCAGCGTGCCGTCGATCACCGCCTGCGGCAGTGCGCCCAGCATGTCGGTTGCGCGCTCGGCCTTCTGCGTGCCTTGGCGCAGGTCTTCACGGCAGACGCCAAGGTACTTGTAGCCCTGGGCGGTATTGAAGACCCGGCGCACGATCCGGCCGCCCTCGCGCAGCGTGCGCTCGGCCGTATCGCGGTCGAACAGACCGATGTGGCGCCCGGTCAGTACGGCGCGCACCAGCACGTCGTAGTCGGCCAGCAGGTAGGCGCCCATGAAGGCGTAAGGGCTGGTGAACGTCAGGTCCACTTTTATCGGTTCCACTGACTGCGCCACTTCAACGTCCATGGCCGGCCGACTCTGCAGTTGTTGCCGCACCTGGTGCATCAGGCTCTCCATGGCCTCCTTAGCCTCAAGCAGTTGGCTTTCGATCTGGACCAGGCACCAGTCCGCCCAGGGGTCGTCTGTTGCAGCACCCTCCCAGATCGGCCGCAGCATGGTGCCGAAGCGCAGCAGGCCGAAGATCGCCGGCTTGCCACCTTCGGCGCGCCGACCGTAGACCAGGCGCTGTGCCTGGCGGGTCTGGATCTCCAGCGATGTCTGGCTGCGCAGCGCGCCGGGTTGGCGCAGCAGTGAAATCGGTTTCCTGTCGGTCATGTTTCTGTCTCCCTGATACAAAATGCGTTTCCTTGTCGTGTGTTGAACCTGCCGGACCTTCCCATCATCGGTGGCGACCGCGATGGCCTGGAAAGGGGGTTTCCAGGTCCCGACTTCCCTGTCGGTTGGTGGCTTGGCGCAGCTGACTTCGCAGCTGGTGACCGATCTGGGACGAATGCGTGTCTGCACCGCTCCCGATCCGTCGTGGAAAGGGCCTTTCCGCGCCGGTGTTCGCTGCCTTTGAGCCACGAGGCCGGGGCAAGCAATGGCCCCGACAGATTGAAAAGGGCCTTTCCAACTTGCTGCCCCGTCGCCGTGCCTGCCGGCCCTCCCGATCGCGCCGACGGTCTGAGTGTTTTGGAAAGGGCCTTTTCAGTACCGGCGGTGCCGTCGACCATGGCCATGCACGGAGTTGTCATCGCCGTTCTCCACCCAGCTCCGACAGCCGGGTCTGCAGGTCGGCGATCTGGCGCTCGAGCCTCTCGCCAGGCGCGCCCTGGCCGCTGGCACGGCGCAGTTGCTTCAGACCTGCGATCTCGCCGAGCAGCTGGCTGCGGACCAGGGGGGTGTTTGGCCGTCCGTCGTTGGCGGATGCGCCGCCGTTCCTCGGCATCTCCAGCGGTGGACCGACGGGTTGGAAGGTGCCGGCCTTAACCCGGTTGCACAGTTCGATCGCGTACGCCACCGGGTTGCGCAGGGGGTCATCCCGATCTCTGGCCTTGTGTGCCATGGCGTCGAGGATGTCCTGGTGGTGCGCGGTGTCGACGCTGACGCTCAGGGTGTGATGCAGCAGGCGGCGCATGTTGTCGTCGAATGCGCTGGGCCAGGTGAGGGCCTCGCGCCGGTCGTCGACGTCGACTTGCGCGCGTTCGGCATCGGTAGTCGTTGTAGTTGTATTTTTATTTTTACTACTACTACGTACGCCACCGGGTCCAGGATTTGGACCAGTGACAGAATCTATCATCCGGTCACCAGGTTCAGGATTTGGACCCGGTGATACCCCGGGTCCAGGATTCGGATCCGGCAACGTGGCGGGACCGGTTTCCGGATGCAGGCCTTCACCGGGTCCAGATTCTGTACCCGGCGGGTCGTCCTCGATTGGCAGGCCCCAGGCGGTACCCCATCCCGACTCGATCGCCTTGGCGGTACTGAGGCGCATCGCAACGGGGTCGATCGGCGTCAGCGGGTCGGTGCCGGCGACGATGCTTTCACGTATCCCCGAGATGCTGGCGCGCGCCGCGCGCTGGACACGACGGTCCTGGTGACTCGTGGAACGTTCGATCAGTTCGACGTAGTGCTCGTCGTATTGGGTGGCGGCGTGCCATTGCACGGGCTCGCCATGCATCGCGTAGATCTGGCCGAGAAACCGCCCGGTATCCGGATCCCGGACCGGACGTACGGCACTGACCCAGCGGCAGATCCGCAGCAGCAGGCGGTCGCGGATCACGGTGCCGCGCGCTTGGTGCAATGCCTTGGCGGTCTGCTGAATGCTTGGCATCGCGATCGCACGCTGCGGCTGCTGGCGTGCCTCCTGTGCCAGGTACAGCCACTGGATCTTTGCGCTGTCGCTCAGGAACGGATCGCGCACCAGCACGGTGGGGTAGGCATCGTGCCATTGACCGAGAAAGAGCAGACCATCGGTGTCTGTCGACCCGATATCGGGTTTGGATGCAGACCGGGTGCGCCGCAGGTACTCGATGGCCTCGTCGATGGAGTGACTGATCTCATTGGGAAGGCCCATGTTCAGGCCCCCCGCCGTTGATCTGCCGCACCGGCAGCCGTGCCCGATGTCGGCGCCTGCCAGCGCCGGTGCTCGCGCCAGATGGTGCGTAACGCCACACCGGACTCGTCTGCAATCGCAAGCCAGTCCTTCGGTGTCGGCACCGGCGGGTAGCGGTGGAGGATCTCGGACAAGGCCCAGGCCGCGTCGGGATCGAGCTCCAGCGGACGACCGACGCCGGAAGGGACACCATGGTGGCGGCGCAGCCGGGTGTATTCCTTGTCACCCATGCCGTAAAGGGCACGCAGCATGTCGGCCGGGGCATCGCGCCTGATCAGCTCGATGCGAATCTGTGCGGCTGTGCTCTCCCGCCGGACCTCGGCCAGGGCCGCCCAGAACAGGGACTGGTTGAGCTTGATCTTGAGGATATGTCCGCTCAGGCGCCGCTCGAGTGCTGCAAGATCCGCCAGTGTCAGGTCCTGCAGTGCATCGCATTCCCGATGACCGAAGCCCATCTCGCGCAATGCATGCCAGTTGCCATCCAGCATGCAGGCCGTCGCGTAGCGAATGGCTGCATGCGTGATTTCGTATTCGCTTCTTGCCATGATGGGTACTCCTTTATGCCCAGGGTTGGCCGTCAGTGGCCGCGTAGATCTGCCGCGTGATCTTTAGCAGCGCGGTCCAGGTGTCGAAGAATTCGGTCGTGACGCGGTGCAGGCCGAAGGCCGCGTAGTTGCTTGCGGGCATGTAAGGCACTGCGAGCAGCGCCTCGGCACGTTTCTCCCGTGCCATGCGCGACTGCCAGTGCTCGACCTGGGTCGCCTTTGTCATGGCCTCGCCGACCGGGGTGCCCTGCCAGTCGGCAGGCATGGCGCGCTCGGCCAGGCCGTGTGAGGCAAACTGTTCGGAGACCGTGACCAGCAGCCACCAGGCGCACAGCAGGGCAGGGCGTTGATGGATCGGCAGCGACTCGCGCACCTCGGCTGGCACGGCATCGACCAGGAAGCCCAGGCCATTGCCGATCGGCCGGACGATGTCGTCGCAGCCAAGCATCTGCGCAGCGGCATCCGCCAGCCGGAATGCCTCGTCGCGAAGGTCATCGAGGCGAGCGGTATAACCAGAAGCCAGGGGGCGGGTCTGTGCGGCGGGTGCAGGCGGCTCGCGCGGCGTTGCGGCCGGGTGTGTCGGTTGGTCGGTCGCGCGTGGAAAGGGGGTTTTCAAGGACGGGGTCGGTGCCACCGGCGGTGACGGTTGTGTCGTAGCAGCCTTGGGTGTCGGCGATGCGGTACCTGGGTCCTCTGCGAGCGGCTCGTCGTCGGCTGCTTCAGCGTCGCTGACGCTTTCGACGAGGTCCCCGAGGTCACGCCCGTCGATCGCCGCGCCATAGATCATCGCGGCATGCTGCACGTCGCAGTCGGCGCTGACCGACAGTTCGTTGACCGCGTCGCGGTGCAGCAGGTCCAGATCGATCACCTCGTCGTCGTGTCGACCGAGCAGTGCCAGAAACAGCGACTGGCCGGACGCGGCATCCGGCACCTGGAGCGCCGACCAGGCGGAGACAAAGGCCTTGTGCAGCTTGCGTATGCGGTCGACCTGGGCCCGGCTCATGCCGGCGCCCAAGGCGACCGGTATGCTGGCCTCCAGGGACTGGACCGCGTAGGCGGCGGAGTTGAGCACGGTGTGACTCACGCCATAGCCCTGCTCGGCCAAGTAGGTGGAGAACTCGCGCTGGCTCATCGATTGCTCGCGCTCGGCCTCGACCAGGGCCTTGAGCTCGGTTAGGCCACGCGCCCGGTCGATGAACGACAGGTCGCCGCGGACGTCGTTTTCCTTCAAGTGGGCGACCAGCGTGTCGGTATCCCCCTGCCAGGGGCGGAACAGACAGTGGATCTGGCGGAACCGCTCGTCACCGGTCTCCCGCCACAGCGCCTTGACCGCCTGCAGACGGGTGTTGCCGCCGGCCGCGATCATGTAGCGCGGCGCACCCGGCCGCCGGGTGATGGTCAGGGTCTGCTCCATGCCCGAGGCACGGATCGACGCCTTGATCTCGTCGTAGCGGTCGTTGGCCAGCTGGCGTGGGTTGTGGTCGTAGACGTCGATCTCATCGACCGCCACCACCATCGCGGTCGGTTGGATCGGATCGGTCGAGGCCATGACCTCGCGCGTGCGCCCGAAGTGTGGCTGCGCGATCAGCTCGGCCAGTTGCTCGGCGCTGGGGCGCTGCTTACTCATGGCCGTCTCCCCGACCGATCGGTTCCACGCCGACGGCCTCGATGCGCGAGACCCGTCGTCTGCGCAGCATCCTGCGGGCCCGCCGGCAGCCGACACGGGCGGCTTGGCATTCACCGGCCGCGCGGACGCGGTAGGTGCGGCAGGTCACTGCACCGCCGCTGATCCAGCACACCTCCACGGCGTACAGGGTTCCCTGCCGAAGGTAGGGGCCGGTACCGTGGCCGGGTGCGGCGTGTGCGTCGGGCGTGGAAAGGGGGTTTCCGCGGCCCGGGTTGGTGCTGTGCCTGTCAGCCGGTTCGCATTGCCACCGGGAAAGAATCTCGTCACGCATGGCGGAGTCCCTCCTGTGCCTGGCAAGGCTCACCCGCCTGTTCCAGGTCGATGTGCGGCAGGAGTTCGTTGACCAGCGCGGTCATGACCTCGAGCGCGCTGGCCGTCGGCCCGCGCCGCTGCCGCTCGATCCGGTGCACCGGCTGGCGGGCGGTCGCGGCCTCGCGGTAGGCGACGGTGGCTGGCACCACGGTGGAAAGGATCGAGATCCCGCCGCGCGATTCGCCGAAGGTGGCCCGGCGCAGGGTGCTGGCGACGTCGGCGGCGTCGATGGTGCGGTCCATGCGGTAGATCAGCCCGTGCAGGTGACCGACCGGGGCGCCGAGGTGACCCATCGGGCGCAGGCGCTCGAGCATGCCCAGCGTGCCGCGGGCGAATTCGCGCGCGGACAGGATTTCGGGGGGGATGGGCGAGAGCAGCAGGTCCGCGGCCAGGACCCCGGCATCCTGCAGTGGGCCAACCGCGCCCTGGGTATCAATCAATATGATGTCGTACCGCTCCAGGTCGCGCAGTGCGTAGCGCATGCGCACCCGGCCGTCGGGGGTATGCAGGATCCAGTTCTCGATACTGCCCTCGGGGTCGTCCGAGACCACGATGTCGACACCGGGTATCTGCGTTCGGCTGATGGCGCCGTGGATGGAGCCTGCGGTGATCAATCGATGCAGACCCCCCTCGGCCCGCTGTGCCAGGGGGTAGTAGCTGCTCAGTGTGGGCTGGATGTCGGCGTCGACCAGGAGGACCCGCTGGCCCGCGTCGGCGAGAAGTCCGGCCAGGTTGGCGGTCAGCGTGGTTTTGCCCACGCCGCCCTTGGTGGAGCAAATAGTCAGGATGATCACGTTTCCCCCCGAAAGAAAATGTGGGGGGTAGGAAGCGGATTCTCCGCTACGCGCTCGAGACGATGGCCTGATGAAGATGGAGCCAATGGGCGGAATCGAACCGCCGACCTACTGATTACGAATCAGTTGCTCTACCGACTGAGCTACATTGGCGTGAAGGCGGCGAATTATGCGGCAGCTTGCGCCGCGACTCAACCACGCGCTGCGGTCCAGGAATACGACGCCGGATCCAGGATGGGATGGCGATCGAGCACCAGGTCGGCCACCAGGTGCGCCGAGGCCGGGCCGAGCACGATCCCGTTGCGGAAGTGCCCGGCATTGATGAACAGGTTTGCGAACTGCGGATGCCGACCGATGAACGGCACGCCGGCCGGCGATGAAGGGCGCAGTCCGGCCCAGTGCGCCTCGACCGGAAACTGCCGCAGTATCGGAAAGCGCTGGGTGGCGATCGAATACAGCTCCTCGCGTGCAGCCTCTGTGGTCCGCTTGTCGAAACCGACGTCCTCGATGGTGCTGCCGAACAGGGTGCGGCCGTCCCGCCGCGGGATCACGTAGCGGCTTGATTCCAGCACCATGCGAGTGATCGTGCCGGGCGACGCCTTGAACAACAGCATCTGGCCGCGGATCGGGTGGATGGCCGGCGGTGCGGCGTAGTCGGCGAGCACCTGTGCGCTCCAGGCACCGGCGCACACCACGACTGCATCGCCTTCGAGCGCGCCGCTGGTGCTGCGCACGCCTTGGCAGCGGTCACCGTTGATCAGCAGCCCGGTTACCGCGTCACCTGTGCGCACCTCGACGCCGAGCTGCCAGATCCGTTGACGCAGCGCCCGTACCAGGCGCGGGTTGCGTACCTGGCCGACGTTCGGCATCCACAGCGCCGCATCGGCCGGGTCTGCCGCCTGTGGTTCCAACCGGTGAAAGGTGTCGCGATCGATCAATGACAACGTATGCCGGTGTTGGGTCGCCCAGCGTTGAGCCTCGTCCGCCTCGTCCGGGGCAATCAGGATCAGCCCGTTTCCGGTGTACTCGGGATCGACGCCGGTATGAGCGGCCAAATCTGCGCACAGGGCGGGATATACGGCCTGGCTCCAGCTCGCCAGGGCGGTGACACTGTCGAGATAGCGCCAGGGAAACAGTGGCGAGACAATGCCGCCACCGGCCCACGACGACTCACGCCCGGTCTCTCCGCGCTCGAACAGCGTCACATTCTGCCCGGCGCTGGCCAGTTCATGGGCAGTGAGCAGGCCGATGACGCCGCCGCCGACAATGATGATTCGATTCATGGGGATCAAAAGTCTGCCGCTAACGCAGGAATGAGATACCTTTGCACACCGTTCGTCGGGGAATCGCCGCAGTCTATCACCGGCACTCCCCCTTCATTAACCGTAACTGCTATACCGCCATCATGAATACCAGACAGACAGGCCTGACGCTGATCGAGCTGATGGTGACCCTCGCGGTGGCCATCGTGCTGCTGGCGGTCGGCATGCCCTTGTTTACCGGGCTGGCCGGCAGCAACCGTGCGACAACCCAGGCAAACGAGCTGGTCGCGGCGTTGAAGCTGGCGCGCAGCGAGGCGGTCAACCGGGCTGACCTGGTGACGGTCTGCTCGTCGAGCGGCGGTGCCTGCGGGGGTGCCGGCGACTGGGCCGGCGGCTGGCTGGTGCACTCGGATATCAACAACAACAGCTCATTTGATGCGGGCGACGTGCTGCGTTCCTGGGGGGCGCTGGCACCGACCTCGACAGTTGCCATCACGGGCGGTGCATCGGTGGCCTTCCTGGCGACCGGGGAAGCCAATGGTGCCTACACTTTCGAGCTGAACAACAGCGATGCGACCGGCAGCGGGTCCAATGCGGCGAAACGCTGCGTCACGGTGACCACGTCGGGACAGGTGCGCAGCGCGCGGGGGGCATGCCCATGATTGCCGAATTCGCTGTAGGAGCCGAGGCCTCTCGGCAATCGTCGTCGGGAATCGGCCAGTGTCTGGCCTCCTGCAACAGCCTGGGGGATGTATCGTGACAATGCGTGCCGCAACCGCAAGAGGGATCGCGCCCAAGGGATTCACCCTGCTCGAGGTGCTGGTTGCGTTGGTCGTGCTTTCCGTCGGCCTGCTCGGGCTCAGCGGTCTGCAGACCACCAGCCTGCGCAACAATCACAGCGCGTTTCTGCGCTCACAGGCGACCATCGTCACGCATGACATCATCGACCGCATGCGCGCCAATCGAGACAGCGCGCGCAACGGCAACTACGACATCGCATATGCCAGTTCACCCACGTCGACCAGTTGCAGCGGCACCTGCTCGGCACTGCAGGTGGCACAGATGGACGTCGAGGAATGGCGCGACTACGTGGAACGCCTGCCAGGCGGCGAGAGCGAGCTGGATGTGAACGGCGTCAGCAATGTCGCCACCATCAAGGTGCGTTGGGCCGACACGAGGGACAGTGGCAACAAGCTGCAGGTGGTGACGAGGGTGCAGCTATGAACCTGGTAATGAAGCGACAGGCCGGCCTTACCCTGGTGGAGCTGATGGTTGCCACCACGCTGAGCCTGGTGCTGCTGGCGGGGGTGCTGCTGGTGTTCACGGCCAACAAGACCACCTACCAGATGCAGAACGGTCTCGGCACGCTGCAGGAGAACGGCCGCTATGCGATGCGGCAGATCGCGGCCGACCTGCAACTGGCGGGATTCGGCGGCTGCCTTTCACCGCGCCTCGATCCGCGTGTGGTGATCCTGGCCAATACGCCACCGCCATACCTGACGAACTTCACCACCGGTGAATTCTTCGACGGCCGCAATGACGAGACTGCGACCCACACCTACGGCGGCAAGGCGATGTACCAGGGGCCAGACTATGACGCGGACGGCACGATCGGCGACAACGGAACCGACTCGATCGAGATCCGCGGTCCGCTGCGCTCCGACGTGCGCTTCGTGACCGGCGAGATCCTGACCACAGGTACCGTCGACGTGATTGGCACCGGCAGCGGATTCGCGACCGACGAATACCTGATGATCGCAGACTGTGCCGGTGCGGATATCTTCCGCGCGACCGGGGTCACCGAGAGCGGCGGCGATACGCAGATCGCGCACGCTGCATCCTCGAACAGCCAGGCCGGGCTGTCGCGGCGTTACGGTGCCGATTCGGTGGTGATGGAGTTCGCCACCCACACCTATTTCATCGGCGACACCGGCCGCGTGAACAGCTACAACCAACCCATTACTGCGTTGTACCGGTTTGACGGCACCAATTCGCAGGAACTGGTCGACGGCGTGGAGGACCTGCAGGTCCAGTTCGCGCTGGATACCGATGGCAACGGTGTCGTCGATGACTACCAGGACCCGGGCGGTGTCACCGATTGGAGCGAGGTCATGGCGGTTCGCGTTTCACTGCTGCTCAACAGCGTCGAGGGTGCGAGCGCGACCGAGGCGCCGTTCACTTTCTTTCCCAACGGGACGGGCCCGGTCACTCCGGCAAGTGGTGATCTGCGCCTGCGCCAGGAGTTCACCGCCCTGGTCTCCGTCCGCAACAGCGTGCTGTAGAGGTCCAGTGATATGCGTGACATGAACAGACTCAACCTTAGGGTACAGCGCGGCGCAGTGCTGATCGTCGCCCTGGTGCTGTTGCTGGTGCTGACCATCCTCGGTACCGCGGGCATCCGCGACACCACGATGGAAGAGCGCATGGCCGGTAATTTCCGTGACTACAGCGCGGCCCTGGAGGCCGCCGAAACCGCACTGCGTATTGGTGAAGACGCGATCAGTGTCACCAGTGTGTTCAGCGCGATGCTGTTCGACGGCTCGGACGGCACCTACGGCATCACGGATTCGTCGCACAGCGTCGATCCGCAGACCTCGAGCAACTATGGCCTCGGTGTGCCGTCGGATGTGCTGACCTATGGCGGCGATCTGCTGGTCAGCGAGGTCCCTGAGTACTACGTGGAGCAGCTGCCCGAGATCGAGCTGCCGGCCAGTGACCTCACCGTGGGTTTCCAGGACCAGGCACCACGTGTGCGCTACTACCGGGTCACCGGTAAGGGCCACGGTATATCACCCAATTCAGAAGTGATCCTTCAGAGCACCTACTTCCGCTGAACGGCGGGATCGGGCGAGGAAAGAAGTATGCGCATCCACAACATCGTCCTCTCATTCGGCCTGGTGGCCGGTGGCCTGCTGCCGCAGCAGGCGGCGGCGGCCCCGGCACAGGTGCCCATCTTCCTGATCTCAGGGGCCGAGACCCAGGTCATGATCAACATGTCGAACGACCACCAGTTGTTCTACAAGGCCTATGACGACTGGTCGGACGTTGACGAAGACGGCGTGCTTGACATCACCTACAACCATGACATCGACTACTACGGCTATTTCGACAGCTACAAGTGCTACGACTATTCGTCTGGCCGGTTCGTGCCGCAGGCGTTCACCAGCGACAAATATTGCGATGCAGTCAGCGGCGACTGGAGCGGCAACTTCCTCAACTGGGCCTCAATGACGCGCATCGATACTGTGCGCAAGATCCTGTATGGCGGCTATCGTTCGACTGACACCAGTTCACTGACGGTGCTCGAACGCTCCTACCTGCCAAGTGATGCGCACAGCTTCGCCAAGTACTACGAAGAGTCGACGAGTGGTGAGATCGCGAAGCTGACGCCGTTTTCGGTCTCCGAGATCACCGTCTGTAACACGACCTATGCGGCCAACGGTGACTCCGAGGACCGCACCGAGCCGCCACTGCTGCGTGTCGCTGAGGGCAACTTCGCATTGTGGGCCGCCAACGAACGCTTCCAATGCCACTGGGACGGGCACGGCGAACTGCAGTCGGATATCTTCAACTCGCCGAATCCCAACACCAACAATGGCAACCATGCCGCGACCACCGGGCTGGATGCTGATGCCAACAACCCGAACTGGACCAATGACCGGTTGGGCGACGGAGACTACATCGCGCGGGTCGAGGCCTGCGTTACCGGCCTGATCGGTGTGGAGAAGTGCAAGGCCTACCCGAGTGGCAACTACAAGCCCTACGGCCTGCTGCAGGAATACGGCGACGACGGCTCGATCTACTTCGGCCTGATGACCGGCAGCTTCCAGAAGAACAAATCGGGCGGCACGTTGCGCAAGAATGTCGGCCCGATCACCGACGAGATCAACGTCTCCACCGACGGTACCTTCAAGAGTGCGCCGGCGGCGGGCAATATCATCTCCAATATGGATGCCTTGCGCGTCAGTGGCTACGATCACGACCCCGGTTATTACAACTCGGCAGACAACTGCTCGTGGGGCATCAATACCTTCAACAACGGCAGCTGTACCAACTGGGGTAACCCGCAGTCTGAGATCTTCCTCGAGAGCGTGCGCTATTTCGCCGGCAAGACCACGCCCGGTTTCAATGCGAACGACTCCAGCTTTATCAACAACCTGATCAGTGCATCATCGTGGGTTGATCCGCTGAACGCTGGCAACTACTGCGCGCCACTCAAGGTGATCCAGTTCAATGCCAGCGTGACCTCGTACGACGGCGACGAACTCGGCGGTGCATCCGGGCTGCCTTCACTCGGGTCGGTCAGCACCTGGACCAACGCAGTGGGTGCGGCATCCGGTGAGGGCATCGATGGCAACGACTTTTTCGTGGGCACCGGCAGTACCGTGTCCAACGGTCTGTGTACCGCGAAGACGGTCAACAATCTGGCGGATGCCGAGGGGATCTGTCCCGAAGCACCGCGCCTTGGCGGTGGCTACGACATTGCGGGTCTGGCTTATTACGCACACAAGGAGTCGATCCGTAACGATCTTACCGACGACGAGGGCAACACTGCCGAGATCAAGATTGATACCTACGGTGTGACACTGTCGCCTGCGGTGCCGAAGATCGAGGTCCCGGTCCCGGGCCAGACCGACCCGGTCACGATATTGCCTGCCTGCCGCAACCAGTCGATCAGCGGAAACTGCGCGATCGTGGATTTCAAGGTGGTGCAGAAGCACGCGGAGACGTCTTCCGGCATCTATACCGGCAAGTTCTACATCAACTGGGAAGACAGTGAGCAGGGCGGGGACTACGACCAGGACATGGCCGGGCTGTTGTCCTACTCACTCAACACCAACGTCAATCCCAATACGATTACAGTGACCACCAGTGTGTTTGCCGATTCGACACCGAACCAGATGGGGTTTGGCTACATCATTGCCGGTACGACACAGGACGGCTTCCATACGCATTCCGGCATCAACTTTTTCACCGCCTACACCGATCCGACCGGTGTGCTTACCTGCGCCAATGCGGCAGTCACCTGCGAGACCGGCCAGCCGGCAACCTCGGTTGCCTACACCCTGGGCACGAGTTCCGGCAGCCTGCTGCAGGACCCGCTGTTCTATGCCGCCAAGTGGGGTGGGTACAAGGAGGAGGCCGATGCCAGCAAGCGGCCGCCCAGTACTGCGGCGCCCAACGATATTCCCGACCAGGCATACGAGTGGGATACGGATGGCAACGGTCAGCCGGACAATTACTTCTTTGCGCGCAACCCGGGGCAGTTGAGTGAGCAACTGGCAACGGTGTTTGAGACGGTCGCGACCGTGTCATCATCGGCGTCCGTCGTCGCCAACTCGGTCAGTCTGCAGACCACCACGCGTATCTACCAGGCGCGCTTCGACAGTAACGACTGGTCGGGCAAGCTGCTGTCGTTCCCGGTGGATATCACCACCGGTACGCTGCAGTCGGCCGAGTGGGATGCGGGCAGCGTGATCGCGGGTCAGAACTACGACAGCGGCCGCGAGTGGATCACCTGGGACGGCACGCAGGGGGTTGCGTTTCGTTGGGATGACAACGGTACGCCGTCGGACCTCACGGACGACACTTCCCCGCTGACCGCACTGCAGCGCACAGCGTTGAACCTCGACCCGGACTCGGGACTCGGTGACGGCCTCGGTATGGACCGCCTCAACTACCTGCGTGGCGATACCTCGAACGAGCTGGCGAATAGTGGGCCTTTCCGCAACCGGTCCACCCCGCTGGGAGACGTGGTGCACTCCACGCCGACCGTGGTGGCGGCGCCGATCTTCGGCTACCGTGACTATGAACCGGGTACGGCAAACCTTTTCGAGACGGCCAAATACTCCGAGTTCAAGCTCAAATACAGCAACTCCGAGTGCTACCAGAGCGACGGCACGACACCGATTACCACCTGGTCTGCGGGCAGTGGAAGTAGTGCGGGGAGTCGCGAACCGATGCTGTACTTCGGTGCCAACGACGGCGCCCTGCACGCGGTATCGGCATGTACCGGTGCTGAACGCCTGGCCTTCGTCCCCGGTGCCCTGTATGCAAACCTGAGCGAGCTGACCTCGACAGACTATGCGCACCGCTATTTCATCGATGGCCCGTCCACCGTGGTCGACGCGTTCTGGGGCGGCGCATGGCACACCGCGCTGGTCGGCACCCTCGGCGCCGGCGGCAACGGGGTGTTCGCGCTCGATGTCACCGATCCGAACACCTTCAGCGAGACCAACGCGGACAATATCGTGCTGTGGGAGATCATCGCGACGCCGAGTGTTGCCGGCAGCGATTTCGAGCACCTCGGCTATACCTTCAGCCAGCCGGCGATCATCAAGGCGGAGGGCCATGGCTGGGTGGCGGTATTCGGCAATGGTTACGACAGCGTCGCAGGGAAGGCACTGCTGTACATTGTCGCCATCGACAGTGGCAACCTGCTGGCCACGATTGATCTGTCCAACGTCAATTCGACCGCGGCTGGCGGTGGTGCCAATGGCTTGTCCACCGTTTCCCCGATCGACCGCGACGGTGACGGTGAGGTGGACCTGATCTACGCCGGCGACCTCAACGGCAATGTCTGGCGTTTCGTGTCCAATGGTTCCGGCTTCTCCGAAGGCAACACCAGCCTGCTGTATTCGGCGAAGAGCGTCGGCGGTGTCGGGCAGCCGATCACCTCGCGCCTCGCGGTCGGCTATCACCCGACCAGTGCGGTCGGGCGCATGGTCTACTTCGGCACGGGCAAGTACTACGAGACGGCCGACCAGGATCCGACCAACGCGGTGGAATACAATTCGATGTACGGCATCTGGGACCGGGACAACGGCCAGACGATCACCTCGGTGACGACGCGCAACTCGAATATTCTGCAGCAGCAGACGATCACCCAGCAGACCGCGGGCACCTTCGGCAGCAACTCGTTCGACGTGCGTATCGTCAGCGACACCCCGATGACCTGGGCAACATCCTCCGCCAGCTGCTCGGCCCTCGGGTTGTGCGGCTGGTACCTGGATCTGACCAACCCGGACAGCAGCGGCAACCCGGTGCAGGGCGAGAAGATGGTCGCCAACCCGATCCTGCGCGGCGGACGCCTGATCTTCGTCACCACCATTCCGTCGCTCGAGGCGTGTAAGGCGGGCGGCGACGGTTGGCTGATGGAGATCGATCCGCGCACCGGTGGCAGGCTTTATGCGCCTGTATTCGATCTGAACGGCGATGGGGTTTTCACTTTCGAAGACAACCTGTCGAGCACCTCGGGTGGTACGACGGTCTACACGCCGGTCTCTGGCAAGAAGTCGAAGGTGGGCATCCTGCAGCCGCCGGCGATTCTGTCAGGTGTCGGCGGTGCCGGTGACGGCAGCTACGGCGGTGCCGAGGGCAAGTACTCGTCAGGCACAAAGGACGCGGCGATCGACGTCACGGTCGAGAACCCGGGCCTGCTCGGTGCCGGCCGCAAGTCCTGGGTACGGATCCAGTAGGGGAAGATGATGCAGACAAGACAAGGTGGCCTGACCCTGGTGGAACTGATGGTGGTGGTCGCCGTGATGGCGATCATCGCGACCATCGCCTACCCGATCTACACCAACCAGGTACAGAAATCGCGCCGTGCCGATGCCAAAGTGGCGCTGGAGACTATCGCGTCAGCACAGGAGCGCTTCTACACAATTAACGGCTCGTATGGCTCGGCCGCTAACCTGGATGATCCAAATGGGGACGGGGACGATGTGGATTCGATGATTGATCCAGTGTTGGCCAGGTTGGATAGGAACAACGATGGATCGCCTGATAACTACGCCATATCTGTCACTAATGGAGGGCAGACCTTCACGGTTACGGCCACGGCGCAAGGTCCGCAAGCGGGCGACAGCGCTTGCGCTACCTTCACAATCAATCAAAAGGGTGAAACATCACCGGCCAGCGGTTGCTGGTAAAGCGTTGCCGGGGATTGATTTTCCCTCACCCCGACCCTCTCCCTGAGGGAGAGGGTGGATGTTTTCATCTGCCGCCTTGCCCTTTTCCCTGCGGGAGAGGGTGCATGTTTTCATCTACCGCCTGGCCCCCTTCTCCTGCGGGAGAGAGGGTGCATGTTCTCGTCCGCCCTCTTGCCCCTTCACCCGGCCGGGGAGAAGGCTGGGATGAGGGGAGGGCAGGCCGCTCAGGCTTCGGTCACGTCACCCGACATGGCGCCCAGCAGGTTCTTCGGCAGCGCGAACACCACGGTCTCCGGCTGGCCGCCGTCCTGCTCGACAGAGTCGGCACCCCACTCCCTGAGCTGACGGATCACGTTCTCGACCAGCACCTCCGGCGCCGAGGCACCGGCGGTCAGGCCAACCGTTGCCACGCCGTCGAGCCACTCGTGGCGGATGTCTTCGGGGCCGTCGATCAGGTAGGCCGGCCGGCCCTGCTTTTCGGCGATCTCTTTCAGGCGATTCGAGTTCGAGCTGTTGGGTGAGCCAACGACCAGCACCAGGTCACACTGTTGCGCGAGACGGGTGACCGCGTCCTGGCGGTTCTGCGTGGCGTAGCAGATGTCGTCCTTTTTTGGACCCTGGATACTTGGGAATCGTCGTTGCAGCGCGTCGATCACCAGCGCGGTGTCGTGCATCGACAGCGTCGTCTGGGTGACGAATGCCAGCTGTGCCGGGTTGCGGATATCGAGTTCGGCGACGTCGGCCGGCGTCTCGACCAGGTAGATGCCGGCGTTTTCCCTGATACAGCGATACTGCCCCATGGTGCCCTCGACCTCGGGGTGCCCCTTGTGTCCGATCAGTACCACCTCGTCGCCGGCCTTGCAGTGCCGTGCGACTTCCAGGTGCACCTTGGTGACCAGTGGGCAGGTTGCGTCGAATACTGTCAGGCCGCGTTTGTCGGCTTCCTCGCGAACCTGCTGCGATACCCCGTGGGCACTGAAGATCACGGTGCCGCCGTCGGGGATCTCGCGCAGTTCGTCGACGAACACTGCGCCGCGTTCACGCAGGCGCTGCACCACGAAGCGGTTGTGCACGACCTCGTGGCGCACGTAGATAGGCGCGCCGAAGGTATCGAGCGCGCGCTCGACGATCTCGATCGCGCGGTCGACGCCAGCGCAGAAGCCGCGCGGATTGGCCAGGAGTATTTTCATCCAGGGATTGTCCGGGCCCGGCCCGACCTTTTCAAGCGTGGTCCGGATTACCCATGCCGGCCGTCAGGGTTCTGCGGCTGCCGGCCCGACGCTGACGACCTCGACCTGAAAGGTGATCTCGTGTCCGGCCAACGGGTGATTGAAGTCGACCTCGACGCGTCCTTCGTCGACAGCGATGATCATGCCCGGGGCCTCGTCGCCATTGGGTAGCGAAAACGCGACGATCTGCCCGACTTCGGGCGTGAACGCGGCCTCAAATTCGGTCATCGGCATGTACTGGATGAGATTCGTGTCGCGCAGGCCGAATGCCTGCTCGGCAAGCAGGTTGATGGTCTGGGTATCGCCGGCCCGCAGTCCGTACAGCGCGAGTTCCAGTCCCGGTTGCAGGGTGCCGTCCCCGATGGTCACGCTGACGGGTTCTTCGCCGAAGGTGGAGATTGCTTCCGTGCCGTCCTCCAGCGCGATCGACAGGTGCAGCACGACGGCGCTGCCGGGGAGGATCTGCGCTGTGCTCATAAGGCGGCCGGGCGTTGTTGTTCATCGGCGATCTGGCGCAGTGTGGGCACCTTGATCTCCAGGCGGTCGGCATGCTCGAGTGCGCGCCGCAGACGTGCCGGTGCGCTGCGGCCGGTGCACGGATGGCCAGGGTCACCGTCAAACGCGCGGACCATCGCGGCCACCAGTTCGTCGTTGTTGAAGCGTGATCCGGTCAGGCCCTCCTGCAGCGCGATGACCTCGTTGGCCACGCTGCGTGCGAACGGCTGGTGTTCGGCCCAGAGCTGGCTCACGGTGCCGCCGCAGCGCAAGCCTGCGATATTGCTGGTCAGGATGTACAGGTTCTTGACCACCAGCTCGAACAGCATCTCGCGTGGCCTGTCGATCAGCTTGACCGGGATATCCAGGGTGGCGAGTGCCTGGGCCAGCAACTTGGCGCGTGGACCGAAGGCCGGCGACGGGACGATGACCTTCACCTCCTGCCCTTTCTTCTTCTCGAACCAGACCGAGATCACGCTGACCTCGTCGAGATCGGCATAGTCGTCGGGCAGCAGCTCGTTCTGCAGCAGGACCAGCCGCTTGCGCCAGGCCTTGGGTATGTTCTTCAGCACCGCCTGCAGATCACTTTCGGCAACGGCGACCAGCACCAGTTTCGGTGCCGGGACGAGGCGTGCGAGCTTCTTCATGCGGGTGTCGCGATTGACCGGATATACCGGGTGCCCCAGGCGCAGCAGGCCACGCGCAAAGACGCTGCCCATCTCGCCCATGCCGATGACCACGACCGGTTTCTTCGCCATCTGTTGTTGCACCCGTATCGCCTGACCAGGAATTGAGCGTTCTTATTAACACGACCCGTTGGTGTTTGGGAAACGCCGGTGTACGTGTGCAGGGGGCCAGCCCCTGGCCGATTGTTGCGGTGCGTGGGTGATCGCCGAGAGGGCTCGGCTCCTACCGGTGCCGATTGGCGCGGTGCGTGGATGATTGCCGGGAGTGCTCGGCTCCTACATGCCCTTGCGCCAGGTGATTTCCCTGCCACCGTCGCGGCGTGCGAGCACGCGCGCCAGCACGAACAGCAGGTCGGACAGGCGGTTGAGGTATCGGATGCTCGCCGGGTTGACGGTCTCGTCGCGCGACAGCCGGAGCAGGTCACGCTCGGCTCGCCGGCACACCGCGCGAGCCTGGTGGCAGCGTGCCGCCGCTTCGTTGCCGCCCGGGAGGACGAATTCCTCGAGTGGCGGCAGATCGGCGTTGAAGCCATCGAGTACCTGCTCCAGTTCGCTGCTGCGGGCGTCCGCAATGATGGCTGTACCCGGCATCGCCAGCTCTCCGCCCAGATCGAACAGGCGGTGCTGCACGGCTTCGAGCAGGTTGTCGGTCGGAGCGTCGGTTACCTGCACGCGCAGCAGGCCGACGGTGCAGTTGAGTTCGTCGATACTGCCGATCGCCTCGATGCGGGCGTGGTCCTTGGGCAGGCGCGGGCCGCTGGCGAGCCCGGTGGTCCCGTCATCGCCGGTACGGGTGTAGATACGGGTCAGACGTTTGCTCATCGGTTATTCCTCGAATCGGTAGCTGGCTTCAACCCAGAAATTGCGCTCGGGTGCCGGGTTGTAGCCGTTGCCGGCAAACGAACTTGCGCCGGTTTCGCTGTAGCGTGCGCCGAACAGATTATTGATCCGTGCGCTCAGACGCCAGTCGCCCAGGTCCCGATGCGCGCTCAGGTCGGCCACCGTATAGGCGTCGAGTGGCGGCGCCGTGTTGGCATAATCCGAGCCGAGGTACTGTTCGCCGACATAGGCGACATCCAGGCGCAACAGCCAGTCGTCCTGCGGTCGGTATTCCGCGTACAGATTGGCCTTGTGTACGGGCACCAGCGGCACACTGCTGCCGCTGTGGGTGCCGCTGGTGATCTCGCTGTCGATGTAGTCGTATCCGGCACCCAATTGCACTGTCGGCGACATGGCGATGTCGGCCGACAGGCCGAAGCCGAGGCGGCGGCTGCGCGGCAGGTTGACGTTGCTGAAGGTGACGGCGTCGAAACTGATCTCGTCTTCGAGGTCGAGACGGTAGGCGCGCACGCCGAGGCCGTACGCGTTGCTGGTCAGTTCGGCCCCGGCCTCGTAGGACACGCCGCGCTGGTTTTTCAGGCCGACTGGCTGTCCAAAAGGCACGTTGGTGTGTTCGTCGACTTTGGCAAAACGGTAGTTTTGATCGGCACGCGCGAACAGCCGCCAGGCCGGCTCGGGACGGTACACCAGTCCGAGTGAACCTACCGTCACCGAATCGTCCAGGTCGACCGGTATGCCGCCATTATTGATGTCGTTTTGCACCTGCGCATGGCGCAGCCCGGCGGTGACCGACAACTTCGATGAAATCGGGTGCATGACCTGGCCGTAGAGCGCTGCGATGACCTGCGCGATGCCCTGCGGGCCGAATGCGGTGAGCAGCAGGTAGTCCGTGCGCTGCAGGTCGGCGCCGAGGGTCACGAGGTCGTCTCCGAAGCGCCCGATCAGGCGTGGCGTCAGCTCGATCGTGTCGCGGTCCTGGGTCGACGGCGTGCCCGGAAAGCCGCGGAAGCTCTGCACGAATTCACGCTGATCGTCGCGCACAGCCAGTTCCGCCTCGATCCGCCAGAGCGCACCGAGTGCCTGCTCGATACCGATCCGCAGCACCTGGCTGGTGGTGTCGAAATAATCGTTGGGGAATACCGCCTGGCGCCGGTCGGCCGCCAGCTCGCTGGCAAACAGGGCGCCGGGTGTCTGTACGTAATCGTCAAGCAGCTGTGCATCGACGTAGCTGAACCCACCCTGGTGATCGACCTCCAGGCGCGCATCGACGCGTTGCACACGGCTGGCGTTTCGCTCGCGGTAGTTGTCGCTCTCACGTCTGGTGGCCTGCACGCTGAGGCCGACCTGTTGGCCGAGTCGCTCCGTGAGTCCGGCCAGCAGCTCCCAGCCGTCATAGCTGCCGCCTCCAAGCTTCGCGTTCAGGCTGCGCGCATCCGGTCGCCGCGTAATCACATTGATCAGCCCACCGACCGCCTGGTTGCCGTAAAGGATCCCCGCACTGCCCTCGACGATCTCGATCTGTTCGACGTTTTCCAGATCGATACTGTTGAGATAAAGGGTTGCGCTGTCCGTTGCCGGGTTGATCTTGCGCCCGTTGACCAGGATCACGACGTTCGAGTTCGCGGTGGAGCCAAAGCCACGCATGTCGATGTTCGCGCTGCCGCCATCGCCGATACTGTCGGCGACGTGGATACCCGGCACGCGACGCAGCAGCTCTTCGAGATCGCGTGCGCCGCTGTCTGCAATCTCGCGGCGCCCGATCAAGGTCGTGGCAGCGGGCATGTCCAGGCCGTGTTCGGCGCTGCGCGCGCCGCTGACGAATACGGGTGGTAGCGTGGTGGGAGTTGCGGCCAATGCCGTTTGACAGACAATACTCAGGCCGATGGCCAACGATCGGATGCACATGTGGTCTCCTCGTCAGTGCCCGCCGCACTGTACGTGTCGGGTCACAGGAGGAGCAGGAGACAGCCATTCCCCGCGATCACGATGGGGAAACGTCATGTCTCACGCGGCCCGCCGCGACGTGGATGATTGACGCTTGGGGCCGGTCTCCGGACTGACGGGGTGGTGCTGGCGGGAATAACCGACCGCACCGTCGCGCTGCGCCTTCCCACGTCGATGACGCAGTGGCATTTGGGCAGCGGATGGAACCCGATCACCGTTGCGGGGGCAGTGTCGGCCTTGCCCTCGAATGGGGCTCACCGACTTCCCGTTTAACCTCGGGCGCGACAGGCGCGAGAGGCACCTCAGGCGAGGTGCGGAATCTACGCGGGGGGATGGTTGTGGTCAAGCCACTTCGGGGTGCCCGAAGCGGCCGGACGCGGGGATCACTTCATGAGTTCCTGGGTTACGAACACATAGCCGAGCACACCAGAGAGTGCGACCACCAGGATCATCTGCAGGACGATGCAGACGCCGGGGATATCGCTGCAGACCTTACCGAATGCACAACACACAAAAGACTTCACTCTCTACACCTCCAGATCGACCTTTTCGCCTTGTAGTTAGTCCTGCAACTCTCGGTTTTTAAATTAGAAAATACTAATTTTCTGCCCGTGGAGTTGCTCGATACTGGCACGCCTACGGCGCTGTGACAAGGTTGTTACACGCGGATTTTCACCGAATTGCCTAATCTGGATTAAGTGCCTGTATTGGAAACAAAATCGACTGTTTTCGTTGGTTAATTTCCGGCCAGTTGTCGGGTCGCCGTGGCGGTGGCCCGGGGATGGGCCGGAGGCTTTGCCACGCCCCGGATCAGGGTTATTTTATCCCGGACTTGCCGTATTCTTGACGCACTGTCCGCCCCCGATACGGAGACCTGCATGGATATCAAGGGCCCACTGAAGGTGGGTGTGGTCGAACCTTCACCAGAGGGAAACTACGAGCTTCACATCGATTTCACCGAGGCGTTCAAGGCGGCCGACCTGGCCGCGCAGGATGTGCAGTTTCGAGCCTATATCGCTGAGCTCGGACGTGCACTGAAGGGCGACATCGATGCGCACAATGCGCAGGGCATGTTGTTGGTGCAGCAGATCTGTGAGCAGCTGCAACCACACATTGCGACCGGTGACATCGCGTTGGGAGAGACCCTGGTGATCGAGGTGCAGCGCACGCCGGGCGTCAACCTGGTGGATCTGCTGCACGGATGAGCGACCCGGCGTACGTCCTCGAGGGTACCGAGCGCAATTTTGACCAGCTGGTGCTGGAAAACTCGCGCAAGGGGCTGGTCGTGGTGGATTTCTGGGCGCCCTGGGCGGGCCCGTCGCTACGGCAGCAGAACCTGCTGAAAGCGTTGGCGAACCAATACAACGGTCGTTTTCTGCTGGTCACCGTCAATACCGACCAGCAGAAGGGCATTGCCAGTCGTTTCGGGGTCAAGACCCTGCCGTCGTTCAAGTTGTTCCGCAATGCCAGGGTGGTGGAGGCTTTTCACGGTATGCAACCCGAGGCTGACTACCGCACCATCGTTGACCGCTACCTGGTGCCACTCGGAGACAAGGTGCGCCTGGCGGCAGCCAGAGCCTGGGATCAGGGCGAGTACGACAAGGCTATCCAGGTGTTGGCGGAAGGCGCCGTGGCCGACCCGGAGAACCTGGACATCCCGTCGATGCTGGCCAAGTTGCTGATGCGCGTGCACCGCTACGACGAGGCGCGCGAGGTGCTGGTCGCGATGCCTGCTGCGGCGCGTGATACAACCGAGCTGGCCACGCTGCGCGCACACCTGGATTTCATCACTACCGCACGTTCGGTCGATGACGAACAGGCGCTTTGGGATCGTGTGGCGCAATTGCCGCCGGACCTCGATGCACATTTTCAGGCCGCCGCGCTGCACCTGGTGCGCGACGAGTACGAGGCCGCACTGCAGGCGCTGATCGTGGTCCTGCGAAACAGGCGTGACTACAACGACGGTGCGGCCCGGCGCGGTCTGCTCGCGATCTTCGACACCCTCGGTGGCGACCACGCACTGGTAAAGAAATACCGCGGCGATCTGGCGCGCCTGATCCACTAGAGGGCACATGGCATCCACTGAACCCACGATCGGCTTCGTCAGCCTGGGCTGCCCGAAGAACCTGGTCGACTCCGAACGCATCCTCACGCAGCTGCGCGCCGAGGGTTACGGCCTGTCATCGAGCTACGAGGGGGCGGACCTGGTGGTCGTCAATACCTGCGGTTTCATCGATGCTGCGGTTGCCGAATCGTTGGACGCCATCGGCGAGGCCCTGCACGGCAACGGGCGGGTGATCGTGACCGGCTGCCTGGGTGTACGTGCCGATGAGATCCGGGCCGCCCATCCGGACGTGCTGGCGGTGACCGGACCGCACGACTATGAGGCGGTGATGCAGGCCGTTCATGCCCATTTGCCGGCCCCGCATGACCCTTTCACCAGCCTGATCCCGCCACAGGGCATCAAGCTGACGCCGCGTCACTATGCCTATCTGAAAATCTCCGAGGGCTGCAATCACCGTTGCAGCTTCTGCATCATCCCGAGCATGCGTGGCGACCTGGTCAGCCGCCCGGTTGGCGAGGTACTGGCCGAGGCGCAGCGCCTGGTCGACGCGGGTGTGCGCGAGCTGCTGGTGGTGTCGCAGGACACCAGCGCCTATGGCGTGGATATCAGGTATCGCGCCGATTTCTGGCAGGGTCGACCGTTGGCCACCCGACTGACCACGCTGGCGCGTGAACTCGGGCAACTGCCAGCCTGGACGCGACTGCACTACGTCTACCCCTACCCGCATGTCGACGAGCTGCTGCCCCTGATGGCCGAAGGCCTGATCCTGCCGTACCTCGATATGCCGCTGCAGCATGGCAGCGAACGGATCCTGCGGGCGATGAAACGGCCGGCGGCGACCGAGAAGGTGCTGAGCCGCATCGCTCGCTGGCGGGAGGACTGCCCGGATCTGGTGCTGCGCTCGACCTTCATTGTCGGCTTTCCCGGCGAGACCGAACAAGACTTCGATCAGTTGCTCGAATTCATCCAGGAGGCACAACTCGACCGTGTTGGGTGCTTCGCCTATTCGCCGGTCGAAGGGGCCGCCGCCAATGCCCTGCCTGACCCGGTACCTGAAGAGGTCAAACAGGACCGCCTGCAGCGCTTCATGGAGATCCAGGCCGAGATCAGCCGCGACAAGCTTGCCATGCAGGTCGGACGCGCGATGACTGTGCTGATCGACGAGGTGCAGGAGGGCCGGATCATTGCCCGCGGGCCTGGTGATGCGCCAGAGGTGGACGGCCTGGTGATCATCGATGGCGATTGGGAAGACGTCGATGCCGGCGATTTCATCGAGGTGCAGGTCACCGGCTACGACGAACACGATTTGTTCGCCGAGCCGGTGTGATTGCATCGGCCAGGGGGCTGGCCTCCTACGGGTGTGCGTCAGGCTGTAGGAGCCGAGCCCCCTCCGCGATTACCTCATCCCTGCTTCCTGCGACGCAGCAGCGGCAGACCCGCGAGCAGCAACAATGCAGCCGACGGGGTGGGGACATAGC
Organism: Chromatiaceae bacterium; assembly: GCA_024235315.1. Classification (GTDB taxonomy): domain Bacteria; phylum Pseudomonadota; class Gammaproteobacteria; order Chromatiales; family Chromatiaceae; genus Thiosocius. Next base: position 175,867 of record JACKMP010000003.1, on the reverse strand, counting down.
TCAGCTTCCACAGCGCATCGTTGCCCGAGGTCGGATGTTGAATGTTCACGTAGAAGGTCTGCGCGTCGTTCGGGTCCATGATGAAACCGGTGGGTTCCGATCCGAACGGGCCGAGCGAGGCGAGCAGTCCGACCACGTCGGCCACGCCGTCCCTGTCATTGTCGATGGCCTGCCAGATATCGCCGATCGCCTGGTCTTCGATGATGTAAAGGTTGCCCTCTGCGTCCACCGCGAGGTTGTCGGGTGAACACAGGCCGTAGCTGGAAGCATTGCAACTCACGCCGATCGGATTGCCCGAGTAGTCGACGGTCCCGGTGGCGGTCAGGAACTCGCGGGTGATCACGTCCATGTCGTTGACCAGTTCGAACGAGTAGACCTTCTGTTCGCTCGTGGTGGCAAGGTATAGCACCTCCTTGCCGTTGGCGAGGACGCCGATCTCCAGGTCTTCCGGCCGGCCGAAGGGCGTGGCGCCGAGTTCATCCGCGGCGAACCTGCCCTTGCGATTGTTGCCGTCGCCACTGAAGTCGAATGGGTCGGTTGCAGTCAGCGCGATGCCGTTGGCGTCGGTCAGCGCCACCCAAAGCGCACTTCCCGTACGGTCGTAACTGACACTATTCCAGTTTCCAGCGGCTTCCGAGTCCACGGCGTCGGTATCCCGCAACACGAAGGTCTGTCCGGCCGAGTAATCGCCGGCAGTCGTCGGTACGAACTTGTAGACCGACCCCGAGTTGTTTTCGTCGATGAAGTACATATTGCCTGTGGAATCGAATTTCACGCCTTCGTGCGAAACCGCAGGCAGGTTGCTCAGCCAGCGCCAGCTGGCGTCGCCGGCGCCGGTGGCGGTGGTCGGGTTGAGCAGTTCGAACATGCGCCCGTTGCCGGACCACTCCTCGGCCACGACCAGCGTACCGGCGGGGGTAGTGACAGCGGGATCGACCCCGCCAAAGTCATCGCTTTGCGGATTCCAAGCGGCAGGGTCGGATTCGAAGCTGCCGCTGTTGTTGCCCACCAGCAGCAGTGCCGCATCGCCGCTGGTGCGGTTGTAACGGGTCACGCCGCCGCCGGCGCCGACCTCGTGGGGGATGTAGATGAACTCGCTACTGGCGCCGCCGAAATCGATCATGTCCCAGTTGCGAAAAGTTGCCGGATAGGTGTCGCCGGCCGCCGTGAACTGCGCATCCAGCGTGTTGACGTCCACCACGAGTTCCTGCTTCCAGCCGTTTGCCAGCAGGAACGGGTTGGTCGATTCGTTGGTGTTTGCAGCGCTGGCTGGTGCGGTCAGGGCGTTGGTGCCGGTGAGCGCGGGAACGGCATGGGCGCTTCCCGCGGCCGCCGTGACGATGGCGGCGATCAGTGATTTCTTGAAGTACATCTGGTTCTCCGAGTTTCTTGCTTTGTGATGACAACTTGGTGAGTTTCTTGTTGCGCATATATTGACGTTTTGTGACGAACTAAACGACTAATGCGCGAGCCGGGAGTAAGCAAGAAAAAGGCCACTTCAGCTAACCTGGTGTGCCATCAGTAATTACCGCCCAAATGATTGAAAACAAAATGAAATAATCGAAGAAACCGTAAAGTTTTCCGACACCGCCCGGGTATGTCGTTTGCGCTCCGTACGCTGTGGCAGATGAGGATTCCTTCGGCTTGCAACAAGAAAAACGTCATTAATATGACAGGCTGGAGCGACCGACAATATGCGTTTGTGGGCAAAGAAAAAGCCGGCGCAGTGGCCGGCTTTTTCTCCGAGGGGGAGTCTGCCTCAGAAAGCGACGCCGGGCTTCTTGCCCATCTTCTTCAGGATCGTCGCCAGCGGGCAGAACCCGGTAAACGCCGACTGGAACAGGTTCAGACCGATGAAGGCGGTGAAATACAGCCAATAGGTGTGATGGAAGATCGGGCTGCCTTGCATGCCGAGGGCCACGCTCAACATGATCATGATACCGGCAAACGCCATAACGATGCGCTCAATGGACATAGGGTCACTCCAAATAGGGTTGGTCGGAACCGCTGTTAGGGCTCGCGGTGTGAAACGGCGCTGATATTAGCGTTATCTAATATATAAAGTCAAGCCCAGACAGTCGCTTAGGCCAGAGCATCGGCAGTTTTGACCCGGCCCCCAGCGCTACCCCAGCTGCCCTGGGCTGCCGCTGTGACGAACGCCAGGGTATACACTTACGTCACAAATACGGTCGCCGTGTCCCTGTGCTGCGGGGCACCCGGCGCGAGCCGGTGACCAGGTCCGATGGGAGGGGGTGACAGCGTGTTCGACGGATACCTGACCGAACTGTGGATCGTGTTGCTGGAGCTGTCGCCGGCCCTGATCCTCGGGCTGCTGCTGGCCGGCGTGTTGCGGGTGTATTTCCCCGACGGCCTGGTACGTGCCCATCTGAGCCAGCCGACGCTGGGCAGCGCGGTGCGCGCGGCGCTGATCGGCGTACCGATGCCGCTTTGCTCTTGCGGCGTGGTGCCGACCGCGATCGGCCTGCGCAACCAGGGCGCATCGAAGGGGGCCACGACATCGTTTCTGATCAGCACGCCGCAGACCGGGGTCGATTCGGTCCTGGTCAGCGCGGCCTTTCTCGGCTGGCCGTTCGCGCTGTTCAAGGTGGTGGCGGCGTTTGTCACCGGGGTGGCGGGTGGTTGGCTGGTCAGTCGGCTCACCGATGAAGGTGCCCCAGTGGCTGGCGACGACGAGCAGGGTGAACACTGGCGCGCCGCCGGCAACCGCTTGACCGCCGTGTTGCGCTATGCGCTGTTCGACATCCTGGCCGCGATCGACCTGTGGCTGATCGCCGGTATCCTGCTGGCCGCCGCCATCACCACGGCGGTGCCGCCGGACTATTTCCAGCATGTTGCCTGGTCGCAGGGTCTGCCCGGCATGTTCCTGGTGCTGGCGATTGCCCTGCCGATGTATGTCTGTACCACCAGCTCGGTGCCGATCGCCGCGTCGCTGATCGCCGCGGGTATGCCGGCCGGTTCGGCCCTGGTGTTCCTGATGGCCGGCCCGGCGACCAATATTGCGACCATGGGCGCCATCTATCGCGCACTGGGTGGGCGGGTTCTCGCCCTGTACCTGGGGACAGTGATCGTTGCCAGCATCGGTCTGGGCATGGGCTTCGAATTCGTGCTCGGCGACACGGCCACGGATGCACCGATGCACCGCCACCCCTCCGCGGCCTGGTGGGAGATCGGCGCGGCCATCGTACTCGTTGGTCTGATGGCATTTCTGCTGCTGCGTCGAGGCTGGCAACGCTACCTGGCGCCGCAAACGGGCGCTCAGGCAGGTGCCGGCAACGTGATCTTCAGCGTCGAAGGCATGACCTGCCAGCACTGTGTGGCCAATGTGAAGAATGCACTGCAGTCGGTCGACGAGGTCGAGCATGTCACCGCAGACCTGCAAAGTGGCATCGTCCGCGTCGAAGGTGCTCAGTTGCAGCCGGAGCTGCTGCGGGCGGTGATCATGCGGGCGGGATACAAGGTCGACGACGCGCCGGGATGACCGATGCGGTCACAGCAACTCGGTGTCGTCGTGTGCGTAGGGCGGACTGCAGCAGCACAGGATAACCAGCTCTTCGCCGCCGTTGTTCTCCACGCAGTGCGCAGTACGCGGCGCAATCGCAACCGTATCGCCTGGCAGGATCTCGAAGCGCTCGTCACCCAGTGTCATCATGCCGCAGCCGGCGGTGACGTGATACAGCTCTTCACTGCGCAGGTGCCAGTGCAATGCGGTCGATGCGCCGGGTGCGACACGCGCCTCGGCCAGGCTTTGATTGCGGTTTCCGTGCACTGCCGGATGCATCAGTTCGCGGATCTGCGATCCGTCCTTGGTCTCGAACGGCGGCTGGTTGCGGTACCGGGTGAGCATGGGGTCTCCGGGTGTCGAAGGATCACAGGCTTATTGCCGCCACGCCGGCCACCATCAGACTGCCGGCGAGCAGATGACGGCCGAGATGCCGCTCACCGAAAAGCATAGCCCCGTAGAGCACGCCAAACAGCAGGCTGCTGCGTTTTACGGCGATCATGTAGGCCGCTTCGACCTGAGCCAGCGCCATGAAGTGGGTGACCACCATCAGTGCCATGAAGCCGGCGACGATCAGCAGCGGCCAGATGCCGTGCCGTCCAATTCGCAGGGAGGACGGGTGGCTGATGCCGACGAACAGCAGCGTCAGCGCACCCAGCACCACGAAATAGAAGGCACCGAACTGTTCTGGCGGCATCCACTGCATCGCCGCCTTGCCGCCGACCGAGGTGACCGAGTAGATCGCTGCCGTCGCCAGCATCAGGCGCGACCCGGGGTTGGCGACAATGGCCTTGAGCGGTGCGGTCAGTGTACGCAGGCCCAGGCGCTGCGCCTGCTCGAAATTGAGCAGCCACGAGCCGGACACCACCAGCAGGATCCCCAGCAGGCCGGGACCGCTTACCGTCTCGTCCAATACCAGCCAGCCGGTGACGACCACCAGCACCGGGGTGAAGGCAAGATAGGGGACCGTGAGCGCCAGCGGGTGGTCGCGGATCGCCTTCATGTACATCAGCATAGCCACGATCTCCAGCGGCATGATCAGTGCCAGCCATCCCCAGAACGGCGGTGGCAGCGCTGGCAGGTCGAAGGTCAGTACCCAGGGTGTCAGCAACAGACCGCTGAGGCCGAGGCGCACCACTGCCATTTCGCGAGCGCCGGCATCGCGCAGCCAGTGTTTCGCAGCGGCGTCAGAGGTGGCCAGACAAAAGGCACAGATCAGGCTGAGGGCGAGCCAGTGCACGATGATTACCGCCGTTGTGGGTGGTTGCTGTTCCTGTCGGATGACATGGCGCGGCACCGGCCGCCGATCCAGTGTGCATCACGCGCACCTTGATTTCGTCTATTTTTTCCATGGCATCCGGTGGATCCATCTCGCCCTGATAAACGGGCCGCCAACCTCGTTGCATGGGTGAAACATCGCACAGCGGTCGCAGTCCATTGGGTGGGTTTCCGCCGATTGACTTATGCCGGTGGGTTCGATGGCGGATCGATTTGATGCGATAAAACAAACAGATAACGGTTTATCTCAAGGTTGGCATCGGGGTTGCAACAAGCAACGCCATGCCGTTCATTGCGGGAACTGCCGCAGTCATTCACAGAGAGAAGGAGAAAGACCCATGCGTAAGCACCTGATTGGTTTGGCGGTTTCCGCCGCCCTGACCGCAACGGCCGCACCCGTACTGGCGGACTGTGATCCGGGCGAGATCGTGATCAAGTTTGCCCACGTCACCAACGCTGACAAGCACCCGAAGGGTATAGCCGCAAATCTGCTGGCCAAACGGGTGAACGAGGAGATGAACGGCAAGGCCTGCATGCAGGTGTTCCCGAACTCGACGCTGTACGACGACGACAAGGTCCTCGAGGCGATGCTCAACGGCGATGTGCAGCTGGCTGCGCCGTCGTTGTCGAAGTTCGAGACCTTCACCAAGAAGTTCCGCATCTTCGACCTGCCGTTCGTTTTTGAGGATGTCGCCGCTGTCGACCGTTTTCAGAACTCCGAAGACGGTGAAAAGCTGAAGAACGCCATGGCACGGCGCGGTCTGAAGGGGCTGGCCTTCTGGCACAACGGCATGAAGCAGATCTCGGCCAACAGGCCGCTGATCAAGCCCGAAGACGCCAAAGGCCTGAAGTTCCGCGTCCAGGCCTCGGACGTGCTGGTCGCCCAGTTCGATCAACTCGGGGCGTCACCGCAGAAAATGTCATTCAAGGAGGTCTACGGCGGCCTGCAGACCAAGGTCATCGACGGCCAGGAAAACACCTGGTCCAACATCTACGGCCAGAAGTTCTTCGAGGTGCAGGACGGTATCACCGAGAGCAATCACGGGATTCTCGACTACCTCGTGGTCACGTCCACCAAGTTCTGGGACGGCCTGCCGGATGACGTGCGTGGTCAGTTGTCGACGATCCTCAAAGAGGTGACAGAGGAGCGCAATGCGGTGTCGACCAAGGTCAACGAGGACAACAAGCAGTCGATCATCGCTGCCGGTGGCGTGGTGCGCACGCTCACGCCGGAACAGCGCCAGGCATGGGTGGAGGCGATGAAGCCGGTGTGGAAGAAGTTCGAAGGTGATATCGGTGCTGATCTGATGGAAGCCGCACTGAAGGCCAACAAAGGCTGATCTGGGGCACTCGCAGGGCGTGGCCGCCCCAGCTCACGAGGGTGGGGCGGCCGTCCAGTACAAGAAGCCCCCGGGTGGAATGCCCATCCAGGGGACGCCCGCGGCATCGGTCACGTCGGTTCACGAAACCGGGCACGCCCGTTCATCCTGGCGGCAGACGGGCAATTGCGCCGGTCGCCGGCTTTTCTCGACTAGACTTGGCCGTAATCGTCGATGTCCCCAGGGGGAGTAATGCAACAACAAGTCACCCGATTCGGCACGGTCGTCGACAATATTGAAGAGACCAGCATCGCCATCTGCCTCGGCCTGATGACGATGATCACTTTCGTCAATGTGGTCGCCCGCTACGTCTTCTCCGACAACATACTCTGGGCCAAGGAGGCCACCGAGTTCCTTTTCGCCTGGCTGGTCCTCATGGGCATGTCCTACGGCGTGAAGAAGCATGTGCACATCGGTGTGGACGTGGTGATCAGTCATCTCTCGAAGCCGGCGAAGAAGTTTTTTGCACTGCTCTCGGTCGTTGCGTGCCTGGTATTCGCTGTGCTGCTGATGATCGGGGCATGGAAGTACTGGTATCCCTTCGCCACTGAACGTGCATGGATGGAGACCGAGGATCTGCGCATGCCGGACTGGATGCAGTTCCTTTCCACCTGGATGAACGAGGGTGAGCGATACGAAAAGATTCCGCGCTGGATACCCTATCTCGCCCTGCCGCTCGGTGTTGGCCTGCTGATCATCCGTCTGCTGCAGCAGGCGTGGCGGGTGGTGACAGGCGAGATCGACATGATCATCGCCAGCCATGAGGCGGAGGAATTGCTCGAGGAACTGGAGATGGTGGCGCCTCATTCCGGCGATGAATCGACGCGTCAGCGCGGGGAGGGCTGAGACATGTCAATCGCCCTCCTCTTCGGTATGGTCGTTCTGTTCATGCTCATCGGCGTGCCAATCGCCATTGCGTTGGGGTTGTCGTCGATACTGTTCCTGTTCATCTTTTCCCACGATGCCTCGCTGACTTCGGTGGCGCAGACCCTGTTCGATGCGTTCGAGGGGCACTACACGCTGCTGGCGATCCCGTTTTTCATCCTGGCGTCGGTGTTCATGTCCACTGGCGGCGTGGCGCGGCGAATCATCCGCTTTGCGGTCGCCCTGGTCGGCTCGTTCAAGGGTGGACTGGCCATCGCTTCGGTCTTCGCCTGCATGTTGTTTGCGGCCCTTTCCGGTTCGTCACCAGCCACCGTGGTGGCGATCGGCAGTATCGTGATCGCCGGCATGGTGCAGGTTGGGTATACGAAGGAATTCGCTGCCGGTGTGATCTGTAATGCCGGGACCCTGGGTATCCTGATACCGCCGTCGATCGTCATGGTGGTGTATGCGGCGGCTACCGACGTGTCTGTGGGCCGGCTGTTCCTGGCCGGTGTGTTTCCCGGCTTGCTGGCCGGTGGCATGTTGATGCTGGCCATCTATATCTGGGCCCGCTTCAAGGGACTTCCGTCGAACCCATGGGTGGGCTGGGCCGAGGTGCTGACCTCGGCACGTGACGCCGGTTGGGGCCTGATGCTGGTGATCATCATCCTTGGCGGTATTTATGGTGGCGTGTTCACGCCGACCGAGGCGGCGGCGGTCGCGGCCGTGTATGCCTTCCTGATCGCCAACTTCATCTATCGCGACATGGGGCCGTTCAAGAAAGACGCCGGTCCGCTCGCGCTGATTCCATGGCGTGCATTGTCGGTGTTGTGGCACCAGGACACCAAGCACGCGCTGTTCGAGGCTGGTCGGCTCACGATCATGCTGATGTTCATCATCGCCAATGCGCTGCTGCTCAAGCATGTGCTGACGGAGGAGCGTATCCCGCAGATGGTCACCGAGGCGATGCTGGCGGCGGGCTTCGGGCCGGTGATGTTCCTGGTGATGGTCAACGTGCTGTTGCTGATCGGCGGCCAGTTCATGGAACCGTCAGGTCTGCTGATCATTGTCGCGCCCCTGGTGTTCCCGATCGCCATTGCACTCGGCATCGATCCAATCCATCTGGGCGTGATCATGGTGGTCAACATGGAGATCGGCATGATCACGCCCCCAGTCGGGCTCAACCTGTTCGTGACTGCCGGTGTCGCGCAGATGTCGATCGGTCGCGTGATCAAGGCGGCCCTGCCATGGGTGGCGATCATGTTCCTGTTCCTGATTATCGTGACCTATGTGCCCTTCATTTCGACCTGGCTGCCGACAACCCTGATGGGGCCGGAGATCATTATCAAATAGCGTTGGCAAACGTCATTGGCCGGCCTGCGGGCCGGCATTCCCTATTTCTGCAAGGGTGCACCGGTCGCGTTTGTGAAAACAGCACCTGACATGTCGGCACCGGTAAATACTGCATTGCGCAGGTTGGCGCCGCGGAAACTGGTCCCGACCAGTCTTGCGCCGCTGAAATCCGCGGCGTACAGGTTGCACGACGAAAAATTGGCCTGTTGCAGGTCTGCATCGCGAAACAGCGCATCATTGAGATTGGCCCCCGACAGGTCTGCACGCACAAGGCGGGCGGCGGAAAAATCCGTGCCGACGAGGTTGCCGGCGACAATCGCGTCTTCCAGGTTTGCCCCGCGCAGCTGTGCGCCTTCCATCTTTACACCGGTAAGGGTCGCGCCGCCGAGCATGGCGCCGGCGAGTTGTGCGTTGCGCAAGTCGGCCTTGCGCAGATTCGCCTTTGCCAGCGAGACGTCTGTAAGGTCGCTCCCGGAAAGGCCGGTATTCTGCATGTCCGCATGGTCAAAACGGTTTCCGTGCAGGTCCCGTCCATCGAAGTGGGCGCCCTGCAGTCGTGCACGCGACAGGTCGCAGGCCTGCAGGCCTGCCACGGGGCGGAAATCCAACTGCCGCAGGTCGGCCCCGATAAGCGTAACCCGGTTGAACACGGTGCCATCGAGTTTTGCATAACGCATCGCTGCTCTGCTCATGTCGGCGCCGGTCAGGTCCGCACCCCGCAGGTCGGCGTGTTCGAGCATGCTGTCGCTGAGATTGGTGGCGTCGAGCCTGGCTCGGCTCAGCTTCGCGTGGGCGAGTCGCGCGCCGCTCAGGTCTACCTCGCGCAGATCCGCCGCAGACAGGTCGATGCGCCCGAGGCTCGCTTTTTCGAAGGTGGCGTCGCGCAGGTCGGCGCCTGACAGCTTGGCGTCGAACAGGATCGTCTTGCGAAGTTTCGCGCCACGCAGGTTGGCGCCCGAGAGGTCCGCGCTCATCAGGCGCATCCCCGACAGATCGGCGCCGGCGAGGTTGCATTGTGCGCAGCTGCCGGTGTCCTGCAGTCGTTTGAAATCCGCCGAAACTGTATCGGGGTCGGCGTTGCTGCTCCCGGCGAGGACCAGTGCGCCGAGCGCCAAGACCCGCCTGACTGTCGCTGATCGCATGAGTCCTGACCTCGGATGGATGGTCCCGGGGCTGATTACAGCATAGTTCGCCGGGTTGCCCGCGGTTTCATAAACGGTCAGTCGAGATGGCCCAGTGCCTGTGTGACGACCTCTGCACCAGTGCCCGGCCGATGCACGTGTTCGGACAGGTGGCGGCGCCAGGCGCGGGCGCCACGCTGCCCCTGGAACAGTCCCAGCATGTGGCGGGTGATACGGTGCACCGGTATGCCGGCGGCATGTTGTTCGGCAATGAATGGCAGCATGCTTTCCACCACCTGACGGCGGCTGGGCGCCTCGCCGGGGCTGCCGAATATCCTGGCGTCGGCGTCGGCAAGTATCCAGGGGTTCTGGTAGGCCTCACGCCCGATCATCACGCCATCGACCGTTTCGAGTTGGTGCTCCACCTGTCCCAGCGTCTTGAAGCCGCCGTTGATCACAAACTCGTACTGCGGAAAATCGCGTTTCAATGCATGCACCACCCCGTACTGCAGCGGCGGTATCTCGCGGTTTTCCTTGGGGCTGAGCCCCTGCAGCCAGGCCTTGCGTGCATGCACGATGAAGGTCGTGCAGCCGGCCTGTGACACACTGTCTACGAAGTGGCCCAGTTCCTCGTAGCTGTCTCTTTGGTCGATGCCGATGCGGTGCTTGACCGTCACCGGACGTGTCGTTGCCGCGGTCATCGCTGCCACGCACTCGGCCACCAGTTGCGGTTCAGCCATCAGGCAGGCACCGAAGCGTCCAGACTGCACCCGGTCTGACGGGCAGCCGACATTGAGGTTGACCTCATCGTATCCCCATTCCCCGGCCAGATGCGCACATGCCGCCAACTCATCGGGGTCGCTGCCACCCAGCTGCAATGCCAGTGGGTGTTCGTCCGGGTGGTAATCCAGGAAACGCGCCGGGTCACGATGCAACAGCGCGCCTGTGGTGACCATTTCCGTATACAGCAGCGTATGACGACTGATCTGGCGCAGGAAATACCTGCAAAAGCGGTCAGTCCAATCGAGCATCGGCGCAACGGAGAGGCGGCGATCGAGGGGGTGGCATTGTTCGGTCACGACGGCATGATAACTGAGACAAGGCGCCGCGGAATGCACTGGGTATGGGGACGGTGGACGTGGCGGCGCTGCGGGCCGAGGCGGTGTACCGGCTGGACGCGGTGACGGTGGACGGCCCGGGTGACCAGGTCGAGGTGGACCACGACGCATCACTGGAGTTGGCCAACGGCACCTTCGCCTTCAGCTTCGTGGCCGACGAGCCCGAGGGCTGGGACTATGACACGCTGTTTTCGAAGGACGCCAGGGACTATGGCGACGGCGGTCACATCGGTGCCTGGGTGCGCAACAACGAGGTCGTGGTGCGGCTGCAGGGTGACGATGACGAGGTGTGGCTGAGCACGGGTGCCGGCTCGGTGCAGGCGGGCGAGGAATACGACCTGGCATTCAGCTTCGGCCGCGACGGGGCACACCTGTACCTGAACGGGGTGAAGGTCGACATCGAGGCGGACTACACGCAGGACCTGCGCAACAACACCGAGGACCTGGCGATTGGCACCAACACCTGGGCACGCAGCGCCAGCGACCCGGACTGGCGCAGCGACTACTTCCACGGCCAGATCGACGATTTCATGATCTTCGACCATGCGCTCAGCAATGCCGAGATCTTTGCATTGAGCATCTGAGGGGGCTGGGCTGCTTGGGCCCATACCGGGGCCGGGCTCAGTCCCGGAGTAACCCCGAGTCTCGCAGCGCGGGGCTGATCCGTTCCTCGAATCCCCCCGGGGTTCGCAGGATGAACAACGCCTTGAGCTGCAGCGACTCGGCCACTTCCGGGCCACGCCGTTCCCCGAGCGCCATCAGCGCCGTCGCCCAGGCGTCGGCCTGCGCACAGTCGTCGGCGACCACGCTCACCGACGCCACACTGTGCTGCACCGGCAGGCCGGACTTCGGGCTGATGGTATGTGAGAAACGATGGCCGCCGTCTTCGAAGAAGTTCCGATAATCCCCGGATGTGGCCATTGCCAGATCGCGCAGGCCGATCACCCGCTGAACCTCGCGATAGCCATCAAGGGGGCGCTCGACGGCAACACGCCAGGGCCGGTCCGCGGCCTTCTGCCCGCTGGCGCGCAGCTCGCCGCCGATCTCGACCAGGAAATCACGGATGCCGTGATCGATCAGGAGCCGCGCCAGCTGATCGACGGCCCAACCCTTGGCGATCGAGGACAGGTCGACCTGCAACCCGGCGACGTCTTTGCGAAGCGCCGGAGGCGACCGTCGGGCCTGCAGGTGTTGGTAACCGGTTTGCTTCAGCAGCGCGGTGACCTCCTGCTCGGGCGGTGCCGCGGAACGTGTGCCGGCGTTGCCAAAGCCCCAGAGATTGACCAGTGGTCCGACGGTGATGTCGTACATGCCGTCGGTCTGTGCGCTGATGCGATTGGCTTGTTCCACCAGTTCGACCAGTTCGGGCGGCACCGCCAGCCACTCGGTGGAAGAGCTCCGGTTGAAGCGCATCAGGTCGGAGTCCGCCAGGTAGGTGGACATCTGCGCGTTGATGTCGTGCAGGCGCTGCTCGACCTGACGTTGCAGGGTATCTTGCAGCGTCGGGTCCGGGGTGGCCGCCAGCTTGATGCTGTAACTGGTACCCATCGTCCGACCTGTCAGTTCGACGGGTTCGACGGACTTTGCGCTACAGCCCATCAGCAACAAGGTCAGTGCCAGCACGCGGAGCGGCATGGGTGCGGTCGGCCACCAGTGAAGTGACGTGCGTCGGCGCTTGGTTGATTTGGGTTGCCGCGGTGGCACGGATGACGTTACTCGATCTTGACGTAGGCAAAGCCCTCGTCCTGCAGCTTTGCAAGCTGCACGACACCGGACGGCACCAGACTGACGCCTTCGACCAGTTTGTCTTCGCCGAGCCCGATCTGCGATCGCGTGATGTCACACAGCTCGAGTTTTACGCCCTGCACGCTGTGCAGTGCGCCGAGTCGGCCGCTGTTGCTCTCGCGGCGTTCAGCCATGTCGGCATCTTCCTGGAACGGTGTGCCGTTCAGTTTGTCGTCAGTGACGAAACGGATGCCGTGGGCGACGAACACGATACGTACGTCGTAGTCGATCAACTCGTTCTGATAGTAAGTCACCATATTGTTGACGCTGGTCAACAGCGCGCTGAAGCGACGCGGGTCGGCAAAGTCGGCATGAAAAACCACCTTCGCCATATCGGCCGCGCGGCCGCTGGTGGGCAGGATTGCGCCACCGAGCGTCGTCAGCAGCAGTGCGGCGGCGAACAGGTAACGGTGGCCGGTTCGAAGGGGGGCATGGTTCATCGCTGTGTATCCTCCGGGTCGTTGTTGTCGATGCGGTGGGTCCGGTGTTCATTCGGCGGCCGGGCCTCCATTTTCCCGGCCGCATTCCTCGCGAAGATAACGCCGCAGATAGGTGCTGGTCAGCAGGTAGTTGGCGGCAAACCAGGCAATTGCAAGCACGCCGAGTCCTGCGAGCGGTCCGCGTGACTGGGGGAAGGCCCAGATCAGGCACAGCAGCACACCCAGCCCGATGGCCGCCATCCTGATTGCCGTCCTCCTGATGTTTTCCCTGATCCTGGCGACGGCCGCGGCGTCACGAACCCCCTCCTGTATCAGGCGTTGACGCAGCATCGTGTAAGCGCGCCGATTGTTGCGCGAGACCCGACCGAAAGGATCATTCAGCTGCATTTATCCACCTGTGAACCCCCTGGTGGGGTGCCTTCGCTGTGTCGCAATGGAGATGTACCGTTGGCGAAATGCATTCGATCATGCCATGAGTGCGCCGCCGGATCCCGGTGGCGGGCCACCGCCAGCCCCGCAGTAGGGTGCTGTGCACAGGTGTGTCGGGCGGCCTGAACCCTCCGGCGGGCCCCTTCGGCCCGGAATTAAACGCACCAGTTGTGTTCGGGACAAGGTCCGGAGTTGGAAAAAATGCCGACAGAAAAAGACAGCCGTGCCTGCAGAAAATCGTTTAATTCCGAGTTTGACGAAGGCCTTTCGGGCGTGACCATGGCACGCGTCAAGGATTGTCATGTGCCGAATATCCGCCATTTACGAGGGCTTATTTTTTGCGAGAATCAAGTCGTGAAAATTCGTAAGTCATTGCCTCTTAGGTTATGATTTACAAAGAAAAATCAAGGCGAACGCAGGCTGGGTCCGGATGCCGAAGGCGGTGTGCCTCACGCGAGTGAATACCGACGCGGCGTTACAGACCTGTCACTCTACGACGGATGTCGGCGTTCGACCTTGGCGATAACGATAAAAGTGCCGAAAACGATAACGCGTGAACACCGAGACGCATGTTCTTTTTGTGAGTGCCTCTGCTGCGGATGAATTGGTACTCACGACACTCCTGGCCAGGCCCGAAACCGGCGGCGGCGTCCGTTTGTCCGCGGCGTCGACGGCGCAGGCGTTCTTCGAGGCCATTTACTCCGAGAACAGCTACCAGGTGATCGTGGTGGACGACCGGCAGGACTGGTCGGACTGGAAGAGCGTTGTTGCGACTTGCACCAAGAACCGCCCCAACGCGCTGCTGGCCCTGCTGGTGACACCGGAGCGGTCCGAACAGCACGATGCGGTGCTGGGCGAAGGCGTCGCCGTGGTTTACCCACGCAACAGCGCCGGGATGATCGCGCTGTCGCGTCTCGTGGCCAAGCTGGGGACGCAGGAGCGTGACTTCAGCCTTCGCCAGGACGGCCGCCTGGCAGAGACCAACGGCGACAATGCGGGCGACGACGATCGCAAGAACCTGGTTTATGCGGTCTCGCACGACCTGCAGGACCCGCTGCAGCTGGCGCGTCGCTATGCGGACATGCTGAACGACGACTTCCAGAGTGAACTTGGCGAGTCGGGCGGCAAGCTGCTCGGTCACCTGCAGTTCAATCTGACGCGCACGCAGGAGATGCTGGACGAGCTGCTGGACTATTCGCGGCTCCAAAATGCACGACCGGATAAACAGCCGGTCGACTTCAACGAGCTGCTGGATGAGGTCACGGGCCTGTTCAAACTCACGCTTGACGAGATCGGTGGCAGTATCACGCGCCAGCATTCACTGCCGACTCTGATGGTTGACCGCAGGCAGTTCCAGCGTGTATTTCAGAATCTGATCGGTAACGCGATCAAGTTTCGCAGTGAGCGCCCTCTGCATATCACGGTGCGCAGCCAGCGTGTACGCAACGAATGGCGTATCGGCGTCAAGGACAACGGACTGGGCATTCCCGAAGAAGACGCAAAGCGCGTATTCGGTATGTTTGAAAGAGCGGGTGCGGCAGACAGCCTGCCGGGCACCGGTATGGGGTTGGCGATCTGCAAGCGCATCATTCAGAATCATGGAGGAAAGATCTGGGTGCGATCATCGGTTGGCAGCGGCAGCGTGTTTATCTTCTCGGTGCCGCAGCCCGACGATGCTGGCGAATCGTTGACGGGGTGATATTTCCGATGACTTGCAACGGGTTCCGATGAACGTCGAAAGCATAGATGTCCTGCTCGTCGAAGATAACCCTCAGGAAGCGGAGATCGTCCGCCTCTATCTGGCCAAACGTTATTCGCATCAGTACTCGGTTCATCACGTGCGCAGTATCGGCGCGGCACTGACCGAGCTGGATACCGGGCGGCGTCCCAGCGTTATCCTGCTGGACCTGCATCTGCCAGACACCAAGGGTCTCGATGGCTACAAGCACGTGTCCGGCGCTGCGCCGGGTGTGCCGGTCATCATCCTCACCAACTGCAACGAAGAACGCACTGCTGCAAGCGCGGTGCGGGCCGGTGCGCAGGACTACCTGATCAAGCGGGAGGTCAATGCCGCTCTGCTGCATCGTGCGATCCTCTATGCGATGGAGCGGCAGCGTGCGGAGCAGGCGCTGATCAAGGTCAAGGAGCGCTACGCACTGGCGGTCGCCGGTGCCAACGACTGCATCTGGGATTGGGAGGCGGCCAGCGACAGCGCCTACTTTTCACCGCGCTGGAACGAGCTGCTCGGTCTGCCGGAGACAGTCACGATCGACCGCCTGCAGGACTGGTTCGAACGCGTGCATCCGGAAGACATCGCGGAGTTGCGGCGCATCGTTTCGGCCAAGCCGTCCGCCGAGCGCCAGCATTTCGAACACGAGCATCGTCTGCGCCACGAGAGTGGCGACTACATCTGGGTCTACGCGCGTGGTGTGATCCTTACCAACGCCGCGGGCAAGAAAGTGCGTATGGCCGGCTCGATCAGCAGCATCGCCAAGCGCAAGGAAACGGAAAACCAGCTGATCCACCGTGCGCTGCACGACGCATTGACCGGGTTGCCCAACCGGGTGTTGTTCATCGACCGCCTGCAGCAGGCGCTGCGCCGTTTCAAACGCAACAATCAGTTGCGGTTCGCGGTACTTTATTTCGATCTCGACCGCTTCAAGTTCGTCAACGACAGCCTCGGCCACTCTGCCGGCGACAGTCTGCTGGTATCGATCGCCCGCCGTCTGATCAGCGTGATCCGGCCCGGAGACACCATTGCGCGCATGGGCGGCGACGAGTTTGCGGTTCTTGTCAGTGATATTACGGACGAGTCCGACACCGCGCAGGTGGCGGAGCGTATCCACAACCTGTTTCTGCAGGAGTTCTCGATCGCAGGCCGCGGCATGTACACCAGCGCCAGCATCGGCATAGCGGTTGCCACCGAGCAGTACGACACGCCGGAGGAAGTCCTGCGCGACGCCGACCTGGCGATGTACCGGGCCAAGCGCTCGGAGACCGAAAACACCGTCATCTTTGACCCGACGATGCACCAGGCGGCCGTGTCGCGCCTGAACCTGGAGACAGAGCTGCGGCGTGCGATGGCGCGGGGCGAATTTGTCGTCTATTACCAGCCGATCGTGACGCTGAACGAGCGCCGCATCGTCGCCTTCGAGGCCCTGTTGCGCTGGGTGCATCCGGAACGGGGCCTGCTCGCTCCCGACAGTTTCCTCAATGTGATCGAGGATACCGGTATGTTGGCGACCCTCAGCTGGTGGGTCATCGAACAGGCCTGTCGGCAGGCGCAGGAGTGGCGCAAGGTGTTCGTCAACGGCAGCCCGCTGGGGATGAGTGTGAACGTATCGGCCAGCATGTTCCGTGCCGAAAACGCGGCCCAACGCCTGAAAAAGATCGTCATGGACAGTGCGATTGCGCCGCAGGATCTGTCCCTCGAGCTGACCGAGCGGGATTGCATGGATCACGAGGAGGCGACGCACTCGGCGCTCGCCGAGCTGCGGCGGTTTGGCGTCAAGATCCACATGGACGATTTCGGCACCGGGTATTCGTCGCTCTCCTATCTCCAGCGGTGTTCCTACGACACCCTGAAGATCGACAGATCTTTCGTCCACAATATGGGCATCGAGGATGACAGCACCGCGATCATCAAGACGATCGTCGGCCTGGGACGCATGTTGAACATGAATGTCGTGGCCGAGGGCGTCGAGTCGCAAAGTCAATTCGATGCCCTGGTATCGATGGACTGCCCCGAGGCACAGGGTTTCTGGTTCTCCAAGCCGGTACCGCCCAATGAGGCGGGCGAGTTGATCCGGCAGTCCCGCGTCGAGCACTGAAAAAGCGGATAGCGCCCCGGGCTGAGTGGTCGGCATGACCCCCGGCCACGCCTTCCGCATGGCCATGGCTGCGCCGGCGGACGGGTTTCGCCACTTTCCACGCGGTGCGCCGACGCAGAATGTGCCAGAATCACCGGATTGATGGGCCGACTGATTCGCAACCCCTGACGGACAGACGCAGGATGACTCTACTCAAGCCAATGGAAACGACCGTCCGATGGTAGGCGAACCATCCGGCGCGCGCACGAGTCCTGACGAGACGATACTGCAGCAGCAGTATCTGCGGGCGTTGAGCTCGTTCGAAGGCATCGTGCTCAGCCAGATCGATGTGAAGAACAGGCTTGGCGACCGCCTGAACTACAGCATTCGCGCCGGCCTGATCATTCTGTCGGTGATTGCGTTCTCGATACTGGTTCTGTTGTTGACACTGAGTTCGCAGATCAATCGGATCTCGAACGTTGTCGGTGCTATGAATACGCACTTCTCAGCCGTGTCCCTGCGCATGGATGAGATCAGCAACCACCTGGGCTCGATGGAGGCGCAGGTGGCGCAGCTCAAGGCTATCGAGAACGCCACGCAGCACATGCAGGACGAGATTCTGGCCATCAGCAACAGCACCGGTGCGATGGAGATCAGCATGCTCAGCATCGGCCAGCAGATGACCGGTACGCGCCTGAACGTGGAAAATATCGCACTCACGATGAACGCGATGAACCTGGAGGTGCAGTCGATGAGTGCCGAGATGCACCGGATGGCCAAACCTGCCCGGGCCCTGAACAAGATGTTCCCATTCCCATAGGAGGCGCCATGACCGTCGATCCGCGTACTCCGATCGTTCAGGTAATGGCCCGGCTGGGCCGGGAGACCCAGCTGCATCTGGACGAGCGGCACCGTCATTTCAAGGTGACCGACAAGGTCATCCTGGTCATCTCGCTGCTGCTCATCATGCTGGCCTGTGTCAACGTGTATTACGTCACCGTGCTGTACCAGGACCTGAACGGCATCGTCGACAACATGGATTCGATGTATCGCAACCTGTCGCGGGTCGATCGTGACATGGACCTGATCGCCCAGCGTGTACAGCGCTTCGACCGGCATATCCAGCGCATGACGCCGATCACCGCGAATATCGAGGCGATGACCGGGGTCATGCCCAACCTGCGCGGAAACATGCAGAACATGCAGGCGACGATCACCGACGTCGACATCAACATGCAGCAGATGACCAATGCGATGGGCGGTATAGCGCAGCAGATGCACCAGATGACCGGCGGCATGAGCGTGATGCGTGCCAATGTGCATCAGATCTCCGGTCCGATGGGCGCGATCAACCCGATGTTGCCGAACTGACCCCGACAACGACCGGCCAGGGGCTGGCCTCCTACACGTGACCCCGTAGGAGCCGAGCCCCCTCGGCGATGCTCACCTTGGTCCAGTCGGCCAGAGGGCTGGCCTCCTACACCTGGCCCTCCGTTGGGGCCGGGCCCCTTCGGCGATCGCCGGCCGGCGAATTTGTGATCTGTGCGTCACCGCGGGCAGTAAATTCATATAGACTCTGAGTCCGATTTTCACCGCTGAACATGCATCCCAGGCACAGGTATGTCCGAAGTCACAGCGCGTACCGAACAGACCCCCCTCCGCTTCGACATGAAGGCGGGGCAGTACATGCTGCCCACCCTGGTCCTGCGCGACCTCGACGTGGGCGCACTGGACGCCTTTCTTGCGCAACAGGTCGCGCGCCTGCCGTCGTTTTTCGACCAGGCGCCGGTCGCGATCGACCTGTCGTCGCTGCCCGGCAATGAGCAGCTTGCCGAGTTCCCGATGATCGTCGGCATGTTACGCGGCCACGGCATGATCCCGGTCGGCGTGCGTGGCGCGTCGCCCGAGCAGAAAGAGCAGGCGCTGGCGCTCGAACTGGCGATCATGCCGGCGGGGCGCAAGGCGCCGGCAGTCCGGGCAGCGCCTGCGCAGCCAGAATCGCCGCGGCCAGCCGCGCCCACCCTGGTGGTCGACAAGCCGGTCCGCTCCGGCCAGCGTATCTATGCCGACAGCGGCGACCTGGTGCTGGTCGCCGGCGTGAGTTCCGGTGCCGAGGTGATGGCCGAGGGCCACATCCACGCCTACGGTGCTCTGCGTGGGCGGGCGATGGCCGGGGTGTCCGGTGACGCCAGTGCGCGCATCTTCTGCCGTGAGCTGGGAGCCGAGCTGGTCTCGATCGCCGGGCGTTACCGGGTCAGCGAGAACCTCGAGAGTCGCTACCTTGGGCGGGCGGTGCAGATCTCGCTGGATGGTGACGCGCTCAAATTTTCGCCGTTATGAGCGGCGAGTCCAGTCAGCAGTTGACCAACTCGGACCGCGGGTCCAAAGGAGTACTCAGTTGGCAAGAATTATCGTTGTAACGTCCGGCAAGGGCGGGGTGGGCAAGACCACCACCAGCGCGGCCTTCGCGATGGGCCTCGCCGAACGCGGATTCAAGACAGTGGTGATCGACTTCGACGTCGGTCTGCGCAACCTCGACCTAATCATGGGCTGCGAGCGCCGCGTGGTGTATGACTTCGTCAATGTCATCCAGGGCGAGGCTAACGTCGGCCAGGCGCTGATCAAGGACAAGCGCAACCCGAACCTGTTCATCCTCCCTGCGTCGCAGACCCGTGACAAGGATGCACTCAGCATCGAGGGTGTCGGCAAGGTGCTGGAGGACCTGGGGCGGGAGTTCGAGTTCATCGTCTGCGATTCGCCGGCCGGCATCGAGAAGGGCGCGACCCTGGCGATGTACTACGCCGACGACGCGATCGTCGTGACCAACCCAGAGGTCTCCTCGGTGCGCGATTCCGACCGCATGATCGGCATCCTGTCCAGCAAGTCGCGCCGTGCCGAGCAGAACCTGGAAGGCATCCGTGAGTTCCTGCTGGTCACCCGTTATTCGCCGGAGCGGGTGCAGCGCGGTGAGATGCTGGCGCTCGAGGACGTGCAGGAGATCCTGTCGCTGGAACTGATCGGCGTCATCCCCGAGTCGACCTCGGTGTTGAACGCATCGAATTCCGGGGTACCGGTGATCATGGACCGCGAGAGCAGCGCCGGGCAGGCATACAGCGACATGGTGTCACGCTACCTCGGCGAGGACCTGCCGCACCGGTTTCTCAAGGTCGAAAAGAAAGGCCTGCTCGGCCGGTTGTTCGGAGGTTGACGATGGCGCTGCTCGATTACTTCAGACAACGCAAGACCAGCGGTTCGGCAGCGATCGCCAAGGAACGCCTGCAGATCCTGGTCGCGCACGACCGTCGTGGCGGCGGGCCGTCCTACCTCCCGCAGCTGCAGCACGACATCCTCAAAGTGATCCGCAAATACGTCGCGGTCGACAACGATGCGGTCTCGGTCCACGTCGAGCAGAATGGCGGGCAGGAGATCCTCGAACTCAATATCGTGTTGCCGGACTGAGCGATTGGCCCCTCACCCCGGCCCTCTCCCTCGGGGAGAGGGTGTGCTGGCCCCTTCTCCCCCCAGGGGAGAAGGTTGGGATGAGGGGGGCGGGGCAAAAAACGCACAACAAAAAAGCCCGGCGGATGCCGGGCTTCAGTGGGTCGTCTGTAATACCGATCAGCTCAGCTTGAAGAACCGGCGGCGGGTGGCCAGGGCGCCGATGCCGAGCAGGGCAAGGGTGCCGGGGATCGGGGTTTCACCATCGCTATCAGGCGGCGTAATGCACCTTCCGAGGTCGCAGTTAATAGTCAGGCTGCCGATGCGGAAAGCATCGTTATTGTTGCTCTGGTTCTTGCCGGAGATCAGGATGTAGTAACGCGACTCGACAGTCGTGCTGATGTCTTCGGTGATCTCCTGCGGCGTCCACCAGCCATTGTCGTTGCCATACTGGCCGATCAGAGTAAAGCCATCTCCGTCAGCAGCAGTGGCAGTCCAGTCCAGATAGTTGCCGAGGCCGTCAGCACCGGCCAGCGCTTTTGGATTAAGGTCACCGGAAAAAGCCCAGAGTTCGAAATCGCGGTCTGCATCGTCGTACGCCTTAATGAGGCTCAACTCGTCTATCGACACCAAGCAGGATCCGAAGTCCATCAGAACGGCATCGCGCACGAGCCAAGTCTCGTTGTCGGTCCTTAGGTTGTCAATCTTGGTGCCCCAGTGCTCGCTTTCACCGGTAGCGTGCACACCGACGCCGTATGAACTCCCGTCGTAATCGGTCGCGTACTCGCCCGTGCTGTCCTTGATCATGCCCTCCATAGCTCCAGACTCCCTCACGATCGTGAAGCCCTCTATCGCGAGTCCGAAGCCGTTATTTGGGTCATACGTTATCGGGTCGCCCAGCAGATCAGATGGATTATTCGTGAAATCCCACGTCACGGTGCATCCGCCGCTGTCCGGTGGAGTGTATCCGCCGCCGCAATTGTGGTTGTTCGACCAATAGCCGTACGTTGCGTAACTTGACGTGGAGAGAGTGGTCAGCGCCACGGCGGCCAAAATCTTTTTAATTTCCATGTAACGACCCGTCTTCGGTTTGTTGTTTGGGCTGAATGCAAAAAAACTGTTGTCACTTTAGTGCAAGCACGATTTGTGCCGAACTGTTTGAGTGGCAGAAACCGTATTCCCGGGATCTGGTATTGTTTATTAAGAACAATTGCTTAGTTGTTCCATTTTTGGGTAGTCCGACCGATTTGGCGAAGATGTCGGTGCGACCCCTCAGGTGAGTTTTCGATTAATTGTCAAAAAAGCTGACAGTCCGGTTCGCGGTTCGCTCGACAGATTCTGGCCGATACGCGGATCTATCGCTGTGCCCTTATGGTGTCCAGCCGAGCCTTGGCTTCTTCATGTTCTGGAAAACTATTCGACAGCCGTAGCGCCTGTTCGAATTCTCGCAGCGCTGGGCCGAGACTTCCGTATTCCTGCAGCGCGACTCCAAGGTGGTAGCGGATCGTCGGGTTGCCGGCATCGCGTGCCAGCGCCTCACGCAGGTTGGAGAGCCCCTTGTCGAGTTCACCAATCTGCACGAATGTCCAGCCGACCGCATCCAGTACGCCCGGGTCGTTCGGCGCCAGCTGCTGCGCCTGTAGCGCGGCCTTCAGGGCGCGTTCGTTGTCCACATTGGCCAGCGAGGCTGCGAGGTTTTTCCATGCGCCGGCGTCGTCTGGCGTGATTTCGACCAGCTTCTCGCGCAGTTCCAGTGCGGCGGCGCGGTCGCCGACGAACTGCAGGTGGTTGGCCAGCAGGCCCATCACCAGTGGTACGCCGGGATGTTTGGCGTTCCAGTCCTTGATTGCCTGCAGGGCCAGGTCCTGTTGTCCCGCGGTCATCAGCGCCCGGTGCAGGCTGACCACGACCTGCGGCGTGTCGGCGACCGCCTGGGCCTGGCGGTAGAGCTCGATCGCATCGTTGGTGCGGCCTTGTGCCATACGGATGTCCGCGAGCAATGCCAGGCCCCGCTTGCTGCGGGGTTCGCGCTCCAGGACCAGGCTTGCCTCGGTTTCGGCGTCTTCGAGCTTACGCTGGCGGTACAGTGAAGTGGCGAGGTCGATGCGCGCGGTCACGTTGTCCGGCTGTACCGTGAGTGCCTTGGTGAAAGACCATGCGGCGTCCTCGTTGGAGCCGATCAGAGACTGCAGGCGGCCTGTATAGATCAGGTGCTCCGGGTCGTCGCCGGCGAGGCGATTGACCTCCTTCAGGGTGATTGCTGCATCGGTGGTCGCACCGCCCGCGATTTGCGCCCGTGCGACTGCATCCTTGACTGTGAACTCGTTCGGTACCGCACGATCCAGTTCCACGGCCCGGTTGAGTGCCTGCGGGCCCTGATCAGTGGCGAGGTAGGCGTTGATCAGTTCGACCATCGCCAGGATGTTCTTAGGTTCGAGTTCGCGGATCTTTTCCAGGTGGGCGATGGCGACGCGCTGATCCCCGCGGGCCTGGGCAAACCGGGCCGACTCGAGCAGGGCGCGCACATCCTTGGGGTCGCGCGCGATCATCTCCTGCAGCGCGGCTGTCGCGGCGGCGTCGCGGCCCTGGGCGATATCGAGCTTGATCAGGTTGTAGCGTGCCGGGCGGAACGCAGGTTCTTCGGCCACGACCGCCTCGAGGATCTCGCGGCCCTTCTGCGCGTCGCCCCTGGCCAGCGTGACCAGGCCGAGCAGGTTACGCGCTGTATAGTTCTTCGGGTTTTCATCGACCAGGCGCTGGGCGAGCCCGCCGGCCTCGCTGAATCGGTCTTCGCTGTAATACAGCAGGCCGAGCAGCAGCGCGGTATCGGCGCTCGCGGCGCCCTTTGTATTGTCGACCAGCGCCTCGAGTGTGCCCAGGGCCTGGTCGCGGCGCCCGCTCTGGAACTGGGTCATGCCGAGGCGGCGCAGGATCGCCGGCCCACCGTTGTGGTTTTGCAGTGCATCGCGGTAGTAGCGCTCGGCAGCGGGCAGATCGCCGAGCTGGACGTTCGTGTCGCCGAGCAGTGCGAGTGTCTCGGCATCCGCCTGCTGGGCGGCCGAGATGCGTACCAGCACACGCTGGGCGTCGCCGGGCTTGCCAAGGGCCAGCAGGGTCTTTGCGAGGGTCTTCCTGCCCTGGATATCGGCGCCGCCGATCTCGACATAGGGCGAGAGAAACTTGAACGCGGTCTCGAGCTGCCCGCTCTCGAACGCGATGGTCCCGAACAGCAGCAGGTCGCTCGGCCGGTGCGCGACGTCCTTCGGGGCAAAGCTGTTGATGATCGTCGCCGCTGCGGCGCGCGCGGCGTCGGCGTCCTCTTTGCGCCCCATGGCCTTCAGTGCCTCGGACTGTAGGTACGGAATGGTCACACTGCCAGGGTGCTTTTCGCGCAAAGGTTTGAGCAGCGCGGCGGCGGTGGCCGGTTTGCCGGCCTCGAGCAGCGCGGTGGCCTCGCCGATGGCGGCCTGCAGGTGCTGCGGGTCGAGTTCGTAGGCCCTGCCGTAGGCCTCGGCCGCCTCCTGGAACCTGCCCTGCGCATGGGCCGACGCGCCCTTGATGTACCAGGCATCCGCGACCTCAGGGTCGGCGGCGAGAACGTCACCGGCCAGGCGCTCTGCACCCGCAAAATCCTTGGCCTCCAGCGGGATACGTGCCATTCCGAGCCGGCTTCCGGTGTGTGCTGGGTCGATCTTCAGTGCCTCTTCGAACGCGATCTGCGCGCCATCGGGATCGTGCTTGTACAACCGCGCAAGACCGAGCTCGACCCACAGATCGGGCTGTTGTGCACGGGGAAACTGGATCGGCACGATGTCGTGGATATTCTCGTCGTACTTGCCCATCTCGTTGCGTGCACGGGCCAGCGGCAGTGCGACCAGCAGCGGGTCGGCGCCGAGTTTCTGCGCCTGCAGGAGTTCCTCTTCGGCTAGCCTCGGCTCGCCCAGCGCGAGGTAGGTCCGGCCGGTCAGGATCTTGGCGGAAAGCTGTCCCGGGTCGCGCTGCAGGGCATTCTTCAGCTGGATCAGCGCGCCCTTGGCATCGCCGGCATTGAACCGCGATACGGCGTCTTCGTAATAACGGACCGCGAGTGGGTCGGCGGCCAGTGCCGCGGTGCCGAGTGCGGCGGCGGCCAGCACCAGGGTGAGACGGTGATATCGGGTGGGCTTGCTGCTGGTCTTTTTCATTTTTCGGTTCCAATCACTGGTCTGCGTGGCTGGCGAATCTGTGGCGTCGCAGCATACACCGCCGGGTGCTTCGGTGCGGCCGCTGGCAATTTGTCGACGGTGGGTTGCGAAGGTTCCCGGTTCAAAGGCTGGCCCGAGCAGCCAAGGCTGCCCGCCCGGATTCGAAGCGCTCACCGCTGGACAGGCCGCCGGCAAAAAGCAGCTTCTTGAGCGAAAATCCGCGAAACTGGCGGAAATCGACCTCAAATGCCAGGTTTTTCAGATACGCCGTGGAATAGCCGCGGGCGTACAGTGCTGCGACGATGCTGCCGCCGGAGACGCCAACCAGGCGGTCGACTCGATACTGCATCCGCTCCAGCGCCGTGAGTATCCCGACATGCGCGGGCAGTCGTGTCCCGCCACCGGCCAGGACAGGGATCATGTGTTTGTCGGTCATACCCGCGGTTAGCGGCCCGTGCGGGCGCCTCTTGATCGTCGGCGACTGGCCGATCGGCCAGGGTGGGGCCTCCAACAGCGATTGCCCGTATCAACGGTATTGGAAATGCACGCGGCGGGTGATCCGGGTAAACAGTTCGTAGGCGATCGTGCCGCTGTGGTGGGCCACCTCGGCCGCGCTCACGCGGTCGCCCCACAGCTGCACATGATCGCCGACCTGGGCCTGCGGTTGCTCATTCAGGTCCACGGTTAGCATGTCCATCGAGACACGCCCGATCAGGCGTGTAAGCCTGTCGTTGACCGCAACCGGTGTGCCATCAGGTGCATGCCGTGGGTAGCCGTCGGCGTACCCGGCCGCCACCACCCCGACCCGGGTGGGCACGGCGCAGGTGTAGCGGCCGCCGTACCCGATCGATTCACCTACCGTCAGATCGCGGATCGCGATCAGGCGCGACTCGAGCCGCATCACCGGCTGCAGCCTGGTGTCGGGCGTTTCCAGCGGTGAGCTGCCGTACAGCATGATGCCTGGCCGCACCCAGTCGGCGTGGCTCCGCGGCCAGGCCATCAGCGCGGCGGAGTTCGCCAGGCTGGTCGGGCCCCCGATGCCCTGTATGGCTTCACGAAAACAGTCGATTTGGTTCGGGGTGGCCGCGCTGTCCGTCTCGTCCGCACGGGCGAGATGTGACATCAGGACGATCTGCGCGACGTTCGGGCTGGCCTGCAGCCGGGCATGGGCGTGCGCCACCTCCCGGGGATCGAAGCCGAGTCGGTGCATTCCGCTGTCGACCTTCAGCCACACGTCGAGCGGGCGCGCCGGGCGGGCCGCCAGCAGCCAGTCGAGCTGCTGGGGAGAATGCACCGCCAGCGTGAATTGGTGCATCGCCGCATTGGCGATCTCCGCCGGTTCGAATACCCCTTCGAGCAGCACGATCGGGCTGTCGATTCCCGACTCGCGCAGCTCCATCGCCTCTTCGCTGCAGGCGACGCCGAATGCATCCGCCTCGGCTGCCAGGGCGCGCGCCAATACCACAGCGCCATGGCCGTAGGCGTTCGCCTTGATCACCGCAAGTGCCCGAGCACCCGGGGCCAGCGATTTGGCGTAGCGGTAATTGGCGACAAAGGCCGCGGTGTCGATGATCGCGAAGGTCGGTCTGCTCATGCGTGACGATCGGTCGTGGTGCGTACGGGACCTGCAGGATGGCTGCAGTGTCTTGCACGTGGTCGCGGAAGTCCAGCGAGGCACGGCCGTTGTCCCGCACGGCGCCAACCGGTTCACGTCAGTGCCCGGGATTGGCCGGTGATGCTGGGCATCGGCACCCGGACAGCGCAAAATGCACGGCCACCTTTCTCCCGAATGGCTCGTCAATCATGGATCTACTGCTCGACCCGCAGGTCTGGGCCGCGTTCGTCACGCTGGCTGCGCTCGAGATCGTGCTCGGCATAGACAACATCATCTTCATCACCATCCTTGCCAACCGTCTGCCAGAGGCGCAACGCGACAGGGCGCGTCGCCTCGGGCTGCTGCTGGCGATGGGCACGCGCATCCTGCTGCTGTTGTCGCTGGCCTGGGTGATGCGACTGACGGAGCCGCTGATCGAGGTGCTGGGCCATGCGATCTCGGGCCGTGACCTGATCCTGTTCTTCGGTGGCCTGTTCCTGATCGCCAAGAGCACGATGGAGATCCATTCCTCGCTCGAGGGGCCGGAGGAGCACAGGGTGGCCGATGTGGCCAGGGTCGGTTTCCTCGCCGTGATCGTGCAGATCGGGCTGCTCGACATCATCTTCTCGCTCGACTCGGTGATCACCGCTGTGGGGCTGGTCGACGAGGTCCCGGTGATGATCGCCGCGATCGTGGCCGCGGTGCTGGTGATGATGTGGGCATCCGGCCCGGTGGGTGCGTTCGTCGAGCGTCATCCGACGATCAAGATGCTGGCCCTGTCATTCCTGATCCTGATCGGTGTGGCGCTGGTCGGCGAGGGCGTCGGCTTCCATATTCCGAAGGGCTACATCTACTTCTCGATGGCGTTCTCGCTGATCGTCGAGATGCTCAACATGCGGATGCGCCGCAAGCGTGCGGCGGTACCGGTGAAGCTGCACAATCAGCCTGCGGTGGATGCGTCCGGCTGATCGGGCGGGTCCGTGCCGATTCGAACGGGTTTCCCACCATCAGCCGGCCAGCTGGCGCAGGAAATCGGCGCTCCGGAACATCTGGGTATCCACCCCGGCCTCGCTGGGCTTGATGGTGTTGGCGATGCGCAGACCTCTTTCCGTGCCGTCGTGTTCGACCGCGAGGTCAACGTAGCGCGGCGGCACCGGCGCCAGCTTGGCGTTCTTCAGGACCATGACTTTGGGCAGCAGTTTGCGTGCCGGATTGGCGCGTACCACGACGGCAATCTCGCCGTTGTTCAGCTTCACCACGGTACCGGGTGGATAAACCCCGACCGCCTCCATCAGCGTCGAGACCAGGTTGGGGTCGAAATGGTTGCCGCTCTGTGACTGCATGATCTTGAACGCCTCGATATTGGGGCGCCGGGAGTCGTAGACACGGTGGCTGGTGATCGCGTCGAATACATCGGCCACCGTCACGATGCGTGTGTACAGGCCGAGCTGCGATTCGCCGAGTCCGCGCGGGTAGCCGCTGCCGTCGAGGCGTTCGTGGTGGGCGTGGGTCACATCGAGTGATGCACGCAGGGTGCCGTGGCTGCTCATCAGGATGTCGCGCCCCTGGGTGGGGTGCATCTTCATGATCAGCATCTCCTCGGGCGTCAGCCGTCCGGGCTTCTTCAACACCTCGTCCGGGGTCAGGATCTTACCGACATCGTGCAGCAGGCCACACAGCCCGACCTCTTCGAGTTTTCTGCGATCCATGTCCAGATGCTTGCCAATCACGATCGACAGCACGGCGACGTTGAGGCTGTGTTCCGCGGTGTAGTTGTCCTTGTCCTTGATGCTGGTCAGCAGCAGCATCGCGTCGGGGTTCTCGATCACGTGTTCGACACACCTGGAGACGACTTCCTTGGCCTGTGGGGTGTCGATGCTTCTTCCCAGCCTGACATCGTCGAAGACAGTGCGCACCAGGCCCGCGGTCTCGTCGACGGCGCCACGCGATGCGGCGAGCGGACGTATGACCTCGTTGAGGATCGGTTGGGTCTTGTTTCTTCGTGACATCAGGCGGGCGAAGAAACCTGCCGGTTTCTGCTCTTTCTTCGTGATGGCCGCTGCTGCCGGCTGGTTCGCCGGTTGGGCCGCCGACGATGCTCGCCGGCCGCGGACCGAACCGGGCTCGCTGAGTTTCACGTTGACGTACACATAGCGGCAGGCCTGCCGCACCTGTTCGATATCCGATTCGCTGTGCAGCGGGAAACCCTGCAGCAGAAAAGGCGAGTCGAGCCAGGGGCGGTCGAGTTCGCACACGTACATGCCCAATCGCAGGTCACCGGTGTCGACCTTGATCTTGTGTTGTGGCGCTGCGGCGAGCGATTCGGTACTCAATGGCAGGCTCCCTGCAGGTGTGAGGCGGGCGGCGGCCGGCATGGCGCCGCTCCCATCAGGGGTTCTCGGCAGGGTGTCGTGTCGCTTGAGTCCGCTAAGGTGTCCTGATTTCGGGACCTGAGCCGGCGTTTTCTGATCGCGTGCTTTCGCGTGCGTCGATCTCGCCGAGTACGTCGAAGTCGTCGAGGATGCAGTAGATCGACGGCACCAGGAACAGCGCGATCACGGTGGCGGCCATCAGGCCGAATGCCAGGCTGGCTGCCAGCGGGATCAGGATCTGTGCCTGCAGGCTCTTTTCCAGCAGCAGCGGCATCAGACCCGCGATAGTGGTGATCGAGGTCAGCAGGATCGGGCGAAAGCGCGTAATGGCGGCCTGGCGCGCGGCCTGCTGCACGGGGACACCGTTTGCTCGCTCGTCACGGATGAATACCACCAGCAGGATGGAGTCGTTGACCACGACACCGAACAGCGAGGCCATGCCGACCATGCTCGGCAGCGTGAGGTCGAGGCCCAGCGCCATGTGGCCGAAGATCACGCCGATCAGTGCGGTCGGGATCACCGACATCACCGCAACCGGCGCGAGGTAGCCGCGGAACTGCAGCGCCAGCAGCATGTAAACGCCGATCATGCCGAGCAACACGTTGCGCGCGATCGAGCCGCCGGTCTTCGCCGACTCGTTGCTCTCGCCCTGCACGTCGATCACGACCGAGGGATAGCGCGCCTGCAATTCGGGAAAGATATCGCTCTTTGCCAGCCCGAGCAGTTCCTGTGCATTGGCGAGGCGGCGGTCGACGTCGCCCTGCACAGTCACCGTGCGCCGGCCGTCGATGCGGTTGATGCGCGCCCAGCCGCGCGCCTCGACCAGGTCCGCGACTACCGGCAGTGGAATCAGGGTGTTGTTGGGGCCGACGACACTGAGCTGTTCGAGGTCGTCGATATCTTTCCGGTCCGCGCCGGACAGGCGCAGGTCCACCTCGTAGGTCTCGGGGCCGCGCGGAAACTCGTCGGTCTTGAATCCGAGGAAGGCCGCGCGTACCTGGTTGGCGAGGTTGTTCGCGTCCAGACCGAGCACGCCGGCGCTGTCTTTGAGCCGCAGGTGGTACTCGCGCTTGCCGGGCCTCAGGTCGTCGCTGAGGTCGATCACCCCGGCGTAGCCTTCCAGCCAGTGGCGCAGATCCGACGATGCCGACTTGATCTGTTCGAGATCCGATCCTGTGAGGCGGATATCGATGGCGCGGCCACCCGGCCCGATCGCGGGCTCGGCGAACTTCAACGCGATGACGTCGGTCATCGTGCCGGCCTGTTCGCGCCAGCGGTTGCGAAACTCGTCCAGCGTGGTGCCACGGATCTCGGCGCTCAGCAGGTCGACCACGATCCTGGCGACGTGCGGCCCGGTCTCGTAGGCGTCAGGGTTTTCGCCGAACAGCACGGTGAGATTCTGAACCAGGTCCTGCCCGCCGGGCTGGTCCGCCCTGAGGTCCTCATTGATCGCCTGCACCACATCGGTGAGATGTCCGACCACCGACTCGGTGCGCGACAGTGGTGTCCCCTGGGGCAGCAGTATTCGCGCCTCCACCAGGTCGCCCTCGATGTCCGGGAACCCGGTGAACTTCAGCTTGCCACCGACAGGCATCGCCACGGCCAGCAGAAACAGCATCAGGACGATGCCGATTGTCAGGTACCGGTGGTCGATTGCGCGGTTGAGCAGCGGGCCGAAGCGCCGGTCGCGAAAATCCGCGAAGCCACGTTCGAAGGCCGCACGGAAGCGGCTGGGATCGCGTGACTTCATGTGCGACAGCGAATGCCCGAGGTGGCTTGGCAGGATCAGGAACGCCTCGACCAGGCTCACCGTGATCACCAGGATCAGCACGATCGGCACCACGCGCAGGATCTGCCCGATCTCACCGCTGATAAACGCCAGCGAGCCGAACACCAACAGCGTGGTGGCGAACGAGGAAAGGACGCCGGGCAGCACCTGGGTGACGCCGTTGACCGCTGCGTCCAGCGGCTTGTCACCTTTGTGCAGGCGGGCGGCTATGTTCTCGGCGATCACGATGGCATCGTCCATCAGCAGGCCGACACCGATCAGCAGGCCGACCATCGAGATCATGTTGATGGTGATGCCGAGCATCGGCAGCACGAACAGTGCACCGAGAAACGACACCGGCAGCCCCATGGTCACCCAGAAGCTGTAGCGGAAACTGAAGAACAGCCACAGCACCAGGAACACCGCGAGCAGCCCCTGCATGCCGTTGGTGGTCAGCATGTGGAGTCGGTCCCGCACCACGGACGAGCGGTCCTGTGTCAGCACCAGCTGCATGCCCGCGGGCGCGCGTGCGTTCTCTGCGGCGACGAATTCGCTGACCGCGGTATACGCCCTGAGGATGTCCTGCGCACGGGTCTTGGCGATATCGAGAATGGCCGCGCGCCGGCCGTTGAACAATACCTTTTCCTCGTCACGGTCGAAGCGGTCGGCGATGTTCGCGATCTCTCCAAGTCGAATGGCGGCTCCGCTGGTGCCGGAGATCACGACCAGGTCCTCGAACTCGGCGGCGGTCTTGCGTTGGTCATCGATGCGCAGCAGCACGTCTTCCTGATCGCCGCGCAGTTCCCCCGCCGGGCTGCTGACACTCTGCCGCTGTACCGTCGCGGCCACGTCTGCTGCCGACAGTCCGTAGCGTCGCAGGGTTGCCGCATCGACCTCGATTCGGATCTGGTGTGTGGAGAAGCCCTTGATGGTCACGGTGGCGATCTGGCGCAACGTCTGCAGACGGGCCTTGACGTCTTCGGCGTAGGCCTTGAGTGCCACCGGGTCCTGTGGCCCGGTGATGGCGATCGAGACCACGGCATCGGTGCGGCCGAGTTCCTGCACCACCGGTGCCTCGGCCTGGTCGGGAAAGTCGCTGATGGCGTCGACCTCGGATTTCACGTCGTCGAGAAACCGCGTCATGTCGGCACCTTCACGCATCACCGCGGTGGCGATGCCGAGACCCTCGCGGGCCTCGCAGCGCGTCTCGTCGATGTCGGTGATGCCGTCGATCGCATCCTCGATGCGGCGACAGATCGCATCCTCCACCTCGCCCGTGGTGGCGCCCTTGTACACCACCCGGACCTCGACCTTGTCGTTCTTGATCTCGGGGAAGGTCTCACGCTGCAGACCGGGAAGCGCGACGACACCAAGGATCATGATCGCCGCCATGAACAGATTGGCCGCGGTGGGGTGGCGGGCGAACCATGCGATCATTGCGCACCCCGCGCGGCTGTCAGCATCTGTGCCTGTATAGCCTCATCCGGTACCGCGTCCAGCAACATGCCAGGGACCGCCGGTATCAGGTCGCCGACGACCAGGCGCTCGCCGGCCTTCACGCCTCCGGCTATGACGCTCAGCTGTCCCTGGCTGAACAGTACGTCCACCGGGCGCGCCTGCAGGCGCTGGTCGTCACCGACGACGTAGACCTGGCCCTCACGGATCGCACTGCGCGGCACGACGATACGGTCGGGCTGCGTGTGCCCATTGATCACCACCTGCACGAACATGCCCTTGGACAGCGGCGGGCGCTGCCCGGGTATCGCTTTCTCCAATGGCCTGTCGACGGCGATCACGACGCCGATCGTGCGCGTGTGCGGATCCACCTGGTCGCTGAAGCGCACGAACTCGGCCTCCCATTCGGCGGTCTGACTGCCCAGGTCCATGCGGATCAGCGGACGGAAGCCGGTGAAGTCCGGCAGCTTCGCATTCATCTCGGCAATCGCCGGGACCGGTCCGTTACGTCCGCTGAACAGGTTGCGCAACGCTGACAGGGCGACCTGCGCGACCACCTCGACGCGGTCGACGCTGTCGCCACGGAACAGGGTCTGGCCGACGCCCACGTACTGGTCCTTCTCCACCGCCAGATCGGCGATGCGCAGGTTGAACGGTGCGCTGACCATGGTGTTCGCGAGATCGCGTTCGGCCTGCGCGAGCTTGGCCTCCAGCAGGCGCCGCTGGGTCGGCAGCAGTGACAGGGTGTTTTCGGTGTTCTGTACCGCGATGCGTGCACTGAGCATGGTGCGCTCGGCGTTGTCGACGTCGCTCTTCGATGCCGTACCTTTGTTCGAAAGTTCGCCGATCCTGTCCTGCTCGCGCTGCGCGAGGCGCAGGTTGCGCTGGTCGATCGCCAGCGAGGCACGGGTGTTTTCCTCGCGTACCCCCAATTCGGCAAGCTCGGCCCTGGCCTGTGCCACCTTCAGTTCGTAGTCGACCGGGTCGATGCGGAACAGCGGGGTGCCTGCAGGGATGATCTCGCCGTTGTCCAGGCGTGGGTGGGTCTCGATCACCCGCCCGGCCACCTGCGCCACGGCAGCCCAGACGCGTGCCGGTTGCACCTCGCCATAGCCCTGGGCCTGAGGTACCAGGTCCACCGCCTGTACATCGACGGTACGTACTGCATGACTGATCTCGCCACGGTCAATCTTCATGGGCGGCTGTCTGCCGCCCGCCATGAACACGACCGCAAGGACGCCAAGTGCAATCGGGGGCAATGCCCAAAGCATGCGCCAGCGGGAGAAAGGGACCTTGTTCATTCAGTGGGCTTCCGATGGTTGTCGTTGTGCAGCGCCTTGCAGGCCAGGTCGCCGGTCAGTGCGGCGATCTGTGCCACATCGGCGGCGCTGAAAGCGGGTTGTCCGAGGCGTCGCAGCACAGTGCTGCGTGCCATACGAAATGCCAGGATCTGGCCGATCAGCGCATGGGTGATCAGGATCCCGGTGCGCGAGTGGTCATCGATCGAGGGGTCGATGCGAGCGACGAGGCGCGCAAACCCCTGTTGCATCGGTGCCATAAGGCGTTCGTAAAGGATGTCGAAGGCGGCGGTCGGTTGATGCTGTTCGCGCAGCACGAAGCCAGCGGCGTCATCGCCGATGCCGTCGCTCAACAGCGTGTCAGACAGACCGTGGATCAATCGCCGGAGCTGTGTCTCTGCGGCTGCTGCGTCGGTGTCGGCACTTTCGTTGCGAATCTCCGCCAGCATCGGGCCCATACGCGCCAGCAGGGTGTCGGCGAGAAACTCGGCAGTCGCCAGATAAAGGCCCTGCTTGCTTCCGAAATGATAGGAGACGGCGGCGACATTGGCGCCGGCGCGTTGCACGATATCGCGCACACTTGCGGCATCGAAATCACGTCGGCTGAACACCGTGAGCGCAGCCCTCAGCAGCCGGGTGTGGGTATCGCTGCGCGCCGCTTTTTCGTCGTGGAGGGTCACCGTCGCATCACCACAGCCGAACAGGGATGCAACGATAACGCTTCGCGGTGAATAAAACAAACGTTTGTTTTAATCGAGATATTGTCAAGCCTTTTGCCTTTCCCCTTCCCCGCGGTGAAGGCCGCGATGAGGGGCCGGGGGCCGGGGTCCGGGGGGTGAACACCTCGCCAAACGGTGGTGATACCGAAGGTCAGGCGTTCAGGTCGACGATTACCCGTCCGCGGATGGCGCCCGTAGTGATCTTCTCAGCCAGTTCAGGTAGCTGCTCAAGGCTGGCGACTTGGCCGATCTCACCCAGTGCCCGTGCCGGCAGGTCGCTGACCAGGCGTTGCCATGCCTGTTTGCGGCGTTCGACAGGACAGCTGACGGAATCGACCCCGCGCAGGCTGACGTTGCGCAGGATGAACGGCATCACCGTGGTCGGCAGGTCGAAGCCGCCGGCCAGCCCGCAGGCGGCCACGCAGCCGTTGTAGTTCATCTCGGCAATCACCCGTGCCAGCATCGTGCTCCCGACCGTGTCGACGGCGCCGGCCCAGCGCTGGCCCTCCAGCGGGCGCGGCGGCTGGCTCATCTCATCGCGCGTGAGAATCTCGCCGGCGCCCAGATCCCGCAGGAAGCCTTCCGCATCCGGCTTGCCGCTGACAGCGGCCACCTGATAGCCGAGCTTGTGCAGGATGGCCACGGTGATGCTGCCGACGCCGCCGGTCGCGCCTGTGACCACGACCGGTCCCTTGTCCGGGGTGACACCGGCCTCTTCGAGTGTCATCACGCACAGCATCGCAGTGAAACCGGCGGTGCCGATCGCCATCGCCTGGCGGGTGTCCAGTCCGGCCGGCAGCGGCACGAGCCATTTCGACTGAACGCGCTGGTGCTGGCTGTAACCGCCCCAGTATTTTTCGCCGACCCCCCAGCCGGTCAACACCACCTTGTCGCCGGCGGAGTAATCGGGGCTGGCCGACTCGAGCACGCGGCCAGCCAGGTCAATGCCGGGCACCAGCGGCCACTGGCGCACGATCTTGCCTTTGCCGGTGACCGCGAGGCCGTCCTTGTAGTTCAGGCTGGAATATTCCACCGCGAGCAGCACGTCGCCTTCGGGCAGGTCCGCGTCTCGCAGCTGCCGTAGGGTACTGACGGTCTTGCCGTCTTCCTGGGTAAGAACGAGGGCCTTGAAGGTGTCGGTCATCGGAGACTCCTTGGTGTCTGGCGTGGTTCTGATGGTTTCAGGCAGCGTGGCAGCGCCCGGTACAGGTCGTCAGTAGACACCCAAGCGGCCGCCAGGGGAAATTGAGCGCCTCAATCCAATACCGTGGAAGAAATGGCAGCACACACCTACAGGTGTTCAGGCCAGCCGGTCGTCCGCCACGTGGTAGCGCGGGTCTTCCAGCAGGTTTACCTCGACCAGGCTGCCGGCCTTTTCGAGCAGGGTGCGGCATTCCTGGCTCAGGTGTTTCAGGTGCAGTGTCTTGCCGGCACGCAGGTAGCGGTCAGCGAGGGCGTCGATCGCCTCGAGCCCCGAGTGGTCGGCGACGCGGGAGTCGTAGAAGTCGATCACCACGTCATCGGGGTCGTTTCTGGGGTCGAACAGCTGGTTGAACGCGTGGATCGAACCGAAAAACAGCGGGCCGTGCAGTTCATAGATCTTGGTGCCGTTCTCGTCGATGAACGATTTCGCACCCATCTGCTTGGCGTGCTCCCAGGCGAACACCAGGGCCGACACGATCACGCCGATGATCACCGCGATCGCCAGGTCACTGACGACGGTCACCGCGGCTACCAATACCGAGACCAGGGTGTCGGACAACGGCACCTTGCCGAACATGCGGAAAGATGCCCACTCGAAGGTGCCCAGCACCACCACGAACATCACGCCGACCAGTGCGGCGACAGGGATCATCTCGATCAGGTCGGAGGCAAACAGGATGAACGCCAGCAGCGACAGCGCCGCGGTGATTCCCGACAGGCGGCCACGGCCCCCGGAATTGATGTTGATCAGCGACTGTCCGATCATCGCGCAGCCACCCATGCCGCCGAACAGTCCATTGACCGAGTTGGCGACGCCCTGGCCGATGCACTCGCGGTTGCCGCGGCCGCGTGTCTCGGTCAGTTCATCGATCAGGTTCAGGGTCAGCAGCGATTCGATCAGGCCGACCCCTGCGAGCACCAGGCTGTACGGCAGGATGATCTCGAGGGTCTGCCAGGTCAGGGGGACCGTCGGAATGCTGAAGCTGGGCAGGCCGCCGGCGATTGTGGCCGCCGGGTTGCCGGTCATGTCGTGCAGCACGTCCTGAACGGTGCGTGCATCCAGCCCGAAGACGATCACCAGCAGCGTCACCGTGACGATTGCTGCCAGCGAGGCAGGGACCGCGACCGTGATCCTTGGCAGAAACTGAATGATTGCCATCGTCAGGGCGACCAGTGCGAGCATGATCCCCAACGAACTGCTGCTGAGCCATGTGGCGGCCCCGTCAACCCCGGGCACCTCGAACTGCTTCAGCTGGGCAAGGAAGATCACGATTGCGAGTCCGTTGACGAAGCCGAGCATCACCGGAAACGGTACCAGGCGGATGAACTTGCCCAGTCGCAGCAGACCGGCGCCGATCTGCAGCAGTCCTGTGAGCACGATGGCGGCGAACAGGTACTGCACGCCATGGGTGGCGACCAGTGAAACCATCACCACCGCCATCGCGCCGGTGGCGCCGGAAATCATTCCGGGGCGTCCACCGATCAGGGCGGTAATAAGCCCCATCATGAAGGCCCCGTACAGCCCCACCAGGGGTTCGACACCGGCGACGAAGGCGAACGCGACAGCCTCGGGGACCAGTGCCAGCGCCACGGTCAGCCCCGAGAGGACGTCATTCCTGACACATTGTCTGCCCGGGCAGGTGAGCTGAAACATCGCAGGCCTCTGTCGATCGGCAAAGGCGCGACATTCTACCGGAATAAATTAGAGATATCTAATATATGGTGGAACCGTCATGGCAGGCAGCCGGCGCGCGGAGGCGCGCCGACCGCTTTCATTCAACCGCCGAGCAGGGCCGGCTTGTCACGCCGACCGCCGCGCGGCCGGTTGCCGTCACCGCGGCGCTGTTCGTTGCGCCTGTCGGCCTGCGGTCGCCCGGGTCGATTGCCGTTGGCCTCGGTGCTGACCGGGCGGCGGTTGCCGTCGACCTCTCGGGTGGCCGGTGCGCGGTTGCCATCGACCTCGGGTCGGCCGCGTGCGGTGTTGCCGTTGGCTTCGCGCTGCGGTTTCGCGCGCTGTGAATCGCCGCGCCCGGATGACGGCTGGCGGTCGCGCGGTGGTCGGCTGGATCGGTTTGCATCGCCAACCGGGCGTGCCTGCCTGGGGCGGCGGTCACCACCCTGCGGACGCCGGCCAGCGTTGCTGCGACCGTTCTGGATCGGTTCGGCGGCAATGCTGGGGTCGGGTGCGAAGTCGGGCAGGGTCTCGCTGCGGATCTTGCGCCCGAGCAGCCGCTCGATGTCGCGCAGCAGGCCCAGCTCGTCGACGCACACCAGCGACATCGCCTCGCCCTCGTTGCCGGCGCGACCGGTGCGCCCGATCCGATGGACATAGTCCTCGGCCACGTTCGGCAGCTCGAAGTTGACCACGTGCGGCAGCTGATCGATGTCCAGTCCGCGCGCCGCGATGTCGGTCGCCACCAGGATGCGAATGGAGCCGTCCTTGAACCCGGCCAGCGCCCGGGTGCGTGCGCCCTGGCTCTTGTTGCCGTGAATCGCGGCGGCCGACAGGCCGTCGTGTTCGAGTTGCTGGGCGAGGCGGTTGGCACCGTGCTTGGTGCGCGTGAACACCAGCACCTGGCGCCAGTTGTTCGATCCGATCAGGTACGACAGCAGGTCGCGCTTGCGCGCCTTGTCGACCGGGTGGACGACCTGTTCGACCAGTTCAGTCGGGGTATTGCGCGCGGCGACCTCGATCGGCACCGGGTGGTCGAGCAGTTTGTCGGCCAGGGCACGGATCTCACTGGAAAAGGTCGCCGAGAACAGCAGGTTCTGGCGTGCGGCCGGCAGCAGTGCCAACACCTTGCGGATATCGTGGATAAAGCCCATGTCGAGCATGCGATCGGCCTCGTCGAGCACCAGGATCTCGATCTTCGACAGGTCGAGGGTGCGCTGCTGCACGTGATCGAGCAGGCGGCCCGGGGTGGCGATCAGGATGTCGACACCGCTCCTCAATTGCGCGATCTGCGGGTTGATCTTTACCCCGCCGAAAATAACCGCGGAGCGCAGCGACAGGTGCCGGCCGTAGGTCGACACGCTTTCGGCGACCTGCGCCGCGAGTTCGCGCGTTGGCACCAGGATCAGTGCGCGCGGCTGGTGCGGCCGGTTGCTGTTCGCGCTCGGTGTGGTCAGACGCTGCAGCAGCGGCAGCGTGAAGCCGGCGGTCTTTCCGGTGCCAGTCTGGGCGGCGGCGAGCACGTCGCGTCCCTCGAGGATGACCGGGATGGCCTGCTTCTGAATCGGGGTGGGGCTGGTATAGCCCTGATCTGCGAGCGAACGCAGGAGTTCGGCCGAGAGGCCGAGAGAATCAAACGACATTGATGGTTTCTTCCTAAGACACCCACACAGGCGCAGGGGCCTGACGCGGTCGAGGGGTGGGGATTAGTCGAGTCATGCCACGGGTATGTGGCTTGCAGACGGTGCGCAGACCGATGTGCGCAATGAAACGCGAATGTAACACAGATGGCGACTTTGTGCTCGCCGATGCTGCGTTGCTTCCATTTTTCGATGAACAGTCCGTATGTGCCTGGAGTTTATGGGGGTAAGTGCCATGGCTTCGTGGAGGGCGTCTATATTTGTAGCGAACGATCTGCTGGCAGAGCGCGCTGCGGTGGCGATGCGGGCGCTGCGCCGGAAAATCCATGGAGGTAACCCATCATGCTGCATGCACTTATCCGCGGTCACGACGACACCGTGCCGGGGTTTCCGTTTGCGCCCAGCGGCTGGCAGCCGTCGGACGCCGAAAAGATGGCGACTGAGCAGGGGATCGAACTCAGCGCGGAACACGTCGAGACGCTACGCGCGTTGCAGGAATATTTCTTTCGTCACGATAAGCCGGATGTGGTTATACGCGAGCTGCACGATGCGCTGGACGAACGTTTCCACAGCCGCGGCGGGATGAAATACCTGTACAGACTGTTCCCGGGCGGACCTGTGGCCCAGGGCTGTGCACTCGCCGGTCTGCCAGTACCCCCGGGTGCGTTGAACAAGTCATTCGGCAGCGTGCAGTAGCCGCCTGGCGGGCTCCCCGGTCAGCTGTCGTTCAGCCTGAACTCAGAACAGCGTGATGTCCTCTACCGGCTTACGGGTGGTCGACCTGGCTTCGCGGTTTGCAGGTCCTTCGGTGCCTGGTCTGGTCGGACGCAGGCGTTCGTCCCAGGCGTTGCGTGTGAGGATGAATCGGTCGATTTTGGAGCGCAGCGCCTGACCGAGCCTGACCAGGTCTTCCGCATTTACGCTGGAGGTCTCGCCTTCGTCCGGGGCCACCGTCTCGATAGTCACCAGGGCATCCACGGCAGTGCGTGATTCATCGGCAGTCACTTTCTGCTGTTCCATGGCGAGAAGGATCTTGGCCGCGATATCGGAAATTTCACCGACCTTGAGTTCGATACTGGTCAGTTCCTGACCCGATGCCATCGCCAGCTGTTGTGTACGGTCGGCCAGTGCGCGGCCTTCGCTCATGGTCTCGACCACGTGCCGCGTGTCATTGCGGATTGTCTCGATGACCCCCTGCACCTCGAGCGTCGAACGTTGTGTGCGTTCGGCGAGGTTGCGCACTTCGGTGGCCACTACCGCAAATCCGCGTCCATGTTCGCCCGCGCGTGCCGCCTCGATCGCGGCATTGAGGGCCAGCAGGTTGGTCTGGTCCGCGATCTCGTTGATCACATTGATGATCTGACCGATGTCCTTGCCGCGGGCATCCAGTTCGCTGACCTTGCCGGCCGCCTGATCGATCTGGCCGGACAGGCTGTCCATGCTGCTCGCGGTCTGCTGAAACACCTTCTGACAGGAATCGACGCGCGAGCGGGTCTCGCCGATCGCGTGTCGCGTTGCGTCCACATGCTGGTAGACGACCGCGGATGAGTCCTGCATCTTGGTGATCGAACTCGCCACCGTCTGGCTGTACAGGCGCTGCATCCCGGCCCGCTGCGCCTGGAAACCGTAGCTGTCAGCGAGTTCCTTGGA
The DNA here is from genome assembly GCA_024235315.1 of Chromatiaceae bacterium. Taxonomy (GTDB): domain Bacteria; phylum Pseudomonadota; class Gammaproteobacteria; order Chromatiales; family Chromatiaceae; genus Thiosocius. The sequence goes on along the minus strand of JACKMP010000003.1, from coordinate 135,778 downwards.
GATCGGGATCAGCCTGCTCGCCGAAGCGGCGATCTCGGCGACGGCGTCGTCGCAGGTCCCGGTGAACAGGTTCACCACCCGGTTGAGTTCGCGACACGGACCCGGGGTGTGTTCGCCAAGACGTACTGTCAGGTCCACGCGATCGTTTTTCGCCCCCGGCTGCAGAGTCGCCACCAGATCTTTCGCGGGGCGACGCACGAACCTGTCCATGTAGTAGGCGACCACCGCCATGACCAGCAGGTCCTGCAGCAGGCCCGCGAGAAACAAAGGCATGTCGGCATCATGGATCCCGGCCATAAGTGCATTGCCAGAAAGGATGGCGAGTGCCAGCAGGGCCAGGATAAATCGGTCCGCAAACCTGTTGATCACGGTCTTTTCATTCCATGCAGCGTTGGGATCAGGGAAGGCGTCATCGGTGTTGATTCGTTGCGGTGTCGTCAGCCAATGATTGCGGCATTCGAACGGGAAACTTGAACCGCACCCGCTGAGGAATGCCTTGGTGGCGATTCACTCTACCCACCCTGTTCAGCCGGCTTGCGCGGCCTGTACCGGTTCCGCTGTGATCATGTCGCCGAAGTTTTCGACCACGTGCTCGGCGAAACTTTCGCCGGCGCTGGCGTAGAAATTGAAAACGGCGTTCACACCGGCCTCGCGCAGCGCACTTTCGTGGTCGGGGTAATGGGCTACCGACGCGAGCTGCAGGTCGAACTTCTGTTCCCGCAACAGTCGCGCAACGGCCATGTTGGACTTGTGATCACTGAAGGCCAGTAACGCAAGTTTGACGCGGCCGCTGCGTTCGGCGCGCGCCCAGAAGTCTGCGTCTGTGGCATCACCATGCGTCACGTTGCGTCCTGCCTCGCGATGACGTGCGACGTAGTCTTCGTTTATGTCGATGCCAAGCACGACGTCCCCCCAGCGCGAGTGCAGGTAGTCGTAGGCCCCCGTGCCGACCCTGCCCATTCCGAATACCACTACCTGCGCCTTGCCGGCGCGGATCATCTCGTCGCCCGGCAGGCGTGATCTGGTCTGGAATTTGTGCAGCGGGTGCCGCCAGCGCGCGTACATCTGCTTCGATATTCCATTGAGCGGAGAGGCGACCAGGAAGCTGATCGCCAGGGCGAGCGCAATCACCGACAACCAGTCCGGTTGCAGCCATGCGTGACTCACGCCGACGGCGCCGACGATCAGGCCGAACTCGCTGAAGTTGGTCAGGCCGAGTGAGGCCAGCGTCGCACTGCGCGAGCGCATCCGCTGACGGGTCATCAGGAAGAAATACAGCGCGGTCTTTATCGGCAGGATCAACACAACCAGCATCAGTGCGGTGCCGAGCGTGGCCCAGCTGATCTCGCCGGACAGGCCGATGGAAAGGAAGAAGCCGATCAGGAACAGGTCCTTGAAATTCAACAGTGCCTTGGCCAGCTCGTTGGTTTTCGCGTGCCCGGCCAGCAGTATTCCGAGGACCAGGGCGCCAAGGTCGGCCTTGATGCCGACGGACTCGAACAGTGCGGCACCGGCCAGTGGCAGTATCCAACCCATCAGGATCAACAGCTCACCGTGCCCCACCTTTTCCAGGATCAGCAGCAGCAGCGGCCGGAGCGGGATCAGGCCGATCAGCATCAGCGCCCATACGCTGGGGACAGTGCCTGCGGAGGCAGCGATGAACACGACCGCGAAGATGTCCTGCACGATCAGCAGTCCGATCGCGATACGGCCGTGGATTGCACCCATTTCGCCACGGGCCTCGAACACCTTTACCGCAAACACGGTGCTGGAGAAGCTCAGGGCAAAGCCGATCAGCAGTGCGGTGGACGTTGTGATTCCCGCAAACAGGCCCACTCCCAGCAATGCCAGTGCCCCGGTCACGAGCGCGACCACTGCAACTGTCACCATCATGTGTACGCCGGCGGTGAGCCACACCACCGGAGCCGCGAGGTCTTTGACGTGCAGTTTCAACCCGATGGTGAACAACAACAGGGTTACCCCGAGATCGGCAATCTCGTGCAGCAACGGCGTGTTCTGCATCCCGAGAGCCCCGAGGGCGAAGCCGGCGGCAAGGAAACCCATCAGCGGTGGCAGGCCGGCAAGCCGTGCAACGAATCCCAGGGCGAAAGCGATGCCGAGCGGCAGGATGTGCATCGCGTCGACAGCGGCGAGGTTCAATGGAGCGAGGTTCTGCATCGGTCAGGTCGGCGGGAAGAGGGTGTCCGATGATCGCATCTTGGCCGGTCGATGCGAAGTCACGAAGGCGTCGGCCGCATGTCTATTTCTGCCTCACCTGACCGACCGTCGTGGCTTGCCACAGCATCGCCACTTCGGCCGCAGGCAGCGGTCGCGAGTAGAGGAAGCCCTGGAAGTAATCGCAGCCCTCCCGGGAGAGGAAGGCGCGTTGCGCTTCGGTCTCGACACCCTCGGCGACGGTCTTGAGCTGCAGCTCCCTGCCCATCGCGAGAACGGCCCGTGCGATGGCCATGTCGTTGCGATCCTGCGGGATGTCACGCACGAATGCTCGGTCGATCTTCAAGGTGTCTGCTGGCAGACGCTTCAAGGTGGCCAGCGACGAGTGACCAGTGCCGAAATCGTCGATGGCAATACGTACACCAAGGTTGCGCAGGTCATTGAGAATGCCGACCGTCTGGTCCACGTGTTCCATCACGAAGGTTTCAGTGATCTCGAGTTCCAGAAAATCGGCCGCCAGTCCCGTCTCTTCAAGGACTGATGAAACGGTTGAGACGATATCGCCGCGAACGATCTGCGGTCCGGCAAGATTGACTGACATTCGCATTGGCGGTGCGCCCTCAAGCTGCCATGCGCGCAGTTGCCCGCATGCAGCCCTCAGGGCCCACTCACCGATAGGGATGATCAGGCCGTTCTCCTCCGCCAAGGGGATGAAGCGGTTGGGTGCGATCAGTCCCTCGACCGGATCATCCCAGCGAATCAGGGCCTCGACACCGACGATCCGTCCGTCGGCGGCGAACTGCGGCTGGTAATGCAGCAGGAACTCCTGATTCTGGATCGCCCGGTGCAGCCGTCCTTCGAGTGCAACCCGCTCACTGGTTCGGGTCGACAATGCCGCCGAATAGAACTGGAAATTGTTGCGCCCCGAGGCCTTTGCCTGGTACATCGCCGCGTCGGCGTGTTTGACCAACGCGGTGGCGTCGTCGCCATCGTCGGGATACAGGCTGATGCCCACGCTGGTGCCGATGTGCAGATGGTGACCGCCAAGCTCGAAGGGTTGCGAGAGTGCCTGCACCACCTTGTGCGCGATCTGCTCGATGCTGCGGTGGTTTCCCGCTGATTCAAGCAGGATCGTGAACTCGTCGCCGCCGAGTCGGGCTATGGTGTCCTCACCGCGAACCAGTTGCCGCAATCGCGTGGCGACCGCCTTGAGCAGGGTGTCGCCGACCGGATGACCCAGGCTGTCGTTGACGTCCTTGAATCGGTCAAGGTCCAGAAACAACAGCGCCAGATGTTGGCGCTGGCGTTGCGCACGTTGGATCGCGTGGTCGAAGCGGTCGAAGAACAGTTCGCGGTTCGGCAGCCCGGTGAGGTTGTCGAAGTAGGCCAGGCGGTGGATGCGCTGTTCACTGCGTCGCTGCTCGGTGATATCGCGCATCACGGATACGTACTGCGAAGGCCGTCCGGCTTCATCATGGATTGCCACCAGGGTCTGCCAGGTCGGGAAGATCTCACCATCCTTTCGCCGGTTCCAGATTTCGCCTTCCCAGATGCCCTGTTGCAGCAAGGTGTCCCACAGCTGCTGATAGAACACCGGTGGGTGCTCACCGGAGCGATAGGGCGGGCGGGTAAGGCCGATCAGTTCCTGCTCACGGTAACCAACCATGTCGCAAAGCGCACGGTTGACGCGCAGAATTCGCCCATTGGCTGCGGCAACCAGGATGCCCTCGGTGATGTGCTGGAACACATTCTCGGCCAGCAGCAGCGACTGCTCGGCGCGCTTGCGCGGACCTATGTCGCTGAACACCACGACCGCCCCGGCGTCGTCGTCGGACGACAGCGGGGTACGGGTGAATCCCGTCTCCAGGTGTGTGCCGTCGCGCCGTCTCAAGGTGGTTTCCGTATGCTTGCCGTTGAACCGGCCCGACTGGAGCAACGGGTTGTCTGCGTCACAGATTGCGGGTGCATCGCGGCCTTCGTCGGCCAACCTGCGGCCGAGCAGTTCCCCGGGGGCATAGCCGAGCAACCGCGCACCGGCCGGATTCATGAAAGTGACCCGTCCTGCGGCATCGAGCCCGAATATTCCTTCGCCGGCCGCGTCCAGCAGCAGGCGCTGGCGCAGTTCGGCCACTTCACGGCGCCGGATCTCTTCACGCATCGCCTGTTCGACGCGTATGTAATCGCTGATGTCGCGAGCGATCGCGAGCACGAATACGCCGCGGACAGTGTGTGTGCTGCTTAGTGAGAGTTGCACCGGTACCAGGTCTCCGCTGGGGCGCCGGGCGTTGATCTGCAGGTGAGCATCTGCCGCCCCGGCATCCAGCGGGGGCAGTATCTCGGCAAACAGTCCGGCCAGTGGCTGACCGATCACCTCGCTTTTTCGGCGACCGAAGATACCTTCGGCGCAGAGGCTGAAATCCGTGATCCGGCCCTGATGGTCGGTGGTGATAAGTCCGTTCGGCGCCGTATCAAACATGCGCTGCAGCTTGGCCTGTTCATGTTGCAGATCGCTGGTCTGGGCATCGACCCTGTCCTGCAGCCTGGTCTTTTGCCGATTCGACATCAGTGCGATGAAGACCAGAAGGGCGCATGCCACCAGGGTGATGCCGGACAGTGCGTTCTGGATCAGCGAGATGCCCGGAAATGCCTCTACCGAGTCTGCTTCGACCGCAATACCGAAATCGTAGGGAGCCATCCAGCGCCAGGCACCGACGACGTTCACACCGCGATAGTCTGGATAGCCATCGGCATTGACGCCGCTCCTGCCTGCTGTTGCCGATGCCGCCATAAGGGTCAACGAATCACTGCCTGGAAGCGATAGGCTGATATTGCGGAAACTGTGCTGACCTTTTTTCAGGGCCCCGCTCGCCTGTAACTGCGTGTCGAAGCGGCTTTCCGACAGCAACAGGCCGTTGCGGTCGAACGCGTAGCTTTCCCCCGACCTTCCTGTGTAGCCGAGGCGCAGGGTGTGGTACAGCAGGACCTGGGGGTCGTGGCGCAACGCCAGCAGTGCAATCGCGGCGCCTGAGACGTCTCGTATCGGGCTGAGTGCAAACATGGCGGGTGGCTGCCCGGGCGTATCGGACGACAGTGGATGGGTGATCAGGGTCCCCCCCGCCCAGACTCGGGCGAGCGCGAGCGGCTGCAGTTGGGCCGGGTGTGGGGCATCGACGTCGAGATCGTCCGAGGAAGCGATGTTGCGTCCGTCGGGTGTGACGATAGCAAACCCCCGGAGTCCCTTGCTGTGCAGCAGTGGCTGCATCAGTTGGTGCAGCTGTTCCCGGGTTGCGGTGGCCGGTGGCGCAGACTCCCCTTGGGATGACATCAACAGTGCCTGAGCGGCGGCGCGGATCCGGGGCTGCGCGGCGATGTATTGCACCTCACCGATGGCCTGCTGGTACGACACATCGATACTGTTGGCGATGACGTCTATCAGGGAGGTGAGATTGCGCTCCACCTCGCGGCGCAGCGTTTGCTCCCCCTGGGCATTGATCATCGCTGCCAGCGTCACCAGGATCGCGATCGCCGTCGCAACTTTCAGCCAGTTGGCCGTATTGTGGCCCAGGCGAATCACGTGCCTCCCTCCATCGGTTTCGGCAACAGCCTGGAAGGTTCGCCAGGCCATCTGTCAATCTGTCAGGTAGCGGCCGTTGCGGAAGCTGCTTTAAGCACTGTTCCATGTACCCCGGTGTATGCTGCGGTGCACAATGACGGCGTCGGTCGCCCCGGGGCATGCGCCGATCACCGCCGTCGGACGCCGGGTCGGCCGAATCCGGCGGTCGAAATCTGCGCCAGCTCAAAAAACCCTAAAAACAGTATTTACTGATATTGCACATCGCGCGAGGATTTGCGATATTGCAAATCATTATCATTCATGAGGTCCCGGCTGTGTCGCGCTTGATCCCACTCAACCAACTGACGGTCGGTCAGCGCCTGCGACTGGTGCGCGTGGATGGCGGGATGCGTCTGCAGCGTCGACTGCTTGCCCTCGGCCTGAGCATCGGCGGTGAACTCGAACTGGTGCAACGGCGTGACGGCGGCGTGGTGGTCGCCCGGGGCGCCAACCGTGTCGCCCTGGGTGAAGGTGTGGCGCACAAACTGCTTGCCGAGGTGCTCGAATGACGGTGGGCAAACGGGGCACGTCTGGAAACGAGCATCATCCTGGACTGACGGTCGCGATCGCGGGAAACCCCAACTGTGGCAAGTCTGCACTGTTCAATGTCCTCACAGGCATTCGGCAGAAGACTGGCAATTGGCCGGGGGTGACTGTCGAGCGCAAGGAGGGGCGTTGCCGCATCGATGGACGCGCGGTCGCCGTGGTCGACCTGCCGGGCATCTACTCCTTCGATGCGGCCTCGCTCGACGAGCGGGTGACCCGGGACTACCTGCTGGCCCGCGAGGCCGACCTGGTGGTCAATGTCATTGACGCGGCCAACCTCGAACGAAACCTGTACTTCTCGGTCCAGCTACTGGAGATGGGGGTGCCGCTGGTGGTCGCCCTGAACATGATGGACGTCGCACGGCGACGTGGCATCGAGATCGACACCCAGGAGCTGGCGAGGCGTCTCGGCTGCCCAGTGGTACCGATCGTGGCCACCACTGGCGAGGGATTGAGCGAGTTGCAGGCGAGGATGCTGGCGGTGGCCGACAATCGCCAGGCACCGGGTTTCCCTTTGGCACTGGATGAAGCAGTCGAGCAGGCGCTGCTGCGCATCATGCCGCTGCTCGACGGTGCCGACCCGGTCAACCGGCGCTGGCTGGCACTCAAGATGCTGGAAGGAGATGGTGAGCGGGCGCTGCCCGATGACATGGAGTCAGCCATCGAGGGTGTGCGTCACTGGGTCGGGGAGCGCTATGGCAAGGACGTCGGTCTGGCGATTGCGGACAGTCGGTATACGCACGCCCACGTGCTGGCGCGCGAAGTCACCCGGCAGGCCGACACCTTCAGACGAACGCTGAGCGACCGAATCGACAGCCTGGTGCTGGGACGCTGGACCGGTATCCCCCTGTTCCTGGCCGTGATGTACCTGATGTTCCTGTTCACCATCAACGTCGGCGGCGCATTCATCGATTTCTTCGACGGTGTGGCCGGTGCTCTGTTCGTGGATGGCTTTGGTGAGCTGATCAGTGCGGCCGGTGGGCCGGACTGGATGCGTGTGCTGCTGGCAGACGGTGCCGGTGCCGGCCTGCAGGTGGTGGCGACATTCATACCGATCATCACCGCGCTGTATCTCTTTCTGTCGGTACTCGAGGACTCCGGTTACATGGCGCGGGCAGCATTCGTCATGGACCGGTCGATGCGGGCGATCGGCCTGCCGGGCAAGGCCTTCGTGCCGTTGATCGTCGGATTCGGCTGCAATGTCCCCGCCATCATGGCCACGCGTACACTCGAAAACGAGCGCGAGCGCAAGCTCACGATACTGATGAATCCGTTCATGTCGTGTGGCGCACGGTTGCCGGTGTATGCCTTGTTCGCAGCGGCGTTCTTTCCCACCTCCGGGCAGAATGTGGTGTTCGCGCTTTACCTGACCGGCATCGCGGTCGCCGTTCTGACCGGCCTGATGATGAAAAAGTCGCTGCTGCCCGGCAGCAGCAGCGGCTTCATGATGGAACTGCCGCCCTATCATCTGCCTACCCTGCGCGGTGTGCTGTTGCGCGCCTGGGACAGGGTGCGCCTGTTCGTCAAAGAGGCTGGGCAGGTGATCGTGCTGATGGTGATCGCGCTGAACGTGCTCAACTCGCTTGGCACCGACGGCTCGTTCGGCAACCAGGACAGCGAACACTCGGTGCTGAGTGAGACCGCGCGGGTGGTGACGCCTCTGTTCGCCCCGATGGGGCTGCGCGAGGACAACTGGCCAGCGGTGGTCGGGGTATTCTCGGGTATCCTTGCGAAGGAGGTTGTCGTCGGCACGCTCGACAATCTGTACACGAATATCGCGCAGGCGGGGTGTGAGTCGCAGGACGATCCGCCGTTCGACCTTGTCGCCAGCCTGCGCGAGGCGGCGGCGACTGTACCGGCCAATCTGTCCGGTCTCTCCGATGCGCTGTTGGATCCGTTGGGCCTGGGCAGTGTGAATGATCATGCCACCACGACCCGCGGCGTCAACGAGGCGGTGTTCGGTGCGATGCACGCGCGCTTCGACGGCCAGGTGGGGGCATTCGCGTACCTGTTGTTCGTGCTGTTGTACTTTCCCTGCGTCGCGACCATCGGTGTCATCCGGCGCGAGACCGGAACCGCCTGGGCGGCCTTCGTCGCCGCCTGGACCACGGGCGTCGCCTACCTCACGGCGACTGTCTATTACCAGGCGGCCACTTACAGCGCGCATCCGCACAGCTCGCTGGGCTGGATCCTGGGGTTGTCGCTGGTGTTTGCGGTGACCGTGTTCGGGCTGCGTCTCTGGGCGCGGCGCAGTGGCCGTCAGGCTGCGGCACTGGACTGGGTGGAACCGTGATCCTCACGCGTATCCTCGGATTTCTGGAGCAACGCCAGGTGGCCAGTCTGGCCGAGATCGCACAAGCGGTGGGATCAACACCCGACGCGGTCAGGAACATGCTGCAAACACTGCAACGCAAGGGGCTGGTGCACCCATATCAGCCACAGGGCGGGTGCGGCTCGCGCTGTCGGCAATGCGCCCAGGGATCGGCGGAGCTTTACGCCCACGGTGCGGCGCCGGTGCAGGCGGTCGATGTCACCCAGTGCGGGTTGATCGCGCGCGATCACTGATTGCTGCCCCGACATCAATGTGAAACAACGCACAGCGTTTGCTTTCCCTCTCCCGCGCGGGTGAGGGTCGGGCGGTGCAGCTATTGCCGTTACGATGGATTGCCCCCTCTCACGCATGCGGGAGAGGGCCGGGGTAAGGGAAACAATCACGGCGAATGCCCGTTTGGTGATTCGGAACGGCGGTTCGCCATCAGGTTCAGTCTGCAGACAACTCATCCCGCGACGGCAGGCGCAACGGCGTTGGCGTATCCACGAGTTGCCGGCTCAGCGCCGGATACCTGGGTGTCAGCGTGTCCTTAACCTGTGCGGCGCCCGAGGCATTGTCGAACACCAGACGCCCATAACTGCCATAGTGCGGCAGCTTGCGCGCCAGCATCGCGATTGCGTCGGGCCTATCCGCGCCGATGAAGCCGGTGGTCAGGCCTTCGCGGCTGCTGTTCACTAAAACGATGCTGCTGGTATCGGCGCTGAAGGTCTCGCTGCCGATATCGGCCCCGCGGCTTTTCAGTGTCTGGTCGTCGCGCTCAAACAGGGCGCTGGCACCCGTCAGAAGCGCGTTGTCCCAGCCGAGTATCAGGCGATCGGCAGTTGGATTCAGCATTGCGGCATCATGGTCTTCGATGGTGCGCAGCCCCGGATAACGCGCCTGCCACTGAGCAGCCAGTCGCATCCACGCATCGTGGACCGCGGCCGGTGCTGCACCTGGCAGCACCAGCCAGGCGGCACCGCCGAACAGCCGGTTGAGCGCCGGCGGTTGTTCACTCGCGTCCAACAGGCGCGGCACATCGTAAGCGGGATCGATGTCGATTCGCAGTGGCCGCTGCGGCAGATCGAACTCGAGCGTCTGCTTCGCCCGGTCGATGCGCGCCTGGAACACTTTGGCGACCGGCCTGCCCTCCAGCGTGACTGCGATCGGCAGGACGAAGTCGAAGGGGCCGTCCTGGTCCTGCGTAATGGTGATGGCGAGATGATATCCAAGCGGTTGCGGCCGTACCTCGATCGAGTCGATACGCAGACGAGGCGCCCCGGTGCGCTGCAGCCAGGTGCGGTAGCGCACCATCAGCTGTTCGTCATCGCCGATGATTGCGTGCAGTGCCTGGTCGAAGCCGATGCGGGTAAAGCGGTGCTGCTGCCACAGGCGCCGCAGCCCTTCGATGAAGGCCGTGTCACCGAGCTCGTTGCGCAGCATATGGAATACCATCAGCGACTTGCTGTAGCCGATCGACTGGCTCGCGTCATTGTGTCGGCTGGTGAATGCGAGCAGTGGCAGGTCATGACCCGCGGCCGCGAAGTTGCTGTAGCGCTGCAGTGCCTTGAGCCGGTACTGCTCTGCCTTGCCCTGGCGCTCCTGCATCCAGTGATCCGCCATGTAGGCGGTCAGGCCCTCGCTCCAGTTGCCGCTGGCGTAGTCCACCCACACGCCGTTGCCCCACCAGTTGTGCAGGATCTCGTGTGGCAGCGAGGTGTAGGGGATGAATGGCAGGCGCAGCACCTGCGAACCCAGCAGCGTGAACGATGGCATTCCGAAGCCGGTCTGCCAGCGGTTCTCCACGACCGCAAACTTGGCGTACGGATAGTCACCGATCAGCCTGCTGTAGTGGTCGATGTAGTCGCCCATCAGCGCCAGGTAACGGTCCGCCAGCAATGGGTCGTCTTCGAGCAGCCACACCGACAACTCGATGTCACGGTGCTGTCGTGCGTGGCGGAAGAAGCGGCCGGCGATCAGGTAGAGCTCATCGTGCGGGCGGTCCGTTGACCAGGACACGCGATCACCGTCGTCCAGGTGCCTGCCGATGCTGACGCTTTGCCAGCCGTCTGGTAGTTTGACCACCATGTTCAATTTGTCGAAATCGTTGTCGAACAACGGATACCAGGCCGACGAGGCGTCGAGATAGACGCCGTCGCCCGACACGATGCCCTGCGGCATCCCGCCCGGTGAGGTATGTTCGGAAAACCTCGGTTTTCCCTGGTAATGCAACTTCAGGGCATCCGTGGCGGTCTGCAGGGTGACGCGATAGGCTGTGCGCAGGCCATCGTCGGACGTGGCGATGACGTGCAGTGTTCCGTCCACGGCCCGCACTGCATAACCTGCATTCAGAATGAACTCGAAAACGGCTCGCTTGCGGTCTACATGGATGGTGTCTTCGGCCACGATTTCACCGGATTCTGCCAGCACCGAAACGGACATATCATGCGCGAGGCCGGCTGCCGATGCGCCAAGAGGTAAGAGCGTGAAATACAGGCAAAGCATCGAGACTGTCGCCCTGGCAATGCTGGTCTTGGTGGCGAATGGACTTGTCATGGCAGTACTCACGATGGTGGAAGCGGAGGCCGGCGAGCGCACCGCGGCAATGCCCCCGATTGTTGTCGAACCGGCGAAATCCGCAACCCTGCCGGAACTGATGACGAAGCTGCGCAACGAACGCCTGGTCTATGTGGGTGAGACCCATACAGCCTATGGTGACCATGTGCTGCAGCTCGATGTCCTGCGCGCGATGGCGGCTCACGAGGGCGAGCTGGCCGTTGGCGTGGAGTGGTTCCAGGCGCGCTTCCAACCGGTACTCGATGACTACCTGGCCGGCAGGATCAGCGAGGCGGAATTCCTGCGCGACACGGAATATTACGAGCGCTGGCGGTTCGATTATCGCCTGTACCGTCCGATCGTGCGCTTCGCCAGGGAAAATGGTATTCCGATCATTGCACTCAACGCCGATCAGGAACTGACCTCGGAGATCCGGCGTGTCGGTATCGACGGCCTCTCCGGGGAACTGCGCAGGGAGCTGCCGGATGACTATGACTTCAGCGACAAGACCTACGAGGAACTGCTGCGCGAGATCTTCGATCTGCACCAATCCGAGGATGCACAGTTCCAGCGCTTTCTCGAGGTGCAACTGACCTGGGACGAGAGCATGGCGCAGCGGGTTGCCGCCTACCTGCAGCAGCATCCGGCGGGGCGCATCCTGGTGCTGGCCGGCAAAGGCCACGTCAGTACACGTGCCGGTATTCCCGCGCGTGTGACAAGACGTACCGGCATCCGTGGGACCACCATCGCAACGTTCAGCCCGTCCTCGACACTCTCCAACGAGGCCGACTATCTGGTGCTGGCAAACGACGAAAACCTGCCGCCCGCCGGGCTGATGGGCGTCTTCCTCGACGAGCGTGAGGATGGTGTTTTCGTCAAAGGGTTCGGGCATGACAGCCCGGCCCAGCAGGCGGGCGTCAGCGAGGGTGACCTCATCGTCAGTATCGACGGCCAGCCCATCCACCATTTCGCCGACGTCAAGATCCAGACCATCGACAAGCGGCCGGGTGATGAGATCGAGTTGACGTATTCACATCAACGTGTGCTGCTCGGCCCCGAGACCCGCAGTGCGCGCTTCAAACTCGCCGGCGAGTCGCCGCACTGAATCGTACCTGCCTGACCACGTTCACTTGAACGACTTGAGACGCCAGATATCACGATTGTACTCGGCGATCGTGCGGTCGGTGGAGAAACCGCCACTGGCCGCACAGTTGCGGATACTCATGCGTGTCCAGGCCTCCTGGTCCCGCCATGCCATTTCGGCGCGGTGCTGCGCTTCGACATAGCTGCGGAAATCGGCGAGCGTCATCCACGGGTCGTCCGGGCTCTTGATGCTGTCGATGATGCCACGGAACAGGCCCGGTTCGACGGCACTGAAGTGATCGCTCTCGAGCAGGCTCATTACCTGCGCGAGGTCGTTGTCGTTGTCGATGTAGCGCTGCGGGGCATAGTGGTTGCGCAGGTCTCTGACCTCGTCCGCCCTGAGGCCGAACAGGAAGAAGTTGTCTGAGCCGACCGCCTCCATGATCTCGATGTTGGCACCGTCATAGGTGCCGATGGTGATCGAGCCGTTCATCATGAACTTCATGTTGCCGGTCCCTGAGGCCTCCTTGCCGGCGGTTGATATCTGCTCCGACAGGTCTGCGGCCGGGCAGATGTGCATCATCTTGGTGACGCCGTAGTTGGGCAGGAATGCCAGCTTGAGCCGGTCGCCGACCGCAGGATCGTGGTTGACCACGGCCGCGACATTGTTGATCAGCTTGATGATCTCTTTCGCCCGCTGGTATCCGGGAGCGGCCTTGCCGCCGATCAGTACGCATCGATTGACCCAGTTTTCGGTATCGCCATGACGGATCCGGTTGTACAGGTGGATCACATGCAGCACGTTGAGCAGCTGGCGCTTGTATTCGTGGATTCGCTTGACCTGGATGTCGAACAGCGCCGAGGGATCGAACGCGACGCCGGTGCGCTCAAGGACAATGTCGGCCAGGCGCTCCTTGTTCTGGCGGCGGATCTCCTGCCAGCGCCGCATGAACGCCTTGTCACCGTTTTCCGCCAGCGGCCGCATGTCCGACAGGCGGCCGAGGTCGGCCTGCCAGCCGTCACCAAGTTTTTCGGTCAGCAGTTCGGCGAGGGCCGGGTTCGCCATGGCCAGCCAGCGGCGCGGGGTGACGCCGTTGGTCTTGTTGTTGAACTTCTCCGGCCAGAGGTCGTGGAAATCCTTGAACAGGCCGTGGATCAACAGATCCGAGTGCAGTGCCGCCACGCCGTTGACCGAGAAACTGCCGACGATGGCGAGCCAGGCCATACGTACCTGGGGCTCCGGGCCTTCCTCGATCAGTGACATGCGGCGCACGCGGTCGTTGTCACCGGGCCAGCGCTGGCGCACGCTGCACAGGAAACGCGCGTTGATCTCATAGATGATCTCGAGCAACCGCGGCAGCAGCTGGGCAAACAGGCGTACCGGCCAGCGTTCGAGCGCCTCCGGCAGCAGCGTGTGGTTGGTGTAGGCCATGCAATTGCGGGTGATGTCCCAGGCTTCATTCCATTCCAGGCGCTTGTCGGGATCGTCGAGCAGGATGCGCATCATCTCCGCCACGGCGATGCTCGGGTGCGTGTCATTGAGCTGAAACACGTTGTAGTCGGCAAATTCGGCCAACGGCCGGTCGCCCCACTGGCGAAACACGTCCTGCAGGCTGGCCGAGGTCAGGAAGTATTGCTGGCGCAGGCGCAGCGCCTTGCCGTTTTCGTTTGAATCGTTCGGATACAACACCATGGTGATGTTTTCCGCCTGATTCTTGCTTGCCACCGAATCCGCATAGTCGCCGGCATTGAATTCCAGGAGGTTGAACTCGTCGGTGGCCGATGCCGACCATAACCGCAAGGTGTTGACTATGTGATTGCGGTAACCGGATACGGGGACGTCGTATGGCACCGCGAGGACGTCGCAGGTATCCACCCAGCGCGTGTGCGGCTTGTGGTTCTGATCGAGGAAATGCTCGGTCCTGCCGCCGAAGCGGACGGTCTGGGTATATTCGGGGCGTTCGACCTCCCATGGGTGACCGTCACGCATCCACTGGTCCGGGTCCTCGACCTGGTAACCGTTCTCGATGTGCTGGTGAAACATGCCGAAGTGGTAGCGCAGGCCGTAACCGGTGACCGGCAGGCCCAGTGTGGCGCAGCTGTCGAGAAAACAGGCCGCCAATCGCCCCAGGCCACCGTTGCCGAGGCCGGCATCCGGCTCGGTGTCGCGGATTTCCTCGAGCGATATCGCGAAATCCTGCAATGCGGTATTGACCGGTTCCTCGAGTTCGAGATTGAGCAGGTGGTTGCCCAGCGAGCGGCCGATCAGGAACTCGAGTGAAAGGTAGTGTGCCCGGCGCACCTCGTCACGGCGGTGTTTGCACCAGGTGTTGCGCCAGTCGCTCATGATGCGGTCGCGAACCGTGTAGGTCAGGGCTTCGTACAGATAGAAGCGATCACAGCCCAGAAAGCGGCCGAGATGGTATTCAAGGTACCGGCTCATGTCGTTGCTGATGGATGCTGCATCGGTCGGCAGCGCCCGCATGTTGGGCAGTACACAGGCTTCGGTTGTATCTTGTTCGGCCACGAGAGTTACCTCCTGCTCGTCAATCCGCTCGGTACAGCGACAGATATGCCTCGGCACTGTGCCGCCAGCTGAAATCCGTACGCATACCCTGTTTCACCAGTTTCATCCATTGCTTGGGCTGGCGGTAGAGTTCGAATGCACGCTGCAGCGCCTGCGAAAGTGCCGGCATGCTAGCGTCGCTGAATACGAAGCCGTTTGCCTCGCCGCGCGCGATGCTGCGTGGTGTCGCATCTTCCACTGTGTCAGCCAGGCCACCTGTTTCGCGCACGACCGGCGGCGTACCGTAACGCAGGCTGTACATCTGGTTGAGTCCGCAGGGCTCGTAACGCGATGGCATCGCAAAGATGTCGCAACCTGCCTCGAGTTGGTGGGCAAGGGGCTCGGAGTAACCGATGTGGCAGAACACGCGCTCGGGGTGCGCCTGCGCCAGGCCCTTCAGTTGGCGTTCCAGCGCCACCTCGCCGGAACCAATGATCACGAACAGCGCGTCCGTTGTGTCGAGCAGCCCCGGGATCGCCTCGAGCAGCAGGTCGACACCTTTCTGGTGCACCAGCCTGCCGACATTGCCGACCAGGGGGCCGTCCGCCTGCAGTGCCGCAGCGGGGGCGTCGAAGGCCTGCAGCAATGCCTGCCGGTTGGCCCGTTTGCCCGCGCGGATCTTGCCGTCGACATGGTATCGCTGCTCCAGGTGGCGGTCGGTGCCAGGGTTCCAGATCTCGTCGTCGATACCGTTGAGTATGCCCACCAGCTTGGCCGCGTTGGCCTCCAGGATGCTGGCGTAGCCGTAACCGAATTCCGCGCTGCGGATCTCCTGTGCATAGCGCGGACTGACGGTGGTGATCAGGTTGCTGAACACCAGCCCGGCTTTGAGCATCGAAAAACGGCCATAGTATTCGCCGCCGTCCACCGACCACCAGTGGCCCGGCAGGTGCATGCTGTGGAAGGTGCCGAAGTCGAACTGGCAGTCATAAGCCAGGTTGTGGACTGTGAACAGCGAACGCGGGGCGTCCGCCTGCAATGCCAGGAACGCCGGCACCAGGCCGGTTTGCCAGTCATTGGCATGTACGACGTCGGCGCGCCAGCCCAGGCCCAGTTCGTCCATCGCCAGTCGGGATACCGCCTCACTGAACAGCGTGAACCGCGCCGGGTTGTCGTGCCAGTCCTTGCCGGTCGCGTCGGTGTAGGGATCACCCGGCCGATCGAAATGCTCCGGGATATCGACCAGCCACAGTGGTGCTGCCACCTGCGCGTGTGTGGCCTGAAACACCCGTACTTCGCGGCCGCCGGACAGTTTCAGCCAGCCTAGCACCTGCAGCTGTCCGACACTGCCCAGCACCGTCCGGTAGGCGGGCAGCACCAGCCGCACGTCGACGCCGAGCCCGACCAGCGCGTTGGGCAGGCTGTAGGCGACATCGCCCAGTCCGCCGGTCTTGATCAGAGGAAAAGCCTCGCTGGCACAGAAGACTACGTTCATCGCTGTTATTCGCGTTTCAGGAATACGGCCCCAAGGGGAGGGAGATCAACCAGGGCGGAGCAGGGGCGGTCGCGCCACGGATCTGCGGTGGCCATGACCATGCCTGCGTTGCCGAGGTTGCTGCCGCCGTACACCGCGGCATCCGTATTCAGTATTTCACGGTAAGTCCCGGCTGCCGGCAAGCCGATGCGGTAGCCCTCACGCGGTACCGGGGTGAAGTTGAACAGGCAGACCACAGACTGTCCGTCACCATGGCGGATCAGGGTCAGAATCGAGCGGTCGCTGTCGTGGCAGTCGATCCATTCGAAGCCTTGCTGTTCGAAGTCGTGCCGGTGCAGCGCGGGCTGGGTGCGATAGAGCCGGTTCAGGTCACGCACCAGGTCGTGGATGCCGCCGTGGTTGGCCTCCTGGAGCAAAGCCCAGTCGAGTTCCTCGCTCTGCCGCCACTCGTGCCATTGCGCCAGTTCGCCGCCCATGAAGAGCAGCTTCTTGCCCGGATGGGCGTATTGCCACGCGAAAAGCAGGCGCAGGTTGGCGAACTTCTGCCAGGCGTCGTTGGGCATCTTGTCGAGCAGGCTGTGCTTCATGTGCACCACCTCGTCGTGCGACAAGGGCAGCACGAAGTTCTCGGTATAGGCGTACATCTGGCTGAAGGTCAGTTTGTCGTGGTGATACCGGCGGTGCACCGGGTCAAGCTCGATATACGACAGCGTGTCGTTCATCCAGCCCATGTTCCATTTCATGCTGAATCCGAGCCCGCCCATCCAGTTTGGTCGCGACACCATCGGCCAGGCGGTGGACTCCTCGGCGATCGTCAGTGCACCGGGGAAGCGCGCATGCAGCACAGCGTTGACATGGCGCAGAAACTCGATCGCCTCGATGTTCTCGCGTCCGCCGTACTGGTTCGGCAGCCATTCACCGTCGTTTCGCGAATAGTCCAGATACAGCATCGATGCGACGGCATCGACCCGCAGGCCGTCGACGTGAAATTCCTCCAGCCAGTACACCGCATTCGCCAGCAGAAAATTGCCGACTTCGCGCCGCCCGTAGTTGAAGATCAGCGTCCCCCATTCACGGTGCTCGCCGATGCGCGGGTCGGCGTGTTCGTAGACTGCGTCTCCGGTGAACCGCGCGAGGGCGAAGTCGTCCTTGGGAAAGTGGCCCGGTACCCAGTCGAGGATGACGCCTACCCCGGCCGTATGACAGCGGTCGATCAGGTAACGCAGGTCGTCAGGCGTGCCAAAGCGTGCACTGGGTGCAAAATACCCCGAGACCTGATAGCCCCAGGATTCATCCAGCGGGTGCTCCATCACCGGCAGCAGCTCGATATGGGTATAGCCGAGGTCCGTCACATAGGGGATAAGCTGATCGGCGAGTTCGCGAAAGTTGAGAAAGCCGCCGCCGCTCGCGTGTCGCCAGGAACCCGGGTGGACCTCGTAGATGCTCAGCGGCTCATTTGCCCAGTGCCAATGTGCGCGTTGTGCCAGCCATTCCCCGTCCTGCCATTGGAAAGTGCTTGCCGCGACCGCCTTTGAGGCGGTGTCCGGACGCAGTGTCATTGCCTGCCCGTAGGGGTCAGCCTTGAGCAGCCGGTGCCCGGCGTGGCTGATGAATTCGAACTTGTAAAGGTCGCCCGGCACCAGTCCGGGGATGAACAGCTCCCAGACCCCGGAGCCGCCACGGCTGCGCATCGGGTGGCGCAGCCCGTTCCAGCCGTTGAAATCGCCGACCACGCTGGCACGTCGCACCGCCGGTGCCCAGACCGCGAAGCGACAGCCGCTGATCCCGTCTATCTCCATGTGATGGGCGCCGAGCAGGCGATAGATGTGGTGGTGGCGGCCTTCGTTGAAAAGGTGCAGGTCGAGGTCGGGCAGCAGCAGGTCGAAACTGTACGGCGAAATCACCGAGCAGCGGCGGTTGTCGGCTTTCTCCACCCAGTTCAGGCGGTGGTGCCTGGGCAGGGCGGCGGCCTGCTGCGGCTCGAGGCGCATCTCGAAAATATCCGTATTGGGCAGCCGCTGCATCGGCCCGACGCCATCCAGTTCCACCTCCTCGGCACTCGGCATGAAGGCGCGCACCATGGTGTGCCCGCCGTCCTCGTGACGGCCGAGCAGGGAGAACGGGTCATGGGATTCACCACGCTGCAGCATGGCCAGCGGATAGGGCAGTTTAGCGGACATACAACCTCCCGCTTTCGGTAATCATGTTTCTGATTCGCTCCGGTAAGGTCTCGGGCAGCATGTCCCACTCGAATCGCCAGCGCCAATTGCCCTCACTGACACCCGGGGTGTTCATGCGTGCCTTGCTGCCCAGACCGAGGAAGTCCTGCAGTGGCGCCATGGCAAGAGATGCCTTGCTTCGCATTGCGGTCCGGATCATCAGATCGGCGATGTCGGTCGTCGGCTCAGTGCCGAGGATCTGGAATACGAAGGCCTTTTCGTGCGCCTGCAGCTTGCTGAACCAGCCGGCGCAGGTGTCGTTGTCGTGGGTGCCGGTATAGACGATCGTGTCAGGTGTGATATTGGCCGGTTTGTGGGGATTGTCAGCAAAATGGTCGAAAGCGAACTGCAGCACTGCCATCCCGGGAAGATGGTACTTCCGCCGCAGCTCCCGCACCTCTTCGGTGATGATGCCGAGGTCTTCGGCGACGATGTGCAGATTGGGGAAGGCGTCATGCACCCTGGCGAGCAGTGCGTCGCCGGGGGTGTCTTCCCAGAATCCTTCGACCGCGGTCGGACAGGCGGCTTCGATCATCCATACCGCCACCAGGCCGCGAAAGTGATCGATGCGCACCATGTCGAAGAGTTCGTACTGGCGTTGCATGCGTGCGATCCACCAGGCGAAACCATCCGCCTGCATCTTGTCCCATCGGTAGTGCGGGTTTCCCCAGCGCTGGCCGAACTCGGCGAAATAGTCTGGCGGGACGCCGGTCACATGGGTCGGCTGGCCGTTGTCGTCGAGCAGAAAGTCCTGCGGCCGCGACCAGGTGTCGGCGCTGTCATGGGCAATGAAGATCGGGACGTCGCCGAACAACTCGATGCCCAGATCCCGGGCATGTCCGCGGATCCGGGTCCATGCCCGATCCAGCCGATACTGTTGCTGCATGATCTGCAGGATCTCGGCCCCGGCCTGCTCGCGCGTGGTGCGCAACGCCCTGGTGTCGCGGTGGCGCCATGGATCCGGCCAGTCGACCCAGGACTGCTGGCCGTAGCGGCGCTTGATGACCTGGAACAGCGCGAAGTCATCCAGCCATTGCGCATGCTTGACGCAGTATTCCTCGAAATCAGACTGGTTCACCGGCTCGTCGCGCCGTGGCAGCAGCCGTGGATCGGTGGCAAATGCGGACGGGCTCTGATACGGCGAGTCGTTGGCGTCCGGGATGACCAGCGGCAGCACCTGCCACACCGACAGTCCGGCGGTCGCCATGAAATCCAGCCAGCGACGCGCATCGTCGTTCAGTCGTCCCGATGGCAGCGAAGTGACGTGCAGCAGGATGCCCGCTCGGCGGGCGTCGGCTTCCTCATCCATGACCGCGTCGCATCGTTCCGCTGTTCTCCGCGTTTCCACCCCCGATCGAGATGGGCTGGTCCAGCGTCGGCGGCGCCTCTTCGCCGAGCATCTGGTAGAGATTCGTCAACTGCTGGCGGTACAGGCGATCGAAATCGCTCACGCTGTCCGCCGGATTGTGATCACCGAACCACCAGAACCAGTCCGACCCCTCGCAGATCGCCAACTGGCGTTCCAGGTCTATCCGGTCTTTCGCGGTGATGCGCCGGGAGCCCATGACCCGGTCATAGACTTTCTTGGCCTCTACCAGCATGTCCCAGGCACGGTTCTTGTCTTCCTCGCCGATCCAGGTGGAGAAGGAGCCGTACACCCAGCTGCCAGGGCACAGTGCCGGCAGCTTCTGCGGCGGGCAGTAATCGAGCGCCTCGGTGAAGGTGATCGGGTGGATATGCGCGCTGTTGGCCAGTGTCTCGTACAACGCGCCGATGAAATGGAAGGCGTTGTCCCGGTAATACTCCCAGGCGTTCTCGCCGTCCAGGATGACGCTGACCACGTGCTCGTTGCAGCGATCACCCAGGTAGTTGGCGATATTCCTGAGGTGCTGTCCAAAATCGGCCGCGGCATCACCGGCGTTCCATTGCTGGTACTCGAAACCGATCATGTCGGACAGCCCGTCGTCACGGAAGAACATGCGTGTCTCGCATCCCTGCACCTCGTGAGCACAGAACAGGCTGCGCCTCGCCTGTTCGCCGTTGGCCTCGAGGCCCGACAGAAACCGGCTGTTGTGCCATACACCCTCTCCCGAGGCACTCCAGGCCATGCCGAATTCGTCCAGTAGCTTCAGTGCGTCGCTGCTGACACCGCCCTCCGACAGCCACACGCCCTGCGGGCGGCAACCGAGGTAGTGTTCGAATACCCGAAGGCCCTCACGCATATGCCAGCGTGCGCGTTCGAGGCCGCCAGGATATTTGTCCTCTATGGGCCCCTGCGCCTCGGGCAGGGCGCCGTGCATGGAGTCGAGGTCGATCAGCAGTGGCACGATCGGGTGACCGTACGGCGTCATCGACAGCTCGATCTGCCCGCTCTGCGCCAGCTTGCGATAGCGCTCGAACAACCCGTCGAACGCCTCCCACATTATCTGCAACAGCTCGCGCCGCGTCGCCGGGTCGAACGCAGTCTCGTGCTCCAGCAATGCCTTGACGCGCGGCAGCTGTTTCAGCGAGTGGCCCAGCCAGGCGATGTGGTACCAGGCCAGCAGGTCCAGAAAGAACTGCTCGTTCATATAGGACAGACGGTCTTCGTCGACCCGTTTGCCGTCGAAAGACATCACCATGTCGAACAGGCCGCGAAAACGCGGGTAGACGTCGATCATCAGTGGTGCGTGCGCGCGCCGGCAGGCGCGTACGATCTCGACACGTTCAGTCGCATCCGACGGTATAGGTTCAACGCCTGCGAGCAGGTTCAGCAGCGGATCCGAAAAGCGGCTTGCGGTCTTCAGGTGCCGCTTGAACTGCTGTCCATAGTCGTCGAGCTGTTCGAGCAGAACCGGTGTGAAGTTCACCACGCAGCGCATCTTCGGGTGCGCTTCCAGGTGAGCCGCCATGTCTACATAGTCCTTCAACGCATGCAGGTAGACCCAGGGCAGGCAATAGTCCCCGTCCTGGCTCTCGCGGTACCAGGGCTGGTGCATATGCCAACACAGCACCAGATTGATGTGCGGTGAAGTGGTGGTGGTCATGGTTCAGTCGCGCTCGTAGTGCAGGCGTTGATTCATCATGCCAGGGGTAACCAGGGTAATGCCTTCATCGGTCACGAGGAAACGCTTGCGATCCTCGTCAGGGTCAGTGCCGATCTCCATGCCGTCCGGAATCACCGTGCCCTTGTCCACGACACAGCGTGTCAGCTTGCAGTTCCGACCGATGCGCACCTTGGGGAGGATGACGCTTTCCTTTACGTACGACCCCGTCTCGATCTGAGTGTTGAAGAAGATCACTGAACGTTTGACCTTGGCGCCGGAGATGATGCAGCCGCCAGCTACCAGCGAATCGATTGCCTGGCCGCGCCGTTCCTCGTCGTCGAACGCGAACTTCGCCGGCGGGCTCTGCGCCTGGTAGGTCCAGATCGGCCAATCGCGTTCATAGAGGTTGAGTTCGGGTTCGATGTCACACAGTTCGATGTTGGCCTTCCAGTACGAATACAGAGACCCCACGTCGCGCCAGTACGCCGGTTCACCCAGGTTGTTCAGGAAAGGGTAGGCGATCGACTTGGCGTTCTCGATGGCGGCGGGAATGATGTCCTTGCCGAAATCGTGCGCCGATGCCTCGTCTTCGGCATCATGAATCAACGCCTTGGTCAGGAACTCCATCGAGAAGATGTAGATGCCCATCGAGGCCAGCGCGATACCCGGCTTGCCGGGTATGCACTCGGGGTCGGTGGGCTTTTCGGCAAATCGGGTGATCCGGTAGTCCTCGTCGACCGACATCACGCCGAACGCCTTGGCCTCATCGGCCGGCACCTCGATACAGCCGATCGTCAGTTCAGCTTCCGCCTGGACATGCGCGGCCAGCATCTTGGCATAGTTCATCGTGTAGATGTGATCGCCGCCCAGGACCAGCACATAGTCCGGTTCGTGGCGGTAAACGATATCCAGGTTCTGGTAGATCGCATCGGCGGTACCCTGGTACCACTCCGGCCGAAGGCGTTGCTGCGCCGGTATGATCTCGACGAACTCGCCGATCTCCGGGCGCATGAAGCCCCAGGCGCGCTGCAGGTGGCGGATCAGTGAGTGCGACTTGTACTGGGTGAGTACCCCGATGCGACGCAGTCCGGAGTTGATGCAATTGGACAGCGCAAAGTCGATGATCCGGTACTTGCCGCCGAAGGGTACCGCCGGCTTGGCTCGCCACTTGGTGAGGTTTTTGAGTCGCGAGCCCTCACCCCCGGCCAGCACCAAGACCAGGGTGCGGCGCGTCAGGTCGCTTACGGCCTGGGGTTCGACGTAGTACTTGTACAGATGGTGCTGTTCCTTACTGCTTGTCATGTCGCTCTGCCCTGTAGTTCCTTTTTCAAAATCGCTTTCGCTCCCGCCAGACCGGTGTCCTGCCGGGTCACGAGAAAAACCGGAATTTGTCTGACGACGTCGGCCATGCGGCCCTTGTTGCAAAAGGCAATCGCAAAGGCGGTCGGGTCGAACCAGTCCGCCAGATGCGCGGTGAGTCCACCGCACAGATAGATGCCTGCGCCCGGGTTGAACGCCAGCGCCAGGTTTCCGGCGTAGCCTGCGAACACGTCGACGAACAAACGAATCGCGTCACCCGCGCTTCCGTCGCCACTGTCTGCCAGCGCCTTGATCTGCGCAGGCGTTGCCGCCTGTCCGCTGCCCCCGGCAAAGAACCGATAGGTATCGAGCAGGCCGTCACCGCTCAGGATACGCTCATACGAGACGTGCCCATAGCGTTCGCTGAGCCAACGAAGCAATGCCAGTTCGCGTCCGCTGTTCGGCGCAAAGTCGAGATGGCCGCCTTCGGTGGCGCGCGGCAGGCCGCCAACGTCCGCACTGGGCAGCCATGCCATGCCCAGTCCGGTGCCGGCGCCGGCCACCACCACCGGGCCATCGTCCGGCGTGGCGGCATTCAGGACCTTGAGGCGATCATAGGGTTCGGCAATGGCGCCGAGTGCCGCGGCCTGGAAGTCGTTGACGATCGTCAGGAGCCGGACACCATAGCGATGCTGCAGTGCGGCACGCTGCACCTGCCAGTTGATGTTGGTCAGGACCACGGGGTCGACGTGGATCGGCCCGGGCAATGCCAGGACCATCTCGTCGATGGCTTCACCCGCGATACCACGCAGCGCCATGCCGTGGTCGATCACGGCCTCCAGGCTTTCGAAGTCGGCGTTGCTGAAACGCTGTTCTTCGCTGCCCCCGGGAAATGGCCAGGAAAGCCGGCTGAAGGTGCCGCCGATGTCTGCTGCGAGTGACGTCATTGCTTTCAATCTATCGCCACTGCGCTGTTGCTTGCTTGATCGGTGGCAAGCTCGAGGCACTTCCTTTCGATCACGACCCGTGCTTGTCCGATATCGCCGACCCGCGCCACCGGCAGTTCGACGCCGGCCCGCCACTGTTGCACCGCGTGAGTCTTGTGTTCGCCGGTGACGAGGATAAGCATCGAACGACAGTTCTGCAGCGCATTGATGCCCAGGGTCACCCGTTCTGCCGGCGGCTTGGGCGCATTCTTTACCGCAAATACGGTCTTGTCCGGCCAGTCCTGGCCGGGAAACAGGCTCGCGGTATGCCCGTCTTCCCCCATGCCCAGCAGCACCATGTCGAACGGCATCGCCGGCTTGATGCGCGCCCGGTATTCGGTGGCCGCGGCCTTGGCGCCCAGCTCGGCGGGGATCGGAAAATGTTTCCCGGCCTTTTCCGGTAGACCGGTCGCGATTACCGCCCAGCTGTTGCGCTGTGGGTCATCGGCAGGTACGCAGCGTTCGTCGCCGTAGTAGAGGGACCAGCGCTTCCAGTTCTGATCACTGGCGGCCAGCCGTCTGTAGGTCGCCATCGGGGTGCTGCCGCCAGCCAGCACCAGGCGGAACCTGCCGCGTTCGGCGATGGCGTCGCGCGCCGCTATTCCGATCAACCTGCAGGCTGCGTCCGCCACGGCGGCCGCATCCACCTCGGTCTGCCAGTCAGTCAGCATGGCATGTCACCTCGTACATCCGATCGCCGCCGCAACTGGCGGCATCCTGCTCGACCCGCCCTTCATTCCGGATCCACCAGGTGGCGCCAACGGTGGTGTTCCCTGTTGAATATTCGGCTCACTTCCTCGGGCTCCCATTGTCCCGCCGGATGGGTTGGTATGTAGTCGCGCTCGCTGGCCCAGACGCCGAGCACTGGATCGACTATCCGCCATGCCCACTCCACTTCGTCATAGCGCAGGAACAATGAGCGGTCGCCCTCGATCACGTCAAGCAGCAGCCCCTCATACGCATCGGTGCGGGCATGGTGTTCGCAGCGGAAAGGTGCATCCAGGCTGATCTGGCGCGTTTTCATCTCTGGCCCGGGTTCCTTTACCGAAATCTCCAGGCGCAGCGACTCCTCTGGCGCGATGCTCATGATCAGCCAGTTCGGGGGTGGCCGTTCGATGTGGGCGCTGCGAAAGAAGTGCTTGGGCGGCTGCTTGAAACAGATCGCCACCATGGTGCGCGCCTCTGCCATGCGCTTGCCGGTGCGCAGATAGAACGGCACGTCGCGCCATCGCCAGTTGTCGACGTACAGGCGCAGCGCCGCATAGGTCTCCGTCACGCTGTCGGGGGCGACGCCGGGTTCCTCGAGGTAAGCGGGCACGCTCACGCCATCGACGTGGCCGCGCGCGTACTGTGCCCGGTATGCCTGCGAATCCACCGCCGCCGGGTGGATCGGGCGGATCGATTTGAGCACCTTGACCTTCTCGTCGCGCAGTTCGTCTGCGTCCATGGACACCGGTGGCTCCATCGCGACCAGCGCCATCAGCTGCATCAGGTGGCTCTGCAACATGTCGCGCAACGCGCCCGTGCCTTCGTAGAAGCCGGCTCGCCTGCCGACACCGAGGGTCTCGGTGCGGGTGATCTGTACATGGTCGATGTAGTTGCGGTTCCACAGGGGTTCGAGCATCAGGTTGGCGAAGCGTGACACCAGTACGTTCTGCACCATGGCCTTGCCCATGTAGTGATCGATACGGTAGGTCTGGTCTTCGCGCAGGTGACGACTGATCTTGCGTTGCAGGTTCTGTGCGCTCTCGAGGCTGGAGCCGAAGGGCTTCTCGATCACGACGCGCCGCCAGGCCCCGTCTTCATGCAGCATGCCATGCTGGTCCAGCGACTCGACGATACCGCCATAGGTGGCCGGTGGCAGCGAGACATAGAACACGTGGTTGTCGGGGAACCCGGGTTCGCGCAGCAGGGCGGCAAGGCGCTGAAAGGTGTCGGGTTCGGCGATGTCACCCTGGTGGTAGTGCATGCGGCGGCAAAACGTGTCGCAGTCTGGCGCCTGCAGGGGGTCGCGCGCACGCTCGGAGAGGGTCTTGCGCACATGCTCGAGCCATCCTTCCTGGCTGAATTCTGTGCGGCCCGAGCACACGATGCGGATCTCGGAGGTCAACAGGCCGGCAGCCTCGAGGTGATACAGCGCGGGCAGGAGCTTGACCTGCGCCAGGTTGCCGGTGGCGCCAAAGATGATCAGCGTGCACGCCTCAGTCATCGATCACGACCTCGGACTGATCGCCGCTCCAGTGGGTGTGCCAGTGGGTATCGGGATCACGGTCGGTACGCCGGTAGGTGTGGGCGCCGAAGTAGTCGCGCTGGGCCTGCAGCAGGTTGGCGGGCAGGGTGGCGCTGCGATAACCGTCGTAGAAACTCAATGCCGATCCGAGTGCCGGCAGCGGTACGCCGCTGGCCACACCGAGCATCACTGCATCCCGCCAGCCGGCTGCCGCATCGCGCAGGGCTGTGGCGAAGAAATCGTCGAACAACAGGCTCGGCAGGTCGCGACGTCGGTCGAAAGCCTTCTTGATGTCATCTAGAAATCCACTGCGGATGATGCAGCCGGCGCGCCACAGCAATGCAATTTCACCGAATTCGAGCGTCCAGCCATACTCGTTTGCGGCTGTGCGCATCTGCAGGAATCCCTGTGCGTAGGAGATGATCTTGGCCGCATACAGGGCGTCGTGAATCGAATCGAGCATACGTGTGCGATCGCCACTGAACCCAGGCGTGATACCCCCCAGCTTTTGCGCTGCGGCGACCCTCTCGTCTTTCATCGACGACAGGGTGCGTGCGAACACCGCCTCGCTGATCAGCGTCAGCGGCACGCCGACCTCCAGGGCGTCGATCGCGGTCCATCGCCCGGTGCCCTTCTGTCCGGCCGCGTCCAGGATGTGGTCGACGCGCGGGGTGCCGTCAGTCTCGGTGACCCTGAGGATCGCCGCGGTAATCTCGATCAGGTAAGACGACAACACCCCCCGGTTCCACCGCGCAAAGGTCTCGGCGATCTCTACTGCCGTCATGCCCAGGCCGTCGCGCATCAACTGCCAGGCCTCGGCGATCAGCTGCATGTCGCCGTACTCGATGCCGTTGTGGATCATTTTCACGTAATGACCGGCCCCGCCTTCGCCCACCCAGCGACAACACGGCTCTCCGTCATCGGCCTTCGCGGCAATGCGCTGGAACATGTCGCGGACCAGCGGCCACGCCTGTGGGTCACCGCCCGGCATGATAGAGGGACCGTGACGGGCGCCTTCCTCGCCACCCGAAATACCCATGCCGAGGAATCGAATGCCGTGCTCGCGCAAGGCCTCCCAGCGCCGCTGGCTGTCCTGGAAATAGGAGTTGCCGCCATCGATGATGACGTCACCCTCCTCGAGATGCGGCAGCAGGCTGTCGATAACCAGGTCGACGACCTTGCCGGCGGTGGCCATCAGAAAGACCACGCGTGGACGGGCCAGGGAATCGGCCAGATCGGCCAGGTCGAAGCTGGCGTGCAGCGGGGTATCGGCCGGTATCCCGGCGACGAATGCCTCAGTGACCGCGGCCGTGCGGTTGTACACCGTCACCCGGAGCCCGTGGTCGAGCATGTTGAGGGCGATATTGCGTCCCATGACGCCGAGACCGTAGACGGCGATGTCGGAGGGCATAGTTTTTGTTCCGTTGCCTGTTGTGGGTGCGGCCGGGGCCGTGAATCGGATGTCTGCAAAAAACGTGCGCGCTATGGTTACACTGCCGTTGCCTGCGCTGCAGCGCTGCCGCAACGGCAGGGTCTGTGCTGGCGGCCCGGGCGTCTGCACAACTTTGGCACAACTGGTGCTTATTTGCAGAGCAGGAATTCATCGCCGGGACGGGTCACAACGGTGACACGATACCCCCGCGAAATCGCCCGCCACAGCACCGTTCAACCGACCGTGATTTCGTCGAATCGGGTAGCGCGAGGATGCGTCGAATACGCGGTGACGGTGTCGCGCACCAGTTGGGTGGTTGCCATGCCTGCATCGCGCGCCGCGTCGAGCTCGGGGGGTATATCCGACAGGAACAGGACCGATGCGGCCGGCAGGCCGATGCGTTCGGCGATACGCCGATACGACGCGGCATCTGTCTTGGCACCGATCAGGGTATCGAAATAGCCGCTGAACAGCGGGTTGAGATCGCCATGGGCCGTGTGGCCGAACAACAGCTTCTGTGCGTACACGGAACCGGACGAGTAGACGTAAAGGCGCAGGCCTGCCGCCTGCCAGCGGCGCAGCTGGTCGACCGCATCGGCGTAGACGTGGCCGTGAAAGTCACCATCGCGATAGCCGGCCTCCCAGATCAACCCCTGCAGGGCTTTCAATGGCGTGATCTTGCGATCCTGGTCAATCCACGCGATCAATTGGTCGATCGCCTCCTCGGTGCTCAGTAGGCGGCCGACCGCATTGTCGACATCGTCCAGCGTCTGCCTGACCGGTTGCTCGTCGGCATGCGCATACACGAAATCGTGCATGTTCTCGCGTGCGTAAGGAAACAGCACATCCTTTACGAATGAAAGCGATGACGTGGTCCCCTCGATGTCGGTCAGGATCGCCTGGATCATGCGAGGCCGGCGACGAAGGTGTCGAAATCGGGAAAACGCTTGGCGATGTCGCTGCCGGTGAACTCACCGACCCAGCCATCCGGTGTGGTGAAGAAACGGATGCACTTGAAGTGCGGGTTTGCACCCATGTCGAACCAGTGCGTGGTATTGGCCGGTACGCTGATCAGGTCACCTTTTTCGCACAGCACCAGGTAAACCTTGTCGCCGACGTGCAGATAGAACAGGCCGCTACCATCCACGAAGAAACGCACCTCGAAATCGGCATGCGTATGCTCGTTCAGGAACTTCTGGCGCATCTCCGCCTTCTGCGGGTGATCGGCCCCGAGCGCGACGACATCGACAGACTGGAAGCCGTATTGTGCATTGAGCTTCGCGACATCCTCTCGATATGCCGCCAGCACTGCCGCCTGGTCGGCATCGTCTGGCAGCGGCTGCTCGGTCTGCCAGCGCTCGAACTGTACACCCAGCTCACCGAGTGCTGCGGCGATTGCCGCGTGATCACGGAGTGTCTGCAGTGTCCGGCCGTCGGTATTCTGGATGGTCAATGCGGTCATTTCATTTGCCTCGCATACGCAGTTCGCAGGTAAAGAGGAATTCAAAGGCCTCGACGTGGCGCAGGGCATCCTCCATCGAATCGCCCCAGGTGTAGAAGCCGTGCCCCCGGATAAGGTAGCCGGGCGCATCGCAGTGCCCGGCCAGGTGTGCATCGACGGTGGCGGCGAGCCGGGCGATATCCTGGTCGTTGCCGAATACCGGGATACGCACGCAGCAGTCATGCGTGACCACGCCGGGGAAAGCCTTGAGCAGTTCGTAGTCCTGCAACAGCAGTGAGTCAGACGACATCATCGACAGCACCGTCGCATTCACCGAATGCGGGTGCAGTACCACCCGGGCCTGCGGAAATCGCGCATAGATCTGGGTGTGCAGGCCGGTTTCGGCAGATGGCTGGCGTCCGTCCAGCGAACGGCCGTCGGCGTCGATGCGCATGATATCGGCGGCCGTGAGCCTGCCCTTGTGGCGACCGGAAACCGTCACTGCGAAAGTACCGTCGCTGAGCCTGGCCGAGAAGTTGCCACTGGTCGCAGGCACCATGTCGCGGCCGTACAGGTAACGCCCGGCCTCGACCAGTTCTTCGGCGCGTTGCAGGAAGTCGCTCATCGGTCCGCTCACCCGTGGATCAGGGGCGGAAATATATCAACAAAGCGGGGGCTGTTGTGTGTCACTGACCGCTGCGGGTTGTTGATGCGCCGGGCGGCGCGCATAGACCCTCAGAACATCCCGGCATTGATCCAGAAATGCACTGCGATGCTCGCTGCATAACCGGCCGCGATCGCCGGCGTCCATTTCAGGTGACCGAAGAAGGTGTATTTGCCCTGTGCCTGTCCCATCAGCGCGACACCGGCGGCCGAGCCGATCGACAGCAGGGATCCGCCGACGCCGGCAGTCAGGGTGACCAACAGCCATTGCCCAAGTGACATGTTCGGTTCCATCGACAGCACCGCGAACATCACCGGGATGTTGTCGACGATTGCGGACATCAGGCCGATCGCAATGTTGGCGTTGGTTGCGCCCCACTGGTTGTACATCACGTCGGAGCTCAGCGCCAGGTAGCCCATGAAACCGAGGGCGCCGACACAGGCAACGACGCCGTAGAAGAAGAACAAAGTGTCCCACTCCGCACGTGCGACCGGGCGGAATACGTCGAACGGCAGCAGATCGCCGATCTCCTCGCCTTCTGCCAGCACGGCCTGACGGTGCGCAGTCTTCGTCAGGTAAAACGCCAGCAGGCCAAGATAACCGAGACCGGTCAGCATCCCGATGACCGGTGGCAGGTGCAGGAAGTTGTGGAATGAGACGGCGGTGGCGATGGTCAACAGGAACAATCCGATGATCCGCCGCGCGCCACGCAGCATGATCACGCAGTCCTCCTTGGCATGTGGTTTCTCGTCCGGCACGGCGAAGTGCATCAGTGCCGCGGGAACGACGAAGTTGACGACAGCCGGGATGAACAGTGCAAAGAATCCCCAGAAATCGACCACCCCCTTCTGCCACACCATCAACGTGGTGATGTCGCCAAACGGGCTGAATGCGCCACCTGCGTTGGCCCCGACAACGATGTTGACGCATGCCAGCGTGACGAAACGCGGGCTGTCACTGCCCACCGCGAGGACGACCGCACACATCAGCAGCGCGGTGGTCAGGTTGTCGGCGATCGGCGAGATCAGGAATGCCAGTGTGCCGGTGATCCAGAACAGCGAGCGGAACCCGAAGCCGGCGCTGACCAGCCGTGAGCGCAGTGCCTCGAACACCTGCAGTTCCTGCATCGAGTTGATATAGGTCATCGCGACCAACAGAAACAGCATCAGCTCGGCGTACTCGAGCAGGTTGTGGCGCAGGGCCTCCTCTGCCGCGGTGTTCAGTCCGTGCGACTGGTACACCCAGGCGACCACCGCCCAGATGAGACCGGCAGCGATGATGACCGGCTTTGACTTTCGCAGGTGGGTGAATTCCTCGGACATCACCAGCAGGTAAGCGATCACGAATACGGTGAGGCCGAAGTAGCCGGACCAGTGGCTGGTGAGGTCGAGGCGTTCGGTACTGCCCGCGGCGACGCCGATCCCCGGCAACAGGGCCAGCAGCACGGCACCGAGCAGTGTGAAAAACAGGGGTGAACCCGCCACGGTGGCAGTGCGCGACATGAAAGCTAAGCCCGGCATGGGGAATCCTCGTCGGTGCGGGACAGAAAAAGACCGACCCGCACCCGGGATGGGAGCAGACCGGCAACGATAGGGTGGATCAGTACACCAGGTTGATCATAACCATAAGGACGACCAGGAACAGGATCGTCATTATCCCGCCCGCACGCATGAAGTCCGGTACCCGGTACCCGGCAGGCCCCATGATCAGGGCGTTCACCTGGTGAGTCGGGATGAGGAACGAGTTCGACGTGGCCAGCGCAACGGTCAGCGCGAACACCGCCGGGTTGGCACCTGCGCCAATTGCGATATTGACCGCCAGCGGCACCAGCAGCACCGTGGCGCCGACGTTCGACATCACCAGGGTGAAGAAGGTCGCCAGTACCGCGACCGCGGCCTGGATGACCCAGATCGGCATGGTGCCAACAACGCTCAGCGTCTGCTCGGCGATCCACTTGGCGGTGCCCGAGGTCTCCACCGCCAGACCCAGCGGGATCAGCGAGGCGAGCAGGAATACCGTCTTCCAGCTGACGGCCGTGTAGGCCTCCTCGATCTTCAGCACCCCGGCCAGAATCATGCCCATCGCGCCAGTCAGCAGCGCGACCGACAGCCGCAGATCGCTGAACAGGACCAGCCCGAGTGCGATCGCGAAAAACACGCCCGCGTACATCACCTTGTGCGGGCGGGATTCCTCGTGCGGGAACTCGGTGGTGACGACCACGAAGTTGCGGTCCTTCTGCAGACGCGCCAGGGCGTCCCACTGAGTATGCACGACCAGCGCATCGCCACCCTGCAACGGAACGTCCCGGATACTGTCGCCTTCACGCAGGGTGTTGCCGTCACGGTGCAGTGCGACCATCGCGATGCCATAGGTCTTGCGCATCCACACGTCACGTGCGCTCTTGCCGATCAGGTTCGAACTCGGTGGAATGACCACCTCGGCCACGCCGGACCTGGTGGGTGAGAAGACCTCGCCCAGGACCTCGATGCTGCTGTGCAGGTCGAGTTTGTACTTTTCCACGAATTCGAGCAGGTGCTTGGGCGAGGCGATGATGCCGAGCACGATGCCTGCGCTGATGCCGGTGTCACGGGCGATGGTGCCGGGACCGACCTTCATCGAACCGCCGCTGGCCGAGGCGATCACGCGCACCTTGTCCTGGTGTTCGATATCGTCGAGTTGCTTGCCGACCAGGTCACTGGCCTCCGGTACTTCGACCTCGAACAGTTCGTAATCGAGGCCGTAGGTGTTGCGGAAGTAGGCCATCGCGTCGTCCTTGCTCTTCGCTCCCTTGCTGCCGGCCGGCAGCACGAAGCGTCCGGCAAGGACGAAGTAGATGATGCCCGTGGCCACCAGCGCGATACCGATCGGGGTGACCGAGAACAGGCCCCAGGTATCCATCTGCTGCGCCTCGGGCAGCGCCTTGTTTGAAGTCAGGATCAGGTCGTTGAGCAGGATCAGCGGGCTCGAGCCGACCATGGTCACCGTGCCGCCGAGAATGGCGCAGAAGCCCATCGGCATCAGCAGTCGCGACATCGGCAGTCCGGAGCGTGCCGAGATGCGTGACACCACCGGCAGGAACAGCGCTGCGGCACCGACGTTCTGCATGAACGAGGAGATGAAGCCAACGGTGCCGGAGATGATCGGGATGATGCGCGTCTCGGTGGTGCCGCCCACCTTCAGAATGAAGGCGGCAACCTTGGTCATGAT
Source organism: Chromatiaceae bacterium (assembly GCA_024235315.1). Taxonomy (GTDB): domain Bacteria; phylum Pseudomonadota; class Gammaproteobacteria; order Chromatiales; family Chromatiaceae; genus Thiosocius. Next base: position 102,989 of record JACKMP010000003.1, on the reverse strand, counting down.
GCCGGTCTTGTCGAGGCCGGCGCCGATGATCATGACGGCGATGATCGAGATCACGGCGTTCGAGGCGAAGCCGTCGAACAGGTGCTTGTTGTCGACCAGACCACGTTCCAGCCCCATGATCGGGGCAAACAGGGTGGTGAGTCCGAGCAGAACCATCACGGTGGCCGCGGCGACGTCGACGCCGACCACCTCGAACGCGAACAGGTAGACGGTGAGCAGCAGGATGCCACTGACCCAGGCGACCTCGACCGAGGGGACCACGCTGGCAAGGTAGAGTCCGAACAGGGTGAACAGAACGGCGGCGATGAGTTGTTTGCGATTCAGAAACGCGCGCGGTTTTGCAGCGGTTGCCTTTCCCGTGGCCGGTTCGGGAGCGGCGGCAGGCTCGGAGACTGGTGCCTGCGCTACTTGTTCGGATCCGTTGCTCATGCCATTACCTCTCGTACTATCTCTTTGTCGATCGTCCCAAACGCATGCCAATGCCTCGCCCGGCACTCGTATGAAGCCTGCCGCCGAGCAGAGCCCATGCAGTGCCCGGAGTGGCGGTCAAGATTCCGTATTGGAAATCGGTGCCGGCCGTTGTGAGCCGCTGGGACAGCGGTTGATGACCATCAGCAACGCGTAAACGCTCCATATTGTGGGGTATTTGGCGGTCCATTGCTAATGAATCCAAAAAAGCTAACATTCCGATATGGAATATAAAAGGCTTCCCGACCTGAAGGCGCTGGCGACTCTGCGGGAGATCGTGGAACGCGGCGGCGTTGCCGAGGCCGGGCGCGCGCTGAACGTCGGCCAGCCTGCGGTGACCAAGCGTCTGCGAGCCCTCGAGCGCTGTTTCAATATCGAGCTGATGATGCGCGAAGCGGGGCGCTTGCGCCTGACCACCGCGGGAGAGCGCGTCTACGCCTTTGCGCGTCTGGTCATGGATCACCAGGTGGAGCTGCTGAGTGACTTGAATCAGCTGAAGGCCGGGCGCAACCGGTTGCGTCTGGCGGTTACCCAGTCGATCGGCGAGCACCTGCTCCCCGATCTGCTGCTGGCGTTCGCCGATGCCTTCCCTGACTACCGCATTGACACCCGGGTGGGATACAGCCGCAGCATCCACACCCGTCTTGCCACCGGCCTGGCCGATCTGGCGCTTACCGAGATCCAGCCAGAGCACCCGGATGTACTGGTACAGAAATGGCTCGACGACGAACTGGTACTGGTGTGTTCCCCGCGTCATCCGCTCGGTAGCCAGGAGATGTTGGCGGTGGCCGAAATACCGCGCCTGACCTACGTGTTGCGTGAAGGCGAGTCATCGATGCGCATCACTCTCGATCGTGCGTTGGCGGATATCGGGATAAAGGAGATTCCGATCGCGATGGAGGTGGGCTCGACCGACACCATCGTCGAGATGCTGGAACGCGGCCGCCACGTGAGTTTTCTGCCGCTTTTTGCGGTGCAGGGCGCGATCGATGCCGGTGTGCTGCACCTTATCCGTATCGAAGGTCTGCGGATCAGGCGTACCTTGTGGATAGCGCGCACGCGTACCAACCTCGACAACCCGGTCGCCGAGGCGTTTGCCAAATTGATCCGCGAACTTGTACCGGGGTGAAGACCGCCGGTCAGAAGGCGATCAGCTGCTGACTGACCAGCCACGCGTTGATGATCAGCACCACGGCACACAGGTACAGAACCGCGAGCAGCATCTGGCGGTGATGATCGCGCGGGTGGGCGGGCATGGTTTTCAACGGATGCTTGCGATGTGGCATCGCGGTTCCCTCCAGGTGACGGTCACCGACCCGAAGCAAGTTTCGTACCCTGCCGATCGCCCGCATTCGCCGTGGTTTTCCGCATTGCAACGGTGCAAAAGCCGGTTCAATGCGCCAGCATTGGGCGTGAATGCTCGGATCACGACGAGCATACAGCGCGATTACAACGGTTTTATGAACACCTTGGAGCCACGCCGCCAGTTGTAGAGGTCGCGCCGGCGTTTGGGCAGCCTGTCCACCGAGGCGTTCTGGAATCCACGCTCGCGAAACCAGTGCGTGGTGCGCGTCGACAGCACGAACAGACCACCGATGTGCATGGCGCGCGCCTTGTCTTCGACGTGCCCGAGCAGTTCGTCACCGCGCCGGGCGCCACGATAGTCTGTGTGCACCGCAACGCACGCCAGCTCCGCGAGACCCTCTTCGGGAAACGGGTAAAGCGCTGCACAGGCGATCACGGTGCCGTCACGCTCGACCACGGTGAACTGGTCGATCTCCTGCTCGAGCAGCTCACGCGACCGCTTCACCAGTATGCCCGAGGCCTCCATCGGTGCGATCAGCTCAAGGATGCCGCCAACGTCGTCGATGCGTGCGGTGCGTGTCAGCTCGTAGGGTTCTGCGGTGATCAGCGTACCGGCACCGTCACGGGTGAACAGCTCCGACAGCAGGATTCCGTCGCGGTGACGGTCGAGGATGTGCACCCGGTTGACGCCCGCCCGGCACGCCACGGCCGCATTGTGCAGCACCCGCGCCTGGTCTTCGGGCAGGCGCTTGCGCCTCGCCAGCAGTTGATCGACCTCGCGCGGCACCATGCTGCTGATCACCCGGCCGCGTGCGTCTGCGGCTTTGTTCTCGGTCAGAAAGATCAGCTTGTCGGCGCGCAGGGCGGCGGCCACCGCGCCGGCGACGTCGGCAGCGCTGAGGTTGAACACCTCACCGGTCGGCGAGTAGCCGAGCGCCGGTACCAGGGCGATGCTGCCGCTGTCGAGCTGGCTGCGCAGCGCTTCCGCGTCGACCCGCCTCACCTCGCCGGTGTGGCGGTAGTCGACACCGTCGATCACGCCCAGCGGCTTGGCGGTGACGAAGTTGCCGGAGACGACGCGAATCCTGACGCCCGCCATCGGCGAATTTGCCAGCCCCATCGACAGCAGCGCCTCGATCTCGACCCGCACCATGCCGTTGGCCTCCTTGACGCAGGCCAGGCCGTCGTCATCGGTGACGCGCAGGCCATTGACGACCTGCATGTCGGCACCGCGATCGGCCAACTGCTGCTCGATTTGCGGCCGCGCGCCCGGCACCAGCACCAGGCGTATCCCGAGGCCGTTGAGCAGCGCGATGTCGTGGACCAGGTTGGCGAAGCTGTCGTCGGCAATCGCCTCACCGCCGAACGACAGCACGAACACCTTGCCGCGATGCGAGTGGATATAGGGTGAGGACTGGCGAAACCAGTCGACGAAATCTGCTTGGTCTTTGTTGTGCCTGCTCACTGGCGTGCCGTCGTCTGTGACTGTCGATTGTTTTTTATTGTGGCCTGTCGTAGCGATCAGGTCATGCAAAAACGCCTGATCAATCCGCGCAGGATACGTTTCGCCGGTTCGATCTGCTCCAGTGCGAGGAACTCGTCGGGCTGATGCGCCTGTTCGATACTGCCCGGCCCCATGATGACCGTCTGCATGCCGAGTGCATTCAGGTACGGCCCCTCGGTGCCAAACGCGACCGCTCCTGCTGCGTATCCGGTCAGGGACTCTGCTGCCTGTATGATCGGTGACTGTGCCGGTGTCTCCATTGCCGGGATACCTTCAAACAGCGAGACGCGTTCGAAGCGCAGCCCACTATCCTGCAGGCGCGCGCCGATGCGACGGTCGATCTCGCCACGCAGTTCGGCGAGGTCCATGCCGGGTAGCGGACGGATGTCGAAATGCAGCTCGCAATGCGCACAAATGCGGTTGGGGTTGTCGCCACCGTGGATGTGTCCGAGGTTGATGGTCGGCACGTCGACGGCGAACAGCGGGTTGCGGTAACGCTGCTGCAGTTCGCTGCGCCAGTCGATCAACTCCGCCATCACCAGGTACATTCCGTCGAGCGCATTGACACCGAGTGCCGGGTCGCTGGAATGACCGGAACGTCCGGTAAGGCGTATCGCCTCCATGCCGATGCCTTTGTGCAGGCGGACCGGCCGCATCCCTGTCGGTTCGCCGATCACCGCATGCCGCCCCAGTCTGCGATGGGTGTCGACCAGTGCTTTGGCACCGCACATGCTGCTTTCCTCGTCGGCGGTGGCCACCAGGATCAGCGGATGTTTGAGACTCGACAGGTCGAGGTCACTGATCGCTTCGAGCGCGACCGCGAAAAAGCCCTTCATGTCGCAGGTGCCCAGGCCATACCATCGGTCTTCGCGTTCGGTGAGGCGGAAGGGATCGCTGCTCCAGCGCGCCTCGTCGTAAGGCACGGTGTCGGTATGACCCGACAGAACCAGGCCTTCGGGGCCGGTGCCGGCACTGGCGACCAGGTTGAACTTCCCCGGATGGCCGGCGATCGGCAGATGTTCGACGCGTAACCCAAGCGACTCGCACCACCCGGCGAGGTGGTCGATGACCTGGGCGTTGGACTTGTCCCATTCCGGGCTGACGCTGCTGACTGACGGCGAGCCGATCAGATGGCGCATCATTTCGATCAGAGTGGGGTGCTGTCGCATACGCCAAGCGTGAACCAACTGTGTGCAGGCGTCCAGTGGGCCTGCGGTACCATCCGCACATGGAACTTCGCCGTTGGAATGATCCGCAGGACTACGCATTCACCCAGCATCTGTCTGCGGCGCAATGGGCGTGGGAATTCCTGCGTCGCAACCCTATCTACCAGGCGGAGTGGTCGGTCTTCGATGCCGTCTGGCGGGAACTCGAAGCTGAATACGGCGCACCACCCAATCGTGATTTCTGTGCCTGGAAACTCGACTCGCGGGCCTGGGTGAATGCCGTCGACTGCCCCGAGGGCGATTGCCGGGTTGACCGGGACAAGGTGCTGATCGAGTGCGCGCTGGGTGCGCGTTGGGGGTTCTACAAGTTCCCGCCGTCCCCGGCCGACGATGACCCGGTCGGGGAGGGGCGGCTCACCTGGCGCAAGGTCGAGCTCGAGGCCCCGATCCTCGGCCCGGACGACGTGGGCTGGCTGGGCGGTGATGCGGCGCACGTCGCGATGGGGTTCGACCTTTCGCTGCCGCTGCGCGATCAGATCGAGCGGGCGAAGCGGTTGTTGCAGTTGTTGCAGCGGCAGCGTCGGCGATCAGGTGAGGTGCAGGCACTTTCCATCGTTGCGCAGCGTGAACGCCTGTGCGCCTCGCTGCGCCTGCTTGATGCTGGCGCCGTGGGTGCCCCCGAAGCAGCGCTCATGGCGATCAGCGGCGATTGGCGGGAACTGCTTGAACAGGCATGTGCCATGCGCGATGGCGGTTACCGGCAGCTGGCGACGTGGCCAGGCTGAGTGCAGTCAATGCGTGGGTCCCGACGTGCGGCAGTGGAATCGCGCAGCGAATTGGAGGACATTGACCGGGCGCGGCAGTCCGCCGCCGGGACCTGATTGCCGATGAAACGAATTGAGATCCGTCATGTCACCCGCTATGGCTTCAGTGCCCAGGTGCGACTGGGTCCGCACACACTGCTGCTGCGTCCACGTGAAGGCCATGACGTACGCATAGCGGCATCCTCGCTGCGCATCGAGCCCACGGCGGTACTCACCTGGCAGCGCGATTACTACGAAAACGTGCGGGCCACTGCGATGTTCGGTGGCGCAACCACGTCGGAACTGCTGGTCGAGAGCTGGCTGGAGGTCGAGCTGTACGAGACCATGCCGCTCAACTTCGTCGTCGAGCCGCATGCACTGTATATTCCGTTTGAGTATTCGGCAGAAGAAAGCATTGCGTTGCGGCCGTTCCTCGAGACGGTCTACGCAGACCATCCGGCACTGGACGCCTGGCTTGCGCCCTACCGCGCGGCGGGCCGCCGCAGCGAGACATATGCTGTGCTCGATCGGCTCAATCAGCATATCAACCGCGAACTTCAGTACGAGGTCAGGGAGCAACCGGGGGTGCTGGCGCCTTCTGAGCTGCTGCGCAGCGGTCGCGGCTCCTGTCGTGACATGGCGGCCCTGTTCGTCGAGTCATGCCGCCGGCTGGGTGTCGCGGCCCGCTTCGTCAGCGGCTATGCACACGGGCCGGGTACCGAGCGTGGTGGTGCCTCGTCGCACGCATGGGCCGAGGTCTATCTGCCGGGTGCCGGATGGAAGGGTTTCGATCCGACCGCCGCGAGTATCGTCGGTCCCGACCACATTACGGTCGCGGTGCATCGGCACCCGGAGGCGGTGCCCCCGGTGGCCGGCAGCTTTACCGGGCCACAGGGGGGGATTCCGACACTGGAAGTGGACGTACAGATCTTGCAGTTGGCCGACGATGCGCCGTCGCCGGGTACCCAGGTATAGGGCGTTCCGCCTATCGCGCGTAGCGCAGAACCTGGCCCTTGAACGGCGCACCCTGGTAATCGTGTTCGCTCGGTCTGCTCTGTGAATGCGAGTAACCGAGGGCGATCATCCGTTTGCTGAACTGCGCGTGATGGCCACGACCGGGGTCGACGAGAACAACCTCGCAGTGCGACCGTGCATGGCGCTGAATGAACGCGGCCAGCAGGGCGACGTGCGCACGTTCATACAGCAGATCACTGCCGATTATCAGATCGAACCGGCCCAGGCTGCTGTCCTCATCGGCCCATCCGGTTCGCACGAAAGGGATGTCGTCGCCGTCGTTGAGTGCGACGTTGCGGCGCAGAAAGTCCGCTGCAGCGGGATGGTGGTCGGTGGCCGTGATGTCGGCCAGACGGTGGTTGAGCACCAGGCTCGCCAGCCCGATGCCGCACCCGACCTCGAGGATGCGCTTGCCTGCGATCTCGAACTCGAACATCAGGTGCGCCAATACCTCGCTGGATGCCCAGACGATCCCGAACAGCGGCCAGGCCGCCGAGGATATGCCGAGGCGTTCGGCCACTCCGTCGGGATCGGAGAACTGCTGGTTGTCACGCAGCATGCGTAAATGGATATCGAGTTCACCGAACTCGATGGTCTGATAGCGCAGGCGCAGCGTTGGCATGGGGGATCCCTGGAGGCGGAGGGGGCGCAGAACGGTCGGGCGGCGGTCTTGGCGCTGCGTGGTCTTCGACGGTACACCAAGCGGCGGCGAATTGCCCGGTGAATCGGTCCGCCGCCATTGGCGGGCACGGACCCTGAGGCGGTCTACTCGGGACGGCGTGCGTCGGTCAGGGCGGCGAACACGCCGAGCCCGATGAAGGTGGTGCCACTGATATAACGCCCCAGCGACCGCATGGGGGCGGCGCGGGTCAGCTGTGAGCCGATGCTGCCGGCGGCGATGGCGTAGATCGAATCCGTGACCGCTGCGATGGCAACGAACAGTAGACCCAGCGTCACCCCCTGTACGATCGGTGCAGCGTTGGCACTCATGAACTGTGGCAGGAATGCGGCAAAAAACAGCGTGGTCTTGGGGTTGAGCAGCGCCACCACCAGGCCGTCGCGGAAAACCCGCGGCGAATTGCCGGCTTTTCCGGCAACAGGTGACCTCGGCGCGGGCGGGGTGCGCAGGACCTTGATGCCGAGGTAGACCAGGTAGGCGGCGCCGACGTATTTCACCACGGTAAATGCGGCCGAAGATACCGCGAACAACGCGGCCAGGCCGAAGGCCGCACCGATCGCGTTGCCCAGGTTGCCCAGCGCGATACCGGCGACCGAGGCCAGACCGGCGCGCCGGCCCTGGGCCAGGCTGCGGGTGACGATGTACAGGACGCCAGGCCCGGGGGTCACCGCCAGCAACAGGCTGGCCGTGATGAACGCGGCAAGCAGTGACCAGGGAGGAAGCAGTTGGTCCACGGTTGTCTGTCTCTGTCGGTGACTGCCTGCCGGGGCGGCGTTGTCATTTGGGTACTGAATTGCGGCGGGGTGCCCGGTCAGGCGCAATCATCGTCCCCGTCGGCGAGCTTGTCGAGCCACAGCGTCAGCCGTTCCTTTTCACGGCGCAGAAATCCGGGGTCGTTGTGGACGTGGGCCATGACGCTGATTCCCTGGCCCTGTGCCATCAGGCGCATTGCGAGTTCGTGGGCACGCCCGGCATAACCCAGTTCCGCAAACTGGTCGGACAGCCAGCTCTCAAATACCTTGAACAGATTTTCCGCCTGCTCCTGCAGTGCGCCCTGATCCTTGCCAAGCTCGGTATTCAGGGTGCCCATCGGACAACCGTAACGCATGATCGCGTCTGCGCTGTTGCTGAGAATGTCGATGAAGCGGTGCAGGCGGTCGATCGGTGTCCGGTAACTGCCGGTCCAGCCTTCGAGCATCTGCGTGATGCGTTCGGTGCGGTGTTTGATCGCCGCCTCGAGGATTTCGTCCTTGGTCTTGAAGTAATAGTAGATGTTGCCGCGAGGTACGCCGGCGGCATCCACGACGTCACTGAACGAGGTCTGGTTGTAACCCTTGTGGTAGAACAGGCGGTTGGCGGCCTCGACGATCTTTTGGCGCGTGCGTTCGCTCTTCTTGGGCATGGCGGCTCTTTATCAGACGGACGTATGGATTACTTGCTGGTGATGGAAGTATAGCCTGCCACCGGATGACCGTACCAAAGCCCGACTTTTTGACCGTTCCATCGCCGCCGGTCAGGCGCCATAATGAAACCTTTCCCAGCCCATCCCCTGGAGACTCCGATGCCGCAGTATCGCTCCCGCACCACCACCCACGGCCGCAACATGGCCGGCGCACGCGCACTGTGGCGCGCCACTGGCATGAAGGAAGGTGACTTCGACAAGCCGATCATCGCGATCGCCAACTCGTTCACCCAGTTCGTGCCAGGGCATGTGCACCTCAAGGACCTGGGGCAGCTGGTGGCGCGCGAGATCGAGAAGGCAGGCGGTGTGGCCAAGGAGTTCAACACCATCGCGGTCGACGACGGGATCGCGATGGGTCATGGCGGCATGTTGTATTCGCTGCCGTCGCGTGACCTGATCGCCGACAGTGTCGAGTACATGGTCAACGCACACTGCGCCGATGCGCTGGTGTGCATCTCCAACTGCGACAAGATCACCCCGGGGATGCTGAATGCCGCACTGCGACTGAACATCCCGACCGTGTTCGTCTCCGGCGGGCCGATGGAGGCCGGCAAGGTCAGCCTGGCGAACAAGGGTGACGTCAAACTCGACCTGGTGGACGCGATGGTCTCGGCGGCCGATCCGAACGAGTCCGACGAGGACGTCGCGGCGATCGAGCGCTCGGCGTGCCCGACCTGCGGGTCCTGCTCCGGCATGTTCACCGCGAACTCAATGAACTGCCTGACCGAGGCGCTGGGGCTGTCGCTTCCGGGCAATGGCTCGCTGCTGGCGACCCACGCCGAGCGCCGGAACCTGTTCCTCGAGGCCGGGCGCCTTGTGGTGGAACTGGCAAAACGTTACTACGAGCAGGACGACGCGAGTGTACTGCCGCGCAGCATCGCCACCTTCGAGGCCTTCGAGAATGCGATCGCGCTGGATATCGCCATGGGCGGCTCGACCAATACCGTGTTGCACCTGCTGGCCGCAGCGCACGAGGGCGCGGTGAATTTCACGATGGCCGACATCGATCGCATGAGTCGGCGGGTGCCGAACCTGTGCAAGGTTGCACCGGCCACCCAGCAGTACCACATGGAAGACGTGCACCGCGCCGGCGGCGTGATCGGCATCCTCGCCGAACTCGATCGCGGCGGGCTGATCCACCGCGACTGTCACACGGTACACAGCGCCACCATGGGCGCGGGACTGGATGCCTGGGACGTGGTACGTAACCACGAGTCCGCGGCCGGTCAGCGCTACCTGGCCGGTCCCGGCGGTATACCGACACAGGTCGCGTTCAGCCAGGACAGCCAGTGGCCCGAGCTCGACCTCGACCGTGCTACCGGCTGTATCCGCGATATCGAACACGCCTACTCCAGGGATGGCGGTCTGGCCGTGCTGTACGGCAATCTCGCGGAGCAGGGTTGCATCGTCAAGACAGCGGGTGTCGATGAATCGATCCTGAAATTCGCGGGTCCGGCACGGATCTTCGAGAGCCAGGACGCTGCGGTCGAGGCGATCCTGGGTGACCGGATCAAGGCAGGTGACGTGGTCCTGATCCGCTACGAGGGTCCCAAGGGCGGGCCGGGCATGCAGGAGATGCTGTACCCGACCAGCTACCTGAAATCCAAGGGACTTGGCAAGGCCTGCGCACTGATCACCGACGGCCGCTTCTCCGGCGGCACCTCCGGTCTGTCGATCGGGCATTGTTCCCCCGAGGCTGCCGAGGGCGGCAATATCGGCCTGGTCGAAGAGGGCGACACCATCGAGATCGACATCCCGAACCGCTCGATCCGCGTCGCGCTCAGCGACGAGGCCCTGACCGAGCGACGGCTGTCGATGCGGGCACGCGGCGACCGCGCCTGGAAGCCGGCGAATCGCCAGCGCGAGGTGTCGCAGGCGCTGCGTGCCTATGCCGCGCTGACCACCTCTGCGGCGCGCGGCGCGGTGCGCGATCTGTCGCAGCTCGACGGCTGATCCGGCTGCGTCTGCCCGAGTCGTGTGACCGAACACCCGCGGTCCGCGGGCCGGCTGTGAAACAGCTGGCGGTCGCGCGCGCAATGCGCGCTCCGATGCCGGCGGCTGCAATGAGGGGAAGTCGGTTCCTGTCTGCTGCGCCCGGGTTAAGAAAACGTTAAGTCCCCACGGTTAGCATGAGTTTGTGACTGGCATCGCATTTCGCATCCAAGCTCAGTCACGTTCCGGGTCGTTGTACGTTTTAACCTGGATCAGTGCGCCTATAGTCGGCGCACGCGGTTGGATTTCTGTAGACGGGGCCGGGTACCAATCCGTGGCAGGTCAGTCACCTCGCCCCCAGATCAAAGGACAAACGAATGAACAAAAAAATCGTCAGGACGCTGTGCCTCGGCACGCTCGTCGCGGGCGTGGTGCCACAGGTCCAGGCCGAAGACCTCACGGTCAATCGCTTGCTGGCCTCGCAGTGTGCGCAATGCCACGGCACCAACGGCCATTCGGTCGGCAGCATCGAGGGTCTCACCGACGAGAGCTACAAGGACCTCTACGAGGACCTGATGGATATGCGCTCGGAGGATCGGCCGGAGAACATCATGGACCACCAGGCGCTCGGTTATACCGACGACCAGGTAAGGCGCATCGCCCACTATTTCGGGACGCTCTCCGGCAAGGCCGGTGAGGCGCCGGAATTCAAAGACTGACGGTCCAGGTTAAGGGGATAGTGTAATGAGTATGAACCGTAGACGTTTTCTGCAGGCCTGTGGCGCTTCGGCCGCAGTCTCCATCGCCCCGACCCGCGTCAAGGCAGCCAGTGCGCCGCACGTGGTGGTTATCGGCGGCGGCTTTGCCGGTGCCACGGCGGCCAAGTATCTGCGTATGTGGAGTGACCGGACGATCGATGTCACCCTGGTTGACCCGAATGCCAGTCACACCTCCTGCGTGCTGAGCAACCTGGTGCTGAACAGGCGTATCACGCTAAAAGAACTGAAGATGGACTATGGCAGTCTGTCATCGTTCTACGGGGTCAACGTCGTGCGTGACCGCGCGAACAAGGTGGATGGCGCCGGCAAACGGGTACGCCTGAAGGAAGGTGGCTGGCTGAACTACGATCATCTGGTGATCGCCACCGGCATAAATATGATCAATCCGCCCAGCATCGACTACAAACTCACGCCGCACGCGTGGATCGCCGGCGGTCAGACCAATCGCCTGGCCTCGCTGTTGAACAAGGTCGGACCGGACTCGACCGTGATCATGACCATTCCGAAGTCGCCTTATCGATGCCCTCCGGGGCCTTATGAGCGTGCCTGCCTGATTGCCGACATCATCAAGCGCAAGGGCCTGGAGGGCAGCGCCAGGCTGCAGGTGCTGGATGCAAACTCGTCGATCCAGGCGGAAAAGCATACCTTCGAGAATGCTTTCAACAACCTCTACGGCAACATCGTCGAGTACATCACCGACGTGGAGGTCGAAGACGTGATCTCGACCGAAGGCAGGGTGGTGACGCGTACGGCGGACTATGTGGGCGACGTCGTGAATATTATCCCGCAGCAACGCGCAATGGGCTTCATCCGCAACGCGGGCCTGACCGGCGACGGCCTGTGGGCAAGCGTCGATCCCTTGACCTATGCCTCGACGGTGTCCGGCTTCGACGGTGTGCACATCATCGGTGACTCACAGGCTACCGGTCAGCCCAAGTCCGCTCACATGGCGAATGCGCAGGCCAAGGTGTGTGTGGATGCCATCATCCGTTCCCTGGCAGGCGTCCCCAACGACGACCCCGAGCGGGTCGCCAACGTCACCACGGCATCGGCCTGCTACAGTCCGATCACCTATGATCAGGCATCATGGCTGTCGGCGGTGTTTGCGTACAACACCGAATCAGGTCAGATGGCACTGACCCATCTGGGTGAGGCGGACCGCTGGAGTACCGGCAACTACAGGCAGATGTTCGGTTGGGCCAGCAACCTGTTTACCGACTCCTTCCACTGATCGCGATGGCGTGAACCGGGCGCGGGATCTGATCCCGCGCCCGGTTGCCATCAAAGCGAACCCCAGGAGCTTTTGCGGCGACGCATCCGCAGATGCGGCAGGATCAGCCCCAGTAAGATACCGCCGACCACCACGCCGGCGCCGATCACGAACCAGTTCTGCGCGGTCTTGTTCTCGAGTTCGCGATTCTGCTGTTTCACGTCTTCGATCTCGCGGGTCAGCGATGCGACCTGTTTGCGAAGTTCGTTGCGTTCGTTGGCGATACGCACGGCGTTGCTCGCGGTGCGCTGCAGCGCTGCAAATTCCTGGTCGACCTGTCCCTTCGACTGCTTGAGGTCCTCGTGTTCCTTCATCAGCGCATTGTGCTGCTCAGTCAAATTGGCGAGCCGGCTGCTGAGTTCGCCCGGGGCCGCTTTGAGCGACTTGACCTCGGCCTCGGCGGCCGCGAGGCGGTCGCGCGCGACCGGCTGGTCCACCAGCTGGTGTGTCAGGACATAGCCTTCCGCACCGGACGCGGTGCGCACCTTGCTATAGCCATTGGCGGAATCACTGGACAGGACGGTCAGGCGTTCGCCGGTCGGCAGCATGCGAAGGATGCGGTGCGTCGAGGACTCTCCACTGCGCAGGGTGATCTTGAGTTCGTCGGTGACGTAGGCGGTCTTCGCGAACGCGCCGGCGCTGCAAAGGATGAGAAGGAGCGTGACGATTTTCTTCACTGATTCGATTCCATACTGCATGTGTATTGGGTCAGTCATTTCGGGCGAAGCAGATGAGATGTTCCGCATCCATCCGGACGCGAACCGTGTCACCCAAATGATGATCATAGTGACTGGGAAAGAGAGATAGTAGGCGCGTTCCGGTCGGTAATTCCAGTGTGTAGAGAATCTCCGCACCCTTGAATGCCTTGTCTTTGACCACTGCCTCGATTTCCCCATTGGTGTCGGGCACCAGATCATCGGGTCGAATCAGGATCTCGACCCGTGTGCCGGTCGCCTGCGTACAGGAGCGATTGCCGTGCAACAGCCCAAGCTCGGTATCGAAGGTCTCGGGGCTGCGCACGACCCCGGGTATGAAGCGCCCCTGGCCGATGAAATCGGCGACGAAACGGTGGTTGGGCTCGTGATAGAGATTGTATGGCGTGTCCCACTGCAGTATCTCGCCACTGCGCATCACGCCCACCTTGTCCGACACTGCGAACGCCTCATGCTGATCGTGGGTCACCAGGATGCCGCTGATGCCTTCAGATTTCAGCAGGTCGCGTACCTCGACGCTCAGGCGTTCGCGCAGTTCCACGTCGAGGTTTGAAAAAGGTTCGTCCATCAGCAGTATGGTCGGGCGCGGCGCCAGCGCGCGCGCCAGCGCGACACGCTGCTGCTGCCCGCCGGACAGTTCGTGCGGGTAGCGTTCGCCCATGCCGGTGAGCCCTGTCGCATCGAGGAGATGGGCGACCTGAACCTTGCGATCCACGGCCGGTTTCTTGCGCAGCCCAAAGCCGATGTTTTCGCTGATCGTCAGGTGAGGGAACAGTGCATAGTCCTGGAACACCATGCCGATCGAACGCTGCTCGGGAGGCAGTGTCAGCCCGGGTGCCGAGGCGACCATCTGCGAGATCACGATCTGTCCTTCGCTGATCGGTTCGAAGCCGGCGATGGCGCGCAGTGCGGTCGTCTTGCCGCACCCGCTGGGGCCAAGCAGGCTGACGATCTCGCCGCGGTTGACGTGGAACGACAGCGACGCGATCACGCGTTCGCGGCCGTAACCTGCAGTGATGTTCTCGACCTTGAGCAGAGGCATGGTATCAGGCGGACATGCGTTGCTGGCGGGGCAGACTGCGCATCAGCACAGCAGGAATTCGAGCAGGGCCTTTTGAGCGTGCATCCGATTCTCGGCCTCGTCCCAGACAACACTGTCGGGGGCGTCGATGACCTCATCGGCGACTTCCTTGCCGCGATATGCCGGCAGGCAATGCAGGAACAGGGCGCCGGGAGCCGCCCGGCCCATCATTGCGCGGTCGACCCGGTAACCTGCAAAGGCCTTCTCGCGGCGCGCCTTTTCCTCTTCCTGGCCCATGCTGATCCAGGTGTCGGTCACGACCAGATCGGCGCCCTCGACGGCCTTGCGCGGGTCACGCACGATCTCGCAACGGTCGGCATTGGTGGCCAGGATCTGCGGATCGGGTTCGTAACCTTCCGGGCAGGCGATACGCAGGTGGAAATCGAACTGCCGCGCCGCGCCGATGTACGAGTTGCACATGTTGTTGCCGTCGCCCACCCAGGTGACGGTCCTGCCGGTGATGTCACCGCGGTGTTCGACGAATGTCTGCATGTCTGCCAGCAACTGGCAGGGGTGGCAGAAATCGGTGAGGCCGTTGATCACAGGTACCTGCGAGTGAGCGGCAAAGGTCTGGACGTCGGCGTGGTCGAAGGTGCGGATCATGACGCAGTCGACCATGCGAGAAAGCACCCTTGCGGTGTCCTCGATCGGTTCACCCCGCCCCAGCTGGGTGTCGCGCGGTGACAGGAAGATCGCGGCGCCGCCGAGCTGTGCCATGCCCGCTTCGAAAGACACCCGCGTGCGGGTGGAGCTCTTTTCGAAGATCATGCCCAACACCTTGTTGGTGAGTGGCGCATGTGCGACGCCTTCATGGTGCATTCTCTTCAGCTCGCCGGCACGCGCGATCAGCGCACGCAGCTCGTCCTGACTCATGTCGGTCAGTGTCAGGAAATGCCGTGGTTTCTTCGAAACTGTCATGTGACGACCTCGCGCTGGCGCGGGGGGCTCACTTGCCCGCGACAAACTCGCGCAGCAGGGAACTCAGGAGTGAAACGAGATGATCGGCCTGCTGCTCGCTCATCACCAGGGGAGGCAGCAACCGCACCACGGAATCGGCTGTCACATTGATCAACAGACCTTGCTCCAGCGCGCGCCCCACCAGTTCCGCACATGGCCGGTCGAGTGCAATGCCGATCATCAGGCCCTGGCCGCGAACCTCGATGACACCGCGCACGTTGGCCAGCGCGTGGCGCAATCCGTCCATGATGTGTTCGCCGAGACTGGCTGCGGTGTCCCACAGTTGCTGTTCGCTCAGGGTCTTGCAGACCGTAAGCGCAGCGGCACAGGCCAGCGGGTTCCCGCCGAAGGTCGAGCCGTGGTTCCCTGGGGCGAACAGTTCCGCCGTTTCGCCGCGTGCCAGGCAGGCCCCGATCGGCACACCGTTGCCCAGCGCCTTGGCCAGTGTCATCACGTCCGGTTTGAAATCGTAGTGCTGGTACGCGAAAGGCTTGCCGGTGCGCCCCATGCCAGTCTGGATCTCGTCCAGGATCATCAGCCAGTCCTTGCTGTCACACAGGGCGCGAACTCCCGGCAGGTAATCCGCGGGAGGGACATTGACGCCGCCCTCGCCCTGAATCGGTTCGACCAGCACGGCGACCACGTCCTGCTGGTTGTCGGCGACCGCCTGCAGCGCTGCAAGGTCGCCGTAAGGGACGCGGATGAAACCCTGCACCAGTGGTTCGAAACCGGCCTGTACCTTGCGGTTGCCGGTTGCGCTGAGGGTGGCCAGCGTGCGGCCATGGAAGCTGTTTTCCATGACCACGATCATTGGCGACCTGGTGCCCCTGCGGTGCCCGTAGAGGCGCGCCAGCTTGATCGCCGCTTCGTTGGCCTCGGCGCCGGAGTTGCCGAAAAACACACGGTCCATGCCCGCCAGCGCCGTCAGCGTGTCGCCGAGCGCTTCCTGGGCGGCAATGCCGTAGATATTCGATGTGTGCAGCAGTCGGCCTGCCTGCTCACACACGGCCCTGGTGACGGCCGGGTGTGCATGCCCGAGGTTGCACACGGCCACGCCGCTCAGCGCATCCAGGTATTGCTTGTCTTGGGTGTCCCACAGCAGTGCACCTTCGCCACGCGCGAAAGTGACCGGCAGCCGTTTGTAGGTGCTCATCAGCGAATGGCTCATCGGGGTTCGGACTCGCCTCCAGGGAGAAGGCAGAAGATTTCCAATGTCGAGATCCGTGCCGCTCCAAAAACAAAAAAGGCAGTCCCGTTTACGGGGACTACCTCCGCCGTTTTGCGCGCCACCGGCGCAGCAAAGGCGGAACACTACCAACTGTTTGTGACGATGACAAGTACCCGGCCAGCAAGGGAAAACCCGAGTGCGTCCGGGCCGACGGCGGGTCAGGTGCTGGTGGCTGGACGCTGTCGCCGGGGCATCGTGGTCGGCGGTGGCCGGGTTACCCAGAGGCGCCTCACGCAACTTTGCCGATGGGACCATACTGTGTGTACAACAGCATTTCTGAAACCCCACAACAGGTGTCTGCATGTCGACCATCAAGCTCGTGACGGAAGTGCCCGGACCCAACAGTGTGGCCCTTGTTGCGCGACGCGATGCGGCGGTGTCTCGCGGGTCGGCCCGTCTCACCGGCATCGCCGTGGCGAGCGGCGACGGTGCCACAGTGACTGACGTGGATGGCAACACCTTTCTCGATTTCGCCGGCGGAATCGGCACCCTGGCGGTTGGTCATGCGCCGCCAGCGGTGGTCGATGCCATCCGTGACCAGGCAGGGCGTCTGATCCACATGTGCTCGATCGTCTCGACCTATGCGCCCTATGTCGAGGTATGCGAGCGCCTCAATGCCTGCGTCCCCGGCGACTTCGCCAAGAAAACCACCTTGCTCAACAGCGGCGCCGAGGCGGTGGAGACGGCGGTCAAGGTGGCGCGGGCCTACACCGGCCGGCATGCGCTGATCGTATTCGAGGGCGCCTATCACGGCCGCACCAACCTGACGCTCGGCATGACCAGCAAGTACGCGCTGTTCAAGAGCGGCTTTGGCCCGTTCCCCCCCGAAATCTATCGTCTGCCGTTCCCCAATCCCTACCGCCGCCCTGCCAGCATGAGTGAAGACGACTACGTGCAGTACTGCATCGACCAGTTCGATCATGCGCTGATCGCGCAGGTGGCGCCGCAGGCGGTGGCCGCCGTGGTGGTGGAGACCGTGCAGGGCGAGGGCGGCTTCCTGCCCCTGCCACCGCGTTTCGCCGCCCACCTGCGGGCGCGTTGTGCAGAGCACGGCATGCTCTACGTGGCCGACGAGGTGCAGTGCGGCATGGGGCGTACCGGCCGGCTGTTCGCCGTCGAGCACTATGGTCTGGTGCCGGACCTGCTGGTCAGCGGCAAGTCGATCGCCGGTGGTATGCCGCTGGCGGCGGTCACCGGTCGTGCAGAGATCATGGATGCGCCCAATCCCGGCGGCCTGGGTGGCACCTACAGCGGCAACCCGGTGGCCTGTGCGGCGTCACTGGCGGCGATCGACATGCTGGATTCACCGGCCTTCCAGGCGCGTGCGGTCGAGGTCGGTCAGCGCATTCGTCGTCAACTCGAGCGGCTGCAGGCAGAGCACCCTGAGGTCATCGGCGAAGTACGTGGCCTGGGCCCGATGCTGGCGATCGAGTTGGTGCGTGACCCGGTCAGTCGCGAGCCGGATGCCGCGCTGACCAACCTGATTACTGCCGAGACCCTCAAGCGCGGGTTGATCACCATCCGTGCCGGCCTGTACAGCAACTGCCTGCGTTTCCTGCCGGCCTTGACGATCCAGGACGAGCAGATCGACGAGGGTATGGCGGTGCTGGCCGAGGCGGTCACCGCTGCCAGGGCCGTATGAGCACACCACGCCTGCTCTTGCTCGAGGGAACACCGCGCGAGATGGGGAGGGCGCACGGCCGAGCCCTCGGCGAACAGATCCGCCGTTACACCGCGGAGCGGGTTACCCTCGCCGGCAGTGCCGCGTGGACCGGTCATTCACTGGGACGTGATGAGGTGCTGGCTCTGGCGCAGGACTGCGTCAGTGAACACGAGTCCTATGCGCCCGATCTGATGGATGAAATCGCCGGCATCGCCGAGGTCACCGGCCTGGGCGTGGCGGAGTTGATCATCTGCAACGGCTTTACCGATTTCATCGACCTGGTCTATGCACGCGGCGGCGGGGCGAAAGAAACCGCACGCGTGGAAGATGACTGCACTGCGTTCATTGTTCCTGACAGCCTGAGCGCCGACGGCCGGGGGTTCTTCGGTCAGACCTGGGACATGCATGCGAGCTCGGCGCCCTACGTCGTGTTGCTGCATGGCCGCCCAACGGGTGCCCCGGCATTTCTGGCCTTCAGCCTTACCGGCTGCATCGGCATGATCGGCATGAACGACGCCGGCATCGCCATCGGTATAAACAACCTGCTCGGTGCCGAGGGTCAGGTCGGCGTCACCTGGCCGTTCGTGGTGCGCAAGGTGCTGCAGCAGACCGATATCGAAGACGCCCTGGCCTGCATCACCGGGGCGCGCCTGGTCGGGGCTCACAACTTCCAGCTGTTCGACCGCCACGGCAGTGGCATCAACATCGAGGCGATGCCCGGCCACTGCGCCGTCAGCCGCTGCGGTGCGCAGGCGTTGGTACACAGCAATCATTGCCTGACGACGGAAACGGTCACGCGCTGCCGTCCGCGCGCCGCCGCTTCACAGGCCTCCAGTGAAGCGCGCCTGGGGCGGGCGCAGTCGTTGCTGGCGGAGGGTGCGTTGACCGTCGAGGGGCTGATGGCAGTGACACGCGATCCGGTGATCTGTGTACGTGGTGAACCACCGCTCGACATGCAGACCTGCGGTGCTGCGATCATGCAGCCGGCCAGCGGTCGGTTGTGGGCAGTGCAGGGACTGCCTGTCGACAGCCCCTACGCCGAGTATTCGCTCTGAAACCGTTGTACTCGTGCACCGTAAGCGAGGCCCTCGCTACCGACCCTGGTGCCCTCTGCGGCACTGCTCGGGTGGGCGAGGCGGAACGCGGTGGTTACCCGGTTCAGCGAGGTTGTGCATCGTGACGCCATGTCACGACGCACAACCGTCGGGATCAACCGGCGAAATTGCTGGCGACAAAGTCCCAGTTGACGATCTTCCATACCTCTTCGAGGTACTTCGGACGCGCGTTGCGGTAGTCGATGTAGTAGGCGTGCTCCCACACGTCGATCGTCAGCAGAGCGGTCTTGCCGTCGGTCATCGGCGTTGCGGCATTGGAGGTGTTGACGATTTCGACGCCACCCTCGGCGTTCTTCACCAGCCAGGTCCAGCCAGATCCGAAGTTGGTGGCGGCCGACTTGCTGAAGGCCTCCTTGAAGGCATCGAAAGAGCCGAAGCTTTTGTTGATTGCGTCCGCCAGGGCACCGGTCGGCGCGCCGCCGCCGTTCGGGCTCAAGCAGTTCCAGTAGAAGGTGTGGTTCCAGACCTGGGCGGCATTGTTGAACACCCCACCAGTCGATTTCATGATGATGTCCTCAAGGGACATGTTCTCGAATTCGGTGCCGGGAACCAGGTTGTTCAGGTTGGTTACATAGGTGTTGTGGTGTTTGCCGTAATGAAACTCCAGCGTCTCCTGCGAAATCACAGGTTCCAGGGCATTCATTGCATAAGGCAGTGCGGGTAGTTCGTGCGCCATCTCAAAACTCCTTGGTTTTCGTCATGTGCGGAACCAGGTCCCGCGTTCTGGTGCCCGGGATTCTAGGGACTGCGGGACGAGGCTTTCAACCGTGTCTCTGCCGGGGAAGTAAAAAAAGTGGAAAAACCGGCCGGCAGGCGCGCCGACAGGGTGGCAGTTGACCCCGGTTTGAGCCTAAGCTGGATCAACGCGGCCATGCGGCGGATGCCGTTTCCCTGTCCATGACTCCAGCCAGCCTGAATATCTTTGCCAGTCGCCTTGATGCCGTGTGCGGCGAAATGGGGCTGGTCCTGCGCAACGCCGCATTTTCTCCCAATATCCGCGATCGCCTGGACTTCTCCTGCGCGGTGTTCGATGTCGATGGTGCCCTGTGCGCGCAGGCCGCTCACATCCCGGTGCACCTGGGCAGCATGGCGTTTGCGATGCGAGACATCGTCTCGCGCGTCACCTGGAGTCCGGGAGACCAGGTGATCCTCAATGACCCGTTTCTCGGCGGCACCCACCTGCCCGATGTCACGGTGATCGCACCGGTATTTCATGACGAGACGCTTTGTGCGTTCGTGGTCAACCGCGCGCACCATGCGGATATCGGCGCGGCTTCGCCGGGGTCGATGCCGATCTCGGCCAGGCTCGATGACGAAGGTGTGGTGATTGAGCCGGTGCACCTGGTGCGCGGCAACCATTTGCTGCCGCAGGTAATGCAGCGGCTGACGCAGGCGACCCGCAACCGCGCCGAATCCGAGGGTGATTTCGCCGCTCAGCTGGCGGCCAACCGGGCCGGCGCGTCGCGCCTGGGCGGGCTTGTCGCCGGTTACGGCATTGCGGAGTTCAGCCAAGGCATCGTGGCGCTGAACGACTACGCCGAGCGCCTGGCGAGGGCGGCACTGGCCGACATCCCGTCGGGCCGCTACGCCTTTTCCGATTGCCTCGACGACGACGGCCAGGGAAACCGGGATATCCCGATCGAGGTCACCTTGACCGTCTCCGACCAGGGCGTTGTCGCGGATTTCAGCGGCACGGCCGCGCAGGTCCCGGGAAACGTGAATTGTCCGCTCGCGGTGGCGGCCGCAGCCGTCTATTACGTGTTTCGCTGCCTGATGCCGCCCCAGACCCCGGCCTGTGCGGGTGCTTTCAGGCCGATCGCGCTGTATGCGCCGGAGGGCTGCCTGCTGAACGCACGCAAGCCGGCGGCGGTGGCGGCCGGCAACGTCGAGACCAGCACGCGTGTGGTCGATGTGATCCTCGGCGCGCTGGCTCAGGCCATCCCGCTGCGCATACCGGCGGCCAGTCACGGCAGCATGAACAACCTGGCGGTCGGCAGCACCGGACCGAAGGGCGCCTGGGACTACTACGAGACGATCGGTGGTGGCATGGGTGCCGGGGCCCACGGCGGTGGGCTGGATGGCCTTCAGACCCATATGACAAACACGCTGAACACCCCGGTCGAGGTGCTGGAGAGTCGGTTCCCGTTGCGTGTGTCGTGTTATCGGCTGCGCCGCGGTTCCGGCGGTGATGGTGCGCGGCGCGGCGGCGACGGCCTGGTGCGCGAATTTCAGTTCCTGGCGCCGGCACATTTCACGCTGCTGACCGAGCGCCGGTCGCACGCACCCTGGGGTGTAGCCGGGGGCGGTGATGGCCGGCCGGGGGTCAACAGGCTGAACGGCCGGGATCTGCCCTCCAAGTGCGAGGGTGAGCTGGACGCCGGCGACCGCCTGCGGATCGAGACCCCGGGCGGGGGCGGTTGGGGATTCAGGACGCCTGGAGGCGAGTGAGATGTGCGGTATCTGTGGTGAGTTGCGCCTCGACGGGACGCCGGTTGCCGCCGGGCTGATCGAAAGTATGCTGCCGGCGCTGCAGCGGCGTGGACCGGACGATGCCGGCATCTGGCAGTCGGGTAGCGTTGCGCTGGGGCATCGGCGACTGTCGATCATCGATCTGTCGAGCCGCTCGCACCAGCCGATGGTCGACGCGGAACTGAGCCTGGTGTTCAACGGCGCCATCTACAACTACCGCGAGCTGCGTGCCGATCTGCAGGCGCGGGGGCACGTCTTTGTCTCCGGTGGCGATACCGAGGTCATCCTGAAGGCCTATCGTGAGTGGGGCGTGGACTGTCCTGCACGCCTGCATGGGATGTTTGCGTTCGCGATCTGGGACGGGCGACGGCAAAGCCTGTTCGCGGCACGCGACCGTTTTGGCATCAAACCTTTCTACTATGCGCTGGACGACAGCCGCTTTCGTTTCGCCTCCAACACCCAGGCGCTGCTGGATGGTGGGGGCATCGACACGGCGATCGACCCGGTCGGACTGCATTTCCAGTACACGTTGCATGCAGTGATCCCGGCGCCGCACACGATCCTGCGCGGAATCCGCAAGCTCGAGCCGGCGCACAGTCTGCAGCTGGATGCGAATGGCCGGCAGACGCAGCGACGTTACTGGGACCTCGACGCCACCCGTCCTGCACAGCCGCGCAGCGAGCAGGAGTGGGTGGATGCGACCCACGAGGCGCTGTTGGCCGCGGTGCGCAAGCGCAACGACGTAGCCGACGTGCCGGTCGGTGTGCTGCTGTCCGGCGGGCTCGACTCGAGCCTGCTGGTGGCGTTGCTGGCCGAGATCGGCGTTCGTGATTTTCATACCTTCTCGGTCGGATTCGAGGATCAGCCGGAGGAGAAGGGCAGCGAATTCGAGTTTTCCGACCAGGTGGTCGAGCGCTACCGGCCGATTCACCACAAGTTCCTGGTACCCAACGATCAGGTGCTCGAGCGCCTGCCCGAGGCAGTCGATGCGATGGCGGAGCCGATGTTCGGGCAGGATGCGGTCGCTTTCTACCTACTGTCAGAGCAGGTGTCCAAGTCGATCAAGGTGGTGCAGTCGGGCCAGGGTGCAGACGAGGTGTTCGGGGGCTATTTCTGGTATCCGCGGATGGCGGCCGAGCGCGAAGGCTCGCGTCTGGAACGCTTTCGGCAGCACTATTTTGATCGTGATCACCCGGAATTCCTGCGCATGGTGACACCGCCCTATCGCGGTGCAGACCACACCGGCGAGTTTATCGCGCGCCGCCTCGACGATGCCCTGTCGGATGATTTCCTCGATGCGGTGCTCAAACTCGACGTGACGACGCTGATCGTCGACGACCCGGTCAAGCGCGTCGACAACATGACGATGGCCTGGGGGCTGGAGGCGCGCGTGCCGTTTCTCGATCACCACCTGGTGGAGGTCGCCGCACGCTGTCCGGCCGGGCTCAAGCTGCAGTCGGATGGCAAACACCTGTTGAAACGCATCGCGCGCGGCATCGTGCCGGATGCGGTGATCGACCGACCCAAGGGCTACTTCCCGATGCCGGCGCTCAAGTACGTGCGCGGTTCGTTCCTCGAGTTCATGCGCGGCATTCTTGACTCGCAGGCCTGTCGCGAGCGCAGGCTGTTCGACCGCAGCTATGTCGACAGCCTGCTGGCGGCGCCGGAGATGCACCATACGCGCATCATGGGCAGCAAACTCTGGCACCTGGCGCTGCTGGAGTTCTGGCTGCAGCGCAACGTCGATGGCAGGGCCTGACTATTGCCCGCAAAGTGTCGGGGTTATCGGTTTTTGCTGCTGCTAGACTAGGCGCACCTGAATCAACATGACGCGTGCCCGCCTGGCTGTGAGTGGGCCGGTCGATACCGAACAAGAGGTACTGAAATGGACGTGCTGGAAAGAATCAAAGAGCAGGTTGAGAACAACCCGATCATCATCTATATGAAGGGAACGCCGCAGTTCCCGCAGTGTGGCTTTTCGTCGCGCGCGGCGGCTGCGTTGCAGGATTGTGGCGAGAGGTTTGCGTACGTCAATGTCCTGGCGGATCCGGAGATCTTCGAAAACCTGCCGCGTTTCGCCGACTGGCCGACGTTTCCGCAGGTGTATATCGATGGCGAGCTGATCGGCGGCTGCGATATCACCCTGGAAATGCACGCCAGTGGCGACCTCAAGAAGGCAGTCAGCGAAGCGGCCAGGAAGTGGCCGGCGGAATCTGCCGACAGCTGATTGCCCCCGAACTGCGTGTCCCGGTGAAAGGCGGCCTTGGGTCGCCTTTTCGTTTGCGCGCATGTTCAGTACCCGGGTACATGCTATTTTTCCATCAGGCAGGGGTGGCAGGCATCATCCGCAGTCATGGGAAAGAGGTAACGTGGGTCAGATTTTCATCAGTTACGCCAGTGAGGATACGGAATTCGCGCGACGTCTTGCGGGTGCCTTCGAGGACCAGGGTTGGTCTGTCTGGTGGGACAAGCAGATTCCGCCGGGGATGGATTATGCGCAGGTCATCGAGGCGGCGGTGAAGGGGGCGCAATGCGTCGTGGTTTTGTGGTCGCAGCGCTCCATCCGGTCACGCTGGGTACATACCGAAGCGGCTGCAGGTGCGGATCGCAATATCGTCGCGACGGTGATCATCGACGATATCCCGAATGAAAGCATTCCGTTCGAGTTCAAACGCCTGCAGGCGGTCAACCTGAGTGACTGGCGGCCGGGCGTCACACATCCGGGCTTTGAGCTGCTGGCCAACCGTATCCGGTCAATCCTGAACGAGCCGCCGAGCCCGGGCAGCCCGGTGAAACGGTCGTCCGGCAACGTGTCTTGGAAAGAGGCGCTGACCAGCTGGGGCACGGGCAGGCAGCGTGGATTTCGTATCGGTGGTGCGATCGCCGGGTTGCTCGGGGTGACATCCTGCACCGAGGCGATCGATATGGGGGACACAGAGATGCTCAGCGGTGCGCTGTTCCTGCTTGGGATCGCCGTATGGCTGATTCACCTCGGGCGCAAGCCGTCTTGAGCAGTGCCCGTACCGATTACCCACGGCTCGAGGACCAGATCGAGTGGTATGACCGTAAGAGTGTGCATCACCAACGATGGTACCGCCGGCTGAAGGTGACCTCCATTGCTGCCGCGGCGCTGGTGCCTTTGTTCAGCAGTCTTGACGATTTTGGCCCGCTCGCTGGCGTGCTCGGTGTCCTGGTTGTCGTCGTGGAGGGTCTGCAGCACGTCAACCAGCATCACGAGAACTGGATCCGCTACCGCGCCACAGCCGAGAACCTGCTGCACGAGAAGTACCTTTACCTGGCTCGGGCCGGGCACTATACCGGCCGGGCCGACGACGAGGCGTTCCGGCGGCTGGCGACCAGCGTCGAAGCGATCCTGTCGCGAGAGGGTGAGGCATGGCAGCAATTGCTGCAGAACCTCGATGAGCAGACGTCCCGGCCGCCTCAATCGCCGGTGGACTGATCGGCCCAGGGCCTCTCGTCGACGGCCGCGTTCCAGCGGTTGACGATGTGACAAAACAGTTCGGCAGTCTTTTCTGTGTCGTACAGCGCCGTATGCGCCTCAGCCGCGTCCCATTCGATACCCGCAGCGATAACAGTCCGTGCCAACACGGTCTGACCATACGCGAGACCGGACAGGGTCACAGTGTCGAAGGTGCTGAACGGGTGGAAGGGGTTACGCTTGCAGGCGGTACGTTCGACCGCCGCATTGATGAACCCCAGATCGAAGAACGCGTTGTGACCGACCAGGATCGCACGCTTGCAGGCACTGGCCTTGACTGCCGAGCGGATCGGCCGAAATACGTGGTCGAGGGCCTCCTTTTCCTCGAGCGCGCCGCGAAACGGGTGGTGAGGGTCGATCCCGTTGAATGCCAGCGCCTTGGGGTCGAGATTGGCGCCAGCGAAGGGTTGAACGTGGCAGCTTATCGATTCCGCCGGCTCGAGATTGCCGGACTCGTCCATGCGCAGGATCACCGCCGCAATCTCGAGCAGCGCATCGGTCTGGGCACTGAAGCCTGCCGTTTCGACGTCGACGACGACCGGCAGGTAACCGCGAAACCGCCGACTGATCGCGGTGTTGTAGGCTTTGTTTTCCACCCGCGGCAGGATACCGAATGCACAGCACGATAGCGATTCACCTTTTCCCGGGGCTGCGGGTGGCCACACTGCTGTTGGCGCTGTTTTCCACCGCATGGGGAGGGCAGGCGCCTGTCTACCGCGTGCTGTCCGACGGCAGGGCACCGAGTTATCTGGTGGGTACCATGCACAGCGAAGATCCGCGCATCCTGGCGGTTCTGACGCCGCTGGTGCCGCTGATCGACAGCGTCGACACTGTTGTGATTGAGATGATCCCGGATGCGGTGGCCATGTTGGCGGTTGCGGCCGCCACGCTGCTGCCGGCAGATCAACGCCTGCGTGGTCTGGTCGGCGACGCGGACTATTCCGCGCTGCGTGACGCGGCAGGGCGGCGTGGCATACCGGAGGCGGTGCTCGACCGCCTCAAGCCGTGGGCCGCTGCGGTGACTATTGGCATGCCGCCGACAGAGACCGGCCGGTTCCTCGATATCGAAATCTATCTCGCGGCGCAGCAAAGGGGGCGCAGCGTGATCGGGCTGGAAACGCCGGCCGAGCAGCTGGCGCTGTTCGACGAAATGCCGTCCGCACTGCAGCTGGCGTTGCTCGGTGACACGGTCAAGAACGCCGCGCAGCAGCCGAAACAGCTGGAGGAACTGACGGATGCCTATCTGCAGGGCGATGCCAATCTGATCTACCGGAGCGCACAGGCGCAGTACGCCAAAATGCCGCCGGCCCTGTCGCAATGGTTTGCCGGGCAGCTGATCGAACAGAGGAACGCACGCATGCTCGAACGTCTCGCCCCGTTGCTGACGAACAAAAAGGTATTGGTGGCGGTCGGGGCGATGCACCTTGGCGGTGATACGGGGCTGGTTGCCGGATTGCAGCGACTTGGCTACCGCCTGGAGCCCTGGGGCGGGATGCCAGCGAGATGACCCCGGCGCGCCTGGCTGTTATCGAATGAACTGCGTGCCTATAATGTCGCGCTCATCCGAACGGGTCCGCGCCGCTCGAAGGTGAAGGAGCAAGGAAAACCAACATGAAGATCCCTGCCTTGTTGTGCAAGAAGGCACCTGTTCTGCTGATTGCCGCCACGCTGGTCGTTGCCGGTTGCGCGACGGGCCCGGACCGTGATCCGCGCGACCCCTTGGAGGATTTCAACCGCGCGGTATACAGCTTCAACGATATGCTCGACCGTGCGTTCGTGACGCCATTGGCCGAAGGCTACAACGCCATTACCCCGGCGCCGGTCAACAGGGGGGTCACCAATTTCTTCAACAATCTCGAGGACGTGCGCTCGGCGCTGAACAACTTGCTGCAGTTCAAGATCGGCCGCGCCTTCAGTGACGTGGGTCGGGTTGCGGTCAACAGCACCATTGGCATCCTCGGTCTGCTGGACGTCGCCAGCAACATGAACCTGCCGCGTTACGACGAAGATTTCGGTCAGACGCTCGGGGTGTGGGGCTTTGGTTCCGGACCCTACCTGGTGCTGCCCTTCTTTGGTCCACGCTCGGTGCGTGACGGGGTGGGCGTGGTTGTCGACTGGTATACCGATCCGTTGATACTGATCGATGACAGCACGGTACGCTGGAGCCTGATCGGACTGGATATCGTCGATATTCGTGCCGACCTGCTCAACGCCAGCCGGGTCATC
This sequence comes from Chromatiaceae bacterium, assembly GCA_024235315.1. GTDB lineage: Bacteria > Pseudomonadota > Gammaproteobacteria > Chromatiales > Chromatiaceae > Thiosocius. The sequence goes on along the minus strand of JACKMP010000003.1, from coordinate 75,656 downwards.
GATCAGGCGGCCCTCGATCCCTATTCCTTCATCCGTGATGCCTATCTGCAGCGGCGGCAGAACCTCGTCTACGACGGCAATCCGCCCGAAGAATAGGCTGGCCGGGCCGTCGACAGCAAAGCCCCCGGATGCGGGGGCTTTTTTGTTTCCTGGTGTTTCTCCGGTAAATCAATAGTTTTTTTCAACTGGCATTGTGTTGAATTAGCAAAATACCAATTGACAATTTAAGCAAACTCTAAAATACTAAGCGCAGGGTTGAGCAAGGCAGTACGACCCTGCTGTTCCAAACACTACTCAGAGTTCCATTCTTGGAGATTGATGACATGAAATTCGCAAAGATCGCTGCGGTTGCAGCTCTGATTGCTGCTTCGGCGACCGCTTCCGCATGGTGGGGCGGTGGTCCCTGGGGCGGAAACGGCTGGGACAACAGCTACAACAACGGCTATGGCCGTGGCAACGGCTGGGGCAACACCACTGGTGATTTCCTCGGCGACGCCGCTGGCGGTGGCGACTTCAGCATGAACATGTCTGGTCGCGGCAACACCAACATGCGCGGCTACGGCAGCGGCTACGGTGCCGGCGACGGCTGGGGCCGTGGTTACAACTACAGCGCACCTTACTGGGGTGGTTACGGCTATCCGGGCTGGGGCGGCTACGCGCCTTATGGCTACGGTCCGGTTGGCCCGGCACCTGTCGCACCGGCAGCACCGGCTGCCGAAGCAGCTCAGTAATCGCCTGACGGCCACGCAGGGATGCACCAACGCACATGGATGTGCACAACGTGCTCCGGGTATCACGCTGCCAACGCGGCGTGATACGCGGGATGGGGTTGTGGGCCACCCGATTTCTTCCAAACGTATACTTTCCTGGGGATAAACCAATGACCATGATGACCAAAATCGCAGTGGCCGCTGCCATCGCTGCCGCTTCCGCCACCGCTTCTGCCTGGTGGGGCAACAATGGCTGGGACAACAGCTACAACAACGGCTACGGTTCCGGCAACGGCTACACCAACGGCGTACTCGACGGCGCAGGCGATGCAGCCGGTGAAGGCAACTTCAGCATGAGTTTCTCGGGCCGCGGCCGCACCAACATGCGTGGCTACGGCAATGGCTACGGCGCCGGCGACGGTTGGGGCCGCGGCTACAACTACAGCGCGCCCTACTACGGTGGCTATGCGCCTTATTACGGCGCACCCTACGCCGCTGCCCCGGCAATGACCGAAGAGCAGCAGCAGGCAATGGCCGAGCAGCAGGCGAAGGCAGTCGAAGCACAGCGCCAGGCAGCCGAGCAGTTCGCTGCGCAGCAGGCTGAAGCGATCAAGGCCGCTCAGGAAGCGCAGCGCCAGGCTGCCCAGCAGTACGCAGCACAGGCACCGCAGGGTCAGTTCGTAGCCCCGCAGATGCAGATGCCCGAGTTCGCGATGCCTGAGCGTCCGGCAATGCCGCAGTTCGACATGGCGATGCCGCAGCGTCCGGAAATGCCGCAGGTCGACATGGCGATGCCGCAGCGTCCGGCAATGCCGCAGTTTGACATGGCGATGCCTGAGCGTCCGCAGATGCCGCAGCACGAAATGACGATGCCGCAGCGTCCGGAGATGCCGCAGATGGCAGCCGGCAACTGCTTTGGTCCGGGTGTGCGTCCGGTGGCCTTCGAAGCACCCAAGGCCCCTGAGGCTGGTGCGATGAAGCAGCAGTCTGACGAGCGTCGCGCTGCTATGCAGGCACAGAACGCCGAGCGCCAGGCCGCAATGCAGGCCCGTATGGACGAGATGAAGAAGGCTATGGAAGGTCGTCGCGCCGAAATGCAGGCCGGCGGCTGCAAGCAGATCTGATCGTCTCGCGATCCGATTGGCATTAGCCTGAAAGGCGCCCGGGGAAACCCGGGCGCCTTTTCTTTTTTCCGCTCCGGAGTGTGGTCTTTTCATGGACTGGGTATTGTTTTCCAGCGCCTTGCTGTCGGCGACCCTGCTGCCCGGCAGTTCGGAGGCCCTGTTGCTGGCCCGGCTGGGGGATGGGGTGGCCTGGCTGCCGCTGGTCCTCACTGCGACGCTCGGCAATCTCCTGGGTAGTCTGGTCACCTACGCGATGGGACGGGCCGGTAACCAGGTGATCACCCGGCGGTGGTTGCGCATCGATGCAGCCGATATCGCGCGTGCCGAAAAATGGTTCGCGCGCTGGGGTGCGCCCGTCCTGCTGCTGGCCTGGCTGCCGGTGGTCGGCGACCCGCTGTGCCTGTTTGCCGGATTGCTCCGCCTCGACCTCCCCCGGTTTCTGCTGCTCGTCGGATTGGGCAAGCTGGCCCGTTACGGGCTTATTGCGCTGCTCGCCGGATGAGACTTTCGCGTTTGCCGCAGACTCCGTCGCTTGGCGCCAATGATCGGGTCCGGCGGTCAGGTCTATGGCTGTACGCTCAAAATAGGACTATCGTCTGTGTAATGAAATACAATAAGTGACTGAAAAAACAAATAAAACGAAATTCACTCTAGTAAATCGCGTTGTGCTCTGCTTTACTTGCCGGAATTCATGGCTGCACGGCGCATGCGTCCAGGCGCGTCGGCACTCCTTTTCCACTCTTTCGGATACCCAGCACCATGGCAGTGAAACCGGATGTCGATCCCCAGGAAACCCAGGAATGGCTCGAGGCGCTTGACAGCGTGCTTGAGAATGAAGGGCCTGACCGCGCGCATTTCCTGCTTGAACGCCTGATCGACAAGGCGCGCCGTTCCGGTGCCTACCTGCCATACAGTGCCAACACCGCCTACCTGAACACGATCCCGCTGACCAAGCAGGATTCGTTCCCCGGCGATCGTTCGATGGAGCGGCGAATCCGCTCCTTCGTGCGCTGGAACGCGATGGCGATGGTGGTGCAGGCCAACCGCAAGGCGACCGAGCTGGGTGGACATATCGCCAGTTTCGCCTCGAGCGCAACGTTGTTCGATGTCGGGTACAACCATTTCTTTCGCGCTACCAATGACAACCAGGAGGGCGACCTGGTGTTTTTCCAGGGGCACTCGGCCCCCGGCGTGTATGCGCGGGCATTCCTGGAGGGTCGTATCAGCGAGGAGCAGCTGAACAATTTCCGCCAGGAGGTCGACGGCGGCGGCCTGTCGTCTTACCCGCACCCCTGGTTGATGCCCAATTTCTGGCAGTTTCCGACGGTGTCGATGGGCCTTGGGCCCCTGATGGCGATCTATCAGGCGCGCTTCATGCGATACCTGCACGATCGGGGACTGGCGAACGCCGGCGACCGCAAGGTCTGGGCATTCATGGGCGATGGTGAGATGGACGAGCCCGAATCACTTGGCGCGATCTCTCTCGCCGCGCGCGAGCGCCTGGACAACCTGGTGTTCGTCGTCAACTGCAACCTGCAGCGGCTCGATGGTCCGGTCCGCGGCAACGGCAAGATCATCCAGGAGTTGGAAGCGGTGTTCCGCGGTGCCGGATGGAACGTGATCAAGGTGATCTGGGGCGGCTACTGGGATCCGCTGCTGGCACGCGACAAGGACGGCCTGCTGCTCAAGCGCATGGAGGAATGCGTCGACGGCGACTACCAGTCATACAAAGCGCACGGTGGCGCCTTCGTGCGCGAGCATTTCTTCGGCAAATACCCGCAGCTCGCAGCGATGGTCGCCAATATGTCGGACGAGGACATCTGGCGACTGAACCGCGGCGGTCACGACCCGATCAAGGTCCATGCGGCCTATGCCGCGGCGATGCGTCACAAGGGACAGCCGACCGTGATCCTGGCCAAGACCGTCAAGGGCTATGGCATGGGCGAGGCCGGCGAAGGCCAGAACATCACCCACTCGCAGAAGAAGATGGGAGAGGAGTCGCTGCGCGCCTTCCGTGAACGTTTCAATATCCCGATCCCGGATGACCAGATCAGCTCGGCGCCCTATTTCAAGCCGCCGGCCGACAGCGCCGAGATGGCGTATTTGCACGCACGGCGAGCGGCGCTGGGGGGCTACATGCCAAGTCGTCGCGCACAGGCCAACCCGCTGACGATCCCGCCGCTCGATACCTTCAAGGCGTTGCTCGACGGCAGCGGCGACCGCGAGATGTCCACGACGATGGCCTTCGTGCGTTTCCTTACCAGCCTGACCCGTGACAAGGGGGTCGGCAAGTTCGTCGTGCCGATCGTGCCGGATGAGGCCCGCACCTTCGGTATGGAGGGCATGTTCCGCCAGCTCGGTATCTATTCCTCGGTCGGCCAGCTGTACAAGCCGGTCGATTCCGACCAGGTGATGTATTACCGCGAGGACAAGAAGGGCCAGATCCTGCAGGAAGGCATCAACGAGGCCGGCGCGATGTCGTCGTGGATCGCCGCCGCGACCTCGTACAGCAACAACGGGGTCACGATGATCCCGTTCTACATCTACTACTCGATGTTCGGTTTCCAGCGCGTCGGTGATCTGGCCTGGGCCGCCGGCGACATGCAGGCACGCGGCTTTCTGCTCGGGGGCACCGCCGGCCGCACCACGCTGGCAGGTGAGGGCCTGCAGCACCAGGACGGGCACAGCCACCTGCAGGCGGCATTCATCCCGAACTGCCGCGCCTATGATCCGACCTTCGCCTACGAGCTGGCCGTGATCCTGCACGACGGCATGAAGAAGATGTACGAGCAGCAGCAGAACGTCTTCTACTACGTCACGGTCATGAACGAGAACTACATCCAGCCGGTGATGCCGGAGGGAGTTGAAGACGGCATCATCAGAGGCATGTACCTGTACCGTCAGGGCTCGCGCAAGAAGAAGCGCGTGCAGCTGCTGGGTTCGGGCACGATCCTGCGTGAGGTGATCGCGGCAGCAGCGCTGCTCGAGGACGAGTGGAACATCGCGGCCGATGTGTGGAGCGTCACCAGCTTCAGCGAGCTGCGTCGTGAGGCAATCGATATCGAGCGCTGGAACATGCTGCACCCGATGGACAAGCCGCGGGTACCTTTTGTCACCCGGAGTATCGAGGGACAGAAGGGCCCGGTGGTTGCAGCGACCGATTACATCCGCAGCTTTCCGGAGCAGATCCTGCCTTACATCGGTGACAAGCCCTTTGTCGCGCTGGGCACCGATGGTTTTGGCCGATCGGACCGGCGTTCCCAGCTGCGCAAGTTCTTCGAAGTGAACCGCCACTACGTGGTGGTGGCCGCACTCAAGGCGCTGGCCGACAACGGCGAGGTCGACGTCAGCCTGGTCGCGCAGGCAATCAAGGCCTACAAGATCGATCCCGAAAAGCCCAACCCCGCATCTGTCTGAGTGACAGACGACACCCAGTGCTCAGACAGTGATACGGAGACAAAGACGTGGCACAGATGATTGAAGTTTTGCTGCCCGACATCGGTGACTTCCACGACGTGGAGATCATCGAGGTTCTGGTCAAGCCGGGGGACAGGGTCGAGGCCGAGGATCCGCTGCTGACGCTCGAAAGCGACAAGGCCAGCATGGAGATCCCCTCACCCCAGGCCGGTGTGATCGCGGAGGTGAGCGTTGCGGTCGGCGGTAAGGTAAACCAGGGAGACCTGATCCTGAAACTGCAGGGGGCCGATTCGGCCGCTCCCGTGGCGCCGCAGCCGGAGGAGCCGGCGACCGCACCTGAGCCGGCCGCTGAGCCCGCGCCTGCGGCCATCGAGCAGGCAGCGCCAGCACCGACCGCACCGACCGTGGCGGAGGTGCGCGATGTGGTGTTGCCCGATATCGGTGACTTCAAGGATGTTCAGGTCATCGAAATGCTGGTCAATGTCGGTGATTCGGTCGAGGCCGAACAGTCGCTGTTGACGCTGGAGAGCGACAAGGCCTCGATGGAGATCCCGTCGCCCTTCGCGGGCGTCGTCAGATCGCTGGCCGTCAAGGTCGGCGACAGGATCAACGAAGGTGATCTGATCGCGTCACTCGAATCGGCAGGGGCGGCGCCGCCCGTGCAGCCCGTTGCGGCCGTGAGCGGATCGGCACAGGCCGAACCCGCTGCGACGCAGGCGGTGGCGGCTGCGGAGGCCGGTGAGGCAGGCCGAATGCCTGGCGAGAAGGAGCCACTGCGCCCGCCGGTCCTGGCTCGCCCATCGGATGCCCCGCGAGGGCGCGCGCACGCCAGTCCCGGGGTCCGCCGTTTCGCCCGCGAATTGGGTGTCGATCTGTTTCATGTCCCCGGCTCCGGACCCAAGGGTCGCATCATCAAGGAGGACGTGCAGGCCTACGTCAAGCGGACCCTGTCCGAGGGCAAGCCGTCAGCCGCGGCGCCTTCCGCCGGCGGCGGTCTGCAGTTGCCGGCGATGCCTGCGGTCGATTTCACCAAGTTTGGCGAGGTCGAGGAAAAGGAACTCGGGCGGATCAAGAAGCTCAGTGGCACCCATCTGCATCGCAGCTGGCTCAATGTGCCGCACGTTACGCAGTTCGACGAGGCCGACATCACGGAACTGGAAGGCTTCCGCAAGGCGCAGAAGGACGAAGCGGCCAGGGCCGACGTCAAGCTGACCTTCATGCCGTTTCTGATGAAGGCGGTTTGCAAGGCGCTGGCCAACTATCCGCAGTTCAACAGCTCGCTGTCGGCGGACGGTGAGAAGCTGATCCTGAAGAAGTACGTGAATATCGGTGTGGCGGTCGACACGCCGAACGGGCTGGTCGTGCCGGTGGTCCGCGATGTGGACAAGAAGGGGGTCTTCGATCTCGCGCGCGACCTCGGCGAGCTGAGCGCCAAGGCACGAGCTGGGAAGCTCGCCCCGGCTGACATGCAGGGCGGCTGCATCTCGATATCCAGTCTCGGTGGCATCGGCGGTACCCAGTTCACGCCGATCGTGAATGCACCGGAGGTGGCGATCCTCGGCATCTCGCGTGCCGAGATGAAACCGAAATGGGACGGTCGCGATTTCGCACCGCGCCTGATGATGCCGTTCAGCCTTTCCTATGATCACCGGGTGATCGACGGTGCCGAGGGGGTGCGTTTCACCTCGTACCTGGCACAGCTTCTGGGCGACATCCGCCGGTTGCTGTTATGACTGTGAGCGATGGGCGTTCGACAGGTACCGGTCTGCGGCAGGCAATGCACAGCATTGAGATCGTTGCCGTGCACGCGGGGCGGTTTGCTGCCTTAATGCCGATCTGATATCCCCGGTCGGGTCTGTCGCCAGCGGCAGTCGGGCCGGGTCGGGCAACCAACGGGAAAAGGAGCGTTTATGAGCAAGCAGGGCCAGGTGGCGGACATCCGTACCCAGGTAGTGGTCTTGGGTGCGGGTCCGGGTGGTTATACCGCGGCGTTCCGTGCGGCGGATCTCGGCAAGCAAGTCGTACTGATCGAGCGCTACGCGAGCCTCGGCGGTGTCTGTCTGAACGTCGGTTGTATCCCGTCGAAAGCCCTGTTGCACACGGCCGAGGTGATCAACGAGGTCGCCGAACTGGAACACATGGGGGTGCGCTACACCCAGCCGCGGATCGACCTCGACAAGATGCGTGCCGGCAAGGACAAGGTGGTCGGCAAGCTGACCGGCGGCCTGGGAGCGCTGGCCAAACAGCGCAAGGTGCAGGTGGTGACCGGCGTCGCGAAGTTCTCCGATCCGCGTCACATGGAGGTACAGACGGCTGACGGTCTGACCCGTGTCGAGTTCGAACAATGCATCATCGCCTGCGGCTCCAGCGCGGTGAAAATCCCCGGCTTTCCCAACGATGACCCGCGCCTGATCAGCTCCACCGGGGCGTTGGCGCTGCAGGATGTACCGAAGAAGATGCTGATCGTCGGTGGCGGCATCATTGGCCTGGAGATGGCGACCGTGTACGCCACCCTCGGCAGTGAGATCGACATCGTCGAATTGCAGGACGGCCTGATCCCGGGATGTGACCGTGACCTGGTGCGGCCGTTGCAGAAGCGCCTGGAAGGCAAGGTCGGCAGCATCATGCTGAAGACCAAGGTTGGCGACATCAAGGCGCAGAAGAACGGCCTCAAGGTTTCATTCGAAGGCGACAAGGCGCCGGATTCAAAGATCTACGACAAGGTGCTTGTGGCCGTCGGGCGCACGCCGAACGGCAAACAGATCAACGCCGAAGCGGCCGGTGTGCAGGTCGACGAGCGAGGGTTCATCCCGACCGATGCGAAGATGCGCACCAATGTCCCGCACATCTATGCGATCGGCGACGTGGTCGGCAATCCGATGCTGGCGCACAAGGCGACCCACGAGGGCAAGGTCGCAGCGGAGGTCATCGCAGGCCTGCCGTCGCTGTTCGACCCGATGACCATCCCCTCCGTGGCTTACACGGACCCCGAGGTGGCCTGGATGGGTCTTACCGAGACCGAGGCCAAGGCCCGCGGCGTCGAGATCGAGAAAGGGGTCTTTCCCTGGGCCGCCTCCGGGCGCGCGCTCGGCATCGGTCGTGAGGAAGGTATGACCAAGCTGATCTTCGACGCCAAGTCCAAGCGCCTGCTCGGTGCCGGCATCGTCGGTCGCAACGCGGGTGAGCTGATCGGTGAGACCGTGCTGGGCCTGGAGATGGGGGCGGACGCCGAAGACATCGGCCTGACCGTGCACCCGCATCCAACACTGAATGAGACCATCTGCTTCGCCGCCGAGATGGCCGAAGGTTCGATCACCGACCTGATGCCGCCGAAGAAGAGGGGTTGATCCCGTCGATCCGCCAGCGTGCGGTTGACCGCACGCCCATCGCTGCGTGGCGTGCCGCGCCCGGCGGCATCAACCACTGAACGTTCCGTTTGCGGGGGTAACCGTTGAAGTCGCTGGACCACCTGTTCGAAAGCAATCGCGCCTGGGCCGATGCGATAAAAAAGGAAGACCCGCAGTTCTTCGAACGGCTGTCCACGCAGCAGGCCCCGGAGTATCTGTGGATCGGTTGCTCGGACAGCCGCGTCCCTGCCAACGAGATCATCGCCCTGCCGCCCGGTGAGGTGTTCGTGCATCGCAACATCGCCAACGTCGTCGTGCACACTGATCTCAACTGTCTTTCGGTCATCCAGTTCGCGGTCGAGGTGTTGCAGGTCAAGCACGTCATCGTGTGCGGGCACTACGGTTGTGGCGGCATCAAGGCCGCAATGGAAGACAGGGACCATGGGCTGATCGACAACTGGCTGCGTCATATCAAGGATGTCAGCCGCTTCAACGCCGAACGGCTGAATGCCGTGAGCCACGAGGAAAAGGTCGACGTCCTGTGTGAGCTGAACGTGGTGGAGCAGGTCACCAACGTGTGCAATACCACGATTGTCAAGAATGCCTGGCGGCAGGGCCGGGATCTGACCGTCCACGGCTGGATTTACGGGATCAGGGACGGCATTCTCAAGAGCCTGGTGGAGGGTATCTCCGCGCTCGATCAGGTGGATGAGTCCCGACGCGGTTGAGCGCCGGCTCGACGCGCTGACCAGCCTCTGTTGCCTGGCATGATGGAGTTGCACTTCAGATCATACGGTTCACCGGATCGGCCCTGCGTGCTGCTGTTGCATGGCCTGTTCGGCTCGTCCTCGAATTGGGGTGCGGTGGCACGCCAGCTGGAGACGCGATACCACGTGCTGGTACCGGACCTGCGCAACCACGGGCAGTCGCCGCATCATGCTGACACTTCGTACCCCGCCATGGTCGACGACGTGTTACGCCTGCTCGACGCCCATGACGTTGGTGTTGCCACGCTGGTCGGCCACAGCATGGGGGGCAAGGTGGCCATGCACCTCGCATTGAATCATCCGCAGCGGGTGAGCCGGCTGGCCGTGGTCGATATGTCACCGGTGCGCTATACCCACAACTTCGATGCCGCGCTCGACGGCTTCGGCGCCGTAGATCTGGCGACGATCCGCAGCCGTGCCGATGCCGATCGGCAGATGGCACCGGGCATCGGCGGCGGGGTGCGAGCGTTTCTGTTGCAGAACCTGGTCAAGGACGCAGCGGGATGGCGCTGGCGGCTGAATCTGCCCGCGCTTGCCGCCGCACAGGCGGAAATCACCGGATTTCCGGACCAGCGCAGCGACGCGACCTTCGGCGGCACCACGTATTTCATCCACGGTGTGCTGTCGGACTACGTGACGCCCGCGTACGAGCCCGCCATCCGGCGCTTCTTCCCGAACGCAATCTTGTGCCCGGTCGACGGCGCGGGACACTGGGTCTACGCCGATCAGCCGCAGGGGTTCATGGCCTGTCTGGATGCCTTTCTGGCGCACACTCCCTCCGGCTGATCCCGGGATCGCCCCGGACAGACCAGGTTTCGGGTTCGAGCTTGTGGGGGAACTTCAGGCTGGAAGTCCAACACCGATAGCACCTATGCTCCGTGCTGTATGTCAGGTGACGGCATACGCCGCAACCCGGCGCTTCCGCAGACACAGCGAGCTGCCGTTGATTGCCGACTGCCGGTGTAGAGTCCTCCCGTCGAGACGGATCGGTCTTATGCGGAGAAACCAAAACACGGAGGGAAGATGACTTCCTCGACCTATCTGGAAGGTGTCAGGGATCAATACGAAGATTACCCTTACCCGTTGAGAGACCCGAACGCAGAAAAGACGGAACTCAGGCCCACCGTGCTCGAGTTTCTTGACTATCTGAACTTCAAATGCTTCAGGGGCGAGCAGAACTATTCCGGTTTCAGGGCCCTTGTCGCCGGTGGTGGCACCGGAGATGCGGCGATTTTTCTGGCGGAGCAGCTAAGGGACCGGGACGCAGAGATTGTCTATTTGGATATCAGTAGCGCGAGCCGCAAGATTGCTCAAGAGAGAGCGCAAGTCCGTGGGCTGGACAACATAACCTGGATCCAGGGATCCATCCTGGATTTGCCGGAAATGGACATCGGCAGGTTCGACTACATAAACTGCTGTGGCGTACTCCATCATCTTGAATCACCGGTCGCCGGCCTGATGGCTCTGAAGTCGGTATTGGGTGAGAAGGGGTGCATGGGTCTTATGGTATACGGAGCAATCGGCAGAACGGCGATATACCAGATGCAGGAACTGATGCGCCTGATAAATTCCGGCGAGCAGTCTGCGCAAACAAGGGTCGACAATACGAAGACCCTGATCAAGGACCTTCCTGCCAGCAACTGGTTCAAAATCTCAGAGAAACTGACCCCTGCCGATCACATCAATCACGGAGACGCAGGGGTATACGATATGTTTTTGCACCAGCAGGATCGCGCCTATACCGTTCCTGAACTTTTCGAGTTTATCGCTCAGTGTGGCCTGGAGTTTGTGGATTTCGCTTATCGGAGCAGGTGGCGTTATCAGCCGAGGACGTATCTAAACAACAGTCCATTGATGGGAAAGCTGGAAAAGCTGGATGCCCGGAAGCAGTACGCAATAGCGGAACTCGTCGCAGGAAACATCTTTGTTCACTCTTTTTACGTTTCAAGGATCAAGGACACTGTCGCCAGTCTTGACGATCTTGACAACATCCCGTTTTTTTCGATGGTAAATCTTGACTGTGAATCGTTGTCCCGGGAGATGCAGAAGAATCCCAGTCGACATGTTGTACTTTCTCCCTCAAAAAATATAAATATCACTCTACCGAAGGGAAAGTATACGCACCTGATATTCAAATATCTGGATGGAAAGCGGAGCCTGAGGAAGATCTTTAAGAAAATAAAGAAAGAATCTGGGAAGTCCGGCGTAACTGATATCGATCTGCTCAGCGACTTCGCGCCGACCTACCAATCGCTGAACGATGCAGACTGGTTGTTGCTGAGGAGCCCGTCAGCGAGGCCGATCAAGGATTTCGCACAGATGCAGGAGCCGGTAAGCCGCCGATACCAGGGCGCATGACAGGTACGGGGCGGGGAAAGCGGGCAGGTCGAGACAACGCTTGTTGTCACCCTGCCATCCCTGTGGCGGGTCCCGGGGTCCGGCCCCAACCCCTGACATCTTGTTGTTCGCCCGGCTCGTCCGGCGGTCTTTTCTATTCGGCACGCAGCGCGGTCACCGGGTCCAGGCCTGCCGCGCGCAGTGCCGGCACGACGCCTGCCAGCAGGCCGATCCCGACGGCGATCAGCAGCGCGAGCGAGACATAGTCCCAGGCGATGTGTGTCGGAAGGCCGGGCACCGCTGCGCTGATAAGCCAGGCGCCACCGATGCCCAATAGCAGGCCGGCAAGACCGCCGGCACCGGACAGCACCACCGCCTCACCGAGAAACAGCGCCATCACCTGGCGTCGTCCGGCACCCAGCGCGCGCAGCAGACCGACCTCGCCGGTGCGTTCATTCACCGAAATGGTCATGATGGTCAATATCCCGATACCACCGACCAGCAGCGAGATGGCGCCGAGTGCGCCCACCGCCAGCGTCAGGACATCGAGCACGGAGCCGAGTACCTCCAACATCTGGTCCTGGGTGACGATGGTGAAGTCTTCGGTACCGTGACGGGCAACCAGACGCGCCTTCAGCTTTTCCGCCAGCTCGTCGGCATCGGCGTCCGCGTGGTACAGCACGTCCACCTCCATCAGGCTCTCACGGTCGAACATCGCCATCGCCCGGCCGATCGGGATGTATACCGTGTCGTCGAGATCAAAACCGAGCAGCTGGCCCTTGGGGTGCATCGTGCCGATGATTCGATAGGTCTCGCCGCCGACGCGGATACGCTCGCCGAGTGGCGAACGGCCGGCAAACAGCTCACTGCGCAGCTTGCTGCCCAATACCGCGAAGGCGCGTGCCTGGCGCGGTTCGTCGTCCGGCAGGAACCGGCCCAGCGCCGGTGTGATCTGCCACACTTCGGGGACCGCGTGGCCGGTACCGAACACTGTGGTGCGCCGTGTCTTGCCGTCTGCCTCGACCTCTGCATTGCCCTGGATGAACGGCACCACTGCCCTGACCTGCGGCAGGCGGCGCAGCGCATCGGCGTCGTCCAGGCTCAGTGGACGCACATTGCTGATGACCGCGCCCGACATGCCGAGTGTCTCGGTCTTGCCCGGTGAGATGGCGATCAGGTTGGTGCCGAACTGGGTAAACTCCTTGACGACGAAGCGCTGCACGCCTTCGCCGATCGCGGTCAGCAACACCACGGCGGCGATGCCGACCGCGATGCCCAGCCCGGTCAACAGGCTGCGTGTGCGATGCGCCAGGACCGCGCTGCCGGTGAGATGGAACAGGTCATCGAGGCGCATCGCGGTCGCTATCTCCCGCTCAAGGCGTGCACCGGGTCCAGCCGTGCGGCGCGCCGTGCCGGCAGCACGCCGAAGACCAGTCCGGTGACGATCGCCACACCGACTGCGGCCGGCGTCGCCCACAGCGGCGCGGCGATCGGAAACGTCGGAAAGACCTCGCGCAACACGAAGATCCCGGCGACCGCGATCAATACACCCAGGGCGGCACCGGCCGCGGCGAGCATCACCGATTCGACCAGGAACAGGCGCAACACCTGACGCTCCGGCGCGCCCAGGGCCTTGAGCAGGCCGATTTCGGCAACGCGCTGTGAGACGGCCACCAGCATCACGTTCATGATCAGGATGCCGGCCACCGCGAGGCTGATTGCGGCGATGCCGCCGACGGTATAGGTCAGCGCGCCGAGGATCCTGTCGAAGGTGCTCAGCAGCGCATCCTGCGAGATGATGGTCACATCGTCCTCGCCGTCGTGCCGCTCGCGGATGATCTCGCGCGCGGCCTTCTTCGCGCGTTCGATATCGTCCTCGCTGCGCGCCTGGATCAACACGCGGAACAGCGACGGCGTGTCGAACACCACCTGCGCCGAGGCAACCGGGATGACCGCCATGTCGTCGAGGTCCTGGCCGAGTGATTCGCCACCCTCGCCGAGAATACCGATGACACGAAAACGCCGGTCATCGATGCGCACCCACTGGCCCAGCGCGCGCTGACTGCCGAACAGCTCCCGGCGCAGCCCTGAACCGATCACCACGACACTGGCGCCGCGTCCGGGGTCCAGCGCCGGCAGACTGCTGCCGCTGCCGATTGTCAGGTGGCGGATGGGGAAGAAATCAGCGGTGGCGCCGATCACCGTGACCTCGCGTTCGCGACTGCCATACGAGACCGGTGCATTGCCCACTGTCAGCGGTGCGACCCGCAGGATGCTGCGCTCGCGCAGCAACGCCATTGCGTCATCCAGGGTCAGGTCCCGTGGCGTGGCGCCGAGCAGCGGGGGTGCCCCGCCGGTGGTTTCCGAGCGCCCCGGCAGCATGATCAGCAGGTGCGTGCCGAGCTGCGCAAACTCGCCGACCACGTAGCGGCGCGCCCCCTCGCCGAGTGCGGTCAGGAGCACCACCGAGGCCACACCGATACTCATCGCGAGCAACATCAACAGGGTGCGGGTGCGTGCGCCACCGAGCGAACGCAGCGCGAAGCTGAGAAGGTCAGGTGTGCGCATCACCACTCTCATCGCTCTCGATCCGTCCGTCGACCATGCGGATCCTGCGCCGGGCGCGCCTGCCGATCGCCGGGTCGTGGGTGACCACGATCAGAGTGATCCCGGCCCCGTTGAGGCGCTCGAGCAGACCGACCACCTCGCCGCCAGCGTGCTGATCGAGGTTGCCGGTGGGCTCGTCGGCCAGCAGCACCCCCGGCTTCATCACGATGGCACGGCCAATGGCGACGCGCTGGCGTTGTCCGCCGGACAGTTGGTCGGGGCGGTGGTGGGCGCGGTCGAGCAGGTCGAGTGAGTCCAGGACCTCGTGGACACGGGCCTTGCGCGCGTCAGGTGCCACGCCGGCGAGGACCATCGGCAGGCCGATGTTGTCGGCGGCGCTCAGACGAGGTACCAGGTGAAACGCCTGAAACACGAAGCCGATGTGGTTGCGGCGCAGCGCCGCGCGGCGTTCCTCGGGCAGGTCGGTGGTCTCGACGCCGTCCAGCCTGTAGCTGCCGGCATTCGGCCGGTCGAGCAGGCCCAGCACGTTGAGCAGCGTCGACTTGCCTGAACCCGACGGCCCCATCACCGATACGTAATCACCGTCGGGAAGGCTCAGGCTGACCTGGCTCAACGCGTGTACGGTCTCGTCACCGACCGCGAAGTCGCGCTCGATACCGGTCAGCTCGATCATTTGCCCGCATCCGTCTCGCGCCGTGCGGTGACGCCGTCGGCCAGTCCCTCCCGATCGACCGAGGTGACGATCAGCTCACCCTCGGCCAGACCGTCGGTGACCTGTGTGTGGTCCCAGTTCGCGGTGCCGGTTTTCACCTCGCGCTGTTCGATAAGCCCGCTGTCGGGATCGAACACATAGACCCGGGTACCGTCCAGCAGCGCCTCGGTTGGAATCCGCAGGGTATCGCGTTGTACATCGAGAATTATCTCCACATCGGCCGAGTAACCGGCCAACAGTTGGGCAATGTCGGCAGGATTGACGAACTCGACCTCTACATCCACGGTCCGGGCCTGTTTCTCCGCATCCAGCACATAGTCGGCGATACGCCGCACCCGACCCTCGAAGCGGCGCGCACCGAAGGCGTCAAGGGTGACCCTCGCGACCTGGCCGACGCTGATGCCGGCGACGTCCACCTCGTCGATCGGTGCGGTCAGGTAGAAACAGCGATTGTCGATCAGGTCGACTGCCGGCGGGGTCGGGATGCCGATTGGTGATGGCGTCACGTATTCATTCAGTTCGCCGTTGATCTCCGCAATCACGCCGTCGAATGGTGCGATCAGGCGGGTCTTCTCCAGTGTCGCCCGGGTCACGCCGACGCGTGCCCGGCTGACCGCGGCGGTCGCCCGGGCGGCTTCGCACGCGGCATCGGCGGCGTTGGCGGCAGAGGCGGCCTGATCGGCCTGTTCTTCGGAGACGAGATTGCGGGCCAGCAGCTTCTGCTGGCGCTCGGCCTCGCGACGCGACTGGTCCGCCTCGATGCAGCGTGCCCGTGCCGTTGCTGCCGCGCTGACCGCCTCCTGCTCACTCAGGCTGAGCTGTGCGGTCAGATCCTTGTTCCACAGCTCCAGCAGCAGCTGACCCTGTTTCACGGCATCACCCTCCTGTACCGGCAGGTTGGCGATCTGTCCGCCCGCACTCGGTGACAGCTTGGCGCGTCGACAGGCCTTGACCGTTCCGGCACGGGTGTTGGCCACGGTCTTTTCCACCGTGCCTTTTTCAACCGCCGTGACCGCTATCGGGATCGGCTTGCTGCGCGTCGCCCACCAGCCCCAGCCGGCGAGCACGGCAACGATCAGCAGGAGGATGACGATCCGGCGGGTGGTCGGGTGTGCGGGCATGGTTGGCGGGCCTTTCGTGGCGAATGGTTCCGTTGACAGTATTACAGCTTGCCCCGCCGGATGGGAACGGCGTGATTGCCAATCCACACGGTACCCTGCGTTATAATGCGCGCCTTTCCACAACGCATTTCCCAATCGGATCCATCAAGGGGCGCAACATGGCTCATTCGGGCATCAAGAAAGTCGTTCTCGCTTATTCCGGCGGGCTGGACACCTCGATCATCCTCAAGTGGCTGCAGGACGTATACGACTGCGAGGTGGTGACCTTCACCGCCGACATCGGCCAGGGCGAGGAGGTCGAACCGGCACGCGCCAAGGCGAAGGCTGCCGGCATCAAGGAGATCTATGTCGACGACCTGCGCGAGGAGTTTGCGCGCGATTTCGTGTTCCCGATGTTCCGTGCCAACGCGATCTACGAGGGCGAATACCTGCTCGGTACATCGATCGCACGGCCGCTGATCGCCAAGCGTCTGATCGAGATCGCCAATGCCACCGGCGCCGACGCGATCTCGCACGGTGCCACCGGCAAGGGCAACGATCAGGTGCGTTTCGAGCTCGGTGCCTATGCGCTCAAGCCCGATGTGAAGGTGATAGCGCCGTGGCGCGAATGGGACCTGTTGTCGCGCGAGAAGTTGATGAAGTACGCAGAGGAACACGGCATCGCGGTGGACTTCGCCAAGAAGGGCAAGAAGTCGCCGTATTCGATGGATGCCAACCTGCTGCATATCTCCTATGAAGGCGACATCCTCGAAGACCCCTGGGCCGAGCCGGAGGAAGACATGTGGCGCTGGACCGTATCGCCCGAAGCGGCACCGGACACGCCCGCCTACGTGGAGCTGACCTATCAGAACGGCGATATCGTTGCGGTCGACGGTGAGCCGATGTCGCCTGCCTCGGTGATGGAGTTCCTCAACAGGCTCGGCGGCGCCAATGGCATCGGCCGCGACGACATTGTCGAGAACCGCTATGTCGGTATGAAGTCGCGTGGCTGTTACGAGACGCCGGCCGGTACCATCATGCTCAAGGCGCATCGTGCGATGGAGTCCCTGACCCTGGATCGCGAGGCGGCACATCTGAAGGACGAGTTGATGCCGAAGTACGCCAGCATGGTCTACAACGGTTACTGGTGGAGCCCGGAACGTATGGCACTGCAGGCGCTGATCGACCAGACACAGAAGGTGGTCAACGGCACCGTGCGGATGAAGCTGTACAAGGGCAACGTGATCGTCGCCGGACGCAAGTCACCCACCCATAGCCTGTTCGATGAATCGATCGCCACTTTCGAAGACGATGCCGGGGCCTACAATCAGAAGGACGCCGAAGGCTTCATCAAACTCAACGCCCTGCGCCTGCGCGTGGGCGCGCGCCGCCGGTCCTGATCAGGGGCAGGCCGCCGATGCACAAGCATCCTGGCTGTCGGCCGCTGGTACCGCCTGCCTCGGGGCAGGGTCGGCGGTAATCCGAGACGGAATGTGAACCGCGACTACGCCGAGCGGCCGGTGATCGGTATCAGCAGCTGTCTGTTGGGGCAGAAGGTGCGCTATGACGGCACCGCCAAGCGCGACCGCTGGATTGTCGAGCAGCTCGGCAGGTTCGTCGATTACCAGCCCATCTGCCCCGAGATGGCGATCGGCCTGGGTGCGCCACGTCCACCGATACGCCTGGTGGCCTCGGCGACACAGCCTCGCGTTGTCGGGGTCGAAGACCCGTCGATCGACGTCACCGACAGGCTCGAGGGATTCGCCCTCGAGACTGCCGCGCAACTCGGTGCAATCAGCGGTTACGTCTTCATGAGCAAGTCGCCGAGCTGCGGCATGGAGCGCGTCAAGCTGTACAACGCGGGCGGTCATGCCGAGAAGAAAGGCGTCGGCGCCTATGCGCGGGTGATCATGCACAGCCTGCCCAACCTGCCCTGCGAGGAAGAGGGGAGGCTCAACGACCCGATGTTGCGCGAGAACTTCGTCAACCGTGTGTTTGCCTACCGGCGTTGGCAGACACTGCGCGCCACCGACCTCACCGCCAAGGCGCTGATCGATTTTCATGCCCGACACAAGTACATGGTGATGGCGCATTCGCAAGCGGCGTATCAGCGCCTTGGGCGCCTGCTCTCAAACCTGAAGGGTGTCGACCTGTCACGCGTCGCCGATGCCTATGAGGCCGAGTTCATGGCTGCATTGAAACGTCGGATCGGGCGCAAGCGGCATGTCAATGCGCTGCAGCACATACAGGGTTATCTCAAGGATCGCATCGACGGCGGCGACAAGGCCGAGTTGGCCCAGAGCATCGAGGCCTACCGCCGCGAAGAGGTGCCGCTGGTGGTGCCGATGAAGCTGTTGCACCATTACTTCCGGCGCCACCCGGACGACTACATCGACCAACAGTGGTACCTCGACCCGTATCCGGAGTCGCTGGGCCTGCGGAACGCGATCTGATGGACGGGACGGTGGCAGCCGACACCTTCGGTATCATCGTTGTCGGTGACGAGATCCTCAACGGCCGGCGCCGTGACCGCCACTTCGAGGGAATCGGCGGCATGTTGCGCGAACGCGGCTTCAAGGTTGCGTGGCTGCGTATCCTGCCGGACGACCCTGAGTACCTGGTCAGTGAATTCGCGCGCACGATGGACGAGGGTATCCCGGTGTTCTGCTGCGGCGGCATCGGGGCGACACCGGACGATCACACGCGCGCCTGCGCGGCGCGTGCCGCCGGTGTGGCGTTGACCCTGCACCCGGGTGCCGTAGCCGAGATCGAGGGCCGCTTCGGCGCCGATGCCTACCCCAACCGGATCAAAATGGCGGAGCTGCCGGCGGGCAGTGATCTGATCCCCAACCCCTACAACCGCATCCCCGGTTTCAGCATCAACCGTCATTACTTCATGCCGGGCTTTCCCGACATGGCGCATCCGATGGCGGCCTGGGTGCTCGATACCCGGTTCGCTCAGGGTGGCCGGGCCGAACGCCAATGTGCAGTACGTGTGCGCGGTGTCACGGAGAGCAGCCTGATGGACCTGATGCAGGAGTTGGTTGAGCAGTTTCCGGAGGCCAGGCTGTTCAGCCTGCCGCGTCTCGGCGCCGAGTTTCAGATCGAGCTCGGTTTTCGCGGCCACGGTGACCTCGATGCGCCGCTGCAGGCCCTGATGGCAGGGCTCGAACAGCGTGGTGTCGCGTTCGACAGACTCGACGATTGATGCCTGGGGTCGCCGACCGACCCATGCCGTAGGAGGCCGTCCTCCGGCCGATTGCCTGTCGGCAGTATTGCCGCGGGGCTGGAACCCTGCAAATCAAGGCGCGGCATTTCAGGCTAGACTTTTACCTATAGGTCCGATGCCAGGGATGATTCAGTTGGGTTTCTCACGCGACAGACCGAAAAAGCCGCCGGGCGAACGACAGCAGCCGCTGCCGTGGCAACATCCCGCCATTCCAGAAGACGATCCCGACGCGGAGGCAAGGGTGCGCGCGATCATGGCCAGCCCGAGCTACCGCGAGGCGGACCGGGACCCTGACTTTCTGCACCAGCAGGAAATGCGCGGTGCGCGCCTGCAGGTCGACTATGCGAAGGCCGAGTCGGTGCTGCGTGCTTACGGAATCGAACGCACCATCATCGTGTTTGGCAGCACGCGCATCCCCGACCCGGCAGTGGCGCGCCGCCGCCTCGATGAGCTGCAGCGACGCCTGGCACGGCAGCCGGATGACCAGCGCTTGCGGCGGCAGCTCGCGGTCGCCGGGCGGATCCTCGACAACAGCCGCTACTACGATGTGGCGCGCGATCTGGGGCGGCTGGTCGGCAGTGCGCAACACGGTGGTGAACGCGACCACCTGGCGGTGATGACCGGGGGTGGCCCTGGCATCATGGAGGCCGCCAATCGTGGTGCCTTCGACGTCGGCGCCGATACCATCGGCCTGAACATCTCGTTGCCGCACGAGCAGCAGCCGAACCCGTACGTGACACCGGATCTGTGTTTCCTGTTTCACTATTTCGCGTTGCGCAAGCTGCATTTCATGCTGCGTGCCTGTGCCCTGGTCGCCTGTCCCGGTGGTTACGGCACGATGGACGAGCTGTTCGAGTCCCTGACGTTGATCCAGACGCGCACGATCGATCCCCTGCCGGTGGTGCTGGTCGGCGAATGTTTCTGGCGGCGCGCCTTCAATGTCGATTTTCTGGTCGACGAGGGCGTGATCGACGAAGAGGACCGAGATCTGTTCTGGTTCGCCGAGACCGCGCAGGAGGCCTGGGACGGCATCCTGCAATGGCACCGGAATGCCGGCGTGCCTCTGGTGAACGATGGAGGGGCCTGACGATGCGGATCTCTTTTCACGGTGCGGCGCGCGGGGTGACCGGCTCCTGCCACCTGATCGAATGTGCAGGGGTGAAGGTCCTGGTGGACTGCGGCCTGTACCAGGGTGGCCGGCAGATCGAGGAAGAGAACGCGGCGTCGTTCGGGTTCGAGCCGGCGGACATCGATTTTCTCCTGCTCACGCATGGTCATCTGGATCACTGCGGCCGCATCCCCTTGCTGGTGGCGCGTGGCTTCCGCGGCGAGATCATTACCACTGCGGCAACCCGTGAACTGGCTCGCCTGGTCATGCTCGATGCTGCCGATCTGCAGGAAGAGGAAGCGGCATGGCTCAACAAGAAGGCACGCCGCCACCACGACCGTGCACACGAGGTGCAACCGCTGTACACAGTGCTGGACGCACTGGACAGCATGGACTACTTCGGGCGGGTTGCCACTTACGCCAAGCCGATGGACATCGCTGATGGCGTGCGCGTGACCTTTCTCGACGCCGGGCATATCCTTGGCTCAGCCAGCGTGCTGTTCGAACTCGTGGAGAAGGACAGGAAGCGGCGGGTGATTTTCTCCGGCGACCTGGGGGCCAACGGCCGGCCGATGTTGCGCGATCCGACCAGGCCACCGCCGGTGGATGTCGTGGTGATGGAGACCACCTACGGCGACCGTGCACACAA
Organism: Chromatiaceae bacterium; assembly: GCA_024235315.1. Classification (GTDB taxonomy): domain Bacteria; phylum Pseudomonadota; class Gammaproteobacteria; order Chromatiales; family Chromatiaceae; genus Thiosocius. Next base: position 54,588 of record JACKMP010000003.1, on the reverse strand, counting down.
GGACCTTGGGCAATCGATCGTCGAGCTGCATGCCGCGATCCGTGACACCTTCAGGCGCGGAGGCAACGTGATCATCCCGACGTTTGCACTGGAACGCGCGCAGGAGCTGTTGTTCTGCCTGCGCGAAGGCGTCGAACAGGGACAGCTGCCCGCATCGATGCAGGTGTTTCTGGATTCGCCGATGGCGATTTCAGCGACGGAGATCTTCCGTCGTCACCCCGACTGCTACGAACCCGAGGTCAAGGCCATGTTCGACGGAGGGGCAGATCCGTTCGCCCTGCCGGGACTGCACTTCACCCGCGAGACGGCGGCCTCGATGGCGCTCAACCGGGTGGGTGGTGGTGCGGTGATACTGGCCGGGTCCGGGATGTGTACCGGTGGTCGTGTGCTGCATCACCTCAAGCACAACCTGTGGCGCTCGGATTGCAGTATCGTATTCGTCGGCTTCGCCGCGCATGGCACCCTCGCGCGCCGGATCATCGACGGGGCGGCAATGGTGCGCATCTATCGCGAGGACATTCCGGTACGGGCACGCATCTACACCATCGGCGGCTTTTCCGCCCATGCCGACCGCAACGAGCTGCTCGCGTGGCACAAGGCTGCGGGGACACCCGAACTGACGGTACTGGTGCACGGTGATGAGGAGGCGATGCAGGCGTTTGCCGCCGCCCTGGGTGATGCAAAGGTGGTGATGCCCGCATTACATGAGGTGATCGAACTGTGACGATGTCCTGTGCAGGGCCGTTTGAGGGCTCCTCCCGTGTATCGAAGATGGCTTAAACCTTTCGTCGGCGCGCTCACGGCTACCGACCTGGACTGGGATACCTCCGGGTTTCCCGATGGCCTCCGTCAGGCGCTGCACGGCCTGTCGGGTCGGCATGATGTGACGTCAATGTCGGCACACCTGTATGGACCCAACCCCTGGCACGGCAGCCAGTTGCTGTTTGTCCACGGTGCCGCCGGGGAGCGCCTGCTGGCTGCGCAGCTGATGGCGCGCGACCTCGGTACCAGGGTCTGGCGGATTCCGTCGGCGGCATTGATCGGGCGCTCCATCGGGGAGACCGAAAAGAACATCGGCAAGGTCTTTGACCTGGCGGTACGGTCGGGATGGATCCTGTTCTTCGACGAGGCAGATGCGTTGTTCGGCAGGCGCACGAACGTCAAGGATGCGCACGATCGTTATGCCAACCTCGAAGTCTCGTATCTGCTGCAGTGTGCCGCGGATTTCCGTGGGCTGGTGATCCTGTCGTTGGTGAACACACCCTACCTGACGGCCACGGTGAAACGGCAGTTCGAAGCGCAGGTCAGCTTCGCCCCACCCGGCCCGGGTGACAGGGATTGAAACGGACTCACGCCTTCCGCGACAGACCTTCGTGATGTTTATCGATGCCCGTTCGCTGCCGGACCTGAGCAGGTTCGAGACCGATGTCGCGATCATCGGCGGCGGTCCCGCCGGTATCAGCCTGGCGCGTACTTTCGACGGTGCCTCGACCCGGGTGTGCCTGATCGAGTCGGGCGGCCTGCAACCGGAAGCCCGGACGCAGGCGCTTTACGACGGCGAGAGTGTGGGTATCGCGTACCCGGTGATCGCCCATCGGCTGCGCTTTCTCGGCGGCAGCTCCAACCATTGGGGCGGTTTTTGCCGGCCGCTGGACGCGATCGACTTCGAGCAGCGCGACTGGGTCCCGCACAGCGGCTGGCCGTTCGGCAGGGAGACGCTGCTGCCGTATTACGAAAGGGCCTGCGATCTCGTCGAGATCGCGCCGCCGCGATTCGACGACAAGGCCTACTGGGAGCGCGTCACCGGTGAGCCGTTGCCCGACTCGGTCACCGGCCGGATGCAGGTCCGGTTCGTGCATTTCAGTCCGCCCACCCATTTCGGCGAACGCTATGGCAGCGAACTGGGGGCGTCGAAGAATATTGACGTGCTGCTCAATGCAAACGTGGTGAACATCGCCGCAGTTGGCGGGGGGCGGCATGTCGAGCATCTGCAGCTACAGACGCTGAGTGGACTCAGACACAGGGTCAGCGCGCGGGTGTACGTGCTGGCGACCGGTGGTCTGGAGAATGCCCGGATGATGTTGTTGTCCAATGACAGCATGCCGGCCGGGCTTGGCAACCAGCATGACCTGGTCGGTCGGTTCTTCATGGAGCACCCGCACCTGTCCGGTTTCGCCGAACTGGTGGTGGCCGACATCCTGCGCCTGCCCGGCATCTACCGCACACGTGTGTTTGCCGACGGTCGCTATGCCACTGCTGCGTTCAATCCCTCGGAGTCGTTCCTGCGGGATCGGCACCTGCTCAACTGCACCTTCATGGCGGGCCAGGCCGGCGACTATCATTCGAACGTCGCGCCGAACTGGGAGCGTGCCGGGTCGCACAAGGCGATGCTCGAGGCCGCACGTCGTTTCTTGATCGACGATCGCAGGGCGGCGATTCTGCCGCCGACGCTGCTCGGCCATTGGCTGGGACTCGGTTGTGCCTGCGAGCAGGTACCGAACCCGGACAGCCGGGTCACGCTGTCGCCCCAGCGTGATGCACTCGGCCTTCAGAAGCTGCGCCTGGACTGGCGGCTCACCGAGCAGGACAGGCTCAGTGCACTCGAACACATGCGTTCACTGGTGATGGAGATCGGTGCGCTGGACATCGGGCGTGTGTTCAACGGTGGCGAGTATGACGACGCGTGGCCGGAGATCGTCGGCGGTGGCAGTCACCACATGGGGACGACGCGCATGCACGACGATCCGCGGCAGGGCGTTGTCGATCCGAACTGCAAGGTTCATGGAGTGGACAATCTGTTTGTCGCCGGCAGTTCGGTATTTCCGACTGGCGGCGCGTCCAATCCGACCCTTACCCTGGTCGCACTGGCGCTGCGCCTGGGTGATCATCTGAAGTCCCTGTTGGGTTGATGCGATGAACGGTCATGTCTGCTCGATAACCGGCGGCACTGTGTCACGCCGCGACTTTCTGCTCTCGCTGCTGAGTCTGCTGGCGGCACCGGCCGCAGGTACCGGCGCTGCCGGTGCCGTACCGACGCACGACCTGCCGCCATGGCTGGCCGCGATCAGCGGCCGCCCCGAGGCCGTGCTGCGCTTTGGCGCCGCTTACCTGCAACTGTATCCCGAAGAACGCGATCGCGAAGCGATCATCGCCGCGATCGAGTCCCGCATGGCCGATCTGCCCGGTGGCGGTGCGACTGCGGGCTGTACCGTGGATCAACTGCTGATACTGCAACGCGTGGTGCGTGGTGAATACCTGCGCGGCGAGTTCGTGCGTATCGCGGGCTGGTCACTGAGCCGGACCGAGGCGCGCATCTATGCCGCTGTCGCCCTGTGGTCGGCGCCGGATCAGTAGGATTCGGCGCCAGCCGTCATGTGCCGGGATGGCAGGAACTGCTCGCGGAAGCTGTCGGCGCTGCATGGCCGGCCGAAGTGATAGCCCTGAAATACCGGGCAGCCGCGCTCGCTGAGAAACGCGAACGCCTGTTCACTCTCCACGCCTTCGGCGACGGCTTCCAGACCGATGTGTCCTGCCATCGTAAGGATCGTGTCGACCAGTGCGGCATCGTTGGCATCGGTCAGGATGTCGCGCACGAATGAACGGTCGATCTTGATCTCATCCACTGGCAGGCGCTTGAGGTAGGCGAGGGACGAGTAGCCGGTACCGAAGTCATCGATCGAAAAGCGCACACCGAGGCGCTTCAGAATCTGGATCTTCTCGATGGTGCCGTCGACATCCCGCAGCAGGATGCTTTCGGTCATCTCCAGTGTCAGCCAGTCAGGATCGGCGGCACTGTCGACCAGTGCCTGCTTGACCCGGGTCACGAAATCCGCCTGCCGGAACTGCAGTGAACTGACATTGACGGCCACCCGGCCATGCAGGGTGCCAGGGGCATCCTCCCGCCAGCGCCTGAACTGGCTGAGTGCCTCGCGCATCACCCAGTCGCCGATCGTCAGGATCATGCCCGACTCCTCGGCAAGGTGGATGAACTGGTCGGGCATCACCATGCCACGTTCCGGGTGCTGCCAGCGCAGCAGCGCCTCCGCACCGCACAGCTGCCGCGCGGTGTTGAACTGCGGCTGGTAAAACAGGCGCAGCTCGTTGCGCGACAGGGCGTGGCGAAGGTGGCTGATCGTGCCCATGCGGTTTTCCGCCGCACGCTGCATGCTCGGCAGAAAGAAGCGCACGGAGTTGCGGCCCGATTCCTTGGCCTGGTACATCGCCGTGTCGGCCTGGCGCAGGATGTCATCGGCGCTCTCGTCCGCTGACGGGAATACCGAGATACCGATGCTCGGCGTGATGTGCAGTTCGTGCACCCCGACCGGGTATGGCAGGGCAAGGGTATGGCGGATCTTTTCGGCCAGCGACTGGACGTCGCTGACGGCCTCGTCCCTGCTTCTGGACAACTCGGAAACCAGGATGACGAACTCGTCGCCTCCGAGCCTGGCCACGGTGTCCTCTTCGCGCAGCGCCTCGCGGATGCGCTTGGCGACATCGCGCAGCAGGGTGTCGCCAACCGGGTGACCGAGTGAGTCGTTGATGGTCTTGAAATTGTCGAGATCGATGAACAATACAGCGCTCAGGTGCTGGTGGCGCCGCGCGCGTGCCAGCGCCTGGTGCAGCTGCTGCATGAACAGCCGACGATTCGGAAGTTCGGTCAGGGTGTCGTAGGTGGCCTGGTATTCGATCAGCTCCGTGGCACGGCGCTGCTCCGTGACGTCTTCGCACATCAACATGTATCCGGCGAATTCGTCGTTGTCCTTGTGGATCGGTGAGATGCGGCCATCGACCTGTCGCTGCTGGCCACTCAGATCGAGCTGCATGGTAAAGCGGAATTCGCCGCTCTCACGGGCTTGCCTCAAGCCCTGCATATAGCGTTCTTTGCTGACGCCACGGTGGCGGTGCAGGTCCATCAACATTGTACCGAGTGCCTGGTCCGTGGGCAGGTTGAACAGTTTCTCCGCCGAGGGACTGTAGTAGCGAATCCTTCCATCGGCGTCGGTCGCAATGATCGCGACCTTCTCCGAAGAGCCGAGAATGCCATCGAGATAAGCAGTCTTTTCCTGAAGCGAGTGGTAGGCGGCGTTGATCTCGCTGGTGTCGCGCCAGATACAGAAAAGCGCATCTCCACCTTCGTAGGGGATCTTGGTCAGCGATACCTCTACCGGGAACAGCGAACCATCCCGCTTGCGGTGTGTCCATTCGAAGCGGTGGTAACCCTCGCGGTAAGCGATGGACATCATCTGTTCCGCCTTGTCCCGCGACGTCTGACCGTCCAGCTGCCTCTCCGGCGACAGTGCCGAGGGATGCAGGCGGGTGAGCGCCTTAACCGAGCCATGGCCGAGAACTTTCGCGGCCGCCTGGTTCGCCATGATGAATTGGCTGCCGACAATCAGCCACATCGGATCCTCCGACAGTTCGAACAGTCTGCGGTACTTTTCCTCGCTCTCGCGCAGCCGGGTCTCTGCCAGGTGACGTTCGGAGATGTCTTGCACGATGCCGATCAGGTGTAGGTCTTCGCTGCTGTCCGAATGCAGGCGAATCGCTTCACGGACGGTCAGGGTTTCACCACCCTGGCGGTTCAGGCGGTGCACCAGTTCGATCGGCTCGCCGTTCTTGCACACCTTCTCGAGCGCCGCCATGAAAGCTACCCGGTCGCTGCCCGGCAGCTGCCGCAGGTAGTCATCCATCCGTTCGCCGGTGGACGCCCGTGGCTTGTTGCACAGAAAAAGCAACCCTTCCGAGCAGCTGAAGATGCCCCGTGTCCGGTCCCATTCCCAGTTGCCCTGAAAGCCCAGGCGCTGGGCCTCGTTCAGGCTGTCGCGGGCGCGCGTGGCTGCCTCGGCCTGTTCGGCGAATGCACGGGAGCGCTGCTGAATCTGGCGGTTCTTGCGTGACAGCACCACCAGAAATGCAGCCAGCGACAGCGTGAACAGGGTGCTGACGACGACCAGTGCGTTGAGGATCGGTACGCGATAACGTTGGTAGAACGACGGCGGTTCGTGCAGCAGTGTGGCAACCTGGCGGATCGGTGGCGGCAATGTCAGTCGATAGCGGGCGATCGTCCGCGCGTCCAGCAGGTATTCGTTGGGACTGCTTGTCTGCGGTGCCCGGATCTCCCCTGTGTTGAGGTAGTGGGCCAGCAATCCGGCCGCGGCTTCGCCCTGTCGGACCCCGCTGGTCACGAAGCCACCCAGGACGCCATCGACCATGTAGACGTCCTCCATGCTGACGATGACACGCCCCCCGTCGCCGACGATCATCTGCAAGGTCTCGTGCAGTGGCACTGTCTGGTCGTGGCTGTCCTTCGCCCCGCCGAGAGTGGTAAGGAACAGGTCGGCGTCGGGCAGGTGGCGCAATTGCTCCAGGATTGCATCGATATGCCCATCCGCGACGAAGGTGGCCTGGATGGCCGGGGTGCCTGCAAGTTCCTCCCTGACCTCGCGCTCGATCGCCTGGTAGGTCGTCGAGTTGTCACCGACCACAACGATGTGCTGCGTTTGGCGGCCCATGCCAGCCAGCAACGCAAGGTTCGGGGCAATCTCCTTCTTTTCGAAAACCCCGGTGATCGGGCGACCGGCGATACGTTGCAATGCCCCGAAGTCGTTGACCCCGGAGAAGAACACCGGGACCTGGGGAAAGACCTGCGCCAGGTGATCCAGGGCAAACGTCAGCGCGTTGTCGTCGGACACATAGACGGCGTCAGGCGCGAAGCCTGCATACTTGAATTTCAGGTACGCCTGGAATGTCTCGGCATACCCGGTTTCGTAGGTGCGTCGCTTGGTGTCGAGATGTTCCGTCTCGATGTTGGTCTCGCCGTCAAAGGCGGACTTGAGCGCCTGCGTGAATCCCAGATGCTGGCGTTGCGTCCAGGGGTAGTCCTGGTGGTACGAATGCAGCACGAAAATGCGAACGGTATCCGCCGCCGGGGTGGCGCCGGACAGTAGCAGGCCTGCCAGCAGCAGCGGAAGGATCAGAGGGAGTCTTGCGTTCGGCATACGAGGTGTTAGCGGCACCCGAACGGGCTGGTTGAGCGCTGCCGGTAACGGGAAGACCGTTCCTGAGTCCTGGTATCACCCCCTCGGTGGCCGGGTCACGATGACGGCTGTTCGGACCGGCCGTCAGTCGACTGCCACGCCGGCGCCTTGCGTTGGTGCCCTGCCTCAGCCAGTCGTTGCAGGTAGTCGTTCCAGTAGATGCTCTGCTTGCGGCCCAGGTCGTAGAGAAAGCCCCAGTCGTACAGCCCGGAATTGTGGCCGTCATCGAAGAAGATCTTGATCGCATAGGCGCCGACGGGCTTGATCTCGGTGATGTTGACGTCCTGCTTGTCCACCTGCAGTTTGGCGTACTGGCCCCAGTGGCCGCGTACCTCGGCCGAAGGGGAATAGACCCGCAACAGTTCGCACGGCAGGTCGAAGCGCTTGCCGTCGTCGAACGCCAGTTCGAGCGAATGGGACTGCCGGTGCAGGACGATATCCGTGGGTTTGGGCGTGTCACTCATGGCTGCGGGCTCAGTAGATCCCCGGGAACAGCCGGTGGGTACGTTTGACGTAGTCCGAATAGTCCTCGAAACGCATGTGCAGATGGGCCTCTTCACGGTGCATCTTGCCGAATACCGCGCCGCCCAGCAGCACCAGGCCCAGGTAGTTGGGCCAGGCATGGCGGTACAGGGCGATGCCGAGCATGAACAGCAGCAGGCTGGCGTACATGGGGTGCCGGATCCAGCGGTACGGGCCCGTGGTCACCAGGCACGCATCCGGGATCGGCTCGGGATAGATGCCGAAATTGCCCAGCTTGTTGTGCGCCAGCGTATACAGCCCGACGATCAGACCGAGGGCGCTTATCCCCAGCCACTGCAGGCGGTCTGCCGGCTGGGTGAAGAACGGCCAGGCAACGATCACGATCGCGCTGAACTGCAGGGTGACGAGGATGTGGCTGACGTTGGATCTGCTGCGCATGGGAATACCTACTGGCTTGCGCCCATCGCAAGTGCGCGCCGGTGTACCTGCTCGGGTTCTTCCAGGTCTGGCCCCCAGCCCTGCGTGTGCTGATCGACCAGCCCCGCCAGCATGGCGATATGCGCGGCATCGTCATTGAGGCAGGGGATATATTCATAGCGTTCGCCACCGGCGGCGAGGAAGGCATCGCGGTTTTCCATCGCGACCTCTTCGAGGGTCTCCAGGCAGTCGGCAGAGAAACCCGGGCAGATCACCTGCACCGATTTGACGCCCTCTTTGGCCAGGGCCTCGAGGGTGTGGTCGGTATAGGGTTGCAGCCATTGCTTGGGGCCGAGTCGCGACTGGAAGCTGATCTGCCATTCCTGTGCGCCGAGCCCGAGCGTCTCGGCCAGCAGTCGGCCGGTCTTCTGGCACTCGCAGTAGTAGGGATCTCCTTTGTGGAAGTATTCCTCGGGGATCCCATGGAAAGACATCAGCAGCCGCTCGGCACCACCGAATTCGGCGCGGTGCCGCTGCACGCTGTCGGCCAGTGCGGCGATATATGCGGGTTCGTCGTGGTAGTGATTGATGAACCGCAGCTCCGGAATCCAGCGCCAGTGACGCAGTTCTGTGGCGATGGCATCGAAGGTCGAGGCAGTGGTGGTCGCCGAGTACTGAGGATACAGCGGCAGCACCAGGACACGCCGCACATCCGCATCACGCAGCTGCGCCAGCGCTGCGCGAATCGACGGGTTGCCGTAGCGCATGCCCAGGGCGACAGGTACCTCGCTGCCGAAGCGATGTGCGATCAACGCCGCCAGCGCGTCGCGCTGCTTCTGTGAAACGCTCAGCAGTGGTGAGCCTTCGTCGGTCCATACCTTGCCGTAGGCCCTGGCGGAACGGGAGGGGCGCGTGTTGAGGATCATGCCGTTGAGCACCAGCCACCAGATCGGTCTCGGTACCTCGACCACACGGGGATCCCAGAGGAACTCCTTCAGATAGCGCCGCACGGCGCTTCGCGTTGGCGCATCCGGGGTGCCGAGGTTGACCAGCAGTACGCCGACCTGGCCGACTTGATCGTGCCGATAGGTTTGCAGATTTGGTTCGCTCAAGACTCGCCTTCCACTTTGTCAGGGACGCATCCCCGTATCGAAACCGCACCGAAGTGTAACGCCTGGTCCCCGGCGGTTTTGTGCCACGAATTGGCGGGGAATTTGTTCTGTTGCAGTGTATCAGCGACAGCCGCTCACCGGGAAAGCCGCCGCAGGCAGTACAGGTGGCGGCAACGCGTTCAGGCAAGAAAATAGTCGAAAAACAGCGCGTAGATAGCGCTGGCCATCAACAGACCGACCAGCGTGGTCGGTACACCGATCCGCATCCACTCGAGTGGAGAGATGCGTGCGCCGCGGATGCCGCATTGTTCAGCCTCGGCGACCGCGATCAGGTTGGCAGTGGCACCGATGTGTGTGCTGTTACCGCCCAGTCCCACGCCGATCGCCAGCGCCCACCACAAAGGTGCCACCTGGGCACCGCTGGCCTCGAGCCCGAGAATAATCGGGATCATCGTCACGGTGAACGGGATGTTATCGATGACCGCACTCATCAGCGCCGCCACCCACATCAACACGAGACCTGTCAGCAGGAGCTGGCCCGGCTCTGACGCCAGTTGCGCGAGACTGGTGCCCAGCACGCCCAGCAGGCCGGATGCCTCGACGCCGCCTACGATGACAAACAGACCAATGAAAAAGATCAGTACCGACCAGTTGATCTCACCGAACAGAACCTCCGGCTTCGGCCGCATCAGCAACAGGGCGACGGCGAGTCCGAGCAACGCGGCAAACGCCGGAAATATCCCCATGTGATGATGTGAAAAGAACAAGGTCACCACCAGGCCGAGCGCGAACAGCACGCGCCACAGGCTGCGTGGGTCCTTGATCGCGTTCTGCAGGTCGAACTGCTGGGTACGGATGGCGTCCCGTCGCGGGCCCAGATCTTTGTGGAACATCAGCAGCAGGAGCAACACGGTGCACAGCCAGACCGCGGCGATGGGTGGACCCATGTGAGCGAGGAAGGCATTGAAGCTGATACCGCCGGCGCTGCCGATCATGATGTTGGGCGGATCCCCGACCAGGGTCGATGCGCCACCGACATTGGACAGGATTGCTTCGGACATCAGATAAGGCAGAGGATTGATTTGCAGGATACGTGCAATCAGTACCGTCAGGGGCGCAAACACGATGAGTGTGGTCACGTTGTCCAGCACCATCGATATCAGGCTGACGGCGAGGCTGAGATAGACCAGCAGGCGCCGCGGGTCGTTGGCCGAAAATCGCGCAATCGCGACCGCGGTGTATTCGAAAGCGCCTGTCGGGCGCAGCATTGCGACCATCAACATCATCGAGGTGAGCAGCAGAATCGTGTTGGCGTCGATCGCCATCAGTGCCGCCTCCTGGGTATAGAAGCCGAGCAGCATACCGACCCCGACCATCGTCACCGCACCCAGGATGGCCGCGCTGGTGCGGTGAATCACCTCACTGAAGATCAGTGCATACGAGCCGACGAGGATCGCCGCCGCGATCAGCATGTTTACATCCATTGCCTGGTACATCCCGGCTATCCCTGTTCGTCGAGCAGGACCCTGGTGAGGCCGAGGCGCGTAACGACGCCGCGGTACTCGCCCTCGTCGATCACGAAAAGATACGAGCTGTTGAACTTTTCCATCAATGCCATGGCTTTGGTGATCTGCGCCGTCGATGCGAGGCAGGCGGCATCGTCGAGGATCGTGTTGTCGATGGCGCGCCGGAACACTTCCTCGTAGTGGTCGCTCGAGAGGTCGAGGTGAAATGCCTCGTGGCCGATCAGGTGTGCACCCTTGATCATGTCGCTCGGGATGCTGTAGTGGAGAAACACATTGCGCACCGAGAATCGCCCGATGATACGGCCACTATCAGCGGCAAACGGGATGCCGGGGACGTCCTTGTCCACACAGATGCGCAGTGCCTCTCCGATCAGCATGCCCTGGCGGGCCACCGGTGTCTCGATGAGTGCCTTCATCAATCGCATCACTGTTTCTCCATTGCGGTCACTTTTTCCCGGCCAACGCCAACACCGGCCAGCGACCGGTTTCTGACACGATCAGAACAGCCTGGGCCAAAGGAAACCGGTGTTGCGCCGAAACTCGGCATACGCCGGCACGTTGGCGAGGAACTTGCGCTCCTCGATCTTGGCACGCACCGCCTGCAGGGCAACTGCAATCACCAGCAGGTAAAGTGCCGCCGGCGTCGCCGCGAGCAACGCGATGCCACTGACGTGGATGATCTCGCCGACATACAGCGGGTGGCGGATGCGCCGGTAGGGACCGCTGGTGACCAGTTCACGCACCGCGGTGCGCAGGCCGAAAGACGCCCTCAGGTGGGCGATCGCCCAGATGCTGAACGCGGCGCCGAACAAGCCGAGCGACAGGCCCGCCATGTCGAGATAGAAGGGGAAATTCGGGGTCAGCCCTGCCAGCCAACGCAGAAACGCCTCCGGGTAGTGTGGCAGCACCGCGCGTATGTCCGGGATAAACATCAGCGTGAAGCCGACCATCGGCACGAACACCGTGATCAGCGGAAAGATATTCTCCCAGAACCCCCTGGGGGCCTGCCTGGCACCGCGGCGCACCAGGAAGCTGTAGAGAACCAGGGCGTCGAAGGCCAGGGCGGTGGCGTAGTACGCCAGGTGAGAGAAGTGTCCGGTCACGTAGAACACCGTCGCGCCACCTGCCGCCTGCGTGCGCCCATGGTCGGCGATCAGGCTCCAGAAATGCCCGGTTTCGCGGATGTACTGCAGCAGGTAATACGACTTCACGCCGATCACGGCGGTGAAAAACACGATCGGGGCAATATCGACCCGCCAGTTCTTGCTTGCGGACATGGCGACTACTTCCTCGTGGTGAACGAATGGCGGCGCTCAGGGAACTCGGCGCCCGATCGGTTGTCTGCATTGTACCGAAGCCGGCGCGTCGCCATACCTGCAACCTGCGGTGCTGGCGGCGCGGGATTCCTGCGATACTGCGTACACCCCGTTATCCGGTATTCGTCCGGTCGTCGGGGATCAGGACAACCGAGCGGGAGCCGGATGCACCGGTATCCCGTCAAACAGCTCTACACCCCGGAGGGGAAACGTGAACACAAGAAAATTGATGCTTGCAGCGGCGATGACCGTGGCGATGGCCGGCCAAGTGGCCATTGCAGGGAATGATGTACCGGCCTCACCGGCCGAGCAGACACAGGCCGCGATGCCGGCACCCGCCGCACCGATGACCCAGGCGGAGATGCTGCAGCGGATGCAGGACATGCGCCGGCAGCACATGGAGATGATGCAGAACGGCCCGCAGGGGATGCCGGCGATGGGGCCGCGCACCGGGATGATGAGCCCGGAGATGATGCAGCAGATGCAGGACATGCGTCAGCAGCGCATGGAAATGATGCAGAACGGCCCGCAGGGCATGCCGCCGATGGGGCCTGGGGCGGGCAGGATGAACCCGGAAATGATGCAGCAGATGCAGGACATGCGTCAGCAGCGCATGGAGATGATGCAGTCGAATGCCGCCGCCAGGTCGCCCGTGCCCGCAGGGGCGCCCGCAGCCGAGCAGCCGGAATCGGCCGACATGCCGTCCGCCCCGGAAATGGGTGATATGGCGGCGCGCCAGGCGGCGTGCGCCAAGATGCACCGCGGTGGCGGTATGCCGATGCAGGGAATGGGCATGGGCAAGCAGCGCATGATGGCAATGAAACAGCAGCACATGCAGACCATGGAACAGCGCCTGGCCAATATCGAGGGACTGCTGCAGGAGCTGGTCGAGCTGCAGAAGGCCAGGTAGGCACCTGACCGCAGTTGTGACGGGTGACCGACCGGGCATGCCCCGGTCGGGGCCGGTTCAACGACTCGCCTTGCGCAGCCGGGCTTCGACGCGCGCCGCCTCGATCGCATGGTGATCGAGGATGCGCGGGATCAACGTGAAGACAGCGGCCAGCTCGACCGCCTGGCGGCATGCGTGCGGCTCCAGCCAGCGCCGCTGCTCATCCCCAATGCCCTGCAACAGCAGCAGGCGCGGTGCCCGCCAGGCGAGATAGTCCAACGCCAGCTCGCGCGCCGTATCCTCTTTCCAGTCCGTTTTCAGACCGAGCGCCGGGAATGACGCTGCCGGGCGGGCGATACCGTCGCCAGCCGGCCCGAGGCGCATCCCGCTGCCGTCGGGCAGACGCTGGAACCATGCCTTGTGCTGCCCCAGCTGACGGACCTGGCGTTCGAGTTGTTCGGCATGCTGACGCGGTCCGAGCTCGCCGGCCGCAGGGATGTTGCGCGCCAGCAGCGCGCCCGACACAAAACCGTGGTCGCTGATCCGGGTGGCCTGCCAGCGCCCGACATGGATGTCCTGCATGACCTTTGGGTCTTCAGTCGCGGCCAGCAGGGCGACCGGTGCACCCTGATAGTCGGTGGCCCAGCATTCGTAGGTGTCGATCAACGGAAAGGGCAGGGACTTCAGCAGCGGACGCAGCGCTGCCACCAGTGCGTCGGCTGCCGCCGTCATCGCGCCGATGTCCATCACCGGGTTGGCCGGGATCTTTTGCAGGCCGGCCGTTGCATCCCACAGGCCGAAGTTGAAAAACTGCTGGATCGGTGAGATGTCGCTGAAGCTGCGCCAGGTGTGGTCGGGACGCTGCGCGAGTACCTGGACCTGCCAGATGCGCCCGTTCGGGCTGTAGGCGCGGGCATTGTGCGTCTCGACCACCTGCAGCACGCCTTCGAAAGGGTTGACGCGCCGCACGGCATAGTGGCGTGCCGGGGGCGTCGACCGGCTCACGACCGGGCCTGCTCCAGCTTGCGCCGCAGTGCCTCGACCAACTGGTTGGCCGGCTCCTGCAGTTCGGGATCCAGGGCATCGAGCAGGAATTCGACGTCGTCCAGCGCAGACGTGATCTCGGCGCGGCTTTTCAGGTGGTCGAGCCGGCCCGCGAGTTGCTGCATCCAGCCGATGCTGTCGATACCCTGCGGAATCACGTCTTCTCGCCCCACACCGCGTATACCGGGTCACTGTCGTCGTGGCGGGTTGCGTACTTGTCGCCGGCCGGTCGCGGGAGCCCGCGCATCGACCAGGTCTGCAGGCTGTCGAAGGCACCGTCACGCAGGAAATACTCCATCACCAGGCCCGGGCGCTCGAACTCGTGCATGCCCTCCCAGACCCGAATCGCCTTCGGCGGGAACCAGCGGTTGGAGAAGGTCACGACGAAGCGGCCGCCCGGGCGCAGCACGCGTGCCACCTCGGCGAAAACCTCGAATGGCTTGGTCAGGTATTCGACCGACAGGCTGCAGATCACGGCGTCGAACTCAGCGTCACCATACGGCAGGACGGGGTCGAGATTGAGATCGTGTACGCGGTATTCGGCGAACAGCGGGTTGGCTGCCAGTTCCTCTGTGTTCATGCCGAGGCCGACGATCTCGCCCAGTCCGTGCCCGGCGGGCAGATGCGATTCCCAGCTGGCCATCAAGTCGAGCACGTGACCGCCCTTAGGCAGCAGTCGGCCATACAGCGAGGCGATCTGTGCCGATCCGGTACGGTCGATGTGCGAGACCATGCGTGGCATCGCGTAGAACGCCGCGTCGGGCTCACCGGCCATGCGGGTAAAGGGAAGGTCCTGCCAGAAATCGGTGGGCTGGCCGCGCCAGCGTGCCTGCATCCCGGGGCCGTTGGCGGTCAGCATCTCGGCGACGTCGTTGCAACTGCCACCGTGTTCCTCGCCGGCCGTCCAGATATCGAGGATGCGCGCCGAGACGTCCAGGGCCTTGTCGGCCAGCGGGTTGTTGAGGTCGCAACAGATCATGTCGTCGCTGGCCTTGCAGATCCGAAACGGCTGGATCTCCTCGGGGAATATGCCACGGGATCCGCCGATGAAGGCGCGCGGGTAGAAACGCCCGCTGCGCGGCTCGATGTGGTTGTTCCTGCGCAGGTCGCGGTGAAACGCGCGCTGACTCAGGTTGAAACACAGATCGGACTGATAGGGGACGATCAATTCCCCTTTGGCGAAAGCGTGACTTGCGACATGACCGACCGGCTTGTCGACCAGGTCCGGTTCGAGTTCGAACGGCAGGATGTCACGCCACAGATTGAGTTTGCGTGCGACCAGATGGTCGGTGTGTCTGGCGTGCGCGCTCTGCCACTCGATGCTGAACGCCATCGCGCACATCGCGCGGCTGGTGGTGCGCGGCAATGGCTGGATGATGCCACTTTGACCTCCGTCACCCAATTCAAAGCCGGCCAACGCCTCGGTGATGTCGTTCATGTGTCTCCCGCCTGGTCCTTGTTTTATGGCGAAGGAGTGTGCAGCGTAACGAAGAGAAATTACCTAGGCATATTGCAGGGTGAATCCGGCGGCCGCCAGGTACTCGGCCTCACGCGCGATCTCGGCCTCGGTCAGCGGGTGTTCGGCCAACCACTCCTCGGGGAATTCGATGCGGATGTCCGTATTCTGGACCACGATCTTCATCGGTGGCTTATGGCTGGCGCCGCGGCCGCGGTGCATCAGGACAGAAAGACGCAGCAGCACGGCAAGGCGTTTCGCGCAGCCGCCGATGTGAGCAGGCAGCCGGGTGAACTCCGCATCGATGAAACGTCGTCGATGTACCCGCACCAGCGCCGCCAGCACCGCCTGCTGCTGGCGGGTGAAACCCGGAAGATCGGCATTCGCGAGGATATAGGCCCCGTGTTTGTGAAAGCTGTTGTGCGAGACCACCAGGCCGATTTCGTGCAGTCGGCTGGCCCAGTTCAGCATCAGGGTGTGCTCGGACCCGTCGAGCTCCCAGTTTTCCGCGACCTGCCTCAGCAGTGCGCGTGCGGTGGTCTCGACCCGGCTGGCCTGCTTCTTGTCCACCCCGAAACGCTGCATCACCGCCTGCACGGTCGAGTCGCGGATATCGATATGGTGGATATGGCCGACCAGTTCGTACAGCAGGCCCTCGCGCAGTGCCAGATCGGAGACCTGCATCTGCTCGATGTCCAGTGCCTTGAACACGGCGCTGAGCACGGCGACACCGCCGGCGAACACCGGGCGTCGATCGTCGGACAGACCGTCGAGCCTGACGTTGTCGATGTGGCCCGCACCGACCAGGGCCCGTCGCAGTTTCTTCAACGACGATTTGGTGATGCCCTCGTCGCTCCAGCCGTTGGCGATGACCACGCGCTCGATGGCCTTTATCGTGCCGGAACTGCCGACCGCTGCGCGCCATTGGCCGGCGTGGAACATGCGGCGGATCGGGCGCAGCTCGACCCGGCCGGCCAGCACCGCCTTTTCCATCGCCTCGTCGCTGATCTTGCCACCGGCGAAGAATCGCCCGGTCATGCTTACGCAGCCCATGAACACGCTTTCGCGCTCGCGCGGCTGCAGCCCTTCGCCAAGGATGACCTCGGTGCTGCCGCCGCCGATGTCGACCACCAGGCGCGTCTCGTCACCGGGCGCCAGGCCGTGGGCGACACCCAGATACACCAGGCGCGCCTCTTCGCGACCGCCGATCACCTCGATCGGGTGTCCCAGGGCATCTTCGGCCGCCTTGAGAAAGGCGCCGCCGTCGCGTATCTGCCGCATGGTGTTGGTGCCGACCGCGCGTACCGCATGGTGCGGGAGCGCACGCAGCCGTTGTCCCATGCGCGACAGGCTCTCCAGTGCGCGTTCCCAGGCGTCGGCACTGAGCGTCTTGTCCGGCAGCAGACCGCCGCCGAGGCGCACCGCGTCGCGCAGGCGGTCGACGATGACCAGTTGTTTGTTGTCCAGCTTGCCCACGATCATGTGGAAACTGTTGGAGCCGAGATCGACGGCGGCGACCGTCTCCGGCGTACTGGCGTTGGTCGGTACTTCGGGCATGGCCAGGTTGACGGTTGCTGAAATTCGCGCCAATGCTAACCCGCCAGCGGCAATGAGGCGAGGTGCTGTCGCCCGGCTCCCCGGTATTTCATGCCGTGGCATCCACGGCGGTTCCCTCACCGGGTGCAGGGGCCTGGTTTATCCTGCGGGGCAGGCTTCCGGCGGCAGCACCCCATGCATCTTCAGTTTTCGCGTCATCTCCTTGTCATGATCCTGCTCATCGCCAACGCGCCCGCTCGGGCGGACAGTGATCTCGATAGGGTCAATCAACAGCGCCGCCAGGCCGGGCTTGGCCTGCTGCTGCCCGACGAGACGCTGAACCTGGCGGCGCAGCGCCATGCCGACTACCTCGATCGTCACCGTGAACCCGGCAGGACACCCCAGGGCATGACAGCGCATGCCCAGCGTCCGGGTGACGACGGATTCAGTGGTGAGACCCCGGCCGCCAGGGCGCTGGCCGCCGGTTATCCGCATCGGGAGGTACTGGAAAACGTCAGCATGGGTTATCCGGATGGGGACAGCGCGATGACCGGCCTGATGAGCGCCATCTACCATCGCCTGACGTTCCTCGATCTGGAGGCCGATCAACTCGGGGTGGCTGCGGGAGAGCGTTCACACGTCTATCTGCTCGGTCGCTCCGACATCGCCGGTCTGTGTCAAACGTCACCGGCCGAGGCCTCGTACCGCACGCCGGTGGATTGCCTCGGGACGGCAATGACGCGTGATCACTATGACGCCATGTGCGCGGACCTGCCTGCCGACGCGCTGTTTCGGCCGTCACACCCGATTGCCTGCCCGAACGGCCTGCGGCTGGACGCCGGCTACATGGCAGCGCTGTGCGAGCGACCGCCGCGCGAGGCGGCGTTTGGCGGCCACGGGCGCTACTTTGTCCCGTGCGAGAACGGCACACGGGTCGATGCCACCTGGTTCAAGGCATTGTGCAACAAACCGCCGGAAGCGGCGGTGTACCGGCCGAGCGGTCACTATTACGAGATCTGTGAGGGCCCACGACAGGTGTATGCCGAGTGGTTCGAGGCGCAGTGTGCGGCCTTGCCGGACAGCGCGCGCTATACCGATTCGGGGCGCTACCGCCGACCGTGTGCGACGGGGGCCGATATACGCATCGAGTACCTGGAGCAACTCGACACGGCACGCCGGAAGGCACTGCCCGAGGTGGTGTTGTGGCCGCCGGAGGGCGCCACGGATGTGGTCCCCGCGTTCTTCATCGAGGAGCCCGACCCCCTGCCAGATTTCGAGGTGTCAGGCTTTCCGCTGTCAATCCAGTTCAACCCGGCACGTGCACAGGAGGTCGAGCTGACCAGTTTCCGCCTGTTCCGCACCGACGGTGACAACCCGGGCGCGGTCGAGCCGGTACGTCTGCTGGACAGCGGGAACGACCCGAACCATCTGCTGAGTGATCACGAGTTCGCACTGTTTCCGCTGAACCGTCTGGCCTGGGGTGCGCGGTATGGTGCACAGGTTGAGGCGCGGGTTGACGGGGTGCCGCGGCATTTCGATTGGTCGTTCACCACGCTCGGTTTGGGTGTGCCGCTGCTGACCGCAGACCGTGCGTGGCAACGTTTCACGGTGCGTAACGGGATCGACTACCTGCTGTATCTGCCGCCTCTGGCGGACAGTCCCTACACGGTGCTGGGCACGCGGACAGAGCACCTGCGCGGCAACCGGGTGACACTCGAGGTGGTCGATCCCAATACGCTGCGGGTGAGGGTGGACGCACGATATTGCGATGTGATTGGCATCACTTTCGACAGCGGCCGGCAGGTCGGGCTGATACCACAGGGGTGCCCGCAGTAGCCGCGCAGCGGCCTGCTATCATGAGCAAAAACAGGCTGGACGAAACATGAAGTTCTGCAGTGTGTGTGGCGGTGAGGTACGGGTCGGTGTCCCGCAGGGCGACAACCGGCCGCGTCATATCTGTGATCACTGCGGCACCGTGCACTACCACAATCCCAAGGTGGTGGCCGGTTGTATCGCGCATTGGGATGACAAGGTGCTGATGTGCCGGCGTGCGATCGAGCCGCGCCACGGCCTGTGGACCGTGCCTGCCGGTTTCATGGAGAACGGTGAGACCACCTACGAGGCCGCACTGCGCGAGACCCTGGAAGAGGCGAACGCGCGGGTCGCGATCGATGATCTGTACGTCACCGTCAACCTGCCACACATCAACCAGGTCTACATGTTGTTTCGCGGCCAGTTGCTTGACCTGGACTTCTCGCCGGGCGAGGAGAGCCTCGAGGTTGAACTGGTCACCGAACGTGATATTCCCTGGGAGCAGATGGCCTTTCCGACCGTCAGCGAGGCCCTTCGGCTGTACTTCGCCGATCGGGCACAGGGCAGGTTCCCGGTGCGCATGCTCGACATCGTGCGCGAAGGTGGAGTGCCCGGCCGCTACAGCGTGCGGCGGATCAGCTGACCGGGTCGCCACTCCCTGTATTTACAAGTATCTGTTCGAACCCCGATCATGGTGACGCCGAAATTCCGCGGTGTTCCTGGCACCCTCCCGGCGCGACCATTGTCCCAACGAACCCAAAGGTAAACCGATGTTCTCCGCATCACGCAGGGCTCTACGCGGCGAGCTTTCGCCGGCCAGCATCCGTGCCAATCTGCTGGCGGGTCTGACGGTCGGCATCATCGCATTGCCGCTTTCGATGGCCCTGGCAATAGCCAGCGGCGTGCCACCGCAGCACGGCCTGTACACGGCGATCGTCGCGGGTGTTGTAATTGCACTGGCCGGGGGCTCGGCGGTGAACATCTCAGGGCCCACAGCGGCATTCGTGGTCGTGCTGCTGCCGATCGTCCAGGAGCACGGCATCGGCGGCCTGTTGATCGCCGGCTTCATGGCCGGGGTCATCCTGGTGCTTATGGGACTGGCACGCCTCGGCCGCCTGATTGAAATTGTCCCCTATCCAGTGATCATCGGATTCACGGCCGGGATCGGGGTCGTCATCGCGACGCTGCAGATCAAGGACTTCCTGGGTCTGGCCATCCCTTCTCTCGACGGCCATTTCACCGACAAGGTGATGACCATTGTGCAGGCACTGGGAACGCTCGACCCGACGGAATTTCTGGTGGGCGCTGTCACCCTGCTGGTGCTGCTCAGCTGGCCACGGTTGAACATCAAGGTGCCTGGTCACCTGGTCGCGGTGGTGGTCGGTTCATTGCTGGCCTGGATACTGGGCGGGTTGGGTGACGGCTATGCCGTCTCCACCATCGGGACACGTTTCCAATACGAGATGAACGGTATCGGTGGACACGGGATTCCGCCACTGCCGCCGACGTTTTCATGGCTTGCGACACCGACGGACGCCGACGGCGAACCGGTCGGTTTTACCCTGGAGCTGATTCGCACCCTGCTGCCCAGTGCATTCACGATCGCGATCCTTGGGGCGATAGAATCATTGCTGTGCGCCGTGGTGTCAGATGGCATGTCAGGCAGAAAGCACAGCCCCAACGACGAATTGATTGGCCAGGGTATCGGCAATATGGTCGCCCCCTTTTTCGGCGGTATACCCGCGACTGCCGCCATTGCCCGCACGGCGGTCAACGTCAGGGCCGGTGGCACCTCGCCACTGTCCTCGGTCACTCACGGCCTGTTCATCCTGGTTGCGATCATTTTCCTGTCGCCGCTGCTCGCGTATATCCCGATGGCCACGATGGCCGCCCTGTTGCTCGTGGTGGCCTGGAACATGAGCGAAGCACGGCATTTCGTCCGCACCCTGCGCATTGCGCCGCGCGACGACGTCATCGTGCTGCTGACCTGCTTTTCGCTCACCGTACTGTTCGACATGACGATCGCCGTTGCGGTCGGTATGGGGCTGGCCGGCGTATTGTTCGTGCGCCGCAGCATCGATCTCGCCCAGACGCGGTCACTGCGCCCGGAACACGACAACCTGGCCGGTGTCCCGGGGGAGGTCGTGGTCTACGACATCAACGGGCCGCTGTTCTTCGGTACTGCACAGAAGGCCTTGAGGGCCCTGGCCGATGTGACCCCCGGGGTCAGGGTGGTGATTCTCGACATGGAAGAAGTGAACATGATCGACATGAGCGCGATTGTGGCAATGGAGTCCATCGTCAAGGACCTCAATGGCCGCGGCATCGCGCTGGTGATCAATGCCCTGTTGCCGCGCATGATCCTCAAGCTGCGGCGTGCCGGTATCCGCAAACGTGTTGGAAAGATCGAGTTTGCGCGCGATCTCGATGAAGCGGTGCGTAAAGGCCAATCGATGTGCCTCAGGACATAGCGAGCCCCTGCTCCGGTCTGTCGTTGTCGTCCGGCAGCCGTTAATACTCGCTTAAGCAGTGCGATCCAGAATGCCCCGCCATGAGCAGTGGAGGGCATAGCAAATGACGTTCAAGACCGGACACCGGCGCCATGCCGATGTGCCGACGCTGGTGCAGCTCGATGGCCCCGAGGCGACCCGGCGTCACGAAGTCGAGACCTTCGTGCGCGAGGCCTTTCTCGCTGCCTACGGCGCGCGTATCGGACACTTCCTGCCGATGCTGATGACGCTGCGCAATGACGGCGGGCGTCTGCTGGCCGCTCTTGGTCTGCGCAGTCCCGGTGATCAGCAGCTGTTCCTCGAACGCTATCTGGACCAGCCCGTCGAACAGGCGCTGGGTACCGCGTGCGGTCAGTGGGTGGACCGCAAGGCACTGGTGGAGGTGGGAAACTTCGCGGTCGGCAGCGCCGGCGGCGGTCGGTGGCTGATCACGGCACTTACCGCCTATCTGCACAGCGCCGCACGGCAATGGGCGGTGTTCACCTGTGGCCCCGAACTGCGCAACGCGTTTCGCCGTCTCGGTGTCGACCTGATTGACCTGGGTCCGGCCGACCCGGACCGGCTTTCGCAACAGGAGCAGGCTCGCTGGGGCAGCTACTACGTTCAGGGACCACGTGTGATGGCGGCAAGTGTGGCGCAGAGCCACGCAGTCCTGTCGCGCCTGTTCGAAAGCGAGTGTGCATTGACTGCCCTGTGGTGCGGAGCCCTGCAGGCGGGACGGCTCGCGGCATGACCTTGCTTTCACGACTGCGGGCACATGCGCGGCAACAGCCCGCTGCCTGCGCGCTGCATTGGCCGGGCGGGGCAATGGATTTCGCGGCCCTGGCGGCACAGATCGAGGCCACGATGACCTGGCTGCGGGATACTGCCGTCGAGGTGCTGGCGGTGTCGCTGGAAAACGGCCCGGCCTGGGTGGTGCTGGATATCGCGGCGATGGAACTGGGTATCTGCCTGGTACCACTGCCAGCGTTCTTCTCCGCCGGTCAGCTGCGCCATGCGGTGCGCATGAGCGGCGCCACCGCGCTGCTCACCGACCAGCCGACGTTGATCCGCGAGCAGCTGGCAGACCTGTTGGGTGCCGATGTCCCGCACCTGTTGTTCGAAAAGCAGACACTGTCGTGGATGACAGTCATCTCGCATCGCCAGCGCAGGGGTGTGCCGCTGCCGGCCGGTACCACCAAGGTGACGTTCACCTCGGGTACCACGGGCGCGCCGAAGGGGGTGGTGCTTGGCTGGGATCATATGCGGCCGGTGGTCGAGTCGCTGGTCGAGGCGGTGGAAATCGGCGCGAACGATCGTCATCTCGTCTTGATGCCGCTGCCTGTCCTGCTCGAAAACATCGCGGGTGTTTACGCACCGCTGTGGGCCGGTGCCACCGTCATGCTGCGACCCCTGCAACAAGTGGGGCTTTGCGGTTCTTCGGCGCTCGATGGGCGGACGATGGCAATGGCGCTCGCAGACGCGGCGGCGTCGACGGCGATCTTCACCCCGCAGACCCTGCAGGGGGTCGTGGAGGCGATGGAGCACGATAGTGGCATCCGTCTGGCGCTGCGCTTCGCCGCAGTTGGCGGTGCACCGGTCTCACCACGGCTGCTGCAACGGGCAGGCGCGCTAGGCCTTCCGGTCTTCGAGGGTTACGGCCTGTCGGAATGTGCATCGGTGGTATGCCTCAACACCCCGACCCATCACCGGGCGGGCAGTGTAGGAAGGCCGTTGCCGCACGTACGTCTGGGCCTTGCTGCGGACGGTGAGGTGGTGGTGCAGGGGGCGGCCTTCGGTGGATACCTCGGCGAATCCGAGGCGCCGCCGGCATCCTGGCCGACCGGGGACATCGGCGAGATCGACCCGGCAGGCTTCCTGCACCTGAAGGGGCGGCGCCGCAACGTGTTCATCACCGCGTTCGGACGTAACGTCGCCCCCGAATGGGTCGAGCGTGAACTCACCCTCGAGCCCGCTATCGCGCAGGCTGCGGTATTCGGTGAGGCGAGGCCCTACAACGTGGCGGTCATCGTGCCGGACGGAGGCGCTACGCCGGCCGATATCGAGTCGGCGCTGGCCCGTACCAACAGGGCGTTGCCGGACTATGCGCGGGTGGTCCGCTGGGTCTTTGCGGATGCGCCGTTCTCACCGCACAACGGCCTGTTGACAGGCACCGGCCGCATCCGCCGGGACGCCGTTTATGCGCGGCATGAAAAAGCCGTCGAATCACTCTATCGCGAGGCCAGGACATCATGACGAAACCCTTCTTCGATCGGCTGTTGAGCGAGACGGCCGCACAGCGCGACGCTTTTCTGTCGATACCGTTCATCCAGCACGGATGGCGCGGGGAACTCTCACTGGAGACCTACCTTGCGTTTCTCGGACAGGCCTACCATCACGTCAAGCACACCACGCCATTGCTGATGGCGTGTGGTTCCCGCGTGCCACACGAAAAGGAGTGGCTGCGTGATGCGATGGCGGAGTATATCGACGAGGAAGTCGGTCACCAGGAATGGATTCTGAACGACATCAATGCCTGCGGTGGCGATGCGGAACAGGTCAGGCGCGATCAGCCGGGTGCGGCGGCCGAGCTGATGGTGGCCTATGCCTATCACACGATCGACCGCGGCAATCCAGTCGGCTTCCTCGGCATGGTCCTGGTCCTCGAGGGCACCAGCGTGCGCGTGGCCACCGAGGCCGCCGCGAATCTGAAGCGCAATCTCGGCCTGCCGGCGAAGGCGTTTTCGTACCTGAGCAGTCATGGCTCCCTGGATCTCTCGCACATGGATTTTTACCGGGACCTGGTGAACCGCCTCGACGATCCGCGTGACCAGGACTGTGTCATTCACTGCGCAAGACGTTTCTACGGATTGTATGGCGACGTATTCCGTACATTGCCGCTCGCGCTGAATGCGGCCGCGCATGCCGCTTAGGCGGACGGCCGGGAAAATCCAACCATGACTTCAGGAGTAAGGCGATGAGATTGCAGGGGGCCCGTGTGCTGCTTACCGGGGCTGCCGGTGGGATCGGCGCGGCCGTTGCCGCGGAGTTGGCACGAAAGGGTGCCCGGCTGGCACTTCTGGGACGTAACCCGGCCGATTTGCAGGCACTGCTGGGGCAACTGGAAGGCGGTGCCGGCACGGCCCATGGTGTCGCTGTCGACCTGCTGGATCGCGCGGCACGCGAACGCGCCGTGGATGATTGCCGCGAGCAGCTGGGCGGTATCGACCTGCTGATCAATTGTGCCGGCGCGA
The DNA here is from genome assembly GCA_024235315.1 of Chromatiaceae bacterium. GTDB lineage: Bacteria > Pseudomonadota > Gammaproteobacteria > Chromatiales > Chromatiaceae > Thiosocius. The sequence goes on along the minus strand of JACKMP010000003.1, from coordinate 30,217 downwards.
TGAGTTTTTGCCCGCTGGTCGACGAGGACCCTGCAATACTGGAGCGTATTGTGCAGCTGAACCTGGCAGTCCCGATGCTGCTCGCACGCCAGGTCCTTCCGGCGATGCTGGAACGCGGCAGCGGCCGTATCGTGAATATAGGCTCAACTTTTGGCAGCATAGGTTTTGCGTGGTTCGCCGCCTACTCGGCCAGCAAGTTCGGTCTGCGCGGTCTTTCCGAGGCGCTGCGCCGTGAGCTCGACGGCAGTGGCGTGGGCCTGACCTATGTCGCGCCGCGCGCAGTCAGGACCGGTTTCAACAACGACGCCGTGTATCGGATGGCGGATGCGACCGGGATGAAAATGGACGACCCGGCCTGGGTGGCGTCCAGGATCGTCAATGCCATCGAGCATGATGCGAAGGACGTGTACCTGGGGTTCCCGGAGAAGTTCTTCGCGCGGCTGAACGGCCTGTTGCCGCGATTGGTCGACGGTGGTCTGCGTAGGCAGAACCAGGTCATGGCGCCTTTTGCCCGTGGGTCATGACGATCCGGCCGGTGTGTCGATACACTGTGCGACGGCCTGTCCTGCAAACGGAGCGGTTTACGATATGGCTCGGGCACAATGAGGGTCTTGCTGGTCGAGGATGATGCACTGCTGGGCGCTGCCATTCAGGCAGGTCTGGAGCAGTCCGACTACACGGTGGACTGGTTGCGTGACGGCGCACAGGCGGCGTCGGCGCTGCGTACCGCCGAACCCGATCTGCTGATTCTGGATATCGGCCTGCCCGGCAGAAGCGGGCTCGAGGTTCTCGCCGAGTTGCGCGCGCGCGGATCGAACCTGCCGGTACTGCTGTTGACCGCGCGTGACACAGTGTCAGACCGCATCGCCGGATTGGACAGGGGTGCCGACGACTACCTGGTCAAGCCGTTCGATCTTGGCGAGTTGACTGCCAGGTTGCGCGCCATCGCTCGTCGCCGTGGTGGTCGCGCCGAGGCTGTGATCCGTCACGGCGACCTGGTGTTGGACCCGGCGTCGCGCGCCGTGACCAGGGCTGGTGAATCCGTGAGCCTGTCTGCAAAGGCAACGATGATTCTCGAGGCGCTGCTGGAACGGCCCGGTATACCGGTTTCACGCGAACGGCTCGAACTCACCCTGTACGGCTGGAACGAGGGTGTGGACAGCAACACCATCGAAGTGCACGTCCATCACCTGCGCAAGAAACTGGGCAAAGACCTCATCCGTACGGTGCGCGGCCTGGGCTACATGATCCCGAAACAATGAAACACCACCCCTCAATCCGGCGTCGCCTGCTTGCAATGCTGGTTTCCGCGATTCTGGCCGTGTGGCTGGTGGCATTGCTGCTGGTGCACCAGGTCGCACAACACGAAGTGAAAGAGGTGTTCGATGCGGATCTCGCGCGCAGCGCCCGTATCCTGCAGACGATCCTGCTGCACGAAGTGGTGGAGGAGCAGCAGATGGCATCGAAGGCGCTCGAGGTGGCCGACGAACTCGGGGAAGACGGGCTGAGAGCCTACCCGGTACTTGCCGGCCTGCTGCGGCAGTATGCCGACAGGGGTTCGCGCGAACGGCTTGAATTTGCCAGGGCGACCGAGGACGTACAACCGCATTATGGCGCGGGCCTCGCGTTCGTCGCGCGATACGGTGACGGCAGCGAGATGCTGCGTGACCACAGTGCACCCGATATCCCTCCCCAGCCCGACGGCTTCGCCGTGCTCGAGCTCGGGGATGAGCAATGGCGGATCTTCACCCTGTCGGACCGACCTACCGGGTTCGTGGTTCAGGTCGGGGAGATGCTCCGCTTCCGTGACGAGTTGGTGCGCTACATCACCCGCAACACCTTGGCCCCGCTGCTGCTGGCGGTACCTGTGCTTGCCCTGCTGATCTGGGCAGGGGTGGGGCGGGCAATGGCGCCGCTGCAGCGCGTGGCCGAGCAGGTGTCGAGACGGGCACCCGATGCCCTGCAGCCGATCGATGCAGCCGATACACCGCGCGAGATCCATGGGCTGGCAGTGGCCCTGAACAGGCTTCTCGGACGCGTCGATGCGGCGATCAGCCGGGAGCGCCTGTTCACGGCAGACGCGGCACACGAACTGCGTACCCCGCTGGCCGGGCTGAAGACCCACCTGCAGGTCGCAAGAAGCCAAACGGCGGAACCGGCGATGCGAAAAACGCTCGATCAGGCGCTGGATGGTGTGAATCGCGCCACCCATTCGGTCGAGCAGTTGTTGTTGCTGGCGCGCGCCGATTCGACGCAGATCCAGGTACGGGGTGACGCGACCGTCAATCTGCGTGACATCGTGGTGCAGGTGGTATCGGCGCTGAGCCAGCAGGCGTTTGAGCGCGGGATCGATCTCGGCGTGGATGCGCCGGTGGATGTCATGGTGCGCGGTGACCTTGCTGCGCTTCAGATGATGATCCGCAACCTGGTCGACAACGCGGTGCGCTACACGCCGGTCGGCGGCAAGGTCACAGTCGGCGTCGGTGCTGCGGAAAACGGTGCATGGCTGGAAGTCGCCGACAGCGGTCCGGGTATCGCCGTTGCCGATCGTGAGCGCGTCTTCGACCGCTTCCATCGTGGCCGCGGGGAGCAGGCGATGGGAACGACCGGAAGCGGTCTGGGCCTGTCGATCGTGAAGCGGGTTGCCGTCATGCACGGCGCATCCATCGAGATGGGCTCAGGGCTCAACGGCGGGGGGCTCGGGGTGAGGGTTCGTTTTCCGCAACCCTGAGACCGCGCACGCCTGGCGCTCAACCCTGTGGTTTTCTCGCGAGCCAGAACACCGAGGGTTCGTCTGTCTTGCCCAGCACCTTTTTCATCACCACCACGCCCTGTTCGAGATCCCATTCCAGGATGTTGTCGGCGTCAGGTCCGGCGTTCAGCACCGCCTCTACATTGCCGGGTTGACCGAGTTGCTGGATGAAGTGGCCCATCAGCTGCTGATGGTATTGGTCGCGGTAGACAAGTTTCATCGCACTGATGTTGTCATCGCGGAAATACAGGGTCAGGACGCGTGACGGGAAACCATTGAAGGTTCCTATCTGTGCCGCACACAGGTTGTTGCCGAACGCGGTTTCCTGGGCCCCGCACTGCCACTCGTTGTCGCTGAATACCGTCTGGATGTCCTGACGGGTGAAACTGCTCTTCAGTTCCTTCACGTTGAACTTGATCTCGTCTTCGCCGAGCAGCCACAGCAGTGCCGTATCGGACATGCGAGAGCCCTCGTCAGTGAAGATCAGCCAATACGGCGGGACAAACACCAGGATCAGAAAGAACAGGGTCTTGTGGATATTCGGTTTCTTTTCTTCCATGGGTGCTCGTCGTGTTAGCGCCTGCTCAGGAATTCACCGAGCGGGCAGGGGCGTCCGGGATAAAGGTTGTCGGCCATGGCGAGAAACAGCTCCGCCGTAGCCAGGGCGTCACTGAGCGCATTGTGCGCCTTGTATTGTGGCAGATTGTACCTGGGCCGCAGATTGAACAGGCGCAGGTCGCCAGGCTGGATAGTGTGGTTGCGCCGCACGAACACCCGCTGGCCGATTTCGAGGGTGTCGATGATCGGCACGACGAAAGGCCCACCGTAAAGCCGCTGACATGCGGTATTGATGAAGTTCTGCTCGATTGCTGAATAATGCACCAGCATCGGCTTGCCGGCGAGGCGCTGCAGCAGTTCGGGCAGCAACTGCTCGATCGGTGCGCCTGCGGCCGACTGGTCGTCGGTGATGTGGTGGATCACTGCCGTCTCACCCGGGATGTCGCGGTCGATGCGCACGATGCTGTGCCACGCGGTGCCAAGCCGGATACCGAAGTGGTTGATCTCGACCAGCCCGATGCTGAGGATCACATCCTTGCGCGGGTCGAGACCGGTGGTCTCCAGGTCGAGGGCGACGATAGGGATGTCGCGGCAGTCACTTTTCCGGTCGGGAAAGGGTGTGGCCAGATAGTCGGCCAGCGGGCCGGGCGCCACTCTTGCCAGCGCCTTTTTGCGTTGATAGTCCTTGCTGAAGAAACGTGTGAACACGCTGCTCAACCAAGCTTGTCCGCACCGAAGCGCTTGACCATCGACTCCTGCATGGTCTGAATGACCCTGAATGCATGCTTGAGGTGCTCGCGCTCGAGCTCGGAGAGTTCGCCGGGCGGCACATAGTTGTCCGCCTTCTGGCCGCGCTTGATCTGCTGCGCCTGGTGGTGGATGCGCAGCGAGGCGATGAATTCCAGGGCGTCTTCGAGGTTCTCCGCCATGTCGGCCGACAGCACGTTCGTGCCGGCGCAGGCACGCAGGCGTTCGACGGTGTTGACCGGTTCTTTGCCGAGTGACAGTGCCAGTACCCTGGCCATGTCGGTGATCGGTACGATGCCGCGGTGCTTCAGGTCGAGGGTGTCGTCATGCTCGCCGCCGCGCTCGAGGACGAACTGGCGGAAGAACCCGAGCGGTGGCCGATGGCTCATCGCATTGGCCATCATGTAGGCGAGAAAGATGCGGTTTTCCTGCGACTTCTTCAGGATGTTCTGCTGCAGCGGAGTGAACAGCTCGATGCGCCCTTTGACCGGTCGCAGGTCGAAGAAGATGCTCGACAACATCACCGACTTGGGTTCCGGGCTCTGTATCCAGCGGTCGAAGTAGCCCATCCACACCTTGAGCGGCTTGCGCCACTGCGGATTGGTCGCCATCGCGTCGCCCGGGCAATAGACGAAGCCGCACTCGGCCAGACCGTCACTGACGAACCTGGCGAGCGCGGAGAAATACTCGTCGTGCTCCGGCTGGACGTCGTCCGAAAGAAGCAGCGCATTGTCCTGGTCGGAATGCGAACTCTGCTCGTGCCGCGCCTGCGAGCCACCGGCCATCCAGACGTAGGGGACCGGCGGCGGGCCGAGTTTGGCCTCGGCCATTTCCAGCAGGCGCCCGGTGATCGAGTCGGTGAGGCAGGATACCGCCTCGCCGATATGCCGCGCTGTGACGCTGGCATTGGCCAGGTGCAGGTGCAGGCTGGGCAGACGTTTGCTGACCTCGACGAGGTCGGTTACCGACTTGGCCTTGCGCACGTCGGCCGCCAGGTAGGCCGAGTTGGCGCTCTGGTGATTGGCCAGATCAGTGGCCGTCACCATGCCGACGAGCTTTCCGTGCTGCATCACCGGCAGGTGATGGAAACGCATGCGCGTCATGGTCATCAATGCCTGCGCCGTCAGCGTGCTGGCATCGATGGTCTTTGGATCCGGGGTCATGATCTGATCGATGGGTTCGTTGCCGGTCAGTCCGATGGCGACGCAGCGTTTGCGCAGGTCGCGGTCGGTGACCAGGCCAACCAGTTTGCCATCGTTCAGGATCATCACCGACGAGACGTCGCGATTGCTCATCAGCGCAGCGGTCGCACGGATGCTGGTGCCTGCCTCGATGGTGATCGGGTCCTTGCGGATCAGGCTGCCGATCTCAACCATCATTGCCGCGACTGCGGGATCGTCCGATTCCTGGGTCGTGGTCACCGCGGCCCTGAGTCGGTCCTTGACCGTGGCCGAAAAGTGCTCGCCGAACGACTTGGACTCACGACACAGTGCCTTGAGTCGGTCGCAGCTGAGCATGTACAGCAGGGTGTCCTCGACGGCCTCGCCATGGTCGCACTGCGACAGGTTCACCAGCTGACAGGTCACGCTGTAGATGTCGCCCTCGGCCAGCTTTTCGCACAGCTCGCCGCTGCTATCGAGAATCTTGATCGCGCCACTGCGCACCACGTAAAGGAAGCCTTCTTTCGGCGGAAACCTGCCGCCACGCCGCAGGTAGCGGATCTCGATGTCTTTGGGGAGCTGGTCGAGCAGTTCCTGGCCAAGGTAGTTGAACGGACTGCGTTGTTCGAGAAACTGGCGGATCTCGATCAGTTCGACTTCCATCTTTCTTTCCTGCGCGTGTTGTGATGGTTGGCTCGTGGCACGAGCTTAGCAAAAGCGGCTATCTGGATCGCTTCGGATTGCTGCCGCATATCAGACACGATTCAGAAAACCTCACAAAGAAAAAGGCCCCGCCTTTAAAGACGGGGCCAAGCCTTCTACAGGGTAATCACTCAGTGGTCGGTGGCAGCGCCGGCACCCTTGGGTACACGGATGTCCTCGACCAGGTGCTGGATATGCTCCGGCGGCTCAGCGGTGACTTTCGACACGGCGATGGCCACGACGAAGTTCACCACGGCACCAACGGCACCGAAGGCATTCGGCGATATGCCGAAGAACCAGTCGGGCTTCATGTCACCCAGGAATGCGGTACCCGGGATGAAGAAGATGCCTTTGTGCTGGAACACGTACAGCATGGTGATGCCGATACCCGAGATCATCCCCCAGATCGCGCCTGCACGGTTCACCTTCTTGTTGAAGATGCCCATCATCAGCACGGGGAAGATCGAGGACGCGGCCAGACCGAACGCGATGGCCACGGTCCCGGCGGCGAAGCCCGGCGGGTGCAGGCCAAAGTAACCGGCCAGTGCGATGGCACCGATCATCGACAGGCGGCTCGCCAGCAGCTCGGATTTCTCCGAGATGTCCGGGTTGATCATGCCCTTGATGACGTCGTGCGATACCGCCGAGGCGATGGCGAGAAGCAGGCCGGCCGCGGTCGACAGTGCGGCGGCCAGGCCACCTGCCACGACGATCGCGATGACCCAGTTCGGAAGACCGGCGATCTCAGGGTTCGCGAGAACCATGATGTCGTTGTCGACCTTGACCATCTCGTTGCCCTTCCAGCCATACGACTCGGCCTTCTTGGCCATGTCGGCGTTCTTCTCGTTGTAGTACTGGATGCGGCCGTCGCCGTTCTTGTCTTCGTACTTCAACAGGCCGGTGGCTTCCCACTTGCGGAACCAGTCCGGGACCTTGGCGTACTCGATGTTCGCGGTCATTTCACCGACCGGGCCCGTCTGGATGGTGTTCATCAGGTTCAGACGCGCCATCGAGCCGACAGCCGGCGCGGTGGTGTAGAGGATCGCGATGAAGACCAGCGCCCAGCCAGCCGAGCTGCGCGCGTCCTTCACCTTGGGAACGGTGAAGAAACGGATGATGACGTGCGGCAGACCCGCGGTACCGATCATCAGCGACAGCGTGTACACGAACATGTTCAGCTTGGAGCCCATCACCTGCTCGGAGTACTGCGCGAAGCCGAGGTCGGTAACCACCTGGTCCAGTCTGGCCATCATGTCCATGCCGGCATGGGGCCCGGTGGTCATTTCACCAATCAGGCCGAGCTGCGGGATCGGGTTGCCGGTCAGGTTCATCGAAATGAACACGGCCGGGATGGTGTAGGCGAAGATCAGTACCACGTACTGCGCGATCTGGGTATAGGTGATGCCCTTCATGCCGCCCAATACCGCGTACACGAACACGATGCCCATGCCGATGAACAGGCCCTGCTCGTAGCTGGTCTCGAGGAAGCGCGAGAACGCGACACCGATGCCCTTCATCTGACCGATTACATAGGTCACCGAGGCCAGGATCAGGCAGATGACGGCCACCAGGCGTGCGGTCTGCGAGTAGAAGCGCTCGCCGATGAACTCCGGCACCGTGAACTTGCCGAACTTGCGCAGGTAAGGTGCAAGCAGCAGCGCCAGCAGCACGTAACCACCGGTCCAGCCCATCAGGAACACCGAGGCGCCGTAGCCGTTGAACGCGATCAGGCCGGCCATCGAGATGAAGGATGCGGCGGACATCCAGTCGGCGGCGGTGGCCATGCCGTTGGCAACCGGGTGGACGCCCTTGCCGGCAACGTAGAACTCACCGGTGGTCCCGGCACGGGCCCAAATGGCGATACCGATGTACAGCAGGAAGGTGGCGCCGACGACGATATAGGTAATTGTATTGAGATCCATGTGAACGCTACCTCTTAGTCTTCGTGCACGTCGAACTCGCGATCAAGCGCGTTCATGCGGGCAGCGTAAAAGAAAATCAGGACGATAAAGACGTAGATCGACCCCTGTTGGGCGAACCAGAAGCCGAGGCCCACACCACCGATACGGATGGCATTGAGTGCATCGGCAAACATGATCCCGAAGCCGTACGAGACGACGAACCAGATCACGAGCAGACTTATCAGGAGGCGAAGATTCGCCTTCCAGTACTGCGCAGCTTTTGAATCCATAGTTTGATCACTCCGCGGTTGTGACAATGGACGGTTGTTGAAAATTGCCGGGTTCTGGCGATGCTGCACGCCGGTGGCTTTCCCACCTTGTCGATCGATTCCGTTCGCTAACTGCCGACATGCGGCCCCGGTTCTGTTACCTGTTCTTGATGCAGGTTGCCAGGTGCCGCGATTGTCCGCGCCCTTCCTGACAATTGTCAAAGTAAATCAGTAACTTAAATTAGTCATGGTGAGGTCTGAAAAGGTCTGAATTGGGTCGATAGGTAACGAAGATCCTATCAATTTGTTACCAAACGTAACGCTGGTGTTTCCAGCGGTAAAACGAGAAAAGTTTTTCCGGTCGAGCCCGGCGGCCACCGTTCAACTGCGCTTTTTCGGTCGCGGCAGCCCGAAGCGCTGACGGCGCTCCCAAAGGGTCTTGCGGCTGATCCCCAGTGCCTGGGCGAGTTCGGTCTCGGTCATGTTTTCCTGGTGCTCGAGCACGAATACCCGGAAATACTCCTCCAGCGACAGCCTGTCGCTGAGATCCGCCGCGGTACTGGCACCGGTGACCCGATGATCGATAGCCAGCAGGTCCGGTGTGATGATGTCTTCCTCGCACAAAATGACGGCGCGCTCGATCGCGTTCGACAGCTCGCGCACGTTGCCCGGCCAGTGGTAACGACGGATCGCGTCCAGCGCCTCGCGACTGAGCTTCAGCGGGCCACGGCCGAGTTGCTTGCGTGTCCTGTCGAGCAGGAACACCGCGAGCTCGATCACATCGTCGCCGCGCTCGCGCAGCGGCGGCAGCGTCAGTTCGACCACCCGCAGGCGGAAGTACAGGTCGCTGCGAAATGCGTTCTCCTGTACCAGCTTGCGGAGGTCGCGATGGGTCGCCGCCAGGATGCGGACGTTCGGGCTGCCGCCGCTGTTGCCGTCATGGTCGCCGCCCTGCAGCACACGCAGCAGTCGCGCCTGCGCTGCAGTCGGCAGCTCGCCGATCTCGTCGAGAAACAGCGTGCCGCCCTCGGCCGTCTGCATCAGGCCTGGCCGAAAGCGATCCGACTGGTGCTGTCCAAACAGCTCGGCCTCGATCGATTGCTCCGGCACGGCGGCACAGTTGAATGCGATGAAAGGCGCATCGGAACGACGGCTGTATTTGTGCAGGGCGCGCGCGACCAGTTCCTTTCCGGTACCCGATTCGCCGATGATCAGCGCGGTGGCCTCCGTCGGTGCGACCTTGTGGATGCGGTTGCACACCTCGCTCATCGCCGCGCTCCTGCCGATCATGCCTGCCACCGGGTAGGCCTGGTCGACATCGGTCTGCAGTGCGGCAGCACGCCGCTCTTTCTGCTTCTCGCGCAGTACCTTGTCCACCAGCATCACCAGTTCGTCGTGGTCGAACGGCTTGGCGATGTAGTCTGCAGCACCGCTTTTCATCGCCTCGACGGCCGAGGTGACGCTGGCATAACTGGTCATGATGATGACCGGTACGTCGGGTGCCATTTTCAGAACGGCGTTGCCCGGCTGCCCCGGCAGCCGCAGATCGGTGATGATCAGCTTGTAGTCACCAAGGCGCCCCATGGCCTGAGCGGCCTCGATCGATTCGGCCTCGCTGACCTGGTGGCCGTGGCGCTCGAGCAGGCGGCGCAGTGCGCCGCGGATCACCGGTTCGTCTTCAATGATGAGCAAGTGGTGCATAGGGTTGTTCTGTTTCCCGAAGGGGCAGGGTGACGACCACGCGCGTGCCGAATCCGGCCTGCGAATCGATGGTCAGCGTGCCGTTGTGATCCTCGATGATCTTGTATGCCAGCGACAGCCCGAGACCGGTGCCCTGGCCAGTGGGCTTGGTGGTGTAGAAAGGCTCGAAGACCGTTTCCCGCAGTTCGTCGGGGATGCCCTGCCCCTGGTCCATGACCTCGATCACCGCCTCGTCCGCACTGGCGCGCGCCAGCAGGTCGACGCGATCACCGGGTTTGGAGGCGTCGGCGGCATTACCCATCAGGTTGACCAGTACCTGCGACAGCTGCTGCCGGTTGCCGGTGAGGACGATGTCCGAAGGGCAGCTTGCCTCGAAGCGGATGCCGTCATGCTTGTGCGTCAGCTCCAGCAGGTGCACTGCCTGATCGATCGCCTCGTGCAGGGCGAAGGTCTCGCGTTGCTGCAGGTGACGGCTGCCGCGGCTGAAGCTCTTGAGCGTACCGAGGATGTCGGAGATCCGTCGCGTCTGCTCGATGATGTCCTCGATGCTCTGGCGCATCACCTCGGGGTCCTCCTCGTGGCGCAGGTTCTGCGCCAGCGATGCGATACCGGTGACCGGGTTGCCGATCTCGTGAGCGACACCGGCGGCGAGTCGGCCGACCGAGGCCAGGCGGTCGTTGTGTGCCAGCTCCGCTTCCAGGTTGCCCAGATCAGTGAGGTCCTCGATCAGCATCACCATGCCGGGCCGCGATGGGCCGGCGCCTTCGATCATCGGGTCGGCGTAGGCTGCTTTGTGCAGGTTGTACCAGCGTGGTTTGCCGGCCACCGGCAGTTCCATGCGGTAGATGTGGTCCTCGTTGGTGCGTGCGAACCCGCCAAGCAGGCCGTCCCAGGGCCGCGGAAGCTTGTTGAGTCGGGTGCCGATCAATGGTGCCGCCTCGACCCCTGTCATCACCTCGAGCGCGAGATTCCACAACACGATCTTGCCCTGGTTGTCGGTGGCGCAGACGCCCAGCGGCAGGTCCTGAAGGATCTGCCGGTGCAGGCGGCGCAGGTTGTCGAGTTCGATGCTCAGTCCCTGCAGCTGTGAGCGCGAGGTCTCCAGCCGGTCTTCGACGTGGCGCAGCGAGTCGGCGAGTGCGGTTTTCGCCTCGGGGTCGAGTTCCAGCCGGCGGTTGACGATGATGTGCGCGAGTTGCGGTCCGAGCAGGCCGGACAGGTTGCGTTCGATACGTTCGCGGAGGCGGCGCAGTTCGGTCGCGCGGCGCTCGTGCGGGCGCATCGCGAGGTCGCTCAGTGCCTGGTCGACCTCGCGATCGGCCATCGGCTGACCCAGCGTGCTGGCCAGCAGCGCGCGGAACTCCGATGGCGAGCCGGCGACCACGACGCCGGCCAGCGGTGCCGATGTCTCGGTGCAGCAGGCGCGTGCCGCCTCCTGTTCACCTGCGGACTGCCGGGTGAGCAGCGAGACCAGCACGAACAGGCTGCTGTTGACTGTCAGGCTGACGAAGGTGGCAAACGACCACTTGTGCATGCCGCTGTCGGCGACAAGCTGCGGGATGCCGAGATCGGTGATCAGGATCCCCGAGGTGTACAGCAGTGGGGTCAGCAGCAACATCGACCAGACCCCGATGCCGCCGAGCAGCCCGATGATGAAGCCACTGCGTGTGGCACGTCGCCAGTACAGCAGCCCGACGATGCCGGGCAGGAACTGGGCGACAGCGACGAACGAGATCAGGCCGAGTTCGACCAGGCCCTGGCTGTGCTTGAGTCCGGCATAGAAACCGTAACCGGCCATGATGATCAGGCCGATCAACAGGCGCCGGCCCCACAGGATCCAGCGGTACAGGTTCATCGCCGGGTCCGGGTAGCTGGCCGGCAGCAACAGGTGGTTCAGGCTCATCGAGGCGAGCGCGATGCTGGTCACGATGACCATGGCACTGGCGGCCGACAACCCGCCGATGAACGCCAGCAGCGACAGCCACGAGGGCCCGTCGGTAAAGGTGATGCCGAGTACGAAGTAATCCGGGTTGATCGCAAGACCGCGATGCTGACCTGCCCACAGGATCACCGGGATCGAGATATTGAGCAGGAACAGGAAGGCCGGCATCGCCCAGGTGGCAGTGCGCAGCGCGCGCGCGTCGAGGTTCTCCGCGAACAGCATGTGGAACTGGCGCGGCAGCAGGAACGCGGCGGCGAACGACAGGAAGACCAGGGCACTCCAGGGGCTCTCGTTCACCGGGCGGTACAGCGCCTCGAGTGCCTCCGGGTGGACCTGAAGCCAGTCGTCGAGGCCGCCGGGTCCGCCAAACACGCCGAACAGGGCATAGGCGCCGATGATCAACAGCACCACCAGCTTGATCAGCGACTCGAACGCGATGGCGACCACCAGCCCGCGGTGCTTTTCTCGCGGTGATATGTGGCGCGTGCCGAACAGCACACCGAACAGGGTCAGGGTGGCGCAGAACACCAGCGCAATTGTGTTGGACGGCACCTCGTTGCTCAGCACGCGCAGCGATTCGGTGACGGCCCGTACCTGGAGCGCGATGTAGGGGAGGGTGCCCAGGAGCATGAACAGGGTCACCAGCACCCCGGCCGCCTGGCTGCGATACCGGAATGCCAACAGGTCGGCGAGCGAGGTCAGCTGGTACTCGCGGCTGACCTTCAGCAACGGCCGCAACAGCACCGGGCTGAGCACGAAGGTCAGCGTGGCGCCGATATAGATGGTCAGGAACAGCAGGCCGTGGTGGGCGGCGTAACCGACGCTGCCGTAGTAGGTCCACGAGGTGGCGTAGACGCCGATCGACAGCGTATAGGTGATCGGATGCGATACCACGCGTGCGGGCACCAGCCCACGATCGGTGGCGAATGCGACCAGGAACAGCACCAGCAGGTAGCCGAACCCGGCCGCGAACAGGGTCGCCATTTCATGACTCATCGGAGTCGTCGCGCCGGTCGATCAGCAGGGCCCCCAGGATGATCAACAGCCACAGGGCGTAAGGCGTGCTCCAGTGCAGGCTGTCATGCGCCCACCAGTCCGCCACCGGGGTCACGAAAAGCAGCAGCAACAGGGCGCCGAGGATGACGGCCAGTTCTCTGCTGAGCGGTAGACGCGGTGGGAGCATGACACGAGCCTAGCACCGCCGCAGTGTTACTAAAAGTAACGAATCGGACGGCGCTGTTCCGGGTCCCTCGACTGTGGCAGCTGCCGGCGCCGGCGGAGGACATGCTTTAATTGCCCGGTAACAATCATCCATCGGCACCGCATCGGGGGGACACAGGCATGAATCCGGAAAAGGTCGTCTTCGGCTTTTTTATCGTGTTGGCGCTGACGCTCAATTTCGGCTTCTTCGTCGGCGAGATCGAGAATCCGGAACATCATCATGTGTTCGAGTTGTTTGCGGTGGTGGTCGTCAACCTGATCGCCACGGTGCTGAAATTCGGCGACCGCAGCCAGATGGGCGCCTTGTTGCTGGCCACCAGCCTGGTGGCGATCCTGCAGCTGATCGCTGCGGCCGTGGTGTGGACCTTTGCGGTGCATGTGTACGCGACCGGGCTCACGCCCGATGTGATGGCGAGCATCGTCTCACTGTCCGGCGGGGCCATGCTGGCGAACGTGATCTCGGTGATCCTGCTGATCATCGAGACGGTCATGCTGCGGCGCTGAGCGGCCGGTCGGCCAGCACGCATGGACAGTATCGTCTTCCTGATCGTGCGGCGCATGCGTCAGCCGCTGCTGACGCTGTTGGTGGTGTACGCGGTCGCAATCCTCGGTCTGGTGCTGATTCCCGGCCGTGACGCCGACGGGGGCGTGTGGCACATGAGCCTGTTTCACGCCTTCTATTTCGTCAGCTACATGGCAACCACGATCGGTTTCGGCGAGATCCCCTATGCGTTTACCGATGCCCAGCGCCTCTGGGTCAGCCTGTCGCTGTATGCGTCGGTGATCTCGTGGATCTATGCCTTTGGCACCATCCTTTCGCTGGTGCAGGACCGGACCTTCCAGGAGGCGCTCGCCGAGAGCCGGTTTGCACGGCGCATCCGCAAGATGCGCGAGCCCTTCCATCTGGTCTGCGGGTATGGAGAGACCGGGACTGCGCTGGTGCAGGCACTGACCCGGAGAGGCCAGCACGCGGTGGTCATCGACATCGACGAGGCACGCACCAATATCATCCAGCTGCAGGACCTGCGCGAGGTCGTCCCGGCGCTGCATGGTGACGCGGCGCTGACCCGTCACCTGCAGGAGGCGGGTCTGCAGCATCCTTCCTGTGCAGGTGTGGTGGCGCTGACCGATGACAACGACGTCAACCTCAAGATTGCGATCACGGCGAAACTGCTCAACCCGAAGATCAAGGTGATCAGCCGCGCGGATTCTCACGATGTCGAGGCCAATATGGCTTCGTTCGGCACCGACCACATCGTTGACCCGTTCGACACCTTCGCTTCGCACCTGGCGGTCGCGTTTCAGGCACCCTGCCTGTACCTGCTGCAACGCTGGCTGACCGGTCGCGAGGGTGTCGCATTGAGCGAGCCGGTATACCCGCCGCGCGACGGGCACTGGGTGGTGTGCGGTTACGGGCGCTTCGGCAAGGCGGTCTGTGCACGCCTTGCCGGCGAGGGCGTCCGGGTGGTGGTCATCGAGGCGCGCCCGGAACTGACCGGACAACCGGAATCGGATTTCGTCGCCGGCCGCGGCACCGAGGCGGAGACCCTGAACCAGGCCGACATCGAGAACGCCGCCGGGCTGGTCGCGGGCACCGACAACGACGCCAACAACCTGTCGATCGTGATGACCGCGCGACAGCTCAATCCCGACCTGTTCTTCGTCGTTCGCCAGAACCAGCACGACGACCATGACATCATCGCGGCGGTCGACGCGGACATGGTGATGCATCCCAGTTCGATCATCGCCGACAAGATCCGCGTCCTGCTCGCCACACCGATGCTCTACGAATTCATGTCTCTGGCGCTGTACCAGGAAGACGCCTGGGCGTGCGAACTGGCGAGCCGGGTGAGCGCGCTGGTCCAGGACGAGGTGCCAAGCATTCGCGAGTGGTCGCTCGACGCCGGGCATACCGCGGCGATGCATGAATACCTGGTGCATGGGGGGCAGTACACGGTCGAGGACCTGTTGCGTGACCCGTGGTACAGAGCGCGTTCATTGCAGGCGATCGTGCTGCTGATCCATCGGCGCAACGATCGCATCCTGCTGCCCGAGGTCACGACCGCGCTGAAGCCTGGCGACCGGCTGCTGATCTGTGGCAGCCGTGGCGCCTTTACCCGCATGGAATGGACCGTATCTCACCGGCATACCCTGGAATACGTGAAAACCGGCGTGGACAGGCCTCAAGGTTGGCTGTGGCGTCGCCTGGCAACCCACAAGGGTTATCGGCGCTGACGATGTGCCGTAGCTGCCACGGCACCAGATCTTTCGAATGTGGTGATCAGAAAGATTTATGGAAGAACCCCAGGTACCTGGCGTCTTTAGCCCGATTGCATCGTATCGCCGTTGGCCTTGGCTACAATGGCGTCCACACCAGCCAGTTCTCGCGAAGGTCTGCCAAGGTATCGCGGCCGATAACGACCCCCCAACAGAAAATGCCACGAGGAAGTATTCAATGAGAAAAATCATCATTTCCGCTGCCCTGATATTCGGACTGTCCGGTGTCGGCCAGGCGGGCAGCAAGACCGAAATAGCGACGCCCGCCTTCGACAAGGCGATCGCGCAGCAGATGATCAGCAACAGCATCCAGCGCTTCGAGATCTCGGAGGGCGTGAGCGTCGACGACGCCATCGCCTCGATGCAGTTGCGTGCCAACATGTTGAATTTCAAGCTTGTGGCGGATCTGCCACTGTCGGAGCAGGTCAAGTCGATGGGCCAGGATGCCAACTACATGCGCATCCTCGCGTTCTGCGACGCGGTGATCGCCAAGCAGATGGTCGAGTTCGACATCATCTTTGCGGGATTCCTGCCGTGCCGCGTGGCGGTACTCGAGGACAGCAACGGCAAGGGCTGGATCGTCACCATGAACATGGACATGATGCTGCACGCCGTCGACCTGCCGGAGAACCTGCAGCCTCTGGCCAAACAGGTGCGTGACACCATCTACAGCATCGTCGATGCCGGGGTCAACGGCGACCTCTGACCCGCCGACGACACCTTTTTTGACCGAACCGGCCCTGGTGGCCGGTTTTTTTTCGGCGGAGTTTCCTGATCTGGGCCAACTTTCCGCCAGTTAACCCTTCACTTTGCGGCCTTTGTTTGTGCCATACTGCGTCGCACTGACCGGCAACCACGACATAACTATATGCCGGCTCCAGGTCTTTCCGCTTCTCACGCGCAAAGACGTGGTCAACCTTAGGATGCATCGAGCAGCTACGACGAGCCCAAGCCGTATCCGGGCAGTTTGTTGCTTCTGCAACATCAAACCGCCTTCTTGAGGAGAAATTAATGGCACATATCGTTGTACTTGGCGCCGGCACCGGCGGCATGCCCGCGGCGTACGAATTGCGCGCCGAGCTTGGCAGCGAACACGAAATCACGGTCGTCAACGAGCGTGACTATTTCCAGTTTGTCCCGTCCAACCCCTGGGTCGCGGTAGGTTGGCGTGATCGCGCCAGCATCACCTTCGACATCCGGCCGCACCTTGAGCGCAAGGGCATCAATTTCATTGGCAAGCGCTGCGACAAGATCGATGCCGCCGCGAATACCATGGTGTTCGAAGACGGTGAGAGCCTGCAGTACGACTATCTTGTGATTGCCACGGGCCCGCGACTGGCATTCGAGGAAGTCGAGGGTGCCGGTCCAAACGGTGGCCACACCTCGTCGGTGTGCTCGGTCGATCATGCCGAGGCGGCGTACGAGAAGTACAAGCAGCTGCTCGAAGACCCGGGTCACGTGGTGATCGGTGCGATGCCATTCGCCTCCTGCTTCGGCCCGGCCTACGAATTCGCGTTCATCATGGACGCCGACCTGCGCAAGCGCAAGATGCGCGACCGGGTACCGATGACCTATGTGACCTCCGAGCCGTACATCGGGCATCTTGGCCTGGGTGGCGTCGGTGATTCGCAGGGCATGCTCGAGAGCGAGATGCGCAACCACCACATGAAGTGGATCACCAACGCCAAGGTGACCAAGGTCGAAGAAGGCAAGATGTTCGTCGAGGAATACGACAACGCCGGCCACAAGGTCAAAGACCATGAGATCCCATTCAAGTTCTCGATGATGCTGCCGGCGTTCAAGGGCGTTGATGCCGTGGCCAAGGTCGAAGGCCTGTGCAACCCCCGTGGCTTCGTGTTCGTCGACCCCTACCAGCGCAACCCGACCTATCCGAACATCTATTCAGCCGGCGTGTGTATCGCCATCCCGCCGGTCGAGGCCACGGCGGTGCCGACGGGTGCTCCCAAGACCGGCTACATGATCGAGTCCATGGTCACTGCGATCGTGCACAACATCCACAACGTGCTCGAAGGAAAGGAACCGGATCAGAAAGGCACCTGGAATGCGATCTGCCTCGCGGACATGGGCGATACCGGTGCGGCCTTCGTGGCACTGCCGCAGATCCCGCCGCGCAACGTGGCATGGTTCAAGAAGGGCAAGTGGGTGCACATGGCGAAGATCGCGTTCGAGAAGTACTTCATCCGCAAGATGAAGAAGGGTACTTCGGAGCCGATCTACGAGAAATACATCCTCAAGATGCTGGGTATCAATCGTCTGAAGTGACAGGCGGTATCTGCGTCTGAAAAGCCCGGCCAGTGATGGTCGGGCTTTTTTCGTTTTGGGGTATGGCGTGACGTTTCGATTCGTTCACGCCTTCGCGTGGTATTTTTTGGAAGCGCGCGGTGGCGCGCACTCGATCTTGAAAGCGCTGGGCGCAGCGCACCCGCGTTCATTTCTTTTGCTTGCCCAAAAGAAACGAACCAAAGAAAAAGGCCCCCGAAGACTTGCCCCTCGCCGGTGGCGAGGGGTTCCCTGCGCTTCTCGGCCCAGACCGGCGCTGCGGAACTCGCGATCTCCGATCGCTCAGACAGTCCTCGCTTCTCCCGGTCCGGTCCTGCGATGCTCGGCGGCGTCAACGGGGCTGGGGCGCACACCCTGACCCCTTGGTGCAGCCGAGCACCGCAGGCAGAAAACGGAACAGCGCGAGGACTGTCTGACCGAGCGCAGCGAGGGAGTTCCGCAGCGCCCGTTTTCTGTCGAGGAGCGCAGGGGAGTCGGCGCGCAGCGCCGACCAAGCCTTGGGGTGCCTTTTCTTCTGGTTACTCTTCTTTGGGCAAGCAAAGAAGAGTAACGCTGGCGCGCTGAGCCCAGCGCAATCAAAAACGAGTAAGCGCCACCGCGCGCTTTCAAAACCCCTGCGTGCGGGGCAGCCCCCGCATTCAAGATCGGGTGCGCGCTGCCGCGCGCATTCCCCAACCAACCGTTTTGCTATGATCGCCGCCTGACCCCCCCAGCAGCGAGTACCCCGATAGCCATGAGCGGTTCCGCGATCAAGCGTCACAGGACTGTGGGTGTGCGTGTCGGCCAGGTCATGGTCGGCGGAGACGCGCCCGTGGTCGTGCAGTCGATGACCAACACAGATACCGCCGACATCGCGGCTACCGTCAACCAGGTCGCCGATCTGGCACGTGCCGGCTCGGAGCTGGTGCGTATCACCGTCAACAGCGAGGAGGCGGCGCGCGCGGTGCCTGCGATCCGCGAGGGGCTGGACGCGCGCGGTGTGACGGTACCCCTGGTCGGCGATTTCCATTTCAACGGACACCGCCTGTTGGCCCAGTACCCCGAGTGCGCGCAGGCGCTCGCCAAGTACCGCATCAATCCCGGCAATGTCGGCAGCGGTGAGAAACGGGATGCCCAGTTCGCGAGCATGATCGAGACCGCCATCGCCAACGACAAGGCCGTGCGCATCGGCGTGAACTGGGGCTCGCTGGACAAGGGCCTGGTCGCGCAGATGATGGATGAAAACGCGCGCATGGCGCAGCCGCTGGACGCCGATCAGATGATGCGCGAAGTGATGGTCGCATCGGCGCTGCAGAGCGCGGCCAGGGCCGAGCAGATCGGGCTGGGCCGCGATCGCATCATCCTGTCGTGCAAGATGAGCCGGGTGCAGGACCTGATCGGTGTCTACCGTGCGCTGGCCGGACGCTGCGACCATGCGCTGCACCTGGGTCTGACCGAGGCCGGCATGGGTTCCAAGGGTATCGTGGCCTCTACCGCAGCGCTGTCAGTGCTGCTGCAGGAGGGCATCGGCGACACCATCCGCATCTCGCTGACTCCCGAGCCCGGCGGCGACCGCACGCAGGAGGTGCGTGTCGGCCAGGAGATCCTGCAGTCGATGGGGCTGCGTGCCTTCATGCCGATGGTGATCGCCTGTCCCGGTTGCGGACGCACCACCAGCACCTACTTCCAGCAGCTGGCGCAGGACATCCAGAGCTACCTGCGCGAGCAGATGCCGATGTGGCGCAAACAGTATCCCGGCGTCGAGGAGATGGACGTGGCGGTGATGGGTTGTGTGGTCAACGGGCCGGGCGAGAGCAAGCACGCCAACATCGGCATCAGTCTGCCCGGGACCGGCGAGCATCCGGCGGCGCCGGTCTACGTCGATGGCAAGAAGACCGTCACGCTCAAGGGCGACAACATCGCCGCAGAGTTTCAGGCGATTGTCGATGACTATGTCCGTAGTCACTACGGGGATGGTGTCTCGTCTGCATGAACTAGACTTGACGCGATACGGCACGTGACAGCCAGGCCGTCGCGTGATGATCGGGTGCAACGGGAGTCGACTCTGGTAGACGCATGAGCGGTAACGTATTCAAGGGACCCATGCTGGTCATCGTCCTCGGCGCTGTCGCGGTGCTCGGGGTGCGCTATCTGCCGGTGGACGATATCCTCGAGCGCATCCGTGCGGCAGGGGCCACCGATCCGGCCGGCAGCGCCGCGGTCGTACCGCCCGAGCCATCCACCGATGTGAGGCTGTCGACGCCGGTCAATCGGCCGCCCGAGCCACCCGTCGTGATACTGGCGGACACGCAGGCGGCCTCGCCGACGCTGATCGAGCCGGCGGTTGCGGATGTGGCCGAACCGGTGTTGCCGCCGGAGGATGCGATCGACGCTGCGCCCGGGCCTTCTGCACCGGTCGTTGCGGATGCCGTGGTTGCGGATCCGGCACCTGTGGATCCGGTGGTCGCGGCGGTGGACGAGCTGCCTGAGAGGATCCGTGCCGCCGCGGCCGTTGTCGCGGCGAATCCAGCCGCCAGGACGCAGGTGACCACGGCGCCGAGGCCGGTCGAAACCAGTCTTGCCGGGTCGACGACCATCGATACGAGTCCCGTCCCGCGCACGCCCGACCGCCCTGGTGCTGTTTCCCCGGCGGCACCGGACGCAGTGGCCGCTCGAACAGTGGCACCGACACCCGTCAAACCCAAACCCATCGCACCGAAACCTGTCGCATCGCCCGCGGCCAGCCGCTCACCCGAGGTGGTGGCGAGTATCGCCAAACCGGTGCCGGTTCCCGTGGTGCGGCCGCCACCGGCACCGGCAGATGCCGGTCTGCGGGTGCTGGTCGAGGCAGACGTGGGAGAGCGCTCGGGGCTTGGCAAGTTTACCGCCGAGTCTTATGCCACCCTGCTCAAGGGCGAGCTGGAAACGGTCAGCAGCGATTTTCTCGGCGCTGCTGCGGTCCAGAGCGGTGCACCCAATCTGGCGTTTCGTGAGCAGCTTGCGGACGGCCGAGCCGGCATCGATCGCCTGTGCTCGCAGGCGCGCGTGCAGCGAGTATTGCTCGCCGATGTGAGCATCCCTTCCGGCGGCTTCTCGTCGGTCGCCAGTGCCTACTGGCCCGAGGTCAGGTTCACTGCGATCAACTGCGGCGACGGCCGACTGCACAAGAGCAGCAGCAGGCGCCTGGAGCCACAGCGTACCGACCGCTTCGAGTACCAGAAGGATTTCGCCCAGCGCGCGCACGATTTCGTCGCCAGCCAGGGTTACTTTCTGCGACCCTGACAAACCATCAACCAGAGGAGAGAGAGATGACAAAGGTTTCCCTTGCCGCCGCATTGGCCGGTGTTTTCGCCGCAACGCCGGCGATCGCAGAGGACAGCATGGTCATTCAGGTCAAGCGCATGTCGATGGAGACCGCAGCCGCGGTGGCCAAGGCGGCGGTCGACGCCTGTCGTGAGAAGGGCATCCAGATCGGCGTGACCGTTGTCGACCGCGACGGCATCGCGCAGGCCGTCCTGCGTGACACCATTGCACCGACGATCACGGTGCCGATTTCTCAGGGCAAGGCCTATGCGGCGGTGATGTTCAACGTCGCCACCTCGGAACTGGCCGATCGCGCCAACACCCCGATCGGACGTGTACCGGGTGTGATCATGTCGGCCGGCGGGGTGCCGATCCAGGTCGGCGGCGCACTGCTCGGCGGTGTCGGTGTCTCAGGTGCCCCCAGTGGTGACACCGACCAGGAGTGTGCACAGAAAGGTGTCGATGCGGTGCAGACCGACCTGGAGATGGCCGGATAGGTATACCGGCTCGACATCCGCAAACAAGAACCCTGTCCCGATGACAGGGTTCTTTTTCTGCGGCGGGCCGATGCGATCCGGTCATGCGGTCTCGGCTTCAGCGTGCCCGCCGTGCCGGCGCCTGCAACGGGCGCAGCAGTCGACCGTCGGCGCGCAGGAACCGGATGAAAAACTCGAACAGCACCAGCCGCGTCGTCTGCACGAAAACCACCAGCCCCTCGAGCACGATGATCAGCCCGTGACCGACAGTCAGCGCA
Source organism: Chromatiaceae bacterium (assembly GCA_024235315.1). Classification (GTDB taxonomy): domain Bacteria; phylum Pseudomonadota; class Gammaproteobacteria; order Chromatiales; family Chromatiaceae; genus Thiosocius. The sequence goes on along the minus strand of JACKMP010000003.1, from coordinate 8,650 downwards.
ATCAACTGCAAGGCTGGGCTGTCGATCATGCCGGTGATATCGACCAGCGTATGGCTGAGCGCGGCGTGGGCCAGCGCAAAAGCACCGAGGCGGATGAACGACAGTGTATTCAGGCCGAGTTCGAGGGCGCTGTGCGACAGGCGGCCGACGTCGGCGCCCAGGCAGCGCCAGGGATTCCCTGTGCAGTTCGCCACTGAACCCGCGAGGTACCACAGCAGTGCAAGACCGGCGCATGCGATCGCGAGCGGCTGGAACAGCGCGGCCAGCACGCTGAGATAGAGCGCGAGGACTGCCGCGTCGCGCCACCACCATTGCCGCAGCGTCCCTCGCAGGCGCGCCTCGACACCCGATAACACCAGCCCGAGCAGGATGATCAGCACGCCGATTGCGAGCGGTGCGAACAGCGTGAACAGCGGATGCTCGAGCGGACTGAACCACAACGGCGGCAACGCAGGGGTACCGAAGGTCTCGCCGAACAGGGCGCCAAAACCGGCGGCCGCGAGTCCGCAGGGCAGCAGGAAACGCAGCCGGGGGTGGCGCGGCGCCATCACCAGACTCAGCGCTGCCAGCACCAGGCCATGACCCAGGTCTGGGAACATCAGGCCGAACAGCACTGGTACGATGACGCTGAGCAGCGGTGTCGGGTCCAGCTCCATGGATCCTGGTGTCCCCATCATGTCGACAAAGACACGAAACGGGCTGGTCAGCAGGTTGCGCGACGTGGCTATCGGCGGCGGCCGGTTCGGCGGACCCGGGCGAAACAGGGTCACCGCGTCGACGTCTGCACGATGCAGGGCATCGTCCAGTACCGCCGGACTGGATGCCGAGGTCCAGCCGGCCACATGGCAACGCTGCCCATCCTGCGTGAGCATGACCGTGTGATCGAGATACCAGCGCAACACCGCGAACTCGCGCAGCGCGTTCAGCAGCGCCGGGTCGCCCCGGTCAGCCTGAAAAGCGGCCTCATCGTCCACCATTTGCGCGGTCAGCCGCCGGATCTCGCCGGGCAGGCGTTCGTTCCGTTCAGGCCAGTGCCTTCCCAACCAGTCAGGGACATCGACGATTTCGCACCGGCGCATCCGAAACAGGTAGTCGAACGCCTCGCCTTTCTCCGGCAGGCACAAGACGATATGAAACCGGTGTGCAGGCCCCTGGTATGTCTCGACGATCCCGGCGTTGCCTTCGGCAGGAGCGTCTTCGGCAGTGTTTGGGCAGGCGTACAGGCGCTTGGTGAGGAACGAACTGTGTTGACTGAAATCCGCCAGTGCCGAGGACGTGTCCCCGATACCGTCCACCGCCTCGCGCAGCAGTTCGAGGTTGTGCAGCCTATTGCCGGTCGCGACGGTCGCACGACGCCGACGCAGCTGCCTGGCCAGCCAGTGGCGTAACGTAGCCAGTGCATCCTGTGCCACTTTTTCCGGCCGGCCGGTGACGACCCTGTTGGCGGTGTCCGGGGCAGGCAGCAGGTCGGCATAACGCGCTATCAGCTGCTCGCCGGCCTCGATCGACTCACGCAACTCGCGGCTGTCAGGCAAGGGAACGTTGACGATGTCCTGCTCGAGTTCGACCTGGCCGGTCGCCGCCAGCGCCTCGAGCGCATAGACGATCTGCTCACGCGGCACGCAGGTCACGAACCAGTGTGTGGCTTTCTGGGTCAGGCTCACTTCGTTCGGGTACAGGACAAGAATACGTAGGGATACTGTATTACTTTTGTCGCCCAGGTAACCGTGGTGTTTCAGCCGGCGGGCGGCGCATCGCGCCGTCGCCGGTCAGCCGCGTGCGCTCCCGGCCGAGGGCTGCGCAGGTTGCCAGAGATCGAACACCAGCGACCGCAGCGCATCGATCATCGGCTCGCCTGCGCGCTGCCGCTGCACGGCGAAGCACAGGCTGATCGCCGGGGTATCGCCGCTCCAGCAAAGTCCATCACCGGCCGCCTGCAGCCGTTCGGCGTCGTCCGCGCGCAGCAGCGAGAGGCCCGCGCCGGCGCGGATCAGCTCGCGTACGGCGTCTTCACTGTCACAGTAGGCGACCCGCCGGGGCGTGCTCTCGAGGTCACCGAGTACGGTTTGCATCAGCTGGTAGAAGGGACAGGAGTCAGAGGTATAGACCCAGGGCATCTGCGTGAGCTGCTCGAGCGAGGCCTCGGCGATGCGTTCCTGCCAGGCATGCGGTGCGACGATGCGCATCGGCACCTCGGCCAGTTCCCAGGTCGCCAGATCGGCAACATGACAGGGCCCGAAAAAAAATCCGCCATCGAGCACGCCGCGGCGGATGTCCGGCAGGATCTGTGCGGTCATGCTTTGCATGAAGTGCGGGCTGACCCTGGGGTGACGTGTCTGCAGCGACCGGTGGAGCTCACCGATGCGCATGAACTCGAAGTCGGTGTGAACGCCGATGCGTACCTCCCCGACCAGCTCCTGCTGCAGTTGCTGCGCCTGGTTCTTCAGCTGCGCCGCGGCGTCCAGGGTGCTCAGTGCATGGTCGTACAGCAGACGTCCCTTGGCGGTCAGCTGCATCCCGCGGGCGCTGCGTTCGAAAAGCGTCACCCCGAGTTCGTCTTCCAGCGCCTTGATCTGCGCACTGATCGCCGGCTGGCTGGTGAACAGCAATTCCGCGGCACGGGTCAATGAGCCCTCATCCGCGATCCGCACGAAGGTATTCAGTTGATAGAGCTCCATCGGACGGTCTCCTGGTGTGCATGGCCTACAGGGGAATTGAAGCAGATCACCCGGCGCTGTGCCCTTCGCCATTTCTGATCGCCGCCTTCCAAACATACGATTGGTCGGGCGCTGCCTGGCGTCCTAGGTTTCCGCTACCGGACGACAGGCGGAGATAACGATGGACCAGGTTGAGATTGATCGGCCAATCATGGCTGGCATGGCGGAGGCGAGGGCCCGACAGCGCGGGAAGGCCGATGCCGCATCACGCCTGTGGCGCTGTCTTGTATTGGCGATCCAGCGCCGGCGTCAGCGGCTTGCGCTGTCGCGCCTCGACCGGCGCCTGCTGGATGACATCGGGCTGACGCCGGCGCAGGCATCCGAAGAGGCGCGAAAGCCGTTCTGGCACAGATAAATAACGGTAGGCAGGCGCGTCGGCGAGGCGTATAAAGCGCCGTCCCGATGCATTGGAGTCCCACCGATTGAGCGCCCTGGCCAGCACGCTGGAACCCACAGACGGTGACGTCTTCGAACGCATCGCGCAGGCGATCGGGCGGCACGGATACGCGGTCATGGACGCCGTCGTGCCGTCGGCACTGCTCGACAGCCTGTTCGTGCACCTGTGCAATCTGCCCGGGGAGGCGCTGACGAGGGCCGGGATCGGGCGCGAGGACGACCACCAGCTCAACCGTTTCGTGCGCAGCGACGAGACGCGCTGGCTGGAGCCTGGTGAAGCGGTTGCCGACGAGTTTCTCGGTTGGATGGAGCAGCTGCGCCTCGGCATCAACCGCCGGCTGTTCCTCGGCCTGTTCGACTACGAAGCGCACTATGCGCGTTATTCTCCGGGCGCCTTCTACCGCAGGCACAGGGATGCGTTTGCCGGTGGCGACAGCAACCGCGTGCTGTCCACGGTGCTGTATCTCAACCCTTCCTGGATGCCCGAAGATGGTGGCGAGATGCTGCTGTATGCGGATGATGAGCTGAGCATTGTCGAGCGCGTGCAGCCGCTGTACGGCCGCCTGGCGGTGTTTCTCAGCGAAGACTTTCCGCACGAAGTCCTGCCGACCAGGCGCACGCGCTACAGCATCGCCGGCTGGTTCCGTGTCAATGGTTCGCTGGGTGGGCACATCGATCCGCCGCGCTGAAGGCGCAACGCACGGCGATGTCGCCGATCAGTCGGTCAGCAGTTCCCGCAGGCGCCGGGTATCGACGCGATAACGGTGGCTGCCCAACTCGGTCAGCAGGCGCTGACGTTTGAATTCGGCGATCGTGCGGCTGGCCGTCTCGGTGGTAATGCCGAGCATCGCGCCGAGGTCTTCGCGGCCGAACAGGATGCACTCGGGATTCGCATCGTCGTGCACCAGGCGCAGCAACAGGCGCGCGATGCGCTGACGCGCCGGGCCGGTCGACAGCTCGGTCAGCCAGGCATCCGCCTCGCTCAACGCGCGGTGCCAGCGTTTCAGCAGCTCCACGTGCAGGTCGGGATTCTCCTTGCTCAGCGCCTGCACCGTGCTCGCCGGCAGGCAACACACCTCGGTCGGCTGCATCACGATGGCATCGTGTTCATAGGGCTTGCCAAGCAGCGCTTCCAGCCCGGTCACATCGGCGGTATTCACCAGCCGGACGATGCGTTGTGCCCCGTCAGGCAGGTATTGCACGAGTTTGACCACGCCGCTGCGGATGGTGAACATGCGGTCGCCGGCATCGCCTGCCCGGTAGAGCGCCTGGCCGGGCTGCAGTACGAACTGGTTGATCGGGTGGTGGATCTTCTCGAAATCGGACTCGCGCAGGCCGGCGAAAAGCACGGATTCGCGCAGCGTGCATTGTTTGCAGTCGGCCTCGCCAGACCATGCCTCTTTGAACGGGACCCGGATATTCATCGGCGCAGTTTAGCGATTTAGCGGATGCGGGAATACGCCTCTGTTGTGAAGTAGATGCCGCGGCGCCCGGTTTGTGACAGGATGCCGCCCCCATGGCACTGCTTACCCTGCGAAATCTCCACCTCAGCTACGGTGACCCGGCGCTGATCGATGGTATCGATCTGTCGATTGAGGCCGGTGACCGCATCTGCCTGCTCGGGCGCAATGGCGAGGGTAAATCGACGCTGCTGAGGCTGATCGCCGGCGACCTGAAGGCCGACGAAGGCGAGCGCGTGGTCGCCCAGGGTGTGCGCATCGCGCGCCTGACCCAGGAGGTGCCGGAGGCCCTGCGTGGCAGCGTGTTCGAGGTGGTCGCCGATGGCGCCGGCGAGACCGGCGCGCTGATCAAGCAGTACCACGCGGCCAGCCATGCGCTGGCCGAGGATGCGGGCGAGGCCGCGCTGGCCCGCTTGGAACAGATCCAGCACCGGCTCGAGGCGGTCGACGGCTGGCGCATGGAGCAGCAGGTCGAGAGCGTGATCTCACGCATGCAGCTGAACGCCGACGACCGTTTCGAGGCGCTGTCCGGCGGTATGAAGCGCCGCGTGCTGCTGGCGCGCGCGCTGGCCGCCGACCCGCAGCTGCTGCTGCTCGATGAACCGACCAACCACCTCGATGTTGAATCGATCACCTGGCTGGAGGAATTCCTGCTGAACTGGCCCGGCACGCTGGTGTTCATCACCCACGACCGCGGCTTTCTGCAGCGCCTGGCCACGCGCATTGTCGAACTCGACCGCGGACAGATCGCCGATTTCCCCGGCGACTACCAGAACTACCTGCGGCGTCGCGACGAGATGGACAACGCCGAGGCCCTGGCCAAGGCGCGTTTCGACAAGATGCTGGCGCAGGAAGAGGTCTGGGTGCGCCAGGGCATCAAGGCAAGGCGAACCCGCAACGAGGGCAGGGTGCGGCGGCTCGAGGCGATGCGCCGCGAATACGGCGAGCGGCGGACCCGTCAGGGCACGGCCAACCTGGCGACCAACACCGCGGAGCGCTCCGGCAAGCTGGTCTGCCAGGCCAGTGATGTCAGCTTTGCCTGGGACGGGCGCCCGGTCATCCGCGATTTCACCACGACCATCCTGCGCGGTGACCGCATCGGCATCATCGGTCCGAACGGCTGTGGCAAGTCGACCCTGCTCAACCTGCTGCTCGGCCGGCTGGAGCCCGACAGCGGCACCATCGAACGCGGCACCAAGATCGAGGTGGCGTACTTCGACCAGCTGCGCGACCAGCTCGACCTGGACAAGACCGTGCTCGACAACGTCGCCGGCGGCAGCGACAAGGTCAGCATCAACGGCAAGGAAAAGCACGTCATCAGCTACCTGCAGGACTTCCTGTTCCCGCCCAGGCGCTGCCGCCAGCCGGTGCGTGCGTTGTCGGGCGGCGAGCGCAACCGCCTGCTGCTGGCCAAGCTGTTCACCCGACCGGCCAACGTGCTGGTAATGGACGAGCCCACCAACGACCTGGATCTGGAGACCCTGGAACTGCTCGAGGAACTGCTGCTCGAATTCGACGGTACCCTGCTGCTGGTCAGCCACGACCGCGCCTTCCTCGACAACGTGGTCACCAGCACGCTGGTGTTCGAGGGCGACGGCAGGGTGAATGCCTATGTCGGCGGTTACCAGGACTGGCTGCGCCAGTCACAGGCGATGCAGGCGGCGGACAAGGCGAGAACCGCCCGCGCCGAGGCGGAGAAAAAACCTGCCGCCACCAGGCCGGCCGAGGCCGCCAAGCCAAAGAAGCTCAGTTACAAGGACCAGCGCGAACTGGAGATGCTGCCCGGGCACATCCAGGACCTGGACGCGGAGATGGGCCGGGTACAGGCGGCGCTTGCCGACCCGGCGCTGTACCGCGAATCGCCCGACCGGTTCAGGGAGTTGACCGCTCGATTGCAGGCGATCGAAGAAGAACTGGCCGCCGCCTATGCGCGCTGGGAGGCCCTGGAAGGCTAGCGGGCGCCGCTGTCAAAGTACGTCCAGCGGGCTCAGTACCCCGAGGCCGCCCTTCTGCACCACGTGCGTGTAGATCATCGTGGTGGCCACATCCGAATGCCCGAGCAGTTCCTGGATCACCCGGATGTCGCGGCCGCTTTGCAGCAGGTGGGTGGCGAACGAATGGCGTAGCGTGTGGCTGGTTACGCGCTTGTCGATACCGGCATCACGCGCCGCATCGCGGATCGCCTTTTGCAAGCTGGTCTGGTGCACATGATGGCGGCGCATCACCCCGGTCGCGTAGTCCATCGCCAGGCGCGCGCTGGGAAAGGCATACTGCCAGCGCCAGTCGCATGCGGCACTGCCATACTTGCGTGCCAGGGCAACAGGCAGGCTGGCCTCGCCGAAACCCTCGCGCAGATCCCCATCGTGCAGCCCCCGCACCTCGGCCAGGTGCGCCTGCAGCTCCGGCACCAGCTTCTCCGGCAGTGGCACCACCCGATCCTTGTCACCCTTGCCACTGCGCACGGTGATCTGGCTGTAGCCGAAGTCGATGTCCTGCACTCGCAGGCGGACGCACTCCATAACCCGCATACCCGTGCCGTACATCAGCGCGGCCATCAGGCGCATGCGCCCTTTCAGTTGCCCCAGCAGGCGACGAACCTCGTCCGTCGTCAGCACGACCGGCACGCGGCGCTTGGCCGCCGCATGGGTGAAGGTCTCGCCCAATGCCAGGTCCTGGCCGAGTACCTCGCGGTACATGAAGACCAGGGCGTTGAGCGCGATACGCTGCGTGGCCGATGCCACCTGGCGGCGCACCGCGAGGTGTTCGAGAAAGGCCGCGACCTCGGCCGCGCCCAGTTCGCCGAGCGGGCGCCAGCCGTGAAACGCGCAGTAGCGTGCGAGCCAGTGCTCGTAGGTCTTTTCGGTACGCCCGGCCATGTGGCGCACCCGCAGCGTGGTCACGAACGCCTGATAGTCAGCCCCGGCGTGTTCGCGGAAGCGGGTGACCATCGGGTTGCGGCTGGGCGCCACCAGGAGATTGCCGCCGGTATCGCGATGCAGTGTCACATGGTCGGACTCCAAAGTGCGCGCAAAGGCACGCCAGTGCAGCCAGTCATATGATGCCGCCCACGGGGCACCGATCAGGTTGCAGAACAGCAGGCGCAGGGCGTCGACAATCTGACGAAACTGCCATTCCTGCACATTTGCCATTCTGCCTTTGCCGGCCAGGTATTCGTCGACGTCATGAGGCAGATGCTCACCGAGGCGGTACCCCGGGTGGGCCCGGATGTACCCCTCCACGTGTTTTCGATACCATGGCCTGAGCCGTGCCGGTACCGACGATTTTTCAAGGATGGAGAAGTAGTTATGCCAAAAGCGTTGAACAGCGCGCGACGCCGCGTCGGGTGTGTCCCCAGTCATCCCAAGCCCTCCCTGGCCAGCGATACAAGGTGCCCGGATCGTTCAGATTCGGACAAAGTTCCAAAGAATTATACAGAGTCTGCCTATCTCAGTTCAGGCAATATCTGCCCATCTAGCTGTTATGCCTTTAAAAGGCGAGACGAAACATTCATCCGTTTATGCAGCACACGGATGATTTCGGGAGTTTGGTCTGAGGCGAGCTTGTAGAAAATCAGATGGCTACCTACAGGGAGTACACGATAGCCCGAACGAATATTGTCGCAGGATTGGCCAAGCTCGGAGTTGTCTGCCAATCGATGAAACGCCTGGTCAAGTTCGGTCAGGTAGCTGTTTCGCTTTTCCCGTCCCCAGGTCTGTTCGGTGAATATCGCAATACCTTTCAAATCGGCTCTGGCTGCGGCCTTAATTCTGAAATGAGGCATTAGTGATTTTCGCTATCCAATTCCTCGATCAGGCCGCTAAGCGAGTACTCAACAAATTCGCTTGCTTCGCCTTCGTCAAGCATCTTGCGAAGGGTGGAGAGCTTGGTTTCTTCCTCTTCGAGCAAACGCAGTCCCGCACGCACAACTTCGCTGGTCGACGCATAGCGGCCGCTTTCCAGTTGCGCAGTAATGAAGGAGTCGAAGTGCTCGCCAAGGGTAATGCTCGTATTCTTGCTCATGGGGTAAGCCCTCAAGAAGTACCAATAATTGGTACTATAGGCGGGCATAACAAGGCG
>JACKMP010000002.1 GCA_024235315.1 Chromatiaceae bacterium | reverse complement strand
GCCCTCTCGGCGATCTCTCCCGGCGTCAGACGGTCAGAAAAACAAAAGCTTTATGATGAACGCGGTGAGCGCGAAGTAGAGCACCCACCGGATGAGCTTTTCGCCATGGGTCACCGTGGTATGCGCACCCAGCCAGCCGCCGATCGAATTGCCCACCGCGAGACCGAGCCCGGTCCACCACAGCAGTTCGAGCTGTGACGCGAACACCGCGAGCGCGACAATCGTGAACACCAGCACCACGAACACCTTGTGCATGTTGACCCGCACCAGGTCGAGCCCCATCACGCGGTGCAGAATCGGCATCAGGATGAACCCGACGCCGATCTGGATGAAGCCGCCCCAGAAGCCGGCACCGACCATCAGGATGTGACCGAGCAGCAGGTTCTTCGCCTTGGCATCGCCGCCGACCGGCTTGACCCGGTCCTGGCCGGTGGCCATCAGGATCATCACGCCGACCATTACCAGGGCCAGCACGCGGTCGAACCATTCGCCCTGCAGGTGTACGCCGAGCGAAGCCCCACCCAGCGCGCCGACCGCGGCGGCCGTCGCGAGGCTGAGGCTCAGCTTGTAGTCGGAGAATCCACGGCGGCGGAAGGTGGTGACCGCGGTAATGTTCTGCGCGAGGATCGCGATCCGGTTGGTGCCATTGGCCACCGGACCCGGAATCCCCATGAACAGCATTACCGGCACGGTCAGCAGAGACCCGCCGCCCGCCATCACGTTGAGCCAGCCGGCGAGGACGCCGACCAGCGCCAGCACGAAGATCTGCCAGATTTCCACCGAAGCCGACCTCAGGTATCCGTGAGGAGAAGATGGTGCCCCCGAGAGGATTCGAACCTCTGGCCTCACCCTTAGGAGGGGTGCGCTCTATCCAGCTGAGCTACGAGGGCTGGGCGTGTTACCCGTCAAAGCACCGACCGTGGCCGTCAAAATGTGGAGCAGACGTGCGCAGGCCGGTGGGGCGGGGGAATTCTAACCCGAGCTGAGCGGGTGTGTAACGGCGTTGATGGTTGCGTCAGCGAGCGCTGCGCCGCCGGGTCAGACCTTGCCGAGCGTATAGCTCGCGACACCACCGCCTTTGCGGCGCAGTGTGCTGTAGGTGTCCTCGCTCGCCGCCCGGCCGGTGAGGATGCCGAGCGCGTTGCGTGCGTTGCGTTGGCCCTGGATCGCCAGTCGGCCATTACGGTCATTGAGTTCGGCGACGCGTTGCGCGATTTCGGTAAGTGCCGTCCATTCCTGTGTCAGCGCTTCCTGTTGCAGCCCTTCGACCAGCCTGCCCGCACCCTCGTTGCCCGCCGGCAGGCCAGCGGCTTTTTGCAGACGGTCGCGGGCCTGTACGCTGTGTTCGAGCTCTTTCAGCAAGACCAGTTTTTCACGCACCACCTGTTGCAGGGTCTCCGGATCCTTGCCGACAAGCGCGTCCTGCTCACGTTGGAGTACCGGTTCGATCGACTGCAGGCCATGCAGGCTGGCCTGCACGGTGGCGGTGAATGCCTTGCCGAGTTGCGCGCTATCCATGGTTCACTGTGCCCTGGCGAGTCCCGCCTCAAAGGTCAGGACCTTGTCGGCGACACGCGCCGGCTCGACCTGAAACGATCCGGTCGCCAGCGTGCGTTGCACATCCTGTACGCGCTGCGTGTCGACCACCGGCAGATTGGCGATCTCGGCCTCGAGCGCCTGCAGTTGTGCTGCCTGGTTCGACAGCTTCAGCTGATCGCCACCGGCTGTCTGGCCCTTGGCCGCCGATCCTGCGCGCGGCTGGTTGCTGTTCGCGGTTGCCTGCGATTTGCTCGCCTCGGCAGCCTCGTGCGGCGGTCGGCCGCTGTTTCCACTGATTTCGATGCCCATCTCGGTTACACCTTCACGGTTGTTACGTGCTCTGTATCGTCCGACTTTTGACGGACTTTACGCAGCAGACGTAAGTGGTGAAATTCATTCCGAAAATAGTCGTTTCGGCAGTAAACGGGCGGGCTGATTCACGTTCAATTGAGGACCTCGATCAGGCCAGAGCCGGTCACCGTCCCGGTGACCTCGCGACCGGAGCTGAGGTTTTTCACCTTGATCCGGTCGCCGCGCGTGCCATCAGCCAACGCCTTGCCCCGCATCCTAACCTGTAGACCGCCGGTAACGGCAAGTATCTGCACCTGGCTGCCGCGTTTGACCAGCCTGGCGCGCTCCAACAGCCCCGCGTGCAACGTGGTGCCGCCACCGACCGCGCGTTTGCTGCGCAGACCGACGACGTCGTCGACGCGGGTGAAGTAGGCCTTGTGCAGCGTCGAGGTGTCGACCTCGCTCAGCGTCACGTCGTCCGCCTGCACGGCCTGACCACGCACCAGAGGGCGGGTACTGACGACCACGGTGTCGAGCAGGGCGAGGTGGACCGGGACGTAGATCTTCCAGGGTTTGCCGCCCTCGCAACGCACACCGACCACCCCTCGGCCGCCGTTGAGGCCGTTTGGCGAGTCATAGGTTTCGAGTGCGTGTTCGCACTGCGCGAGCTTGAGACGGCTGTCCAGGCTGCCGACAGTCACTTCCGGCCGGCCCGCAAGATTGTCCGCCTGTGCCAGCGCATGCTGGCGCGCCGCCTCGCGGATGCTGTCGTGCGACTGCGCCGGGTATTCGTCCGCGCTGCCGCTGCCGGCGATGGCAATGAGCACGACCGCCAGTGCGGCGGATTTTCGACGGGTTTGATACATGACAAACAGGCAGCAAGGTTCGTGCCGTTTTTGGCGATTTGCCGCCATTAAAGCCTGGCGTTCCTGTGCCGCTACGCCATGCATCACAGGATCATCGGATCACGGAGATACAGATGGCGGGAGTACTCGACGGCGTCGATATGCGCACCAAACTGGCGGGCCACAACCGGCTCGAACTCCTGTTGTTCCGCCTCGGCGGTCGCCAGCGCTTCGGCATCAACGTATTCAAGGTGCAGGAAGTCATCCAGTGCCCGCCGCTCACCGTGGTGCCGCAGTCGCATCCGGTGGTGCTCGGTATCGCCAATATGCGTGGCAAGACGATCGCGATCATGGATCTCGCGATGGCAATCGGGGCGCCCGCGCTTGGCGATCCACGCGACCGTTTCGTCATCGTCACCGAGTACAACCGCAAGGTGCAGGGCTTCCTGGTCGACTCGGTGGACCGCATCGTCAACATGAACTGGGAAGAAATCCTGCCGCCGCCGAAGGGCGCCGCGCAGGGCACCTATATGACCGCCGTCACCCAGGTCGACAACGAGCTGGTCGAGATCATCGACGTGGAAAAGGTCCTGAAAGAGGTGATCGGCGGCCAGGACGACGTTTCGGAAGGGATCATCCAGGAACGCCAGCACGACCTGCCACAGCATGTACTGATGGTCGATGACTCCAGCGTGGCCCGTAAACAGGTCACCCGTGTGCTGGACCAGATGGGCGTCGAGTACACGACGGCGAACGACGGCAAGCAGGCATATGACCAGCTCAAGGCATGGCTGGCCGAGGGCCGGGACGTCGAGAACTGGCTGGCGCTGATCATCTCGGATGTCGAGATGCCACGCATGGACGGCTATTCGTTGACCAAGGCAATCCGCGAGCATCCGCAACTCAATCACCTGCACGTGATCCTTCACACCTCGCTGAGCGGGGTCTTCAACAAAAGTATGGTGGAGAAGGTCGGCGCCAACGATTTCCTGCCCAAGTGGGAGCCCGATACGCTGGCAATGATGGTGCAGGAGCACCTGCGGCAGCACGCTGAAGAACGCCAAGTGCAGTCGTGATCGCTTGAGCCGCAACGCGGAGGTCATACAGGGAATGGTCGCCAAGACGCTGACACCGATCGAGTACAAGGCGATCCACGAGTTCCTCGAGAGCCAGGCGGGTATCCGACTGGGTGCCGGCAAGGAATACCTGGTCGTCAGCCGACTCGGCCGCCTGTTGCCGACCTTCGGTCTGAGCGGCTATTCGGAGCTGGTGGCCAAGCTGGCCGAGTTCGGCGGCACGCGCCTGCAGACCGCCGTGGTCGACGCGATGACCACCAACGAGACCTTCTGGTTTCGCGATATGGCGCATTTCCGCATCCTCATCGATGGGGTGCTGGCCGAGAGCAAACCCAGCCGCCTGCGTGTCTGGTCGGCGGCGGCATCCACCGGGCAGGAGGCCTACACCACGGCGATCTGCCTGCAGGATGCAATGCAGAACGGCCGCGTCGCGCGCACCCTCAACTACGAGATCATCGGCACTGACATCTCGCCGACCGCCCTGCAGGAAGCGCAGGGGGCGAGTTATTGCGGGGTGGCTGCCGGTCGTGGTCTCAGCGACGACCAGCGACGTCGCTATTTCAAGGAGCAGGGTGGCTGTATCGAGGTGCTGCCGCAGTACCGCAAGGGCATCAGCTTCCGGGTGTTCAACCTGCTCAAGCCGTTCGACGGGCTCGGCAAGTTCGACGTGGTGTTCTGTCGCAACGTGCTGATCTACTTCTCCCAGGAACGCAAGCGTGACATCGTCTCGCGCATCGCGCGCAGCCTCAGTCCCGGTGGCCACCTGTTTCTCGGTTCGACCGAATCGATGAGCGGGCACGAAGACCTGTTCGAGATGCGCAACCTCGCTGGCGGCCTGGTGTATCGCGTCCGCACCTGACCTTCCGCTTGCCGCCGGTCGCGGCAAGCCCTTGCCGCCGAGCCCCGGCATTACCCTTTGTTCCCTCGATAAGCTGCTGATCTGACAGTCAAAGCGGGTTTTGGCACGGCTCCTGCTGTGAAACACGCGAATGGTTTGTGCAGAGGGCAGCACGATGAAGCTCGACGACGTTTTCGGCATCCACGAAGAGGCACTGCGCCTGCGCGCCAGGCGCTCCGAGGTGCTGGCCTCGAACCTGGCCAATGCCGACACCCCTGGATACAAGGCACGCGACTTCGATTTCGAGGCGATGCTGCGCAAGGAAATGCAACCACCGGTGCGACTGGCATCGACCCACAGCGGCCATATCAAGACCGACCAGTCGGTAGTGGCGTCGACCCAGATGGGCTACCGCATACCGCAGCAGCCCTCGCTCGACGGCAATACCGTCGAGGTCGAACGTGAACAGACCGAATTCAGTGCCAATGCGATGCGATACCAGGCCAGCCTGAGGTTTCTCGACGGACGCATCAAGGGCCTCATGCTCGCGATAAAAGGTAACGGCTGATGAGTAGCTTCAAGATCTTCGACATCGCCGGCTCCGGCATGAATGCGCAGAACCTGCGCATGAACGTCGTGGCCAGCAACCTCGCCAACGTCGATGCGGTGTCCAGCAGCATCGAGGAGACATACAAGGCCCGGCAACCGGTTTTCAAGGCAGTGCTCGACCAGGCCAATCTGCGCAGTCCGGCGGTCGGCGTGCAGATGGCCGGCGTGGTGGAGAGCCAGGCGCCGCTGGTGCGCGAATACGCGCCGCAGCACGCGCTGGCGGACAAGGACGGCTACATCTACCGACCCAATGTCAGCGTGGTCGAAGAGATGGCCAACATGATCTCGGCCTCACGCGCCTACCAGAACAACGTCGAGGTGGTGAACGCGACGCGCCAGATGCTCAGCGCCACCATCAATATCGGGAGGTAATGAACCATGAGCAGCATCAGCACTCAACAGGACCTTTTCTCCAGCCTCGGCTTGGCAGCGACGGACACCCAGAGCCGCGGTACCAATAACGCGAACGAACTGGGGCTCAACACCTTCCTCAAATTGATGGTGACGCAGTTGAACAACCAGGATCCGTTCAAGCCGATGGAGAACGGTGATTTCCTGAGCCAGATCGCGCAGTTCGGTTCAGTCACCGGGCTTGAGCAATTGAACAAGAGCTTTGATTCGCTGGCCGGCTCGATCACCTCGGGCCAGGCCCTGCAGGCCGGCTCGCTGGTGGGTCGCGAGATCCTCGCGCCGGTGGACGCCGGGTACCTGATGCCGGGCGGCAGCCTGCGCGGCCAGGTCGCCCTCGACCAGAGCAGCCCCGCGGTCACGCTGCGCGTCACCGACGGGGTGGGGCAGCTGGTACGCGAGATGCCGCTGGGATCGGCGGCCCCCGGTGCGCTCGACTTCAGCTGGGACGGCATGGACAACGCCGGCAACTATGCGCCGCCGGGAATCTACAACCTGCAGGTCGAGGCGATGCAGAACGACCGCGCCGTTGATCTGCAGACCAAGCTGTTCTCCAAGGTCGAAAGCGTGAACCTCAACGGCAGCAACGGACTTACGCTGAATCTCGAGGGTCTCGGCCCGATCGCCTTCAACAACGTGCAACAGATCTACTAAACCGGAGAAGCCAACATGACTTTTCGTATCGCACTCAGCGGACTCAACGCGGCCTCCACCGAGTTGGAAGTGACCGGCAACAACATCGCGAACTCGGGTACCAACGGCTTCAAGGAGTCGCGCACCGAGTTCGGTGACCTGTTCGCCAACGCGATCCAGGACACCGCCAACGCGGCCGGTCAGGGGGTGCGCGTGGCGCGGGTCGCGCAACAGTTCAGCCAGGGATCGATCGACTTCACGTCAAACAACCTCGACCTCGCAATCAGCGGTCAGGGCTTCTTCGTGCTGGAGTCGCCGGACGGCACGCAGGCCTTCACACGCGCCGGCGCCTACAGTGTCGATCGCAACGGCTACGTGATCAACAACGGCAACGATCGTCTGCAGATCTACGAGGCAACCGCCGGTGTCGGTGGCAGCACCACGTTCAACACCGGTGTGCTGCAGGACCTGCAACTGCCGACTACGCCGAGCGCACCCAGTGCCACGGGTACGATGAGCGTCGCGGTGAATCTGAACTCGTCGGACACGACCCCGGGCATCGCGTTTGATCCCGCAGTGTCGACCAGCTACAACCGCTCGACCTCGACCACCGTCTACGACTCGCTCGGCAACGCGCATACCTCCACCATGTATTACGTGAAAGGCGCCGCGCCCAACGACTGGGACCAGTACCTGTACGTCGACGGCACCAATGTGCCGCCGGCCGGGCAGGCAGTGGGGACACCTTTCGCACTGAGCTTCAGCTCCAGCGGCGCGCTGTCCACAATTGATGGCGTGGCGGCTACGACGGCGGATACCGCAGCCTATGATCCGGCTAACGGCGCGGCCAGCATGACGTTGACCATCGATCTCACCGGAACCACCCAGTATGGCTCGTCGTTTGCCGTCAACAACCTGTCACAGGACGGCTTCACCTCCGGACGTCTGGCCGGCGTGGACATCGATGCTGAGGGTGTGGTGTTTGCGCGCTATACCAATGGTCAGTCATCGGCGCTGGGCAAGGTGGCCATGGCCAAGTTCAATAACCAGCAGGGTCTTCGCCAGGTCGGCGACACGAACTGGGCGGAGAGCTTCGCCTCGGGCACGCCGCAGCTCGGTGAGGCAGGTACCTCCAGTTTCGGCCAGATACAGTCCGGCGCGCTCGAGGCATCGAACGTGGATATTGCCGCACAACTGGTCAACCTGATCACCGCGCAGCGTAACTTCCAGGCCAACGCCGAGGTGATCTCCACTGCGGACGCGGTCACCCAGACGATCATCAACATCCGTTAACGCGGAAGTCGCGCACAGCGCGCTCCTGATCCCCCTCTCCCGCTGGCGGGAGAGGGATGGGGTGAGGGGGGCGGGGTGACTGACGCCCCGTTCCCCACCGCTCGATTCATCCGACCTTGAGGAGGTCAACATGGACAAAATGCTTTATGTGGCGATGAGCGGGGCGAAAGAGACCCTGCTGGCCCAGGCCAACGCGAACAACAACCTGGCCAACGCCAACACCTCCGGTTTTCTGTCCGACCTCAACCAGTTCCGCAGCATGCCGGTATTCGGCAACGGTCACCCGACCCGCGTGTACGCGATGGACGAACGTCCGGCGACCAATTTCGAACACGGCAGCCTCCAACACAGCGGCCGCGACCTCGACGTCGCGGTGAAGGATGGCGGCTGGCTGGCCGTGCAGGCGGCCGACGGCAACGAGGCCTACAGCCGGCGCGGCGACCTGCGGGTCGACGAGAACGGCCTGCTGGTCACCGGCAACAACTTGCCGGTCCTCGGCAACGGCGGGCCGATCGCGATCCCGCCGTACGAGAAGATCGACATCGGCGTCGACGGCACGGTATCGATCAAGCCACAAGGTGCAACCGCTGAACAGCTGGCGGTGATCGACCGCATCAAGCTGGTGGCACCACAGTTCGGCGAGATGGAGAAAGGCGATGACGGTCTGTTTCGCCTCAAGGGCGGCGGCGAGGCCGAGGCTGATCCTGATCAGCGTCTGGTGTCCGGTGCGCTGGTGTCGAGCAACGTCAACGTGGTCAACGAGATGGTCGACATGATCGAGTTGTCCCGCCGCTTCGAACTGCAGGTAAAGATGATGAAGACCGCCGAGGAAAGCGCCAGCGCCGCCGCCAGCATTGTGCGCCCCGTCTAAATCTGGCAAGCGTTTTGCAACGCTTTAGCTGAGTCAATCATCCGACGGCATCGCGCACGGCGCGGCCGCCGCAAAAAAACAGAGGTTGCCACCATGTATCCAGCACTTTGGATCGCCAAGACCGGGCTCGATGCCGAGCAGACGCGTATGTCGGTCATCTCCAACAACCTGGCCAACGTCAACACGACCGGCTTCAAGCGTGACCGCGCTGTGTTCGAGGACCTGATCTACCAGAACGTGCGCCAGGCGGGCGCCAACTCGACCGAGGACACCACGTTGCCATCGGGCCTGTATCTGGGCACCGGCGTGCGCACCGTGGCCACCCAGAAGCTGCACACCCAGGGCAACATCGTGCAGACCAACAACAGTTTCGATCTGGCGGTGCAGGGCAACGGCTTTTTTCAGATCACCCACCCGGACGGCAGCATCGTGTACAGCCGTGACGGCTCGTTCGGTCTGGACGCCTCTGGCCAGATGGTGACGCAGAACGGCTACCAGCTGGAGCCGGCGATCACGGTGCCGGCCAATACCCTGAGCGTCACGGTCGGCTCGGATGGCACGGTGTCGGCAATGGTCGCCGGCAACAATGCCCCGACGCAGATCGGCAACATCACGCTGGCGCAGTTCGTGAACCCGACCGGCCTGGAGTCGATCGGTGACAACCTGTACCGCGAATCGGCGGCCAGCGGCACGCCGCAGACCGATACGCCTGGGACCAATGGTGTCGGCACCTTGATCCAGGGCTCGCTGGAGAGCTCAAACGTCAACGTGGTCGAAGAACTGGTCAACATGATCGAGACACAGCGCGCCTACGAGATGAACAGCAAGGCGATATCCACCACGGACGACATGCTGGCCTATGTCAGCCAGCAGCTCTAAGCGGATGGCCCAGGCAGGTAAGCGATGATGAGCGCACAAGGTCACAACACATACAACAGGCGAGGCCATCGGTGCACGCTGATCGTGCTGTTGGCCGTTGCTGCCGCGTTACTCGCCGGCTGCAACTCGGCGCCCAAGCGCGACCCGGAGTTCGCCGCGGTCCCGCCGTCCGCGATCCCGCCGGTGCCGCAGGGCAATGGCTCGATCTATCAGGCCGGTTTCGAGCGCAGCTGGTTCGAGAACGTCCGCGCACGCCGCGTCGGCGACATCCTGCTGGTCAACCTGGTAGAGGACACCGAGGCCAAGCACACCAACTCGGGAACAGTGTCCAAGAGCAACAGCCTCAGCGTTACGCCGCCGACCGTGTTCGGCAAGCTGTTCACCGGCCTGGAGCAGAGCCTCGAGTCGGGCGCCAGCTTCTCCGGTGATGCCGACAACACGCAGAACAACGAGTTCAGCGGCTCGATTTCGGTGGTCGTGACCGAGGTGCTGCCCAACGGCTATATGCGTGTCCGTGGCGAGAAGCGCATCGGCCTGACCGGCGGCAATGAATATATCCGCGTGTCCGGCATCGTGCGTCCCGAAGACATCGATCTGCGCAACACAATCGATTCGACCCGTGTTGCCGATGCCACGCTGGTCTATATGGGCGACGGTCAGACCACGATGGCGTCGACGATGGGCTGGCTTTCCAAGTTCTTCATTTCCGCCCTGATGCCGTTCTGAACGGTGAGCATCATGAATAACAGCAACTTCCAGGCAAGTCTCTTTCGTCACGTCGTATTGGGTCTGTGTGCCCTGATGGTCATCATGGCGATGCCGGTGCAGGCCGAGCGCATCAAGGATCTGGCCGTCATCCAGGGCGTGCGCAGCAACCAGCTGCTCGGCTACGGCCTGGTGGTCGGACTGGATGGCAGCGGCGACAAGGTCAACTCTTCACCGTTTACCCAGCAGAGTCTGCGCAGCATGCTGACCCAGCTGGGCATAGTGGTGCCGCCAAACATCGCGCTGAACCCGAAGAACGTCGCCGCGGTGACGGTGCATGCCGACCTGCCGCCGTTCTCCAAGCCGGGGCAGCTGATCGACGTCACGGTATCGTCGATCGGTGATGCCAAGAGCCTGCGCGGTGGCGCCCTGCTGATGACGCCACTCAAGGGCATCGACGGCCAGGTGTACGCGGTCGCACAGGGCAACCTGGTGGTCGGTGGCCTGTCTGCCGAGGGGGCGGATGGCTCCAAGGTCACGATCAATATCCCGAGCTCCGGGCGCGTGCCGGGCGGTGCCACTGTCGAGCGCAGTGTGGCGACGCCGTTCGGCGAAGACGCGATGCTGACACTCAATCTGAAGGATGGTGATTTCACCACGGTGCAGCGCGTCAGCGATGCCATCAACAAGGCGATTGGTGGTGGTACTGCAACAGCGGTGGATGCGACCTCGGTCAAGGTCAACGCACCGAAGGACATCGGTCAGCGAGTCGGTTTCGTGTCGATGATCGAGAACCTCGAGGTCAGTCCGGCCGAGTCGGTGGCCCGGGTGATCGTCAACTCGCGTACCGGCACGGTGGTAATCAACAGCACGGTGCGGGTCAGCCCGGCCGCGGTATCGCATGGCAACCTGGTGGTCACGATCAGTGAGAACAACCAGGTGTCGCAGCCCAACCCGCTGTCGGGTGGGCGCACGGTAACCACCGCGCAATCGGACGTCGCGGTCCAGGCGCCGGGTGATCGTCGCATGTTCGTGTTCAGCCCGGGCGTGACGCTCGATTCCGTGGTGCGCGCCGTCAACCAGGTTGGCGCGGGCCCGAGCGACCTGGTCGCGATCCTCGAGGCCCTGAAGCAGGCCGGCGCACTCAAGGCAGACCTGGTGGTGATCTGAGGCCCCACGATGAACATCGATTCGGCACAGGTATACACCGACTTTTCCGGACTCGCGGCGCTGCGGGCGCGTGCACGCGAGGATCAGGATGCCGCGCTCGACGAGGTCAGTCGCCAGTTCGAGTCGCTGTTCCTGCAGATGATGCTGAAAAGCATGCGTGACGCCAGTCTTGGTGGCGGTCTGATGGACAGCAAGCAGTCCGAGTTCTACCGCGACATGTACGACAAGCAGATCGCCGTGAACATGGCGCAGAAGCAGGGTATCGGCCTGGCCGATGTGCTCAAGCGCCAGCTCGGTGGCGGCATATCGGCGCAATACGGCGATCTGTCACCCGAGGAATACCTGGGTATGCCGATCACTGCGCGTCCTGTGAATGCCGGTGCCGGTACAGATCCGGTCAGTGCAGCGCGGCGCAGCAGCGATGCGCAGCAACCGTTCGATGGTACACCTGACGCCTTTGTCGATGCCTTGTGGCCGATCGCCGAAGAGGCAGCCGCGAAGATCAACCTGCCACCGGAGGCGCTGCTTGCGCAGGCCGCTCTGGAGACCGGCTGGGGCCGCCATGTGATGGCGCATCGTACCGGCGACAGCAGTCACAACCTGTTCGGTATCAAGGCCGACTCGCGCTGGCAGGGTGACAAGGTGATGGTCAGCACGCTCGAATATCGTGATGGTGTCGCATTGAATACGCGGGCAAATTTTCGTGCCTATGCATCGTTTGAACAGAGTTTCTCCGACTACGTCGAGTTCGTGCAGCGCAATCCGCGCTACCAGCAGGCATTGACACAGGCGACCGATCCCAAGGCGTATTTCTCCGCCTTGCAGGAAGCCGGATATGCCACCGACCCCGCGTATGCACAAAAGATTCAGCGCATTCTCGACAGCGAGTCGATGCAGCGCGCGGCACAGTCTGCAAAGGAGGGCGCCACTACCATCTGAGTTGAGGATGGCGGGGTGATAACACAATGGCAGGCATCATCAATATCGGCGTCAGTGCACTCAATGCCTTCAAGCGGCAGATGGAGACGACAGGGCACAACATCGCCAACGTCAATACCGAGGGCTACAGCCGCCAGGTGGTGCAACTGGATGCCCGCTCGCCGCAGATCGCCGCACAGGGCTACATCGGTTCTGGCGTGGAGGTGGCATCGATCCGTCGCAGTTACGACAATCACCTGGCCACGCGTGTGCGTGACTACACCGCGTCGTACGAGGAGTTTGCAGTCTTCGAGCAACGCTCACGACAGATCGACAATGTGCTTGCCGATTCTGCGGCAGGTATCGACAACACGCTGCAGCAGTTCTTTGCCAGTGTCAACGATGTCGCCGATGACCCGACCTCGATCCCGGCCCGCTCGGTGATGCTCAATCGCGCCAATCAGCTGGCCGACCGCTTCAATACGCTCGACGGCTGGCTGGAGGATATCCGCCACCAGCTGAACGGTGATCTCGAACGCGAGGTCGGCGAGATCAATTCTCTTGCGCAGTCGCTGGCTTCGGTCAATACGCGGATCGGCGCGTTGAACGGCACGCCCGGCGGCGTCCCCAACGACATCCTCGACGAACGCGACAAGCTGATCGACGACCTGAGCAAGTACACCAATGTGTCGACGCTGCAACAGGGCGATGGGTCGATGAACGTGTTCGTCGGCACCGGCCAGGCACTGGTCGTCGGCGGCAACTACAACACGCTCGCGGTGACCAACAACACCCAGGCGGCCGATCACAAGGAACTGGTCATCCGCCAGTCCGGCGGCCTGACCGTGAATGTGACGCAACAGATGACCGGCGGCAGTCTCGGCGGCATGCTGCGCTTCCGTGACGAGGTGCTGGACGAGTCGCAGAACGCACTGGGGCGCGTGGCGATCGGGATCGCCTCGTTCTTCAATGCTGAGCACAGAACGGGCATGGATCTGGATGGTCAGCTCGGTGGTGATTTCTTCTCGACCGCCTCGCCGGAGGTGTTGGCCGACCCGGGAAACAGCGGCTCGATTGTGGTCGGATTCGACGATCCGGCCAATCTCAAGACACACGAATACCAGCTCGCCTACAGTGGTGGCAGCTGGACGATGACCGATCTGGACAGTGGCGGCAGCGTGGCCTTGAGTGGCACCGGAACTGCGCTCGACCCACTGGTCGCCGACGGTATGAGTATCGTGGTCAACGCGGCGTCGAACGGTGATACCTACCGACTTCGCCCGACGCGCGCCGGCGCCTCGGCGCTTGGCCTGCTGGTGACCAACGAACGTGATATTGCTGCTGCCGAAGCGGTACGCACCCAGGATCTAGGCAGCAACAGTGGCACAGGTCATATCGGTGCGGGTGCGCAGACGAGCAGTACAGGTACCAGCCTGCCGGCAACGCCGATCACCCTGACTTTCGACAGCGCACTGAACCAGTTCACGGTATCGACGGGTGGCACCATTGCCTATGTTCCGGCCAGCGACACCGGCTCCACCCTGACGGTGAACATCGCCGGTCTCGGCGATTTCAGCTTCACGATGACGGGGACACCGGCCGATGGCGACCAGTTCCAGCTATCGAGCAACGCCGGCGGTGTCGGTGACAACCGCAATGCGCGGCGCCTGGCTGATCTGCAATCGGCCAAGATGATGATCGGCGGTACCGCGAGTTTCGCCAACACCTATGGCGCATTGATCGCGGATGTCGGCACCAAGACCAACCAGGCCGCCAGTAACGCCAGCGTGCAATCGCACCTGCTGTCTCAGGCGGAGGCGGCCAAGTCCGAGGTGTCCGGTGTCAATCTAGACGAAGAGGCCGCGGACCTGGTGCGCTTCCAGCAGGCCTACCAGGCCGCCGCGCAGGTGATCAGCGTCGCCAACACCCTGTTCGATTCATTGCTCAGCGCAGTGCGGAGGTAAGCATGCGAATCTCGACCTCGCAGTTTTTCCAGCAGAGCGTTGATGCGATGCTTGCCAGGCAGCGTGAACTGAGCCAGACCGAGTTGCAGGTGGCCAGCGGCAAACGCATGCTGCATCCCTCGGACGACCCATCGTCGGCGGTGCGGGTCCTGGACCTCAAGGAGTCGCAGCAGCGTCTTGGTCAGTATCAGCGGAATGCCGATGCGGCATATGCCAAGCTCGACCAGGAAGAGACCGCGTTGCTGAGTGTCGAGAACCTGCTGCAACGGGTGCGCGAGCTGGCGGTGCGGGGCATGAACGACACCCTGAGCGACGAGGACCGAAGCGCCGTTGCCGCCGAGGTGCGCGAACACATGGAGAATTTCCTGCAGCTCGCCAACTCGGTGGATTCGAACGGGGAGTACCTGTTTGCAGGTTATCAAAGTCTGACCAAACCGCTGACCCATGACGGTGCCGGTGGATTCACCTACAACGGCGACACCGGTCAGCGCATGGTCAAGATCGGCGACAGCCGCGAGGTGGCGGTGAACGATCCTGGTAGCAGCATCTTTATGGGCATCGCGGCGGCGGCCGGTGGCACGACGAACATCGGTGAGGTGTTGTACAACCTCGCATCCAACCTCGAGGCGGGCAATGGTGACTCGAATGCGATTGCCGATATCGACACGGCGTTTTCCAGCCTGTTCAACACGCGGGCCAGGATCGGCGCGCGCATGACCGCGATCGAGGATCAGAAGAACGCCAACGAGTCATTCGACCTCGCGGCAGCCGAGGTGCGCTCGTCGCTGGAAGACCTCGACTACGCCGAGGCGATCAGTCGTTTCAATCAGCAGCTCACTGCACTGCAGGCCTCGCAGCAATCATTCCTGAAGATCCAGGACATGAGTCTGTTCAACTTCCTGCGTTGATGTGTCGAGGTCAGCCTCTGGCCGATTGAATATGGTGCGGCAATCGCCGAGGGGGCTCGGCTCCTACGGCTCGATACATTCGTGGGAGGCCAGCCCTCTGGCCGACGGGTTATCGCTGTTGCAGATAGAGTTCGGCGAGACGGAGGTCGAAAGCCGTATCGATGTCTACGGATCTTTCCGCCGGCATCGCATAGGCAACGGTCTGCTCGCTCAGGCAGTTCTGGTGTTGCAGCAGCCAGTCGACCCGTGCGGCATAAACGGCGCCGTTGAGCGCAAACGTCTGCGGCAGGTCCTGTCGGCGCATCCGTGAATATGCAGGATCGAGCAGTGGCACCAGGCGGTTGTCGTCGTTCACCCGGTAACACCAGTAAGGGCTCTTTGCCGGCTCCATCACGCTGACGCATGCCGGTGCTGCATGGGCCTGCATCTGCACCAGGGTGCCGTCGATATCGGCGTCGGTGCGCAGCGGCGAGGTCGGCTGCAGGATCAATACGATGTCGAAGCCGGGCAGCTGTTCGATCGCGTGTCGGATAGCGCCGAAGGTGTCGGCGCTGTCGTGCGCGAGTTCGGCCGGCCGCATGAACGGCACATCACCGCCATGCGCTCTTGAGACCTCCGCGATTTCGACGTCGTCCGTAGATACCACGCAACGGTCGACATACTGCGAGTCACGCGCGGCGGCGAGTGTCCAGGTGATCAGCGGGCGACCGGCGAGGTCGAGGACGTTTTTGCGCGGCAGGCCCTTGGATCCGCCGCGTGCCGGCACCACTGCCAGTACGCGCAGGCCGTCGATCAACCGAACATCTCCGCGAATTCCGCACTGGCGCGTTCGAGGTCTTCCATGCGCCCGATGTCCACCCAGTAGTCACGCAGCGGAAAGCCGCCGACCTTTCTGCCGTTGGCCATCAATGCGTTGAACAGCGTCGGCATGTCGTAGAACTTCTGGTTCGGGACCAGGTGCAGCGTCTCCGGGTTGAGGATGTAGATGCCGGCGTTGACGTAGTAGCGCTCGACCGGCTTCTCGACAAGTTCCTGTACCACGTAACCGTCGCCCAGCTTCAGCACGCCGTAGGGTACCTGCTGCTGATGCTCGCGCATCGCCATCGTCGCGACGAAGCCCTGGCGGCCGTGAAAGTCGAGCAGGCGCACGAAGTCGACCTTGGTCAACAGGTCGCCGTTCATCACGATCACCGGTTCCGTGGGTCGCTCGGGCAACAGGCTCAGGGCACCCGCCGTTCCGAGACGTCGGTCCTCGTGCAGATAGGTGATGTGGACACCCAGGCGGCGCCCGTCACCGAAGTGTTCGCGGATCATCTCGCCCTTGTAGTTGAGGCACAGATAGATGTTGACGAACCCCTGGTCGGCGAAGTTCTCGATGATGGTCTCGAGGACCGGTTTCGGCCCCACCGGGATCATCGGCTTGGGTGTGTTTTCGGTCAGTGGCCGCAGGCGTGTGCCGAGGCCGCCGGCCATGATCACCACTGGCGTCGAGCGCTCGGGTTCGAGCGGCATGCTGTATTGAACAAGGTCCACAACGCACCCCTGGGTGTCGAGTATCGGGAGGTGGCGCAGCGAGTGTCGGTGCATGGTGCGTTGCCAGCTGTCATGCGTCTCTTCCGCCAGGCCGGTGGTCGGGTTGGCGTTCATTACCTCGGTGATCCGGATGTCGAGGCTCTTGCCACGCAGCACGGCGCGGCGGATATCGCCATCGGTGACGGTACCAATCAGGTGACCGGTATGGTCGACGACCAGCGCGATCTGCATAGCGCCGCGGTCAATCGCCTCCCATGCCTGGTGCACCGAGGCATCGGGTGCAATGGTGATGTCACGCCAGCTCTTACTCATCGATGTTTCGCAGTTTGCGGGCCGGGACGCCGCCAACCAGCGTCAAGGGCTCGACATTTCGGGTCACTACCGCACCTGCTGCAATTACTGCGCCAGCCCCGATGCTGATGCCCTGGATCACCGTCGCCCCGGCCCCGATATGAACGGCCTCGCCGAGCCGGCATTCACCGCACAGGGTCGCGCCGCTGGCGACGTGGCTGTGGCTGCCGATCACGCAGCCGTGTTCGACCACTGCAGCGGTGTTGATCAGCACGTTGTCACCGATCTGTGCGGCCGCGTTGATGATGGCGCCGGCCAACACCTGGCAGGCGTCACCCAGGCCGACGCCGAGCGCCGACAGGCTGGCCCGCGGGTGGATGAGCGGGGCAAACCGGTGGCCGGCTTCGACAAGACGCCGATACACCGCGCGTCGATTGTCGATCGGACCGGCAGACCCGATCCCGTTCAGCAGCAGAATGCGGCGAAATTCCGCCGCCTGGAGCCGGTCCTCGCCACCGAGCCAGGGCAGCAGTGATGCGGTGTCGGCGGTGGATCGGGGTGCGACGAAACCGAGGACCTGATGGCCGAGTGCCTTTGCGGCGTCGGCGACGCTCAGGGCGTGTCCGCCACCTCCGACAATGATGCGTTGCTCCGACATGCCCTGTGTAGCGACCGGAATCTTGTTCGCTTTAGGCCGGACAGCTGAGGTCAATCCATTGTTGACAGCGCGTCATCCACCCGCCGATCGCGACTAGTGTTTCGTGCATACATCCTGAAGGAGGGAATGGCGATGACGGCCTACGAGAGACAGATCAAGCAGACCGAGGCGTACTACGATGCGCAGATCCTGATGGCAGAGCACGAGGAGCTGGAGGTGCTCAGTTCAAAGGTCGTCGGGAGCCGTCTGCACGATATCCTGCACAACCCGGTCGACGAAGGTATCGACGAGGGCTGATCCGAATTCGGGGCGCGGCCGACCAGCCGCGCCCCGTCGTCTGGGCCGTTAGGTTACAGCCGGTTCAACTCGACCCGGCGGTTTTGTGCCTTGCCCCGGGCGTCGTCATTGCCGGCGATGGGTTGTTCCTCACCGAAGCCCTTGGCGATCATGTTGTTGCGATCGACGCCCTGGCTCGCCAGGTAGTCCACCACGCTCTGCGCACGGCGCTGCGACAGGTCCTTGTTGTAGGCGTCGTCGCCGTCGCTGTCGGTGTGACCGGCGACCATCACGCGGATCTGCGGGTTCGCCGACAGGGTGGCCGAGACGCCGTCCAGGATTGCCAATGATTCGTCGGTCAGCTTGGCCGAGTCGGTCTCGAAGTTGACTCCGCGCAGCACGATGCGCGCTGCATCGTCGCAACCCAGTGCATCGACGGTGACCCCTTCTGCGCTGTCGGGACACAGGTCGCCGGCATCGCTGACGCCGTCGTTGTCGGCATCCGGTGGTCCAGCGGGTTGTTCCGGCTCGGCGGGCAGGACTGGCGGCATCATGCCGTAAGGCGGATACGGGTACGGCTGGTAACCCTGGTAGCCGTAACCATAACTCCGGCCACTGCCATAGCCGTCGCCGTAGCCTTCGCCACGCATGTCGGCATTGATGCGGCCGCGCATGGTGAAATCGAAGTCGACGTCACCAGCGGCGTCACCCGAACCGTCGCCCCAGGTGTTGCCCCAGCCGTTACCGCTACCGTATCCGCTGTTCCAGCCATCGTTACCCCAACCGCTGCCCCCCCAGGGCCACCAGTTGTTGCCGCCCCAATTATTGCCACCCCAGTTGTTGCCACCCCAGCCGTTACTCCAGGGCCACCAGTTGTTGCCACCCCAGTTATTGCCACCCCAACCGTTGCCCCACGGGCTCCAGCTGTTGTTCCAGCCGCCATAGGACGGGCCGCCCCAGCCACCGCCGTATGGGACGCCGCCCCACGGGCGGTAAGCCGGTGCCGGAATGACGGCGACCGGAGGCCGCGGCGCGGGTCTTGCGGCGGGTGTCTGCACCGGCGCCTCGGTTGTCGCAACCGGTGCGGCTGCCGTTTCGACGGCCTTCGGTTCGACCACCTGCTCGACCGGTGTTGCGGTCACTGCCGGCATCCCGGTAGGCGCGGTCTGGTCCGGCAACGGTGCCTCGGGCGCGACTGGATGCGCGGTCAGCGTGCGGCGCTCGATCACCCAGGATGGCACTTCCGGGGCAGTGGGCATTTCACGCATTGCCGGAGCCTCGGGTGTGGCAGGCGGTGCGGGTGGCAATGGCCGTGCGACCTGGCTGCGGCGCTCGATAACCCAAGTCGGTGCCCCGGGTGCGGCGGGTACCTCACGCATCTGCGGTGCCTCTGGCGCCTGTGGTGCGGTCATCTGCGGGCGCTCGGATACCCATGTCGGGGTCTCCGGTTTCGCCGGTCTTTTCGCTGCAGCCGGTGCTTGCGGACGTTCCTTGTTCCATGCCGGCATTTCAGGTGCGACCGGCCTGTCTGTCGTCGCCGGCGCTTGCGGTGCCACAGGCCGTGCGACCTGGGAGTGCCGTTCGATAACCCAGCTCGGTGCCTCGGGTGCCGCCGGCACGTCACGCATCTTCGGCGTTTCCAGTGCGCCCGACTGCGGCGCCTGACCCACCCACGACGGCGCCTGCGGTGGCATCGGCCTGGTCGGGGCCTGCGGCCTTGCTGACTGGCCCTCGCGGATACCCAGTTGGGCGCGTCGCTCTTCCACCCAGGTGGGGAGCGGCGGTGCCATGGCGCCTGGTGCCTGTACCCATGCAGGTACCTGGCCTGGCTGGGGTGATTGCAACTGTGGTGCCGGGGACTGCTCCGCCTGGACCAGCGGGGCACTCAGCAGGCTCACCAGGGCGCTGCCAATCAGCATGGGTCTGAACATCGTTCTCTCCTTGTCTGAAGATCGAATTCACACAGCCGGTTTTTTGCTGCCGGCTGTCTCCAGTGCGGCCAATCGCCGCGGCCACCGCGCTATTCTGCCTGTTACCGCTTGGGGCAGAAGCGTTCAAATGAACGCCGAATTTACATCATTATTTAATGAAGCGCTAATGTGCGATGCGTCTCAGGATCTCGAGACTACCTGTGCAGTATCGATCAAAGCGGGCTCTCGTGTAGGCTGTGCAGGTCAATCAAGAAACAACCGGTCCGGCAGTTAACCCTTGACCTCCGAGATACCCGATTCAAGCAGCAGTGGGTTTCTGATGCCCCACGACGTCAGCCCCGCGCGGCTGGCGAGGATGCTTGGCGACTCGAGCTGTTGCCAGGTCGAGGACTCGATGCACCTGTCGCTGGCCTTCTTCGACAGCTTCGACTGGCGCCTGCATGCCGCCGGCCTGCGCCTGCTGCAGGTGGCAACGCCTCAGGGCAAGGTTCTGCGCCTGAAAAATGCCGCCGGTGCCGAGACGGTCGACGCGGTCGAGATCAGTGCTGATCCGGGCTGGCCCGCCGACCTCCCGGACAGTGATCTGCGGCGCAAAGTGGCGGATCTGCTCGAAATGCGGGTGTTGTTGCCGGTGGCCCGGGTCGACTGCGAGGTCACCGGTCTGGGCGTGCTCAATGAGGATGCCAAGACCGTGGTGCGCCTGCAGATGCTGCGCCTCAATTGCGATTCTCCCGAGGTCCGCGAACCTCGCACTCTTTGGCCCCGCCTGCGCCTGGTCGCCGTCAAGGGATATGAGGACGACCTGGCGGCCCTGGCCGCGCGGCTTGCAGACGAATGGGAATGGCCGCGTGCCCCCGACTGCCTGTTCGACGAGGCGGTGGCCGCGGTCGGGCGGGAGCCGGGGGACTACTCGTCGAAACTCGAGGTGCCGCTCAAGCCGGGGACGATGGCGGTCGACGCGCTGCGCAAGGTGATGCGCAACCTGCTCGACACGCTGGAGCGCAACATCGCCGGTGCGCGCGCCGATCTCGACAGCGAGTTCCTGCACGACCTGCGTGTTGCCACCCGACGCACGCGATCGGCGCTGACGCAGGTCAAACATGTACTGCCAGACGACGTGGTCTCGGACTTCAGGCAGCGCTTCGCGTGGCTCGGGCAGGTCACCGGGCCGACCCGTGACCTCGATGTCTTCCTGCTCGAACTGCCACGCTACCGGGCCAGCCTGCCGGTCGCGATGGCCAATGATCTGGATATCCTGGCGGTCCATCTGCGGGCGGCACAGCGGGTCGCACAGCAGAAGCTCAAACGTGAACTCGGCTCGGTGCAGATGCGCACGCTGCTCGACGACTGGCACGCTGTCCTCGATGCCGATGAACCACCGGGTGAGCCAGGCTGGTTTGCCGATCTGCCGGTCGAGCGGGTGGCCGGCCGGCGCATCTGGCGCATGTACAGGAAGGTGCTGAAGGACGGGCGTGCGGTGTTCTCCGGTGGACATGCGGAAGACATGCATGCCCTGCGCAAAGACTGCAAGAAACTGCGCTATCTGATCGAGTTCTTTCGCGGTCTCTACCCGCAGCCGGCGCTCAAGGGCATCATCCGCGCACTGAAGGACCTGCTCGACAACCTCGGTGAGTTCCAGGACCTGGAGGTGCAGGCCGACACACTGCGGGGGTTCGCGCGCGAGATCGCCGACCAGGAGAGCGACAGCCTGTCCACGGTGCTCGCGATCGGCGCCCTGGTGGCCGACCTCCTGCGTCGCCAACAGGCCGCACACGAGCGCTTTGCCGGTTGTTTCAGCGCATTCGATACACCGGACAACCGTGCGCAATACAAGGCGCTGTTCAAGAGCGGGGACCCACAGCAGGGATGAAGATACTCGGGGTGTACAACATCAAGGGTGGCGTGGGAAAAACCGCGACCGCGGTGAATATTGCCCACCTCGCGGCGAGTAGCGGCCTGCGCACCCTGATCTGGGATCTCGATCCTCAGGCCGCGGCGACCTTCTACCTTCGGGTCAAGCCGAAGGTGAAGGGCAGTATGAAGATGCTGCGCGGCAAGCGCGACCTCGACGAGGTGATCAAGGGGTCGGACTACGCCAACCTCGATCTGCTGCCGGCCGACTTCTCGTACCGCAACATGGACCTGCTGCTCGGCGACAGCAAGAAACCGGCACTGCAGCTGCTCAAGCTGCTGCGCCCGCTGGCCCAGCACTACGACCTGGTGGTGCTGGACTGTCCGCCGAGCATCTCGCTGGTGTCCGAAAACATCTTCCGCGCTGCCGATGCCCTGTTGCTGCCGACGATCCCGACCACGCTGTCACTGCGGACCATGGAGCAGCTGCTCGATTTTATGCAGGGCCACGGTCTGGAGACGCCGGTGTATGCCTTCTACTCGATGGTGGACCGGCGCAAGCGGCTGCACCTCGACATCATCTCCAGTCCTGCCGATCCGCGCTGCAAGGTACTCGAAAGCACGATTCCGTATGCCACGGAAGTCGAGCGTATGGGCCTGGAGCGTCGTCCGGTGACCGACTATGCACCGCGTTCGACCGCGGCGCGCGCCTACCAGGCGCTGTGGGACGAGGTGAAGGTACGGGTTGGTGGACTGCGCCCGCTGTCGGATTTCAATTCGCCTTTTTAGCGTGAAAATTGCGAAGCGAGCCTGCGTCCCTCTCTCCCTCCGGAGGGTGTCGCAAAAGCCCCCTCTCCCATCTGGGAGAAGGAGACACACGTTTGCGGCACCCTCGTCTGGGAGCGTGCAAGGCGAGAGTGAAACGGCCATGTCCGTTAGGCACTACCTCGTGGGCCCCCAAGCTGCGCCACGATACGGTCGGCGACGCGAAAGCTGTTGGCGTAGATCGTGAACGTGTAAGGCACACTGCCGCCGGTGGGCATGAAGCTGCCGTCGCTGACAAACAGGTTCTCGACCTCGTGGGCACGGCAGTCGGCATCCAGCACCGCGTCTTCGGCGGCGCTGCCAAAGCGGCAGCCACCGGCCTGCAGGTTGGCCGGCGGCGCCGGGCCGACCGAGGAGGCGACGCGACGTGCGCCGAGTTGACGCAACAGCAGCTCGCCCTTGTCGGCCAGAAAACGGCCAACGCGTTGATCCTGCGGGTGTGCGCCGATGCGTACCCTGGCCACCGGGCTGTCCCAGCGATCGCGCACCTGGCCGTCGAGTGCGACGAAACAGTCGTCGTTTGGCAGCCAGTCGTTGAACACCTCGAAATTCAGCGTGCGGTCGGTGCGGAACCAGGCCTCGAGGCGGCGTTTAAGCGGCTTGCCCCAGACCAGCTCGCCGTCGCGCCATTTCGCGTTCTCGGCGCGTACCACCGCATTGGGGTGATCCCACAGGAACTCGATGATGCCGCCCTTGGCGCGCCCGAGCTGCGGGTCGTCCAGCGTGTACCAGTCGTCCAGCGCGCGATTGACGAATGGGCCGACCACGCGCATCGCGGCCGTCGCGGCCTCGTCGTGGTCTTCGAACTCCAGGTCGCCACTGCCGGCACCGCCGCCGGAGAACAGAAGGTTGCGGCCGACCTGGGCATGGTTGTTGGCCAGGCCGTCGGGGAAGCGCGGGCCGACCGAGGCCAGCAGCAGGCGGCTGCTCTCGATTGCCTGACAGGCCACCACGTAGATCTGTGCATCGACCCGGTGGCTTTGTCCGTCGTGGTCGAAATAGTCGACCGAACTGATGCGGCCGCGGGCATCACTGGCGATGCGATACACCTTGGCGTGGGCGCGGATCTCGCAGCGTCCGCTGGCCACCGCGTGATCGAGCAGCGCGGCGCGCGAACTGCCCTTGGCGCCGCTGGAACAGCCGAAGCTGCCGCAGAAGCCGGAATACTCGCAGCCGCGTCGGCCCATCGCGGGCTGAGACAGTATCGCGCGCGGCACGCGCAGTGCGTGAAAGCCGAGTTGTGCGGCGGCCTGGTCAATGCGTGCCGAGATCGGGTGTTCCAGTGTCGGCGGAAACGGGAAATCGCTGCTCGACCGCGGTTCGCTGTTGGCGTGGGTGTCGGCTTTTCCTGATACGCCAACCAGGCGCTCGACGCGGTCGTAGTAGGGCTCGAGGTCGGCATACTCGATAGGCCAGTCGACGACGTTGGCACCGGCGATCGGGCCGAAGGTGCTGCGCAGCTTGAAATCGACCGGTTTGAGCCGGTGGAAATAGCCGCTCATGAAGTTGCTAGACCCACCCACGCAGTTGCCGTTCCAGAAACTCCAGCCAGACGCCTGTGTGGGCGTCGACTGCCAGCCGGTTGCGTCATCGGCCTGTTCGATCACGTGCTGTTCGTCGCGCAGTTCTGGCGTGTAGACCGCGCGCCGACAGCACGCCAGCTCGTCCTTCGTGAAGTGCTGCTCGCGCAGCCAGGGGCCTTTTTCCAGTACGACGACCGAGTATCCCGCCTCTGCCAGCCGGTAGGCGACCGGTCCACCGCCGGCACCACTGCCGATCACGCAGACATCGAAGTCGCGGCTCACAATGGCAGCTCGGGGTAGCGTGTGCCCGGGCCGGGCAGTGGAAAGCCCGGCACATAGGACAGCCAGCGCCAGCCGATGCCGTTAGGGTTGCCGCCGTAGGCCGGGGCCGTCAGCAGTGCCTCGAACAGGTAGCTGAGCAGGGTGGACAGCCAGTTCTCGCCGGCTGCAGAGGCGGCAGTGCGGCGCAGCAGCAGCTCCCGGCTTGCGTCGTCCAGGTCGACAAAGGCGCGGGCGTATGTCTGCTGTGACAGTTGATTCAGCCATTGACTGCCCTGAACGATGAACTGGCGATCTTCTGCGGAGACCTTCTGGTCGCCGACCACGAAGCGCAGGTAATCCAGGGCGTGGATCTCCTCTGCTCCAGGGCTGTCCGGTTCGCTCGGCAGCAGGTGGCGGAGCACGGCATCCAGTGTTGGCCACGGGTCCGGATCTTCGGCAGCGCCGACACTGCGAAGTCCGAACAGCAAGGCGATGGTGCCGCCCGCCGACTGGATCAGAAAGCGCCGACGGCTGAGCAACGCATCGCGCACGGCCGCAAACGATTCGGCGGGTTCGACGGGTTCGGAACGGGGGCCGCTGCGCCGGATCATCGTGGTTCGCCGATCGGCTCGTCGGCCGCGTAGTCGCGGTCGGCAACGGTGCCCAGCAGCGACCAGTAGTACAGTGGTGCGAGTCCGCTGCCCGGCCGCTTGGTGGTCAGATTGTCCTGGTCGAATGCCTCGCCACGGCGGATAGGCCGCGCGGCGACCAGTGACTTGCGCGCGACCTCGGCGTTGCGCAGCTCAGCACTGCCGGGCGACTTCTCGCTTTGCCCCAGGGCCAGCGATACCGCCCTGATGCCGGCGACCAGGTCGTTCAGTTCGTCCGGCTCGAGCGAGGCCGCGTGATCCGGGCCTGGCAGCGCACGGTCGAGGGTGAAGTGCTTTTCGATGATGCGCGCGCCGCGTGCGACCGCGGCCAGGCTGACCGCGATCCCGGCGGTATGGTCCGAGTACCCGACATCGAGCCCGAAGCAGGTGCGCAGCGTATCCATTGCCCGCAGGTTTACCTGGTCGTACGGGCACGGGTATTCCGTGGTGCAGTGCATGATCGAGATACGCCCGCGCAGCCGCTCTGAGTCGAACGCATCCAGACAGTCTTGAGCCGAGTGCGGCGTGATGCCGTCCATCGCCAGACAGCACAGGCCAAGGGCCTGGTGGATCTCATCGAGTGTTGCCATGCCGGTGGACAACACCAGATCGACGTCGGCGGTGGCGAGTTGCCACACCAGCGGGGCATTGGTCAGTTCACCCGAGCCAAGCTTGATCCGCCGCAGTCGCAGGCGGTCGAGCAAAAAGCGCGCGCTCTGCGCATCGAACGGTGATGACAGGAAATCGATGCCGCGTGTCTCGCAGTGTTCGAGGAGTTGGAAATGACTGTCGAAATCCAGTGTGAGGCGCTGCAGCATCGCCAGTTGGCTTTCGTTCTGCGGGTCGTTGCGCTGCTGGTAGTCGGCCTTGCGCGCCGCGGCGCTGACCAGGGCCGCCGGGACGAATGTCTGGAACTTGATCGCATCGGCGCCTGCCTCGGCGGCAACATCGATCATCGCGAAGGCTCGCCGCACATCCCCGTTGTGGTTCACGCCCGCCTCGGCGATGACGTAGACCGTGTCGTTGTGGGTGCCCATCAGTTCGCTTCCACGAAGTGTTTGATCAGCAGCTGCCGTGGGTCATCGATTGCCAGCAGCACATCGGCAATGCGCCGGCTGGCGACGCCGTCGCCATAGGGGTTGCTGAAGTCCTGCGGCGGATCGCGCAGTATCGATTCGATCATACGCCCGATCGCGATGTGTTCGTTCTCTGCATGCAGCACGCTGGGTCCACGCAACCGTCCCTGTTGGCGCGTGCCGATATCCAGTGTCGGTGTGTGCAGCGACGGCGCCTCGTACAGGCCGCTGGAGGAATTTCCGACCACCAGGTCCGCCTGTTCGACCAGGCTGTAGTAGCCGGCCTGGCCGAGCGAGACGCAGAAGCAGGCGTTGTCGTGGGTACCTGCGAAATCGCGCAGCAGGCGGTTGATCCGCTGTCCACCGTTGTCGGCGTTGGCGCCAGTGAAGATCAGGCCCGTGGTGTCGTCCATTGCTTCCAGCGCAGCGAGCAGCGGGGCGATCTGTGCCTCCGGTTCGGTATCGTCGAGGGTGACGGGATGGAACGTGATTGCGAGGTTGCGTCGGCGCAGGCTGAAGCCAATGTGTCGTTGCAGCTGCTGACGGTCCCAACGTGGCGTCCCGATCAGGGCATCGATCCCGGGACTGCCGCTGATGAACACACGGGAAGACGCCTCGCCCAGCTGCAGGACGCGACGGCCTGCCTCGGCATTGGTGGTGAAATGCAGGTGCGACAGCTTGCTGATCGCGTGACGGATCGCGTCGTCGAATGCGCCTTCGGTAATGTCGCCACCGGCGATGTGGGCGACCGGGATACGCAGCAGCAGTGCCGCCTGTGCCGCGGCGAAGATCTCGTAGCGGTCACCGAGGACCACCAGGATATCGGGTTGCAGTGAATGCAGGGCCTCGGCGATGCCACCGACCGCTCTGCCCATCGCCTTGGCCACCGCACAGGGGTCGTCGCCTTCCAGATCCAGGGTGACCTGGCGATCGGGGGTGAAGCCATCGGCCCGGATATCGTCGACCGTGTGGCCAAAGCGGGTATCGAGGTGGCTGCCGGTGACGACCAGCTGCATGCTGGCGGTTGATGCCCGCAGGCGCATCAACACCGGCTTCAACAAGCCCCAATCGGCACGTGAGCCGGTTACGGCGCAAATGCGCATCAGCCTGTCGCCATTCGATCGAGCATGCACGGGATATTAGCAGTTGCGCACGATGGCCGAGCGCCCCCGGTGCATTCGGGGTTCCCTTCAGTCGATCTGCTGCAGCAGTTCTTCTATCTGGCGCCGGTGATCGGGACTGCGCGCCCCGCTGAGCGCCTGGTTGAGCATGTCTTTGGCGCCGTCATGGTCGCCAATCTCGAGATAGGCGCGGGCGAGGTCGAGACTCATCGTGAAGGTATCGTCCTCGATGCTGTCGGCGTCATCGATCGGCTCGAGTTCTATGCCGGTGCTGCGCGGCGAGTCGACGCTGTCGGCCGAGGTCAACTGGTCGTCGAGTTCGGTCAGGATGCTGGGGATGTCATCGTCTGCCGCCATCTGTTCGTCGTTCGCGCTGCGCATATCGGCACGTTCGGCCTCGGCACCGAGCTCGGCGACCCAGGAGGCGATGTCGTCATCCGTGAACTCGGTGTCCAGTCCCACCGTCTCTGGCGGTTCGGCCAGCAGCTTGCTTTCGTCGATCATGGTGTCGAGCAGGGAATTGGTCAGGCCGCCGCCGGCACGCTCGGCCTGAACGGCCCGGCGCGCTGCTGCGAGGTCCAGCTCCGGTAATTCCTCGGGCACGACGTCGTCATAAGCGTCCGTCGCCGGCTCATCGGCGAGTTCCTGTGCCAGGGTGCGGAGGTCCGCCTCAGCCTGTTTGAGGTCGGCCTTGGCCGGCGGCGCGCTTTCGGCGCGGTAGGCGGCCTTGGTCTCGCGGTTCACGCGCGGCAGGTCAGCCATCGGTGCCGCGGCCTCGACGGCCTGTGGCCGCCGGGCGAGCATCATCAACGCGCTCAGTCCGAGCAGTCCAAGCACGACCCATACGATCCACAGGTACTGCTCGTACAGCGGCTGGGCTGGGGGAGTGGCCTGCGTCGGGGCGAGGGGTTCGATCGTCACGACCGGCGCCGGCGCCGGTGCGACCTGAGCAAGTGTCGTATCAAGCTTGCTTTCGAGCGCCGGGGGCAGTTTTGGAGGTACCGCGGCAGGCAGTGTTGGCTCGGCGACCTGCGCCTCCTGCTGCAGGGTCTCGCGCGTCGCGACCTCCGATTGCAGGGCCTCGATCTGGGCATCTTTCAGCTCGACCAGCCGCTGCATGCGGTTGAGCTCCTCTTCCAGGCGCGCCAGGCGGGATTCGATGGCGCCCGTGGTGATGCGGTTGCTTTCGATCTCTTCCATGGTGACCAGCAGCTGTTCCTGTATCGCCTGGTCACTGCCCGGCTTGGCATCGGTCTTTTCTTTCTCGTTGAGGATGCGCAGTTGTGCGTCGGCCGGTTTGGTCTCGACCTCGGCGCTGCGCTCTGGTGCTGCCTGTGCCGGTGGCGGCGTCGGTTTTTCGGGCGCCGGTGGTGCGGCCGGAACCGGCGCCACTGTCTCGATGGTGCGCGGCGAGGTGGCCACGGGGGCCTGCCAGCGGCGGCTTTGTGCGGAGAACTCGGCGCGCGCGGTTGCAGCGTCGAGTTCTTCGACGAAGCCGCGTGGCGGTATGGTCAGGGTCGCGCCGGCACGCAGGTTGTTGACGTTGTTGTCGATAAAGGCCTGCGGGTTGGCGCGCAGCAGCGCCATTGCCATCTGCTGGGTGGTGATGCCGCGCGGCTTGAGTTTCTGTGCAATGGGCCACAGCGTTTCGCCGCTGCGTACCGGGCCGTAGACGTCAGCCCCGCTCGTGATCGGCGTAGCCTGCGGTGCAGCAGCGACCGTGGCCGGCCGCACGCTGGCGGCGCGCGCCGGCTGGATCCGCTTGGGCGGGTCCAGCAGCAGGGTGTACTGCTTGATCAACTGGCCGCCGGGCCAGGTCATCTGCACCGGAAAATCGATGAAAGGTTCGGCAACCGGCCGGTCGCTGCGCATACGCACCAGCCAGCGGTCAGCGGACTGCACGACGTCGAACTGCAGGTCGGCCAGGAAATGGTCGTAGATGATGCCGAGGCGCTCGAAGTGCGCCTGGTTGGCGACGCGCAGCCGCAGGTCTTCGTGCTGGCCCGGTGCCAGGCCGATCAGGTCGATCTCTGCATCCAGCGGTTGGTTCAGAAACGAGTTGACGCGTGCCTCGCCAAGGGTGACCGCAAGACTCGCCAGCGGTGCGAGCAGGGATATCAGCAGCAATGGGCGTAGAAGATGCATCGGCATAACGATCCAGTAGTTGTTATTTCCATTGGAACAATCACTGCAGCGGGCTATCGGCCGAATCGGCTAATTCCTGAATTGTCCCCGCTGCCAGTTGGCGTTGCTGGTACGTGCTGACTAACGGGGCGGCAGGGCCGCTGCTGCATCGGCCTTCGATCGGGCGATTGCAATTCGCGGAGTCTAGCATGGCGGGGCGCTGTGTAAGGTTCCGATGGCGCGCGGTTTTCGAGCTGTTGTCCCGCCGTAACCTCGCTGAATGCCCCAGGTGCGTCACCAGCCTTTCAGATGTTGTAACGATGGTGCTTGTATTGGCGAAGATTTCCGGGCTGCACGAACCAGTCGATGGTCTCCCCGAGGGCGCGGGCGAAGCCGTCCCGACCGCCGTACCCGGGCTGCCAACCGAGGAGGTCACGGGCCCGGCTGTTGTCGGCCCACAGGCGTTCGACCTCGCTGTCCGGCGGTCGAAGGCGCTGGTCGTCGCTGACGATGGTGATGTCGACACCCATCCGCTCGGCGATCAGTTGTGCGGTGTCACCGATGCTGATCTCGAAGTTGCTGCCGATGTTGACGACCTCGCCGACTGCGGCATCGGTTTCTGCCGCGCTGATGAATCCTCGCACCGTATCGGCGACGTAACTGAAGTCGCGCGTCGGATGCAGTGAGCCCAGCCTGATCTCGCGCTGGCCGGCAGCGATCTGGGTGATGATCGTCGGGATGACGGCACGCGCCGACTGGCGTGGGCCGAAGGTGTTGAAGGGGCGGATCACCGTTACCGGTGTGCCGAACGAGCGCTGGAATGACAAGGCGATCTGATCGGCGCCGATCTTGGTGGCGGAGTAGGGTGACTGCCCCTGCAACGGGTGTTCCTCAGTGATGGGAACGAAGCGCGCAGTCCCGTAGACCTCGCTGGTCGAGGTGTGGACCACCCTGTCGACGCCGAGGTCGCGCGCGGCCTGGACCACGTTCAGGGTGCCACGGATGTTGGTGTCCACGTAGGCGTCGGGTGAGTGATAGGAATACGGGATGCCGATCAGCGCGGCGAGATGCAGAACAGTGTCGCAGCCCTGCATCGCGGTGCGCACACCATGTGGATCACGGATGTCGCCGGCAAATATCTCGAGTGCGTCCTGGACGTCCGCAGGCGCGGAATCGAGCCAGCCCCAATGGCCGAAACTGTTGTAGTAGACGAAGGCCCGCACCGCGTAGCCGGCGGTGACCAGGGCCTCGCAAAGGTGCGAGCCGATAAAGCCGTCGGCGCCGGTGACCAGTACTTTGTGCATGCTCAGGCCGCTGTCTCGCTTTGTTGCAGCAGCGCCATGGCCGCCTTGTTGTCGGGATCTTTTTCCAGCACGTAGCTGAACGCGGTCCTGGCCGCGTCGTCGACGCCCATGGTCTGATACAGCCTGCCGAGACGCAACATCGCGGCCAGGTCGCCGGGCGCCTTGGTGAGGTAGTTGGTGTAGACATCGGCTGCCGCCTGGGTGTCGCCGGACAGGCGCAGCAACTCGGCATACTGCTGCGAATAGGCCGGGGAGAATCCGGCCAGGGTCTCGAGGATCAACAATGCCTGTTCGTGCTGTTGTTGCGACATCGCGATCACCGCCATGCGCCGCAATGCGTCCTCGAGACGCGGATTCGGCTCATCGGTCGCCCCGGTGTCGAGGTCTTCGCGGACCAGCTCGATCAGTGCGCCATAGTGATCGAAAGCCGCCTCTGCGTCGCCAGCCAGCTCGGCGAGATAACCGGTGGCGAGCATGCGCAATTGACTGGCTTCGGCGCCCTCCTGGCGAGAGAGCTGCTCAGCAGCGTTGCTGAGTTCTTCGACGTTGCGCTCTTTGAACAGTACCTGGAGTTTGCCGCGTACCGGGCCCAGCGCCGTCTCTGCACGGACCTTCTTGGCGTGCGACGTCTCGCGCGTCTGCATGATCGCGCGAAAGTCCTCGTCCAGGGCATCGAATCGCCGCGCGAGCGCTGGCGGCAGTTGTGCCGCGGCCTGCGGGTGTCTGTGCCGCCACACGCGGGCACGGCCGGGGATGTGATCCGACTCCCACTGCGCAAACAGGCGGTCGAAATCCGGTTTCTCACTGTCCTCGGCGATGGCGCTGCCTACCCGGTGCTGGGCCTGTTCCACCAGTTCGAGGATCTGCTGGGCGTTGTTTCGGTAGGCGCTGTAATAGGTCTTGCCTGCCTGTTCGATTTCGTCGTCGGTCCACTCCCTGTCTGATGGTGGCATGTGCAGGAACGCCTGGGCGCTGAACATGCGGACGATCGAAGAGAGGTCGTTGAGCTTGTTGTCGAGCTGGCGTTCGATCTTGTCCATGCGTCCCTTGTGGCGGAAATCGGCGGCCTTGCCGGCACGGCCGAACAGGCCGTCGTTGCAGCGCAACGCCTCCTCCGCGAGGCTGATGATCTTGCGCAGGCGGCCGTGCGCCCGGGCCAGCTCGCGCTGCATTGCTGCATAGTTGCGAAGGCGCTGCGCCGGCGAATCGCCGTCGATACACGCGTGCAACAGCTCGAAGGGGTCTTTCTCGCAGGCAGCAAATTGCAGTTGTTCGAGCGGGATATGCTCGACTGCATCCATCACGGCGGCGCCTGCCGACGGATTGATGACGCGCACGCCGAGCTGTCCCGCGCTCCTGGCCTGGGCACTGAAGGACGAGATGGCGTTGTAGAAGTCCGCGGTGGTCTCCGCCATGCGTCCGCTGTTGGTCGTCACGCGCATGCTGGCGACACCGAGTTTCGGGCCGGCATCGAACTCATTGCTTCCCCTGGCGTGGGTATAGCCCTCGACGCTGTGACAAAGGTCGATCCCGGCAAACACGATGGTGCCAAAGCCCATTGCCATCGCCAGTGCAAAGCCGGTGTTGGTCACTGTCGGCCCTGCAGCGCTGATGTTGTCGGCCTCCTCTTTGCTTACCCAGGGGTAACGGCGGTCCAGGAAAACGCTGCGGCCGTGCCATTGCGCAAGCAGCGGAAAGGCGACGTGGTTGGCGTGCGCGAGGACGACCTTGGGGTCGAGGTCGAGGAATTCCTTGCTGATGTCGAAGCTGAATTCCGTCGGGTCGATCGACACCACGATGTGCGGCGTTATGCCTGCGTCGCGCAGGCGGCGGCAGATACGCGACACCGCAATGATCACGAGTGCTTGCTGGTGCTCGCGGATCCACGGAATCATGTCGTCCAGCGAGGGTCCTCCGCCGAGCAGCGCGGCCGTCTTGCCGCTGAACGTGTTGCGCAGTACCTGTGCCGGCACATGGTGCTCGATCAGGTCCTCGAGCTGGCGGCGCACGAAAGACGGGTTGCTCAGTTGCACCCCGTGCGCCCACAACACGCCGTCGAGTTGACGCCGGATATCTGCAACGAGATCGCGGTAGTCACCGATGAAGGCGTCGGTCGCCCCGAGCGATTCGATCAGCCGCACTGCGCCGATATTGGCGTAGTCGGCGAAGTTGACCGGTTTGAGCGCGTCGATCAGGCCGCTTTGGCCGACCAGGTGGATATGTTCATCCAACCCGGTGACAGCGTCGTCGATCGTTGGCAGCAGCTGGTCCAGCTCGATAAACAGGTAGCGTGAACCGTCGGGCACGCCCTGTTGCTGGATATAGCGAGGCAGCAGGCCGGAATCCGTGCCGATGACGACTGTCAGGCTGTCCTTGTCGAACAACCGGTCGCCGAACCGGCGTCTGAAGATGTTGTCCGCACCGACCTGGTTGAACAGACTGCGGTTGACGTCGTACAGGTACCGATCGCCGAAACTGTTTACGTAATACTGCAGCTTATCCATGGTGCCTGGGCGGGCTTCAATACGCCGGCCATGCCCCTGATACAGGACATGGTCGGCCATCGAATGTGCCGCCGTGACTGTTTGAAAACCGCTTCAAGTCTAGCCGAGAAGCTGCAGCACGTTCTGCGGCAACTGGTTGGCCTGGGCCAGCATCGCGGTCCCTGCCTGCTGCAGGATCTGCGTGCGCGTCAGGTTTGCCGTCTCGGCGGCGAAGTCGGCGTCGCGGATACGGCTGCGTGCGGCCGACTGGTTCTCGATCACGTTGGCGTTGTTGCGCAGCGTGGCCTCGATGCGGTTCTGCTTGGCACCGAAGTCGGCACGCTTCTGCGTGATGGTGTCGATCGCTGCGTCCAGCTTGCTCAACATGAACAACGCCTTGCTGGCGGCGGAGATCTGGCGCGATGCGGTGGCGCCGACGATGAACGACAGCCCGCCGCTGGCAAAGCCACGGTTTTCCATGTCGATGGTCGATACCACCAACATATAGCTGTTGCCCGCCTTGAAGCCGATCTGCAGCGTCAGGGATGCGGTTGTACCGAGCAGGTTCACGCCGTTGAATTCGGCCGAGTTGAATACCCGGTCGATCTCGTCGCGCAGTTCGAGGAACTCGTCGTTCAGCGAGCGCTTGTCGGCGGCGCTGACGGTGCCGTTGGCTGACTGCACGGCCAGTTCGCGCATGCGTTGAAGCATGTTGCCGACTTCGTCGAGTGCGCCTTCCGCGGTCTGCATCAGCGAGATGCCGTCCAAGCCGTTGCGGTTGGCCTGTTCGAGACCGCGGATCTGTGCGGTCAGTCGTTCGG
Organism: Chromatiaceae bacterium; assembly: GCA_024235315.1. Classification (GTDB taxonomy): domain Bacteria; phylum Pseudomonadota; class Gammaproteobacteria; order Chromatiales; family Chromatiaceae; genus Thiosocius. The sequence goes on along the minus strand of JACKMP010000002.1, from coordinate 349,998 downwards.
ATATCGCCAGGCCGGCGGCATCGTCCTTGGCGCGGTTGATGCGCAGGCCGGACGATAGACGCTCGAGCGACGTCGTCATGCTGTTCTGTGAATTCGTGAGTGCCCGCTGACTGTTCAGGGACATCATGTTCGTATTGATCACTTGTGCCATTTTCGGGGCCTCATGTTTTTCCGGTTTCAAACAGTTCGCGTCGGGCACTGAGCGCCGGGCGAATGCGTCACGCCTCAATCAATGCAAACATGGTGCCAATATTGTTTGGCCCGCTAATGTCGACGAAAAGCAGCAAAAAAATAGTGATCAGGCAAGAAAAAACCCCTTTCAATCAAAAATCGAAAGGGGTAAAGGCTTATCGCTTTGCGGAGGAACTGGCTGTTTCAGGCGGAGTGGCAAGCACTTGCCGCTTTGCCGGGCAGGGGGGCGGCAGGCCCTTGCCCATCGCTGAGATCTACTCGGCGCGGATCACCACGCTGCCGCTCACCTGGTTGAGTTGTTTCTGCAGGCCGATGCGCTTGCGCGTATTGAGCATGATCGGGCCCATGAAATTGGCGTGAATGCCACGATCGTGCTCGCCGGCCTGGGCCAGGGTGACCAGCACGGCGATGTCACTGGGGTCTTCCAGCTGCAGCGTGGAGGCCTCCTGGTCGCTGAGCACGCATTCGTAGCTCACCTGGTAGTTGTCGGGATTGACCACCGGGAACTGGACCTCGGGGTCCTGGAGCGACTGCAGGTAGAACACGGTCGGTTTGCCTTCCTCGTGGAACAGCTTGAACTCATGCAGCTGCTCGAATCCGGCCAGGCCGTCTGGAAAATGAATGACCGAGGCGGGATCGATCTGTTGGGCGCCAAAGCGGGTCTTGATCTCCATGGCGTGGGCTCCGTTGTCGACAAGGGGTTGGGCAGATGACATCGCAATGCTCCTTTCGAATTCGCAAAAAAGGTGAATCGCGTCTTTCGTCAGGCACTTGACCGGGTTTCTGGCCTGTTAACGGAAAATTGACACCTCATCACCGCTGCAAGAGGGGTATGCAGAATCGATGCCAGATGTTGCCGGCATGCGAGGTGGCCGCTGAGTTGCGCAACCGGCGGCGGTCCGAAAATAAATCGAAATTGGAGATTTTAGGTATTAAAGAAAGCTGATGGACGGCCGCTCAATTTCGCGAAGGCGGTAAATGCAGATATTTGGGTCAGCATATCCGCTCGGCATCAGGCGATCGTTCAGGCAGCTTCAAGCGCCGTTCGGTTGCAGGAAGTAGACAGCAGGCACCTGCCACAGGTCCGCCTGTCGCGCCGCCCCGGCGGCAACTTCGGGAGCGCACCCAAGGTGCGTACACCCTGGCCTTCGTGCCATGTCGAGCAGCCCTAGCGGCAGTCACCCATCTATCTATAGTCGTCCACCGCCTTTACGGATTCGGAGCGTCGGTTTGACCGGCAATCCAGGCCTGCAACGTCAGGCCAACGGGAGGCGGTAGATACGAACAATCGTATATCCGCCAAAGACTAACTCCTCGATCGGCGTGTGCTGTTGATCGATTAAAGGGAGATAGAAAATGGCACAAGTAATCAACACCAACGTCATGTCGCTGAACTCGCAGCGCGTTCTGATGAACTCGCAGTCGAGCATGGCGACCTCGCTGGAGCGTCTGTCGTCCGGTCTGCGCATCAACCGCGCCAAGGACGATGCGGCCGGTCTGGCAATCTCGCAGCGCTTCACCTCGCAGATCCGTGGCCTCGAACAGGCCAACCGCAATGCCAACGACGGCATCTCGTTGCTGCAGACGGCAGAAGGCGCGCTCGACGAAGTCGCCAACATGCTGCAGCGCATGCGTGAGCTGGGTGTGCAGGCGATGAACGGCACCGTGAGCGCCTCCGACCGCAACTCGCTGAACGACGAATACAGCGAGCTGAAGGCAGAGATCGATCGCATTTTCGACTCCACCGAGTTTAACGGCACCAACCTGCTGGGGACGACCAACTCGCTGACCATGCAGGTCGGCTTCAAGGCCGGTGGCAGTTACCAGATCAAGATCTCGACGTTCAACATGGCCAGCCGTACCTACGCCGGTGGTGGTGTGTCGTTCGTGATCAACACCGTCGCCGCCAACGCGATCTCCACGGTCACCAAGGCCTCGGCGATGATCAGCAAGCTGGACGCCGCGATCAACAACATCTCTGCCAAGCGTGCCGACTTCGGTGCCAAGCAGAACCGTCTCGAGGCGACCGTGCGTAACAACGCCAACGTGATCGAGAACCAGAGCGCAGCCCGCAGCCGCGTCATGGACGCCGATTTCGCAGCCGAAACGGCCAACCTGACTCGCTCGCAGATCCTGCAGCAGGCAGGCACCGCGATGTTGGCCCAGGCCAACCAGTTGCCGCAGAACGTGCTGTCGCTGCTGCGTTAACGCTCGATCGAGATCCCCGGAGGCGGTAGATACGACTGATCGTATATCCGCCAGAAGATAACTCCCCGGTCGGCTGGTGCAGCCGACCGGTCATAGGAGAAAGAAATGGCACAGGTAATCAACACCAACGTAATGTCGCTGAACTCGCAGCGCGTTCTGATGAACTCGCAGTCGAGCATGGCGACCTCGCTGGAGCGTCTGTCGTCCGGTCTGCGTATCAACCGCGCCAAGGACGATGCGGCCGGTCTGGCGATCGCGCAGCGTTTCACCTCGCAGATCCGTGGCCTCGAACAGGCCAACCGCAACGCCAACGACGGCATCTCGCTGCTGCAGACCGCGGAAGGCGCGCTCGACGAAGTCGCCAACATGCTGCAGCGTATGCGTGAGCTGACGGTGCAGTCGATGAACGGCACTGTGAGCAACTCGGACAAGAACTCTCTGTCGGACGAGTACAACGAGCTCAAGGCCGAGATCGACCGCATCTTCGATTCGACCGAATTCAACGGCACCAACCTGCTGGCAACCAATGCCTCGCTGACCATGCAGGTCGGCTTCAAGGCTGGCGGCAGCTACCAGATCAAGATCTCCACCGAGGCCCTGCAGACCAAGACCCTGGCCTCGGGTGGTCTGAATTCGGTGCTGGGCAACCTGTCGATCGGTTCCGGTGGCCAGGCAGGGTCGCTGGTCGCGCTGCTGGATACCGCGATCAACAACATCTCTGCCAAGCGTGCCGACTTTGGCGCCAAGCAGAACCGCCTCGAGGCGACCGTGCGCAACAACGCCAACGTGATCGAGAACCAGAGCGCGGCCCGCAGTCGCGTCATGGACGCCGATTTCGCTGCCGAGACGGCCAACCTGACACGCTCGCAGATCCTGCAGCAGGCAGGTACCGCGATGTTGGCCCAGGCCAACCAGTTGCCGCAGAACGTGTTGTCACTGCTGCGGTAAATCTGGCGAACCTTTCGATTCGAGGAAGGCGTCAGTTGGACGATAAACGTCAAGTAGCGATGGGTGTGGCGCGAGCCCATCCCGAAGCTACGTGAGAGTCGGACCGCGGGGCCTCTGCTCCGCGGGTCCGGGGGACTGGCCGGGTCGAGCACTCGGTGCGGCTGGTTGACCGGCTGACAATGGGGACATGGCGATGAACAACGATATAGGGATGATCAAGCCGATCCTTACGCCCGCGGCGCAGAGCAGTCCCGCTGCGGCGACGGGAAGGGTGGCATCGGATTTGAAGCAGAATGAGGCCGCGGAAAGCGCCCGCGAGGCCAAAAAGGCGGCACAGGAGAAAGAGCCGCTGGAGGATGTGGTCTCTGACCTGAACAATTTGGTTCGGGAATTGCATAGAGAACTCAGGTTCTCGGTCGACAAAGACAGTGGCGACACCGTCATCAAGGTGATCGATCGTGAGACTGACGAGGTCGTGCGGCAGATCCCCAGCGAGGAGCTGATCCATCTGCGCAAGCGGCTGCAAGATGCGGCGGGGGTGTTTTTTCGAGACTCTGCCTGAACTTACGGGCAAACACCTGGGTTGAAACGAAGGAGATATCGACATGGCGATTACCGCGGCCGGAGTGGGTTCGGGGCTGGATATCGAGACCATCGTTTCGCAGCTGATGTCACTGGAGCGTCAGCCGTTGGTCGCATTGCAGCGGCGGGAATCGGACACGCGGGCACAGATCTCCGCCTACGGCTCGCTAAAGAGCGCCATCTCGTCATTCCAGGACGCGATGAAGGGCCTGAGCTCGCTGGATGCATTCCGCATCTTCCAGTCGGAGTCATCCGATGAGGATGTGATGACTGCATCGGCGGCCAGCGAGGCGGCGGCGGGAATCTACAACCTCGATGTGACCCGCCTGGCGCAGAACCACAAGATGGGTTCCGACGCCTTCCTTGAGACAGATACGCACGGTGGTGGCGCCGGTGACGCGTTGACCCTGACGGTCGGTACCGAATCGACGACCATCGACCTGTCCACCGCGAAGACCCTCAGCGAGATTCGCGACGCCATCAACTCGGCCACTGACAACCCCGGTGTGACCGCGACCATCCTCAACGTCGGTGGCGGCAACCAGCGCCTGATCCTGACCGCGGAAGAGTCCGGTTACGACAGCCGTGTGCAACTCTCCTTTGGCGGGGCAATCGGCGCCGGAACCTTCAACTTTGCGACCACCAACCAGGACAGCCAGGGGGCGACGCTGACCGACCTGATGGAGCTGGATGCGTCGTACAGCATTGACGGCTTCGACCTGACATCGTCCAGCAACAATATCAGTACGGTGATCGACGGCCTCAATATCACCCTCAAGGGCGAAGGCAGCGCGATCCTGAATGTCACTCGCGACAGCGGGGCGATCGAGGAATCCGCGAAGAAATTCGTCGATGCCTACAACAACGTTTTCTCGACCATGGCCGCGCTGCGCGAAGGTGATCTGGCCGGTGATTCGACGCTGCGCAGTGTCGAACGCCTGATGCGTGGCGCGCTGAACACCCAGCCCGTTGGCCTGACCGGCAGCTACAATGCGCTGTCGTCGTTGGGTATCAAGACCGACCGCGACACCGGGCAGCTGACGCTCAACAGCAGCGAATTCAGCAAAGCCCTGGACACCGATTTCAACTCGGTGGCCCAGTTGTTCGCCAACGACGACCAGGGGTACGCATTCCGTTTCGAGACACTGGCCGACAGCATGCTCGACAACGACGGCGTGATCGACAGCCGGGTCGACGGTCTGAACAGCCGGGTGAAACGCCTGGAGAGCGACCAGGCGGAACTGGAGCGTCGCCTGGATCTGCGCGAGATCGCGATGCGCCGGCAATATTCCGCGCTGGATCAATTGGTTGGCAGTCTGCAGAGCACCAGTGCCTTCCTGCTGCAGAACTTTTCATCCTGACGATGGCCGATCCAGGGTCGATTGGTGACTCGAATTCCCTCAATTTCCGTCCCTGGTTGCCGTTAGCTTGAATGTCTTGAGATCACTCTGGAAAACCGATAAATGACCTACGGCAAGAAACGCTCAGGTGTTGCTCAGTACGGCAAGGTCGCTGCCGAATCCGAAGTCGCGTATGCCAGCCCGCACCGGCTGGTACAGATGCTGATGGAGGGGGCGCTGGAAAAAGTCGCCACCGCCAAGGGCTGCATCGAACGCAACGACCTCGAAGGGAAAAGCCGCCAGATCACCTGGGCAATGTCCATCATCAACGGCCTGCGTACCAGTCTCGACATGGATGCCGGGGGTGCGATCGCGGTCAATCTGGACGACCTGTATGCCTACATGACCCGTCGCCTGATCGATGCCACGGCGCACAACGATGCCAACGCACTGAGCGAGGTGATCGACCTGCTGCTCGAGATCAAGGGCGCCTGGGACGCGATGCCGGAGTCCGTGCGCAGCGTCGGCGGGACCAAGTACGCGGCCGCGAAAGAGGCGATCTGAGCGATGTCACCGTCACGTCACCAATTGCTGGACGACGCGCTGGGCATGAGCCGGCGCATGGCCGAACTCGGTGACGAAGGCGACTGGGATGCTGTGGTCGCGCTGGAACCGGCACGCCGCCAATTGCTCGAGGAGGCTTTTGCCACTCATGCCCCGGTTGACGAGTTTGTCACCGACCGTGTGCGTGCGATCCTTGATCTGGACAAGCGCCTGATGGCGCAGAGTATCGAGGCACGCGACCGGGTTGCCGCCGAGTTGGGGCGTAGCAGCAAGGGACGCAAGGCCACCCAGGCCTACCATTTGGCCGGGAGCTGAACCGCCGCCGATTTATTGTCGGCGGTTCCGACTGCCATCGCTCAGCGTCGCAGAATCAGCTCGACCACGGCCTTGCTGCCGAAATAGGCGAGCATCAACACCATGAAGCCCACCAGCGTCCAGCGAATCGCCTTGCGTCCACGCCAACCGAAGCGGTAGCGGCCCCACAGCAGCATCGCGAACGCGATCCACGCGACGATGGACAATACCGTCTTGTGCACCAGGTGCTGGGCAAACATGTCTTCGAGGTACAGAAAACCGGTACCGAGGGCCACACTGAGAAGCACGAAGCCCAGGCTGATCATCTCGAACAGCAGGGATTCCATCGTCTGCAACGGCGGCAGTGCGCGAATGAATCCGCCGGGGTGGTGGCGCCGCAGATGATTGTCCTGCACGGCGAGCAGTATTGCCTGCGCACTGGCCAGGGTCAGCAGGCTGTACGCCAGCATCGATGTCAGCACGTGGATCCGCAGTTCCCAGCCGGCGTTCTCACCGAGCAGATGGCTGCCGGGAAAACGCAGGTCGAGCAGGACCATGATGGCCGCCAGCGGCAGCGCCAGGATCGCCAGGTTCTCGACCGGCTTGCTCAGCGACGACACCAGCAGCAGGCCTGCCACCGACCAGGCCGCCAGCGACAGGGCATTGAAGAAACTCAGGTTCAGCCCGGCCGCGGTGAAAAGCCCGATGTATAGAAATATCGCGTGCAGCAGCAGCCCGGCGAAACCGAGCCCGATGCCCAGGCTGCGCGACGGGCGCCAGTCGGCCTCAGCGCCGAACAGCCGCATGCCAGTACTCAGGCCGCCGAGCAGGTAAGCGATGGCGGCCGAAAATGCGATAAGGGTAACGTTCATCCGGACGCAGATCATGGCATAACGCTCCCACGCCTGCATCCGTATAATGGCGGTGCTCCAGGGTCTCGAAGTCAATACTATGTTTGCCAGTCTTTCCGACCGCCTCGGCGGTGTTCTGCAGAAGGTCCGCGGTCAGGGGCGGATCAGCGAAGCCAACATCAAGGACACCTTGCGCGAGGTGCGCATGGCCCTGCTCGAGGCCGATGTCGCCCTGCCGGTGGTCAAGGAATTCGTCGAGCAGGTGCGCGAGAAGGCCCTTGGCGAAGAGGTGCTGCGCAGCCTTACCCCCGGCCAGGTGCTGGTCAAGATCGTCAATGACGAACTGGTCCGCGTCATGGGCGAGGCCAACGAACGGCTGAATCTTGCCGCCCAGCCGCCAGCCGTGATCCTGATGGCGGGCCTGCAGGGTTCGGGCAAGACCACCAGTGTCGCCAAGCTGTCGCGTCTGCTGATTGAGCGCGAGAAGAAGAAGGTGCTGGTGGTCAGTGCCGACGTCTACCGGCCTGCAGCCATCGAGCAGCTGAAGACACTGGCCGCCGAAGTCGGCGCGGAGTTTTTCCCCTCCAGCACCGACCAGAAGCCACTGGCGATCGCACGCGCGGCGATTGCCGCGGCGCGCAAGGGTTTCTTCGATGTACTGATCGTCGATACCGCCGGCCGCCTGCATATCGACGCCGACATGATGGCCGAGATCCAGGCCCTGCATGCCGAGCTGAAGCCGATCGAGACCCTGTTCGTGGTCGACGCGATGACCGGCCAGGATGCCGCCAACACCGCCAAGGCGTTCAATGATGCGCTGCCGCTGAGTGGCGTCATCCTGACCAAGACCGACGGTGATGCCCGCGGCGGGGCGGCACTGTCGATTCGCAAGATCACCGGGCGGCCGATCAAGTTCCTCGGTGTCGGCGAGAAGATCACTGCGCTCGAGCCCTTTCATCCCGATCGCGTGGCCTCGCGGATCCTGGGAATGGGCGACGTGTTGTCGCTGGTCGAAGAGGTCACGTCGAAGGTCGATCAGGAGAAGGCGGCCAAGCTTGCGACCAAGATCCACAAGGGCGAGACCTTCGATCTGGGTGACTTCAAGGAGCAGATGGAGCAGATGGCCAGCATGGGTGGCATGGCCGGTCTGCTCGACAAGCTGCCGGGGATGGGGCAGGTGCCGGATGCGGTCAAGGCCCAGGTCGGCGACAAGGAAATCAAACGTCTGATCGCGATCGTCAACTCGATGACCCCGCAGGAGCGTGCGTTCCCGGCAGTCATCAAGGGTTCACGGAAAAAGCGCATCGCCGCCGGCTCGGGGACCCAGGTGCAGGACGTGAACAAGCTGCTCAAGCAGTTCACGCAGATGCAGAAGATGATGAAAAAGATGAAGGGCGGCGGCCTGGCCAAGATGATGCGCGGCATGAAGGGCAAGATGCCGGGTGGATTCCCTGGCGGCGGCATGCCTCCCGGGGGTGGTATGCCATTTTGAGATCCAGGTGTCGTATTCGTCGTCTGATCCTTGTCGCGTGCTGCATGACTGCGCTCGGTGTGCACGCCGCGGAACCCTGCGAGGCACTGATCGAGCAGGGCAATGCGCAGATCGATGCGATGCGCCGCCACACCGAGGCGATGCAGCAGGGTCTGCAGGAGCTGAATGAGGCCCTGTCTCGTGCAGAGCAGCGCAATGCCGAACAGGCGCGCCACATCGACCGCCTGGAGGCCGAGCTGCGCGCCCAGCGCGGTTACGAACCCGAGGTCCAGCAGCGTCAGCGCCGTGAGTTCTTCCGCGAGCTGCGCCGCCAGTTGCCGGTGTCGGCGTTGTACGAGGTGCTGCCGGACCGCCTGATCATCGCCAGCGATCCGGTGTTCATCTTTGGCAAGGGCGAGCTCGGTGCCGAGGGTCAGGAGCGCCTGGCGCCGGTGGCGGATATGTTGCAGGGCCTGGCGCAGCAGCTGCCGGCGGAGTTCCCGTGGCGGCTACGGATCGAGGGGCACAGCGACAGCCGGCCATTGCGTTCGAACAAGCGCTTCGAGACCAATTGGGATCTCTCCGCGGCGCGCTCGGTCAGCATGCTGCGTTTTCTGGTATCACGCGGGCTACCCGAAGACCGCCTGTCCACGGTCGGTCTGGCCGATACCCAGTTGCGTGATCGCGGTGACAGTTCGGCGGCGCATCGCCGCAACCGGCGGATCGAGGTCCATCTCATTTACGAAAAGGGCGACGAATAGCCGGGTCGATCGCCGATGGGGCTCGGCTCCTGCGGGGTGTTTCGTTTATCGGTGGGATCGCCGAGGGGGCTCGGCTCCTACGGGGTGGTTGATTTGTCGGTCGGGGGTGCGGGCGAGCTGTTTGCAGGAGACCGGCGCCCGATCGATGCGGCGTCTCTGGCCTGTCTCTGGCAAAACCCTGATTCTGCGGCAAATTGCCACTTCACAAAGTACGAATTTTGCGTAGAATACGCCGTTTCTCTCGGGGCGGCTTGCTCCCGGGCCAAACAGACGTTGAATTAAGGCTAACAGAAAATGGTATCGATTCGTCTTGCAAGATCGGGTGCGAAGAAGCGTCCCTTCTATCACCTCGTCGCCGCTGATTCGCGCCGTGCGCGCGGCGGCCGTTACATCGAGCGCCTGGGCTTCTACAACCCGGTTGCGGTCGAGGGTGAAGAAGGCATGCGTATCGACCTGGGTCGCGTTGACCACTGGGTGTCGGTCGGTGCCCAGCTGAGCGATCGTGCGCGCAAGCTGGTCGACAGCTACCGTCAGACTGCCCAGGGCTGATCTTTACGGATAGTCGGTCCCTGCTGGCGCGCGAGGGCAAGTTCCCGTGAGCGATGACGCCAGCACGGACAATGGGAGACCCACCGAGGGTGACGAGCAGCGTTTCGTCACCCTCGGTCGCATTTCCGGGGCACATGGTATCCAGGGCTGGGTCCGGGTGCATTCGGATACCGCTCCGCGCGAAAACATCGTGCGCTATTCACCCTGGCATCTGTTGCGCGATGGTCGGCGCGAGGTCTGGAAGGTGAGTGCCGGGCGGCTGCAGGGCAAGGCAGTGGTTGCCAAGCTGGCAGGTTGCAATGACCGCGACGCGGCAGAGGGCCTTGTTGGTGCCGAGATCACGATCCCGCGCACCGAATTGCCGCGGATCACGCGGCCGGGCGAGTTCTACTGGGCCGACCTGGTCGGGCTTGCGGTCAGGACGCTCGACGGTGTCGAACTCGGAAGGATCGACCAGCTGTTCGAGACCGGTTCGAACGACGTGATGGTGGTGCTGGGTGACAGGGAACGCCTGGTGCCCTACATCTGGCAACAGGTGGTGCGTGAGGTGGATCTCGAAGCCGGCGTGATGGTGGTGGACTGGGATCCGGATTTTTAGGGTGCAGGCATGCGTTTCGACGTGATCAGCCTGTTCCCGGAGATGTTCGAGGCCATGCGCTTCGGGGTCACCGGACGCGCCATCGAACGCGGCCAGGCGACGCTGGCGTTGTGGAACCCGCGGGACTATGCCGAAGACGTGCACCGCACGGTCGATGACAGGCCCTACGGTGGTGGTCCCGGCATGGTGATGATGGTCGAGCCTTTGCGGCGCGTGATCGAAGACGCCCGGGCAGCGGCGCCGGGCAGCCCGGTGATCTGCCTGAGCCCGCAGGGGCGGCGCCTCGATCAGTCGGCGGTCCGCGCGATGGCCTCGGAGCCCGGCTTCGTGCTGTTGGCCGGTCGATACGAGGGGATCGATGAACGCCTGATCGATGCCTATGTCGACCAGGAGTGGTCGGTCGGTGACTATGTGCTGTCGGGTGGTGAGTTGCCGGCGATGGTATTGATGGACGCGGTGATCCGACTGTTGCCCGGTGTGCTTGGGCATGCGGATTCCGCGGCACAGGATTCGTATGGGGATGGTCTGCTGGACTGTCCGCATTACACGCGACCCGAGGAGATCGACGGTCGCACGGTGCCGGAGGTGTTGAAATCCGGCAACCACGAGTTGATACGCCGCTGGCGCCTGCAGCAGGCACTGGGGCGGACATGGCTGCGCCGACCGGATCTCCTGGAGAACCGCAGGCTGAGCAGTGAAGAACAGGTTTTACTTGACGAATTTATCCGTGCCCACGCGGGCACTTGAGGTATAGGAGCAGCGGCGATGAGCAAGATCATCCAGGAACTCGAAGCAGAACAGATGGGCAAGTCCCTGCCGGATTTCGGTCCCGGCGATACCCTGGTTGTCCAGGTGAAGGTTAAGGAAGGTGAGCGTGAGCGTCTGCAGGCGTTCGAGGGCGTGTGCATCGCCAAGCGCAATCGCGGCCTGAACTCCTCGTTCACCGTACGCAAGATCTCGCATGGCGAGGGTGTGGAGCGCGTGTTCCAGTCATACAGCCCGAACGTGGTCGATGTGCAGGTGAAGCGTCGTGGCGACGTGCGCCGCGCCAAGCTGTACTACCTGCGTGGTCTGGCCGGCAAGGCCGCGCGCATCAAGGAGAAGATCAAGTCTTCTTCCTCTTCCTGACCTGCGGTCAGTGCGCAAGAAACCGCCGCAGTGTATTGCGGCGGTTTTTTTATGCGCATATCTTCCGGCAGCCTGTCGGGCGGATGAGCTATGGCGTCAGCAGCGTCCGCAGCTGCTGATCGATCGCGACGGCGGGCAGCGGTTGGCGGTCGATCAATTCGAGGCGCGAACGGCCATCGTTGGGTGGATCGACCGGTGACCAGTCGTCCTGGTTGAGCGCAAGCCAGCCGTGGTCGGTGAAAAACAGCCCTTTCTTTCTCTCCACCTCCAGCCCGGTCACGAGGTGTTGCAGGTCTGTCGTGGCACACGCCGAACGTTGGTGGATCATCCACCCAACGCGGTGATAGCCGTCGCCACGGCCCTCGATCATCAGCCAGTCTCGTGCGTCTGCCGTGGCATCCGCCGCAGGTATTGCGCCAGTCTCGACGAGAAACGCATGGGCCTCGGGAAAGGCCGCACGCCGATCGGTACTGCGGCCGATGTCCAGCCAGCCGGGGTCGATGGCGCCGCGCTCAACCACCGCGACCCTGCATTTCGCCGGCGACAGCCCTGCGGCGAACCGCTCGAATGCGTCGATGTCATGGTCCGCGTACAGGTCGGCCTTGTTGGCGGCCAGCACGTCGGCGAGGTGGATCTGGTCCTGAAACGTCGGGTGGTCGAGGTGGGGCGGCGACGACAGGTGGCGCGCGTCCATCAGGCAGACGGTTGCGCGGACATCGAGCACGCCCGCATACAGCGGACCGCCGAGGGTCTGCAAAACCTGTGCGGGATGGCCGAGGCCGCTTGGCTCGATCAGGATTCGATCGGGTCTGTGCTGGCGGATCAGTCGATTGAGACCGGTGGTGAAGGCCGGCGCTGCGACACAGCACAGACAACCGCCGGCGACCTCCTGGACCACCACGCCCTGCTGCGCAAGCAGTGCACCATCGACTCCGACCTCGCCAAACTCGTTGACCAGCACGGCCCATTTCTCACCGTCGGGATGGTGGGCCAGCAGGTGGCTTACCGCGGTGGTCTTGCCGACGCCGAGGAAACCGGTGATCAGGTTGACGGGGATCGGCTGCACGCGGATCAGGGTTCGGTCTTTTCCTGCGGCTTCTGCACTTCCTGCATGGCTTTGGCCTCTTCTTCCGCCTTGAAGTAGTAGTCGTAGTTGCTGTGCAGGTGGCTGGTGAACTCCCAGGCCTCGTTGTAAGAAAGGCCGCTGTTTTCGGGGAATATGACCTTCACGTACAGCCCGTTGGTGTTTTCCTGGGCCAGGCGGGTGAGGACCTTGTCGAGCTGGCCGCGCGAAATCGGTTGGTAGGTTCCTTCGCCACCCTCACGCCACGAGATCTGGTAAGCGCTGTCCTCTTTCCAGTAACGCACCTCGATCAGGTGCCGCCCGGATGAACTGCGTGCCGGTCGCACCAGTTTGTCGTATTTGACCTTGAGGCTGTCGAAATCGTCCGCCAGCACCAGGTAGCGCCGCTCGTACTCGAGGCTTTCCTGGCGTGCCTCGTCGAGGCTCTGCCGCTGCTCGGCGACGGTGCGCTGCAGCCGCTCGCTCTCCAACTGGCTTTCGCTATAGCGTGTGCGCAATTGTTGCAGCCCTTCTTCGAGCGTGACGATGCTGCGCTGTGCGGCACTGAGCTGCAGCTGCTGATTGTCGATATTGCGCAGCGCCTCGGTGAGTTGCGTCTGGCGTTTTTCGACGTCGGCCTCCAGGCGCTGACGCAGCAGCGCCAGCTGCGCCGCCTGTTGTGCGAGGTCGTTGCGTTCGTTGGTCAGGCCGGTGATGGCCCGCAGCTGTTCTGCGATCTGTGATTCGTTGTGCAGCCCCTTTTCCTGCATGCGCATCATTTCCAGCTGCATCTGCTGTACCCGCTCTTCTGCGCGATGCAGAGCGCTGGACAGGCTGTCTTTCTCTTCGCCGGTCGCACGCGCCAGCTCGGCGGCAATGCGCTCTGCTTCCATGGTTGCGCGCAGCTGGTTGACCAGTTCCATGTTGCGTACCAGCAGTACCACCATCGCGATCAGGAAGATCATGACCACGACGGTCATGATGTCGGTGAACGATGGCCAGAAACCTTCCTGGGTCTCGTTGCTGCCGCCGTTGAGCCGCAGATCGGTGAACCCGCCCTGGCTCATTCGTCGTCCCGCAGGCGGAAGCCGACACGCAGCTGGTGGACGATGGTGTCGAGCTGCTGATCCAGTCCTTCAGACCTGGCGTGATACATGTGCAGGGTGTCGGCCAGCTGGTCCTGGGTGGACTCGAAGCCCATCTGTGATTTCTGCAACTGGTCGACCAGGCCCTGAAGTGAACGGATCAGCCCGGTGAATTCGTACAGCACGCTGTCGGTCTGCACCTGGAACTTGGGCATCAGGAAGGTCATCGTGACCTGTTCGATGCCGCTGATCAGGTTGGTCTGGGCATCCGTAAGTCGCTGGTAGATGTAACCGAAGAAGACATAGCAGACGATTGCAGTGATCGTGGTCGACAATGCGGTCGACATGCCGTGAATCACCATCCCCATTCCGGTCGCGCTGATCGCGTTCTCCAGCACGTTCGATGCGCCGATCAGGGCCATCGACAGCGATACGATGGTGCCGAACACACCGGACAGGATCAGGATGTTGTTGATGAAACGCGGCAGACCGTTGCGCGTGCTTTCGCTCGCGACCAGGGTTGCTGCCAGCGCGTTCTGGTTGATCGGTGTGCGTGCCTCGTGCAGGCGCCGCATGGTCGCATAACGGCGCGCGATCATGCTGCCGGTGCCGATGCTCTTCAGTGGGTCGGCGTCCGGCCGTTTCTCGACGTTGCGCACGAAACGGGTCAACGCCGCCTCCTCGCGCATGTAACTGAACAGGATGCCGACGGTGCGCAGCAGGCCCAACGCGAACAACACCAGTATGGCGCCGTTGATCACCAGGCCGAGCTGGGTAAGCTGGTCCTTGAAATAAACGGCGTTGACGAATTCGTATTTCCACACCACCAGGCCCGCTACCGCCAGGGCGAGGATGAGCATTCGCAGCAGGGTGTTGCGGCTGTAGTGCCGTCGCAGGTTGATGCTTTCCAACGTGGTGACCTCTCAGAGGGCGCGGTGACGCGGCCGCGGTAACTGCGGGGCTGGCCGCAAAAAAACCGATCAAAGTCTACCATAAGACCCTGCTAATGTACTATCCGCTTGGCGTCGTTGGCCTGGGGTCGTCATCACCGTTTGGGCGTGCCGGCGAACTGGTAGAATCACGCGATGCCAAAGGACCTGTTCGCCACTGCTGCGCAATGTCTGCGCTGTACCGACGTGGACCGCAAGCTCGCGCTGGCGGCTGCGCTGGCCGACGACTGGCAGTCGGGCAGGCTCGGACGCGACCCCTCCGGGATCTCCGGCGGGCTCGAAGAGGCCGGGCGACCGGTAAGGCCCGAGCTGGTGGCCCCGTCGAGGCTGGTCCAGCGCCGGTTGCATACGCCGGAGGGGCATGCGGCGCTGATCCATGCGGTTGCTCATATCGAATTCAATGCCATCAACCTGGCGTGCGATGCGGTGTACCGATTTCGTGATCTGCCGGACGCCTATTACACGGACTGGACCCGCGTGGCGGCCGAAGAGGCGTATCACTTTTCCCTGCTGCGCGAACGCCTTGGGCAACTTGGCTATTCCTATGGCGACTTTCCTGCACACAATGGGCTGTGGGAGCTGGCGCTCAATACCGCGCATGATGCCCTGCTGCGCATGGCGCTGGTGCCGCGCGTGATGGAGGCCCGCGGTCTCGACGTCACGCCGGGCATGATGCAGCGCCTGGCCACGATCGGTGACCAGGCCAGCGTGGCGATTCTCGAGATCATCCTGCGTGATGAAGTCGGCCACGTGGAGGCGGGCAGCCGCTGGTTTCACCATCTGTGCGCGCAGCGCGGCCTGGATCCGGAGCAGACGTACTTTTCGCTGCTCGAACAGCATCTGCCGGGCGGCGTGCGCTGCCCACTGCACAAGGTGGCGCGCCGCGAGGCGGGTTTCAGTGAGTCGGAGTTGGGTCGCCTGGAGGCACTATGCAAAAGATCCTGACCACAATCTTCCTGGCCGCTTCGTCTGCCGCGGTGGTGGCGGACCCAGCGTCGCTGCTGGTCTACAGGGTATGGGAGCAGGGCGCCGAGCCCTACCTCAGTAGGGTGATGGTGACGCCGGGTCATGTGCGTCTCGATGAGGGCAGCGACGGGGCAGGCTACACCTTGTTCGATCGCAACAACGAACGCATCTACAACGTCTCGGTGGATGATCGCTCCATCCTGGTATTGGATTCGGCGCAGCCGCTGCCTGCACTGCCCGACACACTCGTTCTGCAGGAGCAGGTGGAGGCCGACACTGCGGCGCCTCTGGTCGCCGGGCAGAGGCCCAACCACGTGCGGCTGCTGGCCAACGGCGAGCTGTGCGCCGAGCTGGTGACTATCGAAAGTGTGATGGAGGAGGCCGTGCGCGGCCTCGCGGAGATGAAGCGGGTGCTGGCACGTGTCCAGGCGGCTACCCTGTCGTCGATGCCGCTGGACATGAAGACGCCCTGCGATCTGGCGGGCAACGTCTACGCAGCGGACCGCTCGTTGCGCTTCGGCCTGCCGCTGCTGGAACGTGCTACGGGACATAGCCAGTCACTGGTGGATTTTTCCGACAGCCACGATGCCGAC
This sequence comes from Chromatiaceae bacterium, assembly GCA_024235315.1. Lineage (GTDB taxonomy): Bacteria > Pseudomonadota > Gammaproteobacteria > Chromatiales > Chromatiaceae > Thiosocius. The sequence goes on along the minus strand of JACKMP010000002.1, from coordinate 333,855 downwards.
GCGGCGTTGTTCACCCTGCCCGAGGGATTCAACCGCCGTCCGATGTTTGCCCCCGGTATTTTCTGAACGTTCAGCGCGGCGCCAGGACCAGCGGATCGAGCGTCTTTCCGTCGTCAACCCACGCCACGGCATTCTTTGCGTGCCACTCCGGCAGCACCAGGCGTGTTGCCACGCTGCCATCTGACAAGCGGTGTTCGTGGGTTGCCGGGCGGTGCGTGTGCCCGTGGATCAACTGCCGCACGCGGTGCCTGTTCAGATAGCGCATCACGGTGTCGTCGTTGACGTCCATGATGTCAGCGGCTTTCATTGCGGTCATCTCGCCGCTGCGTCGCCGGTAGTCGGCAGCAATACGGCGCCGTTCCGCCAGCGGCTTGCGCAGCATCAGCCATTGGAACAGCGGATTGCGGAATTTGCGGCGGGCGCGCTGGTAGTCGACGTCGTCGGTGCACAACAGGTCGCCGTGCATCAGCAGTGTGCGTTGGCCCGCCACGTTGGTGACATGGCAGTCGCCCAACAGTGTCGTCCCGCACTCACGCATCAAGCGTCGTCCCATCAGGAAATCCCGGTTGCCGCGCTGGATCAGCACGTGCACACCACGTGTGGAGGCCCTGCGCAGGGTGTCGCGTACACGGCGTGCCAGTTCGGCATCATCGTCGTCGCCGATCCAGGCGTCGAACAGATCGCCGAGGATAAACAGACGGTCGCCAGGCTGGGGGTAGGTGGTGACGAAGTGCTCGAACAGGGCGAGGGTCTTCGGACGCTCGATCGCAAGGTGAAGATCGGAGATGAACCACTGTTTTTTCATGGCCGGGGATTGTAGCGGCTGAACCATTGGCGTGGGCTTTTTCAATTGAGAACCAGCCGGCTGCCACTTATGCTGACCATCGGTTTCATGCACGGGCCCGACCGATGTTCCAGGTCTTCGAGATTGTCTTCCCGATCTTTGCGATCGTCCTGCTCGGTTACCTGTATGCGCGTCGGCATGGACCGGACATGGCTTCCGCCAACCGCCTCAATCTGGATATCTTCACGCCGGCGCTGATCTTCTCGGTTTTGTCCGGCGAGGGTTTCGAACTGAGTCGTTATGCGGAACTGGCGGGCGCTGCTTTGCTGGTGGTGCTCGGCTCGGGCGTGGTGGCCTGGCCGTTTGCGCGCCTATTTGGTTACCAGTCGAAGATGTTCCTGCCGCCGATGATGTTCAACAACTCGGGCAACATGGGCCTGCCGTTGGCCCTGTTCGCGTTCGGGGAACAGGCTCTGCCGGCGGCGATGATCCTGTTCCTGGTCGAGAACACCCTGCACTTTACGGTCGGCAACGCAATGCTGACCGGGCATCTGAACCCGTTGAAGCTGCTGCGTATGCCGATGCTGCTGGCCACCCTGGCCGGCATCGTCGTCGCGGTGTGGCAGCTGCGTATCCCCGCACCTTTGCACGAGGCGATCGATCTGCTCGGTCAGATCGCGATCCCGCTGATGCTGTTTGCGCTGGGCGTGCGTATGACCGGGGTGGATCTGTCCGACTGGCGGATCGGTGTGGCTGGCGCACTGCTCTGTCCGCTCAGTGGGCTGCTGGTCGCCTGGCTGGTGACCCGGTTCATTGCGCTGCCGGGCATACAGGCCGAGCAGTTGCTGGTGTTTGCCGTGCTGCCGCCTGCAGTGCTCAATTTCATGCTGGCCGAACGCTACCAGATCGAGCCGCGCAAGGTGGCGTCCATCGTACTGCTTGGAAACGCCGCCAGCCTGCTGGTGCTGCCGGCGGCGCTGTTCTTCCTGTTGTAGGACCTGCGTCAGCCCTGCTCGCTGATCGTGGCGGACTCGATCACGACAGGTTCGACCGGCACATCCGAATGGCCGGCCTTGTTGGTGGTGTCGACGGTCCTGATCTTGTTGATCACGTCCATTCCCGACGTCACCTTGCCGAATACGCAATAGCCCCAACCGTCCTGGCCAGGGTAGTCGAGGAAGTTGTTGTCCTTGACGTTGATGAAGAACTGGGCAGACGCCGAATGCGGTGCCGCGGTGCGTGCCATGGCGATACTGCCAGTGACGTTGCTCAGGCCGTTCTTGGCCTCATTCTCGATCGGTTCGCGCGTCGCCTTCTGCATCATGTCGGGCAGGAATCCGCCACCCTGGATCATGAAGTTGCCGATCACCCGGTGGAAGATCGTGCCGTCGTAATGACCGTCGCGAACGTATTGCTCGAAGTTCTCGCAGGTCTTCGGGGCCTTGTCATGATCGAGTTCGATCACGATGTCGCCCATGCTGGTTTTCAGGGTAATCATCGGGTTGCTCCTGTACTTGTGGATGTCGCGTGTGAGGCGGTGTCGGGGCGCCGCTCAGGGGAGGCGGGTGACAGACTCGATAACCACCGGCTCGACCGGCACGTCGCGGTGACCGCCGCGGCTGCCGGTTGGCACCGCGGCGATGCTGTCGACCACGTCCATACCGGCGGTCACGCGGCCGAACACCGCATAGCCCCAGCCGTCGAAGCTCGGGTAGTCGAGGTTGTCATTGTCTTTGTGGTTGATGAAGAACTGTGCCGTGGCGGAGTGCGGGTCGCGGGTGCGCGCCATCGCAATGCTGCCGCGCAGGTTCTTCAGGCCGTTCTTGGCCTCGTTTTCGACGGGGTCACGGGTGTCTTTCTGCTGCATGTCGGCATCGAAGCCGCCACCCTGGATCATGAAGCCCGGAATCACCCTGTGGAAGATGGTGCCGTCGAAGAATCCGGCATCGACGTATTCCAGGAAGTTGGCGACGGTTTTCGGTGCCTTGTCGGCATCCAGTTCGAGCGTGATGTCGCCCTTGCTGGTCTTCATCAGGACGCTTTGTGCCGCCGCCTGCGCCGTCAGGGTGACCAGGAGCAAGGCCAATGCGGCCAGTTTCAACAACGATGATTTCATTCGAGTGAGCCTGGAAAGGGAAAAATGGGGCCGCTAGTGTAGCCGTGCGCGTCACCCGGCAAAACCCCGCATCAGATGATGATGGTGAGGCCGGTCGCCAATGGCAGCCGGCCCAAGGGCCCGGTCAATCGGCACGCGGCGGCGCAATCGGGACGCCGGGGGGCAGGCAGTTCGGTTAATATCCACCCCTCACAAACCGCGTAACGTGCAACGAGTCTGCGATTGCCATGCTGAGTATCTACAACGACCTGACCCGCACCAAGGAAACCTTCGAGCCGCTCAAGCCCGGACATGTCAACATGTATGTCTGCGGCATGACCGTCTACGATCTGTGCCATCTCGGTCACGCGCGGGTCATGGTGGTGTTCGACGTGGTCGCTCGGTACCTGAGGTCGCGCGGTTACGACGTCACCTACGTGCGCAATATCACCGACATCGACGACAAGATCATCAATCGCGCGAACGAGCGCGGAGAGCCCTTTCATGCGCTCACCGAGCGCTACATCCAGGCGATGCACGAAGACGCGGCAGCGCTTGGCGTGCTGCCGCCGGACCAGGAGCCCAGGGCCACGGAGCACCTGCCCGAGATCATCGCCATGGTCGAGCGGCTGATTGCGCGCGGACACGCCTATGTCGCCGCGAACGGCGATGTCTACTATGACGTCAGGAGTTTTCCCGATTACGGCCGGCTGTCCGGGAAGTCAATCGAGGACCTGCAGTCCGGCGCGCGTGTCGAGCCTGGCGAAGTGAAGCGTGATCCGCTGGACTTCGCGCTGTGGAAGGCGGCCAAACCGGGCGAGCCGGCGTGGGATTCGCCCTGGGGCCAGGGCCGTCCCGGCTGGCACATCGAGTGTTCGGCGATGTCAACCAAGGCGCTCGGCGACACCTTCGATATCCACGGCGGTGGCGCGGACCTGACGTTCCCGCACCACGAAAACGAGATCGCCCAATCGGAGGGTGCGACCGGGCACCCCTTCGTCCGGTACTGGATGCATAACGGCTTCGTACGCATCAACGACGAAAAGATGTCGAAGTCACTGGGCAACTTCTTCACCGTGCGCGAGATCCTGCAACGCTATCTGCCGGAGGAGGTGCGCTATTTCATCCTCACCAGCCAGTATCGCAGCCCACTGCACTATGCCGATGAGCAGCTGAGCAATGCGCGCTCGGCGCTGACCCGTTTCTATACTGCACTGCGTGGCCTGCGTGACGATGTGCCGGCCGCCACCGGTGAGGCGCTCGCGGCACGTTTCCACGCGGCAATGGAGGACGACTTCAATACCCCCGAGGCGCTTGCCGCGATGTTCGAGTTGGCCCGGGAGATCAACCGCGTGCGTGGCGATGATCCGGCACATGCAGCGGCACTGGGCGCATTGTTGTGCGAACTGGGCGGGCTGCTGGGCATTCTGCAGGATGACCCCGAGGTCTACCTGCGCGGTGGTGAATCGGGTCCCACAGGTCTCGGTGATGCCGAGATCGAATCCCTGATTGAGCGCCGCAGCGCAGCCAAGCAGAACAGGAACTGGTCTGAGGCCGATGCGATCCGCGACCAGTTGAAGGATGCCGGCATCGTCCTGGAGGACTCGCCGGCCGGGACGACCTGGCGCCGCGCATGAGTACACCGGCTGCGCACCGCGTGCTGCGCGTGTTCTATCGGGACTACGATAACGCCGTCAGCATCGCCTCGAGCCAGCCCGAGTCGCTGATGGTCAGCCGCATTATGCCGTTGGCCGAGCGCCTGCTGGTGAAGGCCGACAACTTTCTCGGCGTGGTGGATCGCAACGACGTGATCCTGCAGTGTTATGTTGCAGATGCCCCGGACGCGCTCACGCTGGAGCTGGTTCATCCCGAGGCGAGCGGCTGCCTGCGCCTGACGCTGCCGCGCAACGAGGCGCTGCAATGCCTCGACGATCTGCCGGAGTTGTTCGACGAGTCACTGTTGCCGGGAGCACAGTACATTGGGTGATCGACCACTTTCGGACGAGGCGGGAGAAAAGAGCCGAGAATTTGTTCGGGATGTCCGGCCGGTCGAGTTCTGTGGGGACATCGATGCCGGGCAGGATCTCAGTGGCGCGGCGGTGGTCGGTGACTTTCTGGTACTTGGCGGGGATGAGGGGCACAAGGTGCAGATCCTGGTGCGGGATGCAGCGGCAAGCGCCTGGCGCCCGCAGCGAAGGGTCTCGCTGGCGCAGGAGGACCAGGAGGCGGACATCGAGGCGATCGAATTTGGGCAGGGCCACCTGTACGTCATCGGTTCACACTCGTTTCGTCGCCGCCGGATGAAACCGGAGCTGTCGGTGCGCAAGAATCGTGAGCGCCTGCTGGAGGTGCAGCACGAGCCTGCCCGCAACCGCCTGTATCGCCTCGCCTTCGATGGGCAGACGGGAAAGGTCGGCAGGGCGGAGCGGATCGATCTTTCCAAGCGCCTGCGCAAGGATCCACTGCTCGGCCTGTTCTACGGCCTGCCGAGCAAGGAAAACGGCATCGATATCGAGGGTCTGGCGTATCGTGACGAGCAGCTCTACCTCGGGTTTCGCGGACCGGTACTGCGCGACAACTATGTCCCGGTGATGGTCCTGGAATTCGACCGGCCCAAACACTATGAACTGCGCTTCGTCCGTCTGGACGGCCAGGGTATCCGTGACATGGTGGCGTTGCGCGATGGATTTCTGATCCTTGCGGGACCGGTCAATGATGCCCCGGGGCCGTTCTGCCTGTGGTGGTGGGATGGCGGCGATCAGGTTCCCGGCAGTGATCACGATGTGCGGGCCGCTGTGCCGCTGGGTGCCGTGACGACCAGCGGCGGCGCCAAGGCCGAGGGGCTCGCGTTGTTGGCCGAGCACGACGATGGTGCCGACGTAATGGTGGTGTACGACACCGATACTGCCGGGCAGGCAGTCAGTATGCGTGTCGACCTGAGCTGCCTGGCGCCCTGAACCGGTCAGTCCCCGGTGGCGACCGGTCGCGCCGGGTCACGGATCCATTCACTCCACGACCCCGCATACAGGCGGCCGCCGTGCAGACCGGCGATCTCCATCGCCATCAGGTTGTGGCAGGCGGTTACGCCCGAACCGCACATGACCGCGACATCGGCCGCGGACCTGCCGGCCAGGGCCGGTGCGTACATGCTGCGTAGCGTGACGGGGTCCTTGAAGCGGCCACTGCCGTCAAGGTTGTCGACCAGCGGCAGGTTGATCGCATCGGGGACGTGTCCGGCTATCGGGTCTATCGGTTCGGCGTCACCGCGAAAGCGCTCGCGGGTCCGTGCGTCCATTATCAGCAATGCATCGTCGCCCGTTGCCACCTGCGCGGCGAGTGTCGCGGTTGTCACGACCTGCCCCCAATCGGGCTGCCCGGAAAAGTTCGTGGCCGTTACTGACCGCGGCGGCGTGTCCTCGATCGGCATGGCGGCCGTGATCCAGGCGGGCCAACCGCCGTCCAGCAGAGCAACCCGGGTGTGTCCCAGCCAGCGCAGCAGCCACCACAGGCGTACCGCCATGGTGCCGCCGCTGTCGTCATAGACCACGACCTGGGTACCACTGCCGACGCCGTGCCGACCCAGCCAGTCGCGAAGCCGTACAGGGTCGGGCAGGGGGTGGCGGCCCGACTGCGGCGTGATCGGATCGGACAGGTCGCGGTCGATGTGCGCATAGAAGGCGCCAGGTACATGGGCCGTGGCATGTGCGCGTTCGCCGCGCTGCGTGTCGGCCAGATCGAAGCGGCAGTCGAACACGCGCCACGCCGGGTCGTCCAATCGGGCAGCCAGGGTCTCGCAGTCGATCAGGGTCTCGAATTTCATGGCGTGCGTGGTGCGGTGGTCGATTTCATTCGAGCCCGAGTATGAAGTCCCAGTGCGCCTTTGTCAGTGGCATTATCGACAGCCGATTGCCCCTGCGCAGCAGCGGCAGATCGTCGAGGCGCGGGTCGCCCAGTTCTTTGAGTTCACGCAGTGAGATGTTGCGCCTGAGATGGCGCTTGTACTTCACGTCCACCATATACCAACGTGGATTGTTGGGGTCGCTCTTGGGGTCGTGGTACTTGGTGTCGGCATCGAACGCGGTGTGATCGGGATAGCCTTCCCTCGCGATCTCCATGATGCCGACGATACCGGGTTCGTCGCAGTTGGAGTGATAGAAGAACACCAGATCGCCTTTCTTCATCTGGTCACGCATCATGTTGCGTGCCTGGTAGTTGCGCACGCCGTCCCAATGCTCCTTCCTGCCGGGCATCGCCTTGAGGTGGTCGATGCCGAAGACATCAGGCTCGGATTTCATCAGCCAGTAGTTCATTTGGTGGCACTTGGTTAGGATTTGCCGCCTATTCTATGGAAACCACCACGGCGCAGCGAGAGGCGGGAGGCCGGATGACGTTTGGCGTGATGTTTCACCATTTCCACGATGCGGGCATCCACCGCCGCGGCCAGGGCTCCCTGTCGGCAGACCGCTTAAGGGCGCTGCTGGGCTACCTGGGCTTGCAATACAACATCCTCACCCCCGGTGACTATGTCGAGCGTGCCCTGGGAGGCAGGCTGGCGCCCGATGACATCTGTCTCAGTTTTGACGATGCGTTGTTGTGTCAGTACGACGTGGCCGTGCCGGTGCTCGACGAGTTCGGTATCAAGGCGTTCTTCTTCGTCTACAGCAGCATCTTCACCGACACGCCGGACAACCTCGAGCTGTACCGTGATTTCCGCAATGCCAGTTTCGACGGCATCGACGACTTCTATCGGGTGTTTTTCGATCTTCTGGAGCGACAGCTGCCGCGGGCCCAGCAGCGTTACCTGGACACTTACCCGGCGGATTACCTGTCGGACTTCGGTTTTTACACGGACAACGACAGACGCTTTCGCTTCGTTCGTGATCAGGTGTTGACGCAAAGCGAATACGACGGGCTGATGACGGACATGATGGGCAGGGCCGGTTATCCGCGCGAGGAACGCATGACGCAACTGTGGATGAGAGCGGAGCATGTTTCCGCACTCGATGCGGCCGGTCACGAGATCGGTCTTCACAGTCACAGTCATCCGATGCAGATGCGAACGCTCGATCGGGCGGCACAGGAGACAGAGTATCGTCTGAACCGGCGGATGCTCAGTGCCATCTGCGGCCAGGCGCCGCGCACCATGTCGCACCCCTGTGGCAGTTACAGCGACGACACGCTCGACGTGCTGCGTGATCTCGACGTCGTGCTGGGCTTCCGTTCCAACATGTCGGTGACGCACGGTGGCTCGCTGTGGGAGATACCTCGTGAGGACCACGCCAATCTGTTGCAGGCGATCAAATGAAGATCACCGTATTCACCTCCAACCAGGCACGGCATCTGGCCCTGATCGAACGGCTGTGCGCAATTGCGGACCAGTGCTTCGCCGTCATGGAGTGCAACACCGTCTATCCGGGCAGGCGACAGGACTTCTTCAACAAGAGTCCGGTCATGGAGCGCTACTTCGGCCATGTGGTGCGCGCCGAGCAGGCCTTGTTCGGAGATGTCCGCTTTGTCGATCCCAATGCGCGTGCGATGGCGGTCCGTATGGGCGATCTGAACCTGCTGCGGCAGGACGAGTTGGCGCCCTGTCTCGACGCCGATGTGTTTGTCGTGTTTGGTGCCAGTTTCATCAAGGGCTGGCTGTGCGACCACCTCGTGGAGCGCGGCGCCTTCAATATCCACATGGGCTTGTCTCCTTACTATCGCGGCTCTTCGTGCAACTTCTGGGCGATGTACGACGACAAACCGCACATGGTCGGTGCCACCATCCACCGCTTGTCGAGTGGACTGGACAGTGGCCCGATGCTGTTTCATGCGTTACCCCGTTATGACGGTGGTGATCCCTTCCTGTACACGATGCGTGCGGTCGTGGTGGCACAGGATGCGCTGAGTGCCCGCATTGCCGACCAGTCGATATTCGACCTGTCGGCGGTCCCTCAGGATCGGTCTGCGCAGATCCGTTATTCGCGCAACGCAGAGTTCACCGACGATGTGGCACAGGCCTTTCTCGATCGTATGGACAGGGGGCAGGTGGTGACAGCGCCGACAGGCGAACCAGCTTATCCGGACGGTCTGCTCAGTCCTGTGTTCGGTTAGCTCACTTTCATCGGGGTACCGGAGACTTTTCTGCATCCCTCGCCTGATCAACAGTTTGCGGCCAAGGAACATGCCTTGGCGCATGTTCGTCGATCGGGATAACGAGTTCGGCGCAGGTCCCTCCTTGCACACGCCCATGCAGTCGTACGGTCCAGCCGTTGGAGTTCGCGAGTTGGCGCACGATGGCCAGACCCAGGCCACTCCCCCCGGTCTTGCTGCTACGCGATTTCTCCAGCCGGAAGAACGGCTGGAATACAGCTTCACGATGCTCCACCGGGATGCCTAGCCCGCGGTCCTGCACCTGGAGTGTCAGGGATTCCCTATCGCAGCTGCAATTGATGGTAATCGGGTGGCCATTGCCGTAGCGGACGGCATTTTCCATCAGGTTGGAAAAAATCCGCTGCAGTGCCAGGGGATTCAGCATGAAGCTGCAGGGCTTTTGCGTCGACCATTCCACTATTTGACTGCCCTGACGTGCAGCGTCCACGACAGGGTCCAGCACATCGGCGATGTTCACCAGTTCCTTTTCGTGCCTGTCCAGTTCCAGGCTTACCTCCAGTGCCTGTCCGATCAGCCGGTCGACCGATCCGAGGTAGCGGCGAATCCTGTCCATCATCTGTGGGTCGCCACCATCATCGGGCAGCATCGCGAGGGCGAGCTGTATCTGCGTGAGAGGGGTGCGCAGATCGTGCGAGATGCCCGCCAACAGGGTTGTCCGGTTGGCGAGCAGTTCACGGACCTGGAGGTTCATGCGGTTGAACTCCCTGGCCAGTACCACCAGTTCTTCGGGGCCCTCTTCCGGCACCGGTTCCGGCCACTGTCCCTTGCCGATCAATCGCGCGGCACGGTAGAGGCGTTCGATGGTCACGGTAAGGCGTCTGGTCAGCAGGGCTGCCGTGACGATAGTCAGAAACAGACCCGTTGTCAGCAGTACGAAGAAGGCCACTGACGGTTTCACCCCGATGCGCGAACGCGAGAAGCCGAAACGCAGCAAGCCGTCAGTGGTGGGGATATCGGCCCAGTACCAGTCCTCACCATCGGTATCGATGCTGGTCTTGAGGCGAACCTCCTGTCCCAGCTGCCGGCGCAAAGATCCCTCCAGCAGGAAGAGATACGGTAGCAGGCTCGTCGATTCAGGCAGCTGTTCCGCCGTGCCTGTCACGACGAGGTTGTGTTTCAGCCACATCTTTTGTGCGAATGACTCGCGCGCAGACTGATCCGTTGCTGAGTACGTCTCGGCAGCGTGGGCAATGATGCTGGCCAGATCATCAGTAGCCCGCTGTCCGAGCGGAACGACCATGTAATAGGCGATGGTCGAAAGCACGATCAGCATGAAGCCGACCGACACCACACCGATGGTGGAAAGGACCTTCCAGAAATAGCTCTGAACCGGCAGGAGTCGCATATTGGCCTCGCTCAACTGCCCTTTGCGAACAGGTAGCCCGCGCCCCACACGGTGCGCAGGTACACCGGTTCTGCCGGGTTGACTTCGATCTTTCGCCGCAGACGGCCCACACACACATCGATGCTGCGATCCATCGGTGACCGATCGTAGCCCTTGCTCATCTCCAGAAGGGTGTCTCGACTCAAGACGCGGTTGGGATGGGTCAGGAAGATGCGCAACAGGGTGAACTCGCCGGTCGTCAATGGGATGTCCTGCTCATCATTGCTAAGTCTGTGCGTCTGCACGTCGAGGCGGAATTCGCCGAAAGAAAGCAAGGTGTCATTAGGATTCATGTGATCCCCGTCGACGGTTTCACAGCGACGCAACACCGAGCGGATTCTGGCCAGCAGCTCCCTCGGGTTGAACGGCTTGGTCAGGTAGTCGTCTGCACCCATTTCCAGGCCGACGATCCGGTCAAGCTCTTCGCCACGCGCAGAAAGGATGATGATCGGAAGATTCCTCTGCTGACGCAGTCGCCTGCCGATCGAGAGGCCGTCTTCGCCAGGCAGCATCAGGTCCAGGATCACCATGTCGACAGATTGCCTGGAGAGGTAAAGGTCCAATGCCGTGCCGTCTTCCACCGCATTGACGTCATACCCTTCCTTCGAAAGATAGGTCGTCAGCAATCCCCGAAGCTCGGGCTCGTCGTCGACGATAAGGATGCGCTGTTTTTTGGGTCTCACCGGAAGTCTCCGCGCGCCGATCGTATCGAAGCCGTTTCGATACAGGCCTGTTACAACTTGTTACAACGGCGCCATCGCTCAGACAAATGCCCGATTTATTGTAGATGCGTATTGAAACAGCGCCAATGAATCGAGGAGCGAAGGCAATGAAGGTTGAGCGTATCAGTGCAGTTGAATCAACTATCCGGTCGTCGGATTTCGGGAGGCTTCGTCGTTCTGCAATCGCAGCTGCGATGTTCGTCGGCAGTGTCATCAGTGTATCCGGTGCGTTTGCGGCCGAGCCCGGCATGGACGAACTGAAGAAGGTGATGCAGGGCCAGCTGGAGATGATGAAGCCTGAGCTGAGAACCAAGGTGGAGGGACTGTCCACGGACACCAAGATGTCGTTGATGGCGATCCTGGCGATGCATAGTCGCAACAGCGAAAGAGCCACCATGCGACAGGTCATGACCGAGGTCCTGTCGGACTTTCAGAGCATCCTGGCGGGCATCATGACCGACAACCCGGAGCAGACCGCGGACAGCGCGCGTCGTCTCGCGAACCACCGGATTCCTGTCGGAGGTCTGCTGCCCTACCTGGGGCTGGAGAATATCAGCGACGAACGGCTTTCAATCCTTACCGGCTTCAACGACAGCGTCGAGGGGAATGCCCTGAAACTCGCGGCCGCCGCGGACAGTGGTGACATGGCGATGGCTGCCTCACTGGTCGGTCCGATCGCGTCCGGTTGTGTCGCATGTCACGGCGTGTTCCGCAGTCAGCCCGGTGTCTCGGATCTTCTTCGTTGACGCTGGCGTAACCACCTGGCAACGCAATGTTTCCGAAAACCAGAAAAACATTCGACAAGACTCGCGGCAATCGAGGGGGAGACCTATGAACATTCGTGGCGCCATGATACCGATCTGCCTGGGGTTGGCGTGTGCCCTTCCGGAATCTGCACTGTCAGCCGAAGACGGTACCGGCGGCAGTATGACGTTCGAAGAGCGTCGAACGCTTTCGACCAGAATCAAGCAGCTTCGGGAACTGAGAAAGAAGCTGCCGATCCCGGTACCCGCAGGTCTTTTCGGTATCTACGCATTCCCTGAAAAAGGCCAGGGTGTTGCCGGCATTAATTTTCAGCACCATGAATTCGAAGGACTGATCCAGGGCAGCAACTCCGTTTCCGCACAAACGGCGGTAACCACCGCGCCGAATCGCTTTTTCGGAGACCCGATGCAGCCCCCCACGCTGCGTGTCGTACCCAAAAGCGCCCAGGCGGACGTGGTGTTTCCATACGCCAATTTCGCGATCAATGACAAGGTGGCACTGGTTGGCCTGATTCCCCTGATCAAGAAGAAGACGGTACTGGAGACCTTTGCCGGCCCCGTTGGCACCAATAGCCTGGGTACCAACGCGGTTCGGTCCGAGGGGATCGGTGATATCAAGTTCGGAACCATACTAAAGGCCTACAACAGCGACGACTACCGACACAACATCCTGTTGGATGTCGTACTCAGTGCGCCAACGGGCAGCATTACCGAGGAGGACTATAATCTGACGCCGATGAACACCCTGGTAAAGACCCGCCTAGCTTACGGGATGCAGCTGGGATCAGGTACCTGGGACAGCCTGCTCGGCGTCGTGTACTGGGGCAAGACAGAGAAGTGGGGGTGGGGCGCGCAGTACCTGGCCACCTTGCCGCTGGAGAGCGAAAACAAGGAGGGTTGGCGTTATGGAGACAAGCACGAAGCCACCGCCTGGGTGTCCTATGAATGGCGGTCGGACCTCGTGACCTCCGTCCGCCTGCGTGGTGAGACGCAAGGCAGGATCAGCGGTATCGATCCGAATATCTACGGGCCTGGGCTGGGCGCCAACCCGGACAACTATGGTGGAGAGCGGGCGGAAGTCGGCGTTGGGGTCAACTGGATGCCGGTGTTTGCCAACAACGTCAGCCTGGAACTGCTGCTTCCGGTCTACGAAGATCGCAACGGCGTACAGGCGGCACACGATTTCAGCCTGGCATTCAGCTGGCGCAAAGGGTTCTTCTAAAAGGTCAGGCCTCTGGCAAGAGTGTGTTCAGCGCGGATTGCAGGCCGAGAGGTGGGCGCGGGGCGATGACTCAGGCCCCGCGCCTCATCAGAAGACGCAGGTCCGCGGTGGCATCGTAGTTTGCGTATCTATCACGCAGTGCCTGTCGTTGGATCTTGCCCAGCGCGGTGCGCGGCAGTTTATCGACGATCTCGTAGGCCTGCGGCAGCTGAAAGTCGGCCAGTCGTTGGGCACAAAAGGCCCTGATGCGGCGTAAGTCAATGTCACTGCTTTCGGTGGTGATCACCGCCAGAGCGGCCTCGCCGAAGTAGCTGTCAGGCACGCCGATCACTGCGCAGTCTCCGACGCCGGGCGCCTCATGCAGCACTGCTTCGACGTCTTCCGGATAGACGTTGCTGCCACCGACGATGATGATGTCCTTCTTGCGGCCGGCGAGATAGAGGTAGCCGTCGGCGTCAACATGCCCCATGTCGCCGGTGCAGAAGAATCCGCTGCGCATACTGGCGCTGGTGGCGTCGGGCCGGCGGTAGTAGCCGGAAAATGCGGTCGCAGTCCTGCAGGCGATCTCGCCGATTCTGCCATGCGGCATAGCCTGGCCGTGCTCATCCATGATCATCAGGTCGACATAGTCCAGTGCCTTGCCGACACTGGCGAGATTGTCGCGGCAGTCGGCCGGTGCCAGATTGGTCACGATGCCGACTTCCGATGCGCCGTAACACTCGTGGAAAGCACAGTCGAACAGGTCGATACAACGCTGCTTGATCTCGGGCCGCAACAGTGCCGAGGATGACACCATGGTCATGAGACTCGGCAGAGGGGTCGGATGCTCCGACAGCCATTGCGCGATCAGTTCCAGGTGCGACGAGACCATGATCGCGAATGACACCGCGTGGCTGTTGACTGCCTCGATCCAGCCCTTCGGCGAAAATCGCGGCAGAATCACCGCTGTCGCCCCGATCAGCAGCGGCAAAAGGGCGAGGCGAAACCCCAGCGAGTGATACATCGGGGTCGAGGTGATGATGACATCGTCATTGTCCAGGCCATACAGGTCTCTGGCCCCGTCCAGCGAGCGCCGGATCTTGCCGGCCTGGCTGAGCGTTATCGGCTTCGGATCGCCGGTGGAGCCAGAGGTCATGGTCAGCAGGTAATCCAGTTGCGCGTCGGCGCCATGGCTGCCGAGTCGGTACGACGACTCGCTTTGGTCCAGTTCACTGAAGTGACGGCAACCGGCGACCGGTGCACCGGTCACCAGCAGCGAGAGCCTGCCATCCTGCCCCGAGGCGCTGTCGAGCAGTCGCCGGCACACTGGATTGCTGGCGATCACGAATCGCGCGCCAGTCGCGCCGAGCGAGCGCTGCATCGCGACAACCGGCATGCTGGTGGCGACCGGCGCCAGCATGGCACCGAGCTCCGCGGCGGCAAGCATCGTCAGCGTGAACTCGATGCCGTTGTCCAGTGCGACCAGGAGGCAGTCGCCTTCGCTTACACCCATTGATCTCAGCAGGCCGCACAGGCGCCCTGTACGATCCGCTACCTGGGCGTAGCTCAGCAGGCTGTTGCCGAAGACAATGGCTGGCTTGTCGGGTGTTTCCGCCGCATGCGCGAGAAACAGATCGATGATGTTCACGATTGTGCCGCCCGGCGAAGTGTGCCCAGGGGCTGCACAGCAGACGGACGGTCGAAGTTTGGCCGATCCTGGTCGCCGTCGGCGCGGCAAAGTCGCGGTCTGATGTCCGGGTGGCGGTCGGCGACTGCGTACACGCGCACGTTCGACTGCACGAACGGCTCGAAGTAGTTCGGGATGATGACGTCATCGCGGCCGAAGTCGAGCCGCTGCCACCCTGCATCCGTCATGACCTGCCCGGTAAAGCCGCTGCATACGAAATCGAGGTACTCGTGACCTTCGCTGCGCATGAGCTGGGCCAATGCGGCGGTGATCGCCGGCATGTGCTGTTCGTCGCCATAGAAGTCGACGATCCGCAGCGCAGAGGCGCCGTCATGCATCGCCTCGCGACAGACCACGATGTTGGCCGGTTTGCCACGCTGCGTGAACACAAATACACGATAGTCATTGATCGGGTGTTCGAAGAAGCGTCGGCAGATGTAGTCCCAGTCCTTGTTTGGTCCGATGTGATTGAATTCAACCAACGGAAACCCGGCCAGCTCGTAGGGGTCGTGGACCTCGGCAAGCCCGGCATCGGCGTCGCTCCCCATTGCCGGCATCGCTGACTCAAGGGCACTGATGCGCGCCAGCGTGTGTTGTGTGACATCCGGATTGACGATGAAGTACTGCTCCATCTCTATCCAGTCCATGCCGATGAGGTGGTAGATCGCACGAGTCTGCAGGCCAGCACCCGGTGCCGCGAAATAGCGATGCGGCACGTTGGCGATGACGAAGCGGCGCAACCGCAGCCCCAGCATCGGTTCGCCGATGTCCTCACGCACCTTCCACAGCGATCCGGCCAGATCGGGCAGATCCAGGCTGTTGTATTTCATGAAGCCGAACAGGCCGACGATATCCCCGCCCCGGGTGGCGATGGCCATATTCAGGCGGTCACCGTCCTGGAAGTCATAGCGGAACAGTGCCTCGTTTCTCGACAGGATATGATCAGCGCGCCAATGCTGGTGCATGAACGTCATCAGATGGGCGGTGTCGTCAGGGGTCGCGAACCGGATGTCGACCATCTCAGTGGCTCCGCTTGCCAGCGATGATCGCTGCCAGACCGCACACGGTGCTGATACCAGGATTGATCAGGTCGTCTTCGATGAAGCGGATGCCGAACTCGTCTTCGAGCGACATCATCATGTTGAACACGCCGAGCGAATCGACATAACCGCTGTCGAACAGGTCGGCATCGCGCTGTATATCATCGGCGGAGATGCCACGTTTTTCGGCAATGTGGTGGACGATGAAATCTTCTATGGTGTTGTTCATGGCTTCAGTTTCGAGATCAGCGATTCACGATAGGGTGTGCAGTGCACGCGCTCCCAGCGGCGCCGCGAGCTGGCCAGCCTGGCAGCGTGAAACAGTGCCAGACCATTGGTCGCATGCTCGATGCCGAACACATGGGGGTTTGCGCTGCGGCCATTCTGCCGCCAATCGATCAGGGCATCGGCACAGTCTGTGTACAGGTTGGCGAAAGCCTCGATGAAGCCCGAGGGATGGCCCACCTTCATGCGGTTGTAGCGCGCCTCGCCGGCGATGCTGGCCTGGCCGCCACGGTCGATGGTCATGTGCATGCCGTCGACGGTGGAGATGTTGAGCTGCTCGGGCTCCATCTGGTACCACTCGGCGCTGCCGAGTTCGCCGAACAGGCGGATGCGCAGGCCGTTGCGTCGGCCCACCGCGGTCTTGCTCATCCAGAAGTTCGAGGTCATGCCGCTCGGGTACTCCAGCCACATCGAGATGTTGTCGACGATGTCCTTGTATTGCGAATAGGTGTTGAACTCGGCGTTGACGGTCTCTGGCTCCTCACCGCACAGGAAGTACGCGAGGTGGTGCAGGTGGACGCCGAGGTCGAGGCAGATGGTCGGGATGAAGTCGTCTTTCAGGCGCCAGCTCTGTGGTGGCGCGGCGCGGCCGGCAATCGCCGGTGGGCGCACGAAGCCCTCCTGCGGCATCTCGATATGCAGCTGGTGGATCTTGCCGAACTGTCCGGTGCGGATGCGCTGGCGCAGTTCGCGCACCATCGGGTAGCCGCTGTAATTGAAGGTGACGGCGAGGAAATTTCTGGCCGGATTGTATTGGGCGAGCAGGGTCCGTGCGTCGTTGAGGTTCGACACCAGTGCCTTTTCGCAGATGATCGGTATGCCGGCCTTCAACAGGGCCTGGACGATCTCGTAGTGATTTGGAGTCGGCGTCAGCACCACCACGGCGTCGAGGCGTGAGCGCTCGGCAAGCAGCAGGTCGCGCCAGCTGCCGTACAGCCGGTCGGGCGCCACGTGCCAGTGCTCCGCCGTCTGCCGGTTGGTGTCGGCATCGCGGCTGAACACACCGGCGTCCAGCGACCAGCGGCCGTCCATCCGGCTGGCGGCATAGTGCGTCTGTCCGACCGCCGAGTTCAGGCCGCCGCCAATGAAGCCGAGCGACAGCCGTTGCGCGAGTTCGTGCTCTGCCATGTTTCCCCTCATCTTCAGAAGCCGTGGCGCCGGTTGCGCTCTGGTGTCAAAAAATTGTTGCGTGACCGCGTCGCTGCATATTCCGTACCAGAATGGGAAGTCCTTTCCCCGGCTCGGCAGGTGGCGCGCGGTCGCCGAGGGCTGCGGGGCAGGGAAAGATGCAGCCGGCGCTCAGGCGCCGGCCGTCAGTTCGACCGCCATGTGCTGGTAGCTTTCGAGGCGCGCACGATGGATCTTGCCGGCCGCGGCGGCAGCAAGGATTGCGCAGTCAGGTTCGGCCAGGTGGGCACAGTTGTGAAAACGGCATTGGCCGAGGTAAGGCAGGAATTCGCGGAAGCCGCGTTCCAGCTCGCGGCGGTCGAGCTGACTCAGACGAAAGCTGCGCACGCCCGGTGAATCGATCAGCTCACCGCCGCTGTCCAGTGGATAAAGCGTGGCGGCCGAGGTCGTGTGGCGGCCCAGCCCGGTGGCATCGGACAGCCTGCCCTCGGCAATATCCTGCCGCGGGATCAGTGCGTTTATCAGTGATGACTTGCCGACGCCAGACTGGCCGACCAGGATGCTGGTGTGACCGCGCAGCCTCTGCAGCAGCGGGTCCAGGCCATGCTCTGTCTTGGCGCTGATCTCGATCACCGGATAGCCGATCGCCTCGTAGTGACTGAACGCCGCTCGGAAACGCGTACGCCCGGCGTCGTCGAGCAGGTCGGCCTTGTTCAGGCATACCAGACCGCCGACCTGGATGCGTTCGGCGGCGACCAGGTACTGGTCGAGGAGGTAGCCGGTCGGCTCTGGCTGCGAGGCGAGGACCACGACAAGTTGGGTGATGTTTGCGGCAATGGTTTTTTCCTGGCCGCCGAAGCCCGGCCGGGAAAGTGCCGTGTGACGCGGCTGCACCGCAACCACCACGCCTTCGCCATTGGCGGTCGGCTGCCACACCACGTTGTCACCACACACCACGTCGCCGAGGTTGGCCCGGAACATTGCATGCACCGTGTTGCCCCGGGTGTCGCGGATCAGCAGGTTGCGGCCATGCCTCACCACCACGCGTCCATTCTGTTGCTGCGCGTCGCCAGCCGTCGACAGTGCGCTCTCGGCCCGCGCGGCGGCATCCTGTCGCCGTTTCTCCTGAATACCCGCGATGCGCGCCTTCTGCTGGTCATTGAGCCTGCGGCGCGCCATGCGTGTTACTTGGTGAACCTGTAGTACTTGGTATTGAGATGTTCAACCAGCAGTGAGAGGTCGTCCGGGAACAGCTTGGTCGCGAGGTTGGCGTCGCACCGCGCGACCTGCGCCTCGAGCGCCGGATAGCTCCGTACGCGCCGGTCCTCGCGCGTATACACCGTGGTGTCATGGCAACGCATGCACTGCGCGTCATGGTAGGGACCGGGAGCGAACTCCGCCTGTACCGCGGTCGCGATGAGACCGAGCAGGGCGGCGGTGAGAGTGGAACGGATAACCATAGACATCGGGATCACTCCTGTGTGATTTACGCCGGGATTTTAGATGACAGGTTGGCGATGCGCACAGGTGCCGGCGGGTGGCTGTGGTGAAACGCAGAGTACAAAGGATCGGGCGTCAGCGTACTTGCATTGTCACGGTACATCTTGACCAGGCCGCTGATCAGGTGCCTCGGGTCGGTCTGTGCTGCGGCAAAGTCGTCTGCCTCGAATTCGTGGCGGCGCGACAGCCATGCAAGCAGCGGATTGGCGAACAGGGAGAACACAGGCGCCACCAGCATGAACAATACCAGTGCGGCCGCATCGCCCGGTCGGGTGACACCCAGGCCGGCATAGAACCACTGCTGCCCCGCCAGCCATCCGAGCAGCGCCAGTCCCAGAAGCGACATCAGCGCCGAGATCGCCAGCATCTTCACCACGTGGCGACGTTTGAAGTGGCCAAGCTCGTGGGCCAGCACGGCCTCCACCTCATCGGCCTCGAGGCCGTCGAGCAGGGTATCGAAGAATACGATGCGCTTGTTCGCGCCGAACCCGGTGAAATAGGCATTGCCGTGTGCCGAGCGTCGCGAACCGTCCATCACGTACATTCCGTTGCTGGTGAAGCCACAACGTTGCAGCAGACGTTCGAGCCGCGCGCGCAGCGCGGCATCGTCCAGGCTCTTGAACCTGTTGAACAGCGGCGCGATCCAGATAGGGTATGCCCAGGTGATGAACAGCGAAAATGTCATCCACAGCAGCCACGCCCACAACCACCAGAGCTGCCCGGCCCGCGCCATCAGCCACAGGATCGCGGCAACCAGGGGCACGCCCAGAATCAGACCCAGCACCAGGCCCAGCAGGCGGTCCTTGGCGAATCCGCCCGGGGTGGTGCGGTTGAAGCCGAACCTGGCCTCGACCCCGAAGGTACGCCAGATCGACAGCGGCAGATCGATAATCGTGCCGACAAGCACTACCGCGATGACCAGAGCCACGCCGTGCCACAGCGTGCCCAGGCCGATCGAGGCGATCGCATCATCCAGCCATCCGATGCCGCCTGCGACGGTCCAGCCGAGCAGCACCGCGCTGCCCAGCACCAGGTCCCAGCGCTCGATGCCCAGGCGGGCAATGCTGTAACGCGCCGCCGTCTGGTGTTGTTCGAGCGAAATGCCTGCCGCGAACGCCGCCGGCACGGTGTCCGCGTGGCTGATGATGTGCGCGGCCTGGCGCGCCGCCAGCCACAGCTGCAGCGCGAGACCGGCAATGACGGCGAACAGGAATATCGTGGTGAAGGTACTCATGGCGCCGATTCTACGACAGCCGGTGGTGCGCAGGGGTTATCTGCCAGCCTTGGCAGGGTTGTCGGGGCGCATGGCGACCGCGATGCCCGATACCCGCCAATACCGCTAAACTCCACCGATCAACTGTTGCAGCACGAGGAGTGGCGCCGATGGCGGTTTCTGAGAACAACCTGATCTGGATCGATCTTGAAATGACCGGGCTCGACCCGCAGAACGACCGGATCATTGAGATCGCCACCGTGATTACCGACTCGGACCTCAACGAGCTTGCCGAAGGGCCTGTGCTTGCCATCCACCAAAGCGATGCGGTGCTCGGCGCGATGGACGAATGGAACACCCGGCAGCACGGCAATTCAGGATTGACCGAACGCGTGCGCCAGAGTCAGGCCGATGCGGCCATGGCCGAACGCGAGACCCTGGCGTTTCTCGAGACCTGGGTGGGCAAGGGTGCATCGCCGATGTGCGGCAATTCGATTTGCCAGGATCGGCGCTTCCTGGCGCGCCTGATGCCGACACTCGAAGACTTCTTCCACTATCGCAACCTGGATGTTTCCAGCCTAAAGGAACTGGCGCGGCGCTGGGCGCCTGAGGTGTACAAGGGATTCAGCAAGGATTCGTCACATCTCGCGCTGCAGGATATTCGCGACTCGATCGCCGAACTCCGTCACTACCGCGAACATTTCCTGAAGATCTGAATCGTCACACGATAGCGGAACGCGCTGCACCAGGAGGTCGGGGATGGATTACGCCGTGTTTCTCAGCTACAGGCGCGCGGACACCGCCGGTCACGCGGGCCGCATCTGCGACGATCTGAAGCGGCGCCTCGGTTACGACGCGGTGTTTCGTGATATCGACGCAATCGCTGCAGGTGCGGATTTCGTCGGCGCACTGCAGACGGCCATCACGGCCGCGCGCGTGAGTATCGTCCTGATTGGAGACACCTGGCTGGACGTGCGGGCGGCGGATGGTGGACGGCGCCTGGACGACCCTGGAGACCACGTACGCCGTGAAGTGGAGATGGCGCTGGCAAAGCCGGAACTGACCGTGATCCCGGTGCTGGTCGAAGGCGCGCAGATGCCGCAGGCGCAGGACCTGCCGCCGACGCTGCAGGCGTTGACGCGGCTGCAGGCGATAGAGCTGTCAGACAGCCGTTGGGAATACGACATGGCGCGCCTGGCCCACGCGTTGCAGCGGGCGGGCATCGGTAACATGGCGACCACCCGGGTGCCACGCTGGTTCGCGCCGCTGATCGGTGTGATGGCCGTGCTGGTGATCGCGATCACGGCCTGGTGCCTGCGCGATCCCGCAATCAATGTCGAACACTACGGCGGCCTTTGGTACATGCCGAACGGCAGCTACTGGACGGTGCGCCAGGACACGCAGGGAGAAGGGTTGTGGGTGGAAGAGACCCACTACGAATCGCAGCAGGTGTGGAAACGCGGTCCCGGCACGATCGATGGGGATGGGCTTGCCGTCGAGCTCAAGCTCGTGTTCGACAAGGAGCCTTTCAGCTACCGCTATCGCATGAGACTTTCGGATGACCGGCAGACCCTGCTCGGTACCGTAGTGCGCTCGGACCGCTCGACGGAGTCAACGCTGGCGCTGACGCGTGCCAGGCATTGAGGCCGCCCTACCGCCCGAGTGGGTCTCAGCGTTGTGGGACAGCCGGCACGCCGTCGCGCGCGTCAATCCATGCGATGACCTCATCCACCTGCGCCGGCTGTCGGGTCCCGCGTGCCTTGGCCTCGATGAACGCAGCACGCGCTGCTCGCATCTGCCCCATGTGCAGGTAGGCCATGCCCATGCCGAGGAACGAACGGGTGCCGTTGTCACCCAGGCTGACGGCACGCTGAAAGCTCCGCACCGCATCTGCATAGCGCCGGTCGAGCAACTGCATCCCGCCCAGCCGCGCGTGCGCCTCGGCCGACTCGGGCTGCGCGCGGGTCAATGCCGCAAATACCCGCATCGCGCCCTTGATATCGCCGGCGTCCGCCAGTGCCTGGCCGGTGCTCAACGTGGATCCGGACCGGGCGAACGCAAGGTTGGCCAGGCCGAGCACGATGGTGAGTGCGCAGATGATCAGGACGATGAGATGTCGCATCCGACGGTCTCCTATGCAGGTTATTTCAGCGAGCCCTTGCCGTAGCGTTCTTCGAAGCCTTTGCGGACCTTGTCTATCTGGTCTTTGTTCATGCCTTCGAAGTACCAGCTGTGGCCATCGATTGGCCTGAAGTACTTCTCGAGCATCGCGTCGGCGAACAGCTCGTTGCCGTCCTTCCGAAGCACGACCTCTTTCAGTTCAGGGATCCATTGGAAGTAGGTGTGCTTCGCGACCTCATACAGCCCGTGCCACCAGGTATAGTCGGGACCGTTCATCGAGGCGCCATGGCGCGCACGTCGACCCTCGTGATGCCAGATCTCCCACCAGGTCCATTCGATCTTTTCGTCAAACGGGTCGGGGGTGGTGTAGCCGGCGCTTTTGAGTTCAGCCATGACGGCCGCGATCGGTTTGGCGAATTTCTCGTTGTACAGCTCCACCACGTCGTCGAACTGTTTGTAGTGACCTTCGATCATGCCCTTGCCGTGACAGGCGGCACATACGTCGGCCATCTTGTCGCGGCGGTCTTTCCAGGTCAGTACCTGAACCACCCTGGAGCCCCTGGCGGCATCGCCCGCCTGTGGGACCTCGCCACCTTCCTCGACATCGAACTCGTCACCGTTTTCCAGTTTGACCAGGTTGATCTTCTTAGAGATCGGTGGGCGCAGGGTCCACGAGATGCGCTCGCCGACGTTGTGTGTCTTCGGCTGATCGCCACCGCGGCTCATGTGGCAGGTGGCGCAGGTCGGTGCTGCGGAATAGTCGACGCCGGCGACCCACTTGTCGGATCCGAGATTCATATCGTCCACGTTGGCGCGGTAGATGATGCCGTGTTTGGATTCGTTGTAGACCTCGATCTGCGGATGGTCGGGACCCACATGGCATTTGCCGCAGGTGTCTGGCGTGCGTGCCTGGGCCTTGGAGAAGCGGTGACGACCGTGACAGGCGGTGCAGGAACCGGCGGAGCCGTCCGGGTTGATGCGCCCGATGCCGGTGTTCGGCCAGGTCTCGAGGCTGGGTCTGCCATCCTTGCCAATCTCGACCTTGCCTCCGTGGCATTGCCGGCAGCCGGCGTTCACCGCCGCCGGGCCGCCGACCACCTCACCCAGCAGGTTATCCAGCGACGCCAGAATCTGTCCCGCCTTGGAATGATGCGAACCGTCCATCTCGTCGAATTCCTGCCGGTGGCAACGCGCGCAGTCCTTCGGCGAGACGATAATGGAAATAAGCTGTTTCTTGTGTACGAAGGCGTCTTTGTCGCCTTTCTCCGCCTTGTGGCAATCGAGACAGTTGACGCCCGCCTGTCCGTGTTGACTGTGGTTCCATTCCTGGGTCAGGCCGGGGTTCTCGGTCCGGTGGCATTCGACACATTCTTCACCCGCGGGGTCGCCCCAGTCCCTGCCCGGCACGCCGGCCGGTTGTGCGGCATGTACAGCACCGATAGCGAGCAGCAGGGCGAGCACCCAAAGTGGGCGACCCAGACAGCTGTCGGCCGCGGACATCCGATGGCTCATGACAGGTTTCTCCCTGGTGGAGGTGGCCGGGTGGGACCGCCCCGGCACTTGTCGTTTCGCAACACATGCCGATGTATGGGCGAACGTCAGTGGCCCGGAATGGTGCCTGGCCCCTGCGCCGCCGAACCTTTTTTCCGCCGAAGATATAGAAAGGAACGAATTGCCGGCCGCTCAATTGCCGCTTGTTTTGATCTGCATCAACCCGATGCGGGAGGCCGATACGACAAAAGTCAAGGCCGGGCACCCTGGTGTATTAGAGAATCGTGATGAATTGACGCTGCCGTACCGCGTTGCAATGGAAATCTTCAGGGTGCGGGGTGACGATGCATTCGACGGGCATACCTCTGGATGCCGATCTTCTGAAAGAGCTGTCGCTGTTTGCCGATCTGGACAGGGCCCAGGTCGAGGCGATCGCGCGCGGCGGATGGCTGCAGGAGGAGCCGCGCGCGACCCGAATTCTGAGTCGTGGCGACTACCTGGATGGCCTTTACACCGTGCTGGACGGTCACCTGAAACTCTACATGTTGTCTTGCAACGGCGACGAGCGCGTGCTGCGGATCCTGGGGCCGGGGGACAGCTTCGGTGAGGCCATCATGTTCAATTCCATTCCGAGCCCGGTATTTGTCGAGACGCTGTCGGCGGTGAATCTCGCGTATCTGCCGCGCCAGGTGATCAGTGATGCGCTGGTGCGCAGTCCTGATTTCACCGCGGCGATGCTCAGGGGGATGAGTGCCCTGATGCGCGAGCTGATCACGGACCTGGAGACCTGCTGCCTGCAGAATGCGCTGCAACGTACCGTCAGCTACCTGTTGCGCAGCGCCGCCGATCGGCCACCTCCGCATCTGGAGGTCTGCCTTCCGGCACCCAAATCTGTGATCGCCAGTACCTTGAACATCTCGGCCGAGACTTTCTCCCGGGAGTTGCACCGCCTGCAGGACGAGGGCTACATCGAGATCAATCGCAGGACCATCTACCTGCGGGATCGTGATGGCTTGATTGCACTGGCGGAGGGTGCGGGTCGCGTCAGCAAAGGGGGGTGAGCGGGGTTGATCAGTCGTGCCTGCCGTGGCATCCAAGCGCCCATTCGATGTGTTCGCGCACCAGCGGATCGGCGGTATCGCTGCGTGCCTGCAGTGATTCGACCGCGTCTGCCGAATCTGTCGCATTGCCCAACGCCACCGCAATGTTGCGCAGCCAGCGCCGGTAACCGATGCGCCGGATAGCCGACCCTTGGGTGCGTGCAAGAAAAGTATCCTCATCCCAGGCAAACAATTCGCACAATGTGGCGGTATCGAGGCCGTTTCTGGGCATGAAGTCCTGTTCCGGCGTAGGGGTGGCAAACCGGTTCCATGGGCAAACCTGCTGGCAGTCGTCGCAGCCGTAGATGCGGTTGCCCAGCAGCGGCCGCAGCGCATGCGGAATTGCACCCTTGAGTTCGATGGTGAGATACGAGATGCAACGGCGGGCGTCGACCTGGTAGGGCGCGACGATCGCCTGTGTCGGGCAGCAGTCGATACACGAACGGCAGCTGCCGCAATGGTCGGTGAGTGGGTGGTCGACCGGCAGGGGCAGGTCGGTGTAGAGCTCTCCGAGAAAGAACCACGAGCCGGCCGTGCGATCGAGCAGGTTGGAGTGTTTGCCGATCCAGCCGAGTCCTGCCTTCTGCGCAATCGCCTTTTCCATCACCGGGGCGGAGTCGACAAAAGCACGATAGCCGAACGGTCCCGTCTCCTCCACGATCAGGTCGGCGAGCCGCTGCAGGCGTCTGCGTAACAGCTTGTGATAGTCGCGGCCGAGCGCATAGCGTGAGACAAAAGCCCGCGCCGGGTCGTCGAGAATACTTGCCGGGTCGGTCTCGTCGGGCAGGTAGTCCATGCGCGCCGAGATGATGCGCACCGTGCCGGGTATTAGTTCAGCAGGACGTGTGCGTTTGCTGCCATGCTGCTGCATGAACGCCATTTCGCCGTGGAAACCCTTGCCGAGCCAGCGATCGAGGTGTCGTTCCGCGTCCTGCAGGTCGGTATCGGTGATCCCGACCTTCTGAAAGCCCAGGGCACGGCCCCATGACTTGATTTTCCGGGCGAGCGCATTGAAATCGATCGTCGATTGGGATTCCATCGTATAAATAAGATAAACCGATAAGCTGCCTGGGTGCTGATGAACTTCCGAACACTCCCCACCACCGGCGAGTTGCCGCGCGCGCTGTACACCAGCGAACAGGTGCGCGGCTTCGATCGCCTCGCGATCGGGGAGTTTTCGATTCCGGGCCTCGAGTTGATGGAACGCGCCGGGCGCGCCGCCTTCGATCTGCTGCGCCGTCGCTGGCCGCAGGCGAAGAGTGTCGCCGTGCTCGCCGGCACCGGCAACAACGCCGGCGATGGTTTCGTGGTTGCCCGCCTCGCCAGGCAGGCGGGCCTGCAGGTGACGGTACTGCAGCTCGGCGAGCGCGAACGCCTGCGTGGCGATGCGGCACTCAATGCCTCGCGCTGGCAGGAGGCGGGCGGTGACTGGCAGCCGTTCACGGGCATGCCGCGGGCCGTCGATCTGATCGTGGACGCGCTGTTCGGCACCGGGCTGGACCGCCCGGTCACCGGTCGCTGGGCCGAGGCCATCACGGCCATCAATGCCCACCGGGCGCCGTGCCTGGCGATCGATGTCCCGTCGGGGCTGAATGCCGACAGCGGGGTGTCGATGGGGGATGCGGTACAGGCAGCCGTGACCATCAGTTTCATCGGGCTGAAAACAGGCCTGTTCACCGCCGACGGGCCCGACTGCGCCGGTGAGGTCGTGTTCGACGGGCTCGGCGTGCCGGCTGCCGTGTATGCCAGCAGTGTGCTGTCGGCTCGCAGGATCGACTGGCTCAAACAGGCGTCGCTGCTCGGTTCGCGGCGGCGCAATGTACACAAGGGTCATTTTGGTCACGTGCTGGTGATCGGCGGTGATCACGGCATGGGTGGTGCGCCGCGACTCGCCGCCGAGGCTGCGCTGCGGGTGGGTGCCGGGCTGGTCAGCCTCGCAACGCGCCCCGGGCACCTGGCGCCGGTGCTGGCGGCCCGCCCGGAGGTGATGGTGCACGCCGTCGACGACCCATCGGCACTGCAACCACTGCTGCGCGCCGCCACGGTTATCGCGATAGGGCCCGGTCTGGGCCGCAGTGCCTGGGGCCGTGCGCTGTGGGATGCCGCGTGTGGTGCCGGGCGGCCGCTGGTGGTGGATGCCGATGCGCTGCATCTTTTGGCCGAAGCACCGATGCGGCGAAATGACTGGGTGCTCACTCCTCATCCCGGTGAAGCGGCCGCGCTGCTCGGGTTGTGCAGCGCCGAGATCCAGGGCCAGCGCCTGCAGAGTGCACAGCAACTGCAGCAGCGGTTTGGTGGCAGCGCGGTATTGAAGGGTGCCGGCAGTGTGGTCGCCAGCGATGGCAGCCCCCCACCAGCCATCTGCAGCGACGGCAACCCCGGCATGGCCAGCGGCGGTATGGGCGATGCGCTGACCGGGGTGATCGCCGGCCTGATGGCACAGGGGATGGGGGTGCGCGACGCGGCCGAGAGCGGCGTCTGCCTGCACGCTGCGGCCGGTGACGTCGCCGCCGGGCTGGATGGCGAGCGCGGCATGCTCGCCGGTGATCTGATCGATCGCCTGCGCGGCCTGGTGAATCCACGATGACGCTTGCCGCCGGCTGCCGGCTCGTGCTGCCCGACGAATCCTCGCAGGAGGCCCTGGGCGCGCACCTTGCCGATGTCTGCACCGCGCCGATGCTGATCTTTCTCGAGGGTGATCTTGGGGCAGGCAAGACCACGTTGGCGCGTGGATTCCTGCGTGGTCTGGGCCACCGCGGCGCCGTAAAGAGCCCGACCTATACACTGATCGAGCCGTATGAGATCGACGGCAGAAAGGTCTATCACCTGGACCTGTATCGGGTAGCCGATCCGGCCGAGCTGGACTACCTCGGTCTACGTGAGATGCTCGCTGAACAGGCCGTGCTGCTGATCGAATGGCCGGAACGTGGTGCCGGATGGCTTCCACCGGCCGACCTGCGGATCTTCATCCGGCACCATGCCCGCGGACGCGAAATCACACTGGCGGCGCCCGGGCCGCGCGGTGAGGGGCCGCTTTCGATGCTGTGTGAGCACTTCCAGTGAATTTCGAGAAAGATGATCTAGATTGCCGAATTATCTAGGAAAAACATTTTCACTGTGCTAATTTGAAGTCACTGGCTCAGGGAAAATTCAGACCTCTGAACCCATGAAAAAGCTACTGACCTTCATTGCACTGCTACTGATAGCGTCTCAGCTGCCTGCCGCGCAGGTGGCGGGCGTACGTCTGTGGACGGCCCCGGATCACACCCGCTTGGTGTTCGACACGACGGGCCCTGCCGAGCACAAGGTGTTTTCACTCGCAGGGCCGGACCGGTTGGTGATCGATATCAGCGATGCCACCGTGGCCAGCGACTTTTCCGCCGCCGAGATCGAAGACATCCATCTCGGTGGCCTGCGCCACGCCCCGCGTCCGGACGGTGGTCTGCGGGTCGTGCTCGACCTGAAGCAGCCGGTCCGGCCCAAGACCTTTCTGCTGAAACCCAACGCGAGTTACGGGCACAGGCTGGTGGTGGATCTGTACCCGGTAGAGGCTGCCGCCTCGCCGCGGGTAGCCAAATCGGCCACCGACATCGAACGTGCGCGCGACATCGTGGTGGCGGTGGATGCGGGGCATGGCGGCGACGATCCGGGTGCCAGCGGTTCACGTTTCCGCACCGAAGAAAAGGACGTGACCCTGCAGATCGCACGCCGCCTCAAGCGGCTGATCGACGCTGAACCCGGGATGCGCGCGGTGCTGACCCGTGATGGCGACTACTACATCGGCCTGCGCAAGCGCATGGCGATTGCGCGCGAGCAGCGCGCCGATCTGTTCGTCTCGATCCATGCCGATGCTTTCAATGACAAGCGGGTGCGCGGGTCTTCGGTGTACGTGCTGTCGCAACGTGGCGCATCCAGCGAGGCCGCACGCTGGCTGGCGGAGAAGGAGAACTCCTCCGATCTGGTCGGCGGCGTCAGCCTCGATGACAAAGACGATGTACTCGCCTCGGTCCTGCTCGATCTGTCACAGTCGGCCACTCAGCACGCCAGCCTGAGCGCCGCCTCACGCGTGTATGGGGAGTTGGGGCGTGTCGGACGAGTCCACGGTCGGCGGGTGCAGCAGGCGGGCTTCATGGTCTTGAAATCACCCGATGTCCCGTCGATGCTGGTCGAGACAGGTTTTATCTCGAATCCCGAGGAGGAGCGGAACCTGCGTGACCCGAAGCACCAGGAACGCATGGCGAAGGCGATCCTGTCCGGGGTTCAGAAGTTCTTCACCGAGGCACCGCCTCCCGGGACACGGCTGGCGGAGCGTCAACGCGCGACGCTCAAGCACGTGATCAGCAAGGGCGACACGCTCTCGGAGATCGCCGATCGCTACCAGGTGAGTCTCGGTTCGCTGCGTCGCGAGAACGATATCCGCAGTGAGAACCACATTCGCATCGGCCAGGTCCTGGTCATCCCCGACACCTGATTCAATCTGGCGGGAATAACCGCCGCACCTCTGCGTCTTTCTGGAGAGCCGGGGCGATTACGATAAGTATCCCGGGCCCCACCCCCCCCCAAATTGCAGGAGAGAGAGATGCGGTTTCTGACCCTTATTTCGGCGCTGTTCCTTGCGGCCACGGTAAACGCGGCCGACAAACACCGGATTGTGTTGCACCTCGACGAGGCCGATCCGGCGCGCCAGGAGCTGGTGCTCAACAATGCGTCGAATATCAACAAGTATTACCAGGACAAGGGCGAAGAAGTCGAAATCGAGATCGTCGCCTACGGCCCCGGTCTGACCATGCTGGTCCCGGGTAAGTCGCCGGTCGAGGAGCGTGTGGTCAGCATCGCGCAGAATTTCGAGAATGTGAGCTTCCAGGCCTGTTCGAACACCCTGGCCAAGATGTCCACGAAGGCGGGTAAGCAGATCGAGCTGATGCCTCAGGCCAAAATGGTCCCATCCGGCGTGGTTCACCTGGTCGAACGCCAGGAACAGGGCTGGTCGTATATCCGCCCCTGATCGTCCCCCTTTTCTGAAGGAAGGCTTGGCCCGCGTTCGCGCGGGCTTTTTTCATGGCGGGCGCGGGTGGCAGAATGGCGACATGCCCGCCCGTATTCATGCCCTGCCTGCCCAACTCGTCAACCAGATCGCTGCCGGCGAGGTCGTTGAGCGCCCGGCATCGGTGGTGAAGGAGCTGGTCGAGAACAGTCTGGACGCGGGCGCGCGGCGAGTGCAGGTCGATGTTGAGCAGGGCGGGGTCAAGCTGATCCGCGTCACTGACGACGGCGCAGGCATCGAAAAGGACGACCTCGCGCTGGCGTTGTCACGTCACGCGACCAGCAAGCTGCAGTCGCTGGAGGACCTCGAGCGAATCGCCAGCATGGGTTTTCGCGGCGAGGCCTTGCCGGCAATCGCCTCGGTGTCACGCCTCAGCCTGGCATCGCGCGCCAGCGGTGCCGAGCTTGCCTGGGAGATGGTTGGGGATGGGCAGCAGGTCCGCCCGGCAGCACTGTCCGGTGGCACTGTGGTCACGGTGCGCGACCTTTTCTACAACACCCCGGCCAGACGCAAGTTCCTGCGGACCGACAAGACCGAGTTCGGCCATCTCGAGCAGGTCGTCAAACGACTTGCGCTGGTGCGCCAGGACGTGGCGTTCGTGTTGATGCACAACGGTCGGCAGGTGTTCAGTGCCAACGTCGCCGCCGACCGCAGCGGCCACGAACGACGCCTGTCGGACCTGCTGGGACCGGCGTTCATCGAGCACGCGCTGCATTTCGAATACGAAGCGGCAGGCCTGCGGCTGGCTGGCTGGGTGGCCCGCCCGGCGTTCTCGCGCAGCCAGGGTGATATGCAGCATTTCTATGTCAACCGGCGCATGGTGCGCGACAAGCTGGTTGGCCATGCGGTGCGACAGGCATTTCAGGACGTGCTTTATCACGGTCGCCATCCGGCCTATGTGCTGTTTCTGGACCTCGCGCCGGCACTGGTGGACGTGAACGTGCATCCGACCAAACATGAAGTGCGTTTTCGCGAGTCGCGACTGGTTCATGACTTTCTCTACCGGACGCTGCACCGGGTGCTGGCCGAGCCTGTCGGCGAACCCGTGAAGACTGACCGGCCGGTGCCCACTGCCACCCCCGCGGCCTCCGCGCCGGGGATCACCGGGCCGCAGCAGTCCAGCATGCCGCTGCGCGTGGCGGAGCGTCGCGAGGCCTATTCGGCGGCCCTGCAGTGGCAGGCGCCACCGGCCGCAGACCGGGTACCGGATCCGGCGCCGCAATCGCCACCCGCAACCGACGAATCCGACGAACACCCGCTGGGATTCGCGCTGGCGCAGCTGCACGGCGTGTACGTGCTGGCACAGAACCGGCAGGGTCTGGTGCTGGTCGATATGCACGCGGCGCACGAGCGCATCACCTACGAGTCTTTCAAGCGGGCGCGCGACAGCGAGGGGATCAGGCGTCAGCCGCTGCTGGTGCCGGTCAGTGTGGCGGTCAGCCGGCGCGAGGCCGAGCTGGTCGAGGACAATGCCGCTGCCTTCTCTGAACTGGGGATGGAGGTCGACCGCCTGGGAGACCAGAGCCTGGTGGTGCGCGCATTGCCGGCGCTGCTGCGGCATGCGGATGCCGAACGGCTGCTGCGCGACGTGCTGGCAGATCTGGTGGTTCATGGCAGCAGTCAGCGCGTCCTTGAGCATATCAACGAGGTCCTGGCGACCATGGCCTGCCATGGTTCGGTGCGGGCCAATCGGCGTCTCGGTATCGAGGAGATGAATGCACTGCTGCGCGATATCGAGCGCACCGAGCGCAGTGGCCAGTGCAATCACGGCCGTCCGACCTGGACGCAGCTGGATATGCAGTCGCTGGACCGGCTGTTTCTGCGCGGGCGTTAGCGGCTGGTGGCCCTGGTAACCGCTGACGCCCCGCCGGCGATACTATTGATGGGGCCGACCGCATCGGGCAAGACCGACCTGGCGATCGCGCTGCGACGCCACCTGCCGGTCGAGTTGATCAGCGTCGATTCGGCGATGGTCTACCGTGGCATGGATATCGGCTCTGCGAAGCCGAGCGCTGACGAACTGGCGATCGCGCCGCATCGGCTGATCGATATCTGTGATCCGGCTCAGGCGTACTCGGCCGCACGCTTCCGGGAGGATGCGCTGCGCGAGATGTACGATATCAGCGCCAGCGGGCGGATCCCCCTGCTGGTCGGCGGCACCATGCTGTACTACCGGGCGTTGCAGTACGGGCTCTCCGCACTGCCCAAGGCCGATCCCGGGGTACGCGCCGAGCTACAGCGTGAACTGGAGGCACACGGCCTGGAGGCGCTGCACGACCGTCTCGCACGGGTTGATCCGCTGGCGGCGCAGAGGATCCATCGCAACGATCCGCAACGCACCCTGCGCGCGCTCGAAGTCTGGGAGCTCACCGGCAGGCCCCTGAGCGAGTTGCAGGCTACCGCCGGTCAGCCCATGCCGTTTCGTGCGATCAAGCTTGTGCGTGCGCCGGAGTCGCGCGCGCAACTGCATCGGCGGATCGACAGGCGCTTTCTGGCCATGCTCGAAAACGGCTTCGTGGAAGAGGTCGAGCGACTGGTGGCGCGCGGTGATCTGCACCCGGATATGCCGGCAATGCGCTCGGTGGGCTATCGCCAGGTCTGGGCATGGCTGCGCGGGGAATTTTCGCGCGACGAAATGGTCGAACGTGGCCAGGCGGCGACCCGGCAGCTGGCGAAGCGCCAGATCACCTGGCTGCGCAGCGAGCAGGCCTGCCACTGGCTGGACGAGTCGGCCGATGTGCTGCAGCAGGCGCGCGCACTGATCGACAGGGGCCTGCACGGGGCAGCCCTCGATTGAGGTAATAATGAAACTTGTGAAACACGTCTAAAGGCGCGCGAAATATACAGAATCTGTCAAAGCAAATTGTCCGCTATGCTATAGTGGTGCGTCGTATTGAATGAGAAGTTGGCGCAGTGACGCTGGCCCCTTTGGCCTGAACTGCTGCACCGTGTCTATGCCCCTGAATTTTGGGGTGTAACGAGAAATTTAACGAAATCAATAAAATAGGGAGCCCTCTATAATGTCAAAGGGACAAAGCCTGCAGGATCCGTTTTTGAATGCACTGCGCAAAGAGCGCGTGCCCGTTTCGATTTTCCTGGTGAATGGAATCAAACTTCAGGGAACTGTCGAGTCGTTTGACCAATTCGTCGTGCTGCTGAAAAACAGTGTCAGCCAGATGGTATACAAACATGCCATCTCCACTGTGGTTCCGGCACGCAACGTACGCATCCAGCATGCGCACGGTGAAAGTGACGGTGAAGGTGACGGTGACGCGGAACCCGGCAACACCTGACCGCCTGTCCAGCCCCGACTGCAAGCGACGACCCCGCGGCGAGTCCGTGGGGTTGTTTGTTTGCGCGCGATTGTTTCCCGATTGAGCACTATGTTTGAGCGTCCCAAGAGCGGCGAGAAGGCAATCCTGGTTCACATGAGTCTGCATGGTGTCCCGGAGCCGGATGCGTTGCAGGAATTCACCGAGCTGGCGCGCTCGGCCGGTGCCGAACCGCTGGCCCTGGTCGCCACCCAGCGCAAGGTCCCCGACTCGCGGTTGTACATCGGCAGCGGCAAGGCCGAAGAGGTGCATGAGCTGGTCACCCTGCATGGCGCCGAGCTGGTGATTTTCGACAACACACTGTCACCCAGCCAGGAACGCAACCTGGAAAAGATCTTCGAGTGCCGCGTGCTCGACCGCACCGGGCTGATCCTCGACATCTTCGCCCAGCGCGCGCGATCGCACGAGGGCAAGCTGCAGGTCGAGCTGGCACAGCTGCGCCACCTCTCGACACGCCTGGTACGCGGATGGACGCACCTCGAGCGGCAGAAGGGCGGCATCGGTCTGCGTGGACCGGGCGAGACCCAGCTCGAGACCGACCGCCGTCTGCTCAGTCAGCGCATCGACCAGATCGGCCGCCGTCTGGCGCGCGTCGACAGTCAGCGTGAACAGGGTCGGCGTTCGCGGCGGCGCAACGAGGTGCCGACGGTGTCGTTGGTGGGATATACGAACGCCGGCAAGTCCACGCTGTTCAATCGCCTCACCGCGGCAGGTGTGTATGCCCAGGACCAGTTGTTCGCCACGCTGGATCCGACGCTGCGCCGGGTCGATCTGTCCGATGGTGGCGCTGTGATCCTTGCCGATACGGTCGGCTTCGTGTCGCGCCTGCCGCACGAACTCGTAGCCGCCTTCAAATCGACGCTGCAGGAGACCGTCGAGGCCGATATGCTGCTGCACGTGATCGACGCGCATAGCCCGCAGCGTGCGGCGCAGGTTGCCGAGGTCGAGGACGTGCTGGGGCAGATCGGCGCTCTCGAGGTGCCGCGTATCGAGGTCTATAACAAGATCGATCTCGATACCGATGCGGTCCCGCGCGTCGAGTACGATGTGCAGGGTGACCCGATCAGGGTCTGGTTGTCCGCTGCCACCGGTGCCGGTATCGATGGCCTGCTCAGTGCGCTCACCCAGCATTTTCACAGTGATATCGTGACCGGGCATCTGCAGCTGGGGCCGCAGGATGGCCGCTTGCGGGCCCTGTTGTTCGAGCAGGGTGCCATCGTGCGGGAAAACCCTGTCGTCGATGGGGGATGGGAACTCGAGGTCGCGTTGCGGCGTCGAGACTACGAGCGTTTGAAGAAGTACGAGCCGCTGCTTGCCAGGCAGTGGCAGGAATTCCCGCAGGTCGTGCGGGAAGCAGGATGATGTCCATTACCGCGACTTCATTGATAGAATCGCGGTCAACGCCTTCGGGACCTTAAATACCAGCGCACGGGAGTAATGCATGGCCTGGAATGAACCGGGTGGTGGAAACCGCGATCCTTGGAACAACAAGGGCGGGGACCAGGGACCACCGGACCTCGATGAAGTCGTCCGCAAGCTACAGGAAAAGATGGGTGGCCTGTTCGGCGGCAAGCGTCGTGGTGGCGGCAATGGTGGCGAGGGCGGCGGTTCCGCCGGCAGCGCCGGTAAGAAGGGTGTCGGCCTGATCATCGGACTGGTCGTGGTCGCGGTTTTGGCGATGGAGTCCTTCTACATCGTGCAACCGGCCGAACGTGGAGTGGTCAAGCGTTTCGGCGCCTACCACATCGTGACCGCGCCGGGTCCGCATCTGAAACTGCCGTTCATAGATACGGTCGACGTGGTCAACGTCGATCAGGTGAACAAGTTCCAGCATCGGGCGCAGATGCTGACCAAGGACGAGAACATCGCGGATGTGACACTCGAGGTGCAGTTCCGCATCCAGGACGCCGCCGATTTCCTGTTCCAGGATGCCGACCCGGGTGCGACCATCCATGGCGCGATGGAGTCGAGCCTGCGTGAGGTCATCGGCAAGAGCCGCCTGGATGACATCATCACGGAGAACCGCAGCGCGATCGCGATCTCCGTGCAGCAGGGTACGCAGGCGCTGCTCGACCTGTACCGCACCGGGCTGATCGTAACCAACGTCAATATCCAGCGCGCCGAGGCGCCGGAGCAGGTGGCCGAGGCGTTTGCCGACGCGATCCGCGCGCGTGAGGACAAGGAGCGACTGCAGAACCAGGCCCAGACCTACGCCAACGACGTGGTGCCGCGTGCCCGCGGCGAGGCGGCACGCCTGGTCGAGGACGCGAAGGGTTACAAGGCCCGGGTGGTTGCCGAGGCAGACGGTGAATCTCAGCGTTTCCTGGCGCTGTTGCGGGAATACGAAAAGGCCCCGAACGTTACCCGTGAACGGCTTTATCTCGAGACCATGCAGGACGTGCTGCGCAATACCGGCAAGGTCCTGCTGGACGTGAAAGAGGGCAGCAATCTGACCTACCTGCCGCTCGACCGTATGATCCAGCCGAGCACCAGGGCTGCGGAGTTCAAGGCCCCCGACTCGCCGCGTATTGCGCTGCCGCCAACCAACAATCAGCGCAGCACCGGTTCGTCGAACGACGGACGGAGTTTTGACCGCACGCGGAGGGAACGTTAATGAATTCCGGAAAAGGTATGTTGGCGGTTGTCGTTCTTGCCGTCCTGGCATTCGTCGGCAGTTCTGCGCTGTTCGTCGTGCAGGAACAGCAGCTGGCCCTGTTGCTTCGACTGGGTGAAATCGTCGATGCGGACTTCAAGCCAGGCCTGCATTTCAAGGTACCGGTGATCCAGGACGTGGTGAAGTTCGACAAGCGCATCCAGACCCTGGATGCCAACCCGGAGCGCTTCCTCACCGTCGAAAAGAAATTCGTTGTGGTGAACTCCTATGCCAAGTGGCGTATTGCCGACGTCGCGCAGTTCTTCCGCTCGACCCGAGGCAGCGCCGATGCCACGTCCCGCCTGCTTTCGGCGCGCATCAATGCGGCGTTGCGTGACGAGTTCGGCAAGCGCACGGTACAGGAGGTGGTGTCCGGTGAGCGTACCGAGATCATGGCCACGCTGGCCCGCAATGCGAACGAGCAGGCGGCCGACCTGGGTGTCGAGATTGTCGACGTGCGTATCAAGCAGATCGACTTCTCGGAAGACATCAGCGAGAACATCTATGAGCGGATGCGCACCGAGCGTCACCGGGTGGCCGCGGAATTGCGTGCGCAGGGGGCTGAGGCCGCAGAGCGTATCCAGGCGGATGCCGACCGGCAACGCGTCGAGATTGTATCCAATGCCTACCGCGACGCCGAGTTGCTGCGTGGCGAAGGTGATGCGCAGGCGGCCGAGACCTATGCCAAGGCGTTCGAGAAGAACTCCGAGTTCTATTCCTTCTGGCGCAGCCTCACTGCCTACCGTGACGTCTTCTCGGATGGCGGCAGCATGATGGTGCTCGACCCGGAATCGGAGTTTTTCCGGTATTTCAGGGCTGACGGCAACCGCTGACGCAACTGGCGGGTGATCGAACGAGGCCGGGGTCTTATCGCCCCGGCCTTTTTCTTTCGGGGCCAGTCGCAAATGGACAATGTGGTATCGATCTGGGAAAATTCGCGCCGTTTGGTGATCGCGGACTTGCCCGCAGTCACCGGTGGTCGAACCGACAACGGCCGGGTATCCGGGAACCTGTAGATCCGACAGGCACCCAGCCCCGGCTTTTTTATGGACGGAGCGATGTGGCAGGACCTCTGGGCGGCGTTGGCGCTGATGCTGGTCATCGAAGGCATACTGCCGTTCGCCAACCCGGCCGGGTTCCGCAGGTTGTTGCGGATGGCGGGTGAGATGGATGACAGGTCGCTGCGCAATGGCGGCCTTTTCACGATGCTGGCCGGGCTGGTGTTGTTGTACCTGGTGCGCTGAGGAACCCGAAACGAGACATGAACAAAGCGTCCCTTACCCGTGTAGCCGGCTGCCGACCCGCAGATCGGCGCCGTTGCCCACTGTTGCCTGCGACATACCTGGGGCCGCAGTGATGGGGCTCCGCCCGTTCTCTACGCGCCAGTGATACCTGGAGGCCCTGAGCAAGTGATCCAAGACAACACCTGGCTGTTGCCCGAAGGCATCGACGAACTGCTGCCCGCGCAGGCACGCACCCTCGAGACGGTGCGTCGCGCGTTGCTCGACCGGTATGCCTGCTGGGGTTACCAGCTGGTAATGACGCCGTTCATCGAATTTCTCGAGTCGTTGCTGACCGGCACCGGCAGGGACCTCGAGCTGCAGACGTTCAAGCTGACCGACCAGGTGAGCGGCCGCCAGCTTGGCGTACGCGCCGATATCACCCCGCAGGCGGCGCGCATCGATGCTCACCGGCTGCGTCACGAGGCGCCGACCCGGCTGTGTTACATCGGCAGTGTGCTTCGCACGCGTGCCGACGGCCTGTCCGGCTCGCGCAGCCCGCTGCAGATCGGTGCCGAGCTGTACGGACACGCGGGTGCCGAGAGTGACGTTGAGATCGTATGCCTGATGATGGAGACGCTGCGCCTGGCTGGCCTCGACGACATCTACCTGGACCTGGGCCATGTCGGCATCTACCGTGCACTGGCGCACGCTGCCGGCCTCAGTGACCGCCAGGAGGCGCAGTTGTTCGAGGCCCTGCAGCGCAAGGCGACGTCCGAGATCGGCGAGCTGCTCGACGGCTTCGGGCTGGATGGCGGCATGCGCGATATGTTGTTTGCACTGGCAGATCTGAACGGCGGCGACGAAGTGTTGCCTCGCGCGCGCGCGCTGCTGGCGCGGGCGCCGGCCGAGGTCGCCATGGCGATCGATTACGTCGAGCAGGTGGCTGCACAACTTCGCAGTTGTCAGCCGGATCTGCCGGTACATTTCGATCTGGCGGAGCTGCGTGCCTATCACTATCAGACTGGTGTGGTGTTCGCTGCCTTCGTCCCGGGCGAAGGGCAGGAGGTCGCGCGCGGGGGACGCTATGACGAAATCGGCGATGTCTTTGGCCGGGCGCGTCCGGCAACCGGGTTCAGCGCCGACCTCAAGACCTTGATACGCCTGGGTAGCCGCACGCCGCAGCCGCTCGATGGCGCGGTGCTGGCACCTGCCGGTGATGAATCCGGACTTTCGCAGAAGGTGGCCGAGTTGCGGGCCGCTGGCCGCGTGGTGATCCGCGAACTGCCCGGACAGGCTGGTGATCCGTCCCAGATGGGTTGTGCATACCGTTTACAGAAACAGGCCGGGAGCTGGGCAGTCGTCCCACTCTAGCCGCGAACCGAGAAGAGACTTTCCAATGGGCAAGAACGTAGTTGTCATTGGCACCCAGTGGGGCGACGAGGGCAAAGGCAAGGTCGTCGATCTGCTGACCGACAAGGCCGATGCGGTGGTGCGTTTCCAGGGCGGGCACAATGCCGGTCATACCCTGGTGATCCAGGGACGCAAGACAGTGCTTCACCTGATACCGTCCGGCATTCTGCGCGACAATGTGCGTTGCCTGATCGGCAACGGTGTGGTGTTGTCGCCGAGCGCCCTGCTCGAAGAGCTGGAGATGCTAGAGTCCGGCGGCATCGACGCGCGTGTCCGCATGGGGATCAGCGAGTCCTGCCCGGTCATCCTGCCTTATCACATCGCGCTCGACCAGGCGCGCGAGGCCGCGCGCGGCAACAAGGCGATCGGCACCACAGGGCGCGGTATCGGCCCGTGCTATGAGGACAAGGTGTCGCGTCGCGGGATCCGCCTGGGCGAGATGCTCGACCCGGAGCACTTCAAGGAACGTCTGCGCGAGGTGATGGAGTATCACAACTTCGCGCTACAGCATTATTTCAAGTTCGATACCGTCGACTATCAGCAGGTGCTGGACCAGGCGCTGGCACACGCTGAGCAGATCAAGCCGATGATCGAGGATGTGCCAGGTACACTGCATTCGCTGCGTCGCCAGGGTCGCAGCGTGATGTTCGAGGGGGCACAGGGTGCGCTGCTCGATATCGACCACGGTACCTATCCTTATGTCACCTCGTCCAACACCACTGCCGGCGGTGCGGCCAGCGGCAGCGGTGTCGGCCCGCGAGATTTCGACTACGTGCTGGGTATCGTCAAGGCGTACACCACGCGTGTCGGTGCCGGTCCGTTCCCGACCGAGCTGTTCGACGATGACGGTGAGCACCTGGGCGTAAAAGGTCACGAATTCGGCGCCACCACCGGGCGCAAGCGCCGTTGCGGCTGGCTGGACACAGTCGCGCTGAAGCGCTCACTGCAGATCAACAGCGTCACCGGGATGTGTATCACCAAGCTCGACGTGATGGATGGCCTTGATACGGTGAAAATCTGTGTGGCCTACAAGCTCAATGGTCAGGAAGTGACGACGCCGCCGGTCGGTGCCGACCGCTTCGAACAATGTGAGCCTGTGTTCATCGACATGCCGGGCTGGAAGGAATCGACAGTCGGCGTGAAGACCCGTGATGCACTGCCGGAGAATGCACGCAGCTATCTGCGCCGAATCGAGGAACTGTGCGAGACCCCGATCGACATCATCAGCACGGGCCCGGATCGCGACGAGACGATCGTGCTGCGGCATCCGTTCGACTGACGCCGGGCCCGCTGCGCCGGTATCAGGTCAGGGCCCCGTCGTCCGGAGTGGACGGCGGGGCCTCTGCTTTTTTGAACGCTGCACGCAGGGCCGGTCGGGGCGCTTGGGTGGCCGGCAGGCGCTTCACCTATAATGGGGACAGGCACCTCACTGCCGCTTCTGCGTTTTCAGTTACACAATGGTGGCGTTCGAGTCACTGCAAAGGAATCCGCCATGGTCGCCGTGAAAAGGCTTGTCCTGGATGTACTCAAACCGCATCAGCCGAATGCGTTGGTGTTTTCGCAGACACTCGCCGCGACAGGTGCCGGTTATCGCGTCCAACTGACGGTGTCCGAGGTCGACGAACATACCGAGACCCTGCGTATCGTGATTGCCGGTGATGCGCTGGATTTCGACGCGATCGAGTCGGCAATCAAGCGGATGGGCGGTTCGCTGCACAGCATCGACGAAGTGGAGGTGCACAGTGGGGATGACGCCGGCTGACCTGACGTGAAGATCATCGACAGGGCGCGATTCCTGCTGCGCATCACCAGTACGCACGGCATCGCCCGACGGTATTTCGTGGTCAACGGTTTCGACGGTGCGCTGACGATGCTCGGCCTGATCATCGGCTTCATGGTCAGCGATCCCCCACCGGTGGCGATCGTCATCAGTGCCTGCCTCGGTGCTGCGATTGCGCTCGCGGTCAGTGGTGTCAGCAGCGCCTACGTCAGTGAGTCCGCGGAGCGCCGCCGCGCGCTGGAGCAGTTGCAGGACGCGATGGCCGTGGACCTGGGTGAATCGTTTCATGGCGAAGCCGCGCGCTGGGTGCCGATGATGATTGCGCTGGTCAATGGTCTCGCGCCTCTGGTCATATGCCTGCTGATCATGATGCCGCTGTGGCTGGCACATGCCGGTGTTTCACTGCCAGTCGCGCCTCTGCTGTCTGCGGTCCTGGTGGCGCTGGTGCTGATCTTCTTCCTCGGTGTTTTTCTTGGACGGATATCGGGCGTGTCGTGGTGGCGCAGCGGCCTGCAGACCCTGCTGGTCGCACTGGTCACGGCGGCCCTGATCACACTGATCGCGAGCGACTGATATGTCGGGCCGTGATTGGTTTCGTTTCGACGTCGACGAGGTGCTGGCGCGCCTGGGTTCTGATCGCGGTGGCTTGTCATCGGCAGAGGCGACGCGTCGTCTCGGGGACGCCGGGCCCAACGAGATTCCGTGTGCGCCCGGACGCACGCCGCTGAGTATGCTTTTCAGCCAGTTCAGCGACTTCATGATTCTGATCCTGCTGGCGGCGGCCCTGGTTTCCGGGCTGGTGGGCGACCCGCAGGACAGTGTCGCGATACTGGTGATCGTGCTGCTGAATGCACTGATCGGTGCGGTCCAGGAGTATCGCGCCGAGCGCGCGGTGATGACGCTGCGCGCGTTGGCAGCGCCCGATGCGCGCGTCCGCCGCGATGAAGGGGTGTTCACGGTACCGGCGGCGCAACTGGTGCCGGGCGATGTGGTGCTGCTGGAGGCGGGAAATACTGTCCCGGCCGATCTGCGCCTGACTGAAAGTGAGGAACTGCAGGCGAACGAGTCGGCACTGACCGGTGAGTCTCAACCGGTTGCAAAGCAGACGGCGGCTCTGCGCGAGGAAGAGATCGCCCTGGGAGACCGCGTCAACATGGCCTTCAAGGGCAGTGCGATCACGCACGGTCGTGGTTGCGGTGTGGTGGTCGCGACCGGTGCAGCGACCGAGATCGGACACGTCGCGGCCATGCTGCGCGGCGAAACGAGGGTCAGGACCCCGCTGCAGCGGCGCCTGGCAAGGTTCGGCCGCTACCTCGGCCTCGCGGTGCTCGCGATCTGCGGCATCGTGTTCACCGCCGGATTGCTGCAGGGACAGCCGCCGATGCTGATGTTCCTGACCGCGGTCAGCCTGGCCGTCGCGGCGATCCCGGAGGCCCTGCCTGCTGTAGTGACCATCTCACTTGCCCTCGGTGCGCGCCGGCTGATCCGACACAAGGCACTGGTGCGCAACCTTCCCGCAGTCGAGACGCTGGGCTCGGTGACCTACATCTGCACCGACAAGACCGGCACGCTGACGCTTAACAAGATGTCGGTCGAGTGCTGCTTTGCCGAGGGTCGGCGTCATGACAGGCTGCCACCGGATGGCGGCGGCGTCGCTTTGGCGGAGGCCGCCCGGGCGATGGCGCTCAGCAATGACGTGGTTACCGACAATGGCCGGCCGGCCGGGGAGCCGACCGAGCTGGCCCTGTTCGAGGCGGCGCGGGCCGCCGGTTACGACAAGGCGGTGTTGCAGCAGACCCTGCCACGTCTGGGTGCACTGGCGTT
The DNA here is from genome assembly GCA_024235315.1 of Chromatiaceae bacterium. Lineage (GTDB taxonomy): Bacteria > Pseudomonadota > Gammaproteobacteria > Chromatiales > Chromatiaceae > Thiosocius. The sequence goes on along the minus strand of JACKMP010000002.1, from coordinate 291,915 downwards.
TGACAGCGAACGAAAGAGGATGACGACGCTGCACCGGCGCGGCGATACCGTGCTCGCCTATGTGAAGGGGGCGCCGGAGGCGGTCATCGGCCAGTGCAGTCAGGCGATGGGCGAGGGCGGGCCAGCTCCCCTTGATGCGCAGGCATTGAACGATGCGGTAGAGCAGCTGAGCGGTGAAGGCTACCGCGTGTTGGCTGTTGCGAAGCGCGAACTGGCGTCAGTCCCGGAGCCACTGTCGCCAGCGACCCTGGAACGCGAACTGACTTTTCTCGCGCTGGTCGCGCTGATCGATCCTCCGCGCCCCGAGGTGCCTAAGGCAGTGGCCGACTGTGTTGCCGCGGGGATCACGCCGGTGATGATTACCGGCGACCATCCCGGCACAGCGGCGGCGATCGCGCGGCGCCTCGCGATCTGCGATGACCGTCAGGCGGTGCTTACCGGCGCCGGGCTGGAGCAGTTGTCCGAAGACGCCTTTGCGCAAAGGGTCGGGTCGATACGGGTGTATGCGCGAGTCAGTCCACAGCAGAAGCTGCGCATCATCAAGGCACTGCAGCGCAACGGCGAATTCGTCGCGATGACTGGTGACGGTGTCAATGATGCGCCCGCGCTCAAGCGCGCCGGCATCGGCATCGCTATGGGCGGCAAGGGCACGGACGTGGCGCGCGAAGCGGCGGACATGGTGCTGCTGGACGACAATTTCGCGACCATCGTCCAGGCCGTGCGCACCGGACGGCGCATCTTCGACAATATCCGCAAGTTCGTGAAGTACACGATGAGCTCGAACTCGGGCGAGATCTGGACATTGTTTCTCGCGCCATTTCTCGGCCTGCCGATACCACTGCTGCCGATCCACATCCTGTGGATCAACCTCGTGACCGACGGCCTGCCCGGCCTGGCGTTCACAGCGGAGCCGGCAGAGCCAGGCAGCATGCGACGCCCGCCTCGCCCGCCGGATGAAAGTGTTTTCGCGCACGGCATGTGGCAGCACATCCTCTGGGTGGGGTTGCTCATCGGCGGGCTGTCGATCGCAGCCCAGGCCTGGGCGATTGCGCAGGGTCTCGTTTACTGGCAGACGGTGGTGTTCTGTGTACTGACCTTTTCCCAGCTGTTCCACGCGCTGGCCGTGCGCGCCGATTCTGCATCGCTGATTGCAATCGGGTTGACGAGCAATCGTCCGATGCTGGGCGCGGTGCTGTTGACCGTGCTGCTGCAGCTGGCGGTGATCTATGTGCCGGCACTCAATATCATCCTGCACACGCAGCCGCTGCCGTTGGCGGATCTCGCCGCCTGCATCGTGCTGTCGTCTGGCGTGCTGTTCGCGGTCGAGGCCGAGAAATGGCTGGTGCGCCGTCGCTACATCTACCAGGGCGCTTAATTGGCCGTGAAACAGGTCACATCACACGGCGCGACACTCATGCTCACGGTACTGGCGATGCTTGCGTTTGCCGGTAATTCGCTGTTGTGTCGGTTCGCATTGAAGGAAACGGCAATCGACGCCGCGAGCTTCACGTCGTTGAGACTGTTGTCGGGGGCAGTGACGTTGTGGTTGATCGTGTATCTGCGCGGCGGCGGGCGTGTCACCGCCGGCAGCTGGACCTCGGCGCTCGCATTGTTCGCCTATGCGGCCGCGTTTTCCTTCGCCTATATCAGTCTGCCTGCCGCGGCCGGCGCGTTGCTGCTGTTCGGTGCGGTGCAGGCGACAATGATCGGATACGGTCTGTGGTCCGGTGAACATATGTCCCCGCGCCAATGGGTGGGGCTGGTGATGGCACTGCTCGGCCTGGTTGGTCTGTTGTCGCCAGGTCTGTCGGCACCACCGTTGTCCGGCGCGTTGTTGATGCTGGGTGCCGGGGTTGCCTGGGGCGTGTATTCCCTGCGTGGCCGGGGTGGGGGTGACGCGACCGCTGTGACCGCCGGCAACTTTGTCAGGGCGGTGCCGATGGCGCTGGCGTTGAGTCTGCTCGCAGGTCCGGTGTTGTCAGTGGATGTTGAGGGCGCCTGGTATGCGGTGGTCTCGGGCGCGCTGGCCTCAGGTGTCGGCTATGCCCTCTGGTACCGGGCGTTGCCGGGTCTGCGTCCGGTCAGCGCGGCGACCGTGCAGCTCAGCGTGCCGGTGATCGCGGCACTTGGCGGCGTCGTGCTTCTCGGCGAGGCGCCGGGTGTTCGACTGGTGCTGGCCTCACTGGCGATCCTTGGCGGGATCGCTTTGGTCATTGTGAGTCGTCGGCCCGCCGGTGCGGCGAAGTGACGATGGTTTCACGGACCGGCATGATCGCGGAAACAGGGGGGAGGCATGGGTCGACATAAGGAAAAACACTATGCGGAACGCATCGGCTGGCTGCGCGCCGCCGTGCTCGGAGCGAATGACGGCATAGTGTCGACAGCCAGCCTGCTGGTCGGTGTCGCGTCGGCGAGTGCACTGCATTCCGACATCCTGCTGGCCGGTGTCGCGGGCCTGGTGGCCGGGGCGATGTCGATGGCAGCGGGCGAATATGTGTCGGTCAGCTCGCAGGCGGATACCGAAGATGCAGACCTGCACCGCGAACGCCGAGAGCTGGCGGAGAACTATGAATTCGAACGTCGGGAGCTGGCGGACATCTACATCGGGCGGGGACTGGACGCGGTACTGGCGCAGCGGGTCGCCGATCAGTTGATGGCTCACGATGCCCTCGCGGCACATGCGCGCGATGAGCTGGGACTGACGACCACCCATAGCGCACGTCCAATCCAGGCGGCCCTGGCATCGGCATCGACCTTCGCCCTGGGTGCCGCGCTGCCGCTGCTGCTGGCTGTGTTGAGCCCGCGTGACATGCTGGCGTCCGTGGTCGCCACCGGTTCGCTGCCGTCACTGGCGTTGCTCGGCGGCCTGGCGGCACGGGCCGGCGGTGCCAGGGTGTGGGTCGGTGTCTCGCGGGTAACCCTCTGGGGGGCGCTGGCGATGGCAGCGACGGCGGCGGTAGGCTCGCTGTTCGGCACCGTCGCCTGAATGGCCGCTGCAGTGTCCCGACTGGAATCGGCATCCCGGCGGCACCGTTTCTTTGTTCAAACGTCGGGCACTTGGGTAAACTCGCCTGACGGGGCGTGTAACACGGGCGCATATAACGACAAAGCCAGCGCCGAAGCGACGGCAGATTGCCCCGGTCTTTGAGATTTTCCGGATTGGCGGCCAGCAATGGTCCAAGACGCGGCATCAGAACGCGCCGAAGCCACGGTTCGTGGCAACGGGGCTCCGGGTATGCGCGTCTGGCGCCGGGCGGCGACGGGTCGGGGGGGGAGCTTTCTTGGCAGTGATATCGATCGGTTTTGGCAATACGCAGCAGTCGGGGGATCGCCTGAGCGCGGCGCGGGGTAGAGATGCGCGGGGTGAATGTGCAGGCGGGGCCGGTCGATGAGTTCGGCGGACGGGGCTTTGCAGGAAAAAAGCCGCCCTCTGCTGAGTTCGAATCTCTGGGTGCCGCTGCTGCTGATCGTCGCCGCCTGCATCGCCGTTGTGTATTACGGCCATCAGGTCGCAGAGACGCTGAAGCAGTCGGCCGCGGCCAATGCCCGTACCAGTGGGCTGGCGACGGCCCACGAGATCACCGGGTTCATCAATCGTGAGCACGAGCGCCTGCGGGCGTTTGTGGAGGAAAAAGACGACGAGATCCGCCGGATCGTCGGTGCGGCCGAGGATTGGGCGGCCATCGACTCCCTGCAGGCCAGCGTGAAGCGCCTGTTCCGGGGTGCCTTCGCTTTCACGGTGACCGATGCCGATGGCGAGCCGGTGTTCGAGGATTTCGACGGCCTGGTGGGGCCTGTGTGCCGGTCTGCGATGGCCACCTTCGCGCAGTCGATCGATTTTGGCAGGGCCGGGTATGAGATTCCGCCTATCCACCCGGTTCCCGGTGCCTATCACTTCGATCTCGTCGCCCGCTGGACGCTTCCCAGTGGCGAGGCCGGGATGTTTTTCGTCAGTATGTCGCCGAACCGTATCGCCGAACTGATTGCGGCTGCCGAGGAGGTCTCGGGCATGCATATCCTGCTGGTCAACCGCGACGACCCCGGACTGATCGAGGTGACCGCTGCCGGCGCTCGGGATGTGCTCAAGGAACATTTTCGTCTCACCTCGGACGCCCTGGTGCCGGGGCACTTCATGGCAGATCTGTCCGGCACGCATTGGAAGCTGTTGGTGCTGCCGGATGCGGCGGCGCTGTCGGCAGCGGTGAACGCCGTCTACCTCAACGTGGCGGCACTGGTAATGGCGCTGTTGCTGATCAGTGCCGCATTGCTGTTTGTGATACGTCGTGCCGAACGGCACAACAGTTCGCTGTTCATGCGCAGCCTGCAATCGAGCGTCAGCCGGCAGCGCGCGATTCTGCAATCGATGGTCGATGGCATGGTGACCATCGACGAGAAAGGGACGGTGCTGCATGTCAACAATGCGGTGACAAGGCTGTTCGGTTACACGTCGAGTGAATTGCTCGGCAGCAACGTGCGGGTACTGATGCCCGAACCGTACCGCGCAGCGCACGACGGTTATCTTAAGCACTACCTCGACACCGGCGAAAGCAAGATCCTCGGCAAGGGCCGCGAGGTGACGGCGAGGCGCAAGGATGGCAGCGTGTTTCCGGCGTTGTTGACCCTTGGGGAGTCCATCGAGGGCGAGCAACGGATCTTTGTCGGCATCCTGCACGATATGACGGCGTACAACGATGCGCAGCGGCAGATTGTCGCGCAGGCGATGGCGATCAAGCGCACGCGTCAGGAGCTGGATGAGATCGGCCAGATTGCCGCGAAGGATCTGCAGATGCCATTGCAGCGCATCGCTTCGTTGGGCGAGTTGCTGGCGTCGGAGCGCATGAACGCGCTGAGCGGGCACGAGAAGGCGCAGTTGAAGACACTGACCGCCGAGGCGCGTGATCTGAGCGAGCTGGCCAAGGGTATCGCGGACTACACCCGCACCGAGGGTCAGCCGGCCGCCCAGACAGTCGATCTCGACGGCATCCTGGTCGACGTCAGAAAGGGGCTCGCCACCCTGATCGCAAATTCTGGCGCCGAGGTGAGTGTGGATGCGGGCCTTGGAGTGGTGATGGGCAATACCAAGCAGTTGCGCCAGGTATTCTGGAACCTTCTCGATAATGCGTTGAAGTTTCGTGACCCGCAACGCCGGCCGCTGATACGGGTGGCACTTGCACCGTCCGATGCTGCATCGGGTGCGTCTGGCGACGATCGGATCGATGTGCTGGTTTCAGACAATGGCCTTGGGATCCCTGCGGACAAGCTCGAATCGGTGTTCGAGGCATTCTGCCGGCTGCATCCGCGCGAGGACTACCCGGGCATGGGCCTGGGTCTGTCGTTCTGTCGCAAGATCGTCGAGGGACTCGGCGGGCAGATCCACGCCGAAAGCACGCCCGGCGAGGGCAGCACGTTCCACGTGGTGTTGCCGCGACCGGGAAGCGCCTGAACGGCGACCCGTACGTGCTGGATTGGTGCCGCCGCTCAGCCGGTGATGCCGATCGCGCGGTCCCAGTCCGGCAGGTCGCCGAAACGGCTGGCAAGAAAATCCGCCAGTGCGAGCACCCGCCGCGGAAGCAGTCGCCCCGGTGGGTAGACAGCATGGATTCCGACGGGCTCACGGCGGTATTCGTCGAGCAGGGGCACCAGTTCGCCGCTTGCGATCTTCTCGCTGACGATGAACGTCGGCGTGTTGACGATGCCGAGGCCGGCCAGTGCCGCAGTGGCAAGCAGGTCGCCATTGTTCGCGCGCAGGCGTATTCCCGGGATTGCCACCACCGGCTCGCGCCCCCCGTCTGAAAACCGCCATGCCTTCTGCAGCGGGACGTTCGCATAGTGCAGGCCGATATGCCCTGCCAGGTCGCCAGGCTGGTGCGGCACGCCGTGGCGCGCCAGATAATCGGGGCTGGCACAGGTCACGAATCGTACGGTGCCGAGGCGACGTGCGAGCAGTGTCGAATCACGCAGTGCCCCAATGCGCACCGCCATGTCGAAACCTTCCTCCACCAGGTTGACCTCGCGGTCGTTCAGATCCAGGTCCAGTTCGATGCCTGGGTGCTGGTCCAGGAAATCCGTCAGCGCAGCGCTCAGGTGATGCAGGCCGAATGACAGGGGTGCCGCGAGTTTAACGCCACCGCGCAGCGCCGCCGCGGCGTCGACGATCGACTGTTCGGCCTCGTCGAGTTCGGCAAGCAGGCGCGCTGCGCGCGGATAGAACAGGCGCCCGGGCGATGTCAGTGACTGCTTGCGCGTGGTGCGCTGCAGCAATTGCACGCCCAGTTGTGTCTCGAGCAGGCCGACGCGGCGGCTGACCACGGACTTTGCAATCCCCAGGCGTTCGGCGGCACGGCTGAAACTGCCGCTTTCCACCACGCTGACGAACGCCTCGATATTGGCGAATTTGTCCATATTGTTCGAAAAAGTAGAACAGAGATGCCAATAAATCCATATTTATCTTGCGCTAGGCAACGGTCATGCTCCAGTCAACCGGGGGCCACAGTGGCCGCCGACAGTGAAACTAACCGGAGGCAGCAATGAACGAACAGGTAATGAACAACATCCTGCGCATCGACAGCAGTGCACATCAGGGCGCCTCGGTGACCCGTGAAATCGGTGACGAGGTGGTGCGCCGCCTGGTCACGCGGCAACAGAAGGCCAGCGTCGTCGAGGTCGACCTCGCCGAGGGCATGCCGCACATCGATGCCGATTGGATCGGCGCCAGCTTCACCCCCGCCGGCCAGCGCGACTCGCAGCAGCGTGCCCGCCTGGCGGTTTCGGACGACGCAATCGAGGCGTTGAAACAGGCTGACGCGATGGTTCTTACGGTGCCGGTCTACAATTTCTCGGTACCGTCGACGCTCAAGGCCTGGATCGACCATGTGTGCCGCGCCGGGGTCACCTTTCGCTACACCGACAAAGGTCCAGAAGGTCTGCTGCGCGACCGGCCGGTATACCTGGTGATGGCCTCCGGTGGCGTCGCGTTCGGCAGCGCGGTCGATTTTGCCAGTGGCTACCTGCGCCAGGTGCTGCGCTTCATCGGGATCGAAGATGTGCGTCTGATCGGCGCCGAGCGGGTCGCTGCCGACGCCGATGCAGCACGCGAATCCGCACTTGCTCAACTGGATGAATGGCTGCCGGGCCTTGCCGGCCGAGCCGCCTGAGGAGGATGTCATGCAACAATCTGCCAGCCACGACAGACCCGACATTCGCAGCGTCTCACGAGTGGTCCGCGGTATGCCCGCGACCGACGGCGCCGGTGTCGAACTCACGCGGGTGATCGGCCAGCCGGCCATGCCGATGCTCGACCCCTTCCTGTTGCTTGATGCGTTTCGCTCTGACCGCCCGGATGACTACATCGCCGGTTTCCCACCGCATCCGCACCGCGGTTTCGAGACAGTGACCTACCTGCTGGCCGGGCGGATGCAGCACAAGGACAATGCCGGCCACGAGGGGGTGATCGAGCCCGGCGGTATCCAATGGATGACCGCCGGCCGGGGGATCGTGCACTCGGAGATGCCGCAACAGCAAGCAGGCTTGCTCGAGGGTTTCCAGCTGTGGGTAAACCTGCCGGCTAAACACAAGATGGACGCCCCGGCCTACCAGGAACACGCGGTGGGCGCGATCCCGGTCGAGACACGTGACAGCGGAATTCGGGTGAAGGTGATCGCAGGTGTCACTCAGAACGGGACGCGTGGCCCGGTGGTGCAACCGCTCACCGAGCCACTATACCTTGATGTCGAGTTGCCGCCCGGGCAAGTGTTCACTGAGCGGTTGCCCGTCGGGCACAACGCCTTCTGCTATGCGATCGATGGCCAGGTCCTGGCGGATGACGCCGATGGCAATGCGGTTACGCTGCAGCGCGATGACCTGGCGGTGCTTTCACACGGTACCCTGGTGACGTTGCGTAGTGGCGGCCTTGGGGCGCGCTGCCTGCTGATTGCCGGGCGACCATTGAACGAGCCGGTTGCGCGCGGCGGCCCGTTCGTGATGAACACCAAGGCGGAAGTCCGTCAGGCCTACGACGATTACGCTGCAGGGCTGTTCTGAGCCGATGCAACCCGGCGGCTTTTTCAATGCCGCCGGTTTTCGCATACCCTAGGTGGACAACCAACAAATGGGGGATGGATATGCGTATAGCGGGTCTTTGTGCAGTTGCCATGTTACTGCTGTCGCCGACAGTCTTTGCGTTCGACGACTCCGAGTCGCTCGATCGCGATGCGGTGATCGATCTGGTCAACAACAAGACCGTCGAGTGCCGGAAGGAAAAGGACCAGAGCCTGTGCACCAACTTTTTCAGCGACGAGGGCGTGGTCGTGCAGGTGCTGCGGGAAGACGGCGAGCGGAAGGATGGTGTCTGGTTCGTCGATGACCAGGAGCGACTGTGCATCCTGTGGAAAGGCAGGATCAAGCCGCTGTGCTTCAGCGTCTACCATCAGCCTGACGACACCTGGCACCTGATCAAGAACGACAAGCACATCACAACGATACTGCATACCGAAGATGGTAATCCCAACAATCTCTGAGCCGCGTGGAGGCTGATCGTGTCAGAACAACCAGCGGCCACGTCCGTGACAAAGGGGATTCTGCGCAAAGGTGGCGCCGCGATGCTGCTCGTGATCATGGCCCTGGCCTTCGCCGGTATGGGGATGTTCATGTGGAACATGGGCAGAGACATGGGCGCCATGACCGAGTCGGTGGTGCAGATGGGCAGGGACGTCGGGCGCATGAGCCTCAACATGGAAGGCATGGCCGTCAACATGAACCAGATGGCGAAGAGCATGGTGGAAGGTCAGGCGCGCATGGGCGATGACTTCTCCCGCGTGCGCATCGGCATGGAGTCCATGACGCACAATATGGCCAACATGAGCCGCGACATGGGCGAGCTGAATCAGAACATCGCCGGTATGAGTGGCCGGATCCTCAACATGTCGGTCGATATGCACCAGATGAACCAGTCGATGGCGGTCATGACCAACTCGATGGGTCATATGGGCAGCGACATCAACAAGTTTTCCAACCCCGAGCGCATGTTGCCTTTCATGCGTTGAGGTGTCATTTCAACCGAGCCAGCCGAGCCACTGCAGCAGCCACGGCAGCACCAGCGCCGTGGTGAAGGTTGACAGTGCCATCGCAAGACCGGAGAACGCGCCCATCTCGGTGCTGACCTGAAACGCGCGCGCCGTGCCTATCCCGTGCGCGGTGATACCCATCGCGATGCCCTTTACACTGTCGTCCCGGATGCGTAGCAGGGCGAACAGCTTCGTCCCCAGTATCGCGCCCAGGATCCCGGTCGCCACCACCATGACCGCCGTGAGTGACGGCAGGCCGCCGATCTGTTCCGATATACCCATGGCCACGGGCGCCGTTACCGACTTGGGCGCCAGCGACAGTTGCGTCTGCAGGCTGGCACCGAACAGCCTGGCGAGGGCGACCGAACTCAATGCGCCTATCGTGACACCGGACACCAGGGTGATCAGGACCGGCAGCCATAACCGCCTGATCTTCGGCAGCTGCTGATAAAGCGGTATCGCCAGGGCAACCGTCGCCGGGCCGAGCAGGAAGTGCACGAACTGCCCGCCGGTGAAGTAGGCCTCGTACGGGGTATCGGTGGCGACCAGGAACAGGATCAGCATCGTGACCGCCAGCACCACCGGGTGCAGCAGTGGGTTGGATCCGGCCCACAGGTAGGTGCGATAGGCGATGCCGTACGCGACCAGCGTGATCGTCAACCCGAGCAGGGGAGTGGTCGACAGATAGACCCAGATCGTGGCGATGCCCGCGTCAGTCATCCTGCCGCTCCCCAGGTGCAAACAGGCGGCTGGTGCCGGCCATGATCAGCGCGCTCGCGAGCATCGTGATCACCGTGCTGCCGAGCAGCGCGACCGCAATCGGCAGCCATTCACCGGTGATGCGCTCGAAATGGATCATCATGCCGACGCCTGCCGGCACGAACAATAACGACAGGTGGCTCAGCAATGTGCTGGACGCGGTGTCCAGCGACGGTGGCACCGAGCGGCGCACCGCCAACGCGAGAAACAGCAACAGCATCCCGATGACCGGTCCGGGTACCGGGATATCCAGCAGCCGCGCACCGAACTCGCCGATCAGCTGGAAGATCAGCAGCAGCGTGATGCCGTTCAGAAATTGCATGGTCTATCCTGCAGCCGGTCAAAAGCCCTCTAGCACGATCTTACCCCGGGACCTGCCGCTTTCGATCAGCTGATGTGCCCGCCTGAGGTTGTCCGCATTGATTGCGCCGAAATGCTCGGCAACCGTGGTGCGGATGATGCCGGCGTCCACCAGTGCCGCCATCTCACACAACAGGCGATGTTGGGCGATCATGTCAGCCGTCTCGAACATCGAGCGGGTAAACATAAGCTCCCAGTGCAGCGACAGGCTCTTTTGTTTGAGCTGGGCGACATCGATCGGCCCCGGATCGTCGATCAGCGCGAAACGGCCCTGTGGTGCCAGCGCCTTGATGATCTCGGTGAAGTGCAGGTCCGTCCTGGTCAGGCTGGCGACATGCGACACACTGTCGGTGCCGATGCGGCGCAGTTCCTCGGACAATGGGCGGCTATGATCGATCACCGCGTGCGCACCGAGCTCGCGGACCCATTCAGTGGTCTCCGGGCGTGATGCCGTTCCCACGACACGCAGGCCGGTGAGCCGGCTTGCCAGCTGCGTCAGAATCGAACCCACGCCACCCGCGGCACCCACGATCAACAGTGAGTTATCGCTGTTTGCCTTGCCCGACGGCACCTGCAGGCGTTCGAAAAGCAGTTCCCAGGCGGTGATGCTGGTCAGCGGCAGCGCGGCTGCCTGAGCGAAGTCGAGCGAGCCGGGCTTGCGGCCGACGATGCGTTCATCCACCAGCTGCAGCTCTGCATTGCTGCCCGGGCGCATGATCGACCCTGCGTACCAGACCTCGTCACCGGGCCGGAACAAGGTCACCTCGGTGCCGGTCTCGATCACCACGCCGCTGGCATCCCAGCCCAGGACCTTGGTCTCGCCTTCGGCCGGCGCACTGCGCATCCGCACCTTGGCGTCTACCGGGTTTACCGAGATCGCCTTGACCTGTACCAGCAGGTCCCGCGCCCCCGGTTTCGGCTCGGGCAGCTGCAGGTCGAGCAGGGACTGCCCGTCGGTGATCGGAAGCGATTGACGATAGCCTACGGCCTTCATCGTGGGTTCCTCCTGGCAGGGCGGAATGGTCGGGCGTCACAACGGGGCACTGCGCGGCCGCTGGAGAGACTGGATAGTGTAGCCATTGAATCGCGCAGTCGCCCCGGTCGGCGATGCTCAACGCGAAACCAATGTCACCAGACGGCTGCCTCGCCTCAGCTTGATCTGACTGACGCCGTCGCGGGCGGCATCCTGCAGAGCCTGCAGTGTCCTGACGCGTATGCGATTGACCTGGAACAGCACGTCACCTTCGCGCAGTCCACTGCGCCAGGCATTGCTGTCTTCGATCACCGGGCCCACCGCAATCCCCGGGTTGGCGCCGAGGCTCGATTCGTCCATAACCTCGCCGAGCCGGGCGCCGCGAAACTGGCGGCTGATTGTCTTGCCATCGACGAAACCGGCGTAAGGGTCGGCGATCTGCGCCCGCAGGGTGCGTGTCTGACCGTCGCGCAGGACGTCGAGCGTGATTTGTTCGCCAACACGCAGCAGTGCAAGTGCCGTATTCAGATCGGTGGCGTTGCCTATCGGTTGTTGGTTCAGCCGTACGATCAGGTCGCCGGCACGCAGCCCTGCGCGAGCCGCGGCCGATCCGGATTCGATGCCGCTGACCACGGCGCCGCGGCTGCCGGCGGCGAGATTCAGTGCGCCCGTCAGGTCGGGGGTAAGGTTCTGCACCGTTGCGCCGAACACGCCGCGCAGCACACCGCCGTGTTCGACGATCTGTCGTTTGATCGCTTCGGCCATATTGACGGGGATCGCGAAGCCGATCCCGACATTGCCACCGTTCGGTGCAAGGATGGCGGTGTTGATGCCGACCAGTTCACCCCGCAGGTTGACCAGCGGACCACCCGAGTTGCCCGGGTTGATCGAGGCATCGGTCTGGATGAAGTTCTCGTAGCCCTCGATGCCGAGGCCGCTGCGACCAAGTGCACTGACGATCCCGGAGGTCACGGTCTGATTGAGCCCAAAAGGGTTGCCGATCGCCACCACGAAGTCGCCGACCCGCAGGCGGCTGGAGTCGGCCATTGGTATCGCCTTGAGATTCTCGGCCGGAATCTGCAGAAGCGCGATGTCGATCTCCGGGTCGGCACCCAGCAACTCGGCCTTCAGTTCGCGACCGTCGTTTGTGGTGACGCGGATCTCGTCCGCCTTCTCGATCACGTGATGGTTGGTCAGCACATGGCCGCGCGCGGCGTCCACAATCACACCCGACCCCAGGCTCTGGCTGCGTCTGCGCTGCGTGTCGCGCGGGAGTTCAAAGAACCAGCGAAATACCGGATCGCGCAACAGCGGGTGGTCCTCGGTACGTACCAGACTGACGGTCGAGATGTTAACCACCGCTGGCGTGATCTTCTCCAGCATCGGCGCGAGGCTGGGCAGCGGCTGGTCATCCACCTGGATCGGCAGCGCCGCACCGGCGGGAACCACCACCAGCAGCAGGCAGGCGAGCAGCAACGCTCGGACATCGATCGGGTTCATGCAGGTATCCCGGTGCAACGCCCCGGCAGGGTTCCTACCGGGGCTGTTGGATCAGTTTGATATCAGGCAGCGGCCTCCTGCCGCTCGGCACCACTCTCGATAAGCCGCTCCTCGCTGCCGCGAATCTCGATCCGCCGCGGTTTCATCGATTCCGGGACCTCGCGAACCAGGTCGATGTGCAACAGACCATCCTTCAGGTCGGCGCCACTGACCCGGACATAGTCGGCCAGCTGGTAGGCGCGATCGAAATTGCGCTTCGCAATCCCCTGGTGGAGAAACCGGCGGTCGGCGACGTCGGCGCCTTTGCGGCCGCTGACGCTGAGCAGGTTCTCCTTGACCTCGATCTCGATCTCGTCGGCGCTGAAGCCGGCTACCGCCATGGTGATTCGGTACCTGTCTTCGCCAGTCAGCTCGATGTTGTAGGGCGGATAACCGCCGGCATCGGCACGATTGGCCGATTCGAGCGCATGCGCCAGACGGTCGAAGCCGATGGCGGTGCGGAACAGGGGGGTGAAATCAAATGCAGTCATGGTGTTGTCCTCTTGAATAAGCAACAAGTGTTGAGCGGCGTTCATTCGAACCGCCTGATCGACGGGCCCGTGCGGCGCCCGTGCCATTGATCTGGGGGGGATCGCCGCTTTTTCAAGAGGTGTTGGATTTGTCGGGAACCTCGCTACAGCCAGCGCACCAGGTAATAGATGCGCTGGCTCTCCGAGGAGACCGACGGGCCGTAGACCACGGCCGGATGCAGATGCCTGGTGTCGTCGGCGGCTGCTCGCGCGGCGTCCAGCGAATCCACGATCTCGACGCAGCCTTCAGGGTAACGCTTGCGCGACTTGCGCGGCGTCCTGATCAGCGCAAAGCGCTCCTGCAGGGAAGTGGATTCTGGATCGATGATCACGTGCGGCATCGGGTGATGTTAGCACTGCAGACCGACTGAACCCCGCGGGTTTGCGGCGTGTGCGCCGACTTGCCAGGTACTGGCGATGTTTTCGTCGTCGCGAAAGTGCTTTAAATATAAGTATTACACCAAATACTTGATTTTTCTCATTGTGAGCCCTATATTGCATTGCAACAATCTGGCGACGGATCTTTCAACGAGTGGCTATCGACGCCCGTTGGTGCGGTCCGGCGGTAACCGGTGAAAGAGGTACACGACCATGTCAGACAGGACGAAAGACGATTTCGGGATTCCCGAGGTTGAGGCGCTGGAGGTCATCGACTTCAGCGCTGGGAGCGAAAAGACACGCCACGACCAGTACGTCGAATACACGCACGAACTGTCCGAGGATTCAGCCGAGGCCACATCGCGGGCGCTGGTGCGCTTTGTCCCCCTGGCCTACGGCGGATTGCTTGGCGGCCTGAACGATGCGGTGTTGCTCGGCATCCTGGGAGGACTGGGACTGAGCATCGCGTTCGATCTCTACATGGGGAAAAACTCGATGATGCGGGCGATGGCGCGGCGCATCGGTACACATCTCTGCCCGATGGTTGCGCTGCTGGCACGTCGCTTGGCGACGGCAATGCAACACCGTGGTTGGGCGGTGCCTTCTGTGTTGAAGGACAGGCACTGCGGCGCCGCCTGATCGCCCCGCCCCGAACAGCCCCCGCAACAGAGTCTTCCGGGGTATGCTTCGGGCATGGGAACCAGCAGGTGCGCGACAGGTGGCCCCCGGCTTGCCTGCCAGCCATTGACGAAGGGGGGATCCTCATGCCCGGCGGAACAGGTCCGGTCAGTGCATCCACAATAGCCGACTGCACGCGGCAGGATCGCGCCATCGCGACGGTCGGCAATGCCAACGAGATCTTCTTCAACCTCGATGCGCGCCGCGTGTTCTACGACAGCGGCACCTCGCAGCTATATTTCGTCGGCGCCGCGCACGATTTGGTGCCGCGGACCATCCGGGCCACGCTGGCCGGGTTGCGCCACCGCGGTGTATTCGAGCAACTGCACCTGGATTGCCACCATCTGATCAATGGCGCGCAGCGCGTGACCCTGGGGCGTGAGCAGGCGGACGCCGTGCTGATTGCGTTACGCCTGGTCGGTGTTCGCGCTGCTGTCGGATAGCCGGTCGAGCAGCACCTTCAATCCGGGATAAGTGCTCGGGTCGAGCTGGTACTTGCGCCCTGCGCTGCCCCAGGGCGCTGCCTGCTCCAGTTGCTCCAACAGGTGATCACGGCTGGCAAAATCGATGCCACCGACCGCGGTCACGCCGCGGGCAAACAGCGCGTCGGGCAGGCCGCTGCCGCTGGGGCCGATCAGGGTCACCGGCATCTTTCCCGCCAGCGTGTCGAGCAGCCCGTCCAGCGTGTCGTTGACGAGGGTCGATGCGGTGCACAGCACCTGCTGGCAGGCGCCCAGATCACATGGGTCGGTGGTGGCACTGATTGCTGGGTGCGGGGTGATGCGCTGTGGTGATTTTTCCAGGACCAGGACCCTGCAGTCCCGTGCAGTGAGGCGCTCCAGCAGCGGCGAGAAATAGCCGACCATCCCGATCAGGTCGCCTGGGGCTGTATCGCCGAGCCCGGCCGTGCGATCACGTGCCGGCGGCTCGAAGCCGGCGCGCCGGTACAGGCTGGCGCTCAGCGCGTTGTAGGTGCCGACGGCGAGCGCGCGCTGTACCGGGTCGCTGTCGGCAAAGCCCTGCAGCAGTGCTGCTGCGTCGCCGCGAAAGTCCGCCGGACAGGGGTGGCGCCGCCACAGTCGTCGCAACAGCTCACCCAGGCTGACGTAGAAGGGGCCGACACTGCCGTCGTCGAGAAACGCAAAACCAAACTCGTCGCGGTAGGTCTCGTCGGCCACCGGTGAAGGCAGGTACAGACCGCAGACCGCCGGACCGCCAAGCTGCCGGGCGACCTGCGTACCGATGCGTAGATAGTCGTCGTTGAGTGTCATGTCGTCCTGCCGGCCTCCCGCTCCGCCTGCACCAGATCAACCGGGATAGTCCCAGGCCCGCCAGTCGGGAAACAGCGGGAAGTAAAGCGCGAGGCGGATCGGTCTGTCTTCGAGTGTGCGCACGATGCGTCCGTAGTTTTCCAGCTGCGCGCGATAACGCAACTGTTCGCCGTCGAGGAAGGCATCGCGGTCAGCGTCCAGGTGCTCGCCGGTCTTGTAGTCGATGATCCAGCGCACCCCCTGTTCGTCGACGAAGCTGCGGTCGATCACGTAGTGACGGGCCGTCTGTTCGAACACGGTGAGCGGCCATTCGCAGCGTGCATCGGTGTGTGCTGCGAGGATCCAGCGCCCGGTATCGTCGGCCAGTGTCTGCTGCAGAGCGCGCAGAGTCCTGCCCACCGCCTGCTCCAGCTCACCGGCGTCGACGCCCAGGTTGCGCAGACCCAGCCGCACCCCGTCTTGCAGTCCGGCAATCCGCTCCGGTGTCCATAGTCCGACGCCCTGCGTGGCGATGCGCTCGAGGTGCCGATGGACGAGGGTGCCGACGTGTCGGGCTGTGTCCCCGGCCCAGTCGTAATCGATGTCGACGACGGGCGTCCCGGTGTCGGTCGGGGCGATCGCGATGGTGGTGTCTGCGCCGCTTGCCGGACGCCAGTCTGCCGGCAGGCGCCACAACGCAGCCGGATTCAGGGCCGGGCCGCCCGTTGTCGCCGCGGTCGGCGCCTGCAGCGGCGCGAACATGTCCCCGACCACGGGCCAGAGTTTCTCCAGCAGCGAATCGGCTGCCGGCTTGCCCGGCTCTCCCTTGCTGTTGAATGTGATGTGCCCGAGCAGGTGCAGGCGTCGCCTGGCGCGTGTGGCGGCCACATACAGCAGACGCGACGCCTCGAGCCGGCTTTTTTCCCGGTCGAGTTCTCGCAGGTAGCCGGAGATCGGGTCCGTCGCCTGCTCGGAGGCGCGGATTGGCGCCATCAACAGGCGTGTACGGCCGTCGGCGCCTGTGCGTTCGAGCCAGTAAAGCAGTTCGCTGCTGCTGCCGCGCGGGCGGCGGCCGAGGCCGGGCAGGATCACGGTGTCGAATTCGAGTCCCTTGGCCTTGTGCATGGTCATCAGCTGGATGCGTCCATCGGCGTTGCTGTCCGGCGTCGCATACAGACGTGCCAGTGCCGTATCCAGGCCCGCGAAATCGAGCAGTCCGCCGGCCTGCTCGTTGAGATCGAGCAACGCGAGGTAGGCCTGGGCATCGGACAGCGCCTCGTGCGAGGCCACCGCCGGGCCGCCAAGACGCAGCCAGACCCCCTCGATCCATTGACGCAGCGGACGTCGGCCGCGCGCCGGCAACTGGTGATCGAGGATCTGCAGCAGACGCTGCACCCGGTCACGACCGTCGGTACTCAGGGCCGCCAGCACGGCGGGATCACGCAGGCGGCCCGGGATGCAGCGCGGCGACGCCTCGGCGATCGTCAGCAGATCGGGCAGGCCCAGTCCGAGCCAGGGTGCGCGCAGCACCACCATCCACGAGAGACGGTCGGCCGGATGCAGCAGCGCCCGGGTCAGGTGGTGCAGGTCGCGCACCACCGGCTGCAGTGCCAACGGGTCGACATCGACCGCCTGGAACGCCAGACCGGCCTCCTTGAGCGCCAGTGCGATCGCGTGCAGATGGCTGCGGGCACGCGCCAGTACCGCCACCTGCCCATCTTCGCTCTCGCCCAAGGCAACCTTTACCAGTTCGAGCACGCACGCCGCCTCCGCCTGGGCGTCATTGGCGGCGAATGGGTGCAGCTGCACCGCCTGCGGGTCTTCCTGTTGGTCGAGCGCGATGGCTGCCGAGTACGGCACAGCACCACGCCCCGCATCCGCACGGTGTGGAAGGATCAACGGAAAAGCCGCGTTGACCCAGTCGACGATCGCACCGGTCGAGCGGAAATTCACCTCCAGCCGCAGCGGCTCCAGGCGGAGTCCACCGATGCCGTGCTCGCGCGCGCTCAGGTAGAGACCGACCTCGGCCTCGCGAAAGCGGTAGATCGACTGCATCGGATCGCCGACGGCGAACAGCGTGCGTCCATCGCCATGCTGCCAGCCGGCCGTCAGCGTGGTGAGCAGCGCGTATTGGCTGCTCGAGGTGTCCTGAAACTCGTCGACCAACAGGTGTTGCAGCCGGTAGTCCAGGCTCAGCGCCAGGTCTGTCGGCTCGTCCGGGCTGCCCAGGGCGCGGCGCGCGCGCATCTGGATTTCGGCAAAATCCACCTCGCCGTTGTCCCGGAACACCAGCTGCAACTCGCTCGCTGCGTGCAGCAGTACTGCAAACAGGCTCGCCAGCACGGCCTGTTGCTGCATGTCCAGGCCCTGTTGTGGCAGCTGGCGAAGCCCGCACCACAAGGCGACTGTCTCGTCGTCGGCGCACAACCGCGTACACAGGTCCTTGATCGCCTCCTTGTCCTTTTGGCGTTGCGCCTTGGTGGCGGCTGCGATACCCGACTCGCTGGGTGCCGCGAAGCCGATATCGGCATTCCATTGCCTGCGGGGCGTGTTGCCCCGTGTCAGCACCAGCTCTGCCAGGCCGAGCCACTTTGCAAGATCAGACCACTGCGTGCCGGGTGCCGCCGTGTATTCGCGCCAGGCCCCGAGTGAGTCGGGTGCCGGTTCACGGGTCCGGGACGGGTCCAGTCGGGCCGCAGCCTGCTGTGCGATGTCGCTGAGAGCGCTCAGCAGCCCGGGTTCGCAGGCATCGTGCAGCTGCTGCAGGTGCGAGGTGACGGCATCATCGAGCGCTGCCTCGATGTCACTGCCCTGTGGGGCCGCGAGGGTGTGACCCAGCCACTGTTCACGCCGTGCCAGCATGCTGCAGAGCAGGTCCTCGAGTTGCCCCTGGCGGTTGTCGAGGTGCACCAGCAGCCGTTCGACGTGTGGCCCCAGCGTGTCGTCTTCGAGCATGCGCAGCGTGGCGCGCGCCGCCTCGCGATAGAACCTCTCGGGCTGTTCGCTGGTGCCGGGCGCGGCACCGAGGGCGGACAGCAACGGCATCTGCCGCGCCAGCGCGTGGCTCAGGCTGTCGAATGTCTGGATCCGCAGCCGGTTCGGATTGCTGGCGATCTGCCAGCCCTGGCGTGCGTCCTGCGCCAGCGCGGCGCGTGCCAGCTGCCAGGTACGGCGGCGATGGGTTTGCGTCGGCTGCGGATCGGTGGCGGCGTCCAGCGCGGCCAGGATGCGGTTGCGCATCTCCGCCGCGGCCTTGCGCGTGAAGGTGATCGCGTAGATCTCTTCCGGGTGCCGTACCCCCGCCAGCAGGCATAGAAAACGCTGGGTCAGCAGTTCGGTCTTTCCCGAACCGGCCGGTGCCTGCACGATGAAAGAGCGGCTGACGTCGAGCGCACGTTCCCGTTCGGCGGCATCGGCAATTACTGGCTCAGTCACCATCGTCCTCCAGCAGCATCTCGCGCACCCGGCACAGGGCGCCCAGGGGACAATACTCACAGGCCTGTGGTGACGGCGTCGGGTCTGCGCGACCTTCTGTGATTTCGCTTGCCAGGCCGCTCAGCGTGCGCTGCCATCGGGCCAGCAGCGCGGCCCAGTCGGTGCCTTCTTCGACTTGTGCGGGCAGGGTCAGGCCGGGGGCAACGTCGGGTTCTCGGCTGAGTCCGACGAAGCCGCAGCCCTTGTCGTCGCGCCTGACGCGCGCCAGCACCACGGCGCTCACGTCGTTACCGCCCTGCAGGCAGTACAAAGGCAGTTGCGGCTCGGTAAGGCGTTCATCGAACCAGCCGGCATGGCTGACCTTGCGGCCGGTCTTGTAATCGATGATCGCGAGACTGCCGTCGTCGAGCCGATCCACGCGGTCGATACGCACGGACAATTGCAGCCCCTGCAGTTCGATGACCTGATCCTGCTCCAGTGCCACCACCTCGAACGCCCGGGCGCGTGAGCGTTCGACACCCAGCCAGTTGATCACCAGGCGGGTCAGGCGCGCGGCCTCGATTGCCCGAAAACGCTCTGTGAACAGATCGGGCCGGCGCCGCCCGATATCCTCGAGCGTTGCCACAGCGAGCGGCGCGACCAGTGCCGCCAGATGGTCGTCATCCATCCCGGCGAGGGTGCGCGAGGTCTGCAATGCCTGCCACACCCGCTGCAGGAGCTCGTGGATCAATCGGCCAAGCACGGCCCCATCGGCGGCGTGGCTCGGCTCCTCGAGTGGGGTGGCGCCCAGGCGATACTGCGCCACCGCCCGGAAAGGGCAGTTGGCCTGCGCACCCAGCAGCGCGGCACCACCGCGCACCTCGGCCGGCGCCCGACTGGCCCGGGCGGGCGGCATCGTCTCGCGACGGCCGACAGCGGCGCAGGCGGTGTGCAGTGCCGCCGGATCCTGCGGGGAGAGGGCAGAACGTGGCACTGCCGGCCAGTCGTGTACCAGCGGACTGACGCGCTGTGCACGGTCCCCATCGCTGCGGGCATGACTGGCGATGATCGTCTGCGTGTCGTGCAGCAGACGCTCGATCAGAGTCCCGGCAAATTCGAGCTCACGCGCCGCTGAGGCGTGCGGCATGCCGAGTTCGCGCTGCAGCTGCGTGGGCAGCAGCGGGTCCGGGCGCGGCGTGGGAGGCCAGTTCTGGTCGTGCATGCCGAGCAGCCAGACGGCGTCGAACGCCATCCCGGCGGCTTCCAGCGGGCCGAGGATCTGTACCTGGGTGGTGAGGGATTGCGCCTGGAATACCGTATCCCGCGCCAGCGCGCGCAATTGGCTGACGGCCTCGCCAAGGCGCATGCGCGCTCGCACCTTGCCGAGTGCGGCGAGTTCACTGAACAGCCGATGAAAGCGTTCGAGCTGTTGGAACTCGTCACTGTCGAGGGGCTGCTCTCCGGGCCAGCCCAGCAGCCCGAGCAGTCGCCGCAGGTGCTGCGCCCAGCGGCTTGGTGAATCGCTGCCAGGCAGCTCGTCCAGGCGCTGTGACAGGGCATCGAGGCGTGCGGCCAGGTCCGAACAATGGCGCGCGTCGTCACGATCGAGATGGCTGAGGCGGCGGCGCAGTCGATGGAGGTTGATTCGCGGCATACCTTCCCTGCGCAGCATCGCGTCGAGCAGCGCGCGGCCCTCCCACTCGACGCGATGACCCCCGACGAAAGGGCTGCGCAGCAGTTGCCCGACCAGGTTCAGCGGCTGCTCGCCACACAGCAGGTCCAAGGCCAGCAGCGCATGTGCGACCAGCGGGCGGTCCGACAGCGGCTCGCCGAGCGAGAGGTTGAAACAGGTCTGTCCGCTGCCCGGTGCCAGGTAGGCGGAAGGCGCCAGGATTTCGGTGAACACGCGTTCGAGATCACGGCGCTGCTGTGTCAACTGGGTGGAGACGATCGCGATGCGTGACTGAGCCCGGGTAGCCAGCTGCCCGCGCGCCCAAGTGGCGGCCAGTCGGATCTCGTCGTCGGCGTCGACTGCCTCGACGCGTTGATGCTGTGCCGCTGCGCCGCCGCTGGTGTGCTGGAACACTGTGCATCCCCTGTGCTGCATCAGTTCGAACAGACCGTTCTGTACCGGTGACAAGGCATCGAAGCCGCTGAGCACCACGCAGCGTGGTGGTGCCAGTACATCGTCCGCATAGGCCGTTGTGATCAACGGTATCAGTTCGGCCGTGCCGAGCAGCCGGCGTTGCCCCAGTTCGGTCTCGAATGCACGTCGCCATTGCAGGAAGGTCCGCGTCTCGCCGCCGCCAAGGGTCGCGAGCGGGTGTCGATCCAGCTGCCAGTCGCTGCACAGACGGTGCGCGGTCTGCGCGCTCTCGGCTGCGGCCGCAGGGCGCAGCAGCGCACCCGGCTCGCCGTGTCGCTCGATGATGTCCTGCCAGAGCACGCGCTCCTGCGCCGGAGCGAGAAGGTCGAGATCGGTGTGGCCCGCGTCCAGCAACTGCTGATACTGGCGTGTCAGCCAGGCGTGCCATGGCAGGATATCGGCACTCGGCCATGCCTTCCGCCCGGCGGCCACCTGCAGGGCGTCGTAACGTGCCCGCAACTCGGTTGCCAGACGGTTGTTGACGGTCAACAGCGTGGTGCCGACGTCCAGGTCGGCGAGTGTCCAGGTCACGATGCAGAAGGCCTCTCGGGTCAGTCAGGAGTCCGACGGGCTCCTAGGCTAACAGATGCACACCCGGTGCCGGGTCGCGGTGTCCGGAATGATCACGGCAACCGTCGGATCAGCCTTCGAGGATGCGGATCCTTGCCGGTTCCAGCCCGACCGTGATCGGATCGCCGATTTGCAGGGACATGGTCGTGTGCCGCGGCTGGTCCATCCAGACGGTTGTTTCGCCGAGATCGATGCCGTAACGCAGGGTGGCGCCGAGGAACTCGATCTGTTCGATCCGTCCGCTGAATCGGATCAGGTCGGCAAACAGTTCATCTTCGTCACCGACGACGTGCAGATCGTGTGGGCGAAACATGGCGGTGCCGGTGCGGGTGCGTCTTACCGCATGGTCGAACAAGGGAAAGACGATGCCGCTGGCAGTGCGAAACAGCGGCTGCTCGCCGACGTATTCGATCTCACCGTCCAGCAGGTTGCTGTCGCCCAGGTATTCGGCGACGCAGCGGTTGTGTGGCTGGTCGTATAGGTCCGCCGGGGTCCCGATCTGCTGCAGTTCACCGTGATCGACGAGCGCAACCCGATCAGCGAACCGCAGGGCCTCGCGGTGATCCTGGGTGGTAAACAGCGTGGTCGTTCCATGCTGCTGCTGCCGGTGTTTCAGCAGCCGCAGCAGCCTTTCGCGGAGCCGTGCATCCTGCATGCTGAACGGTTCGTCCAGCAGGTCGATCCGCGCGCCACCTGCCAATGTGCGCGCCAGTGCCGCGCGCTGCTGCTGGCTCGCCGACAGCTGCCACGGGCGGTGTCGTGAGAAGTCCCGCAGGCCGACCAGCTCGAGTTCGTGCTGCACGCGTTCACGGACCTGTGCCCTGGTCAGGTGCTGCCGCCGCAGTGCAAAGGCGATATTTGCCGCAACCGTCATCTGCGGCCACAGCGGGTAGGATTGCAGCAGAATCGCCACCGGGCGTCGTTCGGCCGGTGTCCCGCTGATCTCCGTGCTGCCGATCCAGATCTCACCGGCGGCGGTTGAGTCCAGTCCGGCAATCGTGCGCAGCAGTGTGCTTTTGCCCGACCGTGCACCACCGAGTACCGCCAGCAGTTCGCCGGGCAGCACATTGAGGCTGATCTTGCGCAGCACCTCGCGCTCGTCCAGCGTGACGTCGACGTCATGGAGGTCGAGGCTGCACGGCTCTGGCTTGCTCATTTCGTTGTCCTCATCGTTCAGTCGTGCGCGGCGCGTCTGCGCGACGCGGCGCTGACAGCGCCAGGACCAGCAGCAGGCAGAGCGCCAGAAGGACGGTCAGTACCATCGCCGCAGCCAGACCCTGCGGCACTTCGGAAGGCGTCCGCAGCGCGTGAAAGATACCCAGTGCGACAGGCGCATCTCCGTTGCCGAGCAGCGCCAGCGCCACCGAAAGCTCGGCAACGGCCGCGCTGCCCGCGAGCAGAACCAGCGCGCCCACGGTTGCCGCCAAAGCCGCCGGGCCGACGCGCCGGCGAATACCGGCACGCCTGACACCGAGGCTGAGTGCCGCATCGGCCGGCAGTGCTGCCTCGCCGTGCAGACGGTACAGCAGCAGGCGCTGTGCGAACGGCACCTGTTTGACGCCGACCACCAGCACCAACAGCAGCCACCCGATACTGGCGGGCGGCGGCAGGGGTTGTCCGGGCATCTCCGCGGTGTACAGACAGGCGCCAGCGAGCACCACCCCGGGCACTGCGTACAGCGCTGCCACGGCAAAGCGGGTGGTTCTGCCCAGCAGGTCGGGCCTGGCCGACACCGCTGCCGTGCCCGCCGCGACCGGCAGCACGAACAATGCGACTCCGATGGCGTAGTGCAGTGTCGTTGTCAGCGTCGGTAGCCAGTCGATTGTCACCGTCTGCAGTGCACCGAGGCTGAAGGCCGTGGGCAGCAGGCTACCGCGCCATTCAGTGCCTGTCGCCGTGATCACCAGCCATAGGAAGGGGGTGGCGGCGATCACCCCGACCAGCGCCATCAGCAGCCAGCCGGCAGCGCCGGCGTGCCGGTGGTCTGGATTTCGCATGACGGCCGTTGCCGGCGGCGTCTGGGGTGCAAGAAGGGAACTCCAGGCGAGGGTTGCAATGGCCAGCGACAAGACCAACAGGAGGGTGCCGCCGAGTCCGAACAGTGCGCCGGACGGGCCGTCGCTCGCCAGCCACTGCAACAGCCGCGGTGCCAGCATCCCGTCGACGCCGAGCATCAGCGGGGTACCGATGTCCTCCAGGATCCGCAACAACATCAGGCCGGCAGCGAACGCATAGGCCGGGCCGGCCAGAGGCCATAGGATGCGCCAGTGCACCTGCCAGCGGCCAGCGCCGAGGTTGCGTGCGCTGTCTTCCAGCGATCGGTCGATACCTTGCAGGCCACAGAACAGGCTGAACAGGATCAGCGGGAAGTAGTGCAGCGCCAGCACCATGGCCAGCGCAATGGCGCTGCCGTGTACCTGCAGCCTGCCGGTGGTCTGTGCCCACGCACTTTGATTGAACAGATCGACACCGTATAGCAGCAGTCCGGCGCTGACGAACGGCGGCATGGCCAGAGGCAGGATTGCACACAGCTTGATCAGACGCTGTGCCGACGGTCGCGCACGTACTGCGACGAAGGCTGCCGGTATCGCGATCAGGCTCGCCACCGCACACGCCAGCAGTGCCACGCCCAATGTCTGCAGCACAGACGGTTGCAGCGCGGCGTCTCCGGCCAAGCGGCGCAGCTGGCCGATCCCGGACGGGTCTGAAGGCAGCTGGTTGAGCAGCAGCGCGCCCAGCGGCCAGGCGACACCGAGGGCGAACAGGACCAGCAGCGGCATTGCGATGCCGAGGCGTATCCCTGTCGTATGTGGCCATTGGTTCATCGCGCTATCGGACGCCTGGGTGTGTTGATGCCGTTCTGCGTGGTGCGGCACCCGAGACCGAAAAGGATTCGGCAACCTGGCGACGGCTATGGAATCGGGGCGGCACCACCACAGATCAGAAGTTCGTAATTTAATCATAGAAACCTGCCTGCCTCGCGCTTCGTTGGTGCGCTCTGCGCAGCCGCTATACTCGATCGAATACGTGTTCCTGACAGATCGACAACGAATTGCGACTCGGTCATACCTCCATCACCGTCGGCTTGCTGTTGATCACTGCTGTGCTGTTGGTCGCATGTGATGGAGGGCAACCGACACAGCCCACGTCTGGTGCGGTGGCCCCGGATCCGGCACCGCAGGTCGACACCCCTGCGCCCGCGTCGCCCGATCGGCCGCCGGTCGTCTCCATGTCACAGCGGCCCGGTGAGGCAACGGCGGTCGATGACCCGCCCGGTGATACGGCTCCGGCCGATCGCTTCGTCGGCGACCTTGCGCAACTGAAGCAACGTGGCCGCTTGCGTATCCTCATCCCGGCCAACATCGGTGGTGCCTTCTACCTGCCGAGGGAGGGCTGGCCGGTGGAGGCACAGCACGAGGCGGCGGAGAGTTTCGCGCGCAGCCAGGGCCTGGAGCCCGTGCTGGTCCCGGTCGAGCGCTTCGCGGACATGATTCCGGGATTGCTCGAAGGCCGGGGTGACCTGATCGCGGCGAATCTCGGCGTCACCGAGAGCCGGCGCAGAAAGATCGCGTTCTCGGTCCCTCTGACCACGGTACGGCAGCAGGTGCTTGTCGCCAGGTCCCGCAATGACCTGAAGGGTGCGGCCGACCTGGAGGGTCAGCGCGTCATGATCGACCGCAGCTCGTCGTTCTGGGAGCACCTGACATCGATACGCGAGCAGTTTCCCGGTATCACGCTGGTGGAGCGGCCGGGCGGGATGTCGGACGAAGAGGAGCTCGATGCCGTCGCCAACGGGGAGATCGATGCGACCGTGCGCGACAGCAATGTCGCGAACATGTACCTCAGCTACCGTGACGACATCCAGGTTGCCTTTGATCTGCCCGGTACCCACGATATCGCCTGGGGGATAAGGCCCGATGCCCACAAGCTGCGTGCCGCGCTCAACAAGTTCCTGCATCTGGAGTTTCTTGCCGAAAACGAACGTGCACGTCACAAGGATGGCTGGGACGGGATAAAAAAGCGCAAGGTCCTGCGGATACTGCTGCGCAACAACGCGGCTTCGTATTTCCTCTACAAGGGCGAGCTGCATGGCTTCGAGTACGAGCTGGCGAAGGCCTTCGCCGACGCCAACAAACTGCGGCTCGAGGTGATCGTGCCGGACACCCATGAACAACTGCTCGATTGGCTCGTTGAAGGACGCGCCGACGTGGCGGCCGGTTTCCTCGAGCCGTCCGAAGACGCGGCGGCGCGTGGCCTGACGTTCTCGCGACCCTACCATCATGCGCCGCGTCATCTGGTGGTGCATGCAGACGATGCGGTGTCCTGTGCGCGCGACCTTCAGGGTCTTACCGTGAGCGTGCGGCGCTCCAGCCCCTACTGGAGGGATCTGGTCGAACTGCGCGCGAAGGGGGCCCGGTTTTCCCTGCAGGCCGCGCCGGAGGAAATGGAGACCGAGGAGTTGATCGGGCGGGTGGCCAGCGGCGAGCTCGACGCCACGGTGGCGGACGGCCATCTGCTCGACATCGAGCTGGCACGTGGGCTGCCGGTCAAGTCCGGGTTCAGGCTGAGTGACGATCGCGCCCACGCCGTGGCGGTGCGGGCACAGAACGGCAAGCTGCTGGCCGAGCTCAATGGCTTCATCAGGAAAGAGTACAAGGGCCTCGTCTACAACATCCTGTACAAGAAATACTTCGGAAACCCGCGCAATGTCAGGGACCTCGCGGACGGCCGGCCCGGCGGTGCCGCCAGCAACGGGCTGTCGCCATTCGACGACATTACCCGCAAGTATGCCGAGCAGTATGGCTTCGACTGGCGCCTTATCACTGCGCAGATGTATCAGGAAAGCCGCTTCGATCCGCAGGCGAGATCCTTTGCCGGTGCGGGTGGATTGCTGCAGGTGATGCCGCGCACCGCGAAGTTCATGGGGTTTGCAACGGTGCAGGAACCCGAGGACGGTATCCACGCCGGCATCAAGTACCTGGACTGGGTGCGCAACCGTTTCGAACCCGTGCTGCCGTTCAACGAGCGTATGTGGTTCACGCTTGCCGCCTACAATGCGGGGCACGGCCATGTCGAGGACGCGCGGCGACTGGCGCGGCAACAGGGCATGGATGGCGACCGCTGGTTCGACAACGCGGAAAAGGCGATGCTGTTGTTGTCGAAGAAGCAATATGCCAGCAAGGCGCGCCATGGTTATGTGCGGGGTACCGAACCGGTTGGCTATGTGCGTGACATCCGGCAGCGTTACCGTGCCTATGTCGAGATCTCCAGCAAGCGTCTGCCGGAGTTGGGCTCGGCGGCCGATCCGGTCGCGCCCTCAGCGGCGGTGCTCGACGGCGTGCGTGCGGCTGGCCGGTAAAGGAGCCACGATTTTTTCAATGACCTGGTGAGGATGCGTGATCTCTATCGATTATTTCTCGGACATCCTGTGCGTGTGGGCCTATGGCGGGCAGATCAGGCTGGACGAGCTGACCCGAAACTTCGGCGGCGATGTCCGCATTCGACACCGTTTCATCCCGTTGTTTGCCGACACCCGGGCAAGGATAGGCGAGGGATGGAAGGAGCAGGGCGGCTTCGCCGGCTTCGGCAGCCACATGCAGGAAGTCTGCGGGCAGTGGCCCCACACACGATTGAACGCGCGGGCATGGACCGAGTGCCGTCCGCTGACCTGTGTTACGGCGCATGTCTTTCTCAAGGCTGTCGAGTTGTGCCTGGTCGCCGACGCACCGGCGGATCGGCCCGGTGATGAGGTGTGCCAGCGGTACTCGTTGTTGATCGACAGGACGCGTGCCGCTTTTTTTGAACAGGCGCAGGACATCTCACAGCTGCCGGTATTGCTGGCCCTTCTGGGGGACGATCTGATCGGGCGCGATGCGGTGATTGCCAGAATAGACAGTGGTGAGGCCTATGCGGCGCTGTATCACGATGAGCAACTGGCGAAAGGCTATGCCGTCCAGGGCAGCCCGACCTATGTGTTCAACGAGGGTCGACAGCTGCTGTACGGCAACGTCGGCTACCGCATCATCGAGTCCAATGTCCGCGAACTGTTGTCGGCACGGCAGGTGGAAGGGGCGCCCAGCTGGTGTTGACGGCACCATGCCTGGTCACTGATAGGTGCGGCCCTTGTGTTTCAGCCAGCCGGCGACGTGTCGCGCACCCGGGTCGCGGTGTGTCCAGTGCACAACACCGCCCTGGTTGTTCCATTCGTATTCGCCAAAGAATGCCACGGTGTCACCCTTCTGCAGGTCGTCGATGCGTGGCGCCAGGTCGATGTTGTGCGCCACCAGCAGGGTCTGCCTGTTGTCGAGTTGCAGCAGGAAGCGCTGGTGCCGGCTGCCGTCCAGATCGTCGCTGAGCACGCGCTTGACGATGCCTTCGCCCATCACCTGCACATCGCTGCGTTGTGCGCGGTAGGCGTCGCTGATGGCCCGGGTGCCGCGGGCACCTTCCGCCGCCGGTGTGCCGACCGCCACTCCGGTTGGGTCGTCGGACGGGATAACCCCCTGTTGGTCGAGAAACGCG
Organism: Chromatiaceae bacterium; assembly: GCA_024235315.1. GTDB lineage: Bacteria > Pseudomonadota > Gammaproteobacteria > Chromatiales > Chromatiaceae > Thiosocius. The sequence goes on along the minus strand of JACKMP010000002.1, from coordinate 263,734 downwards.
ACCAGGGCGGCCAGCAGCGCGACCAGGATGCCGAGGGTTTTCTTGTTCATGAAGGGGTTCCGCAGTGATTGGTCGGTGACGGTCAGGTGTAGATGGCGCGCTCGCGGCACTGCCGCTGTGAATTGGGGTCTTCGATCGATTCAACTGCGGCGATGGCAGCGACATAGGCGGCCGGCAGGCCATGTTCGCGGGCGCCGCGAAGCACGTGTTCGTGGTACCAGTCGAAGGGTTTCAGATCCGGATCGACGAGAGTCGCGCAGTAGGTGAATGCGGTCATGGTGGTGCTGCCGGCGCAGTCAAGGGTAACGGTCTTTTCGTCATAGCCCTTGCCGAGGCCTTCCGCGGTATCCAGCTGTGCCTTGTGTGCCCTGTCGATCACGTAAACGACGCCGAAAACCAGATCGCCGGCATGTGGGCTCGGCGCGGCGTCACACTTTGCAGAGCCGTCGCGGCCGGACTTGTGAAATGCCAGACGGTGACCGCGCAGGCTGGCGACGGTGACAACGCGTGCCGATGGCACGCGTTGCCGCAAGCGTTGACTCGACATATTCGATCCGTAAGCGAAGTAATACATCGCTCGTCAGCCCTACGGCACCCTGGGAGTCACGGGCAGCCGACCTCGGAGCGGCCGGGTACGCGACGCCGCGACATGGCGAGTGTTCAGTGGTGAGCGATGGTCTTGTCAGTGAACAGGTAGTCCTTGAGTTCCTTGTCGAACGACGGGTCCTGGCGCCGGATCCATTCAAGGACCATCGCTGCGTGCTCTTTTTCCTCGTCGCGATTGTGCGCCAGGATCGCTTTCAGCTCGGGGTTCTTGCAGGCGTCGACGCGCTGGTTGTACCAGTCGACTGCCTCGAGTTCCTCCATCAGCGAGACGATGGCGCGATGCATGTCGCGGGTCTCGTCGGATAGTTCTTCGATCGGCTCGTGGTAGCCTTCGTTCGACATCTCTTGTCTCCTCTGAAAATGAAGTGCAGCGTCGATTGCATGATAACGAATCCCGATCGCACCGCCCATGCGCGTCAGTTCACGCAACCGGTTTCAGGCCGAGGCGTGCAGCGGCTGCGGTGTGTCCAGGATGGCCTGATAGATGGACAGGTCCTGGTCGGAGTAACAACAGAAGACGATCTGCTCGAGAGCGTCGTAACGGGCGGCTACGGTGCGCACCGTCTCAACCGCGATCGGTGCCGCCAGGTCGGGCGGGAAGCCGTACACCCCGGTGCTGATGCAGGGGAAGGCGATGTTGTCCAGTCCGTGCGCGGCCGCCACCTCGATGCAGCGTTGATAGCACGAAGCCAACAGCTGCGGCTCGCCCCTGTCTCCACCGTGCCAAACCGGGCCGACGGTATGGATGACGAACTCCGCAGGCAGGGCAAATCCCGGTGTGAGCCTGGCGTCCCCGGTGGCGCAGCCGCCAAGCGCCAGGCAGGCCTGCAGCAGCTGCGGTCCGGCGGCACGATGGATGGCGCCGTCCACGCCGCCGCCACCGAGCAGTCGCGTGTTGGCGGCGTTCACCACCGCGTCGACGCGCAGCGTGGTGATGTCTGCCTTGAGTGCGCTGAGCCTGGCTGGCATGGTTCCCTGCCGCTCCGGTGTGAATGATCCAATGGGTTCTTGGGAGCAATTGTGGACCATACGATGCCGATCGTCAGACTGCCGCCTTCCGTGACCTGGGAATCTAAAGGACCAATTGCTAAATCCCAGTGAAAAGCTGCCGCCACATAACGCGTGAACGTGCTCATTTCAGCCAGGAACGGCAGATAGCACACCGCTCTCCTCTGGCGCGAAGACAGCGCTTGACGGGCCTCCGCTCTCCCCGCGGTCGCCCGTTTTTTTATGTCTGTGTTTTTTCGGCGAAGCGCAATATTGAAAGGCGCGCTGCACAGACGAAAAAGCCCGGCTCTTCGCAGAACCGGGCCTTTCAATATGGTGCCGAAGAGAGGACTTGAACCTCCACCGGGTTTCCCCGACATGGACCTGAACCATGCGCGTCTACCAATTCCGCCACTTCGGCCGTGTGCTGGGGTGGTCCCCAAAACGGAAGCGCGGACTCTACAGCGACACCATGGGCCTGTCAACGCTACAATGGTCCGAGTTTCCTTCTATCAGAGAACCCCATTTCAGTGTCAAAACGCAAACCACGCAGCGCCGACCGCGCCCGTGACCCCTACCAGGCCCGTGAGGCCAAGAAATACGAAAATCCGATCCCCAGCCGCGAGTTCATTCTCGGCCTGATGGAGGAGCACGGCGCGCCGCTGCGCTTCGATGATCTTGCCGCTGCGCTCGAGCTGTCCGACCCGCAACAGATCGATGCACTGTCGCGCCGCGTCAATGCGATGTCGCGTGACGGTCAGGTGGTGTGCAACCGCCGCGGTGGCTACTGCGTGGTCAACCACGAGGACCTGATCCACGGGCGGGTGATCGGGCATGCCGACGGGTTCGGGTTCATGCATCCGGACGAGGGTGGCGACGATCTGTTTCTGAGTCCGCGCGAGATGCGCGTGCTGTGGCACGGCGACCGTATCGTTGCCCGCGTGGCTGGCATCGACCGGCGAGGCCGGCGCGAGGCCGCGGTGGTCGAGGTGCTGGAGCGCGCCTTCGAAAACATCGTTGGCCGCCTGCAGATCGACGCCGGGGTGGCATTCCTGCTGCCGGACAACAAGCGGATCCCGCAGCAGATCCTGATCCCGCCGGACCGGCTGATGGGGGCGAAACACGGCCAGATGGTCGTGGTGCGCATCACCGATCATCCGCAGCAATGGCGGCAGGCGCTCGGTGAGGTGATCGAGATCCTCGGTGACCACCTCGCGCCCGGGATGGCAACGGATGTGGCGATTCGCGCCAATGACATACCGCTGCAATGGCCTGTCGAGGTGGAGCAGGAGATCGCGGCACTCAGACCCGAGGTACCAGAGGCGGCGAAGACGGGTCGGGTTGACCTGCGGGCCACTCCACTGGTCACGATCGACGGTGCCGATGCGCGTGATTTCGATGACGCGGTGTTTTGCGAACGCACCAGGAAAGGCTGGCGCCTGCTGGTCGCCATCGCCGACGTATCCGCCTATGTGACGCCGGGCACGGCGCTCGACGAGGAGGCGTACAAGCGCGGCAATTCGGTGTACTTCCCTGATCGCGTGATCCCGATGCTGCCCGAGATCCTGTCGAACGGGCTGTGTTCGCTCAATCCCCATGTCGATCGCCTGTGCATGACGGCAGAGCTGTATTTCGACACCGAAGGCAATCTCTTCCGTTCGCGCTTCTTCGAGGCAGTGATGAATTCGCATGCACGCCTGACCTACGACAAGGTCGGGGCGATGCTGCTCGATGGCGACCCGGCGCTGTGTGCGGAGTATGCCGCGGTGCTGCCGCACCTGCATGATCTCTACGGCCTGTACCAACTGCTGCACACGGCACGCGCCGAGCGTGGTGCGATCGATTTCGATACGGTGGAGACGCGTTTCCGCTTTGACGATCAGGGCAAGCTGGCGGCCATAGAGCCGATGGTGCGTCACGATGCGCACAAGGTCATCGAGGAATGCATGCTGGCGGCCAATGTCGCCGCGGCGCGCCACCTGCTGCGCCACAAGATGCCGGCGCTGTACCGCATCCACGAGAAACCCAGTGCGCAGAAACTCACCGACCTGTCAGAGTTTCTGGGCGAACTTGGGTTGCGGCTGGAAGGTGGCGACAGCCCGACCGCCAAGGACTATGCGAACCTGCTCGATCGGGTCAAGGCGCGCCCGGATTTTCACGTGATCCAGGTCGTGTTGCTGCGTTCGATGATGCAGGCGGTGTATTCGGACAACAATGTCGGTCACTTCGGGCTCGCGTTCCCGGCGTATGCACATTTCACCTCGCCGATCCGCCGCTATCCCGATCTGATGGTCCATCGTGCACTCAAGCACCTGCTGAGTGGTGAGGCACCGGAGACCTTCGACTACACCCATCAGCACCTGACGGCGATGGGCGAGCACTGTTCCGCGACCGAGCGCCGCGCCGACGATGCGACACGTGACGCCGCCGATACGCTGAAGTGCGAGTACATGCTCGATAAGGTCGGCGAGTCCTTCGATGGAGTCATCTCCGGGGTCAACAGCTTCGGGATCTTCGTCGAACTCGACGGTATCTATGTGTCCGGGCTGGTACACATCACCGCGCTGGACTATGACTATTTTCATTTCGATCCGATCGGCCATCGCCTTACAGGCGAGCGTACCGGCCGGGTGTATCGCCTCGGCGACACCCTGCGGGTCAAGGTGGCGGCGGTCAGTATCGATGACCGCAAGATCGACTTCATCCTGGCGGACAAGATCGAAGGTCCCGGCAAGGGCCGCGGCGGTCCGGGCAAGGGCGAACACCGCTCGCGCAAGGGCGGCAAGGGTGAGGCCGGGCCGGCCGTGCGCACCGATGGCGGTGGTGGGCGCAAGAAGCGTCGTCGCAGCAAGGGTTGATCGGTGTCGGGGCAGCTGATCGTTGGCATTCACGCCGTGCGCACGGCGCTGAAACACGGTACGCAGCGTATCGATGCCCTGTGGTTTGACGCTGCGCGCAGGGACCGGCGTCTGCGAGAATTGCTGGACGAGGCGCGGTTGGCCGGACTGCGCCCACAGGCGAGCGACAAGGTGACGCTCGATCGCATGACCGCGGGCGCCAATCACCAGGGTGTGGTGGCACAGGGCGAACTGCCGACCAGTCTCGGGGAAGCGGCGCTGGATGCCCTGCTCGGGGCGATTGACGTACCGCCCCTGCTGCTGGTGCTCGATGGCGTCACCGATCCGCACAACCTCGGGGCCTGCCTGCGTAGCGCCGACGGTGCCGGGGTGCACGCGGTGATTGCGCCGCGCGACCGTGCCGGCGGTCTGACACCGGTCGTTTGCAAGGTTGCCAGCGGGGCTGCCGAGACCGTGCCCTTCGTTCAGGTCACCAATCTGGTGCGAACCCTGCGCTATCTGCAGGACAGTCATCGTGTGTTCGTGGTCGGCGCTGCCGGCGATGCCCAGCTGGACCTGTACCAGGCTGACCTGACAGGTCCGTTGGCGCTCGTCATGGGCTCGGAGGGCGAGGGGATGCGCCGTCTGACGCGCGAGACCTGCGATCAACTGGTGCGTCTGCCAATGGCCGGCCAGGTGGAGAGCCTCAATGTCTCGGTAGCGACCGGAATCTGCCTGTATGAGGCCGTGCGCCAGCGCCGTCCGGACCGCTGAGCAGAGGACATGCGGACATGTCGGCGGCGGCCTAAATGTTTGCAATTCATTGCGATTTTCCGTAGACTCCCGCGCCTTTCCGGCCAGCCTCGGGTTGGCCCTCCTTGCCTCACTGCAATAGCGGGAGGCTGTTTAAACCGTAAGGAGCGACAATGCGTCACTACGAAATCGTGTTTCTGGTGCATCCCGACCAGAGCGAGCAGGTGCCAGCCATGGTGGAGCGTTACCGCGCGACCATCGAGGGCAGTGCCGGCACCATCCATCGCCTGGAAGACTGGGGCCGCCGGCAGCTGGCTTACCCGATCAACAAGGTGCACAAGGCTCACTATGTGCTGATGAACGTCGAGTGCGGCGCCGAGGCGCTGGCCGAACTCGAGAGTGCGTTCCGTTTCAACGATGCCGTCCTTCGCAACCTGATCATCCGTCGCGACGAGGCCGTCACCGAGACGTCGCCGCTGGCCAAGGAAGACGACAGGGACGAAGCCCCTGCCGCACCGGCGCGCAAAGAAGAACCCGCCGCAGAAGCCAACGCCTGACGCACTGGAGTCATTTGTCATGTCACGTTTTTTCCGTCGCCGTAAGTTTTGTCGTTTCGCCGCCGATGGCGTCAAAGAGATCGACTACAAGGACCTGAACCTGCTCAAGCAGTATGTCAGCGAGTCCGGCAAGATCGTCCCGAGCCGGATCACCGGCACCAGCGCCAAGTACCAGCGTCAGCTGGCCGACGCGGTGAAGCGCGCGCGCTTCCTGGCCCTGCTGCCGTACTCCGACAGTCATTGATCGGGGGTTGCGGTTGAGCCCGGTGTCTGGGTGTCGACCGCGAAGGGGTAGCGCATGAAGGCCTTCGCCGCATGGGTGATGAAGGGCCGCATGCAGGCGGTGATCGCGGCCACGGTGCTGGCGATGTTGGCACTGTTGGTCACGCCGCTTGCGCTGCTGAGTGCTGCAGTGATCGTCCTCACGGTACTGCGCCAGGGCTGGAAAGAGGGTGTGCTGGTGGTGGCGTCCGCTCTGCTCGCGATAGCGGGCCTTGGCGGACTGCTGTTTCAGATGCCGCTGGCGACCCTGTTGATCGGTGGCCTGTTGTGGGGCCCCGCTGCGCTGTTGGGCACGGTGATGGGCCGTACCGGCTCGCTGCGGCTGGCGATCGAGGTGGCGGCGATCGCGGCATCGGCGATCGTGCTATTGCAGTATGGACTGCTGGCGGATCCGGCGGCCTTCTGGGGCGACGCGCTGAACGAATTCCTGGCGCAGCGGGTCGACCCGCAGACACTGGACGCGTCGAACATCGGTTCGTTGGTCGAGCTGATGGCCGGGTGGATGCCCGGCGGTGTGGCGGCGACCTGGTTCCTGGCGACGGTGGCCTCGATGGTGCTGGCACGGTACTGGGCGGCGGCACTGGATCGCCCCGGGGCTTTCGGCGAAGAGTTCCGGCAGTTGCGCTTCGGGCGCTGGCTGTTGCTGCTGGTACCGGTATTGCTGGTGGTCGGGGTGCTGCTCACCGGTGGTGAACCCAGCCTGATCGGCCAGCTGTATCTGATCGGCATGGTGGTGTTTCTGATCCAGGGGATCAGTGTGGCCCACGGGCTGGTGGCTGAATTCGGTGCTTCGCCCGCGTGGCTGGTGGGCCTGTACCTGTTGTTGGTGTTCGCGGCGCCCCAGGGCGCAACCATGGTCTCCCTGGCTGGTTATGCCGACGGGTGGCTGAATTTTCGGGCGCGTGCCCGGGCACGCCGGTCTGGGACCGGCGGCAGATGAATCGCATGTAGAGGTTGAGAACGATGGAAGTCATTCTTCTGGAAAAAGTGGCGAACCTGGGTGGCCTGGGTGAAAAGGTGTCGGTCAAGTCCGGCTTTGGTCGCAACTTCCTTATCCCGCAGGGCAAGGCGGTGTTCGCAAGCGCTGAAAACATCAGGCTGTTCGAAGAGCGGCGTGCGGAACTTGAGCAGCAGGCCGCCGAACGGCTGGCTGCAGCCGAGGCACGCAAGGCGCAGATCGAGGCACTGAGCGACGGCGTCACAATCACCCACAAGGCCGGTGATGAAGGTCGTCTGTTCGGTTCGGTCGGTACCTCCGATATCGCACATGCCTGCGTCGCGGCAGGTGTCGAGGTCTCCAAGGCCGAGGTCCGGCTGCCCGAGGGTCCGTTCCGCGTGGCCGGTGAATACGAGGTGGCGATCCACCTGCACACCGACGTCGATGCCGCATTGCGGGTAAATATCGTCGGCGAAGCGTAAACAGGGTCGCTGATCCGTGCATCGTGCCGACCGGCGCGATGCGTGTGCTGCACAAGCCCGGCTTCTGCCGGGCTTTGCGTTGCTGCATGTTCCAAGTTCGAGCCGGTGCTGCGCATTGTCGCCGGCATGTGGTGTAATCAAGGCTTCCCCCCGGACTTCCTGGCAGCGGCATGGTTGACGCGGTTTACGATTCTTTTTCCGAGGCAGCGCCCGATTACACACGCGACGCGCAGATGGAAGCGCTGCGCGTACCACCGCATTCGCTGCAGGCCGAGCAGGCCGTACTCGGTGGTCTCATGCTGGACAACAGCGCATGGGACAGGGTTGCCGATCAGGTCGGCGAACAGGACTTCTATCGCCTCGAACACCAGCTGGTGTATGCCGCAATCGCCAGCCTGGCGGAGGCCAACCGGCCGTTCGACGTCGTAACCCTGGCCGAGGAACTCGGACGCCTGGAATCGCTCGACGAGGTCGGCGGTCTTCCTTACCTGGGGATGCTGGCGAACGAGACGCCGAGCGCGGCCAACATCCAGGCCTATGCCGCGATCGTGCGTGAACAGTCGGTGGTGCGCCAGCTGATCCGGGTCGGCAGCCAGATCGCCGAGGCCGGGTTTCGCCCAAAGGGCCGGAAGGTCCACGAACTGCTCGATCACGCTGAAAACCTGGTGTTCCAGATCGCCGAACAGCAGGCACGCGGTGGCGGCGGCTTCCGGCCGATCACGCGTCTGCTGACCGAGACCATCAACCGTATAGAGGAACTCTACGGCAGCGACGATGCGCTGACCGGGGTGCCGACCGGTTTCACCGATTTCGATGCGAAGACCTCTGGACTTCAGAAATCCGATCTGATCATCGTTGCCGGCCGGCCATCGATGGGCAAGACCACGTTTGCGATGAATATTGCGGAGAATGTCGCAGTGGCCACCAGTCTGCCGGTGGCAGTCTTCTCGATGGAGATGCCGGGTGAGGCGCTGACCATGCGTATGATCTCGTCACTCGGCAGGGTCAACCAGCAGGCCGTGCGTTCGGGCAAACTGGAGGACGACGACTGGCCGCGGGTCACTTCGGCCGTCAACATCCTCAACAATACCAAGCTGTTCATCGATGACACGCCGGCGTTGACGCCGACCGAGTTGCGGGCGCGCTGCCGCCGCCTGACCAAGGAGCAGGGGCAGCTGGGGCTGGTCGTGATCGACTACCTGCAGTTGATGCAGGCGCCGGAGTCGGGCGAAAACCGGGCCACCGAGATCTCTGCAATTTCGCGTGCGCTCAAGGCGCTGGCCAAGGAGCTCAACGTGCCGGTGATAGCCCTGTCACAGCTCAACCGCTCACTGGAACAGCGTCCCAACAAGCGCCCTGTGATGTCCGACCTGCGTGAGTCCGGTGCCATCGAGCAGGACGCAGACGTGATCGTCTTCATCTATCGCGACGAGGTCTACAACGAAGACAGCCCCGACAAGGGCAAGGCCGAGATCATCATCGGCAAGCAACGTAACGGCCCGATCGGCAAGGCCGTGCTCACCTTCCAGGGGCAGTTCACGCGTTTCGACAACTTCGCTTACGACGCCTACGGCGATGATCAGTACTGATTCCGGGCTGCAGGTCTGGTGACGCGATGAGCAAGTCGGCCAGAACCGTGTATGCGTGCACCGAGTGCGGTGCGCAGTCGCCCAAGTGGGCCGGACAATGCGGTGACTGCGGTGCCTGGAACAGTCTGCAGGAGACCGTCGCCGCCCCGCTTGCCAAGGCCGATTCGCGCTTTGGCGGCTATGCGGGTGGGGTTGATGCGGCGGCCATCCGCAACCTCTCGGACGTCGTCGCACAGGACACGCAGCGGATACCGACCGGCCTCGACGAACTCGACCGTGTGCTCGGTGGCGGGCTGGTGACCGGTTCAGTGGTACTTATCGGCGGTGACCCCGGCATCGGCAAGTCGACCCTGCTGGTGCAGGCGCTGGCGCTGCTGTCGGGCCGTATGTCTGCGCTGTACGTCAGCGGCGAGGAATCGGCGGAACAGATCAGTCTGCGCGCGCACCGCCTTGGCCTGCCGACAGAGCGTCTGCGCCTGCTGACCGAGACCTGCGTCGAGAGGATCCTCGCCCTGATCGCGAAAGACCGGCCGCGCGTGCTGGTGCTCGATTCCATCCAGACCCTGTATACCGAGTCGTTGCAGTCGGCTCCGGGCTCGGTGGCACAGGTTCGTGAGTCGGCGGCGCGCCTGGTGCGTTTTGCCAAGCAGACCGGGACCTCACTGTTCCTGGTCGGCCATGTCACCAAGGAGGGTGCGCTGGCCGGGCCGCGAGTGCTCGAACACATGGTCGATACCGTGTTGTATTTCGAGGGCGAGAGCGGGAGCCCGTTCCGCCTGGTAAGGGCGATCAAGAACCGCTTCGGTGCAGTCAATGAGCTGGGCGTGTTTGCGATGACCGACACCGGCCTGCGCCAGGTCAGCAACCCTTCGGCGATCTTCCTGTCGCGGCACGAGCAGGAGGTTGCCGGCAGCTGCATCCTGGTGACCCGCGAAGGCACCCGGCCGCTGCTGGTCGAGGTGCAGGCCCTGGTGGATCAGAGCCCGTTGGCCAACCCGCGACGCGTGGCACTGGGCCTGGAACAGAATCGACTGTCGATGCTGCTGGCGGTGATGCACCGCCACGGTGGTATCGCGGTGTTCGACCAGGACGTGTTCCTGAACGTGGTAGGCGGTGTGCGGGTGACCGAGCCGGCGGCTGACCTGCCGGTCCTGCTGGCAGTGCTGTCCAGCCTGCGTGACCGGCCGGTGCCAGGGGAGCTTGCGACCTTTGGTGAGGTGGGCCTTGCCGGCGAGATCCGGCCGGTGCCAAATGGCCAGGAGCGCCTGCTCGAGGCGGCCAAGCACGGTTTCAGGCGCGCCATCGTGCCGCGCGCCAACGCACCGAAAAAGCCGATTGCAGGTCTGGAGGTGATGGCCGTCAGCCGTATTGGTGAGGCCATCGACGCGCTGAGCTGAATCGCTCAGCCGGCGATCAATTGTTGAAGGTTGCGCTCCAGTAGCGCGCTGTCGACCAGATTCAGCTCGACCATGCGCCGCAGCTTGGCGGCGCTCTCGACGTCCAGGCTCAGGCAGTGCAGCCCGATGTCTGCGCCTTCGATGTGGGCGACCTCGCCCTCCATGTCGATGCAGCACAGCTCGCCCTCGAGTCGCACACTCGCGTGCAGGCGTATGCCATGTGGTGGCCGCCAGTCGCTGGCCAGCGTAAACAGCATCCCTTGCAGCGACACGTCGCGAACGACACCGTCATGCTGGGTGTCGCCGTCATGTATCACCACCGGTTTGTCGGTGGCAATGCGATCGAAACGGCGTCGTTCGGCGGATTGGTCTGACATGCCGTGGCTCCTTGTCCCTTGCGGCGGGTTAGCGGCCGCAACCCCCGCACCTTGATGCCCAGGCAGCCGGATGGCGCAGATGCGCGCGCGTACGGGCAGGCCGGGATCAGTCGCCACCCTCCGGCTGTCGGCGGTCCTGAGGGCGAATGCGCGCCATCTTTACGGCATTGTCCTGGATCTGCACCACCTCGATCGGATAGCCCGCCACCATCAGCGAGGTGCCGGTATCAGGCAGGCTCTCCAGGTATTCGACGATCAGGCCGTTGAGCGTCTTGGGACCGTCGGTCGGCAGTTCCCAGTGCATGGTCCGGACCAGTTCGCGCAGGTTGGCGCTGCCATCCACCAGGAAGCTGCCGTCTTCCTGCGGCAGCACGTCAGAGATCGCGTCGGAGGGGTCGGTGGCGAACTCGCCGACGATCTCTTCCAGCAGGTCGGCCATGGTCACCAACCCCTGCACATCGCCATACTCGTCGACCACCAGCGCGGTACGCCGCCGGTTGCGTTGAAAGTTGAGCAATTGCCGGTTCAGTGGCGTGCCCTTGGGGATGAAATACGGCTCGCGGATCAGTCTTTCGAATGTTTCGCGGTCGAGCTCGCCGTCCAGCAGGGCATGCATCGTGCGCCGCGAGTGCACGAATCCGACCACGTGATCGATGCTGCCGCGATACACCAGGACACGCGTATAGGGCATCTTCTCCAGCTGTTCGAGGATCACGTCGAACGGGTCGTCCAGATCGACGCCATCGATCTCGCTGCGTGGCACCATGATGTCGTCGACCGTGACCTTTTCCAGGTCGAGGATGTTCAGCAGCATCTTCTGATGGCGCTTCGGGATCATCGCGCCGGCCTCGTTGACCACGGTCCGCAGCTCTTCGCGACTCAGTGCATTGCCCTCGGCGTCCTCGGGGAAGATCCGCAGCAGGCGCAACACCGCGTTGGCCATCAGGTTGACCAGCCAGACCAGCGGAAACAGCAGGCGCAGCAGCGGTGTGTAGATCCACGCCGCGGGGAAGGCAAGGCGTTCCGGGTACAGGGCAGCCATGGTCTTGGGCGCAACCTCGGAGAAAATCAGCACCACCAGGGTCAACAGCCCCGCGGCAATTGCGATCGCGCCTTCGCCGCCAAGGCGGATCGCAATGATCGTTGCCAGCGACGATGCCAGGATATTCACGAAGTTGTTGCCCAGCAGGATCAGCCCGATCAGGCGGTCGGGCTTGTCCAGCAACCGGCGTGCCAGCTGCGCCCCGGGATGGCCGGCGTCGGCGAGGTGGCGCAGTCGGTAGCGGTTGAGCGTCATCAGCGCGGTTTCGGAGCCGGAAAAGAACGCCGACAGGAGCAGGAGGAACACCAGTGCGCCGAACAGGGCACCGAGGGGCAATTCGTTCAAGAGGGCGGGTCCGGTTTTCTGCAGTCAGGTTCACTTTCTATGAGTCGTGACGGACGCTGTCAAGCACCGGTGCCAGCAGTTGTCGATTGGCAGAGATTCGCCAGATGACGTAATTTTGACATCATAGGAAATGCATGCTTAACTTCGGAAACACAAGCATTTTCTGGGACCTATATGTCTACCGCGAGCGACAGTGCCGGCTGGGTGGCGACCGAAAACAACAAGGGGCAGGCATTCAACGCGATCACCGTGATGCTGGTGCTGTCCGAGCCCGCGTCATTCGATTATCTGCAGAACGTACTGCAGTTCATCGATTGTGACGTGCATGTGCCCGAATCACCCGATGACCTGCAGCGTCTGGTGAAGCGCTTTGCCGACCGCTCGACCTCTGTGTTTCTCAGCGGACAGTTGCCGGACCGGGATCGCAGCGCCTATCTGAGCGCGATCAACGCCTGCGAGACGCGTCCGGCGCTGATCCAGGTGCAGGAGAAGAACGGCGACGAGATGCTGGTCAGCGGCGACGTGCTGGGCACGCTGCGCCTGCCGTGCCACTACGAGGCCATCGCGGGTCTGTTGCACAAGGCCCAGGTGTATGACGAGTCGCAGCGCCACGGTGAGGCCCCGCGCCGCCCACTGGAGCTGTTCCGCAGCCTGTCGGGCAACGGTCGCGCGACGCGCGGGATCAACAAGATGATCGAGCAGGTGGCCGATTCGGAGGCCACGGTGCTGATCCTCGGCGAATCGGGCACCGGAAAGGAAGTCGTGGCGCGCAAGCTGCACTATCACTCCAAGCGCCGCGGGCGGCCTTTCGTGCCGGTGAACTGCGGGGCCATCCCGGGCGATCTGCTCGAGAGTGAGTTGTTCGGCCACGAAAAGGGCGCCTTCACTGGTGCCATCACGGCGCGCCAGGGACGCTTCGAACTGGCCGAGGGTGGGACGTTGTTTCTCGATGAGATCGGGGACATGAGCATGCACATGCAGGTCAAGCTGCTGCGTGTGCTGCAGGAGCGCACCTTCGAACGCGTCGGCAGCAACCGCACCATCCACTGCAATGTACGGATCATCGCCGCGACGCATCGCAACCTCGAACAGTCGATAAAAGAGGATTTGTTCCGCGAGGACCTGTACTACCGGCTCAACGTCTTTCCCATCGAGGTGCCGCCGCTGCGCGAGCGGGTCGAGGACATCCCGGTGCTGGTCAATGACCTGATCCTGCGCATCGAGCATGAAAAGCGTGGTTCGGTGCGCCTCACGCCGGCCGCTGTGACCGCACTCACGCATTACCGCTGGCCAGGCAATGTGCGCGAACTCGCCAATCTGATCGAGCGCCTCGCGATCCTGTTCCCGTACGGTGTGGTCGATGTCGCCGACCTGCCGGAAAAGTTCCGTGCGGGGATCCCGATCAGCGTGCCCGAGATCAGTGACGACGATGTGTTGCCGGTGGTCAGTACCCATGGTGATCAGCCCAATACGGTCTCCAGCATGCCGCGTCTGCCGGCCGAGGGCATCGATCTCAAGGTGCACCTCGCGAACATGGAGCAGAGCCTGATCCGCCAGGCCCTGGAAGAGGCCAACGGGGTGGTGGCGCACGCGGCGAAGAAGCTGAAGATGCGCCGTACGACCCTGGTCGAGAAATTGCGCAAGTACGGCCTGCAACGCGGCCAGGAGCTGACGGGCCTTTGACGTAATCGTTTTGTTCGTTCTCCAAGTGATTGTATTTCAATGAAATTTAATCATGGCACGTGTCTTGCTGAGTCTCTGCCGGAAGCACACCGGAGACGGGATTCGGCCACATGGGCACAGCGCAGATTCAATCGACACAGGATCCTCAGGCACTTGAACAGGCCTTCGGCGTGTTCAATGCGCTGTCGCAGCAACTCACTACCGCCTATGCGCAGTTGGAAGGGCGTGTCGTCGCGCTGACCGAGGAACTGGCGGGTACGCGGCGTGAGCGGCTCGATGAACGCGCACAGAAGGAGCATCTTGCGGACCAGCTGGGCGTGTTGCTCGAGGCGCTGCCCGCCGCGATCGTGCTGGTGGATGTGCGCGACCGGGTGGACCGCTTCAATCCCGCTGCCGAACAGCTTTTCCCGGGTCTGGCCTGGGGCCGCCGCTGGAGTGAGGTCAAGCAGGAAGTGGTCGCGGCGGAGCCGACCCCCGGCGACTGGCGGCTTCGCGACGGCCGGCGGGTGAGCGTCTCGCAGCGGCCGCTGAATGACCGCGGGCGCATCATGGTGGTGGTCGACGTGACTGACCAGCGCCGCCTGCAGGAACGCGCCGAGCGCCAGGACAGGTTGACCGCGATGGGCGAGATGGCGGCACAACTGGCACACCAGGTGCGCACTCCGTTGTCGACCTCGGTGCTGTATGCCGGCCAATTGGCAAAGGGCAGCCTGAGTGACCGGCAGCGTCAGCAGTTCAGTGAGAAGCTGCTCGACGGCCTGCGCCACACCGAGACCCTGGTGCGCGAGATGCTCGCGTTCAGTCGCGGTGGCAGCTTCAGCAAGCAGCCGATCCACGTCGACGATGCGATTGTGACCGCGCTCGCCGGTCTGCAGCCGCGACTGCGTGCCCTCGGCGCACGCCTTGATATCGACGTCGGGGGCGCACGCCGCGGGCGTATCGCCGGCAACCTCGACGCCTTGGCCGGGGCGTTCAGCAACCTGATCGACAATGCACTCAATCATGGTGCTCAGGGCGTGAGCATCCGCATCACCGCAGTGGCTGATGACGCCGAATTTCTGACGCTGAGGGTCGAAGACGATGGCCCCGGTATCGACCCTGCGGCCCTGCCACGTGTCTTCGACCCCTTTTTCACCACCCGGGAGCGCGGTACCGGCCTCGGCCTGGCGGTCGTCCAGGCGGTTGTGCTGGAGCACGGCGGCAGCCTGAGGGCCTCGACATCCACGCTCGGTGGCGCACGTTTCGATATTCAACTGCCGTGG
This sequence comes from Chromatiaceae bacterium, assembly GCA_024235315.1. Lineage (GTDB taxonomy): Bacteria > Pseudomonadota > Gammaproteobacteria > Chromatiales > Chromatiaceae > Thiosocius. The sequence goes on along the minus strand of JACKMP010000002.1, from coordinate 248,598 downwards.
ATTGTCGCCGCGCAGATACCGCAATCACCAAGGAAGCAAGTCTGATGAAGCCGTCGCGCATTCTGGTCGTGGAAGATGACAGCGCACTCGCGCAGGCACTCGCCGACACCCTGTCCCTGTCGGGATACGAGGTAGTGACCGCCACCGACGGCGAGCAGGCACTGGCAAGACTGGATCGCAACCAGGTCGACATGGTGCTGACCGACGTGCAGATGCGACCGATGGACGGGCGTGCGCTGCTGCGCAATCTGCGCACACGCTTTCACGAGCTGCCGGTGTTGGTGATGACCGCCTACGGTACCGTCGAGCAGGCCGTGGAGGCGATGAAGCTGGGCGCGGTCGACTACCTTGCCAAGCCGTTCGAGGTCGGTGACCTGTTGGACAAGGTGGAACGCTATCTGCCGCAGCGCCAGCTCGAACCCGGCCAGATCATCGCGGAGGACCTGCGAAGCCGCGAGCTGATCGAGCTGGCGCGCCGGGTAGCCGCCAGTGATGCCACCGTGATGATCGGCGGTGAATCGGGCACCGGCAAGGAAGTGCTGGCACGCTATATCCATTGCCACTCTGCGCGGCTCGACGGTCCGTTCGTCGCGATCAACTGCGCGGCGATACCCGACAACATGCTCGAGGCCGTGTTGTTCGGCTATGAGAAAGGTGCCTTCACCGGTGCGGTGCGCGCCAGCGCCGGCAAGTTCGAACAGGCGCAGGGCGGCACCCTGTTGCTCGACGAGATCTCGGAGATGAGTCTGCCGCTGCAGGCCAAGCTGCTGCGTGTGCTGCAGGAGCGCGAGGTCGAGCGCCTCGGCGCACGCGAAGTGATCCAGCTCGATGTGCGTGTGCTGGCGACCTCGAACCGTCACCTGCGCGAAGAAGTCGCTGCCGGACGCTTCCGCGAAGACCTGTTCTACCGCCTCAATGTATTCCCGCTCACGCTGCCGGCCCTGCGCGACCGCCCGCGCGACATCCTGCCGCTGGCACGCCATCTGATGCAGCGGCATCTGCGCAGCGGCGAGGTATTGCCGCCCTTCGAGCCAGAGGCCGAGGTACGGTTGGTGGCCCATCGATGGCCGGGCAATGTGCGCGAACTGGACAACCTGATGCAGCGTGCGCTGATCCTGTCCGATGGTGAATGTATCCGTGCGGCAGACATCCATTTCGAGGCCCTCGACGGCGAGGTTCCGGTCACCATCGGCGCGATGACGCAGCCGCCTGCTGCAATGGCGTTGGACGATGCCATGGGCAAAGGGCGGCTGAACGATGACCTGCGCAACGTCGAGGAGCACATGATCCTGGACGCGCTGCGCAACGGCAAAGGCAGCCGAAAACAGGCGGCCGAGATCCTCGGCATCAGCCCGCGAACCCTGCGCCACAAGCTCCAGAAGTTGCGCGAGGCGGGTGTCTCGATACCGCGTAACTGAATTGGCGCGAAAACTGCAGCTTTACCGGATGCGTACTCCAGGCGCCAGAAAACCGTACAGAACGATCACAGGTCAGCAACCATGAGCACACCGGAAATCAACCAGGTCCTGGCACAGATGCGGGTCGCCCGTGCCCAGGCCAGCGGCGGCGCGGCGGTCGACGAGACAGCGCAGACAGACTTTCGCGACCTGCTGAGAAAATCCATCGACGCAGTGAACGACACCCAGCAGAACGCCAGTGCGCTGCGTACCTCGTTCGAGCGCGGCGACGACAGCGTCGACCTGGCTCAGGTCATGATCGCAGTGCAGAAGTCCAGTATCTCGTTCGAGGCGATGGTTCAGGTGCGCAACAAGTTGGTCGAGGCCTACAAAGACGTCATGAACATGCCGGTGTGACCGCAGCAACGCGGCGCATGACTTAACCAGGAATCGGAACCAGAAAAATGGCTGAAGCAGCTGAGACCAGAAACCTCCCGTCGCCGGAACTCGGCGGCGGTGCGGCGGCGATGACGGAAAACCCCTGGCTGCGCCAGATCGCAGTCATGGTCGGGATCGCGGCCAGTGTCGCATTGGGCGTGGCGGTGGTGCTGTGGTCGCAGGCGCCGAACTACGCGCCGCTGTACGGCAATCTCGCGGAGAAGGACGCGAGCCAGGTGATGGAGGCCCTGCAGCAGGTCGGCGTCGATTATCGCGTGGACCAGGCCAGCGGCATGGTCATGGTGCCCGCGGCCAAGGTCAAGGAACTGCGGATGCAGCTGGCGGGCCAGGGCCTGCCCAACAGCGTCGGAATGGGCTTCGAGCTGTTGCAACAGGACACCGGTTTCGGTACCAGCCAGATGGTCGAGAAGGCGCGTTACCAGCAGGCGCTGCAGGGTGAGCTGGCACGCACCATTGCCACCATCGGCGCGGTACAGAGCGCCCGTGTGCACCTGGCGATCCCCAAGCAGTCCGTGTTCGTGCGCAAGCGTCAGCCGCCGAGTGCGTCGGTTGCGCTGCGCCTGCACAGCGGGCGTATCCTCGAGGAGGGCCAGGTCGAGGCGATTGTGCACATGGTCGCGTCCAGCATCCCGGAACTCGAACCGGGTCGCGTGACCGTGGTCGACCACAAGGGCCGGCTGCTCAGCGGCGACCCGGAGAGTCGCGAGATGAAGCTGTCTGCCACCCAGTTCGAACACACGCGGCGCATCGAGGAACACTATCGTGACCGTATCGAATCACTGCTCGCGCCGATCGTCGGCCGCGACAAGGTGCGTGCACAGGTCACCGCCGATGTCGATTTCACCGTCACCGAGCAGACGCAGGAACGCTACAACCCGGATCAACCTGCACTGCGCAGCGAGCAGGTCAACGAGGAGCAGATGCGCGGCGCCGGCGCCGGGGGCGTGCCGGGTGCCCTGAGCAACCAGCCGCCGGCCGCGGGCAACGCGCCGGAGAATGCGCAGGGCCCGGATGGGCAGGCGGCAGACGCCATCAACTCGAGCCGTCAGGCCACCCGCAACTACGAACTGGATCGCGTGATCAGTCACACCCGGATGTCGCCGCTGTCGCTGCGTCGCCTGTCGGTGGCCGTGGTGGTCGACGATATCACCAACGTCGACGCCGACGGCAATGTCAGCGTGCGTGAGCGCACCCCGGAGGAGATCGAACGCCTGACCGACCTGGTGCGCGAGGCCGTCGGTTTCGATACCCGACGCGGCGACAGCGTACGCGTGCTCAACAGCTCGTTCCTGAGCCCGGAGCCGGTCGCGGACCTGCCCGAAATCCCGATCTGGGAACAGGGCTGGTTCCTCGACACCGTGAAGCAGGTCGGTGGTCTGCTGTTGGTGCTGGTCCTGATCTTCGTGGTCCTCAAGCCGACGATGAAGCGCCTGACCACCGGGCACGCCGAACTGGCAGCTGAGGCGGGCGGTAGTGCACGTGTCGAAGGCCCGCTGGGCGACCGACAGGTCGGCGGCGGTACGCAGAACGACGAAGGACTGTTGCTGGGCAGCGACGGCGAACCCGTGCGCCTGCCCGGCGGCGGACGTTACGAGAACATCATGGACGCAGCGCGCAACCTGGTCGATGAAGACCCGAAACGGGTGGCTCAGCTGGTCAAGACCTGGATGCACGAAGAAGCCGCCTGACATGGAACAGAATGCTGACGCACAAGCGGTAAAGAAACTGAGCGGAGTCGAGCGGTCGGCTTTGCTGATGCTTGGCCTCGGTGAGAAACATGCGGCGGAGATATTGCGCCACATGGGACCGAAAGAGGTACAGGAGATTGGCCTGGCGATGGCCAGCCTGAGCAATGTCACCAACTCGCAGATGGAACTGGTGATGCAGAAGTTCGTCGATGCAATCGGCGAACAGACTTCGCTCGGCATGGGATCCGACGAGTACATCCGCAACATGCTGACCTCGGCGCTCGGTGCAGACAAGGCCAGTGGCATCATCGACCGCATCCTGCTGGGGCGCAACAGCAAGGGGCTCGAACAACTCAAGTGGATGGATCCGCGCGCGATTGCGGAGCTGATCCGGCTCGAACATCCTCAGATCATCGCGATCGTGATGTCGTTCCTCGATCCCGATCAGGCCGCCGGCGTACTGTCCGAATTTCCCGATCGTGTACGTACCGACGTGATCATGCGTGTCGCCACACTGGACGGCATCCAGCCGGCTGCGCTGCAGGAACTCGATGAGATCCTGGAGAAGCAGTTCTCTGGCGGCAGCAACGTCAAGTCGTCCGCGCTGGGCGGAGTCAAGAAGGCGGCAGATATCCTGAACTTCGTCGATGGCGCGATCGAGAGCAAGGTGATCGAACAGATCAGCGAGGCCGACGAAGAGCTGTCGCAGGAGATCCAGGACAACATGTTCGTGTTCGAAAACCTGATCGATGTCGACGATCGCGGCATGCAGACGCTGCTGCGCGAGGTCTCGTCGGATCAGCTGCTGCTCGCGCTGCGCGGCGCGCCCGAACCGTTGCGCGAAAAGATCTTCAAGAACATGTCCTCGCGTGCGGCGGAGATGCTCAAAGACGATCTCGAAGCCGCGGCCCCGGCCAAGCTCAGCGATGTCGAGGCGGCGCAAAAAGAGATCCTCACGGTTGCACGCCGCCTGTCGGATGCCGGCGAGATCAACCTCGGCGGCAGCGGCGGCGAAGAGTTCGTGTAAGGGCCTGCATTGATGAACGAACGCAGACCCGGTGGTGCACAGGTGATACGCGGCGACGAGGCGCAGGTCACTCAATGGCAGCCACCGCATGTACATCGCCAGGGCGAGACCCCGGTCGAAGAGGCGCACGGACTGCTGACCGCGGCGCAGCTCGACGATATCCAGAAGGCGGCGCACGACGAGGGTTTCGAACAGGGGCGCAAGGAAGGACTGTCCTACGGGCATCGCGAAGGACTCGAGAAGGGCCGGGCTGATGTTAGTGCCAGGATCGAGCGGCTCGACCAGGTGCTCAAGGCCCTGGACAAGCCGTTCGAGCAACTCGACCAGCAGGTCGAGAACGAAATCGTCACACTGGTGATCAGTATGGTGCGCCAATTGATCCGCCGCGAGGTCAAGCTCGATCCGGGTCAGATAGTCGGTGTGGTGCGTGAGGCACTGGTCGTACTGCCGGTGAGTGCGCGTAACATCCGTGTGGTGTTGCACCCGGAAGACGCCGAACTGGTACGCGAGGCCTACTCCCTGGGTGAATACGATCAGCAATGGCAGATCGTCGAAGACCCTGTCATACAGCGTGGCGGTTGCCGCATCCATACCGATACCTCGCAGATCGACGCGACGCTTGAATCACGACTTAACAGCCTGATCGCGCCGCTGCTGGCCGGCGAACGCATGCGCGACAGCGACGAGGGCGAGCAAAGTGACCGCTGAACTGAATCGCAACCCGGTCTGGGCCGAGCGCATTCACCGCCTCGGTGAGCGCATCGGCGGGACCCGCGGCATGGTGGTGGAAGGCAAGCTGACACGCATGGTGGGCCTGACCCTGGAGGCGGTCGGTTGCCGCGCTGCCATCGGCGGCCGCTGTGACGTGATCAATGCTGCCGGCGAGCGTATCGAGGCCGAGGTGGTCGGATTCGCCGGCGAAAGCCTGTACCTCATGCCGACCGGTGATATCCGTGGTCTCGAGCCGGATGCCCGCGTGGTGCCGACCGGGCGCGTCAGCGAGGCGGTCGTCGGTGACGAACTGCTGGGCCGTATCATCGATGGCAGCGGCAAACCGCTCGACAGCAAGGGGCCGCTGCATGCCACCAGGCGTTGGCCATTGAACGGTGGCTATATCAACCCGCTGGCACGCGCACCGATCCGCGAGCCGCTGGATGTCGGTATCCGCGCGATCAATGCGCTGCTCAGCGTCGGTCGCGGACAGCGCCTCGGCCTGTTCGCCGGCTCCGGCGTCGGCAAGTCCGTGCTGCTTGGCATGATGACGCGCTACACCGATGCAGACGTGGTGGTGGTCGGTCTGATCGGCGAGCGTGGTCGTGAGGTCAAGGAGTTCGTCGACAACATCCTCGGCGAAGAGGGCCTGACACGGGCGGTCGTGGTCGCGGTACCCGCGGACCAGCCGCCGCTGCGCCGCATGCATGGGGCGATGCTGGCGACGGCGATCGCCGAGTATTTCCGTGACCAGGGCAAGCATGTCCTGCTGCTGATGGATTCATTGACCCGCTTCGCGCAGGCGCAGCGCGAGATCGGCCTGGCGATCAATGAGCCGCCGGCGACCAAGGGCTATCCGCCCTCGGTATTTGCCAAGCTCCCGCAACTGGTCGAGCGGGCCGGCAACGGCGACCGTGGCGGCGGCTCGATCACCGCGTTCTATACCGTGCTCGCCGAAGGTGACGATCAGAACGATCCAATCGCGGATGCGGCACGTGCGATCCTCGATGGGCATATCGTGTTGTCGCGCCGCCTCGCCGAGTCGGGGCAGTATCCCGCGATCGATATCGAGGCCTCGGTAAGCCGTGCGATGAATGAGATCACCGACGTGCCCCATCAAAGGGCGACACGCGAGTTCAAACAGCTGTACAGCCTGTATCAGCAGAACCGTGACCTGATCTCGGTTGGTGCCTATGAGCTTGGGTCGAACGACCGCATCGACCTCGCGATCGGTGCCATGCCCTCGTTGCAGGAGTTTTTGCACCAGGACATGCATACAAGGTTCGACCTCAACGACAGCCTCGACGATTTGATGACCTTGTTTCCTCAGGACACATTGCCTGCCACCCGGCGGGCAGGGTAGACGTAAATGGCACCCCCTTCAGACCGTTTCAAGCCGATCCAGAAGATCGCATTGCACAAGGAGCGCAAGGCGGCCGCGGCATTGGGTGAATCGCTGAAGACCCGCGAGGCGGCAGTACAGCGCCTCGATGAACTGAGGCAGTACCTGGCCGAGTATCAGGAGCGTTTTGCCAGGGCCGCGCGCAACGGCCTGTCGAGCAGCCAGATCCTTGAATACCAGGTGTTCATCAGCAAGCTTGAAACAGCCATCGAGCAGCAGGAGGGGAATGTTGCACGGACGCAGAAGAACTGTGATTCGAGCAAGGCCCACTGGCGTGGCCGTTACACCAAGTCGAAGGCGATGGACAACGCGGTCGGACGCATGGTCGACGAGGAGCGTCGGTCGGACGACAAGAAGGAGCAGTCTGACAACGACGAACGCGGGCAACGCAAACGCTGAACCGGCGCAAATCGCGTCGGCGATGTGAGCAGTCTCAGTGCGGCGCGGGTGCGGACTGCTGGGCGAACAGCAGCGCTTGCATCTCGATCGCCGGCAGCGGCCGGTGAAACAGAAAGCCCTGGCCGAACTGACAACCCTCTTCGAGCAGGAAGCGTCGCTGGATCTCGGTTTCGACACCTTCACCGACCAGGCCCAGGTTGAGACTCTTCGCCAGTGCGATGACGGCCCGGGTGATCGCCATGTCGTTGGTGTCCTCGGGGATATCGCGGATGAACGACTTGTCGATCTTCAGCAAATGGATGGGCAGTGATTTCAGGTAGGCCAGAGAGGAATAGCCAGTCCCGAAGTCGTCAACCGCCAGCGTCACACCGAGGTCGCGCAGGTCCTGCAGGATACGGATCGCGTTCTGCGATTCGCCCATGATGAAACTTTCCGTGAGTTCCAGTTCGAGCTTGTCTGAAGGCAGGCCGCTGTCCTGCAGCACGCGGTGTACCACGTCCACCAGGTCGCCACGCCTTACCTGCACACCGGAGATATTCACCGCGAGGGTGCCGGGCAGTATCCCTGCGTCCAGCCATTCGCGCGCCTGGCGACAGGCCTCCGACAGTATCCACTCGCCCAACGGCAGGATCAGGCCGCTGTCTTCGGCGATCGGCAGAAACTGATCGGGTGGCATCGGGCCGAGTAGGGGGCTGTTCCAGCGCACCAGCGCCTCCATGCCGACGATACGACCTGTCGTCAGGTCAATCTGTGGCTGATAGGCGAGGTGAAACTCGGCATCCTGAATCGCCTTGCGCAGCGCACCATCGATATGGATGCGCCGGGTGGCCAGCGCCGTGAGTTCCTCGGTATAGAACTCATAGGTATTGCGCCCCAGAGACTTGGCGCGGTACATCGCCGCATCCGCATTGCGCATCAGGGTTTCGGCTTCCATACCGTCGTTTGGTGAGATACTGATGCCCAGGCTCGGGGTCACGCGGATCGTCGAATCACCGAGGACGAATTCACGGTCAAAAGCCTCGATAATTTTTTCAATGACGGATGTCAGCCGGTTACGGTCGCTGACTTCCTCGATCAGGATCGTGAACTCGTCGCCACCGATCCTCGCGACCGTATCTTCGTGGCGCAGCCTGGATGACAGCACCTCCGCCACTTCGATCAACAGGCGGTCACCGTAGGAGTGGCCGAGACTGTCGTTGACGTGTTTGAAGTGATCCAGATCCACGAAGATGACCGCCACGCTGCCGTCCCGGCGTGAGGCCCGGTCGAGTGCGTGCTGAAGGCGTTCATGGAACAGGATGCGATTGGGCAGATTGGTGAGCGGATCGTGGTGCGCCATGTGGGCGAGTTGGCCCTGCGATTCCTTGATCTGAGAGATGTCGGTATAGATCGCGACATAGCTGGCCGGTTCGCCGTACTCGTTGTATACGGTGTTGATCGCGACCAGTTCCGGTGTGACGGATCCGTCTCTGTTGCGGTTGATGATCTCTCCACGCCACTGGCCGGTGTCGACGATCGAAGTCCACATGGCTCGATAGAAGGACTCGTCGTACAGCTCTGATTTCCACAGGCTGGGTTTACGTCCGATCACCTGTTCACGGGAATAGCCGAGGATCCGGCTGAAGGCCGGATTGACGTCGATGACCGTGCCCTGCGTGTCTGTGATCACGATTGCTTCGGCCGAACATTCGAACACGGTGGCAGATTGTCTGAGCCTGCGTTCGGACTCGTGCCGGTTCGAGATGTCGTGGACGATCGCGATGTAGAACTCCTGCTCGTCGAATGCCAGGTGGTTGGCGTGGACTTCCACCGGGAAGGTCTCGTGGTCGCTGCGCTGATAGCGTGTCTCGTAGTGCAGGCTGCCCAGGCGCTTGACCGACTCCCAATGTGCCTTCCAGGCGGCGGCATCCAGCGAGGTGGTGACGTCCGCCAGATTCAGGTGCGGCAGCTCGCGGTCGTTGAACCGCAGCAACTGCGTGGCGGCGTCATTGAGATAGAGCAGCTGGCCTGCGGGGTCGGCCCAGAGCACACCGACATTCGCCCTGTCGACGGTGTGCTGTGTCAGTGCCAGACGGCGTTCGACGCGCTTGCGTTCGGTGATGTCGGTGGAGATGCCGCACACCGCATTGGCCTGGCCCCTGGTGTCGAACAGCGGAAACTTGGTCGAGAGGTAGTCGTGCATGCCGTCGCGATGTGGTGCGCGTTCGTCGACGGCGATCGATCTGCCGCTTGCCAGCACCTCGAGGTCGGTGTCACGGGTCGACTTGGCGATGCTTTCGGGGAACAGCTGGTAGTCGTATTTGCCAACGATCTGCTCACGTGGCATCTCGACGAGGCGTTCGTAGCTGCTGTTTACCAGCAGATACTGTCCAGATGGATCCTTGATGTAAATGACTGCGGGTGCGTTGTCGATGACCGCTTGTAACTTGCTCTCGTTGGCCTGCACCGCGTCCAGCAGTTCTTCGTTCTGCTGGAGCAGGCGCTGCAGCCCTCGTGCCTCCGTGGCCACGCGGTCGACCAGTGGTCGTATCACCCGGTTGGTCAGTGCTATGCCGAGCATAGCCAGAATAAGGACGGTGAACGCCGCAAATGCGGCATGGGTGCGTGCGCTGCGGAAGAAATCACCGGGGTCGGCATAGAACATCATCACCCAGTCGCTGGTGCCGATCCTGTGGTGCGCCATGGTGAAATTGCCGCCATGCCGGGAATCGGGAGAGTGCAGGCCCTCGTCGTAGCCAAGTTGCAACTGCTCGATCAGCTCGGATCTCAATTCCTCACTGGACAGTGGTCGCTCCTTGTGCCCGATGTCGTAGAAGTGGACTGCGATACCGTCCTGCAGGGTGGCGACCTGGATACTGCCGCTGGTCTCGATATGGTCGAAAAACCCCTGCATGATGTTGCGCAGCCGGTCGTCCCTGAACATCACGAGATCGATACCGACTGTCTGCATGGAGCGGTTGCGGATCGGCGCCGAGACCACGAGCAGGTCGTCGCGTGGTATGCCCAGTGCAGTCGCGGTATTGGACGGCCGTTTCGGCCACAGTGATACGGGTATCGGCTGGCCAACCTCGATCAGGGGTTGGAGTTGGGGCGACAGGCGGGTGACCCCGAGGATGCCGTTGTCCGAGGAAATGGCGTCGGTGAGCTTGGGTACGGTGAAATCGATCAGCATTTGTTGACTGATCTCGCCACGCTGGAAGCGTTCGAGTTGCAGACGGATCTGGGTGCGACTGGTGATCTGGGTGGCGATGTTGTTCAGCCGCGCCAGTTCCGCTTCCATCGCCGCGGTCTGCAGCTCGATGGCGAAAAACAGCTGACTGGTCAGCGAGTTGGCCTGAGATTTGTACAACAACGCGGTTGCGATGCCGCCGATGACACTGCTGGTCAGCAGAATCCCGAGGATCGCCATCAGGCGCACCCGCCGCTCTACGAAGTCGGCCGGCGCAGTGGCGGCAGGCGCAGGTTGCTCTGGGCTTTGGGGCATGGTGCCGAACAGGGATTTTCGCATCCCTCCTTAGCGGCATCGCGTGTCATTAATGAAGATTGGGAAAAGAGCGCGACCCCCGGCACCGCTTCAGCACCGGCGCCCGGCGATCAGCGGGTTGCCCGGGCCTGGTTCGCGTCGCGCAGACGCTTGATCTGGAACAGCGTCCCGCGTTCCTCTTCCTCGAGGGCCTCGGCGATCTGTTTGATCACCTTTTTGTACGACGGAATGATGTTGTATTTGAGCGCATTTACCCGCTTTTGCGCCTTGCGCTGCTCGCTGATCAGCCGGTACAACGCCATCTCCACCGCGGCCAGTTCGGCCAGGTGTACCGCGGCCTCGGCAAAGGCGCGGCGAGCCTCGTCGAAACTGGGGTCGGTGCCAAGCAGGCCGACCGGCTGCGGGGCAACCACCGAGGCCTCGACAGATGGATATTGCACGCCGAGTGAGCGACGCGGCAGCACCTTCATGCGCGTCGATGACGATGCGCCGAGCGTGGCCTGAGCGATGCTGCGATCACCCATGCGCAATTGCGCGATGCTGAGCCAGCGATAGGCCGTGCGCAGCGCCTCATGCGCCGTGCTCTTGCGAGCCTGGTAATCCTTAATGTGCTGATAGACCAGTCGAGTCAACAGTTCCCGCTTGCGTTCGAGCAGGGCGTGCCCATCTTCGAGAAAGCGCACCTGTTTGCGCAGGTTGAGCAGGGCGCTCTTGGTCGGTGCAGTGCGCAGGCGGCTCATGCCGGGGATTCTCCGGCGCGGTGGTAATGCGCGAGGTCGGTCTCGCTTACCCGGGTAAGCGCATCACGCGGGAAGCGTGAAAGCAGCTCCCAGGCCAGGTTCAGGGTCTCGATGATGCTTCGGTTTTCGTCTTCCCCCTGGCCAACGAAGCGTTGGTCGAAGTCACGCGCGAATTCGAGATAGCGCTGGTCGCGCGCCGTGAGTTCCTCGGCACCGATGATCGAGGCGAGATTGCGCGCCTCCTGGGCCTTGGCGTAGAGCGCGTACAGCTGGTTGGCAACGCGTGGGTGGTCGTCACGCGTGTCGTCCTTGCCGATGCCGTCTTTCATCAGGCGCGACAAAGACGGTGCGATGTCGACCGGCGGGTAGACGCCCTGGTTGTTGAGTTCGCGCGACAGCACGATCTGCCCCTCGGTAATGTAGCCGGTCAGGTCGGGAATCGGGTGGGTGATATCGTCCGAGGGCATCGACACGACCGGCACCATGGTGACTGAGCCATGCCGATCGCGGATACGCCCCGAGCGTTCGTAGATCTCAGCCAGGTCGGAGTACAGATAGCCGGGATAGCCCTTGCGCGCCGGTACGTCGCCCTTCGCGGTCGCGACCTCGCGCAGCGCCTCCGCGTAGTGGGTCATATCGGTCATCACCACCAGCACATGACGGTCGAGGTCAAAGGCCAGATACTCGGCGGCGGTCAGCGCTACGCGTGGCAGTGCGAGGCGTTCGACCGGCGGATCGTCGGCGTGATTGATGAACATCACCACGTTGCCGAGTACGCCGGAGTCGGAGAACGACTCGCGGAAGAACCGCGCATCGCTGTATGACACACCCATCGCGGCGAAGACGATGGCGAAATTGGTCGCCTCGCCGGGCAGGCGGGCCTGGCGCACGATCTGCGCAGCGAGGCGGTTGTGTGGCAGACCCGAGGCGGAAAAGATCGGCAGCTTCTGACCACGTACCAGCGAGTTCAGTCCGTCGATGGTCGAGATGCCAGTCTGGATGAATTCGCGTGGATAGTTGCGTGCCGCCGGGTTGATTGCCGAGCCGCTGATGCCGCGAGCCTCGCCGTCGACGATCGGCGGCCGGCCGTCGCGTGGTTCGCCTATGCCGTTGAACACCCGGCCGAGCAGGCCTGGACTGACCGTCAGGGTCAGCGGCTGGTCGAGGAAACGCACCCAGGTGTTGTCCATGTCGATGTCGTCGGTCCCCTCGAACACCTGGATCAGGGTCTCCTGTTCGGCTGCGCGGATCACCTGTCCATTGCGCCTGCGTCCGCGGTGATCGCGGATGCGCACACGGTCGCCGAACGCGATGCCTTCGACGCCCTCGACGATCAGCAGCCCCCCCTGCGCGGCCTTGGCCCGGCGGTATTCGACTTCACTCATGGCAGGGCCTCCTGTCCGGATGCGTATTCGCTGCGCAATGCGGAAAATGCCTTGTAGACCTCGCTGGCGAATGCGGCGAGCTGATCGCCCTCGTCACTGCGCCAGGTTGATTTCGCGCGACGGATGCGGGCGAGGATCGGGTGCTCGGCGAGTTCCTGTACCGGGGCACCGAGCGCGATCAGTTCCTTGCCCTGGTCGAATACCTGCATCACCAGTTCGAGCAGCTGGAACTGTTTGTTCGGTGAGCAATAGGTGTCGGCCTCGTCCAGTGCGCTCTGCTGCAGCACTGCTTCCTTGACCAGCGCGGCACCTTCCAGCTCCCAGCGTTGTGCCGAGGACAGCGCCTCGGGGCCCACCAGGTTGACGATGCGCGACAATTCGGCGTCGCGTGCGAGCAGCGACAGCGCCTGTGTGCGTCGGCTGCTCCAGGCGCCGCTGATTTCCTTGGCCCACCAGCCGGCAGCGATGCTGACATCCTGCGAGAAGCTGTCGACCCAGTCGACCGACGGGTAGTGGCGGGCATCGGCCAGTTCCTTGGAGAGCGCCCAGAAGGTCTGGATGATTTCCTTGGTGTGGCTGGTCACCGGCTCGGAGAAATCGCCGCCAGGCGGCGAGACCGCGCCGATCAGCGTGACCGAGCCACGTCCTCCGCCCAGTGTCTCGACACGGCCCGCGCGTTCGTAGACTGCGGCGAGCCGGCTGCCGAGATAGGCGGGGTAGCCTTCCTCCACCGGCATGTGACCAAGTCGCCCGGCGACCTCACGCAGTGCCTCTGCCCAGCGCGAGGTCGAATCGGCGAGCATGACCACATCGTAGCCCTGGTCACGGAAATACTCGGCCATCGTCATGCCGACATAGATCGAGGCCTCGCGGGCGACCACAGGCATGTTCGAGGTATTGGCGATCAGCAGCGTGCGCTCCATCATGCCGCGCCCGGTATAGGGATCCTGCAGCTGCGGAAAGCTCTCGAGCACATCGACCAGTTCGTTACCGCGTTCACCGCAACCGACGTAGATCACGATATCGGCATTGGACCAGCGTGCCACCTGCTGCTGCACCATCGTCTTGCCGGCGCCAAACGGGCCGGGCACGGCGCCCTTGCCGCCCTTGAGCAGCGGGAAGAAGGTATCGAGGATGCGTTGCCCGGTGATCAGCGGCTCGACGCCATGATCACGCCTGGAATAAGGCCGCGCCTGGCGCACCGGCCAGCGGTGGTAGAGGGCCAGTTTGTGCACCTTGCCCTGCGCATCACGAACGCGCGCGATCGTGCTGTCGAGCGTGTAGTTGCCGGCGGGCGCGAGGTCGATCAGCTCGCCGCTGACCGTCGGAGGCACCAGGATACGGTGCTCGATGGTCTCGGTCTCCTGCACTGTTCCCAGGCGCGTGCCCGCCGCGACCTGCCCGCCCGGCTCCAGGCCGTCGGTCGGGCTGAATTGCCAGGCGCGCTCGCGGTCGAGCGAATGGATGCGCAGCCCGCGCGGGATATTGTCGCCAGCAATGCTGGCGATCTCCTGCAGCGGACGCTGTACGCCGTCGAAAATACCCTGCAGCAGGCCGGGGCCGAGCTCGACTGTCAGAGGGTGGCCCAGGCCGTGCACGGCCTCACCGGGGCGCAGTCCGTCGGTCGATTCGTAAGCCTGCACGATTGCATCGTCGCCTTCGAGGGCAATGATCTCGCCGACGATGTCGAGGCTGCCGATGCGCACCTGCTCGCCGTTGCGCCCACCCGGCAGGTGGATGCGCAGAATCGGACCGTTGATCTCGCGGATGTAACCACTACGCGACTCTGTCATTGTGGGCCTCCGACGCGTGCGCCGGCGTGGATATCCGCCGGAAACAGCTGCTGCAGGATCGAGCGCTGGATCGCCGCTTCGAGGCGGCTGATGCGACCCTCGAAACGGTTGTCGACCTGGGCACGGTTGTCTGAGGTGCGCAGCCTGATGCCGCCGCTCCCCCAGGTTGCTTTCTCGGCCAGGTGAATGCTTCGCTCCGGGGCCGCCTCGGTGGCCAGTGCCTGCCACTCGGCGCCCAGCCAGGCCAGGTCGTCGGCATTCACCTCGGCCGTCAGTTCACCCGCCGGCAACAGCGAGGCTGCCTGACGAATCATCTTGACGAGCCAGCTGCGATAGACCGCGCGGTCGGCGCACAGCTTGTGCATACGCTCGGCCATGCGTGCCTGGACCGTCTGCACCATCTCCCAGCGCAGTTGATCGAGCCGTGCCTGAAGTTTGAGTTCACTGGCCTGGGTGACGCGGCGAAAATGTCGTTCGGCTTCGGCCTTGGCAACCAGAACCTCGCGTTCCTCGGCCATGTGCAGGCGCTCGGCGGTATCACGCAGGATGGTGTCTTTCTGCCGCTTGGCCTTGTCGTGGAATTCCTGCGCCAATTCTTCGGCACGTGCCATGATGGCGCGTTCGAGCGCGACCAGCTGGCTTTGTCCGTCTTGACTCATGCGTTTTCTCCGTCCATCCCGAGAAGTGAGCGGATGTGATCGTCGACCGAACTGTGCATATGCTGTGGCTGCGCCAGCGGTGGGACCTGGGTCAACAGGATGCGGCCGCCTTCATTGCGCACCCGGTCGATGCGATGGCTGCCGGACTCTGCCAGTGCCTGGTCGATCACAACGAATGCGTGGGTGCGCGACAGGATCAACTCGTCGAGTATCCGGTCCAGCTGGGCGGTGTCGGCGTCCGGGTAAACCTCGAAACCGGCCAGGCGAAACCCGGTGGCCAGGGCGCCGTCGCCGAGGAACAACTGGCGGGTCTTCTCCATGCCGCTCTCTCAGACCCTGTTGAGCAACAGGATCGACAGCACCAGACCGTAGATCGCGATGCCCTCGGCCAGTCCCAGATAGACCAGCGTGCGGCCGAAGATCTCCGGTTTCTCCGATACTGCGGCCAGCGATGCGGCGCCGATCGGGCCGACGGCGAGCCCGGCGGCAATGGTGCTGAACGCGGTCGGCAGCGCGATGCCGATGAACGCGAGACCCATGCCGATGCTGATCTCGTTGCTGCCGGTAAGTGCGCCCTCCAATTCTGGTGCCGCCAGTGCATCACCCACGCCAAGGATGGTGACGATCAGCTGGGCGCCAAAGAACAGCGCGATGTTGAGCGCTATCGTCGGCATGAACCAGCGACGCGCGCGGTCGGCGGCGAGTGGCCGGAAGTGCAGGTAGACACCGGCCGCAATCACGCCAAGCAGGGCGGTGGTCATTAGAGTGATGATGGTGGTCATGGTTGCTCCTGATTCAGCGGGTTAGAGAACGGCCGAGGCGCAGTGGCCGGAACGGTGTGCCGTCGCCGTAAAAGTAACGGGAAAAGCCTTCGTAGTATTCCAGTCGAAGGGTCTGGATCGCGACGATCGTTCCTTCGAGTACGATCACGAACAGGTTGCCCAGCACCAGTGTTATCCAGTGGCCGACCGTGTCCATGCTGTTGGCCAGTGTGAATACGGCCAGCGACAGTGCCACATGGTTGAGGCTGAACGCCGCCACGCGCAGGAACGACAGCGAACTGGCGAAATAGCCGTTCACCATTTCGAATGTCTCGATCAGCGTGGTGAACACGCGCTCGCCATAGGGCGCATTCGACGAATGCCATCGATGGCCGATCAGCAGCAACAGTGTTACCACGACGATCATCGTCACGGCGAGCGGGAATCCGCCTCCCTGGGCGAGATTGATCAGGCCGCCGAGCAACGCCAGGTACAGGATCAGCGAGAACAGACCGCCGTGACCGAACAGTGCACCGGTATGATCGCCGGATAGCAGGCGGTTGGTGATCGCGATCGCTGAGCCCAGGGTGAGGAATCCGACCCCCCAGGCCAGGGCGACGCTGAGCATGTAGATCGGATCTGACATCGGTGCGATCCACAGCGGATGCAGCCAGTGCTCGACCCCGAACACACTGCCGTACAACCAGCCGAAGAGCATGGCCGATGTACCGGCCAGCAAAAACAGATAGGTAAAGGCGCCGATCTTGCGGCGCAGTACGATGCCGGTCAGAAGGATGATGGCGCCGTGTCCAACGTCACCGAACATCATGCCGAACATGCCGGCAAAGGTGACGGCAAACAGGATCGTCGGATCGAACTCCCCAAAGCGTGGCACGCCGTACTGCTGCACCAGTACTGCAAACGGGTGCAGTAGCCCGCGGCTGGCCACCGGCACAGGCACCAGGTGGCGTTCGTCGGCGCGTGGTTCGCGTGATTCGAGCACGAAAGGCAGGCTCAGTGATTCGCTCAGCCGGGCCTCGACTTCAGGCAGGCTGCTGGCGCGGACCCAGCCCTGCAGGGCCGCCAGGGTGCCGCGGGTTCGTGCTGCACCGTGCAGGCTGACGTAAGGCTCCGCGGCCTCGAGCATCTGCCGCGCGCGCAGAAACTGGTGGTGGTTGGTGTCGAGCCAGTTCGCCAGCTGGCTGCGCAGCTGCGCGCATTTCTGATCGAGCTCCTCGCGCCTGGCGCGCAACTCCTCGCGCAGCGCATCGGGGTTGTCATGGAAGCTCTCGGGAATCGACAACGGCTGGAATGCGGCGGCGTGCAGCACGCTGTCGAGCACCCCTGCGTCTTCACGGCGCCCGGCGACCAGGATTCGCAGGGTCTCGCCTTCTCCAGCGACATTGAGGATCAGGTGATGGGACAGTGCGAGCACGTCTCGCAGGCGTGCCAGGTTGTCTGCGGGAACCGAACCTATGCGCATGTCGAGATGAGCATGTCCTCCCTGCAGGCGGCTCAGGTCGATGTCGAGTCCGGCAAAGTCGACCAGCGATTGTTCGAGATGATGCAGCTCGCGGTACTCGTCTTCGATCTTGTGCAGGGTTTCGTCACAAGGGATGCATTGCTTCCACGCTTCGGCCAGCCATTGGTCGATCTCGACCAGTTGCTCACGACGCAGCGCCAGCAGTGGCGTCTCGGCATCGGCACCCGGCGGGTCGCCGAGCAGGGTGACCAGCCGGTCGAGGTGCCCCCAGGCGCGGCGGATGCGGGCACGAAACGTGGTGCCGGGTATCTCCGGCAGTTCCGATTCGAGCAGCGGCCTTTCATCAGGTGCGAAGGCCTCCAGCTCGGCCAGCACAAGGCTGGCACGTGGCAGATCCTCACGCATCAACGTGATAGTCAGGTGCCGCATATCCGCGCCGGCGCGCATCAGGCAGCCGCCTCGTGCAAGGGGTCGAGTGCCTCTTTGAGCAGCTGACCGTCGAGTCCGTGAATACGTGCATGGGCGATCGCATAGAGCGCCGTGATTTCACTGTGACGGATCACCAGGTAGGCCAACACGCTGGTCAGCACAGAGGGGCTGATCCGCATGGCGCGTCTGGCATACAGCAGCAGATCGCTGCGCAGCGTGGCCTCGACCAGCGTGATCTGCTGTGGCATCTCGCGCTGCCCCGCCATGCTGTCCGGCAGGTGCTTCAGGGCCTCCGAAAGGGTGTCGGCATTGAGGATCTGCTGCAGCACGCCGCGATTCAGCACCCGGCCACCGTCGATCGCCAGGTAAAGCACTTCGCTGGGTTGCAGGCCGTAGTTGTAGCGGTAACGCAGGCTCCAGACCAGATTGTGACGGTCGACGATGCGACCGATCAGGTTGAGTATCTCGTCGCGGTCGGTGCTGTCGAGCTGTCGGGCGCGGTCGATCAGCTCACCGTAGAACTGCTGGTCGAGCGTGGCGTCGAGCAGGAAAGGGTCGGGCTTTTCCTCGTAGCGGCGCAGCGCCTGTGTCGCAATGCGCTGATAGCGCGTTTTCTGCAGGTGGCGCAGCAGCTCCGGCACGCTGTCGGTGTTAAGCAGGTCGTCGTGATTCAGACTGAGGAATCCGGGCAGCCTGAACAGGCTGCGCTCAATCTCCTCGTTTGGCAGCTGGCCGATCTTGCCGCGCACCAGGGCCTTGATATTGAGTAACTCATAACGGCTCGCCCATTGCATCAGCAGACGCCGCGCCGGGCCACCGAGCGGCCGCAGCAGCGCACTCAGTTCGTCCAGCCAGGTCTGGGTGAGCGCGCGCTCGAAGGCCGCCAGCCGGGCCCCCTGGTTGGGTGCGTTCATCGCATCCAGGCCGCTGGCTTTCTCCAGCTCATCAAGTGGCAGGGCGGCGAGGGCGTCGAGCCTTTCTCTGCCCATCAGGTTGGCGCTCATGATGGCCAGGCGGGTACGCAGGTAGGCCTGGTCGGTCAGTCTGCTCACGGTGTGCCCGCACCGCCATCGCCGAGCAATTCGCGAAACGCCGCCTCCAGTGCAATGTCTTCGCGGGCCTCGGCCGCATCGCGCAGCTGTACCAGTCGTTCCTCGAAGCGGCGCTCCATCTCCGCCACCGTCTGGTTGGCCCGCTGATCGGTTTTTTCCAGGAACGCGGCGTGCAGCTCGGGAACCCGGGCCTGGAAGCGTTCCTCCTGCTGCTGGGCGTCGTGCAGCGCTGACTGGATCAGGCGCTCGCTGTCCTTTTGTGCTTTTTCGACCAGCTCGCTGGCGGTGCTCTCCGCGGTCAGCAGGCGTTTCAGTGCGTCATCCATGGTCGTGTGGGCTCGTTGTATTGCGGCAGTTCATTGAAATCCATTCTAAGTCCACGTGCCACCCGGATGCTTTGCAGAGCCTGCCTTTGTTGACCTGCGTCATAGGTGGTTGGTGCACCCCGCCATGGCGGCAATGTGACTCGCTCACGACTTCCCGCTGCCATCGAACAGCAGCCCCAGTGCCGCGCGTCGGCCTTCGGCCAGCAGTACATTGTAAGTGCGGCAGGCAGCGGCATTGCTCATGAGCTCGAATCCGATACCGTTGCGCATCAGCGGTGCGAGGATCGCCGGATCGGGGAATACCTGGGTCTCGCCGGTGCCGAGAATCACGACCTCCGGCTGCGTGTCCGTAATCGTTTCGAGGTGGATGGCGTCAAGCTCGGCGGCGGTCTTTGGCGCCCAGTCGGTCAGCAGCCGGTCGGGTAGCACGATCAGACTGGCGGTGAATGACCTGCCCTGGATCTCCACACGGCCGGGTGTGTAGGAGGCGATTGTATTGACGCCGGAAGCGCCGTCGAGGGCCATCTTCATGGGCAACTCCCCCGCCTTTTCGGCGGCACGCGAAAAGGCCTGCAACAATGGTCTAATCGGTTAATTTTATTGACATTTTATTTGGCGTTCATGTAGCGTACGCGGCTTGCATTCGTATCCCAATCCGCAGCCGAGGTTGTCCCGTGTCGTCGCCCGAAATGGAAGATTTCTCCAGAATCAAACGCTTGCCGCCCTACGTGTTCGCCATTGTGAACGAGTTGAAGGCGGCTGCGCGAGCGCGCGGCGAAGATATCATCGATTTCGGCATGGGCAACCCGGACCAGCCGACTCCGCGCCATATCGTCGACAAGCTGGTCGAGGCGGCGCAACGGGAGGACACCCATCGCTATTCGGTGTCACGTGGTATTCCGCGCCTGCGCCGTGCCATCTGCAACTGGTACAAGGATCAGTTCGACGTCGTCCTGGACCCGGAGACCCAGGCCATCGTCACCATTGGGTCGAAAGAAGGTCTGGCACACCTGGCGCTGGCCTGCATGGGACCCGGCGACTCGGTGCTGGTGCCGAATCCGGCTTATCCGATCCATCCCTATGGCTTCATCATCGCCGGTGCCGACGTGCGCCACGTGCCGATGACGCCTGAACACGATTTCTTCGAGGAGCTGCACAAGGCAATCGACGAGTCGTGGCCACGCCCGAAGATGCTGGTGGTCAACTTCCCCGGCAATCCGACCGCGGAGTGCGTGGACCTGGAGTTCTTCGAACGTGTGATCGAGATCGCCCGTGCGAACAATATCTGGGTGATCCATGATCTCGCCTATGCGGCCATTGCCTTCGACGGCTACAAGGCACCATCCATCCTGCAGGTGCGTGGTGCGGACGAGATCGCGGTCGAGTTCTATTCCCTGTCCAAGACCTACAACATGCCGGGTTGGCGGGTCGGCTTCATGGTTGGCAACAGGACCCTGGTCGCCGCATTGGCGAAGATCAAATCTTACCTGGACTACGGTATGTTCACGCCGATCCAGGTGGCTGCCATCGCCGCACTGGAGGGACCGCAGGATTGCGTGGTCGAGATCCGCGAGATGTACCAGAGTCGCCGCGACGTGTTGTGCGACGGCCTCAACGCGATGGGCTGGAAAGTGAAGAAGCCCAGGGCGACAATGTTCGTCTGGGCGCCGATCCCCGAGCCATACAAGCAGATGGGTTCGCTGGAGTTCTCCAAGAAGCTGCTGCGCGATGCGAAGGTGGCGGTGTCGCCCGGCATCGGTTTCGGCTCGTACGGTGACGACCATGTGCGCTTCGGACTGATCGAAAACGAGCACCGCACCCGTCAGGCGATTCGCGGGATCAAAGAGATGTTTCGCCGCGACGGCGTGGTCACCGTGGCCGGCTGACGTCGGGCAGTTCTGTTACCGCTGAAAGAGCACGAAGGGAGAGTATCTTGAATCCTGTCAAAGTCGGCCTGTTGGGCCTGGGGACCGTCGGCGGCGGCACCCTCAATGTGTTGGTGAGGAATGCCTCCGAGATCGCGCGTCGAGCGGGGCGCGAGATTCTTGTCACCCACGCGGCCGCACGCGAATACCGGGCCGAGGGTCTGGAAGGGCTGGATAGGGTCGAGCTGAGCGACGATGCCTTCGCGGTGGTCGACAATCCTGAAATCGATATCGTTGTTGAGCTGATCGGCGGCTATTCGCCGGCCCGCGAACTGGTCATGAAAGCGATCGCGAACGGCAAGCACGTGGTCACGGCCAACAAGGCGCTGATCGCCCTGCATGGCAATGAGATCTTCGCCGCCGCGCAGGACAAGGGCGTGACGGTAGCATTCGAGGCCGCGGTTGCGGGGGGGATCCCGATCATCAAGGCGTTGCGCGAGGGGCTGGCGGCCAACCACATCGAGTGGATCGCCGGGATCATCAATGGCACCGGCAACTTCATCCTCACCGAGATGCGTGACAAGGGGCGCGCCTTTGCCGATGTTCTGGCCGAGGCGCAGGCACTGGGTTACGCCGAGGCGGACCCGACATTCGACGTCGAGGGCATCGATGCGGCACACAAGCTGACCATCCTGGCATCACTGGCGTTCGGGATCCCGCTGCAGTTCGACAAGTGCTACACCGAAGGCATCAGCCGGATCGAACCGCAGGACGTGACCTACGCCGAACAGTTCGGCTATCGCATCAAACACCTGGGCGTGACCCGTCGTACCGACAAGGGGATCGAACTGCGGGTGCACCCGACGCTGATCCCCGAACGCCGACTGATCGCGAATGTCGATGGCGTGATGAACGCCGTGCTGGTCAAGGGTGATGCAGTCGGGCCCACCCTGTACTACGGGGCGGGTGCCGGTTCTCTGCCGACGGCGTCTGCGGTGGTCGCCGATATCATCGACGTGACGCGCACCCTTACCACCGACCCGGAGAACCGGGTGCCGCATCTGGCTTTTCAACCCGGCGAGCTGTCGGATCTGGCGGTTGCCTCGATGGATGATGTCGAGACTG
Organism: Chromatiaceae bacterium; assembly: GCA_024235315.1. Taxonomy (GTDB): domain Bacteria; phylum Pseudomonadota; class Gammaproteobacteria; order Chromatiales; family Chromatiaceae; genus Thiosocius. The sequence goes on along the minus strand of JACKMP010000002.1, from coordinate 226,413 downwards.
CCTACTATCTGCGCATGACCGCGGTCGACAAGCCCGGCGTGGTGGCCGCGGTGGCGGGCATTCTGGCCGATGCTGGCATCAGTATCGAGGCAATGCAGCAGAAGCAGCCGCCGGAGGGGGAGACCGAGGTGCCGTTGGTGATGCTGACGCACCGTGTGCGCGAGCGGCAGATGAACCAGGCGATCTCCAGGATCGAGGCATTGGACGCCATCCGGCCGGGCGTCACCCGCATCCGCGTCGAACGTCTCAAGTGACGGTTTGATCCGCCACCTGTTCGTGCCCGGTCTGCTTGGCCCCATGCACGGGTTCGAGCACGAAGAACAACCTGCGTTGCCGCGCCTGGAGATGCTGCTCGCCCGTGCCGACCGACTCATCGAACCTGTCGGCTACGCCAGTGGTCTGTTCGAGCTGTTCGGTATAGAGACGCTGGCGGGTGCCGATCTTCCCACTGCGGCGGTCTGTTTCCTGGCCGACACCGGGGAGGCGGAGCAGCAGTTCCTGCTGCATGCCGATCCCCTGCAGCTGCTTCCTGACAGGGACCGCCTGCTGGCGTTCGACCTCGACGATGATCCGCTCGATTCCGACGAAATCGCGCAGCTGGTGGCTGCCTTCAACGACCATTTCAAAGACGAGGGTTTGCGTCTGCGTGGCAGTCCCGCCGGACGTGTCTACCTGTCCTGCGATCGGGCGCCATCGATCCTGACCCAGCCGTTGTCGGCGGTGATCGGGCGTGATCTTGACCGCTTTCTGCCCGGCGGCGAGGACCAGCGCCGGTGGCGTGGCCTGCTCAACGAAACCCAGATGCTGTGTCATTCGCTGGGCCTCAACCGCAAACGCGAGTCCCGGGGGCGGTCCACGCTGGGTGGCCTGTGGTTCAGTGGCGGAGGCACCCTGCCGCCGGGGAGGCAGGTCCCGCTCACCCGGCTGGTTGGAGACTGCGCGCTGTCGCGCGGGCTGCTCGCGTTGTGTCCTGGGGTGGGTGGTGATGAATTGATCGTCGAGCGTGCGCCGGCCAGAGCGGTGATGCGCGCCGACCCTAGTGCCTGGCTGCAGGCACTCGCCGGGCTCGAGCAGCGCCTGACCGGCCTGCTGGAGGACTGCGAGGCGCTGTACGTCCATCCCGGAAACGGGACCGTGTACCGCTGGCGCTCGGGTTCGGCCCGGCGCTGGTGGCGCAGGAAACGCCCGCTGTTCGATTGCCTGGATGCGAATCCCGGCGTGCCGGGCGGCCTACAAGGCGACAAAGGTTTATAATCGTCTGCTTCGTTGACCCATGCAGCACGCACCATGAACTTCATTGAAACCCGTGGCAACGACGGCCGCCGTCCGTCGTCTGTCAGTTTTTCCCAGGCAATTCTCGGCCCGATGTCGTCGTTCGGCGGCATCTACGTACCCGAAGCTCTGCCTGCGCTTGGCGTATCTTTCCTGCGTGCGCACCTGGACAGCGATTACAAGACGCTGGCACGTGCGGTACTCGCTGCTTTCGAGCTGGATATCGACCAGGCGGTGATCGACCGCGCTCTGGACCTGTACGATGGCTTCGATGACCCGGCACATCCGGTGCCCGTGGTTCGGGTACGTGACGACCTGTTCGTCGCCGAGCTGTACCACGGGCCGACCCGGGCCTTCAAGGACATGGCGCTGCAACCGTTTGGCCTGATCCTATCCAGCCTGGCCCAGGAGCGCGACGAGCACTACCTGATCCTTGCGGCGACCAGCGGTGATACCGGGCCGGCGACCCTGGAGACATTCAAGGGCCGGGCCAACGTCAAGGTTGCCTGCCTGTATCCCGATGGTGGGACCTCCGATGTGCAGCGCCTGCAGATGGTGACAGAGGACGCGGCGAACCTGAAGGTGATCGGTATCCACGGCGACTTCGACGATGCACAGTCTGCGCTCAAGTCCCTGTTGTCCTCAGATTCATTCCAGGCCGCGCTGCGCGAGCGACACACCCATTTGTCCGCTGCCAACTCGGTCAACTTCGGCCGCATCATCTTTCAGCAGATTTACCACATCCACAGCTATCTTGAGCTGGTGCGCCAGGGCGCGATCGCAATCGGCGACAAGGTGTACCTGAATGTGCCCAGCGGTAACTTCGGCAATGCGCTCGGCGGTTACTACGCCATGAAAATGGGTCTGCCCGTGGAAAAGATACTGATCTCCTCGAACAGCAACAACGTGCTGACCGGGCTGATCCGCACTGGCGTCTATGACATGCGTGGCCGCAAGGTGATCGCTACCAGCTCGCCGGCCATGGACATCCTCAAATCATCGAACGTCGAGCGCGTGCTCTTCGATCTGTTCGGCGCGCAGCGCACGCGCGAGCTGATGGCTGAACTGGACGAAAACCGGGTGTACAGGCTGACCGGCGAGGAGCTGGCATCGCTGCAGGCAGTGTTCGCCGCAGACTACGCCGAAGACGCCGAGGTCGAGGTCTACATCGGCGAGACCTTCCGCAACCACGGCTACCTGATGGATCCGCACACGGCGACCTGCTTCAAGGCCCACGTCAGCTGCCGTGACAAGCCGCTACCGGGCATCCTGTATTCCACAGCAGAATGGACCAAGTTCTCACCAACCATTGCGCACGCACTGACCGGTGAGACCGACAGCCAGGATATTGACGCCCTGAAATCCATTTCCGCTGCCGCCAACACGCCCATTCCGCCGATGATCGAGGCCCTGTTCGACAGGCCGGTGGCGCAGAGTACCGTGATAGACAAACAGGATATCGAGCGCGAAGTGCTGGCGTTTATCTGACGCGGCGGTCGTCCGCCGCGGCAGGGAAGGCCTGGGGATGCAGGGGAGTCCGCCTTTTCAGACCTTGTAGTACGCGCGGTACCAGTCGACGAAGTTGGCGACGCCATCCTCGACCGAGGTGGCCGGCTTGTACCCGAGATCGGCGACCAGGTCGTCGACGTTGGCGTAAGTGTCGGGCACGTCGCCCGGCTGCAACGGCAACAGGTCTTTTTCCGCCGTCTTGCCAAGGCACTTCTCCAGCGTCTCTATGTAGTGCATCAGTTCGACCGGATTGTTGTTTCCGATGTTGTACAGGCGGTAGGGGGCACGGCTGGTCGCCGAGTCGGGCTCGTCGCCGTTCCATTCCGGGTTTGGTTGGGCCGGCTGGTCGAGCACCCGGATCACGCCCTCGACGATGTCGTCGATATAGGTGAAATCGCGGCGGTGCTTGCCATAGTTGAACACCGGGATGGGTTCATCGGCGAGGATTGCCTTGGTGAACTTGAACAGTGCCATGTCCGGCCGGCCCCAGGGACCGTACACGGTGAAGAACCGCAGCCCGGTGGTCGGAATGTTGTAAAGATGGCTGTAGGTATGCGCCATCAGTTCGTTGGCCTTCTTGGTCGCGGCATACAGGCTGACCGGGTGGTCGACGTTGTCGTGCACCGAGAACGGCATGTTGGTGTTCGAGCCGTAGACCGAACTCGACGAGGCATACACGAGGTGTTCGACGCCGTGGTTGCGGCAGCCCTGCAGGATGTTCCCGAAACCGACCAGGTTACTGTCGACATAGGCGTCCGGGTTTTCGATCGAATACCGCACGCCGGCCTGTGCCGCGAGGTTGATCACGCGCTGCGGCTGGTAGCGCGCGAAGGTTTCGGTCATTGCGGCACGATCCTCGATGCGCGCACGCACGTCGGTGTAGCTGGCGTGGTCGCGGGTGCGGGCCAGGCGTGCCTCTTTCAGCGTGACGTCATAGTAAGGGTCGAGACAGTCCACACCGATGACTTCGTCGCCGCGCTCGAGCAGGCGCAGCGACAGTGCCGAGCCGATGAAGCCTGCGCTCCCGGTGATCAATACGCGCATGAGATTATTCCTGTATCTGCTTAACGTGAATCTCGCAAAGCGAGTCTGCGTTCCTCGCCCCCTCTGGGAGGGCGTAAGGAGAGGGGGAAAAGGCCATGGCCGGCAGCTGTTTCACGATTTGTGGCGGCTGACAGCCATGGTAACTAGAGCCGTCCGTCCGTCGCCGCCGCGGGGAACAGGTATTTCACATCGAACAACACCGAGTCGGGTGTCCCCAGCTTACGGATATTTTCCAGCCCGAGTTCCACGAACTGACGGTGGGCAACGGCCAGAACCACGGCCTGGTAGGAGCCGTCCTGTGGGGCTGCGATCGGGGTGATGCCGTATTCATGCTCGGCCTCGGACACGCTGACCCAGGGGTCCCAGATATCGACCTGCATGCCGTAGCTCTTGAGTTCGTCGATGATGTCAGTGACGCGGGTATTTCGCAGGTCCGGGCAGTTTTCCTTGAACGTGAGGCCCATGATGAGCACGCGTCCGCCGTTGACCTTGAGACCGCGCTTGAGCATCAGTTTGACCACGCTGCCGGCAACGTGTGATCCCATGCCGTCATTGATCCGCCGACCGGCGAGGATCATCGCCGGGTGGTAACCGATCGCCTGTGCCTTGTGGGTCAGGTAGTAGGGGTCCACGCCGATGCAGTGTCCACCGACCAGGCCAGGCCGGAACGGCAGGAAGTTCCACTTGGTGCCCGCGGCCTTGAGCACCTCCTCGGTATCGATGTTCATCTTGCCGAAGATCAGCGAAAGTTCGTTGACCAGCGCAATGTTGACGTCGCGCTGCGTGTTCTCGATGACCTTCGCCGCTTCTGCCACCTTGATGCTGCTGGCCTTGTGGGTCCCTGCAACGATGATGCTGGCGTATAATGCGTCGACGAAATCCGCGATCTCGGGTGTCGACCCGGAGGTGACCTTTTTGATCGTGGTGACCCGGTGCTCTTTGTCGCCCGGGTTGATACGTTCGGGGCTGTATCCCGCGAAGAAATCCTTGTTGAACACCAGTCCCGACGCGTTTTCGATCACCGGGATGCAGTCTTCCTCTGTGGCGCCGGGATACACGGTGGACTCGTAGATGACCACGTCACCTTTGCCGATTACCTGGCCGACCGCACGACTGGCCGAGATCAGCGGGCGCAGGTCCGGACTCTTGTACTCATCGATCGGTGTCGGCACGGTGACGATATACACGTTGCAGTCGCGCAAATCGTCCAGTTGTTCGGTAAACGCCATGGAAACGGCGGCGAGTTCTTCGGGCTCCACCTCTAAAGAACTGTCCTTACCCTGCCGCAATTCTTTAATGCGCGGGGCGCTGATATCGTAGCCAACCACGGGAAACTTCTTGGCGAACTCGACCGCGAGAGGCAGGCCGACATAGCCAAGGCCGATCACAGCGATCTTTGCGTCTTTGATGTCCATGGGGAGAAAACCTTCCGATTTTGAAATGGTCGCGGGACCAGCCGCGGCGCGTGGATGATACCCCGGGTGTGTCACGCAGGCGAGACAGTCCCGTCAATAGAGTGATCCTGTATGAATTTTCCGATTATTGGATTGATTGCGTCACAATGGTTTGTCAGGCTCGGCGTGCGCGTCGCGAGACAGGGACCCTTCATTCCATGATGTTCAGGCTTTTCGGCCATTACGTATCAAAACTTTACCTGCTTCTCGGGGTGGTGGAGTTTTTGGTGATGTTCTATTCGTTGCTGGCGGGTTTCTACGTCCGTTACTCGCAGGGCAACCTGTCGCTGGTGGATACGCCCGAGACCCTGTCGTACACCGCGATGGCCTATGCCATGGCGATGACGATCTCGATGATCTCGGTCGGGCTCTACCAGCGTGGCCTGCCGTTCAGCGCCGGTCTGCTGGTGCGGGTCGGGCTGAGTTTCCTGATTGCCAGCGTGGCGATGAGCGTGGTGTTTTACACCTTCCCGGACCTGGTGGTAGGGCGTGGCGTCATGACCTACGCAATGCTGTTCACGTTCGCCGGGGTGCTGGGCTTGCGCAGCCTGTTTTTCCGCCTGACGAACAGCGATTTACAGGCGACCAAGGTGCTGGTCCTGGGTACCGGCCGGCAGGCCAGGATGATTGCGGACCTGGAGCCGCGTCAGCCGGGATTCCGCGTTGTCGGTTACGTGCATGTGAACGAGTCGGAGACCAGCATCGCCCGGGAACGCTGGCTGAACCACGATCGTACGCTGATGGACATGGTCCTCGAATTCGAGGTCGACGAGATCGTGGTGGCGCCCGATGACCGCCGTCTGCGTCTCCCGGTCGATCAGATACTCGACTGCAAGATGTCCGGCACCATGGTCCTCGATCTCTTGAGTTTCTTCGAGAAGGAGACGTCCAGGATCAAGCTCGATGTGCTGCATCCAAGCTGGATCTTCTTTTCCGACGGCTTTCGCCTCAGCGGTGTCGCTCAGTACTCCAAGCGTGCCCTCGATCTGGCGGCCGGCTTACTGATCTTCCTGGTTGCCTGGCCGTTCATGCTGCTGGTGGCGGCGGCGATCATGCTGGAGAGCGGGGGCAAGGGGCCGGTGTTGTTCCATCAGGTGCGCGTCGGACTGAACGGACGGCAGTTCCGGGTGCACAAATTCCGCAGCATGCGCACGGACGCGGAGGCAGACGGTGTGGCGCGCTGGGCGGCCAAGAACGATAGCCGGATCACCCGCGTCGGTGCGATCATCCGCAAGACGCGCCTCGATGAACTGCCCCAGGTGTTCAATGTGCTGCGCGGCGAGATGAGCCTGGTCGGCCCCCGGCCGGAACGCCCGGAGTTCGTGGAGCAACTGGAAAAGGAGATCCCGTTCTATGCCGAACGGCACCGGGTGAAGCCCGGGCTGACCGGATGGGCACAGTTGTCGTACCCCTACGGTGCGACGACCGACGACGCACGTAACAAGCTCGAATTCGATCTCTACTACGTCAAGAATGCGAGTGCGTTCCTGGACCTGATCATCCTGCTGGAGACGGTCGAGGTCGTGCTGTGGGGCAAAGGTGCGCACTGAAGGGCCTCGAAAAGCCGGTTCGGCGGTGGATCCGCGATCGGATGCGCACTGTAGGCCGGTGGCCGAGGCAGCGGTGTCGCCGTGAATTCCCTGCCATTGTATGGCTACGGCCTGGCCTGTATCGCCTACACGATCCTGTTTCTTCTGCTGCTGACCGGCTGGCGGGCCCGGTTCCAGGGTTCGCAGCTGTTGATGGCGGTCGGCGCCTCCGCTTTGTGGAGCCTGGCGGCCGCGGCGCATGCAGGATACGGCGTGCCCGGTCTGGAGATCGTGTGGGCAACCGAAGTGGTGCGCAACCTGCTCTGGTTGTTCTTTGTGTTGCACCTGCTCAAGCCCTTTGCCGAAGGCAACCCCCTGTACACGCGGATGCTCGGCTACGTGCGTCTCGGTTGCCTGCTGCTCGGATTCTTCATGCTGGTGACGCTGGTCGACATCCCGCAACTGAGAAACCTGCTCCACGATAGCGCACTGCAACGTGATTTTTCACTGATCGGCCAGCTGCTGTACGCGGTGCTGGGAATGGCGCTGGTCGAACAGCTGTTCCGCAATACCCCGGTGGACCAGCGCTGGGGCATCAAGCACCTGTGCTTTGGGCTGGGTGCCTTGTTCGTTTTCGATTTCTACCTGTACACGGACGCGGTGTTGTTTCATCGCCTGGACGATGCGATCTGGTCAGCGCGCGGTTTTGTCAGCACGATGGCAATCCCGTTGATCGGGATCACCGCAGCGCGCAATCCGGACTGGAGCCTGCCGGTGTTTCTGTCGCGCCGCATGGTATTGCATTCCACGACGCTGTTCAGCGCTGGCCTGTACATGCTGCTGATGGCCCTGGTGGGTTACTACATCAAGCTCTACGGTGGCGAGTGGGGCGGCGTGCTGCAGATCGCCTTTCTGTTCGGTGCCGTCGTGGTGCTGGTCGCATTGCTGTTTTCCGGACAGTTTCGCGCCCGTACCAAGGTCTTTTTCAACAAACATTTCTTCAGCTACCGCTACGACTACCGCGAGGAGTGGCTGCGGGTCATTGGCCTGCTCGCCGGGAAGCAGGGTGACCTGCCGTTGAACGAACGTGTCATCTGGGCGCTCGCTGAGATCGTCGAGAGTTCAGGAGGAATGCTGTGGACGCGGTCAGAGAAAGGCGCGTTCCGCTTCCGTGCACGCTTCAACTCGCAGCACACGGTTGAACCGTTGATCGAGGCAAGCGAGCCGATGCTGCCGTTCATGGAAAACCAGCGCTGGGTCATCGACCTCAACGAATTCCGCCATGCGCCGGACGTCTACGGCGACCTCGCGGTGCCGGCCTGGCTGGTAGACAACGCCGATGCCTGGCTGATCGTACCGCTGGTTCACGACGAGCGTCTGCTGGGCGTCGTCATGCTGCTGCAGCCGCGCGCCCCCCAGTCGATCAACTGGGAGAACCTCGACCTGCTCAAGACAGTCGGGATGCAGGCCGCCAGCTACCTAGCACTCAACCAGGCAGCGGAAGCGCTTGCCGAGGCACGGCAGTTCGAGGGTTTCAACCGGCTGTCGGCGTTCGTGATGCACGATCTCAAGAACCTGATCGCGCAGCTGTCGCTGGTGGCCAAGAACGCTTCCAGGCACAAGCACAATCCGGAGTTCATCGACGACGCGATCAGTACGATCGAAAACGCCGTGCTCAAAATGAACCGCCTGATGGCGCAGCTCAAGAGTGCGGACATTACGGGCGAGAACAGGCCGGTCGACCTCGTCAGTGAGTTGCGTGACGTGGTCACTGCGAAGTCAGCCGGCAGGCCGTCCCCCGCGCTCGCCACCGAGGTCGCGTCGGCATTCGTCCTCGCCGAGCCGGACCGGCTGTCGTCGGTGCTCGGGCATGTGGTGCAGAATGCCCAGGATGCGACGCCGCCAGAGGGCCGAATCGACGTCGGACTGCGGGTATCCGGTGATCACGTTATAGTGGACATTCGAGACACCGGCAGCGGCATGGATGCCGAATTCATCAAGACACGGCTGTTTCGGCCGTTTGATTCCACCAAGGGTCTGACCGGCATGGGCATAGGTGCCTACGAGTGCCGTGAGGTGATCTCTGCGCTCGGTGGCCAGGTGGTGGTCGAGAGCGCGCCTGGGCGCGGCACCCTGTTTCGTATCATGTTGCCTCTGGCGGACAGTCCGTTGCCGAGTTGAAGCGGTGGATCGTTTGCACGGAGAAGGATCGGTGAATTAGTGGCAGACAGCAAAGACAAACTCCTGATTGTTGAAGACGACCCTGGCCTGCAGAGCCAGTTGAAGTGGAGTTTTGAAAATTTCGAGGTCGCAGTGGCAGAGGACCGCGAGGGCGCCATTGCGCACCTGCGCAGGCTGGAGCCGCCGGTGGTGACGCTGGATCTGGGTCTGCCGCCTGATCCCGGCGGGGTTACCCAGGGCTTTGCGCTCCTCGAGGAGATTCTTGCCCTGGCGCCCGATACCAAGGTGATCGTGGTCACCGGCCACAATGACCGGACCAACGCGATGCGGGCGATCGCGATGGGGGCGTACGATTTCTACGAAAAGCCGATCGATCCGGATCTGCTTGGGATGACAGTACAGCGCGCGGCGCGCCTGTATCACATCGAGCAGGAGAACCGTCGACTGCAGAGTGTTCACGGTTCGTCGGCCCTCGAGGGGCTGATCGCCTCCAGTGCAGAGATGCACAAGGTCTGCCGCACCGTGGAGAAGCTGGCACCCACCGACGTATCGACGCTTATCCTCGGTGAAAGCGGCACCGGTAAGGAGGTGCTGGTCAAGGCGTTGCACAATATGAGCGACAGGCGCGACAAGCGACTGGTCGCGATCAATTGTGCGGCGATCCCCGAGGCCCTGCTCGAGAGCGAGCTGTTTGGTTATGAGAAGGGCGCGTTCACGGGCGCGGCCAAGACCACGCCGGGCAAGATCGAAGTGGCCAACGGCGGCATGTTGTTCCTCGACGAAGTCGGCGACCTGCCATTGCCGCTTCAGGCCAAGCTGCTGCGTTTTCTGCAGGAGCGGGTGATTGAACGGATCGGTGGCCGTGCCGAGATCGCCGTCGATGTCCGGGTGGTCTGCGCCACCCATCGTGACCTGCCGGCACTGATCCAGCAGGGGGATTTTCGCGAGGACCTGTACTACCGTATCAACGAGGCGACGATCCGCGTCCCGCCGTTGCGCGAGCGTCAGGGCGACAGCCTGTTGTTGGCGCGCGCGTTTCTCGAACGATTCGCGACGCAGTTCAAACGGCCGGTGAAAGGCTTCATGCCGCAGGCTGTCGAGGCGCTCGAGGCCTATAACTGGCCCGGTAACGTCCGCGAACTTGAAAACCGGGTCAAACGGGCAGTGATCATGGCCGACGGCAATCAGGTTTCGCTCGAGGACCTAGAACTGCCGGGGCTGGCGGACGCCGGTGAACAAGAGCCGTTCAATCTGCGCGAGGTGCGGGAAAGGGCGGAGTCACAGGCGATCCTGCGCGCTTTGGCGCGCACGGACGGCAATGTCTCCAAGACGTCCGAGCTGCTGGGTGTGACCCGGCCCACCTTGTACAATCTGATGAAGAAGTACGCGATAGGGGACTGATCGGGCCTAAGGTCGCATAGTTGCCGACGACGCCTGTGTGTCTTTCGGACCTTTCATCTGCCCCGGATCATCTGCGGGTGTCGAACTGGATCACAAGGGAGTAGCCGCGTGTTATTGACTGGCCGAATTCGGACGTTCGTTGGTGTGCTGTGTCTGTCCTGGCTGTTGCTCGGTGTCGGGACCGCGACGTCGGCGACGGCCGACAGCTATGTCGAGGAGGCCCGCCGGCATCTGGCCAAAGGCGAATCCAAGGCCGCCGTCATCGAGCTCAAGAATGCGCTGCAGGCCGATCCGGCCAGTGTACAGGCGAGACTCATGCTGGGTTCCCTGTATCTGCTGGGCAATGATGGCGCGGCGGCGGCCAAGGAATTCGGACGCGCCCGTGACCTCGGGGCGGCCAAGGCGGACTGGATGCCCGGCTATGCGCGCGCGCTGATGCTCCAGGGGCAGCTGCAGGTCCTGCTGGACGAGGTGCAGGTCGACGACACGCTCGATGCTGCGCAGCGTGCCGAGCTGCTGGCCCTGCGTGGAAACGCGCACCTTGGATTGCGTCAGGTCGAGGATGCGGTTGTGGCTTACGACGCTGCGCTGGTGCTGCAAAGCGGCAATCCGATGGCACGGCTGGGCAAGGCCCAGATCCTGTTGAGCGAAAGCCGGGAGGAAGAGGCGCTCGCTCAGATCAACGAGGTGCTGGTCGACAATCCCAGGCATGTGGAAAGCCTTCTGGCGCGCGGTGATCTGTTGCGTCGCTTGCAGCGCCTCGACGAGGCCGCCAGCGACTATGCGCTCGCCGCCGAGGAATCGCCCAACAACCCGCGCGCGCACGTCGGCTCTGCACTGGTGCATATCGCGCAGCGCGACATCGCTGCCGCCAAGCAGGATCTGGCAGTGCTCAACCGCATCACGCGCGACCTGCCCGCGGTCAATTACCTGCAGGCACTGGTGTCGTTCCAGGAGAAAGACCTCGATCGTGCATCGGACGAACTGCAGGTGTTGCTGCGCGCCGCCCCGTCTAACCTGCAGGCACAGCTGCTGTACGGCATCGTCAGTTATGGGCGCAACCAGTTCACGATCGCGGATGACTACCTGACGCGGGTGTTCGCCAGTACGCCGGGCAATCTGCAGGTCGCCAAGGTCCTTGGAGCGGCGCGTCTCAAGTTGCGGCAACCGGACCGTGCCATCGCGGTGCTTTCCTCAGTTGTCAACGATGAAACCAGGGATGCCCAATTGCTGGCCCTGCTGGGTACCGCCTATATCCAGGTCGGTGACAATTCACGCGGTTCGGATTACATCCAGCGTGCGGTCGAGATCGACCCCGACCAGGCGATGTTGCGCACCCAGCTGGCGGTGGGAAAGATCGCCACCGGCGATACCTCGGGTGCCATCACACAGCTCGAATCGGCGGTTGCGCTTGGCCAGGATGTCGTCCAGGCGGACGTGCTCTTGGTCTTGAGCTATCTGAACAAGCGTGAATATGACAAGGCGGTGGCCGCGTCCGAGGCGCTCGAGCAGCGCATGGCCGACAGTCCGATTCCCTACAACCTCACCGGTCTGGCGTTTCTTGCGCAGCGCCGGTTCGACGACGCCAGGGTACGCTTCGAGCGTGCACTGGAGAAGGATCCTGCTTTCCACGTGGCGCGGATGAACCTGGCGCGCCTTGCGCTGGCGGCGCAACGGCCCGACGACGCAGCGGCCGCCTATGGCCAGATCATCGAACAGGATCCGGGTCATCTGGGTGCATTGATGGGGATGGCGGTACTCGCCAGCGCCAGGGGCGACGAGGCGGAGGCGGAGCGCCTGTTGATGCAGGCCAACGCAGCCAACCCGCGGGCATTGCAGCCCATCGTGGTGCTGGCCGAGGGCTATCTGCGCAAGAACGATGGGCTCAAAGCGAACAGCGTGCTGTCCGGTCTGCCACCCGAACAGGCCGAAGTGCCCGCGGTGTTGCGCCTAAAAGGAATGGCGCAGCTGCAGAGCGGGGATTTCGCCAGCGCCATGTTCACATTGAACAAGCTGACCGCCGCACAACCAGACTCGATCGAGGCATGGTTTCAACTGGCGCGTGCACAGGCGGCCGCGGGCGATGCGGCGGCCTCGCGCGCGAGTTTCCGCAAGGCCATCGCACTGGATGCCGATTTCAAGGTGCCGGTGGTCTGGGTCGGTTTGGCTGAGCTGGAGTTGCGAGAGCAGCAGTTCGACACTGCCCTGGAAATTGCGCAACAGGTCAAGACGCATTTCCCCGACAGCGTGTACGGCCACGACATCGAGGCGGCAGCCTATCGGGGCAAGGGTCTCACGGCCGAGGCGCTGTTGGCCGCCGAAGCGGCGCTGCAGGTGGAAAGCAACTCCAGGCGGGTGAATGCCTTCGCCGGTCAGCTGGCAGCCGACGGACAGACGTCGCGTGCGGCGGAGGTGCTGCAGCAATGGGTGAACAATCAGGAGGAAGACGGCCAGGCGTGGGCAAACCTCGGCATGATGCAGCAGCAGATGGGGCGCGACACCGAGGCACTGGCGGCCTACGAGCAGTCGCTCAGGCATGCCGAGCCGAACCCGGTAATCCTCAACAACATGGCCTGGCTGTATTTGGAACGCGACGGCAAACGCGCGATCGAGCTGGCGACCCAGGCCTATGAGCTGGCGCCTTCACGTGCCGAGATCGTCGATACCTACGGTTGGGTGCTGTTCCGCCAGGGACGCAAGAGCGAGGGGCTGGCCGCCCTGCAGCAGGCCCTGATCATAGCCCCGCGAAATGCCGAGATCGCATTGCATACCGCGGAGGCGCTGCATGGGATGAACCGTGACAGCGAGGCCCGGCCGATGCTCGAACGCATCATCCGCGAGCAGCCGAACAGTGCGTTCGCGGCCTCGGCGCAGCAACTGCTGGCCAGGCTGCGTGGCTGAACCTGCCGGGCGGATGCCAGTGGTCCACTATCTCAGGCATCCTTTGCGTCACTGACGACCGCTGCGCGTGCCAACAGCGCCGCGCCGTAGGCTGCCTCGCTGTGTATCGCGGGTTCCACCGGGACGCCGAGTACGCGCTCGCGGATCTGCTGCCACACCCGGTTTCTTGCGCCACCGCCGCTGGACCAGACACGCCGCGGATACGGTGCCCCGAGTTGCGCCAGGCGACGATAACCGGCGGCCTCGATCGCCGCGATACCCTCCAGCAGGGCCTGCAGAAACGCGTGATCGGTGGCCGGGCGGGGTTGCATCCGCGGTCGCCGGTCCGGGTCGTTGAACGGGAAACGTTCCCCGATGCCTGGCAGCGGGTAGTAGTCCATGCCGAGCGGCCGGTCGGGATCGATCCGTTCGCTGAGTGCGGCCACCTGGGCATCGGAAAAAAACTGTCGCAGCACGGCCCCGCCACTGTTCGACGCACCGCCAGCCAGCCAGCGGTCGCCGATGCGGTGGCTGTAGACGCCGAACTGCGCCGCCGCGATCGGGTGCTCGCTGTAGATCTTCAGCACCAGTGTGCTGCCAAGTGACGTGACTGCATCGCCCGTGCGGCTGATGCCGGCAGCCAGAGTGGCGGCATTGCTGTCGGTGGTGCCGGCGACCAGCAGCACATCGTCCGGCAGGCCGAGCGACCCGGCCACCGCTGCCGCGATCCGGCCGGTCACGCTGCCGACCGGGCACACCTCGGGAAGCAGGGGTGCCACCCCCGCCCAGGCCGAAAGCCAGTCAGGCCATTTCCTGGCAACCGGGTCGTATCCCAGTTTCAGGACATTGTTTTCATCGGCGATGCCATACCCGGCACCCAGTCGGCCGGCGATCCAGTCGGCCTGGTGCAACGCGTGGGCAGGCCGGGTCTTGCCACTGTGCTCCAGCAGATAAAGCAGTTTGGCCAGCGCCGACCCTGCGCCACGGGCGGGACTGTCGGCCGGGGCGACCGCCTCGATCCGCTGCGCCTGGTCGCGTGCTCGGCTGTCGTCATACATCAATGCCGTACTGCAGGGTGTGCCGTGTTTGTCACAAAGCAGCAGCGTGGAGGAGGTGCCGTCGATGCTGATTGTCCGGATCCGCCCGGGGGCCTGTTCAGCAACCCCGGCCAGCACTCGGGTGACAGCCAACCACCAGTCCTGTGGGTCCTGCTCGCTGGCGCCAGGTGCCGGATGTCCCGAGGGAGGCAGTGTCGCGCGGGCCTCGGCGATACTGCTGCCGTCACGGTCGATCGCGATCGCGCGACAGCCCGAGGTGCCGAGGTCGACGCCGACATAGCAGTCGGGCCGCGCGCGCAACGGAGTCACGGCTCAGGGCAGGTGGATGGCCTGTGGCGTCGGCCAGTCATCGGCGCGGTGCTCGGCGATCACGTTGGTATAGACGCCACCGCGCACGTTGAACTCGGCAGTCAGCCGCATGAAGCGGGGCGAGGTCGCGGCGACCAGGTCATCGAGGATACGATTGGTCACGGCCTCGTGAAATGCGCCCTCGTCGCGGAACGACCAAATATACAGCTTGAGCGACTTGAGCTCGACACACCTGGCATCCGGCACGTACTCCAGATGCAGGGTCGCGAAGTCCGGTTGCCCGGTCTTCGGACACAGGCAGGTGAACTCCGGCAGGCGGATGCGGATCGTGTAATCGCGCTCGGGACGCGGGTTTTCGAAAGTCTCCAGATCTTTGCTGGCTCGGGTGGACATGGGTTTTCCTGGCAACAGTTCGCAGATTGCCGCGCATTATACGCGAGGTGCCCAGCAGATCATGCGAGAAATCACTTTAGGTTAACCGTTAAAAATATAATAAAACAAATAGATACGGCGTATTTGTAAGAGTCTTTCGCAGCAGCGAGCGGCTCCTTGTATCCGCGCCGAGGCATCCTGTATCTTTGCGCGCCATGCGTCTGGAAAAAATCAAGCTGGCGGGTTTCAAATCCTTTGTGGACCCGACCACGGTCCTGTTCCCCAGCAATCTCGTCGGTATCGTCGGACCCAATGGCTGCGGCAAGTCCAATGTCATCGATGCGGTGCGCTGGGTCATGGGCGAGAGCTCGGCCAAGAACCTCCGCGGTGAGTCGATGGCGGACGTTATTTTCAATGGCTCGACCAGTCGAAAACCGGTCGGCACAGCGACCATCGAGCTGGTATTCGACAACGCCGACGGCGGTGCCGGCGGGCAGTATGCGCAGTACAGCCAGATCTCGGTAAAGCGCCAGGTCTCGCGTGACGGCCAGTCGCTGTATTACCTCAATGGCGTGCGCTGCCGGCGCCGCGACATCACCGACCTCTTCCTCGGCACTGGTTTGGGTCCGCGCAGCTATTCGATCATCGAGCAGGGGATGATCTCGCGCCTGATCGAGGCGCGTCCCGAGGATCTGCGGGTCTATCTGGAAGAGGCGGCCGGAATCTCGAAGTACAAGGAGCGTCGCCGCGAGACCGAGAACCGCATCGGCCACACGCGGGAGAACCTGGAACGCCTCGACGACCTGCGTGAAGAGGTACAGAAGCAGCTAAGGCACCTCGAACGTCAGTCCGCCACCGCACAGAAGTACAAGGCCCTGCGCGAAGAGGAACGTCGTGTGCGCGCCGAACTGCTGGTGCTGCGGCTGGACGGGATGCTGACGGACATCGAACAGCGCGACCGCACCATCGCCGAGCAGGAAAACCTGCTGCAGGCCGCGATCGCCGAACAGCGCAACATCGAGGCGGAGATCGAGCAGCAGCGCTCCGCGCACACCGAGGCCAACGACGCCTTCAACACGATCCAGGGCCGTTTCTACGCGGTTGGCTCGGAAATCGCGCGGCTCGAGGAATCGATCCAGTACGCGCGGGAGGCGCGACGCCAGCAGGAGTCGGACCTGGTCCAGGCCCGTCAGGCACTGGCCCAGGCCACAGCGCTGAGCGAACAGGACGGCAGCCGTCTGGCCGAACTGGCCGGTGAACTCGAGCGCGATCAACCGATGCTCGACGCTGCCAGGACTGAGTCCGACGTTGCGGCAAAGGCGCTGCACGATGCCGAGGCGGCCATGCTGACCTGGCAGACCAACTGGGACAGTTTCAACCAGGGCGCAAACGAGCCGGCGCAGCAGGCGCAGGTCGAACGTACCCGGATCAACCACCTCGAACAGCAGGAAGTGCAGCTGAAGCGGCGCCTGACACGCAACGAGGAGGAGCGCGGACACCTTGCCGATGTGTCGCTGGCGGCCGAGATCGTTGACCTGCAGCGTCGTGAATCCGAGGGGGAGGCCGCGCTGCTGGCGGTCAGAGGCCGCGTCGAGGCACGCCTGCAATCGATCGCAAGCCTGCGCCAACGCGGCCAGCAGGCGCAGGAGGAACTCGCCACGGCGCGTTCCGAGCTGGAGACGCTGCGCGGCCGGCTGGCCTCGTTGACTGCCCTCCAGCAGGCGGCTCGCGGTGAGGGTGACAAGGGTGTCGAGCGCTGGCTGCGCGACAAGGGGCTGGGTGAGGCGCGCCGTCTGCTGGAGACGGTCGAGGTCTCCGGCCAGTGGCAGAAGGCCGCCGAAGTGGTGCTGGCCGAACAGCTGCAGGCGGTCATGGTCGATGATCTCGACGCCCCCGCCACGGATCTGGTGCGCCTCGAACGCGGGGTCCTCACCCTGTTCGAGTCTGGTCACGGAACGCCGCAGGTGCTCGAGGGCACGCTGGCGGCGCATGTCAGTGGGCCCGAGCCACTGCTGCATCTGCTCAACAGCATCCACACCGCGCATGATCTGACGGACGCCTTGCAACGACGCAACACGCTGGCGCCCGGTGAATGCCTGGTCACGCCAGAGGGCGTGCGGGTCGGACGCGGTTGGGTCAGTGTGCAGCGGGGCAGCGATGCGCGTGCGGGGGTGCTGGCGCGGGAACAGGAGATCCGGGTCCTGACCCAGCGTCTGGCCCAGCTCGAGCCGGAGGTCGCACGGTTGGCCGACCAGCTGGCAGCCGATCGTCGTGCCCTGGTCGAGGCCGAACAGGCACGCGAGGTGCAGCAACGTGAACTCGAGGCCGCCCAGCGGATGGTGGCAGAGGTGCGCGCCCTGCTCAGCGGCAAGCAGGCACGTGCAGAGCAGATACGGCACCGTCTGGATGGTCTGGAGAAAGACGCCCTCGAGCTGCAACAGCAGTTGCAGCAGGGCGTGACCGATATGCAGGCTGCGCGCAGCCGCCTGCACCAGGCGCTCGCCTCGATCGAGGACATGGCCAAACACCGCGAGACGCTGGTCGCCGAGCGTGATGCGCTGCGGGAGGCCCTGGACGCGGCACGCGGCACCGCCAGCGCGGCGCGCAACCGGGTGCACGAAATCGCGCTGCGCGTGGA
Organism: Chromatiaceae bacterium; assembly: GCA_024235315.1. Taxonomy (GTDB): domain Bacteria; phylum Pseudomonadota; class Gammaproteobacteria; order Chromatiales; family Chromatiaceae; genus Thiosocius. The sequence continues at coordinate 208,766 of JACKMP010000002.1, read as the reverse complement.
ATCGATGCGCAGCTCCGAGGATTCGCTTCGCGCCGGGATGGGGCGGATGCAACAGCAGTTGGCGCAACTTCAGCAGCGCTGCAGCGGCCTGGAGGCTCAGCTTGATGCCGGCAAGGCACCGATCGGCGAGCAGCAGCTGCGCCTGGAGCAGCAACTGCAGGTGCGTGCTGAGGTGGAGACCAGCCTGTCGCAGGCCCGCAAGGGTCTGGAGGGGATAGACCACCGCTTGCGCGAACTCGATCAGTTGCGGCACCAGGTCGAACAGCGGGTGCAGGACGAACGCAGCCGTCTCGACCAGACCCGGATGGCGCGCCAGGAGATCCTGGTGCGCAGCCGCACGCTCGAGGAGCAGTTGGCGGAGACCGGCTTCGAGCGCACGCAGTTGCAGCAGGAGATGGCGCAGGACGCCGCTGTCGAGGTATGGCAGACGCGGGTCGAAGACCTGGGTAACCGCATCCAGCGTCTCGGCCCGATCAACCTCGCGGCGATCGACGAGTTCCAGGAACAGAGCGAGCGCATGGCCTACCTCGACGCACAGCATGAGGACATCAGCAAATCGCTGGCGACGCTGGAGGAGGCGATCCGCAAGATCGACCGCGAGACCCGCACGCGATTCAAAGAAACCTTCGATCGCGTCGACGCCGGGTTCAAGGAACTGTTCCCGAAGCTTTTTGGCGGTGGCCACGCGTATCTGGAGCTGACCGGCGAGGATCTGCTCGATACCGGTGTGACGGTGATGGCGCGGCCGCCGGGCAAACGCAACAGCAGCATTCATCTGTTGTCCGGCGGCGAGAAAGCACTGACAGCCGTAGCGATGGTGTTTGCGATCTTCCGCCTCAATCCGGCACCTTTCTGTATGCTGGACGAGGTGGATGCGCCGCTCGACGACGCCAATGTCGGGCGCTACTCGGCGCTGGTGAAGGAGATGTCCGCGCACGTCCAGTTCATCTTCATCACCCACAACAAGGTGACGATGGAGATCGCCAATCAGCTCAGCGGCGTGACCATGCATGAGCCGGGCGTTTCGCGCATGGTCTCGGTTGACGTCGAAGAGGCGGCGGCGCTGGCAGCGGTTTGATTTCCCCGTCTGCTTTGCAGACGGGCCGGCATTCTGGGGGCCGTTAGACGGCAAACTGCGATGGATTCGAATCTGGTCAGGTTGGTTCTGATAGCACTCGGTGTCGTGCTGGTGGTGGGGATCTATCTCTGGGATCGCTACAAGCGGGCAGCGCCTCGCGTCAGGCGGGTCAAACGCGTACCTGAGGCGATGTCGATTGATCCGAATGGCTTGCAGGACGAATCGCCGCAGCTCACCGAACCGGCCATGGATGATGCGGTGGAGTCCATTCCGGAGATGCGCATCGACGATGAGGCCGAGGCGGCGGGACGCGCAAAGCCTGTGCGGCGCGCGAAGCCGGTGCTCGACCCCGATCCGACCGACCTTGGCGAATGGTCGGGCGCGCAGACCGAATCAGAGCCGCAATTCTCGATGGACCTGCGTTTCGACGCACACGGCGAAAGCAGCTACCTGCACGCCGATCCTGCGTTGGCTGATGACGTCGAGCGCAAGATCATCGTGATCAACGTCAAGGCCCTTGACGGTGCACTCGCCGGGGCGGCGATCGAGGGGGCCTGCCGCGAGGTCGGCCTGGTGCATGGTGAGATGTCGATCTATCACCGCCACGACGGTGGCAGCGATCGGGTGTTGTTCAGTATGGCGAGCATGGTCGAGCCCGGGATCTTTCCGATCGATGACATGGCGGCGTTCACCACCCCGGGCCTGTCGCTCTTTACCCAGCTGCCCGGCGTGCGTGACGGCATCGAGATCTATAACGACATGCTGGCTGTTGGCGGTCGCCTGGCCACGCTGCTGCATGCCGAGCTGCAGGACGAGCGGCACAACAAACTGACACGGCAGATGCAGGAGCATACCCGGGAGTCGATTATCGAGCACCGGCACAAGGTGCGCCTGGCACGGAGTCGCCATTGACCGCGGACCAGGCCATTCGCGCAAAGGTTCAACGCCTGCGCGAGCAGATCGAAGATCACAACTACCGTTACTACGTGCTGGACGATCCGCAGGTCCCGGACAGCGAATTCGATCGCCTGTTTCGTGAACTTCAGGCACTCGAGGCCGGATACCCCGAACTGATTACACCGGATTCGCCGACCCAGAGAGTTGGCGGCGCACCGCTTGCCGCGTTCGGCGAAGTTACGCACCGTGTGCCAATGCTGTCGCTCGACAACGCCCTGTCGACCGAGGCGCTGGCGGACTTCGATCGGCGCGTACGCGAGCGCCTGGAGCGCGATGGCGAAGTGCGCTATGCGGCCGAGCCGAAACTCGACGGTCTGGCGATCAGCCTGCGATACGAACAGGGGTCGCTGGTGCAGGCAGCCACGCGCGGTGACGGCACGCATGGTGAGAACGTTACCCAGAACGTGCGCACCATTTCGTCGGTGCCGCTGCGTCTGCGCGGCAGCGACTGGCCGCCGTTGCTCGAGGTGCGTGGCGAGATTTTCATGCCACGCGCGGGCTTCGATGACCTCAACGCCCGTCAGCGTGCATCCGGCGACAAGATCTTCGCCAACCCGCGCAATGCAGCTGCCGGCAGTCTGCGACAGCTTGATCCCGCAATCACCGCATCGCGGCCTCTGGCGATGTTCTGCTATGGGCTCGGTGAGGTCGACGGGCATCCGATGGCGCCCACCCACAGCGCGAACATGGCCCTGCTCAGGGGCTGGGGGCTGCCGGTCTCGCCGGAACTGCGGGTGGTCATCGGGCTACCGGAATGTATCGCCTATTTCGACGACATCGGCGCGCGGCGCGCGCATCTCGCCTACGAGATTGACGGGGTGGTGTTCAAGGTGGACAGCATCGCCGACCAGCGGCAGCTCGGTTTCGTCTCGCGCGCGCCTCGCTGGGCCATCGCCAGCAAGTTCCCCGCGCAAGAGGAACTCACCGTCGTCGAGGCGGTGGAGTTCCAGGTGGGACGCACCGGCGCGGTGACGCCGGTTGCGCGGCTCAAGCCGGTCTTCGTCGGTGGCGTGACGGTGAGCAATGCGACGCTGCACAACATGGATGAGGTGCAACGCAAGGATGTGCGGGTAGGCGACACAGTGATCGTGCGCCGTGCCGGCGATGTGATCCCGGAGGTCGTGCGCGTGCTGCCGGAGCGCCGTCCCGCCGGCACGCGGAAGGTGGAGCTTCCAGCGCAATGCCCGGTCTGTGGCTCGGATATCGAGCGCCTCGAAGGCGAGGCTGTGGCGCGTTGTTCCGGCGGGCTCTACTGTGCCGCGCAACGCAAGGAGGCGGTCAAACATTTCGCCTCGCGCCGGGCGATGGATATCGAGGGACTGGGCGACAAACTGATCGAACAATTGATCGATCAGTCCCTGATCGAGGATCCGGCGGACCTGTTCATGCTCCAGGCCGACCTGCTGGCCGGCCTGGAGCGCATGGGTGAGAAATCGGCCGCCAACCTGGTCGGCGCACTGCGTAAGGCGCGTACCACGACACTGCCACGCTTTCTGTATGCGCTCGGGATCCGTGAAGTCGGCGAGGCCACGGCACAGGCGCTGGCCCGCCAGTTCGGCGCTCTGGACGCGATCGGCGCGGCGGAGGAGGACACATTGCAGCAGACCCCCGACGTCGGTCCGGTGGTGGCCCACCATGTGCACACCTTCTTTCGCCAGCCGCACAATCTGGCGGTCATCAACAAGTTGCGCGAGGCTGGCGTGGATTGGCCTGAAGGCCCGCCGGCCCCGATGGCCGAAGAACTGCCGCTGGCCGGCATGACCTTCGTCCTGACCGGCGCGCTGTCCGAGCCGCGCGACCGGATCAAGGAACGGTTGTCGGCGTTGGGCGCGAAGGTCGCCGGCAGCGTTTCAAAGAAGACCGACTACGTGGTCGTCGGCGAAGATGCCGGTTCGAAGCTCGACAAGGCGCGGGCACTCGGAGTCGGGGTGCTGGACGAAGATGGCCTGAAGCGGCTGATCGCCGGGGATTTCGCAGGTGGTGTTCCTTGACGCACCCGTCGTGGGAAGACACACTCGGCACACGATGCCTCGACGGATGTCATGCAGTACGGGCTTCCAGATGCGGCCTGATGAAACGCTTAATAAGAAACCGGCGGTGAATAGAATGGCCGCGGTATTTGGGAGGAGATCCAATATGACAACAACGAGATGGGTGATTGGACTGGGTGCCGCGCTGACGCTGTCGGGCGCCGTGCATGCTGGCGCTACGCTGGACGCGGTCAAGAGCAAGGGATTCGTGCAATGCGGCGTGAGCACCGGGTTGCCCGGTTTCTCGAGCGCTGACGACAAGGGCAGGTTTACCGGTATCGATGTCGATATGTGTCGTGCAGTGGCCGCTGCGATCTTCGGTGATGCGGAGAAGGTCAAGTACAACCCCTTGACGGCGAAGGAGCGCTTCACCGCGCTGCAGTCCGGCGAGATCGACATGCTGCCGCGCAACACCACCTGGACCTACACGCGCGATACCTCACTGGGCCTGAACTTCACCGGTGTCAACTATTACGACGGTCAGGGGTTTCTGGTCACCAAGAACCTCGGTGTGAAGAGTGCGCTGGAGATGGACGGCGCCTCTTTCTGTATCCAGGCAGGTACGACCACTGAGTTGAACCTCGCCGACTATTTCCGCAGCAACAAGATGAACTACACGCCGATTACCTTCGATACGTCGGATCAGACGATCAAGGCATTCGAGGCCGGTCGTTGCGATGCGCTGACATCGGACCAGTCGCAGCTGTATGCGCTGCGCATCAAGCTGAGTGACCCGAAGAGCGCCGTCGTGTTGCCCGAAGTCATCTCGAAGGAACCGCTGGGGCCTGTGGTGCGCCAGGGTGATGACGAATGGTTCAACGTCGTCAAGTGGTCACTTTATGCAATGGTCAACGCCGAAGAACTCGGCGTGACCTCGGCAAACGTTGATGAGATGAAGGCCAGCTCCACCGACCCGAACGTACGTCGTCTGCTTGGTGTCGAGGGCGTGAAGGGTGAATGGATGGGGCTTCCCGATGACTGGGGCTACAACATCATCAAGCAGGTGGGCAACTACGGCGAGGCCTTCGACCGAAACGTCGGCGCTGGCAGTGCGCTAGGCATCGCACGCGGTCTGAATGCGTTGTGGAGCAAGGGCGGCCTGCAGTACGCGCCGCCTATTCGCTGAACCACGTCAATCTGGCAGGTCCGGAGACCCCACCTCCGGACCCGCCTCAGGTGTCCCCAAGCGTGATATCCGCTGACCTCAATGGCCGCTGAGCATCCTTCCCAGGATTCGACGGGAAAGGTCCCGCTTTGGCGTCAGCCCACTTTCCGGGCGATCGTCTTTCAGGTCCTGCTGGTCCTTTGCCTCCTGGCCTTTGGCAATTTCCTGCTGAGCAATACGCTGCAGAACATGGAGCAGCGTGGAATCACCACCGGCTTCGGTTTTCTCGACAACGCGGCCGGTTTCGGCATCCTGCAGAGCCTGATTCCGTACGACGAGACCTACACCTACGGCCGCACTTTCGTTGTTGGCCTGCTCAACACGCTGTTGGTGGCGGCGCTGGGGATCTTTTTCGCGACCTTCCTCGGGTTCTTCATCGGGATTGCGCGACTGTCGCACAACTGGCTGGTGGCGCGGCTCGCCACCGTCTATATCGAAACCTTTCGCAACATCCCGCTGTTGCTGCAGATCATGTTCTGGTATTTCGCCGTGCTGCGCCCGCTGCCGCTGCCGCGGCAAAGCCTGAGCGTTGGCGATTCGGTATTCCTCAACAATCGCGGTCTGTTCCTGCCGAGGCCGATTGTCGAGGACGGCTTCGGGCTGGTTGTAGCGGCCCTGCTGGTGGCGATCATCGGTGCTGTGCTGTTGACACGCTGGGCACGCAGGCGCCAGGAGGCGAGCGGGCAGCAGTTCCCGGCCGGTCTGAGCGGATTCGTGTTGATCATCGGCCTGCCCCTGCTGACGTACTGGGTCAGCGGTTCGCCACTGCACTGGGACTACCCGGTACTGGGTGGCTTCAATTTCCGTGGTGGGTTGGAGGTGATTCCCGAGTTGGCGGCGCTCGTGCTGGCACTCAGCATCTACACCGCGGCATTCATCGCGGAGGCGGTACGCTCCGGCATCCAGTCGGTCAGTCATGGCCAGACTGAAGCGGCTTATGCGCTGGGACTGCGGCCGCGGGTGACACTGAAGCTGGTGATCATTCCGCAGGCAATGCGGGTGATCATCCCGCAGCTCACCAGCCAGTACCTGAACCTGACGAAAAACTCGTCGCTGGCCACGGCCATCGGCTACCCTGACCTGGTCAACGTGTTTGCCGGCACGACGCTGAACCAGACTGGTCAAGCGGTCGAGGTCATCGCGATGACGATGGGGGTCTACCTGCTGATCAGCCTGGTCATTTCGCTGTTCATGAACTGGTACAACAAACGCAATCAGCTGGTCGAAAGGTGAAGGCATGACGACCCACGTCGCACACCCGGATCTGCCACCGCCGTCGACCAGCATCGGAGCGATCGCGTGGTTGCGGGCCAATCTGTTTTCGTCCTGGCTCAATTCGCTGTTGACCCTGGGTTCTGTCTACCTGCTATACCTGACGATCCCACCGCTGATCAGCTGGGCACTGATCAATGCGGATTGGGTTGGCACTTCGCGCGAGGCTTGTGAAAGTGGCGGTGCCTGTTGGGTCTTCGTCGGCGTGCGTATGAACCAGTTCATGTACGGTCTGTACCCGGAGACCGAGTACTGGCGGATCAACCTTGCGGCGGTGCTGTTGGTGGTATTGATGACCCCGCTGTTCATCAAGCGCTTCCCATGGAAGCGTTGGCTGGTGCCGTTCGTGCTGTTCGGTTACCCGGTGATCGCGTTCGTGTTGTTTTCCGGTGGTGTGCTGGGGCTCGAATATGTCGAGACCAGCCGTTGGGGCGGCCTGACACTGACCCTGATCCTGTCATCTGTAGGCATGGCGGCATCATTGCCGCTGGGCATTGTGCTTGCATTGGGCAGGCGCTCGCACATGCCAATCGTCAAGTCACTGTCGGTGGTGTTCATCGAGTTCTGGCGTGGCGTGCCGCTGATTACGGTGTTGTTCATGTCCTCGGTCATGCTCCCGCTTTTCCTTCCGGAAGGGACGCACTTCGACAAGTTGCTGCGCGCGATGATCGGCATCGCCCTGTTCCAGTCGGCTTACATGGCGGAGGTTGTGCGTAGCGGTCTGCAGGCAATTCCGAAGGGGCAGTACGAGGCGGCGCAGGCGCTGGGCCTGAGTTACTGGCAGAGCATGGGGCTGATCATCCTGCCGCAGGCTTTGAAGCTGGTGATCCCCGGGATCGTGAATACCTTTATTGCCCTGTTCAAGGATACGACCCTGGTGTTGATCATCGGCCTGTTCGACATGCTGGCGATGATCCAGGCGGCGCTCGCCGACCCGAACTGGCTGGGTTACGCCGTCGAAGGTCTGACGTTCGCGGCCCTGGTGTACTGGGTCTTCTGTTTCAGCATGTCGCGTTACAGCCTGGCGCTCGAACGCAAGCTGCATACCGGCCACGCCCGCTAGCGTACGGAGTACAAGATGTCCGATGCCAACACCTCGCGTCCCGATTCCGCCATGGCCGAGCCGCAGATGATCGAGTTGCGGCACGTGCACAAATGGTACGGCCAGTTTCACGTGCTCAAGGACATCAACCTGACGGTGTCCAAGGGCGAGCGTATCGTCATCTGCGGGCCGTCCGGCTCCGGGAAGTCGACGATGATCCGTTGCATCAATCGCCTTGAGGAGCACCAGGACGGCCAGATCATCGTCGATGGCACGGAGCTGACAGACGACATCAAGCACATAGATCAGATCCGCCGCGAGGTGGGTATGGTGTTCCAGCACTTCAATCTGTTTCCGCACCTGACTGTGCTGGAGAACTGTTGCCTTGCGCCGATCTGGGTACGCAGGATGCCGCGCAAAGAGGCGGAGCGGGCGGCGATGCAATACCTGGAAAAGGTCAAGATCCCCGAGCAGGCGAAGAAGTATCCCGGCCAATTGTCAGGGGGCCAGCAGCAGCGCGTTGCGATCGCCCGCAGCCTGTGCATGAATCCGAGCATCATGTTGTTCGACGAGCCGACTTCGGCTCTCGACCCGGAGATGATCAAGGAAGTGCTGGACACCATGGTGGAGCTGGCGGAAAGCGGCATGACCATGCTGTGCGTGACCCATGAGATGGGCTTTGCCAAGACCGTGGCCAACCGGGTGATCTTCATGGATGGCGGCGAGATCATCGAGCAGAACGAACCGGAGGCCTTCTTCCATAATCCGCAGTCCGACCGGACCAAACTGTTTCTCAGTCAGATTCTTGCCCACTGAACGCGCTGCCCTGCGTGTAGCGGTCGAAAAAGATCCGTACCAGGTCAGAACGGGTGATGACGCCTGCCACGTGCTTTTCGTCGTCGCACACCAGGACGCGCTTGACCCGGTGCCGCTTCATGGTTTCGAGCACGTCGTGCACGTCCTGTTCCTCGCCGACGCAGATCACTTCGCGCACCATGTGCTCGGCGACCGGGTCGTCCGGGCCTTGCACGCCTGCGTGGTGGGCGAGATGGCTGAACATGGATTCCAGTGTCTGCCAGATGCTGTGTGTGGGAAGGTGCGCAGGTACGCCCAGGGCGCGCAGGAAGTCGGCCTCTGTGATGATCCCCAGCAAGCGGTTGGCGTCATCAACGACGGGTAAGCCGCTGATGCGTTGTTCGACCAAAATGTGTGAGGCTGCAGACATCGTTGTCTGTGGTGAGACTGCGGTAACCGGCTGACTCATGATCTGCGTTACCCCGATTGAAGCGGTAACGCGTCGGATGGCGAACTGCTGTGCTCGTTCGGCGAGCATCATCAGGTCGTGCACCTCGATGTCCATATAGGTGTTCATGCTCGCCAGGGCGCGTTCATAGTCCTCGCGCCGGGGGCTTGCGTTTTCGGTATCGCTGCTCATGTTACGAATCCTCGATCGCTGCGTCAGTGGCGTTGCGTGTCCGACTCCGCCGGTTGCGCCAAGGCCGCCGGATAGCGCCGCCACGGGAAGGGGAGGTTGAACATCACGGCGACCAACAGGATGGTGAGGGCGTTGAGCAACACCGGCGTCAACACGAACTCAAAACCGAGGCGGTGTACGCTGTCGCCCCCGATTACAACCGCCAGCGCCGTTGCGCCACCGGGCGGGTGGATGCAGCGAAGGTAGTGCATCGCGCCGATCGCCAGCCCCACGGCAAGGGCGGCGGCCAGCATCGGTTGGTGGATCAGTTTGACGCAGGCGACGCCGATCAGGGCCGACACCAGGTGACCGCCGAGCACCGACCAGGGTTGTGAGAGCGGACCGTGCGGGACCGCGAACAGCAGCACCGCAGAAGAACCCATCGAGGAAATGATGCTGACGCTGCCGGTCAGGCCGAGTTGTGCCTGACTGATCAGCATCACACCCAATATGCTGACGATGCCGCCGATCGTGGACACGCCTTTCTCCAGGTGGCTGGCCTGCTCGTGGCCCAATCCGAGGTATCGTCGCAATGTCGCCAATGAATCGACCACGGGTGTCTCCGGGGATAGTGGTTGCGTGCAGCATATTGGCGCCATTGGAATTTGGACAAACGATATTTAATTGCTATAACTATCGATATTGTCGATATCAAATGGTGTGACGCGACACATGGACATCGATCAGGCGAAGACCTTTCTTGCGATCGCCGCGCACGGCAGTTTTCTCGAGGCCGCCAAACGACTGCATGTGACCCAGTCGACCGTCAGTGCGCGTGTCCAGAACCTCGAAAGCGAACTGGGGACACGCCTGTTCATCCGTAACCGTGCGGGCGCCAGCCTCACGCCGGCGGGCCAGCGTTTCCTGCAACATGCCAAGACCCTGGTACTGACCGTCGAGCAGGCGCGTTATGACGTCGGTCTGCCAAACCGTTTTCGGGCATCGATCAGAATCGGCGGGCGAATCGCTTTGTGGGAGGACTTCCTTCCGCACTGGGTCGGGAGGATGCGCGAGCGTGCACCCGACGTCTCGATCAGCAGCGAGATCGGATTCGAAGACGACCTGATGCGGCGCCTGATCGAAGGGACGCTGGACATCGGTGTGATGTATACGCCGAGCCACGCGCCGGGACTGATCGTCGAGCATCTGTTCGACGAGACACTGGTCATGGTCAGCACCCGTCCGGATACGCGTTGGCCGGGCGAGGACTATGTCTATGTGGAGTGGGGGCCGGGTTTCTATGCCAGGCATCGGGAAAGCTATCCCGACCTCGAGCGACCGCCGCAGGTGGTCAATATCGGTTGGTTGGGCGTGCAGCTGATCCTGGCCAATGGCGGCTCGTGCTTTCTGCCGATCCGCATGGCAAGAGGGCTGATCGAGGCAGGCCGCCTGTTTCAGGTGAAGGAGGCGCCGGAGTTCCCGCACCCGGCCTACATGGTGTTTCCGCGCAAGGCCGACAGCGAGGTGCTGCAGCAGGCGGTGGAAGGGCTGCGTGAGTTGGGGCGCGAAGAACAGCAGCACGCCTGACGGTCATGACTCCGCGGCGATCACTGCCTGCAGCGGAAGTCTCAGTGTTCTCCCTTGGTACGCAGGAGTCCGGCCACGCGATTGCCCTGTTTCTGTGGGCCGCCACGGGGAAAGATCTTGTGCAGATAGCGGCTGGAACCTTTCTCCGGGCCCCAGATGTCGCGGAAATGGCGGATCATGTCGCGCACACTGGCCTGGTGCCCGTGGTTGGAATAGTGCTGACGCAGGTAGCGGATCACCTCCCAGTGCTCCGCGTCCAGTCTCAGGCCCTCGCGTTCGGCCTGTGCCTTGGCGAATCCTTCCGACCATTCGGCCGGGTCGACCAGATAGCCCTCGCTGTCGGTCAGTACGCTGCGGCCGTTGACTTCGATCAGGCGGGTCGGCATGTCGGGATAGGCGTTGCTGCCCGCCGGGAACTCACCGGGGGCGCCGGCAGAATTGAGTTCGGACTGCGTGATCGACCACAGGTCCACGAGGATCTCGCCATCGAGGCGGCCGTGGAAACGCTCGACGCCGGAAACCAGGACCTTGCCGCTGCCTGCCGGCAGTTCGAAGTGCGCGACACCGCTGCGGTCGGTGAGCACAGGCGGCGTCTCCGCGCCGTCTGCATCCATCCGCAGCACCACCGGCGTCCGTTTCAACGGTTCGCCGGTAACCTTCATTTTTACCCTGACCGAGATCATTGTCTTTCCCCTTGCCTGTAGTCGCACGGCCGGACGTGCCGGGTACGGCTCTGGATTGAGCCCCGGGCAATGCGGGGCCGGTGTTGACGCTATAGATACACCGCAGGTCCGGCAGGCGACAAACGAATGTTTTTGGTCGTGCGTATCGACGTTGGCGATACAAAGGCGCTGCCGTCGATGTCCAACTTTGCAGGACTGCGCCGCCTGCCGGGAGATGTATCGCCCTGTGTGCGTTAGGCTGTCGGTGTGAGTGAGCAGCTGACGGGGGTGAGTATGTCTGACCAGATTCGCATGGCCGAGAAGGTCCGGGACGCCTGTCTTCAGGCTGCGCTGAAGGCCTATGAAGATGCTGGCATCAGTGGCCTGTGTGCCGAAGGTCGCTGGGAGATCGCGGTGCAGGCCATTCGCACACTGGATGTCCAGGGACTGCTGACTGGAGCGGACACCGCTACCGAACGCTGACGTGCGGTTTCTTCCCGAAAATGCTGTTTCCTGTCACTGGTCCAGACAGCTGCGGCAATGCATGAGAAGCGGACCGGTGCACGGTCTACGCATCGCAATGGGTCAGTGCTCGGGCGGTGCGGCCGCGTTGTCCGGCGGCGTGAAACCTTCGGGGAATTTTCCGGCGAGGATGTAAGCGAAAGCGATCACCTCGGCGATCGCCTTGTAAAGGTTGTCGGGGATCTCGTCGCCGAGCGGGATCTGTGACAGCACCATCGCCAGTTCCGGGTCGGGATACAAGGGGACACCGGCCTGTTCCGCGGCTTCGATCATCCGGTCAGCGAGCTGGTGTTCCCCTTTCGCCGTGACCCTTGGTGCGTTGTTGCCGTCGTAGCGCAGTGCGACCGCGATGTCGCTGTGCCCGCTGACGGTTCGGTTTCCACGTTTCATCTCATGCACGCTCGTCCAGAAGCGAATCGGGGATCGGCACCTTGATCAGCGGTTCCGGTGGCGCACCGAGTACCCCGGCGAGGCGGATCACCTGCAGGCCCTGCGCCTCGAACGCCTGGCGCAGAACCGGCAGTCGCTTTTCCATGCGCTCATGGGTCGCGCTGCGTTCGCACCAGAATGTTGCCGAAACGTGTTCGCCCGCCAATGCAATACGGCATTGCAGCGTCCCGATGGTGTCGAACTGGAAGGCGAGGTTGACTGCCCAGGTGGATGCCATGCCGTCAGCCTTGCCGGTGTCGTCACGCTCGATACGCAGCATCGCCTCGTGGGTCTCGCCCGGCAGCCGGATCGGCAGGTCGAGTTGCCATGCCTGGCGCTGGCCCTCTTCGGCCGGCAATGCGACTGCCTGCTGCAGCTGTATGCGCGCGATTGACCCTTCAACCAGCCGGATCAGGCGATTGAGCAGCGAATCGGCACCCATGTCGCGTGTGGCTGCCTGCGTCTCGACGGCGGTGCCAGTCGGGTGCTCCGCTTTCGCCGGCAGCTTCACGTCCTCGCGCAACACGACCAGCAGTCTCAGCAACTGCACCTTGCTGTCCGCCGGGTCCGCCGGCAGTCCGGCGGCCAGGCGTGCTTCGTGAAACACGCCGCTTTGTGCGATCGCGCGTTGAATCTGGGTCGGGGCGGGCTGAGCCGAGCGCAGACCGCTGTCCTGGAGGATCGTGGTGAGTTGGCGCAGCGCCTCGGCCTGCCGCGGTGTGGGCGCCAGGGTACGCAACTCGCTGACCGCCTGTCGAAGCTCCGGCGGTGACAGCTGGCGTGCCATTGCCGATCGCACCACCTGCTGCTGCCGTTGCCCGGCATCGGGCTCGCGCAACACCCGCAGTTCGGGCAGGGGCTGCCCCTTGACAACCTCCAGCTTCAGCGCCGTGCCAGGTGCGATCGCCGCCTGGCTGCGTGCCAGTACCTCGGTGTTGCCGATCTGCAGGCGCAGCAGGCCCGGCTGTATCTGGTCCAGCACTCTGGCCTGCAGAAGTTGTCCCACCTGCAGCTGCTTGAGCAGCGACGGGACTGCGCGCTGCGTGGCGTCGATCAGGGGCTGCAGGGTGGCGGGGATCTTCAACGTTGCTGTTTCCCGGGGCGCATGTCACACAAGTTATCGGCGGTGTGGCCGATAAATCCAGCATCTTGCGGGTTTGGAGTGCAGATGTCGTCAGCCAGGACGAAGGGCAGTGGGCTCGAGTGGTTCGTGCGCCGGGGCGGCAGCGTGCGCGGTCCGTTTAGCAGCACTCGGGTTCGACACTTCGTACTCGAAGGCAAGTTGACGCTGGAAGACGAGGTCAGTGCCGATCGCGCCATCTGGCAATCCATCGGGTCTGTGGACGAGGTGGTGCCGCTACAGATGCGTGATGATGCACCGACACTGGCGCCTCAGCAGGCGGCCGAACGTGACGGCGATCGTCTGCGTGCGGCGCGCGCGATCTTGGTCGCCCTGCTGGTCGTGTCGGCGCTGGTGATTGCCGTGACGCTGGTTGGCCCGCAGGAAGACATTGCGGTACGAGACTGTGCCGCGCCGCCTGAGCCGGGTGTGTTGCTGGAGGGTTGCCGGCTGGATGGCGCCGTGTTTGCCGCGGCGCAGTTGAGTTCGGCGCGGATGGCCAATGCTTCGCTCGCCGGCGCCAGATTGAGCGGTGCGGATCTCAGCGGTGCCGATTTGCGATATGCCAATCTGTCGGCGACTGACCTGTCCTACGCGATGCTCAACGGGGCAGACCTCAAGGGCGCCAATCTGCGCACCGCGGACCTGACCAACGCCGATCTGTCGGGGGCCGATCTGAGCTTCGCCGATCTCGGTGGAGTGCAGCTCGGCGGGGCGCGCTTCGATGGTTCACGACTGGAGGGAGCGATCTGGGTGGATGGCACGCGCTGCGGCAAGGCTGACTGCCCGCGCTGAATTCCCTGTGACTTGAGCGGCCAATCCAAAACGGTTTAATATCGCCGTCGACGCCGGGATTGGCGTCACTCATGTTCAAAGGAGAGAACACCATGTCTGTGAATTTCACCAGGATTTCATTCGTCCCGTTCCATGCGGCGCTCTTGGCTGCGGCGCTGATTGTCCCGTCTGCCGCCAGCGCGGCAAGTCCCTGCAAGGGTCTGCAGGCGGACGCCTGTTCAGCAGACGCCCAGTGCACCTGGGTGAACGGGTACGTGCGTAAGGATGGCCGGTCCGTCGCCAGCCACTGCAAGCTCAAGCCGTCCGCGAACGATTCCGCGATGCTGGATGACGACGCGCTGAAACTGAGCTCGAAGAAATAGCGTCCTGACTCTTGATCGGGTGACACCCGCTGTCCGGCGGGTGTTTTTTTTCTGCACCGTTGTTATCGTGCAATGCCATGCGCAACGCGATCCGATCCGGCGATGCATCAAGATCCGATTGTCTTTACCATCTTTCTCGTCTTCACCGGCGCTGCGGTATTCGCCACGATCGCGCTGTTCGCACGCCAGTCGCTGCTGGTCGCCTACATCGTTCTCGGTGCCCTGTTCGGCCCCTCCGCACTGGGGTTGGTGTCTGATCCGGAACTGATCCGCAGCATCTCCGAATTTGGCATCATGTTCCTGTTGTTCCTGCTGGGGCTGAATCTGCAGCCACAGGAACTGGTGCGCATGGTGCGCAAGACCACGCAGGTCACGCTGCTCAGTTCACTCGCGTTTTTCGCTGTCGGCTACCTGGTGTCGACGGCATTCGGGTTCACCGCGATGGAGGCGCTGCTGGTCGGTGGCGCTGCGACGTTTTCGAGCACCATCGTCGGTCTCAAGCTGTTGCCGACCACCATGCTGCACCACCAGCGCACCGGCGAGGTGATCATCAGCATCCTGCTGATGCAGGATCTCCTCGCCATCGTGCTGCTGCTGGTGGTGCAGGGGAGTGCGCACGGTGGCATGCAGATTGCGGATATTGCGAGACTGTTCGTCGCCCTGCCTGCGCTGATCGGATTCGCCTGGATGGTCGAGCGTTATGTCCTGATTCGCTTGATCCGCAAGTTCGACAAGATCCAGGAATACATCTTCCTGGTGACGATCGGCTGGTGTCTTGGCATGGCGGAGCTGGCGGTTCTGCTGGGTCTGTCGGCTGAGATCGGTGCCTTCATCGCCGGCGTGGTCCTGGCCTCCAGCCCGATCGCCATGTTCATCGCCGAGAGTCTCAAGCCGCTGCGCGATTTCTTTCTGGTGTTGTTTTTCTTTTCCCTGGGGGCCGGGTTCGACATCAGTGTGATCGACAAGGTCATCCTCCCGGCGGTGCTCCTGGCCACGGCTATGATGCTGTTGAAGCCTGTAGTGTTCCGCTGGTTGCTGCTACGTACCGGAGAGTCGGAAAAGCGTTCCCACGAGGTGGGTTACCGTCTGGGCCAGATGAGCGAGTTCTCGTTGCTGTTGGCGGTGTTGGCGCTGGAGACCGGGGTGATCGGCGCCGAGGCCTCTTACCTGATCCAGTTGTCGACCCTGCTGACTTTCCTTGTCTCGTCGTACCTCGTGGTGCTGCGTTTCCCCACGCCGATCGCCGTCAGCGATGCCCTGAGGCGCGATTGAGTGGCGGCCGAATTTCACTTCTGTCATGCAAGTTTCATTTATAACGTCTAGACTTAGGGCGGAAACATAAAGGAAATAAGAACATGCAGAAGTGTCGTCCACGCCATCGGGCCAACCGTGTTGCCGCCAGTCCAGGGCGCCTGCGCGAAGAGATCGCAACCATCGAGAAACGTCTCCAGCAACTGGGGCCGGACGGTGATTGTGGTTACGAAAACGCGATGATCCGGTTCTACGAGCAGCAACTGGGAATGCGTCGCGAGTTGCTCAACGCTGGCGAACTCTAGTCCGCATCTGTGTGCCGGCCATCGCTGCACACTCCCCACCTTTTTTCACCGACCGGCAGCGCCTGCAAAAGCCATTGCATGGATTCGCTGCGTCGTACGCCTATTTTTCCAGCGCCATGTGCAGCTTGTTGCGGCCCTCGGTCGGCGGCGGCATGTCGATCTGAGCATAGAGATCGGCGCTGAAGCGCAGTTCTTCGCGGAAGGTCTCGCACGACATGGGCGGACGGCCGAGATATCCCTGGTAGTAAGTGCACCCGGCCTCGCGCAGGAACATGAGCTGTTCCCGGGTCTCGACGCCCTCGGCGATCACCTTGAGCCCGATATGCTGCGCCATCGATAGGATCGCACGCACGATCGCCGCATCATTGGGGTCGGTGCCGAGGTCGCGGACGAACGATCGGTCAATCTTGATTGTATCGATCGGTAGCCGGCGCAGGTCGGCCAGTGATGAATAGCCGGTGCCGAAATCATCAATCGCGAAACGGATGCCCATCTGCTTCAGGGCGTTCATCCGATCGATCGAATCTTTCGCGTCCTTGATCAGGATGGTCTCGGTGATCTCGAACTGCAGGCGCTTCGGGTCGGCGCCGGTGTCGGACAGGATCTGCTGCACACGTTGTACGAATTCCGGTTGATGGAACTGCTGGTGACTGATGTTCACCGCCAGGCAATCGGGAGTCGCCACCTCGCGGTCGCTTTGGATCCCCGCGAGCAATCGGCACGATTCCAGCAGTACCCAGTCGTCGAGCTTGAGCATCAAAGCGCAGTTCTCGATATAGGGCAGGAACTCGGTCGGCGAGATCAGGCCCTGGGTCGGGTGTTGCCAGCGCAATAGCACCTCGGCGCCCAGGATATGGCCGTCGCGGATCGTCAGCACCGGTTGCAGATAGAGTTCGAACTGGTGCTCACGCAGCCCGTTGCGGAGTTCGTTTTCGATGCGCAGGCGCGAGGTCGCGACCTCGTCCATGCGGCGTTCGAACACGCGCGTCCCGTCACGTCCGGCGCCTTTCGCGTGGTACATCGCGGTATCTGCATGACGCAGCAAGGTGTCGACGGTATCACCGTCGTGTGGAAAGGTGACCAGGCCTATGCTGGCGGTGACATACAACTCGTGACCATCCAGCCGGTATTCGTCGGCAAACAGTCCGCGCAGCTTGCCGGCGATCTCCATCGCCTTCTCGACCGCACGGTCCTGGCGTTGACCGAGTCCCTCGAGCAGCACGACGAACTCGTCGCCACCGAGGCGTGCCACAGTGTCCTCTTCACGCAGGGCGTGGCGCAGACGGCCCGCCAGTTCTTTGAGCAGTTGGTCGCCGATCGAATGCCCCAGCGAGTCGTTGATGCGCTTGAACTTGTCCAGGTCGAGGAACAGCAATGCACCGATCTGCCCGGTACGGCGTGCACGTACCAGGGCGCGACTGACGCGGTCGGTCAACAGGGTGCGGTTGGGCAGATTTGTCAGTGTGTCGTGATAGGCAAGATGCTGGATACGCTGCGCGGCATCCTCTCGCTCGCTTACGTCACGCGCGATGCACAGCAGAAGGTTTCCGGTATCGAGCTGGATCCGCGACACCGAGGTCTCGGCCGGGACGATGCGGCCGTCTCCTGCGCGGTAGTTGATGCGGATCGAGCGGCCCAGCGGCTGGTCCATCACGTCATCGATCAGGCCGCGCAGATAGGCCTCGTCTTCGTCGTGCAGAGTGATCAGGTTGATGCCAAGCAGTTGCGAACGATCCATACGCAGGAATTGTTCGGCCCGTGGATTGCAATCGACCAGGCGGCCATCCTGTGGCTCGAAGATCAGGACTGCATCGTGCGACTGACGGTAGATAGCCTTGAGTCGCTCCAGTTCACGACGCAGGCGGCGTGTGTAGGCAGCGATGCGCTTCTGACGGGTGATCAACAGTTTGTCCAGCCTGGAGGTGTCGGCGTCACGCGCCGGCCGTTCATTCTGCCCGGCGGGCTCGCTGCCGCGCGTCGACAGTCGGCGCATCCGCCGCTCCAGGCGCCCCAGGCCCTGTCGCACCGGGCGTTGCACGGCGAAATCCCAGGTCCACGCGACAAGGGCAGCGACCGAGGTGAGCAACGCGAGATTTACAGCGGTCAGCGTGGCAAGTCCACCGGTAACGAGCAGGGTCAGCGTCTGGCCGGACAGGACAAGCAGGAAAAGCACCAGAGGTTTGCGCAGCGTCGGCAGCATCAGGTGTTGGGCGCGAAACCGGACGAGGGTCGTGAACTGGCCGGCGGCGTCTGTGCCCTGGGCATGGTGAAACCTCCTGATTCAGGGCGATAGCGACTGAATCGACCGTAGCTTTAGGGCACACTTGCGCAAATTCGCCGGTCGATGCCAGGGGAGCAAGATACCCCAGCCAGGCACGCGGATCTGCGTTAATTCTTCCACCCACCAACTGACCGGAGCGCCGGGGATCCCGGGGGCGCCAACGAGCTCGACTATGGAGACAAGCCAGGATATCCGCTTCGAACCGATCGCGGTCATGCGCTCGCCGTTCGAGGAAAAATTCGCAGTCCCGCGCCAGTCGGGCCTGGTCCCCGCGGCGACTGGAGAAGTCGTCTTTCTCCCACCTTTCGACGACTCGGCGATGCTGCAGGGACTGCGGGGGTTCTCCCATATCTGGCTGACCTTCGTGTTCGACCGCTGTGTCGGCCAGGGGTGGCGCGCCAAGGTTCGTCCGCCGCGTCTTGGCGGCAACCGGGAGGTCGGCGTGTGGGCGAGTCGCTCGCCGTTCCGCCCCAATTTTCTCGGCCTGTCCGCGGTACGCCTGATCGAAGTCGTGAGCGGTCCGCCACCGCGTCTGCGTGTATCCGGAGTCGACCTGCTCGATGGCACGCCGATCCTCGATATCAAGCCGTATCTGCCCTATGCCGACGCGATCGCGGACGCCGTCGGTGGATTCGCGCCTGCCGCACCGGTGTCGCCGTTGCCGGTGACATTCTCAGCCCGGGCCGAGGCCACGCTGGCGCAGATCGATGATGGCGCATCGCTACGCTCGCTGATCAGCGGTGTCCTCGCCCTCGACCCGCGACCGGCATACCGTCGTGGTGCTGAGCCGGACCGCGTCTACGGCGTGCGTCTGGCCGGCCGTAACGTGCGCTGGGTGGTCGGTGAGGCGGGGCTGCAGGTGCTGGACCTCGACCCCATCGACCCCGATTGAGCGGTCAGTGCAGCAGTGTGAACATGCGTGCGCGGTAACGGCGGATCGCCGGGTCGTCGCCCAGCATGTCGAACAGCCGCAGCAGGGCATTGCGCGCTGCGTCGTCACCAAACTTGCGGTCGTTTTGCATGATCTGCAGCAGGTCTTCGAGCGCCGGCTCGATGTTGTTGGCCATCACCTTGTGCGCGGCGAGTTGGTAACGCGCAGCGCTGTCGTTCGGTGTCTCTTCCAGGCGTCTGCTCAGAATCTCCGGTGGTTCGGCATCGAGCGCGATCCGGTCAAAGAACAGTTGGCCACGCAGCTGCCTGGTCTCCGGCTTGTCCTGCTCCGCGGCAGGCAGTGAGTCGAGCGCCTGCTCGGCCGCGGTGATATCGCCGGCTGCGGCGTGCACCTGCGCCATCATCAGGATGATGCGCGGATTGCCGGGGTCTGCTGCCGCGGCGTCGGCCAGGAGCCCAAGTGCCCCCGGCGCATCACCGGCCAACAGGCACTGCTCTGCCTGCGCCACGGCACCATCGGAGGGCCGCGGCAGGTGCTTTTCCAGGAAGTCGCGGATCTGCGCCTCTGGCAGGGCGCCCATGAACTCATCCACCGGCGCGCCGTTTCTGAACAGCTTCACCGTGGGGATGCTGCGGATGCCGAACTGGGCGGCGATCGCCTGCTGCTCCTCGGTATTGATCTTCGCGAGGATGAAGCGGCCCTGAAACTCGTCGGCCAGCTTCGCGAGTATCGGCATCAGCAACTGGCAGGGCTGGCACCAGGTGGCCCAGAAGTCGACCAGCACCGGCACCCGGTGCGAGCCTTGCAGCACGATCTGCTCGTAGTTGCTCTGATCGACGTCGAAGACGAACGGTGAGTCGGTCATGAATGGGGTGCTCCCGGGTAATGGCAATCGCGCGAAGGTGCGGGCCAGGGGCGACAATTGCAAGGCCCGCGCTGCACTTGATTTACAGTCATGGCGCCCACATCTGCGTGTTGGCTGCAGTTCAGGCGGAGAAAATCGTGAGTGAATCCAGGCATGTCGTTTGTGCGCATTGTGGCGGTGTCAACCGGGTGCCGGTCGAGCGTCTGGGCGCCGGTGGCAAATGCGGGCGCTGCAAAGCGGTGTTGTTTGACGGTCACCCGGCAGAGGTCGGGTCGAACGAATTTCAGATCCAACTGACACGCAGTGATGTCCCGCTGCTGGTCGACTTCTGGGCGCCCTGGTGCGGGCCCTGCCGCATGATGGCCCCGGCTTTCGAAAAGGCCGCCCGGCAGCTGGAGCCCGGTTACCGTCTGCTGAAGGTCAACACGGAGGAGCAGCAGGCGATCGCTGCACAGTTCAATATCCGTAGTATCCCGACGATGATCCTGTTTGCGCGCGGCCGCGAGGTCAGCCGTATGTCCGGTGCGCTCGATGCCGCCGGCATCGTTGCCTGGGCGCGGCAGCAGCGCGCCTGAGCCGCTTCGGAATCAGGTTCCTTTCACGCTCCAGGCGATGGCGATTAGGGGCTCAATCTGCCCCGGGTTCTCGGTCAAATCACACCGTCCTTAACGCCCGTCAAATAACCACTCGCAAGGCGGCGGGGTCCCTTGGCGAGGCGGCGAGCAAACAGGGCCTGTCGATCCCGCAGAGATTGGGCGGTTAAGCGATAGAGGTGGTGCCTCCGGTCTGTCGAACTTCGGCTAAAGGGATCTCAAGGGTGCACTGGCAAGGGCCGGGGCAGCACAGCTGGCCGGGGATGCGAACACGGTCGAGGTGCCGGAGAAGGAACTGCGCGAGGCGCTCAGTAAGAACCTCGAGGCGCAGGGGTGGCGCGCGGTGCGGGGTCGCCTGGTGCCGGTATTGATGCGCGATGGGCAGGGTATGAGCGGATGAAATCGGGCCTCGGGTGTCAATCGGCACACACGAAGCCGATGATTCGCCGGACCTGTGCTCCGCGGGCTGTTAGAATGACGCCCTGGACGTGGACAGCGAATCCCGGGTGGGCGTAAAATACCGCACTGCAACATGGCGTTGCCGGTCCACACGAATCAACTCAACGAACGACTGGTAGAGATAGCCGAAGGCAATTCTCTTCAGCCTTTTTGCGCGCGTACAAATGACCAAATCGGCAATTTTAGTACTCGAAGATGGCAGCGTGTTCCGCGGCAGATCCATCGGAGCCGAGGGGCAGACAGTCGGAGAGGTTGTCTTCAACACGGCGATGACGGGTTACCAGGAAATCCTGACCGACCCGTCTTACAGTCGTCAGATCGTGACCCTGACGTATCCACACATCGGCAATACCGGCATCAATGCCGAGGACGCCGAATCCGCCGCGATCCACGCCGCAGGGCTGGTCATCCGTGACCTGCCCCTGGTGGTCAGCAACTTCCGCAGTGAGATGGCCCTGGACACCTATCTGCAGGAACACGGGGTGGTCGCAATCGCCGACATCGACACCCGAAGGTTGACCCGCATCCTGCGTGAGAAGGGCGCGCAGAACGGCTGCATCATGGCCGGTGGCATTGACGAGGGTCGCGCGCTCGAGCTGGCACGCGAATTTCCGGGTCTCAAGGGCATGGACCTGGCCCGGGAAGTCACCACCGGGCAGACCTACAGCTGGAATGAAGGTACCTGGCACCTGGGCGCCGGGCACAAGGCCCATGATCCCGATCAGGCGCGTTTTCACGTGGTCGCCTACGACTACGGGATCAAACGCAACATCCTGCGCATGCTGGTGGACCGCGGCTGCCGGATCACCGTCGTCCCGGCGAAGACCCCGGCTGCCGAGGTGCTGGCGATGGCGCCGGACGGGGTGTTCCTGTCGAATGGTCCAGGCGACCCCGAGCCTTGCGACTACGCCATTGACGCGATCCGCGACATCGTCGAGACCGGCATGCCGACGTTTGGCATCTGCCTGGGCCACCAGTTGCTCGGTCTCGCCTCCGGCGCAAAGACGATCAAGATGAAGTTCGGACACCATGGCGCCAACCACCCGGTGCAGGATCTGGCTGCCGGCACTGTGATGATTTCCAGTCAGAACCACGGATTCGCGGTCGACGAGCAGAGCCTGCCGGGCAACCTGCGACCGACCCACAAATCACTGTTCGACGGTTCGCTGCAGGGCATCCATCGGACCGACCGGCCGGCATTCAGTTTTCAGGGCCACCCCGAAGCAAGCCCGGGGCCGCACGACGTGGCACCCGTGTTCGACCATTTCATCGAGCTGATGGAAAACCGCTGACGGCCGGGGCGCCGGGTTCAGCGGTCAGTATTTTTCGAATTTCCGGCGCCCTGCGCCGACTGCGGTTGACACAACATGCCAAAAAGAACAGACATCCACAGCGTCCTGATCATCGGTGCCGGCCCGATCGTGATCGGCCAGGCCTGTGAGTTCGACTACTCCGGAGCCCAGGCATGCAAGGCGCTGCAGGAAGAGGGTTTGCGCGTCATCCTGGTGAACTCCAACCCGGCCACCATCATGACCGACCCGGACATGGCCGACGCCGTTTATATCGAGCCGATTACTTGGCGCACCGTTGCCCGCATCATCGAAAAGGAAAAGCCCGATGCGCTGCTACCCACGATGGGAGGGCAGACTGCACTGAACTGCGCATTGGATCTGGTCCGCGAAGGTGTGCTGGCCGCGCATGGTGTCGAGATGATCGGCGCCACGCGCGAGGCGATCGACAAGGCCGAGGACCGTGACCTGTTTCGCCAGGCGATGCGCAAGATCGGTCTGGACATGCCGCGCTCGGCGATCGCGCATTCGATCGAAGAGGCCCACCAGGTGCAGGCGCAGATCGGATTCCCGACGATCATCCGCCCGTCGTTCACGATGGGTGGCTCTGGTGGCGGTATCGCCTACAACCGTGAGGAATTCGAAGAGATCTGCACGCGCGGGCTTGACCTGTCGCCGACTTCCGAGCTGTTGATCGAGGAGTCCATCCTCGGTTGGAAAGAGTTCGAGATGGAGGTGGTGCGTGATCGCAACGACAACTGCATCATCGTCTGCTCGATCGAAAACCTCGACCCGATGGGCGTGCACACCGGCGATTCCATAACTGTCGCGCCGGCGCAGACCCTGACCGACAAGGAATACCAGATCATGCGCAACGCCTCGCTGGCGGTGCTGCGCGAGATCGGTGTGGATACCGGCGGGTCCAATGTGCAGTTTGCGATCAATCCCGATGACGGGCGCATGATCATCATCGAGATGAACCCGCGCGTCTCGCGCTCCTCGGCACTGGCCTCGAAGGCCACCGGTTTTCCGATCGCCAAGGTCGCGGCTAAGCTGGCGGTGGGTTACACGCTCGATGAACTGAGCAACGACATCACAGGCGGCGTGACACCGGCGTCTTTCGAACCGTCGATCGACTATGTCGTGACCAAGGTGCCGCGCTTCGCATTCGAGAAGTTCCCGCAGGCCGACCAGCGCCTGACCACGCAGATGAAGTCGGTCGGCGAGGTGATGGCGATCGGGCGCACGTTCCAGGAATCGCTTCAGAAGGCACTGCGCGGGCTCGAAACCGGCAAGGCCGGCCTCGACCCGGCGACCGACACTGCGGCGGAGGGTGCGCGCGATCTGGTGATCTCAGAGATCCGGCAGCCGAGCGCCGAGCGGTTGTGGTTCGTGGCCGACGCGTTTCGCCTGGGTCTGACCCTGGATGAGGTCTTCGACCACACCAAGATCGACCGCTGGTTCCTGGTGCAGATCCAGGATCTGGTGCTTGAAGAGGCGCGGGTGCGCGAAGAAGGCCTGGCCGCACTCGATGCGGATCGTGTGCGTCAGCTCAAACGCAAGGGGTTCGCCGACAAGCGGCTCGCCGACCTGCTCGGTCTGCGCGAAGCGCAGCTGCGCCAGCACCGCTACGATCTGGGTGTGCGCCCTGTGTTCAAGCGCGTCGATACCTGTGCGGCCGAGTTTGCGTCCAGCACTGCGTACATGTACTCGACTTATGAAGAGGAGTGCGAGGCCAACCCGACCACCAACGAGAAGATCATGGTGCTCGGCGGCGGGCCAAACCGGATCGGTCAGGGTATCGAGTTTGACTATTGCTGCGTCCATGCGGCCTTTGCGATGCGCGAGGACGGCTACGAGACGATCATGGTCAATTGCAACCCGGAGACCGTGTCGACTGACTACGACACCTCGGATCGTCTGTACTTCGAGCCGCTCACCCTCGAGGACGTGCTCGAGGTCGTGCACAAGGAAAACCCCAAGGGCATCATCGTGCAGTATGGCGGTCAGACTCCGCTCAAGCTGGCCGAGGACCTGGAGGCTGCTGGCGCGCCGATCATTGGCACCTCGCCGGATTCGATCGACCTGGCCGAGGACCGTGAGCGCTTCCAGAAACTGGTCGACCGTGAAGGTCTCAGGCAGCCACCGAACCGTACCGCGACCGAGGCCGAGCAGGCTGTGCGCCTGGCGGCGGAGATCGGCTATCCGCTGGTGGTGCGGCCATCCTATGTTCTCGGCGGGCGGGCGATGGAGATCGTGCACGACGAGGACGACCTGCGCCGGTACATGCGCGAGGCGGTCAAGGTCTCGAACGAATCGCCGGTGCTGCTCGACCGTTTCCTCGATGATGCAATCGAGGTGGATATCGACGCGATCTGCGACGGTGAGGCAGTGCTGATCGGCGGTATCATGGAGCACATAGAGCAGGCCGGTGTGCATTCCGGTGATTCGGCGTGTTCACTGCCACCGTATACGCTGAGCGCATCGGTGCAGGACCGGATGCGCGACCAGATCCGCCGCCTGGCGCATGCATTGAAGGTGGTGGGCCTGATGAATACGCAGTTCGCGATCAAGGGCGATGACATCTATCTGCTCGAGGTCAATCCCCGTGCCTCGCGTACCGTACCCTTCGTATCCAAGGCGACGGGACGTCCCCTGGCCAAGATTGCGGCGCGCTGCATGGCCGGCAGGACCCTGCGTGAACAGGGTATCGACGGCGAGATCATCCCGAAGCACTACTACGTGAAAGAGGCGGTGTTCCCCTTCGTCAAGTTCCCCGGCGTGGATACCCTGCTGGGTCCCGAAATGAAGTCGACCGGCGAGGTCATGGGTGTGGGCCGGACTTTCGGCGAGGCATTCGCCAAGTCGATGGAAGGCGGCAGTGTGCGCCTGCCGCGTGGTGGCCGGGTGTTGCTTTCAGTACGTGAAGCCGACCGGCCGCGTGCGGTATGCGTCGCACGCCAGCTGGCAGAACTGGGCTTCGAGATCTCGGCGACCCGCGGTACCTGCCGCTCGATCACCGAGGCCGGCATCGGCTGCAGTGTGGTCAACAAGGTCAAGGAAGGGCGTCCGCACATTGTCGATATGATCAAGAACAACGAGTTCGTGTTGATCATCAATACCACCGAGGGCAAACAGGCGATCATTGATTCGGCGTCCATAAGGCGTGCCGCGCTGCAGCGCAAGGTGAGCTATTCCACAACCATCTCAGGCGCCGAGGCGGCGGTGCTCGCATTGCAGCAGCCTGACGAGTTGACCGTAAACAGCCTGCGCGAATTGCATGGCGCCTAACACCCAGGCGAGGAACTGACGATGGAAAAGCATCCCATGACGTTGCAGGGCGCCGAGGCGCTACGTGCCGAACTGTCCGAGTTGAAGACGGTCAAGCGACCGGCGGTGATTGCGGCGATCGCCGAGGCGCGCGCACATGGCGATCTCAAGGAGAACGCGGAATACCATGCGGCACGCGAGCAGCAGGGCTTCATTGAGGGGCGGATCAAGGATATCGAGGCCAAGCTGTCGCACGCCCAGGTGATCGATGTCAGCACGCTCAACGCCGGGGGCAAGGTGGTGTTCGGCTCGACCGTGGTGTTGCTCGATATCAATACCAACGAAGAAAAGACCTACCAGATTGTTGGCATCGACGAGGCGGATCTGAAACACGGCAAGATCTCGGTCACCTCGCCGGTGGCGCGTGCGCTGATCGGCAAGATCGAGGGCGACGAGGTGGCCCTGGAGGCGCCTGGCGGCACCCATGAGTTCGAGATCCTCGAGGTGCGTTACACCTGAACTCGCTGCGGTGCCACCAGTTCAGACTGACGGCAGCGCGATTTTCGGGTTCTTGTGGTTGCGGCGG
This sequence comes from Chromatiaceae bacterium, assembly GCA_024235315.1. GTDB lineage: Bacteria > Pseudomonadota > Gammaproteobacteria > Chromatiales > Chromatiaceae > Thiosocius. The sequence goes on along the minus strand of JACKMP010000002.1, from coordinate 182,540 downwards.
AACAGGATGATCATCTGGCCGATCGCATGAATCGGTGTGGCGCCCGTCCGCTCGCAGATCTCCGCCGAGAGCACCGCGCGGGTGTCGCGGTCCGCAGCGATTTTCACCTTGATCAGCTCGTGGGCGTCGAGTGCGAGATCGATTTCCGCCAGGACACTCTCCTTGAGACCGTGCTGACCGATCCAGACCACGGGTTTAAGGTGATGGCCGAGGGTGCGCAGGTGGCGTTTCTGGGGTTCGGAAAGCTTCATCGGCGGGGCTCGCTGGAAAGTCGCCAACTATAGTCATAAGTGCCAGCGGACGCACGGCTTGTGCGCGACAAAGTCGCGGTTCGTCTCCGGCTGGCATAATTCGTCCCTGTTTCACCACTCTGACCCGGTCTGAACCGAGCATGGCGCGATCGAAAAGCAGTCACCGCTGGATGCAGCGGCATGTCAACGACGAGTACGTCAAGCGCTCCAAGCGCGAGGGCTTTCGTTCGCGTGCGGCATACAAATTGTTGGAAATCCAGGAAAAAGATCATGCGATCAGGCCTGGGCAGGTAATCGTCGACCTTGGCGCCGCACCGGGCGGCTGGTCACAGGTCGCCGCAGACCTGGTCGGGCCCAGGGGTGAGGTGATCGCATTCGATATCCTGCCGATGGACGCGCTGCCGGGTGTGACCTTCATCCAAGGCGACTTTCGCGAAGAGTCCTCGCTGCGCCTGCTCGAGGATGTCCTGGACGGACGCCAGGTGGACCTTGTTATTTCGGACATGGCCCCCAATGTGAGTGGTGTGGCGGCGGTCGATCAGCCGCGTGCGATGTACCTGTGCGAGCTGGCGCTCGATTTCTGCGGACAGCATCTGCGACCGGGGGGAGGCTTCATCTCCAAGGTGTTTCACGGCGAAGGCTTCGACGACTGGATGCGCGATGTAAAGGCGAGGTTCGGTCGTGCGGTAACGCGCAAACCCAAGGCCTCGCGTGCCAATAGCCGCGAGGTTTATCTGGTAGCCGGGAACTATCATTCGTAGTAGGTTACAAAAAATCCGATGAAAACTGTGCGCCCTTCAGGCGCTTATGACCAGCGTCCGGGTGTCCGGGCCGGACAGCAACGCCGATCAGGCATGAGGAAACTGCCGTGAACGACATGGCCAAAAACATAGTTCTGTGGGTCATCATCGCCGTGGTGCTGATGACGGTGTTCAACAGCTTCACCACGCCGAAGACCGGTGCCCCGGCGATTTCGTACTCGAAGTTCCTGGAGCAGGTGGATCGCAAGAACGTCGCCAGCGTGACCATTTATAAGGATGGTCGTATTGACGGTGTCATGACCTCTGGCAGCCGGTTCGCGACCGAGTCGCCGAACGACCCCGGTCTGGTGGGCGACCTGCTCAAGGCCGGCGTGGAGATACGCGCCAAGCCGCCGGAGCAACCGTCGATCCTGTGGCAGATCCTGATCAACTGGTTCCCGCTGTTCATCCTGATCGGCCTGTGGATCTTCTTCATGCGCCAGATGCAGGGCGGTGGCGCCGGTCGTGGTGCCATGTCGTTCGGCAAGAGCAAGGCGCGCATGCTGACCGAAGACCAGGTCAAGGTGACCTTCGCCGATGTCGCCGGTTGCGAAGAGGCCAAGGACGAGGTCAAGGAGCTGGTCGACTTCCTCAAGGACCCGTCCAAGTTCCAGAAGCTCGGCGGCAAGATCCCCAGCGGCGTGCTGATGGTCGGCCCACCCGGCACCGGCAAGACCCTGCTGGCCCGCGCGATCGCCGGCGAGGCCAAGGTGCCGTTCTTCACCATCTCCGGTTCGGACTTCGTCGAGATGTTCGTCGGCGTCGGTGCCTCGCGTGTGCGCGACATGTTCGAGCAGGCGAAGAAGCATGCGCCGTGCATCATCTTTATCGACGAGATCGATGCGGTTGGCCGGCATCGCGGTGCCGGTCTGGGCGGCGGTCACGACGAGCGTGAGCAGACGCTGAACCAGTTGCTGGTCGAGATGGACGGTTTCGAGGGCAATGAGGGCGTTATCGTGATCGCTGCGACCAACCGTCCCGACGTGCTCGATCCGGCGCTTCTGCGCCCCGGTCGTTTCGACCGCCAGGTCGTGGTCGGTTTGCCGGACATCCTCGGTCGCGAGCAGATCCTCAAGGTGCATATGCGCAAGGTTCCGCTGGCCGATGACGTCAAACCCTCGCTGATCGCACGAGGCACCCCGGGCTTTTCCGGTGCCGATCTGGCCAACCTGGTGAACGAAGCGGCGTTGTTTGCCGCGCGTGCCAACAAGCGCCTGGTCGATATGGACGACATGGAAAAGGCCAAGGACAAGATCATGATGGGCGCCGAGCGCAAGTCGATGGCGATGAAGGAGTCCGAGAAACGGCTGACCGCCTATCACGAGGCAGGCCACGCGATTGTCGGCCTCAAGGTGCCGTCGCACGACCCGGTTTACAAGGTCTCCATCATCCCGCGCGGGCGTGCGCTGGGCGTGACGATGTTCCTGCCCGAGGAGGACAGGTACAGCCACAGCAAGGAGCATCTCGAGAGCCAGATCTCCAGCCTGTTCGGCGGGCGCATTGCAGAGGAACTGATTTTTGGTCCCCAGGCGGTTACCACCGGTGCCTCGAACGATATCCTGCGTGCCACCGACATCGCGCGCAGCATGGTCACCAAATGGGGGCTGTCCGACCGCATGGGCCCGCTGTCCTATGGAGAGGACGAGGGCGAGGTGTTTCTCGGTCGCTCGGTGACTCAGCACAAGGCCCTTTCAGACGATACCGCGCACGCCATCGATGAAGAGGTGCGCGCTTTCATCGACCGCAACTACGAGCGTGCATCGCGGATTCTGAACGAGCACGTCGACCGGTTGCACGCGATGGCCGAGGCGTTGATGAAGTACGAGACGATCGATGCCGACCAGATCCGCGACATCATGGCGGGGCGAGATCCGCGGCCGCCAGCCGGGTGGGACGATGACACGCATGCCCGCCCGGGCGGTGGTGCGACCGCTGAGGACAGCAAGGACGTCAGTGGCGAAGCGCCAATCGGTGGACCCGCCGGTCAGCACTGACCCTGCCGCGCCAGGCCTCTCATGTGACCAGCCGGCAGACCGGATGGGCCTGGCTCGACCAGCACCCCTCCGGTTGTCGCTGAATCCAACATGATCCTCGATTGCGCCGGCAAATGCCTCGACCTGTCTCGCCCCTGCGTGATGGGGATTCTCAATGTCACCCCGGACTCGTTTTCGGACGGCGGCCGCTTTGCCACCCCTGATGACGCCTTGCGACAGGCCGAGCGCATGGTCGACGCAGGCGTCGACATCATCGACATTGGTGGCGAATCCACCCGCCCGGGGGCGTTGGCCACATCGGTCGACGAGGAACTGATCCGCGTGGTGCCGGTCATCGAGCGCCTTCACCAGCGGTTCGATACGCCACTGTCCATCGATACCTCCAAGCCCGAGGTCATGCGCGCTGCGGTAACCGCCGGCGCCGGCATGATCAACGATGTATGTGCGCTCGGCGCGCCTGGCGCAATCGCTGCTGCGGCAGAACTCGCGGTACCTGTATGCCTGATGCACATGCAGGGCGAACCGCGCACGATGCAAACCGCACCTCAATACGACGACGTGGTTGCCGATATCATTCATTATTTGGCCGGACGCGTGGATTCCTGCGTCGCGGCGGGTATCGATCGCACCCGGCTGCTGGTCGACCCAGGGTTCGGTTTCGGCAAGTCCTTGCAGCACAACCTGACGTTGCTGCGTGAGCTGCAGGTGCTGCAGCAGTTGGGGCTGCCGGTGTTGGTGGGCCTGTCGCGAAAATCCATGCTTGGAACCGTGACGGGCCGGGTGGTCGGCGAACGGCTCGCCGCCAGTGTTGCGGCCGTTGTGATGGCGGTGGAGCGGGGCGCCCGGATCGTCCGTGTACACGACGTGGCGGCGACGGTGGACGCCTTGAAACTTTGGCAGGCCACCATGGAAGGTGACGGCGATTGACGACGGGAGAAGGATAGGGAATGGCGCGTAAGTATTTTGGCACCGATGGCATAAGGGGGCGCGTCGGCGAAGGGCATATCAACCCGGAGTTCGTGCTCAAGCTGGGCTGGGCCGCAGGGCGTGTGCTGGGCAATGGCGAGGGCAGCAAGGTCCTGATCGGCAAGGACACGCGTATCTCGGGGTATATGTTCGAGGCCGCGCTGGAAGCCGGGCTGGCTGCGGCCGGCGTGGATATCCGAATGCTGGGCCCGATGCCGACGCCGGCGATCGCCTATCTGACCCGCACCCTGCATGCGAGTGCCGGGATCGTTATCAGCGCATCGCACAATCCGCACGAGGACAACGGCATCAAGTTCTTTTCGGCCAGCGGCAACAAGCTGCCGGACGCGGTCGAGGAGCAGATCGAGGATGAACTCGGCAAGCCGATGACGACGGTCAGCTCGAGCCGCCTGGGCAAGGCCAAGCGGCTGGAAGATGCGCGCGGGCGTTATATCGAGTTCTGCAAGAGCACCATTCCGTCCAGGCTGGACTTTCGTGGTCTGAAGGTGGTGGTCGACTGCGCACATGGTGCGACCTACCACATAGCCCCAGACGTGTTCGAAGAGATCGGTGCCGAGGTCATCGCCATCGGCGCCGAACCGAATGGCCTGAATATCAACGAGGGGTTCGGTGCGACCAAGCCACGTGCCTTGGCCAGTTCGGTGCGCGTGAACGGTGCCCATCTCGGCATCGCCCTCGATGGAGACGGTGATCGTGTGATCATGGTCGACGAGACCGGCGAGATTGTCGATGGCGACGAGATTCTTTACATCATCGCCCGTTCCCGACTGACCAATGGCGGCCTGCAGGGCAGTGTCGTCGGCACGCACATGAGTAACCTCGGTCTGGAGGTCGCGCTGCGCGACCTGGGTGTCGGTTTCGAGCGCGTGGCGGTGGGTGACCGCTATATCCTTGAGCGCCTGAGCGAACAGGACTGGACGCTTGGCGGAGAGGCCTCGGGTCACATCATCTGTCGTGACCGCACCACTACCGGCGACGGTATCGTATCGGCGCTGCAGGTGCTGGCAGAGATCAACAAGTCCGGAAAAACCCTCGGTGAGCTGCGCGGTGGCATGGTCAAGTTTCCGCAGGAGCTGATCAACGTGCCACTCGGCGGTGCGCGCGCGGCCGATGTAATGGCGAGCAAGGCGGTGGTGGACGCGGTACGCAGCGTGGAATCGGCGATGGGTGCCGAAGGCCGGGTGCTGCTGCGACCGTCCGGGACAGAACCGTTGATTCGCGTGATGGTCGAAGGCCGTGAGGCCGCCGTCGTGACCTCCAATGCCAATGCGATCGCCGAGGCGGTGCGCCACCTGGTCGCTGCCTAGGGGTTTTTCGCGGTCGACCCGCGTGTTGCCATTGATCTGGCGGCCCTGCACCGTTAAGCTACGCCGCCTGATTTGAAGGGGAATGCGACATGCGTCAGCCGTTGGTGGCGGGTAACTGGAAGATGAACGGATCGCGCGCCAGCGTGTCTGAACTGCTGGGCGGGCTCAAGTCCGGCATCGGTGCGGTGGATGCGGCGGAAGTCGCTGTCTGTGCGCCTTTTGTCTACATACCCGAAACGCAGAAACAGCTCGACGGCACGGCCATCAAGTGGGGCGGCCAGGATGTGTCGACCCACGAGTCCGGCGCCTACACCGGCGAGATCTCGGCGCAGATGCTTGGGGATTTCGGCTGTCACTTCGTCATCATCGGCCACTCCGAGCGCCGCGCTTATCACGGTGAGAGCGATATCCTGGTTGCCGAGAAGTTTACCGCGGCGCGTGCAGCGGGGCTGGTGCCGATACTGTGCGTCGGCGAGACCCTCGACGAGCGCGAGCGCGGCGTCACTGAACAAGTGGTGGCGCGTCAGCTCGACGCGGTGATCGAACATTGCGGAATCGACCTGGTGGGTCAGGGCGTCGTGGCCTACGAGCCGGTCTGGGCGATCGGCACCGGAAAAACCGCATCTCCCGAGCAGGCGCAGGAAGTGCACGCCTTCATTCGCGGTCGTCTGGCAGCCAACAGCCAGGCCGTTGCGGATGCAACCCGTGTCCTTTATGGCGGCAGCATGAACCCGAAAAATGCCGCCGAACTGATGGCGCAGCCGGATATCGATGGCGGCCTGATCGGCGGGGCGTCGTTGAAGGCCGAAGATTTCCTTGCGGTGTGCAAAGCGGCAAACCGCTGAGGTCGAAAGGTTAAGAAATGGAATCCATATTGGTAATCGTGCACCTGTTTCTGGCCATCGGCCTGGTCGGGTTGATCCTGATCCAGCATGGCAAGGGTGCGGACATGGGGGCCGCGTTCGGCTCGGGTGCCTCGGCGACCGTGTTCGGCTCGCGCGGCGCATCGAATTTTCTCAGCCGCAGCACCGCGATCCTGGCGACCTTGTTTTTCGTGACCAGCCTGGCGCTGGCCTACTTTGCCATGCAGACCAAGGAGCCGGCGACCTTGATGGAAGGCGTGGAGGCGCCGGCTGCCGCGGCGGTCGAGCAGGCTGCTCCCGCCAAGGTGCCTGAGGCCGTTGATCTGCCGTCTGTTCCGGAGACAGCAATTCCGGCGCAGGGTGACGACCTGCCCGCGGTGGCCAAGTAAGGGCGATCAGAGTTCCAGCCGAAGTGGTGAAATTGGTAGACACGCTATCTTGAGGGGGTAGTGGCGCAAGCCGTGCCGGTTCGAGTCCGGCCTTCGGCACCATACAAACGGTATCGCGAGCCCGCTGGCGATACCGTTTTTTTATGCCCGACATAACCAATGATAATTGTTTAAAAACAGATAGATAGGTGCGGGCCTCAATTTGACACTCATGGGTCCCGGTCGCTATGCTCTGGCCCCACCCAAGACAGCCCAACGAACACCGGTAAAACGGTTTTCTGCACCAGGGAACACGTGGAATGCTGGAAAACTACCTGCCAGTCCTGATCTTTATCGTCGTCGGCACCGTGGTAGGTGCGGCGATGATCGGCCTGGGTTTCGTCCTTGCGCCGAATCGACCGGACAGCGAGAAGAATTCGCCCTACGAGTGCGGGTTCGAGGCGTTCGAAGACTCACGCATGAAGTTTGACGTGCGCTACTACCTGGTGGCGATCCTGTTCATCATCTTCGACCTCGAGATCGCCTTTCTCTTCCCCTGGGCAGTGGTGTTGGACCAGATAGGCATGGTCGGCTTCTGGGCCATGATGATCTTCCTCGGCATCCTGGTCGTCGGGTTCATCTACGAATGGAAGAAGGGGGCTCTGGAATGGGAATAGAGGGCGTCCTCGACAAGGGTTTTTTCACCACCTCGCTGGACGGGGTGATCAACTGGGCGCGCACCGGCTCGATGTGGCCGATGACCTTCGGGCTGGCCTGTTGCGCAGTGGAGATGATGCACGCGGCAGCGGCCCGCTACGACATCGATCGCTTCGGCATGGTGTTCCGCCCCAGTCCGCGTCAGTCTGACGTGATGATCGTTGCCGGTACGCTGGTGAACAAGATGGCGCCCGCGTTGCGCAAGGTGTACGACCAGATGGCCGAGCCGCGCTGGGTCATCTCGATGGGTTCCTGCGCCAACGGAGGTGGTTATTACCACTACTCCTATGCCGTGGTGCGCGGATGCGATCGTATTGTGCCGGTCGACGTCTACGTGCCCGGTTGTCCGCCCACCGCGGAAGCCCTGCTGTGGGGCATTCTCCAGTTGCAGAACAAGATCCGCCGGACCAACACGATAGCCCGTTAATCCCGCTGGAACCGATTCAATGACGCCAGAAGACCGCTTGGATGAACTCGAGGAAGCGCTCGACGAGCACCTCGAAGAGTTCACAGACTGCCGCCGGGAACGCGCGCACGGTGAACTGACCCTCAGTGTGCCGCGCGATCAGTTGATTGCCGTCATGAAGCTGCTGCGCGAAAAGCGCGCACTGGCGTTCGAGCAGTGCATTGATGTCTGCGGCGTCGACTATGCCGCCTATGGCCAGTCGGAATGGGTCACCGGCATGGCTGCGAATTCCGGGTTCGGGCGCGCCGCCAGCCGGGAAAAGCCTGAGCTGAACGTGCCGGAACGCTTCGCGGTCGTTTATCACCTGCTTTCGCTCACCCACAACGTCCGTCTGCGGGTGAAGACCTTTCTCGATACCGATCGGCCAATCGTCGATTCCGTGGTCGGTGTCTGGGCCAGTGCGCTGTGGTTTGAACGCGAGGCCTTCGATCTGTTCGGCATCCTTTTCGCCGGGCACCCCGATCTGCGCCGCATCCTTACCGATTACGGCTTCATCGGCCATCCGTTCCGCAAGGATTTTCCGCTGATCGGACAGGTGGAGATGCGCTACGACGCCGAGCAGCGGCGCGTGATCTACGAGCCGGTCAGCATCGAACCACGTACCCTGGTACCGCGAGTCATTCGCGAGGACAGTCGCTACGAGTCCGGCTGGAAACCCGAACCCGTTACCGGGGAGGCCGAGTAGTCGCATGGCGGAAATCAGAAACTACACGCTGAACTTCGGCCCGCAGCACCCGGCTGCACATGGCGTATTGCGCCTGGTGCTGGAGATGGACGGCGAAGTCATCGAGCGCGCCGACCCGCACGTCGGCCTGCTGCATCGCGGCACCGAGAAGCTGGCCGAAAGCAAGCCCTATAACCAGTCGATCGGCTACATGGATCGCCTGGACTATGTGTCGATGATGTGTAGCGAGCACGGCTATGTGCGTGCGATCGAGAAACTGCTCGGTATCGAGGCGCCGGAACGTGCGCAATACATCCGTACGATGTTTGACGAGATCACGCGCATCCTCAACCACCTGATGTGGCTGGGCACGCACGCGCTCGATGTCGGCGCGATGACGATGTTCCTGTACTGTTTCCGTGAGCGCGAAGACCTGATGGACTGCTACGAAGCAGTGTCGGGTGCGCGTATGCACGCCACTTATTACAGGCCCGGTGGCGTATACCGGGATCTGCCTGAGCAGATGCCGCGCTACGAGGAGAGCCAGTTCGGCAGTACCGCCGAGGCAAAGCGCCGCAACGCCGCTCGCGAGGGTTCGCTGCTCGATTTCATCGAGGACTTCATCGACCGGTTCCCGGGGCTGGTCGATGAATACGAGACTCTGCTGACGGACAACAGGATCTGGAAGCAGCGGACCGTCGGTATCGGCGTGGTGACTCCGGAGCGCGCGATGCAGCTGGGTTTCACCGGTCCGATGCTGCGTGGCTCGGGGGTCGCATGGGATCTGCGCAAGAAGCAGCCATACGCCGCGTACGACCAGGTCGACTTCGACATCCCGATCGGGACCAATGGTGATTGTTACGACCGCTACCTGGTGCGGGTCGAGGAATTCCGCCAGTCCGCGCGCATCATCAAGCAGTGTGTGCAGTGGCTGCGTGCCAACCCGGGACCGGTGATGATTGGCGACCATAAGATCGCACCGCCCAGGCGCGCCGACATGAAGGATGACATGGAGGCCCTGATTCATCACTTCAAACTGTTCACCGAAGGCTATTGCCCACCGCCCGGCGAGGTGTATGCCGCGGTCGAGGCGCCCAAAGGCGAATTCGGCTGTTATATCGTCTCGGACGGTGCCAACAAGCCGTATCGCCTGAAGATCCGTGCGCCGGGATTTCCACATCTGGCGGCAATGGACGAGATGGCGCGTGGTCACATGCTGGCCGACGTCGTCGCGATCATCGGCACCATGGATATCGTATTCGGGGAAATCGATCGATGAGTATGCGCAGCGAACCGATGGCGCGGGTCAACAAGGCCGAGAACAAGGACCAGCTGTTCACCCCCGAGGTGCGCGAGCAGATTGACGCCTGGATCGCCAAGTATCCCGAAGGTTGGCAGCAGTCGGCCTGTATGGCGGCGCTGATGTTCGTGCAGGACATGAACGGCGGACACCTGACCCGTGAGTTGATGGACCAGGTTGCCGATTATCTCGACATGCCGGCCATCGCCGTTTACGAAGTCGCCACCTTCTATTCGATGTACGAGCACAAACCGGTGGGTCGGCACAAGATCTGCCTGTGCACCAACGTGTCGTGCATGATCAACGGTTCGGACAATATCCTCGAGCACATCAGCAGCCGCTTGGGCATCGGGTTCGGCGGGGTCACCGCCGACGGAAAGTTCAGCCTCAAGGAGGTCGAGTGTCTTGGTGCCTGCGGTGGTGCGCCGATGATGCAGATCGGGCATACCTATTTCGAGAATCTGACGCCGGAACTGGTCGATCAGATTCTGGATGGCCTGGAGTAAAGCCGTGGCAAATGAAGTCTGCTTCCGAACCCTGCACAAAGATCGCCCCTGGCGGCTGGAGACCTATCAGTCGGATGGCGGCTACGAGGCGCTGAAGAAGATACTCAACGAGAAGGTCGCCCAGGAAGAGATCATCGAGGCAGTCAAGAAGTCCGGTCTGCGCGGGCGCGGCGGCGCGGGTTTCCCGACCGGGCTCAAGTGGAGCTTCATCAACCGTACCGCGCCGGGCGACCGCTACGTGGTATGCAATTCGGACGAGGGTGAGCCGGGCACCTTCAAGGACCGAGATATCCTGCGTTACAACCCGCACGCCCTGATCGAGGGCATGATCATCTGTGGTTACGCGATCGGTGCCGTGGCCGGCTACAACTACATCCGCGGCGAGTTCTGGGAGCCCTACGAGCGCTTCGAAGAAGCCCTGGCGGAAGCACGCGAGGCCGGTCTGCTCGGCGAAAATATCCTGGGCAGCGGTTTCGACTTCGACATTCACTCGCATCTTGGCGCTGGCGCCTATATCTGCGGTGAAGAGACTGCGCTGCTCGAATCCATCGAAGGCAAAAAGGGTCAGCCGCGCTTCAAGCCGCCGTTCCCGGCGATGTTCGGGCTTTACGGGCGTCCGACGGTGATCAACAACACCGAGACTCTCGCCTCGGTGCCCGACATTTTGCGCCAGGGCCCGGACTGGTTCCGCGAGATCGGCGTGGCCAACAGCGGTGGTCCAAAGCTGTTCTCGATATCCGGCAACGTCACACGTCCGGGCAACTACGAGATCCCGATGGGCACGCCGTTTGCGGAACTGCTGGAAATGGCCGGCGGGATGCGTGACGGCCGGCCGTGCAAGGCGGTGATTCCGGGTGGATCCTCGGCGCCTGTGCTGCCCGGTGACGTCATGATGGATCTGACCATGGACTACGACAGTATCGCCAAGGCCGGTTCAATGCTGGGCTCTGGTGCCGTCATCGTGATGGACGACACCAATTGCATGGTCAAGGTGCTCGACCGCATTTCCTATTTCTACTACGAGGAATCCTGTGGGCAGTGCACGCCCTGTCGCGAGGGTACCGGGTGGATGCACCGGGTCGTGCACCGTATCGAAACCGGCAAGGGCCTCCAGGAAGACCTGGATCTGCTCGACGATGTCGCGAAGAAGATCATGGGGCGCACAATCTGTGCGCTGGGTGACGCGGCGGCGATGCCGGTGGCCGGGTTCATCAGGCATTTCCGCGACGAGTTCCAATACCACATCGACAACAAGAAGTGCATGGTGTAAGCCGCATGTCCGACGATCAAACCATCACCCTGGAAGTCGACGGTAAGAGGCTCGCGGCGAAGCCCGGCCAGATGCTGATCGAAGTCACCGATGCGGCAGGTATCACCGTGCCGCGTTTCTGTTATCACAAACACCTGTCGGTGGCGGCCAACTGTCGCATGTGCCTGGTCGAGGTCGAGAAGGCACCCAAGCCCCTGCCGGCCTGTGCCACACCGGTCATGGACGGCATGAAGGTGTTTACGCGCTCGCCACTGGCGCGCGAGGCCCAGAAGGGGACCATGGAGTTCCTGCTGATCAATCACCCGCTGGATTGCCCGATCTGTGACCAGGGTGGTGAATGCGAATTGCAGGACGTGGCCATGGGCTACGGCGGTGACGTGTCGCGCTATGCCGAGCGCAAACGCGTGGTCCGCGACGAGAACATCGGCGCCCTGATCGCCACCGACATGACCCGTTGCATCCACTGCACGCGCTGTGTGCGTTTTGGCGGTGAAATCGCCGGCCTGCGCGAAATGGGTGCGACCGGCCGCGGTGAGCACATGCGTATCGGCGTCTACGTCGAGCACAGCGTGGCATCTGAACTCTCGGGCAATGTCATCGACCTCTGTCCGGTCGGTGCCTTGACCGCAAAGCCCTCGCGGTTCAACGCGCGTGCATGGGAATTGACCGAGCATGACGGTATCGCGCCGCATGATGGCGTGGGCAGCAACCTGCACGTGCATGTGCGGCGCAGCCAGGTGATGCGCGTGGTGCCGCGTGAGAACGAGGCGCTCAACCAGACATGGATCTCCGACCGGGATCGCTTCAGCTACCAGGGCCTGTATAGCAGTGACCGTCTGCTACGGCCGATGCTGCGCGAAAACGGCCGGCTGCGCGAGGTCGACTGGCAGCAGGCGCTGCAGGCCGCAGCCAGGTTGCTCAAGGACGCAGCAGGCGATGGCATCGGTGCCCTGGTGTCGCCGAGCGCGACGCTCGAAGAGCAGTATCTGGCGGCACGCCTGGTGCGCGGTCTCGGCAGTACGAATATCGATCACCGGCTGCGGCAAAGCGATTTTCGTGGCGACGGTGCCGATCCTGCGCTGCCCTGGCTGGGGCAGAAAGTTGCCGATCTGGCGACCAACCAGGCGACCCTGCTGGTCGGATCGTGGCTGCGCAAGGACCAGCCGATGCTCAATCACCGCGTACGTCAGTCGGTCATGGAAGGCGGCCAGGTGATGGCAATCAACCCGGTGGCCTACGATTTCAACTACGAGCTGGATGTCGACATCGTATGCGCCCCATCGGCGATGACCACCGAGTTGGCCGGTGTCGCCGCGGCTCTGGGGGCGGACACCCAGGGTATTGCTGTGGAGGCCGATCAGGCGCACCGCGCAATCGCTGAAGCGCTCAAGGGTGCAGGGCAGGGTACGGTCCTGCTCGGCAGCGCCGCAATGATGCACCCGGATTTCTCGATCCTGCGCGCACTGGTTGCAGGTATCGCGGCAGCAGCAGGTGTTAGCGTGGGGTTCGTCGGCAGTGGCAGCAATGATTGTGGCGCCTGGATGGCCGGTGCGGTTCCGCACCGTGTCGCCGGCGGTGCCCCGGTCAGTCCACCGGGAATCGGTGCACGCGCGATGCTCGAGCAGGTTCGCAATCTCTATCTCTGTGTCGGTGTCGAGCCGGAGATGGACGTGGCGGATCCGGCGCTGCTGGCGTCCGCCCTCAAGGGGGCGCAGGTGGTGGCGCTGAGCAGCTACGCCTCGCCCTGGTTGCTGGAGCATGCCGATGTCCTGCTGCCAATAGCGGCGTTTGCCGAGACCTCCGGTACCTTCGTCAATGTCGAGGGTGGCGCTCAGAGTTTCCAGGGCGTCGCCGCGCCGCAGGGCGAGGCCCGCCCCGGTTGGAAGGTGCTGCGTGTACTGGGCAACCTGACCGACCTCGAGGGATTCGAATACGTCGATTCCACCGAGGTGCGCGACGAGGTGCTGGCCGCCTGCGCCGGGCTGGCGCCGGACAATGCGGTGGGGGCAGCTGTTGGCGTGCCCGTCGAGCTGCGGTCATCGGACTGGGAGCGCATCGGCGGCGTGCCGATGTACCGCATCGACGCAATCACGCGGCGTGCACATGCCTTGCAGCTGACCCCGGACGCCTGGGGGGCTTCGGCGCGCCTGAGTGCCCAGTCTGCGCAGACACTCGGATTGGGCGACGATGCGGCGGTCCGCATCACCCAGGGCGAGGCCAGTGCCGAATTTGCGGTGCGCATCGACGACGCCGTACCTGATGGCTGCGTCTGGTTGCCGACTGCGGTGCCGGGCAGCGAGGGATTGGGCTGCGGCTTTGGTCCTGTCTCAGTGGAGAAGGTGTAACCGATGGATGCCGTGATCGAACTGTGGACGGCGTTGCCGGTGGTCATTCAGATCATGATCAAGATCGTCACGATCATGTTGCCCTTGATGATACTGGTCGCCTATTACACCTACGCCGAGCGCAAGATCATCGGATACATGCAGGTGCGCATGGGACCGAACCGGGTCGGTTTCTTCGGCATGCGCCTGTGGGGCCTTGGTCAGCCGATCGCCGATGCGGTCAAGCTGATGTTCAAGGAGATTGTGGTCCCGAGCGGCGCCAACAAGTTGCTGTTCCTGATCGCCCCGATGCTGTCCATCGGCCCGGCGCTGGCCGCCTGGGCGGTGTTCCCATTCAATGCCGGGTTGGTCCTGGCCGACGTCAACGCCGGTCTGTTGTACATCCTGGCAATGACATCGCTTGGTGTGTACGGCGTCATCATTGCGGGCTGGGCGTCCAACTCGAAGTACGCTTTCCTCGGCGCGATGCGATCGGCAGCGCAGATTGTCTCCTACGAAATCGCGATGGGCTTTGCCCTGGTGGGTGTGCTGGTCGCCGCCGGCAGTCTCAACCTTGGTGATATCGTGGCGGCGCAGCAGGGCAGCGTGTTCCACTGGTTCTGGCTGCCGCTGATGCCCCTGTTCCTGATCTATTTCATCTCCGGCGTGGCCGAGACCAACCGTGCGCCCTTCGATGTCGCCGAGGGCGAATCGGAGATCGTGGCTGGTTTCCATGTCGAGTATTCGGGCATGACCTTCGCGGTTTTCTTCCTCGCCGAATACGCAAACATGATCCTGATCTCGGCACTCAGTGCGTTGATGTTCCTCGGTGGCTGGTTGTCGCCGCTGCCTGAGGCCTGGGTCGACGGTGTGTTCCTGCTCGATCACGGCTTCCACTGGCTGCTCATCAAGACGTTCTTCTTCATGTTCCTGTTCCTGTGGTTCCGCGCGACCTTCCCGCGCTATCGCTATGACCAGATCATGCGCCTTGGCTGGAAGGTGTTCATCCCGATCACGATCGTGTGGATCGTGGTGGTCGCGGTGATGAAGGTGACCGCGATGCCCTGGTGGTTCAACTGAGGCATGCCGAAATGAAAGCCATCACGAATTACATCCGCAGCCTGTTTCTCTTTGAACTTCTAAAGGGACTCAGCGTTACCGGCAGCTATTTCTTTGCGCGCAAGTTCACCTTGCAGTATCCGGAGCAGAAGGCGCCGGTGTCGCCGCGTTTTCGTGGCCTGCACGCGCTGCGCCGTTATCCGAACGGTGAAGAGCGCTGTATCGCCTGCAAGCTGTGCGAGGCGGTCTGTCCCGCGCTGGCGATCACGATCGAGGCCGAACCGCGCGACGATGGTTCGCGTCGCACGACCCGGTACGACATCGATCTGTTCAAATGCATCTACTGCGGATTCTGTGAGGAGTCCTGCCCGGTGGACTCCATCGTCGAGACGCGCATCTACGAGTACCACTTCGAGAATCGCGGCGAACAGATCATGACCAAGCAGATGCTGCTCGATATCGGCGACAAGTATGAAAAGCAGCTGGCGGCCGACCGGGCCGTGCAGGCAAACGTGCGCTGACCCGGATACATCACATGAGTTTCGAAAAGTTTTTGTTCTACGTGTTTGCCGCCATCCTGGTGTTTGCCGCGGTCATGGTCATCACCCGCAAGAACCCGGTGCACTCGGCACTGTTCCTGGTGCTGGCCTTTTTCAACAGCGCCGGTCTGTGGATGCTGGCCGAGGCTGAGTTCCTGGCGATTGCACTGGTGCTGGTGTACGTCGGTGCGGTCATGGTGCTTTTCCTGTTCGTGGTGATGATGCTCGACATCAACATCGCCGAGCTGCGCGCGGGGTTCGTGCGCAATGCGCCGGTGGCCATCCTGGTCGCATTGGCGATGGTCGTCGAACTCGTGGTGGTGGTTGGGCCGCAGCGTTTCGGTCTGGAAGCGGTGGCGGCCCCGGCGGCCAATCCGGCTGAATACAGCAATACCGAAGAGCTGGGGCTGGCATTGTTTACCCAGCATCTCTACGCGTTCGAGATCGCTGCGGTAATCCTGCTGGTCGGTATCGTCGCCGCGATCGGCCTGACCATGCGCAAGCGTCCCGAGACCAAGTACCAGGACCCGTCGCGTCAGTCGACTGTCAAGGCCCGCGATCGCCTGCGCGTGATCAAGATGGACGCAGAGGAGAAAGGCTGATGATTGCCCTGTCGGATTACCTGATCGTGGGTGCGATCCTGTTCTCACTCAGTGTTGCGGGCATCTTCCTCAATCGCAAGAACGTGATTCTGCTGCTGATGTGCATCGAGCTGATGCTGCTGGCGGTCAACATGAACTTTGTCGCGTTCTCGCATTTCCTCGGCGATACCGCGGGCCAGGTCTTTGTTTTCTTCATCCTTACCGTGGCGGCTGCTGAGGCGGCGATCGGCCTGGCGATTCTGGTCGTGCTGTTCCGCAACCGGCGCACGATCAATGTTGCCGACCTGGATACCTTGAAGGGCTAGAGATGGAACCGATCCTACTGACCATCGTTCTGGCGCCGCTGCTCGGCGCCATCATCGCGGGCCTGCTGCGCAACCAGGTGGGACGCGTCGGCGCGCACTCGGTGACCATTCTGGGTGTGGGCATCTCGTGCGTGTTGTCGCTCTACGTGCTGTGGCAGTTCGCGTTCGAGGGTGCGGCCACCTATAACGAGACCGTTTATACCTGGATGGTCAGCGACGGTCTGCGCATGGAGATCGGGTTCCTGATCGATCGCCTGACCGCGATGATGATGGCGGTGGTGACTTTCGTCTCGCTGATGGTCCACATCTATACCATCGGCTACATGGCTCACGAAGAGGGTTACGAGCGCTTTTTCAGTTATATCGCGCTGTTCACCTTCTCGATGCTGATGCTGGTCATGGCCAACAATTTCCTGCAGCTGTTCTTCGGCTGGGAGGCCGTAGGCCTGGTTTCGTACCTGTTGATCGGCTTCTACTTCAAGCGTGAGACGGCGATCTTCGCCAACATGAAGGCCTTCCTGGTCAACCGCGTCGGTGATTTCGGCTTCATCCTCGGCATCGCCGCGATCGCGATGTACTTCGGCAGCCTGGACTACAAAGAGGTCTTCGACCGTGCGCCGCAGTTCGCTGACAAGACCATCGTTATCTGGGGCGACAGCAGTTGGATGCTGATGACGGTGATCTGCATCCTGCTGTTCATCGGCGCGATGGGTAAGTCGGCGCAGGTGCCGCTACACGTTTGGCTGCCCGACTCGATGGAAGGCCCGACCCCGATCTCGGCGCTGATCCATGCCGCAACCATGGTCACCGCCGGTATCTTCATGGTGGCGCGCATGTCCCCGCTGTACGAGCTGTCGGAAACTGCGCTGACCTTCGTGCTGGTGATAGGAGCGACGACGGCATTTTTCATGGGCCTGATCGGTATCGTACAAAACGACATCAAGCGTGTTGTCGCCTATTCGACGCTGTCGCAGCTCGGCTACATGATCGCCGCGCTGGGGGCCTCGGCCTATGCAGCCGGTCTGTTCCATCTGATGACCCATGCGTTCTTCAAGGCCCTGCTGTTCCTTGGTGCTGGCTCGGTGATCATCGGCATGCACCACGACCAGGACATTCGCAATATGGGCGGCATCCGCAAGTACATGCCGATCACGCATTGGACGGCGTTGCTCGGATCGTTGGCACTGATCGGATTTCCGGGTTTCTCGGGCTTTTTCTCCAAGGACGCGATCATCGAGGCCGTGCACCATTCGCAGATCGCCGGAGCAGGGTACGCCCATGTCCTGCTGGTAGCCGGGGTTTTCGTCACCGCGCTTTACAGTTTCCGCATGTATTTCCTGGTGTTCCATGGCAAGGGCCCGCGTGATGAGCATGCCAAGGCGCATCTGCACGAGTCACCCGCCGTCGTAACCGTACCGCTGATTCTGTTGGCCATCCCATCCGTGTTCATCGGCTACTTCACGGTCGGTCCGATGCTGTTCGGCGACTACTTCGACGGCGTGCTGACGGTCGCTGCCGTCCACGACACGCTTGGCCAGATCCATTTCGACGGCGCCTTCGCGTTCATGTTGCATGGTGTGATGGCGCTGCCGTTCTGGTTGGCGATGGCCGGGCTTGCAACCGCCTGGTTCGTGTACACCCGCAAGCCCGAGATCGCGCGCAATCTGGCGATCAGATTCGATTGGGCGCATTTCATCCTCGATCGCAAGTATGGATTCGACGAGTTCAACCAGATGGTGTTTGCCGGCGGCAGCAAGATGTTGGGCAGGTTCCTGTGGATGGTCGGCGATCGCGCGCTGATCGACGGCATCGCGGTGAACGGTTCGGCACATTCGGTAGGCAGGTTTGCCGCGGCTGTGCGCTACCTGCAGACGGGCATGCTCTACCACTATGCGATGGCGATCATCGTCGGACTGCTCGGCCTGTTGGCCTGGTTCGTACTGCGTGGCTGATCCGGTCGAAGACGGCGGCCCATCGGAAACAGAATTTAGAGACGATTGAATCATGACTGCAGACTGGCCGATTATCAGTGCGACCATTTGGCTCCCGATCCTGGGTGGCGCGATCGTGCTGGCGAGTGGCGACCGGGCACCAAACGTGTCCCGTTGGCTGGCGTTGATATTCGCGATCGTGACCTTCCTTGTCAGCATTCCGCTCTATACCGGGTTCGATGCCGCTTCCGCGCAGATGCAGTTTGTCGAGAAGGCGGCCTGGGTGCCGGCGTTTGATGTCCATTACTACCTCGGAGTCGACGGCATTTCGATGCCACTGATCCTGCTGACGACCTTCATCTCGATACTCGTGATCATCGCCGGCTGGGAAGTCATTCAGTACAAACCGTCGCAATACATGGCGGCCTTCCTGATCATGGAAGGCGTGATGGTCGGCGTGTTCGCGGCTCTGGATGCGATGTTGTTCTACGTGTTCTGGGAAGCGATGCTGATCCCGATGTTCATCATCATCGGTGTCTGGGGTGGGCCCAACCGTGTCTACGCCACGATAAAGTTCTTCCTTTACACCTTCCTGGGTTCGGTGTTCATGCTGGTCGCCCTGATCTACATGTATTTCAAATCGGGCTCGATGGAAATCCTTGCGTTCCATGATCTGAAACTGAACCTGACCGAACAGGTTCTGATCTTCGTCGCCTTCCTGCTGGCATTTGCGGTGAAGGTGCCGATGTGGCCGGTACATACCTGGCTGCCGGATGCGCACGTCGAGGCGCCAACGGGCGGCTCGGTGATCCTGGCCGCGATCATGCTGAAGATTGGCGGCTATGGATTCCTGCGTTTCAGTCTGCCAATCACGCCAGATGCCAGCAGTGAGCTCGATTGGCTGATCATCACGATGTCGCTGGTCGCGGTCGTGTATATCGGGTTCGTGGCCCTCGTGCAGCAGGACATGAAGAAGCTCATCGCCTACTCGTCGATCGCGCACATGGGATTCGTCACCCTCGGTTTCTTCATCGCCTTTATCATCCTGGCGCGCAGTGACGTCGATAGCGGCGCGGTGCTCGGGATGCAGGGTGGAATGGTGCAGATGGTGTCACACGGTTTCATCTCGGCGGCGATGTTCCTGTGCGTCGGAGTGCTGTATGACCGTATGCACAGCCGCGAGATCAACGACTACGGCGGCGTCGTGAACGTGATGCCCTGGTTTGCGGCGTTCATGGTGTTTTTTGCGATGGCTAACGCCGGACTGCCGGGCACCTCGGGTTTTGTGGGTGAGTTCATGGTGATCCTGGCGAGCTTCCGTGCAGACTTCTGGTTTGCCTTCCTTGCTGCGACCACATTGATTGTCGGTGCGGCCTACACGCTTTGGATGGTCAAGCGCGTCGTGTATGGCGAGGTCGGCTCGGCCAAGGTGGCCGCGCTCGAGGACATCAACAGGCGAGAGGCATTGGTACTCAGTTCTCTGGCGGTCGCCGTGTTGATTCTCGGTCTCTGGCCTGCACCCCTGATCGAGGTGATGGACGCATCGATCGAGAACCTGGTCAGACACATTGCCGTGACCAAACTGTGAGCACTTTTTTCGAATTCAAGGCGCAGACCCGGTAAGCCCGTATGCAATACAACCTCGCTTCGCTGCAACCCGCACTGCCGGAGATTTTTCTCCTTACGGCTGCTTGCCTGATTCTCGTGATCGACCTGTTCCTGACCGAGCGTACACGCCTGCTGACATACGGTCTGGCCCTGGCAACCCTGATCGGCGCGATCGGCCTCACGATGGTCGGTGCCGGCCCTGAGCGGCAGATCCTGTTCGACGGCAGCTTCGTGCGCGACCCGATGGCCGATGCACTCAAAACCGGGCTGTTGTCGATTGCCCTGTTCGCCTTCGTGTATGCCAAGGACTACCTGCGCGGTCAGGGCATACTTCGGGGCGAGTACTACGCACTGGGCCTGTTCGCTGTGCTCGGCATGATGGTCATGATCTCAGCCAACAGCTTCCTCACGGTCTATCTGGGCCTCGAATTGCTGGCGCTGTGCCTGTATGCACTGGTGGCGTTCAACCGTGACTCCGACAACGGCGCCGAGGCGGCCATGAAGTATTTCGTCCTGGGGGCACTCGCCTCGGGGATGTTGCTGTACGGCATTTCGATGGTCTACGGGGCCACTGGCCAACTGGTGTTGCCCGAAGTGGCCGCTGTCATCGCCAGCGGCAAGGCCGACCAGACCGTCCTGGTGTTCGGCCTGGTATTCATCGTGATCGGCGTGTCGTTCAAGTTCGGCGCTGTGCCATTCCACATGTGGGTGCCGGACGTGTATCACGGCGCGCCGACCGCGGTGACCTTGTTTCTCGGCAGCGCACCCAAGATCGCAGCGTTTGCGCTGGCAATGCGTTTGTTGGTCGATGGCATGGGGGGGCTGCTCGCACAATGGCAGGACATGCTGGTGATCCTGGCGGTATTGTCGATGGCACTGGGCAACCTCGTCGCGATCGCGCAGACCAACATCAAACGCATGCTGGCCTATTCAACGATCTCGCACGTCGGCTTCATCTTCCTCGGCCTGCTGGCGGGCAGTGACAAAGGCTATGCCGCGGCGATGTTCTACGCGATCGTCTACGCGCTGACGGCTGCCGGGGGATTCGGCGTTATCGCGATGCTCAGCCGCAAGGGCTTCGATGCCGAGAATATCCACGACCTCAAGGGACTGAACGACCGCAGTCCCTGGCTGGCATTCATGATGCTGTTGATTCTGTTCTCGATGGCGGGTGTGCCTCCCACCGTCGGATTCTTCGCCAAGTTGTTCGTGCTCGATGCGGTGATCAGCATCGATATGGTGTGGCTGGCCGGTATCGCGGTGTTTTTCTCGATTATCGGTGCCTTCTATTACATCCGCGTGGTCAAGGTGATGTACTTCGACAAACCGATCGACAGTTCGCCGCTGGTGGCGTCGATGGACACGCGCGTGATGATGTCCGTCAATGGATTGGCCGTGCTGGGCTTCGGGTTGTTCCCGGCGGCGTTGCTGGGAGTGTGCAGGGCTGCATTCGGCGCATGACGAGTGGCTTGTACTGAACAAAAAACGCCATATTCAGGTTGTTCTCCTTAGCCGCTATATGTAGAATCACTAATGTCAGTTGCGGGGTGGAGCAGTCTGGCAGCTCGTCGGGCTCATAACCCGAAGGTCGTAGGTTCAAATCCTGCCCCCGCTACCAATTTTCGACTTAAGAAACAACGGTTTAGAGAGCAATCTCTAGGCCGTTTTTCTTTTCAGCAAAGTCAGTGCGTGACTTTTGCGTGACTGCACTGCACAAACACGGTTTGCAGCCTCCAACAGCTCCTCGATCTCGGGCGCCGAGTAGTGCGACGTGATGTCGCCGTTGCGATGCCCGAGCAAGACTTTCCGTGTCTCCAATTGCACACGCGCAGCCCTTAGTCTTCGGCCGAACGTGTGCTTGAGGTCGTGGACCCGCAGGTTCGCAAAGCCCCAGGTGACTGGCTCTTCGTGATCCTTCGCGTACTGCGCCGCCGCCTTTTCACGGGCGACCTTCCAGCCGCTGTTGTAGATGCGGGTCAGCGGATTGCCCCGGTAGGTAAACACATGAGTCTTGTGCTTGCCGCGCTGGGCATCGATCACCGACTTTGCCACATCATTCAACACGACCAACCTGTCTTCCTTGTTCTTCACGATCGTCGATGGGATCAGAAAGACCGAGGTATCCAGCTCCGGTACCTCCACCTCCCAGTCCCATCGCAGCTGGCAGACCTCCTGTTCACGGCAGCCCGTGTTCACCTTGAACAGGGCCATCGTGGCGAGATGATCCGGCAGGGTCCTGAGCAGGTAGGTTTGCTCATCCCAACCCAGCGGGTAGGGCTGCCTTGCGTCGGTCACCTCCACCATGCTCAGCAGGGGAGGCGTCTCCAGCCAGGTCAGTCCCTGATCATCGCGCCACTTCCTCGCAGCCAGATTGAGTAGACGACGCACAACCTCGATACCGTTGTTGATCGTCTTGGTCTTCAGGCCCTTCTTCCTGCAGGCATTCACGTACGGCGCCAAGGTGCCATCGTGAATGTGCTGCAGCGGCAGCTCGCCAACATACGGCAGCAGCCGTTTCAGCCTTGAGGCGTCGTCGCCGATCGAGCGCTTGTGCAGGTTTTCGCGCAGATATTTCGCTGCCGCTTCCTTGAACAGTCTCGTCGGCCGTACGCCGTAGACCTTGGTTTGCCTGATCGTCTCTATCCGGTGCGCGAGGTACCTTTCCGCTTCGTAGAGGTCGCTAGTGCGAGTAGATTCGATAACTCGCTGTCCGTATACGACCTTGTCAATGTGCCAGACCCCCTGCCGGAGCTGGAGTCCTGGCGTTCTTTTGCGTCCCATAATCGGTCTCCTTTCTTCAGACCGGGACGCCCGTTGCGGGATTTATAGTGATCCACCCAGGCGTCCAGTTCAACTCGGTCAAAGGCGATGCCCTGCTCGCCGATCCGGATTTCGGTGACCTGCGGCCGTACCTCGGCGTTGAAGCGGTTGCGGTCCATGCCCAGGTAGAAGGGCGCGTCACGCAGCCGCAGCAGGCGCGGCAGGAAGCAGGGTTGGCGCGTCACCTCGGTCATCAGTGCGGCCTTTTCCGCCGCCGGGCGTCGATCTGGCGCTGGTAGTCGAGCACCGCGCGCCGCCGATCGGCGTGGATGTAGTGGCGCTCGGTCGTCTCCAACTGCCGGTGGCCCAGCAGCGTGGCCGCATTGTTGGATCCTTGCAGGTCTGCGTTGGCTACCGTGGTGGCCGCGCAGTCGCGGAACAGGTGCATGTTGATCGGGGCGCCCAGGCGATTCAGGGTCCAGTACTTGATCCGCAGGTAGATCGCGCCGCCGGTCATCGGCACGCCCTTGGCGGATGCCCACAGGCTGTCGTGGCCATCGGCGCCCGAGAACAGGGGCCGGACTTGCGACAGGTAGATCTCAAGGTGGCTGAGCAGGCAGTCCGGAAACGGGTAGTGCAGCTCATCCTGCGTCTTCGTCTTCGTCTGCGCCGGCTCGAACTGCAAATGCCATCGCTGACCGACGCGGACCAGCTCGTGCCCGATCCGGATCAGGCTGAAGGTGCGCCGGCGCAGCGGCCGCAGGGCCAGCAGCGATATCATCAGGCCGTCACGGTATCGAGTCGCCCAGCGCATTACGGCCTTGCGACGTTCTGCCTTCGCCAGACCGCTACGGGCCTCCTCCATCAGCGCGACGCCCAGGTCCACCAGGACCTCGGCGTTGCGCAGCAGCGGGCGTTTGTCGCGTACCGGCCCGGATTGCCGACGCGCCCAGCGGCTCTTCAGTTCGCGCACCCAGTGCCAGTCGACCTGCGGCGCCACGGCCCGGAACGCCAGCAGCAGCTGGTCGAGATAGATCACGACGCTGTTGATCGAGACCGTCTTGGCCAGGTGTTCGGCATAGGCCTGGAGTCCCACTCTCGTGACCCTGGCCGCGGGGTCAACGTCGATCAGCAGCCCTTGCTGCTGCAGGTACTGCAACCAGTAGCCGTACTGGCGTTGCGCGTCGTCGCGCGTGCGCTCGGACCAGTCCGCCGCAGTGCCGCCGTCGTCATCGAAGATCGACGCAGCCCGCTGCGCACCTGCCCAGGCCTCGCGGTCGGTGGCCGGCCAGCGGTCGATCGGAAAATGACGTGCCTGGCGCTTCATTTGACCGGCTTCCCGTCGCGACGCTCGTCGATGATGCTGTCGTAGGTCTCGACTGCTTGACGGGAATCCAGCCCGGCATAGAACTTGACCGTGGTCTTGAGGTTCTTGTGTCCCAGGACGCGCCGAGCCAGCTCATAGCTGCCGGGTTTCGCCTCCAGCATCAGGCGCGCGGCGAGATGCCGGAACTGGTGCGGCGTCATGCGCAGCCCGGTCGCTTTTGCGATCATCTCTCTCAACTGCTGGCGCAGCGTAGAAGCCGATTTATGGCCATCGCCAGCCCCCGGCCATAGCCAGCCGTGATCTTCGCCGCGGACCAGTTGCGGCCGGTGGACCCGCAGATAGGTCTCGTACATCTGCCGGGTGTCGCCCTTGAGCGGATAGGTGTGGGCCTCGGCGTTTTTTGTCTCATGGTCGCCGAGCACGATCTCGATGGGGCCTTTGGGGCCACCGGGTCGCACCACATGGGTATCTGGGCGCAACGCGGCCAGATTGCCGATGCGCATCGGCGCGACGGTCAGCAGGCGGATCACCAGTGCCAGCTGGTAGCGCACGGCGGCCTTAAAGGGATCCTTCTGCTTGCTGGCCTGGTCGATCAAACATCCCGGCAGCTCGAACAGCCGCTGCAGGTTGTCCTCGTCGTCGAACTGACGCAGCGTGTCGCGGTTCTTTTTCGTCAGCCCGCTGCGATTCGGGTTCAGGCGGCCGACCAGGCCGCGCAACCAGGCAAGGTGGGCCTCGTCCGTGACGACCCAGTTTTTCGCCACCTGACGGATTGCGTTGACGATATCGTGGATGTACTGGGTCTTCTTCCCATCGTAGTCGTCCAGGTAACGCTGGACGGCCTTTTCGACGACCGGCCGCGACACCAGGATCGACAGCGAAACCAACGCCTCGATCGCAAAGCCACCGCGCACCGCGGCCGAGGCGAACAGCTGCAGGTGCGTGCGGCGCAGATTGCAGGTCGACCGTTTGGCGGCTCGCGTTGGCTGGTGATCCGCCAGTACGTCCTTGCCGGACAGCCAGTCGATATGGGTGTCGACCTCTGTCGCCAGGGTATGCGGGAACGCAGACCAGGGCAGCGTCTTGGACACCGGCTTGAAGCTCGGCACCGTCAGCCGGATATCGGGGAACACCTCGTAGCGTTCAACAGCCTGGTTCCACAGCCGACAGGTGTTGCGGTAGGTCTGTTTGGGCTTCTTGCGCAAGGTGTTGGCGACGACATGCTCGAAGTAGTCCTGGGTAACGGCATCGGTCACCGCAGTGGGTTCGATTCCGCGGTGGCTGCAAAAGCGCAGGAAGCCGCTGAGCCCACTGCGCAGCTGCAGTTCCTGGAGCGTGTCGTACAGGGCCTGCCAGGCGGGCCACAGGGGCTCACGGTCAGCGGCGCACAGCAGTCCCTGCGACCGGGCGTACTCGATCACCCGCTTGAGATCGGAGCGGATGTTCTGCCAGCGCTTGACCGACAGGCCGACCATCGCCGGGTGGACCCCCTCGAGGTGGGGGCGCAGGAGATCGAGGCGCGCCGGCAAACCATCCAGCGGCTGCCCGGTCAACTCGCCGACCTTGCGGATCGCCGAGCAGTAGTCGCGGCGGCGCGTCGACGGCAACCGAGAATCCTGCTCCAGGATCTCGAGGAGACCCTGCAGGTGGGTGATGCCGGTCTCGGCGACATGGTTATCGGTCATCTCGATTTCTCCTGTCGGGAATCTGGTCCCCTGGCCTGCCTTGACCTCGGGAGGACAGGGGTGGACAGGGCGTCTTTTTCGGGAAGATTACCTGAAAGTAAATGGGACGAATCCGCGGACGGAGTGTTCCCGACAAGCCGCTAAGCGACTGAAAAGCATGGACAAACGTGGCCATCAGTTACCGGCTCCGCTGACGCTGCGCGAACACGAAATCCTCGAGGTCGCGCGGGTGGATGCGCCACTGGCTGCCGAGCTTGAAGGCGGGCAAATTGCCCCGATCAATCAGCCGTCGGACCGTTTTTGTTGAGAGGTTGAGAAACGCCGCGACACCCTGTATTGAAAGCAGTGCCTCGTGTCTGGGGGGTGTCTTCATCCGACCGCTCCTGTTCATGAATTTCGAACAGGCTACGAGGCCCAGGCGGGTTCGCCTTATGGCGGAAAATTCCCCTGCGGCAGACGAAGCCGGACGGGGACTAGACCTTGTTCAGCAACTCGATGCCGCGGCGGGCGATCGCTTCGGCCCCGCGATAGGCGCCGTCGGGCCGTTGCATCAATCGGCGCGGGATCAGACTGACGATGACCAGCACGAACTCGAAGTAGGGCCCGTACTGAATCTCCTTGAGATCGTCCCAGCAGCGAGTAGGGCGGTCCACATGAGTGTGGTAGGCCTCGGCGAGCCCGCGTGCCAACTGGTCCAGGCAGGTGTAGCGACTCGCTGGTGGTCGCCCGCGTTTCGGTTTGGGCATCGCTGCCAATGCAGCTTCGCAGGCCACCTTCAACTTCTCAGGGGCGGGAGCGGTCGCCGCAAGGGCAAGGTGACCGTCCGGGTAGTGTTCCTCGATGACCGCGCGCGTGGTGGCGTCGATGTCGAAGTAACGGGCGGCGTGGTATTCGGGATCCTCGCGGACAGCCTTCAGGGTGTGATAAAGCTGGCCACCGAATGCTGCACCGTCGACATCGCGACGGTACGCCCAGGCGACGACGAGGGTGTGTTCGATGTCTGTGAGCAGCGCATCGATTTCGCTGCCCTCGGTGAGGCCCGTGATCGCGACCAGTTTTTCCCGAGCGCGCCTTGCCAGGCGTTTGTCGATGGCGTCGAGGAAAGGGGGTGCCCAGCGGTTCCCGCGCCAGCCGGTCAGCGGTTTGGTTTTTCTGGGCATCGACCCGTCGTGCCATGCGATCGCCTTTCTGATCGCTTCAAGCATCTGCAGCGTCCGCGGACGTGCATTCTTGAAACGGGAAGCGATTTCGCGGATGCAGGGGAGTGGCGATGAGGGAGGCGGCCAGCCGGCTACAATGGAAGCCACTCATCAGTCTGAGCGTGCAGGCCATCTCACATCATGGGCAGCTTGGTATTTCTTCCGTGTCTCGATTCGGACGAGATCGCCGAGACCCACCGTCGCGAGCTCAACGTGTTTCGACACGTTGCCGCCCAGCTCGGACGGAGCGCGGTCGAGGCCGCGCGCCTGGGCTACTACGTCAATGCCAACGGTGACCAGGTCGACTGGGGCGACGCCGTGCAGGCGGCGTGCGAGGCGAAGGTCAGTATCGCCCCGATGTCCCGGCTACCTGTGATGGCTGCGCGTGATTCCATTGAGACCCTGGTGCAGGTGACCAACGAGACGACGCTCCAGGCGGCCCGGCGGCTCGTCGAGCGCGGCCTGCGTCCACTGGCCCTGAACTTCGCCAACGGCATCGAACCGGGCGGTGGCTTCCTCGGCGGTGCCCGGGCCCAGGAGGAGGTGCTGTGCCGCTCCAGTGCGCTCTACGCGACGCTCGTCGGCGACGCGATGTACCAGCACCATAAGGGTCGTCCGTTGCCTGACTCGACCGAATGGGCGATCTACTCGCCCGACGTGCCGGTGTTCCGAACTGACGCCGGCAGGGTGCTCGATAAGCCCTGGTTGCTGAGCTTCGTGACCTGCGCGGCCCCGTACGCCCCGGCCGTGGGCCAGCCGGCGTCGCGTGACCTGCTGAGAGGCCGCATATGCCGCATGCTCGAGATCGCGAGGGGCTACGGCCACCAGACACTGGTGCTGGGCGCCTGGGGTTGTGGAGCTTTTGGCAATGATCCTCATGACACGGCCAGCGATTTTCGTGCGGCCCTGGAGTCCGAGTTTGACGGCGCCTTTCTCGAGGTCGTGTTCGCGATCACCGACTGGTCGCCGGAGCGGCGGTTCCTGGGAGCGTTCAGGGATGTGTTTTCGAGGCGGTGAGCAGTCGCTGCGGGGCCCTGAGTTTCAGGATCGTATCCACGTGATGAAGGCGGGATCGTGCGTTTGGTGGGTGGTGTAGTCTTGGCCCGAGTCGGGCGGCCCGGCCATTAGCTCGTAACGCGTATCGACCGTGAGGAGCTGGCCACAATGCCGGATGATTCTGATAAGGGCCGGGACGTTGTGTGTCTGACAGCCGCTTCTGCTCTTCCTTCAATCTTTTCAGCACTTCCATCCGCGTCTCCTCACGAGACCTGGTCGCGGCAGGAGGAGGTTCGGTTCTATCCCGTTCAGCCACAATACAAGTAAGTTCGTTACCTGCTTTGTCAACGAGACACTGTCTGTCCGGACTTATCTGAACCCACTTTTCTCCGTAAACCGGTTTGGGAACGGCGATGTCGTAAGGATACTCGGCCGCCTGAACATCCAGAAAAGAAAGTAGGCCCCAGACTATCCATGCCCTATTCATTCTCAGCCCCTTTTTCCCAAGCGACGCCAAGCCAAATTCTTGCATAGTGGCCGCGCAGGCATTCAGCTCATTATGGGCGACTGGCTGCTTGCTGCTAGCAATGAAGTCACCTAGGAAGATTTGTCGGTCGACGGCGGCTCGGCCGGAGCGGTCGTCTGGAGTCCGATCCGATTATGACCGCAATGGCTGGTGGGTACCGGCCGCAAGCCGAGAAAGCTGGCCGAATGGCCGCTTTGAACTTCGGCGATTGCGTGCTCACAACCCGTTGCTGCCGATTGAGCAGCCAAGGGTTCAACGTCAGGTACGCAAAGTACAGCGGTCATTCGAGGGGACTGCTCACTGGCAGGTCGTCGGCCGGAGCGGTCGTTGGGAATCAAACCTGACAGCGACCGCAATGAACTGGTAACCGGCCGTGGGCTGGCAAAGCTCACTGAGCGGCAGCTTCTTTATTGCGCGGCCAGCAAGAATCAACACATCTACGATGGTCGATCTGACTCAACCCGAGTCAACGCAAGTAGCATTTGGTTTACCGGCCACCGGCGAAACGCACTCATTTGTGCACCGGCGGCCACTGCCGAGACGTGTGAACCAGGGCCAGGATCCAAGCCGTATCGCCGTCGATCTCGTAGACCAGACGGTAGTGCTCGTGAGGGATCAGCTCCAGTGTGCCAGGAACCATCCCCTGCCGGCCGATCCGCGGGTGATCCGTCAGCGGGGAAACCGCCTGGCTGAACCGCTCGTCCATCCGGGCGGCCGCCTGTGGGCTCTCGGCAGCGATGTAGTCCCAGATGTCGATGCGGTCCTGTAGCGCCTCGGGCGTCCAGATGACCCTCACGACTGGGCATCGACCTGGGCGCGGCGTGCGGCGAACTCGGCCTCGACCTCATCGTCAGTGCGACCCTGGCCGGCACGCATCGACCCTCGACCTGCTTCGACCTTGCCACGCAGGTAGGCGTCGTACTCGCGGGCCTCGCGCTGGCGCTGCACGAATTCGCGCATCAGCTCGCGCATGACCTGGGACGCCGGGCGGTGCGAGGCCTCGGCCTCGGCCATGAACTCATCGCGCAGTTCAGGCTCCAGCTTCATCGTGAACACAGCTTGTTTCGG
Source organism: Chromatiaceae bacterium (assembly GCA_024235315.1). GTDB lineage: Bacteria > Pseudomonadota > Gammaproteobacteria > Chromatiales > Chromatiaceae > Thiosocius. The sequence continues at coordinate 153,118 of JACKMP010000002.1, read as the reverse complement.
CACGGCTTGTCTCCAGCAGAGAAGTACTGAAATAGTATATACCTTCTCATTACCTTTGGGGTATCGTGGACCAATTGAGGGGAAAGGCACCCGTTCGGCCGGTTGTGCGAGTTGAGCCGAGCGCCTGAAAGCGGCCGCCCGCGACTCGGCGACACAATCAGACTCCCATCCACTACGAGGGAGCCTGACATGGAAATCCATCACGCCCACGAACCCTGGAACAAAGGCAAGCTGGTTGGCCAAAAGCCGCCCTTGAAGCCGAAGGATATCTGGGCCATTCGATTCCACCTCCAGACCGAACACCAAATCCGCGATCTGGCCATGTTCAACCTGGCAATCGACAGCAAGTTACGCGGCTGTGATCTGGTGAGTCTACGGGTTCGGGACGTGATGCACGCCGATCAGATCCTGCCCACAGCCATGGTCGTGCAGCGGAAGACGCAAAGGCCGGTGCAGTTTGAGTTGACCGAGCCGACCAGGTCGGCTGTCGCTGCTTGGATTAAACAGGCCAATCTGAAGGCGGAGGACTACCTGTTCCCCAGTCGTCTTGCGGTCTCGCCGCACGTCTCGACGCGTCAGTACGCCCGGATCGTGCATCAGTGGGTCGCCGCCGTCGGCCTCGATTCGACGGTATACGGGACCCACAGCATGCGGCGGACCAAGGCGACGTTGATCTATAAGCGAACCAAGAACCTGAGGGCGGTCCAGCGACTGCTTGGCCATACCAAGCTGTAAAGCACCGTGCGGTATCTCGGGATTGTAGTGTGATGGCAGGGTTTGGGTAGCGGATTTTAGGGAAAAGGGCTGTTTATGCTTCCTATAGGGCACGTAGACCACATCCGAGTTTCCGGTCGGCCGGAAGCCGGTAGCGGCATCCGGTCGGCTACCAACGCGGCGTCGTTTGACTCCGCGCTTATTCAGCCACCGCGGTCTGCTATACGGTTTGAGTTATGAACTGGGCGCTATCATCCCGAGTCGCCGCATGGTCACGGCACATCGCCTGGACGGCGGCCGGCATGGGACTGTTCGGGCTGGCCCTGTGGGTGCTGCATCGCGAAACTGCCGGGATCCGGTTCGCCGACGTGGTCGCCAACCTGCGCGCGGTGCCATGGCACGCAGTCGGCGTGGCGGTGGTGTTTACCGCCGCAAGCTATGCCGCGCTGACCGGGTATGACTGGTTGGCGCTGCGCCATATCGGTCGCAAACTGCCACTCGCCGGCGTCGCGCTGACCTCATTTGTCGCGACCGCGGTGGGTCACAATCTGGGCGTGGCGTTGCTGTCCGGCGGTGCCGTGCGCTACCGGCTGTACAGCGCGGCCGGTCTGTCCGCGGCCGAGATCGCCACGGTGATCGGCCTGGTTGGCCTTACCTTTGGACTCGGCATCAGTTTCGTGGCCGGCGTGGTCATGCTGAGCGGGATGCCCGAAACCAGTGCCATCCTGCATCTTCCCAGCAAGCTGCTCCAGGCCATCGGCGCGGCGCTGCTGGGACTGATCGTCACCTATATCCTGTGGGGTGGCGTGCAGCGCGCACCGCTGCGCCTGCGTAACTGGCAGCTGGCCGTGCCGCAACCCGGCACCACGGCGCTGCAACTCCTGTTTGCCGCGCTCGATATCGGCTGCGCGGCGGCGGTCCTGTATGCCTTGCTGCCCGCCAGCGTGGCGGTGTCGTATCCGCATCTGCTGAGCATCTATGTGCTGGCGATCACCGCCGGCATCATCAGTCACGTGCCCGGCGGCCTCGGCGTGTTCGAATCGGTACTGCTGCTGTCGCTGCCGGATGCACCGCGCGATGCGCTGCTGGGCGCTGTGCTGGCCTACCGCGTCGTGTATTACCTGTTGCCACTGGGTCTGGCGGCCGCTGCCGGGGTCACCCAGGAATTGCGTCTGCGCAGTGCACCGGTCGGGCGGGGCGTGCGCCTGGTGAATGTCCTGATGCGGCGCGCGGCACCGCAATTGCTAACCGTACTGGCGTTCGTCGCGGGTGCCGTGCTGGTGTTTTCCGGTGCCACTCCGGCGCTGGCGGAGCGCCTCGAACTGCTCGGTGGCTTCCTGCCGCTACCGCTGCTGGAGCTGTCACACATGGCCGGCAGCCTGACCGGACTGGCGCTGATGCTGCTCGCTTACGGACTTCAGCGTCGGGTCAACGCGGCCTATCATCTCGCCTTCTGGCTGCTCGCGCTCGGTGCACTGTTTTCCATCGCCAAGGGGCTCGACTACGAAGAGGCCGCGATCGCGGCGCTGGCCCTGGTCGCTTTGCGCTCCGGCAAGTCCGCGTTCTTTCGCCGCGCATCGCTGCTGACGATTCGCCCCTCGGCCGGCTGGCTTGCATTGGTGGTCATGGCGGTGGCCGGCAGCCTGTGGCTGGGGCTGTTCGCCTATCGGCACATCGATTACGGCCAGGAGCTGTGGTGGCAGTTCGCACTGGCAGAAGACGCGCCGCGCTTCCTGCGCGCATCGTTGCTGGTCATCCTTTCCGGCACCGCCTATGCGGTGGTGCGTCTGATGCAGCCGCACCCGCCCGAACCCCGGCTGCCGGACGCCGCGGCACTGCAGCAGGCCGCGTCGATCGTTGCCTGCTCACCACACAGTGATGCCACGCTGGCCCTGGTCGGCGACAAGCGCCTGTTGTTCAGTGACTCGGGCACGGCATTCGTGATGTACCAGGTGCGTGGCAACAGCTGGATCGCGATGGGCGATCCCGTCGGCCCGGCCGCCGAACGTGAGGCGCTGGCCTGGGAATTCCGCGAGCTGAGCGATCGGCATGGCGGGCGTACGGTCTTCTATCAGGTGGATGCGGAAAATCTGCCGCTCTACGTGGACATGGGCCTGGTGGCGCTGAAGCTCGGCGAGGAGGCCCTGATCCCGCTCGAAGGGTTTTCGCTGCAGGGCAGCGTACGCGCCGAACTGCGCCAGTCGCACCGCCGCGCACAACGCGACGGCGCCACGTTCGAAATGATTCCGCCCGAGCAGGTCACGCAGTTCATTCCCCAGCTGCAGGACATCTCGGCGCAATGGCTGGCGGCCAAGAACACACGCGAAAAGGGCTTTGCGCTGGGTCGCTTCGAGCCGTCTTATCTGGTGCACTGCCATTGCGCGCTGGTTTCGGTGGCCGGACAACCGGTCGCCTTCGCCAATCTGTGGACCGGAGACGGCAAGTCCGAGGTGTCGGTCGACCTGATGCGTCACGCCAGTGCCGCACCGAAGGGCGTCATGGACTACCTGTTCGCGGAACTCTTCCTGTGGGGGGCTGCCCAAGGCTACCGGTATTTCAATCTCGGGATGGCGCCGTTGTCCGGACTCGAATCACACCCGCTCGCCCCCTTGTGGCACCGCATCGGCACGCTGGTATTCCGGCATGGCGAGCACTTCTACAATTTCGAGGGACTGCGCGCCTACAAGCAGAAGTTTCACCCCGAGTGGCGGCCGAAGTACCTGGTGGCATCGCGCGGCCTGGGCTGGCCGAGCGCGCTGATCGACGTGGCAGCGTTGATCTCGGGTGGACTCAAGGGCGTGTTTGCGCGCTGAATCTGCCGGAGGTCTTATATCGTGAATCTGTTCGAACTCGTCTGCCTGTCTGCATCGGTCGCGCTGCTCGGCGGGTATTATCTGTGGCTGGCGATCGAGGTGCGGCGCAACCCACAATGCACCGTGATCGGCTATTCCGCGATCAAGCGCCGCGACTGGGTCCGTTCGGTGATGACCGACAGGCGCGATATCCTGGCCGTGCAGACCCTGCGCAACTGGACCATGGCGTCGAGCTTTCTCGCCACGACGGCGATCCTGATCGCCTCGGGCGCGCTGCATTTCCTCACCGCCATTCCGGATCAGCCGCAGTTGCTGCATCAACTGAACTTTCTCGGATCGGTACACCCCACGCTATTGACCGCGAAGCTGTTCGCGATTGTCGCCACGCTGTTGGTGGCGTTCTTCAATTTCGCTGTGGCCATTCGTTACTACAATCACATCAGCATCGAGATCAACGTGCCGCAACCGCAGAGCGGTGTCGGCGACATCGCCGTGGTGCAGCGCATGATGGATCGCGGCGGACGGCACTACACACTGGGCATGCGTTTCTTTTATCTGGCCGTGCCGCTGGCGCTGTGGCTGTTTGGCGCAATGTGGCTGTTGCTGGGCAGCGCGGTTCTGTGCGTCGCACTGTACGCGATGGACCATCTGGGATGAGCAAGCCACGCCGCAACCGTGGTCTGCGCCCGCAGATCGGCGTGCGCATCGCCACGGCCGGCGATCGCGGCACTGACGGACAGGACAGGCAGGGGATACGGACGCATGCGTGTGGTTGTGACAATCGTCGCCAGCGCGTTGCTCGCAGCAGCCGTGGTGTACACCCAGAATCGCGTGTGGATGCCGTTGAGGCAGGATGATGCATCGTTCGGCCGGCTGCCGCTGGTCGAACTGCCCGTCGTGCACAGCGACAACGACACGCACGCGGTCATCCTTTGGACGGCCACTGCGAACCCCTGATCCAGCGCCTGATCGAAACCGCCAGACAGCCTCCATCGGATACCAAGTCATGAAAACAAGCCAAACGATTGCCCGCACGGTGGTTCGGATTGGCACCGTGGTGGGCGGGTATTTCGGCTGGCGCCATGTCGATCTGCACCGATCCACCGACGATGCCTGTCTGGGTGCCAATGCGGTGCGCGTCGAGGCGGCGGCGAACCGTACCGTCAGGCGAGCATGCTGGCGTTCATCGATGCCCTCTGGCTGATCGGCTGGAGCTTCGTGTTGTCGGCGCCCCTGTTGCTACTCATCCTTCACCGGCGGCACGCCGCCAGCAACCCAAACCCAGTCCATTGAAAGGAGAACGTGACCATGAACGTCGTCATCGTCGGGCCGCTGATGGCCCTGCTGTCCGGTATCGCAATACTGCTCTGGCCAAAACTGCTGAACTATATCGTCGCGTTCTATCTCATCCTGATCGGCGTGGTCGGGTTGGTTGCCGAGTACGACCTGCTGGCGCGGATGTAACCGGATCGCAACACCCGTTGTGGGGCCGAGATATACCGGCGAGTGCAAGGCAGGCACTTTTCGGCCCCGCTGGATGCGCATTGTGGCGGCTGCTGTTCGGCGGTAGCGATGCGCGCCGCGGGCGGTTTGAACATGGCATGCCGCGCTGAGCACCGCCGTGCTGCTGATCAGGACAAAAGGCGGCTGGGATGTTGCGGCCACAGCGCTGTCGTCCGGCCCCTGACGGCCTGCATTCCACCGCCATACGGATTGAATTACCGATTGTTAACCTTTTCGCCACCTGCTGTTAAACCGGAAATGAATAGAGTTTCTCCCCAAGTGCCGCATGTGTGCGTTGCATGACATCGCGAGCGGGGACAAACAGTGAGCGAAGGTGGGACACGGGGCAAACAGATTGCAGCGGCAGACGTCATGCTCGCGCCGTTGCCGATGGCGTTCGGTAACGGGCTGGGGCGGCCGCCGTGCCGGTCCGGTTCAGCGGCCGATGCGATCCGGCAGGGTGACCACGACAAAGTCACGCAGGGGCTGCCGATGGTGTACCACCACCTCGATCTTGCGGTTACGGATACCGCACGCGACGTCCGGGTGGCGCTGACGGCATGGCACCGGCAGGCAACCGATCGTGCGGAATCGACGCTGGAATATCCGGCCGACGGCCTGCAGGAAACCATCGTGGCAATCCACGCAGACGACGCGGTCGATCTGCAGGTCGCATTCATACCGGGTTCCGGGCGAGCCACTGTGTCCCGCGGCCATGCCAGGTATCGCCCGGCCGCGTCTGTCGTGCCAACGCGGATCGTGGAGACAAACGAGCGTTGCAGCGGACACGGCCGTTTTGAACCCGCCGCCGCGTGATGGAGATGCTAAGGTCGCAACATCTTGCGAAGGTGGAACCGGTATGCGGGTATTGATCGTCGAGGACGACACCAACACAGCAGATTTCATCGTCAAAGGCCTGCGTCAGGCGGGCTACACCCCGGACCTCGCGAGCGACGGCAAGGACGGCTTGTTTCTGGCGCTCGAGCAGCCCTATGACGCCATCGTGCTCGATCGCATGCTGCCGGGCCTGGATGGGCTCACGCTGCTGCGAACCCTGCGCGGCGCCGGCCACAACACGCCGGTGCTGTTGCTGAGCGCGCTCGGCGAGGTGGACGACCGGGTCGAGGGACTGCGTGCCGGCGGCGATGACTATCTGGTGAAGCCGTTTGCATTGGTCGAACTGCAGGCCCGCCTCGAGGTGCTGCTGCGCCGCGGCGAGGTCAAGATGGCCGACGCGGTACTGCGTCTTGGTGATCTGGAACTGGATCGCCTGACGCGCAACGCGCGGCGCGGCGGACGCGTCATCGACCTGCAGCCGCGCGAGTACCAGCTGCTCGAATACCTGATGCTGCACGCCGGGCAGGTGGTCACGCGCACCATGCTGCTGGAAGGGGTCTGGGACTATCACTTCGATCCGCAGACCAACGTGATCGACGTCCACATCAGCCGCCTGCGCGCCAAGATCGACAAGGGTGCGGAACGGCCGCTGCTGCACACCGTGCGCGGCGCCGGCTATTGTCTGCGTGACGCCGGCACGGCAGCCGATCCGACGTGACCGTGCAACTGCCTCGCAGCTTCACCTTCCGCCTCGCGCTCACCTACATGTCGTTGTTCGGCCTGTCGGTGATGGTACTGATGCTGTTCATCTACTGGTCGACTGCGGCGTATATGGCGCGCCAGTCCGATGCGCTGATCGAGGCTGAGATCGACGGCCTTGCCGAGCGCTACGACCTGCAGGGACTGGATGGCCTGATGGCACTGGTCAAACAGCGCCTGTCGCGTCAGCCGACCGGCCTTTCGATCTATCTGCTGACCACCGGGGACTTCACGCGTCTGGAGGGCAATCTGGACCGGTGGCCGGCCGCGGAAGCCGACGCGCGGGGCTGGATAGACTTCGCATTGGTCAGCGGTGACGGCGAAACCATCGCGGTGCATCCGGCGCGGGCGCGCCGGTTTGCACTTTCCGGCGGCTTTCACCTGCTGGTCGGACTCGACATCTCACCGCTGATCGCCGCCAAGGAGCGCATCGCGCTGACCCTGGTCTGGGGTCTGGGCCTGATGCTGGTGCTCGGCGGGCTGGGTGGCTGGTGGATCAGCCAGCGTATGGCGCGCCGCATCGAGACCATCAACCGCACCAGTCGCGAGATCATCAGCGGCGACCTGTCGCGACGCATGCCGCTGCAGGGCACCAACGACGAACTCGATCGCCTGGCCGGTGGGCTGAACCAGATGCTCGACCGCATCCAGGCCCTGATGGAGGACGTACGCCGGGTGTCGGACAACATCGCCCACGATCTGCGCACGCCGCTGGGCCGGCTGCACAATAAGCTGGACAGCCTGCGTGGCGAGCTGCAATCAGCTGGTATCGACACCACGAGCGTCGAGCAGGCATTGAGCGAGAGTGAGGGCCTGCTGGCGACCTTCAACGCGCTGCTGCGCATCGCGCGCATCGAGGCAGGGCAGCGCAGCGCGGATTTCGCGCCGCTCGATCTGGCCGCGCTGGTGCGCGATGTGGCCGAATACTACGAACCGCTGGCCGAGGCGCGCGGCCAGACACTGGCGCTGGACACCGCATCGGGCGTGCAACTCAGCGGCGATCGTGACCTGCTGTTTCAGGCTTTGGCCAACCTGCTGGACAATGCGATCAAATACACCCCGCAGGGCGGCCACATCGGCGTGACGCTGACCACGACCGGTCCGGGCGAAGCGAGACTGGTGATTGCCGACAGCGGTCCGGGTATTCCGCCGGCAGCCAGAGCGCAGGTATTCCAGCGCTTCTTTCGCCTCGAGGACAGTCGTTCAACACCCGGCAGCGGCCTTGGGCTGAGCCTGGTCGAGGCGGTAACCCGGTTGCACGGTATCGAGGTAAACGTCGAGGACAATGCGCCCGGTGCCCGCATCGTATTGCGCTTCGCGCTGGCAGCGGCCGGCACCAGCGACGCCTCGTCATGACTCGGCCCGCAGCGGGCGTAGCGCGCGCTGATGGTTGTCCCACGCGTCCCTGTTCGCCCGTCCACCGGTTGGCGCTCTTTCCACACCGCCACGGTGTGCGGTGGCTGGTTCAAAACAGGAAACCGTTGAAATGCAGCTTGGCATGATTGGACTGGGTCGAATGGGTGGCAGCATGGTGCGGCGGCTGCTGCAGGCCGGTCACGAGGTCGCGGTATTTGATGTGCGCCCCGAGGCTGTGGCAGCCCTGGTCGCGGCGGGTGCGCATGGCGCCGGCAGTCTGCAGGAACTGGCCGGGCAGTTGCGGCCCGGGCGGGTGTTCTGGCTGATGCTGCCGGCGGCGCTGGTCGACGAGCAGATCGAACAACTACTGCCGCTGCTGGTGGCCGGCGATACTGTGGTCGATGGCGGCAACTCGTATTACCGCGACGATTTGCGCAGGGCGGAGCGTCTGCGGCCACTCGGCATCGAGTATGTCGATGTTGGCGTCAGTGGAGGCATTTGGGGCATGCAGCGTGGCTATTGCCAGATGATCGGCGGCCCGGCGGCGGCCGTGCAGCGACTCGATCCGGTTTTTGCATCGCTCGCTCCCGGCGCAGGCGCCGCGCCTCCTACGGCCAAGCGAACGGCGGCCGGCAGCGCAGAGTCCGGTTACCTGCATTGCGGTCCGGCCGGTGCCGGACATTTCGTGAAGATGGTGCACAACGGCATCGAGTACGGACTGATGGCCGCCTACGCAGAAGGCTTCAACATCCTGCGCCAGGCGAACATCGGCAACGCCGAACAAGCCGGCGGGGATGCCGAGACCGCGCCGCTGCGCGAGCCGGCGGCCTATCGCTACGACCTGCCGCTCGGCGACATCGCCGAGCTGTGGCGGCGCGGCAGTGTGATTGGCTCCTGGTTGCTCGATCTGTTGGCGGATGCGATGGCCGAAGACCCGGCGTTGTCGAAGTTTGCCGGCCGGGTCACCGACTCGGGAGAAGGGCGCTGGACGGCGATCTCCGCGATTGAACAGGGTGTGCCGGCGCCGGTATTGAGCGCAGCCCTGTTCGAGCGATTCGCGTCACGCCAGCGCGATGGTTTCGCCAACCAGGTCCTGTCGGCCCTGCGCGCGCAGTTCGGCGGGCACCAGGAGAAATGATGCGTGCGCGATAACGCCGTCACGCACTGCCACAACGCCTGCTCGACCAAGGGATCAAAGTCGGGTCATGAACAAAATTTAATGCGCTATCCACCTCCTCGTTATGTGCTCTGGTCCAACATCACTCCTATGCTGACGTTCAACCAAGCAGTGGTGGAGCGCAGCCGAACCGGTAAACAAGGAGTCTACGATGAGCAACAAGACAATCATTGCCGCAGCCGTTGTGGCAGCCCTCTCGACGGGCATGCTGGCAACGGTGACAACCCCGGCCTTCGCCGCCGACGATCAGGCGAAGTCCACCACAACGCAGGCGCAGCAGAACAGCGCCGAACAAGACCTGATCAAGGTGTCGGAAGATGCGTTGATGACCATGCGCAACATCCGTGGGGCCCGCCTGTCGATCTTCAATGGATCACCGGATAAGGCACAGGTATTTGCGGATGCCGCCGCCACCCGGGTCGCCGCGACCCTAGCCGATGCGGACAAGTACGCCCTGGATGTCAAGAAGTCGGTCAAGGACGGCGATGAGTACGTGCCGTTCAACGCCAGTCTTGCGGTCACCGAAACCATGGTGCCGAGTGCGGAGAAGATGAAGCACATTGCAAAGGCCAACGAGCATCTGCACAAAGGTGAGACGAAGAAGGCGCTGGAGGTACTGAAACTCGGCGACGTCAACGTGGCGCTGACCACCGAACTGGTTCCGTTGAAGTCGGCGAAAGTGCACATCGAGGATGCCGCCAAGCTGATCGGCGAGGGCAAGTACTACGAAGCGAACCTGGCGTTGAAGGCCGTGGAGGATTCGATCGTCATCGATACTTTTGATATCGATGCCATACCGAAGGTCAAGACCCACTCCTGAATCGTTCCAGCCAAAGTCGCGGTGACGATTCCGCCGCGATTGCAGACCGTCGGTGGGGGCAGCCATTGGAGATCCGGCGCGCCCGCGCCGGCGGGTCGACAGAACCGCACGGGCGGCAGAGGCCTGCTGGGCGGTGCGCCGATCGATGTCCGACGCGGCAATACCAGTTTCAAATGGCATGGTGTGCCGGGCACGCCATGAGCATGACGAGACCGATACGAGGGGAACGGCGTTGACCTCCAATCCATTACTGGAACTCGCAAGCCTGGGACAGAGCGTGTGGCTCGATTACATCGACCGCAGGATTCTCAGCGACGGTACGCTCGACGGCCTGATTCAGAACGACCGCCTGGCCGGGCTCACCTCCAACCCGGCGATCTTCGAAAAGGCGATCAGCCATGGCGTGGCGTACAGCGACGCGATAGCCCACCTGGTCAGGAAAGGCATGCGCGTTGGCGACCTGTACCAGCAGCTGGTGGTGGACGACATTGGCCGCGCTGCCGATCGCTTCATGCCGGTCTACGAGTCCAGCGGCGGACGAGACGGTTTCGTCAGCATCGAGGTTTCTCCGTTGCTGGCGCGCGACGCGGCCGCCACGTTGATCGAGGCGCGCAAGCTGTGGTCAGTGCTGGGCCGACCGAACATCATGATCAAAGTGCCGGGGACCCGCGAAGCCATCCCTGCAATCGGTCGATTGTTACGCGAAGGCATCAACGTCAACGTGACGTTGCTGTTTTCGGTGGGGCGTTATGTTGAGGTTTTGGGCGCTTACATGAATGCTCTCGAAGCGCGCCAATCGGCGGGCCTGCCGCTCGCGGGCATTGCTTCGGTTGCCAGCTTCTTCCTCAGCCGCATCGACGTAAAAGTCGATGCCGCGCTCGACTTGTGGGCCAGTAAGGGCGACATCGACGCCGCGGCGGCGCACGCACTGCGCGGCCAGGCAGCAATCGCCAGCGCCGGGTTTGCGTACCGCCGGTTTCAACAGTCGATCAGCGAGCCGCGTTGGCGCGCTCTGCAGGCAGCGGGAGCTATGACACAGCGGTTGCTGTGGGCAAGCACCGGCACCAAGGATCCGCAGTACAGTGATGTCAAGTACGTGGAGGCACTCGTCGCAGCTGACACGATCAATACGCTGCCCCTCGAAACACTCGCGGCCTATCGTGATCACGGCCGGCCCGGTGCGCGCATCGATGAGGCCATACAATCCGGCTCGGCCGTGATGCACCGCTTGACGCAGCTCGGCATCGACATGCATGAGATCGACAATTCCCTCGAACAGGAGGGAATCGAGAAGTTCATCAAGCCTTATCAATCGGTGCTGCACGCATTGCAAAGTTTTGGCGCTTCGGCATAGTGATGCTTAGAGTCGTTCCGGTTCGCAACGGCTGATTCGCGAGGCCCGCCAACCCGGGGCCGCCGGATATCTTTGGCCAACGCGAGCCAGGTCGGCGGTCACCGCGGGGATTCGCCGGCAACGCGCGTGGCTGCCGGTGACCCGCCCCAACGATCACGGGGTAACGGATCCGCACCGAATTGGACGGCGGACCGGCCTTCAGGGATAAACGCGAGGACAGGGCTGTGGACGATTGGCAGAACGTGGTCAAGTGGTCGATTGCCGCGCACTTGCTGCTGGTCGGCGGTGGCCTGCTGATGCTGGTGCTGGTCGCCGGCATGTTGCGACAGCGCCGCAATCCGGCGACATCCGCCGCATGGCTGATGTTCATGCTCGTGCTGCCCTACATCGGCGTGCCCCTCTACCTGTTGTTCGGGACGCGTAAGCTCGCCGGGCTGAAACAGCGCAAGGCACACCTGTTCATGGCAGATTCGGCGCCGCGTGAACCGCCAAGCGATCCGGTGCAACGCTACCTGCAGAGCATGCATGTGCCACCGCCCGTGGCGGCCGACGCGATACGCTTCCACGCGGGCGCTGGCGAGGCACGCAGGGCGTTGCTCGATGTGTTGCATGGGGCGCACCAATCACTGGATGTATGCGTATTTATCCTGGCCAACGATGCGTTTGGCCGCGAGGTGCTGGCGATACTGAGCGAACGTGCCCGGGATGGCGTGCAGGTGCGCCTGCTGCTGGACGGCTTCGGATCCTTTCTGCTGCCCAAGTGGCGCTTGCGCGCGCTGTTGCAGGCCGGAGGGCGGGTCGCCTGGTTTATCCCGGTATTGCACCGCCCGTGGCGTGGGCGTACCAACATGCGTAACCACCGCAAGCTGGCGATTGCCGATGGACGGTGGGTCTGGGCTGGTGGGCGCAACATTGCCGCCGATTATCTCGATGCGGAAGCCAACACCCATTGGCACGACCTGAGCTTCGACCTGCAGGGTGCTGCGGTGCTGCACTATTGGCGCCTGTTCGATGCCGACTGGCGTTTCGCCGCGCATGAAGAGGCGCCAGCGCCGGTTTCGTCCAGCGTGTCCAGCGCGACGGGTTCGCACGTGCAATTGATTCCGTCGGGACCGGATATGGTCGGCGACGTGTTGCACGAGTTGCTGGTGATGCTGGTCGCCGGCGCACGCGAACGCATACAGATGGTGAGTCCCTACTATGTGCCCGGGGAGGTGCTGCAGACCGTGCTTGCCGTGGCTGCACGAAGGGGCATTGCGGTCGATCTGATCCTGCCGGCGAACTCGAATCACTGGCTCGCCGATCTGGCCCGCAACCGTTACCTGCGCCAGCTTGTCGAGGCGGGGGCATCGGTGTGGCTGTTCCCGGACGCCATGTTGCATGCCAAGGCGGTGGTGATCGACGGCCGCTATGCGCTGGCCGGCTCAGCCAACCTCGACCTGCGCAGCCTGTTTCTGAATTTCGAGTTGATGACGCTGTTTTATACGCCGACCGACATCGGTCGTCTGTCGCATTCGATCGAGGCACTGCGCGGTAAAGCGGTGCTGTGGAAGCCGCGACGACCCGGTGTGGTCCGCGAAACGCTCGAGGGCCTGGTGTTACTGACCGCGTATCAGCTTTAGCACAACCCATTGCGCACGATGGCAGGGCTGATTCGCGGCAGGCGACCATCCACGCAATCTCAACCAAATGGAACTGCAATGATGAATATTCTGGTCGTGGACGTCGGCGGAAGCCACGTCAAGATAATGCGCAACGGCGAGGGCGAAGAACGCAAGATGAGCTCCGGTCCCGACCTTAGCGCCCAGGCGATGGTCGACGGCGTCACACGGATGGCCCACGACTGGACCTTCGACGTGGTGTCGATTGGCTATCCGGGGCCGGTGGTGCACGGCAGGCCGTTACACGACCCGGTCAATCTCGGGCCGGGATGGGCAGGTTTCGACTTCGCCGCGGGTTTTGGTCGTCCGGTCAAGCTATGCAACGATGCCGCGATGCAGGCATTGGGCAGTTACAGGGGTGGTCGGATGCTGTTTCTCGGCTTGGGCACCGGACTCGGTTCGGCGATGATCGTCGACGGCGTGCTCGAGCCGATGGAGCTGGCGCACCTGCCGTACAAGAAGCACACCTTCGAGTACTACGTCGGCGAAGCCGCGTTGGAAAAGCGCGGAAAGAGGAAATGGCGCAAAGCGGTCGACGATGTTGTGGCCCGCCTGCAGGCCGCACTGGAACCGGATTACGTCGTCATCGGCGGTGGCAATGTCCGGCACCTGGATAGCCTGCCGCCGGGAGTGCAACGCGGCGACAACAAGTACGCCTTTGTCGGCGGTGTTCGCTTGTGGGAAACCGATCGGCCGGCGAGCAACGGCGCACCGGGGCAAAGCGCGTTGCAGCACCCCTGAAACGCCTGCAGCGGCATCCGGGCAGCGGCTGCTTTGCTAATGCCAATCCGCTTCCAATCTGGGAGGCTGTTGCCTGGCATCATGGTGGAAGCCGTGCAGCGCCGTCCCGACGGGTGCGCAACCCGGGTGATGGCGGTGAGCGGCCAGTCGATGTCCGGGGTTCAGCCCAGCGCGACGATATCGACACTATAGGTCGGCGCCTGCACCCCCCGGGCGAGATGGAAGGTCACGCGGGTCGCGGCGGACAGTGCCGGCAACTGCGCGATGTGTACACCGAGGCCGGTATCGCGCGTGGGCGTGGTGCCGCTCTCGCCATCGTCCAGCGTCCATACCACCGCGCCAGGATCGGGCAGACAAATCACAAGTCGGGCACCCGCGGGAATCACGCGCAGCGGCGCCTGTGGCGACCAGAACCAGACCCGTGCCACGGTCGGCTGCTCTTGATAGCGCGCCCACAGGGGTTCCGGTCGGTCGACCGGTCGCTTTTCCAGCAGCGAACAGGTGAGCTTGATGAACTCGGCATGAGCCCAGGCGAGCGGCATGGCCGAACCGGTGGGCCCGCCACGACGCAGGCGACGCTGCGCGACATCGGCCGCGTCCCACACCTGCTCCGGCAACATCCCGGCACCGTCGCTCATGTTGGCCATCGCCTGCAAATAGGGTAGCGCGTCGGCGCCGCGTGCCAGTTCGTAGTGCCCACGCTCGCCGACCAGCAGCGGCCATACCCGGCCCTGACCGGTACCGTCATAGGGCGAGCCGTCGGGGTGTTCACCATAGCCGTCACCGCTGTAGCGATACCAGCCCGGACCCTGCGGCAGGTCGACCCGCAGCAGCGCGTCCAGCAACTGGACGCTGTCGCGCACCAGTGGTGCCTGTGGGTCACGCAGGCCATAGCGCACCAGTTGCAGGAAGTCACCGCCGATCTGCTCGCTGGCGCTCAGGCCCGGATCCTGGCTGCGGTTCTTGATCGGGGCGACACGCGCCAGCACGCTGTCGTCGAGCAGCGCCGCGGACGGTGTGATGCGCAGGTAGTGACCGCGCAGCCCGAACCGCCGGTCCAGCGCCGAATCGCGCACCGCGGTCCAATCGTCCAGGCGGGTGTTCCAATAGTCGGCCAGCTCAAGCGCAAACGCCTGCTGTGCCGCCGGCAGAAAGCGCGCGCCCGACACCAGCGCGGCGATGCACACCGCCATCGTGAAGGTATTGATGCCGCTGTTTTCCTCCCAGCGGTCCTGCGGGCTGACCGGACCGGTGCGCACGATGAAGCCGAGCGCGCGCCGCACCATGTCTTCGACCTCGGTGCCGGCCAGGGTGTCGCGGTCGGCGAGGGTGCCGGCAAGCAGCACCGGGAATGCCACTTCATCGAGCTGGATGCCGCTCCAATAGGGTTTACCGCCCAGCCACTGATTCTGGAACCAGCTGCCGTCCGCGCGCTGTGTGGCGATCAGGTAACGCAGCACCTCGCGCGCCTCGCTGTCCGCGCCCAGCGCAAGCAGCGCACCGGCAGACTCGGCCAGGTCACGCGGCCACACCAGATGGTAGCCGGGGCGCTCCTCGGCGCTCTCGCCCCAGGGGACACCGAGGCTGGCGACCATGGCGCCGCGGAAGGTGCGGTCGCAGTGCGTACGCAGCACCATCGCGCTGGTACGCACCTGGACCCGGATGTCGTCGGGCAAATCGTCGAACCCGGCCGGCAGACGACAAGCCGCGTGCCAGCTGCGCCAGCTGCGCAGCTGTTCCTGCCACGCCTCGTCGAACGGTTGCGACAGCGACGACAGCGCCAGCGTGGCGGCCGATTCGCGGCTGCTGCCAAACCCCAGCGCAAGCACCCCCTGGCGCGGCAGCGCGGCGGTCAACGCGACATTGCCGGGGCCGGCGCGTCGGTAACGCCAGCGCATCTGGCCGTGGCGGTTGAAATCCTGCCAGCCGTCGCTGACGCCCGAATACCCGGCACTGGCCACATCGAGCACCGCATGCTGAGCGGCATCGACCGCCGCCAGCGCGAGGCCGAACGGGCCCTGTTCTGCCCACAACACGCGCCGGCCCCGGTATTGCGCCACTTCGGCGACATTGTCGCGCCCGGTGCCGCCGAGATGCGGCGCAAGCAGCACGTAAACCTGCAGCCCGGTGTCACCGGTCAGCTGCCATTCGAGCAAGATGGTGTCGCGGTCAGGCGCGCTGACGATCCGCTGAACCAGCGTGAAGCGCGGGTGGCGGTGAACGACGCGCACCGCCGGTATGCCGGGCTCGGCCAGCGTCACACTGCAATCGTCGAGCTGCTTGACCTCCTGCCAGAAGCCCGTGCCGTCGGCGATGATGAAACCGAGGTCACGGATCTGTGGCAGGTCGACGCGCGGGTAGTAGACCTCGTTCAATATGCCCTGGCCGACCGTGAACCAGACCCGCGCCGCGCCCAGGCTGGTGCCGACGGCCTGCTTGGCGCCGCCGCACCAGTTGCTCGGCCCGCCGGGCGCGCCCGGTGCCTGCTCGTCGGAGAATTCAGTGCTCATCGCTGGCCGCGCCGCGCGGGTGCCACTGGCTGGGCGTCAGCCAGGCGCGGCCATCGCGCGCCACCAGCCGCTCGGCCGCCTCCGGACCCCAGCTGCCGGCCGGGTAGTTGGGAAAGTCCGGGGCCGGGTTGGCTTGCCAGGTCTCGATGATCGGCATCAGCAGCTGCCAGGCGGCTTGTACCTGATCGCTGCGCATGAACAGGGTCGCATCGCCCAGCAGCAGGTCGTGCAGCAGGGTTTCATAAGCCGCCGGGCTCGGCCGGCTGAATGCCTCGCCGTAGGCAAAGCGCATGTCGACCGGGCGCAGGCGCAACGGCGAACCGGGCTCCTTGGCCATGAACTTCAGGATGATGCCCTCCTGCGGCTGGATCTGGATCACCAGCCGCACCGGTTGCGAATTCACGCCGCTGACCGCCGGGAAGGCGTTGTGCGGCACGTCGCGAAAGCGGATCGAGATCTCCGACACGGCATCGGCCAGGCACTTGCCGGTGCGCAGGTAGAACGGCACGTCCTGCCAGCGCCAGTTGTCGACCAGCAGCTTCACCGCCGCGTAGGTCTCGACGTTCGAGTCGGGCGCGATGCCGGGTTCGTCACGGTAACCCGCCGTCTGCTGGCCCTCGATCCAGCCACTCGCATATTGGCCACGTACCGCGAACGCGGACACCTGGTCGACCGGGATCGACCGGCAGGCACGCAACACGTCGAGCTTCTTGTTGCGGATGTCGTCGGCGTCGTAGGCCACCGGCGGCTCCATCGCCACTAAACACATCAACTGCAACAGGTGGTTCTGCACCATGTCGCGCAGCGCGCCGGCGCGCTCGTAATAACCGGCGCGGTGACCGACGCCGATCTTTTCCGCCACCGTGATGGTCACATGATCGATGTAGCGGCGGTTCCAGATCGGTTCGAAAATCGGGTTGGCGAAGCGCAGCGCGAGAATGTTCTGCACCGTCTCCTTGCCGAGAAAGTGATCCATGCGATAGATCTGACACTCGGCGAAATGCTCGCGCAGGGTGCGGTCGATCGCCCGAAACGAGGCCAGGTCGTGACCGAGCGGCTTCTCGACCACGATCCGGGTGCGCGACTCGTTGCCATTCAGGCCGGCCGCCGCCAGGCCGCCGGCAACCGCGTCGAACAGGCCCGGCGGGATGGCCAGGTAGAAAACCCGGATGGCATCCGATTGGCCGTCACCCAGGCGATTGGCCAGCGTGGTGTAGGACGCGCTGTCTTGCAGGTCCATCGCGAGCACATCCAGTGCAGTACAAAATCGGTCCCATTGTTCGGCACTCGGCGCACCGCGGCGCGAAAACTGTCGCACACCGTCACGCAGGCGTGCGCTGAGCGCGTCGACAGTCACCTCGCGGTCGACCCCGAGCACACGGAAGCCGGGGCTCAGCTGGCCGTCGAGATATAAATTGAACAACGCCGGCCCGACCAGGCGCCAAGCGAGGTCACCCATCGCGCCAAACAGGATGAATTGGGTAGTCTGGGAGGGCGGCTTGTTTTCCATGCGGTTCCTTGCGATGCGACCGGGCCGGGAATAGCGCCGGGTGGTGCGATGCTCACATTCAGGTAGACCGGTGACGCCGGAGTTGGTTTCCACGGATCGGTAATGCGGTCGCGCGGGTGAAATGGCTGACTGTGTGTCGGCGCGGCTGCGCGGCGGCCGATACGACCGGTGTCGCCGCCGGCGAGCTGCTGGACCTGTATGGCGATCCACAGCAGCGAAGCTGCCAGCAGGCTCGCCCAGATCAGACGCTGTGCCGCATGCTCGCGTTCGCGAAACACAAACACCGACAGGAACGCTGCGACGACGATGCCAAGGTTGCTCAGCACCACCGCGTAGGTGGCGGGCAGCACGCGCATCGTGCCGATCACCAACGCGTAACCCGAGCCGATGAACAGCGCGCCGATCAGCAGCGCCTGTCTGCCCGGATGCTGGCCCGGCCACCAGCGGCCGCGCTGCCGGCGCAACCACAGCGTGTACATGACCCAGGCGCCGAGGTAGGTGCCCGACACATAGCCGAGCTGCGCCGGGTAACTCGGCAGCTGGGCCACCGCGACCTTGTCCGCCAGTGAATACACCGTGGTACCGCAGGCCGCCAGCGCCGCCGGCAGCAGCGCACCGCAACGCGGCGAAATACACGAACAGGGCCACGGCCGACAACGCGATTCAACCAGACACCAGCACAAGGTCGTGTGCCTCGTGCGTCGTCGCGACCAGGGCGCGAACAACACAGGGTGCCCGCCGACCGCCCACCACGGAAACTCCGCATCCGGACGCGTCGTCCGAGTGGCGCCACCAGCGGCAGGCGATAGCCTAAGCCAACAACGACACCCAACCGGGAAGATCCTCGACCCGCGCCAACCAGGCGCGCACCGCCGGGTAGGGCTGCAACGAGAACCTGCCGTCCTCGGCGAGCGCCACGTAGGGATAGCAGGCGATATCGGCTATGGTGGGATGCGGTGCGGCCAACCACGCCGCGTCGGCCAGCCGCTGTTCCATTGCCGCCACCCCGGCCGCGGCCTCGCGGTGGCATTGCCCGAGATCGAACGGCTTGTTGAACAACACCGTGACGCGTGCACGCGCAAGCCCATACAGCAGCTCATTTTCCGACACCGCGAGCCACTGCATCACGCGCGCTTCAGCGAGCGCGTTGCTGGGTAGCCAAGGTTCGTCGCCGTAGCGGCGGGCAAGGTAAACCAGGATCGCCATCGAATCCCAGATCAGTGCCTCACCGTCGACAAGCACCGGGATCTGGCCACGCGGATTGACGCGTTTGAACTCGGCGGTCTGCGTTTCACCGCTGCTGCTGTCGATGGGGATCCGCTGGTAGTCGAGCCCAAGCATCGACAACAGCAGGCGCACCTTGTAGCAGTTGCCGGAACGTTCGAAGTCGTAGAGCTGCAGATTCGTCATGGTCGCGATGCCCGGTGTTTCTTGCCACGCAGCAAGTGTCGCACGCGAGGGCCGACAGCCGGCAAGTTTGGCGCCCATCCGGCCGCGCCGGATCCAGACCAACTCCGTGGCGGTGGTCGCACTTCCATTGATGCGCAGGCAGGGCCGGGAAAGGCTTGGCGAGGAGACGGCCTACACCGACCGCTCCGACTGCACGCCGCTGCTGCAATCGACCCGCGGTGCAAACAGCGGACGTCACCGCCGCTTTCACGTGGCCGATTGCAGCCCGGGATCGCCTATGCCCTGCACACGCGAAGCCCCAGATCGGTGGAGCAAGCTGCATGAACGACGTGCGGATGTTGCGCCGCCAGCACGTCAATTGCGACGCCGGAACCGTACACCGGCCAGGCCGAGAGCCACCAGCAACCATGTCGCCGGTATCGGTACCGCGGGATATTCGGTGACCTCAATGACACCACCTTGCCACGCTTGTGGTGCGGTGCCGCGAACATCCTGCCACTCAAGCAGTCTTTCAATAACCAGCAGAGATCCGAGTGGAAATGGATTCTCGAACAAAATGGATGTTGAATTGGCGTTCAGCTCAAACGGTAATCCCCCCCGAAAAGTAGCTCTCCTCACGCTGGAGCGGCTCATCAAGTGGCGCGGCAAGCCGCAGGCCCTGGGTTGTGACAATGGCCCGGAATACGTCAGTGCTGCGCTTATTAACCGGGCAGAGCAACGCCGAATAAGGCTCGATTACATCCAGCCAGGCAAGCAGCGCAGAATGCTTACATTGAGCACTACAACTGCACGGTCCACTATGACTGGCTGGGTCAGCACCTGTTTGCATCGATTGGCGAAGTACAGGAATTTGCCACTCGCCGGCTGTGGATCTTTAACCGCGAACGGCCGAACATGGCCCTGGGAGGCATCACCCCGAAACAGAAGCTGGCACTCGTGACCTGACCGCCACTTCCGCCGTCAGCCAAAAATCGGGAGATTACCGCTTGGCCCGCTAGGGGCGGGCGTTACGTTAAGCTTCCCATGAGTGCCAATGATGGCCGGCTTCCGACGGGCAGACACTGCCCGGTTTCCGACTGAAAACGGAAGGATTGTGCACAAGGGAACAGTCGTCAACGCTGTGGTTTTTTTGCTGGCAGTCTCCCTGCTGGTGTCGACGGCTGCCTATTTCATGCTGCGCGGCGTGGATCTCTCCGCTGTACGACCAGAGATCATTGCCAGGGTGAAGGCAGCAACCGGTCGGGACCTGCAGATCGCGGGTGATCTCGAGGTGGCACTGCGCCAGGGATTGATCATACGGGCCCATCGCCTCGCGCTGGGCAACGCCGAGTGGGGCAGCCGGCCGGAGATGCTGAAGCTGGGCTATGTGGAGGCGCATCTTGCGTTGCTCCCGCTGTTTCTCGGCGAGGTCCGGGTCAAGCGGATCGATCTGCACGACGTGGATCTGGTCCTCGAGACCGATGCATCGGGCAGGGGCAACTGGGAGTTCGAGCCCGAAGCGTCCGGCAACGCCCAAGCCGTCAGCGCGCTGCCGTCCGTCAGGATCGAGTCTGGCCGATTGACTTGGCGTGGGACGGGCGAGCGGGGACAGGAGCCACTCATTTTTACCGAGTTGGCACTGGCCGCTGATGTCAGTCGCGACGGAATTGGCTTCGAAGGTGCAGCACGCCTGGACCACAACGGGGTTGAGTTCAGCGGTCGCCTGCCTACCTGGCAGTCCCTGGCTCCTGGCAGTCCGCAGGACGTGACATTGCGCCTGCGCCTCGGGGCAGCCGAGGTGGAGGGCAGCGGTACGCTGCAGCAGGCGCCATGGGGATTGAGTCCTCGCTTGAATCTGCGCGCTGCGGCGCTGGACCTCGCCAAGTTGGGCTCCGTGGCCGGCAGATCATTTCCATCGCTTCCGCAACTGGACGTGACCCTCGACCTCTCGCGTGACGCGCGCGGCTGGCAGGTGGACAAACTCGCTGCCGTTGCCGGTAAGAGCGATCTGGCCGGCGAGTTGCGATGGCTCACCGAATCGGACAGGCCAAAATTTACCGCGACGCTTGCCGCGCACACCATCGACCTGACGGAGTTGATCCCGCTGTCGGACACGGAAACAACGGGTGACACAGATCGGGCCGCGGTCTCCTGGCGGCCTTTGCTGGATGCCCTTGACGAGGTCGACGGCGAAGTTCAGGTCCGGGCCAGTCAGGTCGTTGCCTGGGACATGGTGCTTGCGGATGCACGGGTCGACGGCCGAGTGGATGCCGGTGTTCTGTCACTGGAACCGATCAAGGCAAGCCTCTCCGGCGGTGGGCGCGCTGAGGGTCATCTCGAACTGCATGCAGGTGCGCAGCCCCCGGCCTGGGACCTCGTGCTCGGCTTGCGCAAGCTGCCGGCGGGTGCGTTGCTGGGGCCCAGGTGGGCTTCGCTGGTCGATGCGCCCGTTGATCTCGACCTGGATCTGCAAGCGAAAGGCGCATCCGTGCATCAGGCGGTTCAGAACCTTGCCGGCGACGCACGGATTGTGGTCGGCAGTGGGCGGGCACGTATCGGGCGGATCGATTCCCTGGTCGGGGGGATCAGCACACTCACCGGTCAGCTGTTGGCGAAGGGAAGTGACGAGGCCCAGCTGAACTGCGTGATCGCCGATTTCACGATCCTGCGGGGCGTGGCTACCGCGGATGTGCTGCTGATCGACAGCGCCGTCTCCACGGTCCGGGGCGACGGGTGGGTCGACCTCGTCACGCAAGACCTCGACCTGACCTTCACGCCCCGCGCGAAGAGCCCTACCCTGAATATCGCGGTGCCGGTGCACGTGCGCGGGCCGATGCGCCAACCCGAATTCACCGCGGACCGCGGGGCCAGCTTGGGTAAACTGCTGGGTGTCGCCGGACTGTTTGTCTACCCTCCAGCGGCTTTGTTGGCCCTGGGCGACCTGGGTGGTTCGGGCAACGCGTGTATCGAGCTGATGCGGGAAAACGCCGCGCCCCAGGGCGCGGGTAGCGTTGATTCATCAGGGCGACAGGAGGGGGAGGGCAGTATCATGAAAGGCATCAGTCGTGGGCTGAAGGGACTGTTCGGCCAGTAGATGTCTGCGTTGAACGCATCGCACACATGCGTGCCTCGCACACCCGACACCATCGTGAAGGCTCCTGGGATCTGTTGATGCGGTTCAACTTGCGGAAATTGCTGTGGGCAGTGACATCAGGAAGCGTCAGTGCCGTGTTCGTGCTGATCGTGGTCTTCGTGATCTACCTCGATCGCCGTACCGATCTGCAGGTCTGGCACCTGGTGGAACTCGATGAGGAATATACCGCCGACGCCGATGTGACGACTTTCGATGAGTACCTGGCCCTGGAGGATCGACTGTTTCAGCAGCTCGACCGGTTGGTCTACGCCGCTGTGCCGCCGGCGAAGGGACAGACGATAAATCGTTACAGCCGCGGCAGCCTGTCCGACCCGCAGCGCTGGTCGCCCAACTGGAACCGCAGCTTCGTGCTGCCCAAGGAGTCACCGAAGGCAGCGGTCCTGTTGGTGCACGGCATGTCGGATTCGCCCTACAGCCTGCGTGCGCTGGGCGAGCAGCTGAACAACGCGGGTGCTTACGTGCTGGGGCTGCGTTTGCCGGGCCATGGCACAGCGCCTGCCGGGCTGGTCGAGGTGACTTGGAAGGACATGGATGGCGCAGTGCGTCTGGCTGTCCGTCATCTCGCGCAGCATGCCGGCGGCCGGCCTCTCTATGTCGTCGGCTATTCGACCGGGGCGGCACTGGCGGTCAATTATGCGTTGGAGACGCTTGGCGACCCGGCGTTGCCAGGGATCGACCGCATTGCCGTTCTTTCGCCGGCGATCGGCGTAACGTCGGCCGCGGCGCTCGCTGTGTGGCAGGCGCGGCTGGGGCACCTGTTGGGTCTCGAAAAGCTCGCCTGGAACGATATCCAACCGGAGTACGATCCCTTCAAGTACGGTTCGTTTGCAGTCAACGCCGGGGACGTGGTGTACCGTCTGACCAGCGAGATCCAGCGCCGCATCACCGTGCTGCAGGGACAAGGCAGACTCGGGGATTTTCCACCGATTCTCGCTTTCTCCTCGGTGGTAGACGCGACGGTCTCCACCGCCGCCCTGGTCAAGGGGCTGTTCGCGCGTCTGCCCGCCGGCGGGCACGAACTGGTGCTTTTCGATATCAACCGCAGGGCAGAGATAGAGCCGATCCTGGGGTGGAATCCTTCTGCGATCGTCAGTGCGTTGCAGCAGAATCCGGACCGTGCCTATACCCTCAGCATCGTTACCAACGAGGACCCCCATAGCCGGCAGGTGGTGGTACACCGCTTGGCACCTGGAGGTACGGGGGCGGAGAACGCGGCGCTTGGTCTGTGCTGGCCGAAGGACATCTACTCCCTGGCACACCTGGCCCTGCCGTTTTCGCCACGCGATCCCTTGTACGGTGGCCGCCCCGAGCAGCCAAGCCCCGGGATCCGGCTGGGCGAGATCGCCCTGCGCGGCGAGCGCGGGGTGTTGCAGATAGGGGCTGCCGACATGCTGCGCTTGCGCTGGAACCCCTTCTATCCCTTTGTCCAGCAGCGCCTGCTGAGTTTTTTCAGTCTCGATGGTCAGCATTCTGCGAATCGTGCATTCGGGGATTTCCCGCCAACCCAATAGGTTCTGTCCGGCAAATTGATTCACCTCAAGTCGCCCCGACGGCGATTGTGTTTCACTCCGCCCTGCGTGTATCCCTGGGAGATTCGGGGATGGTCTCCATGCTCCGCACGACGGACGTGGACAGACGGCGCGCATTGCCGTTTGCGATGAGCCGGGTTGGCTACCGGCCGTTCTCGTAGTTGTAGCGGATGTGTCTTCAGAGCCAGCTATTTGACGAGAACAATAATGTCCAAGAATACGTCCGCGTCGCTCACTGGGTTCCTGTTTGTCGTTCTGTGTCTGTTCGGGTCGCTTGCCGCGTATGCGACTCAGCACAGCGCCACCGGCGCCGCAGCATCCAGCAATATTCCGGGTGCTGAAGGCGAAGAACTCCCCTTTACCTTCGATCCGAAGACTGGCAAGCGCATCATTCCGGACTCACGTTGTCTGGATTGCCACGGTGACGAGAAGCAGAAGACCGATGTGCGCGATGACGGTACGCCGGTCAAGATTTTCGTCGAGCACGCGCAGCTGACGGCCAGTGTCCACGGGGATCACAGCTGCACCGACTGCCATACGACCATCGAGCGGGTTCCTCATCGCAAGGCGCCGCACGTGGCAGTGAGTTGCGTGGATTGCCATCGTGACACCTGGGAAAAGTTCAAGGACGATCCGGAAGGAAAGCATGAACGTCTCAAGGTGGTGCTCGAGCAGATAGACAGCTACATGGACTCCGTGCATGCGCTGCCGAACAAGCAGGACCAGTCGCGCACCAATGCCACGTGCTACGACTGCCACGAGGCCCACAATGTGGGTGAGCTGGGCAGCATCCAGCGCAAGGAGAAGCGGCTGAAGAACCCGGAGGTTTGCGGTCGCTGCCACGAGAAGCAACTCGAGGAATACCGCGACTCGGATCATGGCAAAGCGGTCCTGGAGAAAGGTGACAGCGATTCGGCTGTCTGCTCGGACTGCCATACCACCCACAAGATTGCTTCGCCTGAAAAAGACGCCGTCAAGCTGGCGATCACAAGAAACTGCGGCAATTGCCATGAGGATGCCCAGCGCACCTACTTCGCTTCTTATCATGGCCAGGTCCATCGTCTCGGTTACACCAACACAGCCAAGTGTTACGACTGCCATGGCAGCCACAAGATCAAGGGTGAGGATGACCCGACATCCGAGATACATGCCAACAACCGGTTGGAGAACTGCCGCACCTGTCACGAAGACGCAAACGACAACTTCCTGAGCTTCTGGCCACATGGCGACGCCGACGACAGGGCGAACTACCCGGGCCTGTGGTTCTTCAAGATCTTCATGCAACTGCTGATCTTCTCGGTCATGGCGTTCTTCTGGATTCACGTGCTGATGTGGCTCTATCGCGAGGTGATGGAGCGCATCCAGGGCAAGGGTTTCATCGAGGACCTGGACCACCCGGAAGTCGTCTATTTCCGCCGCTTCCCGACGGTATGGACCTGGATCCACGCGCTGTTCGCCATATCCACCATGGTCCTGATCCTCACGGGTACCACACTGCTGTTCTCCCACACGGCATGGGCCAAGGCAGTCGTGGTGTTCCTCGGTGGCACGGAGATGGAGGGGATCATCCATCGCACTGCGGCCGTCATCTGGCTGGGTATCTTCACCGCCCACCTGGCGATTGCGATCAACAACATCTGGACCAAGCGTGCCACGTTCGAGTGGTTCGGTAGCACGTCCATGCTGCCCAACTGGAAGGACTGGGATGACCTGAAGGGGATGTTCAGATGGTTTGTCGGCCGTGGCGAGCGCCCGGAGTTCAACCACTGGACCTACTGGCAGAAGTTCGACTACTGGGCGCCGTTCTGGGGTGCGGGTGTGATCGGTTCGTCCGGCATCATGCTGTTCGCGCCGGAGGCTACAGCCACGGTGCTGCCGGGTTGGATGTTCAACATTGCCACCGTGGTACATGCGGAGGAGGCCCTGCTGGCCGCGATCTTCCTGAACTCGGTGCACTTCTTCAACGTGCACTTCCGTCCGGAACGCTTCCCGATGAGCACCACCATCTTCACCGGTGCCATCCCCATGGAGGAGTTCAAGCATGACCACCGGCTGGAGTATGACCGGCTCGTGGCCGAGGGGACCCTGGACAGGCACCTGGTCAAGCGTCCCTCGCGCCGCGCCGATCTGGCGGCCTCGTTTATCACCACCGTGCTGATCGTGGCAGGACTCACACTGTTGACCCTGGTGCTGTACGGCGTCGTGACCATGCCGAACTGATCATGAAGAGAGACGACACCATGAAAAAAACCGTTCGCCATCTTCTTCTGGCCCTGCTCGCGACCTCCTCCGCCGCCCAGGCGGCTGGGCCTACGGCGCAGGCACTGGCTTTCACCTGCGCCGGCTGCCATGGCACAGACGGCTCCAGCGTGGGGCCATCCAGCCCGACGATCGCCGGCATGGACCCTGACGTGTTCACGGACGCCATGCTCGATTACAAGAACGAAAAGCGCAGTTCGACCATCATGAAACGTATTGCGCTTGGCTATACCGACGAGCAGATCCGCGAGATGGGTTTCTTCTTCTACCGGCAGCAGCCGCGCACCAAGCCGCAGAAAACCGATCCCGAGTTGGTCGCCCTCGGCAAGTCGCTGCATGACTCGTATTGCGAGAAGTGTCACGAAGAGGGCGGACGCCCGGGTGATGCCGGCACACTGGCCGGCCAGTGGATGCCGTACCTCGAGCACGCGATGAGCGATTACCTCAACGATCAGCGGCGCTGGCCACGCAAGATGGAGCGCAAGGTCAAAGAGGCGGTCAAGGCCGAGGGCGAACGAGCCGTCCCGGCACTGATCCAGTACTACGGCAGCCAGAACTAACAACCGAGGAAACAAACCATGAACCGCATCAATCGACGCGACTTTCTGCGCCTGGCTGGCGGGTCCACCCTGGCCGCCGGTGTCTTCGGTTTCCCCGGGCTGCTGCTCGCCAATACGCGCAAGGTCGTGGTTGTCGGCGGCGGTGTTGGTGGCTGCACCGCGGCCAAGTATCTGCGCAAGCTGGATCCGACCCTGGATGTCACGCTGGTCGAGGCCAAGAGCCATTACACCTCGTGTTTCATGAGCAACGAGGTGCTCAGCGGCGACCGCAGCATCGAATCCATCACCTTCAGCTATGCCGACCTCAGGGACAAGTACGGGGTGAACGTCATCATCGACAGTGCTGTCGGCATCGATCCGGTTGCCAGAGAGGTGCGGACCGCGGATGGCACTCGCCTGGCCTACGACGCGTGTGTCGTGTCGCCTGGGGTGGATTTCAAGTGGGAGGCGATCGACGGCTACGACGCGCAGGTTGCCGAGACGATTCCCCATGCCTGGTTTGCGGGGCCGCAGACAGTGACCTTGCGTAACCAGTTGCTGGCGATGCCCGACGGGGGAAAGGTCGTTATCGTGGCACCGCCGAATCCGTTCAAGTGCCCGCCGGGTCCTTACGAGCGGGCCTCGCAGATAGCGATGTACTGCAAGCATCACAAACCGAAGTCGAAAATCCTGATCCTCGATCCAAAGGCCAAGTTTTCCAAGGCCGGGTTGTTCAAGCAGGGTTGGGCCCAACACTATGGATTTGAAACCGACAATGCCATGATCGAATGGGTCGGCAAGGAACAGGGTGGTACGGTCAGCGCGTTGGATCCATCTTCCGGCACGGTGAAAGCCGAGGCGGGTGATTTCCACGGTGACGTCGTCAATATCATCCCGCCGCAGAAAGCGGGCAAGATCGCCCATATCGCCGATCTGGTCGACGGTGATTGGTGCCCGGTCGACAAACGTACCTTCGAGTCCGAACGTCACCCCGGTATCTATGTGCTCGGCGACGCCTCCTCGGCGGCCAAGATGCCCAAGTCGGCCTATGCCGCAAACTCACAGGCCAAGGTGGCAGTGGCGGCAATCCTGGCGCGTTTCGCCGGCCAGGAACCGGGTGAGCCAACCTACGTCAACACCTGCTACAGCATCATTGCCGAGGAGCACGGCATTTCCGTCGCAGCGGTGTACCGGCTCAGTGAGGACGGCAAGGTCATCACCTCGATCGAAGGATCAGGCGGACTGTCGCCGATGGATGCCAGCGCCGAGCATCGCAAGCGCGAGGTGACCTACGCACACAGCTGGTTCCAGAACGTCATCGACGACATGATGCAGTAGCTTCGTTCCTCCTGGCGGGTTGTGAAGCTATTAAAGAATGCTAATATACTGATTCATCGGTGCGGTACGCCCTCTGACCGGAGATGGCGAGGACTCAAGCCGGGCGCCCCGAGGCCGATGTTTCACACGTAGTCGCATTCCAACCGGAGGTTGTCATGAGCTGGTTGACAGCAGTTCTTTTCGTCGCGGCGGGCACCATTGCCACGCTCCTTGGTCTGGCCCTCACGGCCGTGATCACCCTGCTGGTCAGGGGGGCCGTCGTGCACGGGTACCAAAACGTGGCACGCTGGGTGGGCATGCCCCGACTCGTCAACCCGGGCTGATCCAGCCGCGCTGAATCGTCAGGCCCGGCGGCGTCCACCGGGCCTGACGAGCACTTGGTCGTCCAGCTGGCGTTGCGGCCCGGACCGACTTTCTGTTCGCGTTCCACCGACCGGGGCGGGTTAAACTCGGCGCTGATATCGAATCGGCGGACCGTGGGAGCGATATGCCCGAACAGCAGCCCCTGAGCACGCTCAAAGCGCAGTTGCAGTCCATCATCGTCGGGCAGGATGCGTTGCTGGATCGGCTGATCATCGCTCTGCTGGCGGGCGGCCACGTCCTTCTTGAGGGTCCACCGGGACTGGCAAAGACGACGGTGGTCCATGCGTTGGCGTCCGGCCTGGATGCGTCCTTTCAGCGCGTGCAGTTCACACCGGACCTGATGCCGGGCGATCTGACCGGCAGCGAGATCTATGAACCCGCCAACGGCAGCTTCCGCTTCGTCGCAGGCCCGTTGTTTCACGAGATCCTGCTTGCCGACGAGATAAACCGTGCACCGCCCAAGGTCCAGTCGGCCCTGCTCGAGGCCATGGCCGAACATCAGGTCACGGTTGGCGGCACCACGCGTCGGCTGCCTGAGCTGTTCATGGTATTGGCCACCCAGAACCCGCTGGAACAGTCGGGTACCTATCCGCTGCCGGAGGCCCAACTCGATCGTTTCCTGTTCAAGATCGTGCTCGACTACCCCAGCCTGTCCGAAGAGATCGAGATCACCCGGCGCGCGCGCAGTGCGTATGACGGGCATGTGGAGACGGCGGTATCGGCGGTGCTCAAACCGGTGGATATCCTGGCGCTGCGGGACCGGGTCGCAGAGGTGTTCATCGAAGAACGTGTCGAACGCTTCGCGGTGGAGATCGTGGTGGCGACGCGGCGGCTTGGTGACTATGTGCCGGAGTGGCGAGGCCTGGTGCAGGCGGGTGCGTCGCCGCGTGCCTCGATCGCCCTGTTGCGCGCGGCGTCGGCCCGCGCCTTTCTCAACGGGCGTGACTATGTGTTGCCGGAGGACATCATCGCGCTGGCGCCTGATGTACTGCGACATCGCCTGATCCTGGACTTCGCGGCCGATGCCGACGCCGTCGGTGCCGATGACATTGTGCAGCGATTGGTCTCGTCAGTCCCTTCACCCTGATGCTGAATCGCCTGTTTGCACGACGGTCGGGTGATGCACCCCTGTTGACCGGGCAGGAGATCGCCGAATTGACGGCGGCGGCCCCGCCGCGCGCGGCGGATCGGCCGACGCGGCGGCCGCGCGCGGGCCGACCGGGTGAGCAGGTGTCGCCGCGCCTGGGCAGTGGCGGCGACTTCGCCGAGCCGCGCGCCTATCACCCGGGTGATGATCCACGCCGCATCGACTGGCGGGCGAGCGCGCGTTCGCGCACACCGTTGGTACGCAGTTATCACGCCGAGCTGAGCCGCCCGAACTGCCTGGTGATCGACCGGCGTGCCAGTATGCGATTTGGTACCCGTACCAGGCTCAAGGTCACCCAGGCGGTGCGCATTGCACTGTGGCTCGCCGGCCGCGAGGTGAGGGCCGGGGGCGAGTTGGCGGCGGTACTCCTCGATGACCCGTGCCAGTGGCTGCCGCCTTCGAGGGGGGTGCGTGCGTTGCGCTGGCTGGCGGATCGCGCCGCCGCACCCTGTCCGCCGCGCGAACCCGGGTGCGGCGAGCCGGGTTGGGGCAAGGTGCTGGCAGGCCTGCGTCAACGCCTGCCGCAGGGCAGCGAGCTGACGATCGTCTCGGATTTCACCGCGCTCGGCACCGGTGATATCGGACTGCTGCGTGCGCTCGGGCGGCACTGCGAGTGCCATGCGATTCGCATCATCGATCGACTGGAACGCGATCCCCTGCCGCCGGCGGCTTGGGAGTTGTGCTGGGGTGGGGATCGCTACGCCTTCGATGCGACCGACAGCACGGCGGTCGCGGCGCTGCGAGACGGCCAGCAGGCCCTGGAGACCTTTCTTGCCGCTGAATTCCGCCTTGCCGGTATCACCTTTCACGTTCTGCCGGCAGACGTCGACACGCTGCCGGAGCTGGCGGTGCCCCGATGAGCGACGATCTGGTAAGGATGGCGGACATCCTGCCGCCTTTGCCGCCCACCGACAAAGGCGCTGCGACGGCCTGGCTGGTCATCGCCGCACTGTCAGGGGTCTTGCTGGCGATCTGGTGGCTGAGGCGCAGGCGGCACCCGCTGCGACGGCTGGCGTGCGCACTGGAGGCTGGACGCCTGTCGCCGCGCGAGGCGGCACATCAACTGGCACCCTGGGTGTCCGGTGATGGGTCAATGCGCAGGGAACTCGACCGCCTGCGTTTCAGTCGTCAGCCACCGCAAGCTGCCAGCGTCGCCGGGCTTATCCGACGGATGAGACATGGGTGTTGAGGTCGGCCTGCTGCAGCCGTTTTGGCTGGCGCTGCTGCCTTTGCCGCTGCTGTGGTTGAGGTGGCAGCGGCACCGTCGGGGTATGTCGTCAGTGGTGTCCCCGTCGTTGGCGATGCGCTATCCGCTGCTGCCCGTGATCCATACAGGCTCCGGAGTCCCGAGGGTGCCGGGCTCGGCCACTGTCGAGGTCATGATCTCGACGGCGTTGCTGCTGGCGGTGATCGCCCTCGCGCAGCCGGTCCGCTTTACCGGCTCGGTCGCGACCACCGCGGATTCGGAACCGGTGGACCTGGTGGTCGTCGCCGGTACCGCGATCTCGATGACCCTGCGCGACTACATCGTGGGCGGTGAGCCGGTCGATCGCATGTCGATCACCCGTCGCCTGCTGGATGGTTTCGTCGCCGGTTACCGTGGCCGGCGTATCGGTCTTGTCGTGCTCGGCAATCCGCCGGCGTTGTGGCTGCCGCTGACCACCGACAGGGCCGTGGTACGTGATGCGGTCTCCCGCCTGCGCCCCGTCCTTGGTGGTCGCCTGTCCGACATGGGGGCCACCCTGCAGCTGGTCGAGCAGCGGTTTCGTGAGGCCGGTGAAAAGGTGGTGGTGCTGGTTACCGACGGTGGTCTGCAACTGGGCGCGACGTCTCCTCTGGCGGCGGCGCGGGCACTCGGCGCGGCCGGCAACACGCTGTACGTGATCGGTATCGGCGCGGGCGAGCCGGGTGCCGGCGGTGCGGAGCAAGGCGGGCTGATCTACGAGCCGATCGATGCGGTGTTTCTGCAGGCGTTGGCAGATGCCGGTGGCGGTGCGTTTTTTCATGCACAGGATACCGACGCCTTCAGTGCGGCGCTCTCGACCATCGAGTCGCGCCATCGCCGCCCGGGTGCCGCGATACCGGTCGAACGATTGGTCGAGCCGTGGTATCCACTGCCGCTCGGTCTGGCGATGGCGCTGTTGCTGCTGAGCGTCTGGTGGCCGCAGCTTCGGGACGGACGACGCGCGGGTGCGGACGCATGATCCTGTATTGGCGTGAGCCGGCGTGGTTCTGGGTGTCGCTGCTGCCATTGTTGCCCATGCTCTGGACCTTTTTGCGCCACCGCAGCATCTGGATGCGGATGGTCGATCCGTCGCTGCGGCCCTGGGTCGAGGCCCAGGCCCGGCAGGGGCACCACAAGACAGGCCAGGTCGCGCTGGGGATCAGTTGGCTGCTGTTATGCACCGCGCTGGCCGGACCTCGCACACCACGCCTGATTCCTCCCGCCGTGCAGCCGGACGCGGCGGTCATCGCCGTTGTCGATCTGTCCGCGTCGATGGCGGCGCGCGATGTGCGGCCGGATCGCAGGCGGCACGCGCAGGCAATGCTGGATGACTGGGTCGCGCAGTTGCCGGCATCGCTGCGGATTGGGGTGGTGGTGTACGCCGGACATGCGCATCGGCTGTTGCCGCCGACCGCGGACCAGGAACTGGTCCGTCATTTCGTGCGTGAACTCGACAGCATCCGACTGCCGACGCTGGGCAACGATCTGGGCGATGCGCTGCGCCTGGCGAGTGAATCGCTGGCCGGGGCCGATACTCCCGGCGGTCGGCATCTGCTTCTGATCAGCGACGGTGATCTCGGGCCTGATGCACAGCGAGCGGCGGAAACGGCGGTGGGTGAATGGTTGCCGTCTGCGCGTATCCGCCTGCATGTGGTCGGCGTGGGTGGGGCCGAAGCGGTCGGGGTGCCACGTACCGCGACCGAGCCGCTGGTGATCGACGGCGAGCGTATCGTCAGCCGGCGTGATGCGCGCTGGCTGCGGGCATTCGCCGGGCGCGTCGACGGAGACTATCACCCGGCCGAAGCGATCGTCGGGTGGCCGCTGGGCCGGGTGCTGGGGCTGCCTGGCCCGCACATCGACCCGGCTGACAACGACCGGGTGCTCTGGGACGAGTGGTTCGGGTTACCACTGCTGGCGGGTATCGTGATCTTTGTGATGGCGTCGAGCGGTAAGCGGGCGGGGTCCGGTGCACGAGCCACCGCTGTCGCGGCGTTGATCGCCGTGCTGAGCGGTGGTTGCGGTCGGGAGGTACTCGTCGATGCATCCGGCGATCAGGCACGTGCGGCGCTGGACCTGGGTGACTACACGCGTGCCCGCAGTCTGTACGCCGGGCGCGACGGCTACGATGCGCGCTTCGCCGAGGGCGTGGCCTGTTACCGACTGGCTGACTTTCCCTGCGCGTTGCAGGCCTTCGCCGCGGCGGCCTGGCAGGCACCTGATGACACGGCGCGCGGACGCGCGGCGTTCAACCTCGGCAACACACACTTCCGGCTTGGCGATTTCGAGGAGGCGTCGGTGCTGTTCGCCGAGGCCGGGAAACTGGGTGTCTCGCCCGAGCTCACGGCGATCAACCGCGAGTTCGCCGACAGCCTGGCTGCGACCGTCCGGCGGCACCTGGCCGATGTGGCCGAGACGCAGCGTCGGGCGGACTGGCGGGCGGCGGCGCGCGAGATGCCCGAGGTCATGCGTGATCGCCTCGCCGAGGGTATCCGGCTGTCGACCCGTTTTGCCGGTCCTGCGGCCCTGGCGGTGCTTTCCGCTGACGAGCTGAGCCTGCTGGTGGCGCGTGGCATCGAGAGGCACCGCGACGGTCGGGGCGGCGCTTCGGCGCCGGGCCGGCACTGGGTCAAGTCCGAGGGGACGGTCGCACCCGAGGGCACAGCCGGTCTGTTCAACCGCCTGCTGCCGATGGAGGTCGGAATCCTGAGCGTGCCGGGTGAGCCGTACCGGATAGAGGGGAGCCGCCCGTGGTGAGTCGGGTGCTGGTTTTGACGGGACTGCTGCTAGCATCGGTGCCTGCCGCCGCCGCGGTGCTGGCCATTGTCGTGGACGAGCTTCAGGTCGAGATGGGCAAGTACCTCGATGTGCGCATCGTCTATGACGGCGAGGTCGGCGTCGGCAGGGCCGATCTGCGCCAGTGGGCCGACGATTTCTTCGTCGACCGGCGCGATACCGCCAGCGAGAGCCTGGTCAGCGGGGAGATCCGCACCACCGAGCGCGTGCGGCTCTACCCGCGTGATGTCGGTGACTGGGTGCTCGAGAGGATCGCCCTGGGCGGCGCCGTGGCAGGGCCATTGCGTGTGGAGGTCACCCCGACCGTGCGCGACGGTATTGATGGGACGCCGCGTTGGTTGCCTGCGCCACAACAGGTTTGGCAGGGGCAGTCGTTCGAGGTCGGCGTCGAACTCGCGCTGCTGCACCCCTCCAACCAGATCGCCGTCGAAGAGCCGGAATTTGCCGGATTCGACGTGCAGACCTTGCCACGTGAGCAGGTCGCCGGGCCAGGCGGTGGACAGGTGCGTCTGCGCTGGCGGTTGACCGCGCGCGAAAAGGGTGACCACCAGATCGCACCCCCGGCGATGGAGCAGCGCGGACGCGGTCGCTGGCGCTTCCATCTGCGTCCACGCGCAGTGCAGGTGCTGCCCTTGCCGAGTTATCTGCCGCCGAGCGTCCCGGTCGGCGAGGTCACATTGCATGCAGAGATGACAGAGGTTGAAGGTGAGCCTCACTGGCAGGTCTCCGTGCTCAATCGCGGGCAGTTGCCGGAGAGCGTCTACGGCATGCGCAGCATGCTGGCGGCTGCGGCAGGCAGCAGTGTGGACGCAGTCAGCGTATCGTCAGTCGAGTTGGACGTGGCGGCGGGCACATCGGTGCAACGCTATCGCGTACCGGTGCCGGCCTGGCTGGCCGGGTGGGGTACCGGGCCACAGCTGGAGCTGCGTTATTTCGATGCCGACCAGGGGAGGCTGGCCACGTTGCAGGCGCGGCTGCCGCTGATGTGGCGGGTTCCGCCGCCCTTCGCGTACGTGCTGCTGGCGATCGCTGTCGTGATGTTGGCGACTGTGGTCAAGATCCTGCTTCGGCCGGCTCGTCGCTGGCTTTCGATCAGGCACCTGCGGCGATCGCTTCGCGGTGCAGCCGATGTGCACGCCATTCGCAGACTGTTGCTCGATTCCGGTGGCCATGTCTCGCTCGGTGCCTGGGCGGCTGCACAGCCTGATGGCGCCGCAGTGGACCTTGCGGAACGGATCAATGCCGCCTGCTTCTCGCCGCGGGGATCACAGGATGTCGCAACACTCAGGGAGGCGCTCAGGGTGGTGCGGCCTGTCTGACGCCCAGCCTTTGGTCAGCTGCGGCAGCCTGCCGGAATCTGTACATTGGCACTCCGATCAGGTGTCGCGCTCGACCGGTAACCCGGCGAGCTGCCACTCGGGAAAACCATCCTGCAGACGACGCGCTTCAAAGCCCTTGGCACGCAGGCGTGCCACGGCCTCGAAGGCCAGTATGCAGTGCGGGCCCCGGCAATAGGCCACGACTTCTTTTTCCCGGTCCAGGTCGCGCAGCTGCCGTTCGAGACTCGCGAGCGGGATGCTGGCGGCGCCTGGCAGGTGACCGGCGGCAAATTCCTCCTCGGGACGCACATCGATCACCGTGACCAGTCCCTGGCGGGCCCGCTTCAGCAACTCCCTGGCAGGTATGGGCTCGAGGTCGTCCTTGACCGTCAGGTAACGGCTGACGAGCTGTTCCACCTCGGCAAGATGGCGTTCGGCGACATCACGCAACTTGTCCACCAGTGCCACGACGTCGTCGTCGCTGAGGCTGTAGTAGACCGTCACACCTTCCTTGCGCGCCGTCACGAGCCCGGCCTGGCGCAGCTGCTGCAGGTGCTGCGAGGTATTGGCGACCGACAGTCCCGAGACCCTGGCCAGCGCATCGACGCTGCGCTCGCCCT
Source organism: Chromatiaceae bacterium (assembly GCA_024235315.1). Lineage (GTDB taxonomy): Bacteria > Pseudomonadota > Gammaproteobacteria > Chromatiales > Chromatiaceae > Thiosocius. The sequence goes on along the minus strand of JACKMP010000002.1, from coordinate 117,688 downwards.
GGGCGAGGAATTCGAGCAGTTCGAGCCGGTTGGCGCTGGCGAGTGCCTTGCCGATGCGTGCGAACTGGGAGAACAATGCCTGTTTGAAGCCTGTCCTGCCGGTTGTCTTGGCGACTGTTTTGGCCACGTCGCTGTTTCCTCTTCTGTCAGTTGTCAATTAAACAATTGAGTATATGCGTTCACGCAGGGATTGCCGCTTCAAGCGCTGTCGTAGGCGCTTTGGCTCGGATTGGTGGCGGCGACGGGGCAGGCGCAGCTTGACAATCCCAGGTCAGATGGCCACGCTTATTCAATCAATAAGTTGAATAATTGAGATGAAACGCGTCGTCGAGACGTATCCCGAAAGGTGACGATTATGGATTGGAACGACTGGCTGCTGACCCATGAGCCGGCGGTGCGCCTGGCGTTCTTTGCCGGGGTCTTCATGCTGGTCGCGTTCTTCGAATGGGTGGCGCCGCGTCGAGCGCTGACCGTTTCCAAGATGATGCGCTGGGGCAACAACATCAGCCTGGTGGTTCTGAACACCGTGCTGTTGCGGCTGCTGTTCCCGGCCGCAGCGGTGGGCATGGCGGCCTTTGCCGCCGAGCACGGCTGGGGACTGCTGAACTACTTTGAGTTCCCGTTCTGGGTGGCGACCCTGGTTGCGGTGATTGCGCTGGATTTCGTGATCTGGCTGCAGCACGTGATGGTGCACGCAATCCCGGTGTTGTGGCGGCTGCACCGCGTACATCATGCCGACCCGGACTACGACGTCACCACGGGGGCGCGTTTCCACCCGATCGAGATCATCCTGTCGATGCTGATCAAGTTCGCGACCATTGCAGTGCTCGGTCCGCCGGTGGTGGCGGTCATCCTGTTCGAGGTGCTTCTCAACGCGACGGCGATGTTCAACCACGGCAATTTGCGGCTGCCAGAGGCAGTAGATCGGGTACTGCGCTTGTTTGTTGTCACCCCCGATATGCACCGGGTGCATCACTCGGTGGAAGACGACGAGACCAACTCCAACTTCGGTTTCAGCCTGCCCTGGTGGGACCGGCTGTTCGGCACCTACCGCGCACAGCCGCGTGGCGGTCACGAGGGGATGGTCATCGGAATTCATGGCTATCGAGAACCGCGCGATGTGAGCTGGCTGAGCGGGCTGCTGGTGCTGCCGTGGCGTGGCAGGATCAGCGGCTACGTGATCAATCGTCGATCGTGGCCGGGACCGGATGATGGGCATGGATAGGGGCCTCATCCGTGCACTGTCGCTGGCGTTTCTGGCCGGCGGTGCTGCAGTGGCGTTCACCTATCGTAATGAACTGGATGCGACAGCACTGGCGACATGGGTGGCGGGAGCGGGGGCTGTTGCCCCGCTGTTGTTCATCATGCTGTATGCGTTGGCCACGGTGCTGTTCCTGCCAGGATCGGTATTGACGCTGGCCGGTGGCGCCTTGTTCGGGCCCTTGTGGGGAACACTGTACAGCCTGACCGGCGCAACGCTCGGTGCGGTATCGGCATTTCTGATAGCGCGTTACCTGGCAGCCGGCTGGGTGCAGGCCAGGGTCGAAAGCGGCACCGGCGGACGTGTCGATCGCCTGGTCCGGGGTGTCGAGGCCGAAGGCTGGCGCTTCGTTGCCTTCACCCGGCTGGTGCCGCTGGTCCCATTCAACCTGCTGAACTATGCGCTGGGTCTGACCCGCATCCCGCTGCTGCATTATCTCATTGCAAGTTTTGTCTTCATGTCGCCTGGTGCATTCGCCTACACCTACCTGGGTTATGCCGGCCGCGAGGCGGTGGCGGGTGGCGAGGGCCTGATCCGCAATGCCTTGATCGTACTGGCGCTGCTGGCCATGGTGGCCTTTCTTCCGCGCCTGGTGAGTCGCTGGAGGCAGAAGCCGATGCTCGACATCGGCACGCTGAAGCGGCGGGTCGATACAGTAGAAGGCCTGGTACTGGACGTGCGTACCGCTGCCGATTTCGTCGGCGAGCAGGGACATATCGCCGGCGCCCTGAACCTGCCGCTCGAGGAACTTGCCGCGCGTCTTGGCGAACTCGGCGAAGATCCCGAGGTGCCGATTGCTATCGTTTGCCGCACCGACAGGCGTTCTGCCAAGGCCGCTGCGCTGCTGGCGCGCCAGGGCTTTGTCGATGCGCGCGTGGTGCGCGGCGGTATGACTGCCTGGCTGGCTCAGGGCTGGCCGGTCGAGGACTGTACGGGTTCGGCCGCCGCAGACAACAGGTGATGAATGCTGTCGATGCGCAACAATCCACCCAACGGTACCGATAGCAGTGGCTACGGTTTCCTTCCAGACAGCGCAGGGTCGCTCGGGATGCCGCGGCCTAGACGGGTGTCAGACTGCGGACAGGATTGAACGCCTCGTGAAATGCCACAGGCAACCCTTGTCCGATCGTGAGTGTGATCTGCTCAGGGTTGCCGTCACTCTGCGCAGCTGACCGGGCGCGATGTGCATTCGCGAACCGGTGGCGTACCTCATCGCCATGCCGCCTGATATCGCGACAGCAGATGCCGACGCAAGCGCAGACCCTGAGCGCGTGTCAGGGTTTCTTGACCACCAGCGGCGGATGGTCACTACCGTGTTTCTTCGCCTGCTTGGCCGCCTTTTTCTCCTTGGCAGTGTGCTGCGGTGGTTTCTTCGACTCCTTGTTGGAGTGCTGTTCACGGTTGGACATATCGGCTTCCTTCAGAGCGGTGCTACCGGTGCGTGCTACGTCATGTAGTGGCTGAGGCCGGGCGCCAGCCGCCGCTTCGGCACTGTGCGCTGCTGCAGATCATACGTCCGCATTGAATTCTCCCGCGAGCGACTTTTTTGACCGGGTGTCGCAAGGCCAGGCATGGATTTTGCCGCTGCGAGGGGGTTGAGGACCGGGTGCCGGTCGGACGAACAGCCGGACCTGCTCTGACGTCAGGTCATCAAAAATTCATATTACTGTCACGTTGCAGCGGGTCGTATCTGAGAAAATTTCAGATAGATTACAGACACCTGTCGCAGATCATGGTCCTGAAAAAACTCCTCCGCAGACTTCAGCGGCGCCTGCCCTTCGGAGGGGTAAGGCGTCTGACGCCCTGTGACCACATCCAATCGGTCCTTTCGCGGCTGCAGCGGAGGGCGCGCGACCTGGAGCTGAAGCTGGCGCAGGAGAGTCTGCCGGCAAAGCGCAGGCGCCTGGAATTCAAACTCGAAGTCATCCGTATTCAGCAGATGAAAGGGCGTGCCCGGCAGTTCGAGCTGAGAGACGGGTGCGAATAGCCGCCTTTCGCTGACGCGATCGGGCATTCGTTGCGGGTATCATTGGTCGTTCTGGCGGAAGTATCTGAAAATCCGCCCCTCGACACAGAGTGACCCTGGAAAATGACAAATACCCATCGCATCCTCGACCGCCAGGAAGTGCGGATTCATCACAACGTACTCGACATGGCAAAGCTGACCGGGGGCGCGCTCGAATCGGCGATGGACAGCCTCATGAGCCAGAACGCCGCGCTGGCCCAGCAGGTCGTGGATGGTGATCCACAGATCAACGTGTTGTTGCGGGTGATCGAAAGCGAGTGCCTGGCGGCCTTGGCTCTCCAGCAACCGGTCGCAGCGGATCTGCGCGATATCGTTGCGAGTATGCAGATTGCCTCAGAACTCGAACGCATTGCCGATCATGCGAAGGACATTGCCAAAATTGTGCTGGGAATGGACCCGGGCGACTTCTCGGGCCCCATGGACCGCCTCGCCAGCATGAACGATGTCTGTGTGCATATGCTCATGCAGGTGATCGACGCCTACCAGTCGCGCGACAGTGATCTGGCCCGCGCGGCGGCTGCTCACGACCAGGAGGTAGACGAACTCGACGGCCAGGCGGCATCCAGCCTGATGATGCAGCTGATGACTGCAGCCGATCCGACGATGCACGCAACACATCTTCTGTGGATCGCATACCATCTCGAGCGGACCGGTGACCGCATCACGAATATCGCGGAACGGATCGTCTTCATGGTGACCGCGGAGACGCCAGAGCTGGGCTGATTCGCATTTTGGCTTGGCCGACCTGGCAGAGTGTCGGCAAGGAATTCATACGGAAACCCCGGTCCAGAAAGCCGGCCCCTTGGCGAGAAACTCGTCATAACGCATGTAGTGCGAGCCGTCACAGGAAAACGTCAGGCTGACCATGCCGTTGACCACGTTCACCGAGGCGGTGCGCAGATAGATGGTCGTATCGACCGTGCGCAAAGCCTGCATTGCACGGAGTATCCGTTCGATGTCGTCGGGTGGAATCGCGGCGTCTTCAGGGTAGGCGCGCGGCGGGTACACCAGGCAGATATCAGGGTCCGTGAGCACCTCGTGATCGAGGATGCGATACCGCAGTGGGTCGTCGATCATCCAGATGGTCGCCTGGCTGCTGGAAAAGTGGATCTGGCACTGGAACACGCCCCGTTCGGTCAGCAGTTCATCGAGGATCGATAGCGCAACAGCCATGTTGCGGTCCATCGGACTCTCGGTCCGGCTCTGCTGAAACAGTGTGCTGCGGATCGCCGGGTCGCCCTTGACCTGCCGCCAGTCGTCGGGCTCGAGGTAAAGAGCGGAGGTCACCGGGAGACCGCGCAGATCGAAATCGGCCCCCAGATAGCCCATTGTCCCGGAGCCCGATACCACGACCTGCAATGCGGTCAGCGAGGGCCGATGCGTGGCCAGGCCGACATAAGCATCGGACAGGAGGAACCCCCAAGCGGGCATTGCCTCCTTCATATACGGACGGTCGGCACGATTGCGGGCGAAATGCCCAGCCACAATGCCTCCGGCACCGATGTTGTCGCTGATCTGGGTGGCGTCGCTTCCCAGTACGTAAAGGTGCGTGCAATACGGAATGCTGGAAAATCCGGCCTGCAGCACCGCGTTCAATGCCTCCCGATCACCCCAGTGGGGGATGCACTTGTTGGCCAGCAATGCCAGGGGTTCCTTCAGCATCCGTGCCAGTTCTTCGCGTTGTCGGTAGATGCAGTCCTTCCACGAGGCTGCCACCGGCTCGTCAGAACCGAGTCCCTTGCTGATGGAATCCGGGGTGCTGCTCATACTCGTGTTTCCCGAGGTACTTGGTCTTGTGACCAGAAGGCTGGTGCCGGTCAGTCGTGATGAGGTTGCCGCGGCGTTCCGTGTGCCGCCGGTTTGTCGGGGATCGGCAGTCCGGACCACCGGTAACCGCGGACTCTCGCGGTGGCATGCGCGATCAACGCCGAAAGTACGATGACGAGGATGAACAACTCGGCGCGCAGTGCAGGGACTTCCCAGGCGATGCCCAGCAGAACGATCTTCACGACGATCCCCAGACCCTTGAGTTCGAACAGCCAGGCGGCGGTGTTCCACAGGTAAAGGATGGAAAGCGCGATGCCGCTGACCAGGGTGAGGTGCCAGTAGGTTTCCCAGGTTGCAGAGGCCTGATCGAACAGGAAACCGCTGCCGATCCCGGCCACACCAACAAGATGCAGCGCGCGCAAGGTGATGTTCACCCATCGCTGGCCGGGAAAGTAGCGTGTCGGCTCCGGAAACAGGATCTGTGCGCGTGAGTGCTTCATCGGTCATCCGCGAACAACGAGAGGACAATCTTGGGATGCAGACGGCGCATTTGCAATCCGTCTGCCAACAGTCGGTCGACCGGGGTACGGGTGCAGGACGTGCATCGCCCGGGTCGCATCGAGGTCTGGAGATGGTCCGGCGGCGGCTGGTTGTTGCTACATTAGAGGCATGTCACCAGGGCCGGATCACATGACGACAGCAGAGGGACGTGCCTCTTTCGCCACACGGGCGAGACCTAAGGGTTCAACACTGATCTGCAGTGGTGACTGGACGGTACGTCACCTGCAGCTCGTCGAGGAAGATCTCAATGGTGTGCGTTGGCCCTCGGGGCCGATACGCCTCGATATGGGCGGTGTGCAGCGCATGGATACCGGCGGCGCCTGGGTGCTGCAACGGCTGCTGGTGTTGCTGGAGTCCAGTGGACACGAGGTGGAGCTGCATGCCCTGGCACCGAGGTTTGCCGGCCTGTTGCAGCTGGTAGCCCGCACCCAGGTGACGGCCGGGGCAGTGCCGCGGCCGCAGCGTCAGGCAATGCTCGAACAGTTGGGGCACAGGGCGATCGACGGGCTCTCCCAGGGGATCGGCCTGATCGCTTTTGTCGGCGAGATCGGTGCGGCCTGGGTCCGTCAGCTGATGCACCCCGGGCGGATCCGCTGGGCGCAGATCGCCAGCAACCTGGGGGAGGCCGGACACAGCGCGTTGGGTATCGTCGGCCTGCTGTCCTTTCTGCTCGGTATCGTCATTGCCTATCAGGGCGGCGTGCAGCTGCGCCAGTACGGCGCCAGCCTGTTCGTCGCCGACCTGGTGGGCTTGTCGATGGTGCGCGAGCTGGCGCCGCTGATCACCGCGATCATCGTCGCGGGGCGCACCGGTTCCGCGTATACGGCGCAGATCGGCACCATGCAGGTCACGGAGGAGGTCGATGCGCTGCGCAGCATGGGAATACCACCGATGGATCTGTTGGTGCTGCCCAAGCTGTTTGCACTCATCGTGGCGTTGCCGCTGCTCACGGTATTCGCCGACATCATGGGTGTGCTCGGCGGCATGCTGATGTCGAGCGTGCAGCTGGAGATTGCGTTTTCGACCTACATCGATCGTCTCGGCGTGGCGATCTCGGTGGACTCCTTCCTGGTTGGCGTGGGCAAGGCGCCGGTGTTTGCCGCGATCATCGCGACCATCGGCTGCTTCCAGGGTTTTCAGGTGGTCGGCAGCGCGGAAAGCGTCGGTCGCCGCACCACGATGAGCGTGGTGCAGTCGATCCTGGCCGTGATCGTCGTCGACGCCGCGTTTTCGGTGGCCTTCAGTCGTCTCGGGATATGAGCATGTACGGCGCTTCAAACGACTCAGCACCGACAGTGGTCGAGGTCAGCGATCTGACGATGCGATTCGGCCGCAAGCTTGTCCACGAACACCTCGACCTGAGCGTGCGCCAGGGTGAGATCCTGGCGATCGTTGGTGGCAGTGGCAGTGGCAAGACCACGCTGCTGCGCGAAATGGCGCTGTTGCAGCCACCGACGTCGGGCAGGGTCAGCATCCTCGGTAACGAGATTTCCGGGCTGAAGGAACAGCAGACACTGCGGGTGCGCCGTCGCATTGGTGTGCTATTCCAGAATGGCGCCCTGTTCGGTGGCTTCAACGTGCTGCAGAACGTGGGCGCACCGCTGCGTGAACATACGAGACTCAGTGATACGCTGATCGATGAAATCGCCTGCGTAAAGCTGTCGCTGGTGGGACTGACAGCAGCCGACGGGCTGCTCTACCCGAACCAGCTCAGCGGGGGGATGCGCAAGCGTGCGGCACTGGCGCGCGCCATTGCGCTGGATCCCGAGTTGCTGTTTCTCGATGAACCGACCTCGGGTCTCGATCCTTTGAGCGCAGACGCCTTCGATGAACTGATACTCGATCTGAAGGCATCGCTCGATCCGACCGTGGTCCTGGTCAGTCATGACATCGATACCCTGTGGCGGGTCGCAGATCGCGTGGTACTGCTCGGCGAGGGCCGCCTGCTGGCGGAGGGCAGCATGCAGGCGCTGGCGCGCTCCACCGATCCGGCGGTGGTACGATTCTTTCAGGGCCCCCGGGGGCGTGCGGCGCAGGCATCGGTGTGAATGGAAAGACCAACTACGTCCTGATCGGACTCTTCGTGCTCCTGCTGACGCTGACCTTCATCGGCGGCATCTTGTGGTTGAGTGCGGGGGGCACTGGCCGGGTCTACAAGGAGTACCTGGTCTACATGAAGGAGTCGGTCTCCGGCCTCAGCCGCGACAATGTCGTCAAGTACCACGGTGTCGACGTAGGGCGAGTGCGTGAGATCGGCCTCGACCCGTCGCATATCGGTGAAGTGCGTTTGCTGCTTCAGATCGACGAAGACACCATCTTGCGCGAGGACACCGTGGCGACGCTGGAGACCCAGGGGCTGACCGGCCTTGCCTTCATCAACCTGACGGGCGGCAGCGCCGCCTCACCACAGTTACAGGCCCGACCGGGAGAGACCTATCCGGTGATCGACAGTCGCCGGTCCACCTGGGGGAGACTCGACCGCGCGGTCGAGGAACTCGTTTCCAATCTGATCGATGTCTCCAAGCTGCTCAAGGTTGTGCTCAGCGAAGAGAACAAGCAAAGCCTGACCCGCACGCTGGCACATCTGGACAATCTGACCGCCGCACTGGCCGGTCGCTCCGGCGACATGGCGACCGCCGTGGAAGATCTTGCGGCCACGATGCGCCAGACACGCGATGCCACCGCCGAGCTGCCGGCGTTGTTCGCCGAGTTCGCGCAGACCGCAAATGCACTGCAGCTTATGGCCGACGAACTGCGCGACACGGGGGTCTCGGTCGGCAAGGTCGTACGCGCACGTGATCGTGACCTGCAGCGCTTCACCGGCGAGGCATTGCCGGAGGCCGCCGTCATGATCAACGAGCTGCGCCGTGCGGCAGAGAACCTGCGGCGCTTCAGTGAACAGCTCGAACGTGATCCGGCAGTGTTACTGCGCGGCAGGACGCCACGTGCCCCCGGGCCGGGAGAATGAATTGTTGAACCTGTCATCACGCGTTGCATCTGCTTTCCGTCGCGCTGCGTGCCGCTGGCCGCCACTGTTCCTGCCGGGCCTTTTGTCGGTGCTGGTGTTGAGCGGCTGTGGCCCTTCGTTCCTGCAGTCGCCAGCTGCATCCCCCACGCATACCTACCTGTTGGAGTGGCAGGGCACGGCGGGAAAAAAGGGCGCCGCCAATGCGCCGAACCTGCTGGTCAGTCCAGTCCTTGCAGCGCCGGGATTCGATGGCTCGGACATGGCGTACATGCGTACACCGCACGAGATCGAATATTTTGCGCGGCACCGCTGGGTGGATTCGCCGGCACGTATGCTCGAGCCCCTACTGGTACGGGCCGCAGCACAGAGTGGCCTGTTCAGCAGCGTAATTGAGGCGGGCACAGGGACAAGGGCGGACCTGCGGCTCGACAGCAAGTTGCTTCACCTGCAACAGGTGTGTCGTCTCAATCCAAGTGAACTGCAGCTGGCCCTGCGTGTGAGCCTGGTGGAGGTCGCCAGTGCGCGGTTGATCGCCAGCCGCGTCCTGAGCGTCAGCGAGCCAATCGCTGAACGCAGTCCTTATGCCGGCGTGGAGGCGGCCAATCGCGCTGTGGACCGGCTGCTGAAAGAGTTGCAGCAGTTTCTCGAGACACAGCTCGGAAAGGCCAGGCACTAGAAGGTGACCTGCCGCGCAATCCCGCGGTCAAGCGTCATGAAGCGGCGCCCAGACCTATTGTCGAATCGCCGATTAGGCGAATAAATGCAAACAGGCTATACTTTAACCAGTATTCACCCGCCGCCACGTTGCGTTCGTGCCAAGCCTGCTCTTTATTTCAAGATTATTTTGCTGGCCATGAAGCGAATGCTGACGCCTGACACAGCGCACTGCCCACAATAAGAATTTGTTTAATGACTGCTGTTTCGGCAGTCCCCTAATGCCGGCAATGCGGTATGAATCGTATTTCAGGCGCTGGCCAGCGGGTTTGCCTTGTCGCAGGTGGTTTCCTGCCAAATTGGACGGATGGGCGATCGGGTAAAGAAGCGGTGACGGGCCAAGAAAGGTATTTATTGAAACGATACCTGTTTTTTGTACGGAATTTATTTCAGCCATGACAGGCTGATCACTACCGGTAAATTGTGTGTTTGATTATGCGGCAGTGTTTCTAGGTCAACACACGAATGATAGTTGAGATGATATGAATATTTATGTTGGTAATTTGGCGTATTCGGTGACGGAAGGCGATCTCAAGGACGCGTTCAGCGCCTATGGCAGCGTCAGTCGTGCGACGCTGATCAAGGACAATGCCTCCGGGCAATCGAAGGGTTTTGGATTCGTCGAGATGGAGAGCAACGCAGAAGCGGATGCCGCGATCAAGGGACTGAACGGCAAATCGTTGAATGACCGCAACATTACGGTCAATCAGGCGAAGCCACGCGCCGAACGGCCGTCACATTCTCCGCGATACTGAGCGGACTGCTCGGAAGCGCTTGGCAGCAATGCTGAGAGTCTTTCCGGAATAGCGTGCCCGGTACCGGGCACGCTCTCAATGGATCGCCAGACTGCAGCCGATGAATTCGTGGCCTGGCTGAGTACCTATCAGGTGCAGGGAACGTTAAGCCATTGATCGAAATCTCCGTTGAAAATCTGTCCAATGACGTCAGTGAATACGATTTGCAGAAGTTGTTTTCCAGTTACGGCAATGTCCGCTCAATGCGTTTCTCGCGGAGCTCGGCGCACAGCAAATACCCTGGCTCAGGGTCGATTGAGATGGACAGCGAAGATCCAAAGCATATTGTCTCGGTGCTCGATGGACGGCTGTTCAAGGGACTGGTATTGCGCGTGAGAGAGGTGAACCGGATGCAAGACTCGAAATCACAGGCGGCCATCGTGCCGCAGCAAGCGGCAAGACCTGCCGGTGTTGCCAGTGACGACCGACTGCGTACGAACTACAGCGTGGAATCTGTCGAGAAAGTCCCCCATCCGCAATCCGGCGCTACGGCGGACTGGTATCGCTACACGATCGTAAGCGGCAAGTCCCGGGTTACCGGGCTGCATCGTGGCACCTTGAAGGAAGTCACCGACTATGCCGAGGACTGTGCTCAAGGTTTCAATCTGCGCAGCTCTCCGGTGCGCGGCAGTGCCGGAACCTGGTCGTCGCGTAACAAGAAATAGGCGTCTCCCCGATGATGGTGGCCTTGTGACGCCGGCCGTCTTTCTGCCGGTTTCAATGCGTCATATCCATCTGTGTATCGTCAAACTCGGAGACGAAGTCCAGCAGTTTCCCGCTCGCTGACGGTTCGATCGCCCCGACCTCGACGATCGCCAGTGGCCAGTCTTCGCCATCCGACTGCAGGTTGGCCCATGTCTTTCGCAGCGCCCTGCCGAATGCCTCGTGCAACTTCCCGGTCACCTGTATCCGCAACTCGAAACTCTTGTCGCCGGCCTGGTGAATCTGGTACTGGCGCAGGTTGGCCAGCCACTCAGCCGGCATCTCCGCGAGGCAATCGATCAGCCCGTTGACCCGGGGGCGAGTACCTTCGGGTGTAGCCGCAAATCGGCGGTGGCGGCCCATTATGTCGAGGAAGGAAGGCAGGGTACGACCGCATGGGCAGGACCCGGCGGCCGCAATCGCGATGTCACCGGTGTCGTAGCGCAACAGGGGCATTGCCGGATTCGTGAGTGTGGTGACCAGCAGCCGGCCGCTGGCACCGGGGGCGACTGTCTGGCCATCGGCATCGACAATCTCGACGTGTGCGTGTTCGATATGCGTGTGGTAGCGCCCGGCCGCACACCGCACCGCAACCAGCCCGGCCTCGTTGAGACCGTAATTCTGATATATCGGGATACCGAAGCAGGTTTCCACGCGCGCGCGCATTGCCCTGGTCATGATCGTCGAGATCGCAATCAGCCCTTCGACACCTTCCAGGGGCTGACAGGCATTGGCGAGTGCCAGTTCTTCCAGCAGTCCCGGGTAGGTCATCAGATAGGCCGGCCGATGGTGTTGCAGCCAACGCAGCTGGTCCGGCCTGCTGCTGGACGAGTTGAACTGCACCTCGTCTCCGGTATGGAAGTACTGCCCGGCATATATCCAGGACGGCTTGACTATGGTTTCGCCGTCGCGGTTCAGCGTGCCGTCTGCCCTGCGGGAGAGCGTGTTGGCGGTGAGGATCCGCGCATAGCGCCTGGACAGGTCGTGGCGAAACCAGCGTGCCTGGCGCAGCCACAGCAGGGCAAAACTGCCGCTGCTCTGACGCGTCTTCAGTACCCTGACCGGGATTCCGGTCGAGCCCGAGGTCTTGGCGACCACCAGGCTGCGATCTTGCGCCGACACCCGGTTCGAGCGCAATCGATCAAATCCGCTGGCAAGATCAAATCGGCTGAGCACCGGCAAGCGTGTAAGGTCGGCCAGCGAGGCGATCGTGCGAGGGTCGATGCCGGCCGTCGCGAAAGCATCGCGATAGAAAGGTACATGGTCGCCGGCATAGGCGACCATCCTGGCGATCTGCCTGGCGACGGATGCCTCGATGGTTTCCGGGTCACGAAACTCGTTGTCCAAGAGGCGTATGAACGTCTTGTTTTCTTTGTGCCGATCGAGTGGCTGCCAACCTGCCTGAACGGCCAGTTCTTCGTGCCTGCTGGTGGCCGGGATGTTCATTGGGACTTTTCCTCGTCGGCGTCGTGTTGCTGTATCTATCCTAAACTGCTGACAGGTCCGTTGCCCGACCGGCATAGTGGCGGTCGATGTCCGGGACTGGAGGCTGTGTTGCGGGATAAAGTGTTCAACAATGCCCTTTCGGAGCACATCTGGAATACCCGTTATCGCTTCATCGACGGCGATACGGTGCGGGATCACACCCTGTCCGATACCTGGCGGCGTGTTGCCGGTGCACTGGCTGGTGTCGAGCCGAATGCTCGGTCTGGTTGGGAGGAAAGGTTTCGCTCTGCACTCGAGGAATTCCGCTTCATCCCCGGCGGGCGCATCCTGGCCGGCGCTGGGACCGGGCGACGCATCACACTGTTCAACTGCTTCGTGATGGGGCGCCTGGAGGACAGCATCGACAGCATCTTCGAGCACCTCAGGGAAGGGGCGCTGACGATGCAGCAGGGCGGTGGCGTCGGCTATGATTTTTCGACCCTGCGTCCTGCCGGGAGTGAGGCTCATGCGACCGGGCGCATTGCCTCTGGCCCTGTGTCCTTCATGCACGTCTGGGATGCGATGTGCGGCACCGTCCTTTCGACGGGCGCGCGACGTGGCGCGATGATGGCCACACTGCGTTGTGACCATCCGGATGTCGAGGACTTCATCGTCGCCAAGCAGGACCATCATGTGCTGCGACGCTTCAATCTCTCGGTACAGGTCAGCGACGCCTTCATGCAGGCGGTGGACGCGGATGCATCCTGGTCGCTGGTGTTTCCCGATCATGCGCTCGGCGAAACGCGGTGCGGTGACCGCGAAACAGTGATGCGCCACTGGCCGGGAGAGGCCGGACCTGTCGCCTGTCGTGTGCTGCGCCGCGTAGCGGCCCGCGACCTGTGGGCCAAAATCATGCGCGCAACCTATGATTTTGCCGAACCCGGTGTGCTGTTCGTCGATCAGATCAATCGTCAGAACAATCTGTGGTATCGCGAGGATATCAGTGCGTCCAATCCCTGTGGTGAGATACCGCTGCCGCCATACGGTGCCTGCAATCTCGGTTCGATCAACCTCGCGCACTGTGTGAAGTCGGCATTCACGGCGCAGGCAAAACTGGACCTCGATATGGTCACCACCACAGTGCGCACCGCGGTAAGGATGCTCGACAACGCGATCGATGCCTCACGTTTTCCGCTGCCGCGTCAGGCCGAGGAGGCGCGCGGATCGCGTCGCATCGGACTGGGCCTGACCGGCCTGGCGGACGCACTGATCATGTTGGGGCTGCGTTACGACAGTGCAGCCGCCCGCGAGACGGCCGCGCAGGCGATGCGTGCAATCTGCCACGCGGCCTATCGTGCATCAGCGGACTTGGCACGCGAGAAGGGCGCGTTTCCCTATTTTGATCGTGCGCCTTACCTCGAGGGCGCATTCATCCGCGCGCTGCCCGACGATATCCGCGACGCGATTGCCGGGCATGGAATCCGCAACAGCCATCTCACGGCAATTGCCCCGACCGGGACGATCAGCCTGTTGGCCGACAATATCTCCAGTGGTGTCGAACCGGTATTCGACTTCCGCCATTCGCGGCGCCTGCTCGACGTCGATGGCAGTTACCTGGTGTTCGATGTCGAGGACCATGCACATGCACTGTGGCGGCGAGATCACCCGCATGGCGGGGTCTTGCCACCGGCCTTCGTCAGCGCCCTGAACGTGGCGCCTTCTGATCACTTGGCGATGCAGGCCGCCTTGCAGCCGTTCGTCGACAGCGCGATCTCCAAGACGGTGAACGTCCCGGAAGACTATCCGTTCGACGAGTTTCAGGAACTTTACGGGTCGGCTTATCGGCAGGGACTGAAAGGTTGCACCACCTTTCGGCCGAATCCGGTCACTGGTGAGATCCTCAGTACCGGGACGAGTGGCCAGGGTGGCGCCCAGACATCACATTGCTGCGACATCGAGCGCGAAGACGGTTAGAAAGGGGCTACCGATGTCGGCGCCAGTCGTTGCCCGGGTTGTTGCAAGACTGATCAGGGGGTACCCAGCAGAAGATAGATGGCATTGGGGTTGTCGTCACTGAACGCGTGGCCGAACGCCAGGTAGGCCGGTCCCAGAAAGGTGTCGGCCCCGACAAAGATGCTCGCCGAAGGGCGGATTTTCTTGTCGGAGTCCAGGTTGATTCCGAGCGAGGCACGCGTGGCCTCGATCGACCCGCCCAGGTACACGCCGCGACCCAGCGGCGGCGGTAGTGATGCGATCTTGTAGCTGTAGACCGCGCGCGCCATGGCGACGCTGTTACCGACGAGTTCGTCCATTCGGTAGCCGGATCCGCGCAGGAATCCGCCCAGCAGAAAGGGGTCGTAGTTGGGCAGATCACCGGAAAGGCTCTCGCCGACATAGCCGGCGAGCTGGACTGCGTGATTGCCCACGCTCTTCGCGCCCAACAGAAGCAGCTCGGTCTTGTTGTACTCGTCTTCCGATCCCCAGTCGCCGACTGTCCCGAAACTCGACAGTTGTGCCAGGACGCCGTTGCGCCCGAAGCTTGGGCTGTCGATCTGATCGAACGTGACTTGCACGTTGTAGCCGACCTGCGTCAGGTCGTAGTCCGGAACGAATGTGAGAATTCCGAAGTCCTCTTCGGCATTCAGTTTGCCGGCGAAGGCACCGAGACGCACTTCTCCATACTTGTTTTGTACCCCGAAGTCGAGATGCGCCCGGGCATGCTCTACCCGGTAGTCCCCGATGCGTCTGCCACTGAGGTAATAGACGATCGGTTCTCTTTGCAGGTCGAGCCGTGGCGCGACGAAGACGCCGCTACCAAGGGTGAGCGGTTGATAGAACTCACTGGTCAGCTCGTCGCGGTATCCGATCTGCAGGTCATTGCGCCATTCGGCACCGAGCGCGTTGATCCAGGTGCGGCGGTGACTGGCACTGGCGTCGAAGCGCGTCTGGTCGGAATCCGAGGCGAGCCCGAGGCCGAACTTGACGTAGTTCGGCCCCCAGGATTTCTCCACGCCCTGGACCTCGACGGTCCGCGTACCCTGTCGATCGATC
This sequence comes from Chromatiaceae bacterium, assembly GCA_024235315.1. Taxonomy (GTDB): domain Bacteria; phylum Pseudomonadota; class Gammaproteobacteria; order Chromatiales; family Chromatiaceae; genus Thiosocius. Next base: position 102,419 of record JACKMP010000002.1, on the reverse strand, counting down.
ACGTGGTAGTCCATGCGCTCGAAATCACCACGGCCATAGACCTGCTCGAGGCGGGTATTGAGGTTCTCGAGGCTGAAGTCGCTCTCGGGGTGGGCGCGCAGATCGATGCCCGGTTGCCGGGCGAGTTCGCCTTCGAGCACCTGCGGGTTGACCCGCCCACTGGTGGTGGCCACCCTGACGCTGGTGACGGGTGGGACAGTCGGCAGGCGGGCAGCGACTGATGCACGCCATGCCTGATAGTCCTCGGCAGAGACGGAAAAACGGCGCAGCTGATCGGCCTTGCTGCGCGCGGCGGCCTCACCAGTCTCGACCAGTGTCATGGACTCGGCAAAGTTGGCGGCACTGAAGTCTCCGAGTTCGGGACTGATCAGCACGTCGTCTGGCCCGAGCGACTCGATCGACTCCCGCACGTTTTGGGCCATCAGCACGTTGATCATCTGCAACGAGATACCGAGTGCCGAGTTCAGCTGGTCGCGAGGCAGCAGTCCGCTGCCGACATCCACCACGATCACGACGTCGGCGCAGGCCCCCCGCGCTGCCGCGACCGGCAGGTTTTGCAGCAATCCACCATCGACGTAGAGCGCACCATCGATCTCGACGGGGGCAATCGCACCGGGAACGGACATGCTGGCACGCATCGCCTTCACCAGGTCGCCGTCGCGGAACTCCTTGCTGGTGCCATTCTCTATATCGGTGGCCATGGCGCGGTAGGGGATCGGCAGGTGGTCGAAATCCTGGCGGGCGAAGTTGCCGGAACGGGCCACCATTTCGCGCAGCAGGAACTCGAACTTATAGCCCGCAGTGGAGCCTGGGGGCATCAGCACCTTCGTGCCGCGTTGCCCCAGTTCCAGGTGGAAAAGGTTCTTGAAATCATCACTTTTGGCACGGAATGGCTTCTCGGTACGCGGTGGATCGTCAGTGAACAGGTCGTCCCAATCGATGCCACTGAGCCGATCGGTGATCTCATCGAGCGGAACACCCGCCGCGTAGACACCACCCACCAGCGACCCCATGCTGGTGCCTGCGATACAGGCGATGGGTATGCGCATTTCCTCCAGGACCCGCAGAACACCGATATGCGCGATGCCTCGGGCGCCGCCACCACCCAGGACGAGGCCGACGCGGGGCCCCGGCGGTGTGGCTGCTGCTGTGTGCAGGAGCATGCCGAGCATGACGCACTGTATGAGTGTGGAGAATATTTGGCGTCCGGGTTTCATGGAAACAGTTCCTGAAGATCGGTCTTGCGCGCGTAACTTGACGACTTGAGGAGGGTACTTCGACCTCCACAATTCGGGTTGAATCATGGGTACATTAAAGTGAAAGCCTGTTCCGCAGCCAGTTCCTGGCGTGGCAATATGGCGGAGGGCGTCAATGCGCCTGGTTCGTTCAGGTGCGGTGCATCGGGACGATGCACGATGTCCCTCGGAATCAAGGAGCAAAAGTATGCGTGTTTCACTGTTTCTCGCACTAGGTCTGGCGTCGACGGCGGCGCTGTCGGTGGACTACGGTCAACTCTATCAGTCGGTTGACAAAGGTAAAGCTGTCGAGTCTGTGGATCAGACCAAAGCCGTTGAAGCGGTCCAGGAGCGAGATGTTCAGAAAGGCTACGATGCCGTGGACAAGCAAAAAGCAGGGGAGTCGGTGGACACCCAAAAGGCGATGGAAGCCCTGATGAAATAGCGGCTCAATCGAGACAGCGGGTTAGAAACATACTGCCAGCCCCAACCGAGAACCCCGAAGTGTCGTCGCCAAATACCTATCGACCCACCGGGCGGGCTCGCAATATCAGATAGGTCATTGCGCTGGTGTCGATTTCAAGCCCGGCACCAACCTGGGTCAGGTGGTTGAAGCCAAGGACGCCGCGTTTGCAACAGGGCGATCAGGCAGCCCGCACGCAGGACAGGCAGTGTTGCCCGCCGCAGCGTGGGAAAATGACGTATCGGTGACGTGGGCGAACGGGCGAATGCTCTTGCCAAGGCGGGCAGGGCTCCACGAACAAGGTGGGGATGGCGATTTCTACCGGCAGTTTCCAGCGACCCTGTAAGCGAGTTCCTCCCGCGCAACCGTGTACGCTGTTTTCATTCAGGCTGGGCGCGGTTCCCGCGGTGGATTCTCACAAAACGGGCGCGTTATGCTCGCTCCGGTCCGCCTATTCAATCAACCAAGGAAACCTTCCTGCATGGCCTCGAACGGATTTACACTCTTAAGCTACCTGGCGCGCCTGATTGCGGCGTTGGTGCTGGTCTTTGCGACCTATAACCCCAGCGGTTACTCGTACTACCACTGGTTCGAACAAAGTCTGTCGGACTTCAATCCGCTGGTTGCGCTGGCCGGGGTGGTGCTGCTGATCGGGTGGGTCATGTTCATTCGTGCCACGCTGCGCTCGCTGGGGGCTCTCGGGATCATTCTCGCGGTGGCCTTTTTCGGATCGCTGTTGTGGCTGGTCATCGATTGGGGCTGGGTGGCGCCGGACAACATCGATGTCATCAGCTATATCATCCTCGCGCTGCTGGCGGCGGTCCTCGCGACCGGTGTGTCGTGGTCGCATATTCGCCGGCGTCTGACCGGTCAGATCGACGTCGACGAGATCGACGACAACAACTGAGATCGACGGGTCAGTCAACCAGCGAATTCAGAATGGCTGCCGCCTCTCCAGCCAATGCATCGTCATGGGTCTGTATCCCCAGCGACTGCGCACGGGCAAGCCAGTCCCGGGCCTCGGGTTCGCCACGCTGGGCGGCACTCCTGCCGGCCCTGAGCAGGTAGGTTCCGGCTGCCTGCAGGCGGCCATCCTGTTGCGCGATTGCACCGGCGCTGGCCAGCGCGCGCACCATGCCGCGGTAATCACGCTCCGTGCCGCGCAATATCACGACCTGGTCGAGCAGGCCCAATGCGCGGTCAATATCACCTTCGATACCTGCGAGGCGTCCCTCCAGCTCCATCCGGTCGGCCTGTGCGTTGCTGTCGGCGTCGCTCGGCAGGGCAAGGATATGTTCGCGTAAGGGTCCCAGTGTGGAATCGTCGGCGGCGATGAGGCCAGCGACGAAATGCGCCTTGGCTCTCGTGGTACCGGTCGGGTCGCTGTGCCGCAGCAGTCCGTCCAGTATCTCCTGGGCTTGACCCGGCTCCCCGGCACGGTAGTGAATTGTGCCGGCGAGCAGCTGCAGTTCGGGGTCGCCCGGCAGGCCCCGGCGTGCGCGTTCCGCTTCCGCCTGCGCGACCTGAGTCAATGCCGCGGCGTATTGACCGAGGTAGGTCTGGCAAAGCGCGAGGTTGAATCGCGTATCGACAATGGCACCCGGGGCGTCTTCGGCGAGCGCCTGCTCCAGTGCCGCTTCATAAAGGGTGGCTGCCTGGGCGTACTGGCCCTGGGCGAACGCCAGGCGCGCGGAGCGGTCCAGCGACTGGTGCTCGGTCGGCGGTGGCGCCTGCGGCTTCGGCGCGCTGCTACAGGCCGTCAGCAGGCATAGCAGGGCACATGACACTGGTATCAGGATGCGCTTCATGGCCGCACCTCTTGTGGTGGCAGACGACCGCCACCGGGTGTGGCGGCGCCGCCACCACCAAGCAGCCAGCTGTTGCGCAACTGGTGCAGCAATGCCTCCAGTTCGGCCAGCGTCTGCTGGGTCATGCCGAGCAGGACCGGGATGCTGGCGGTCGATGCGCCAATATCGCGTGTGATCTGCGGCAGCTGCGGCGATGTCTCGCGCAGGTCGCGCATGATCTGATCCAGCGATGCCAGAACCGATTTGACGCTGGCACTGATCTCCGGCAGGTCCTTGCCCTGCGCGCTGATCGACTTCGACAGCGACGTGACGTGCACCGAGGTTGCCTGCAGCTGTTCAAGGATCGGACCGAGCTGCGACACAGCGTTGTTGGCATTGGCCAGCAGGTCCTCGAGCCCGCGTGCGGTACGGTCCTCGCTCAGCAGCCTGCCGAGTGTGCCCTCACCCTGTTCGATACGTGAGGTCAGCGCGCTGATGTCGCCGAGCATCAGTTGCAGATCGCCCTTCGGATTGGCAAGACTTTCCGTCAGAGTGGCGAGTGCCGTCATCGTGCGCTCGGTCTGTTGCAGAATGGGGATGACGCGGCTGCGCACGTCTTCGAGGATCTCGCCGATGCTGTCGGTGGGGGAACGGTCGGGCTTGGCGTTGAGCACGGCATATTCCCAGTCCATCGGGTCGCCGACGCCACGGGTTATCTCGATATAGCTGTCACCAGCCACGCCGAAGGTCTTGCGGATGATCGCTTCCGAGTCCTGCCGCACGAAGGCCGTCATCGATGCGCTCAGCCGGGCCTCGGCGTGGATCTTCTGGTCCGGGTCTATGACGATGCGCTGAATCTTCCCGGCGGGGGTGCCGAGCACCTCGATCTTGGCACCCTCTGCCAGTCCGAACAGCCCCTGGTCGGGCAAGATCAGCTGCAGCTCCTTGCCCGGGTCGAGCCATTCGCGCAGTGCATCGGCCTGAATGAGGCTGAACAGGAACAGCACGATCGCTGCCACGACCATGCCGCCCAACAATGTGCGCTGGCGCTGATAGCGTTTCGTGTCACTCATGCGCTGGTCTCCAGTTCGAGCAACTGCCGGCCGGCGATCCGGTAACGGTGGTCGGCAGGTATTCCGTGGTCCTCCAGGACTGCCCGGCGGCGGGTAAACCAGATGACCGAGCCCTGTCGCCGACGCACCTGCTGGATGGCGTCGACCAACGGTGGCAGCAGCCCGGCGTCGGCGAACTCCAGCGGGTGTTCCAGGATGACCAGTTCCGGCCTCCCCATGAAGGCGCGAACGCACGCTGCCCTCTGCAGATCAGGTTCGGGGCACTGGCCGGGCAGCAGTGTCGGCAGTCCGGGGAGGCCGAAGCGCTGCGCGAAATCACAGGCCATCTTGTGCAGCAGCTCGTCCGGCAGGACCGTGTGGTGACGCAGTGGCAGCAGGATGTTTTCCATCACGGGACGCGTATCCATCCAATTTCCCTTGCTCGCCACCCGACCGATACTGCTGCGCAGCCTGTATGCATCGCGAGGGGGTATCCCGGCCCAGGCCCTGCCATGCAACCGCACCTCGCCCTGTGCGGCGTCGCACAGTCCGAGCAGTACGTCCGAGATTGCGCGGCTGCTGTCGGGGTCATCCGAGTAGATCAGGTGCAGCTGGCCCGGCAGTACTTCCAGATCCACTTCCAGCATCGCGGAACCGCTGCGCGGCGCGAGGCGGATTCGACGTGCCTCGATGATGTTGTTGCCGGTTGGGGGAGTGCGGGTATCGGGCATCTAGAGGACCGCCGAAATCAGGGTGCCGATCAGAAAGGTCGCGAGCAGTGAATACACGAATTGACGCGGCATCGCCTGGCGTACAGCCAATGCCGAGGTCGTCGTCCTCAGGCCCAGCCAGATCGGGATGAAGGCGATCACCAGTCCGATGATCAGCGGCTTGATCAGCAACAGCAGATGGTCCTTCAGCGTCATGCCCTGCAGAACGTTTTCGACGAACTCGAGCAGCGAAATCGCGGTGAGTCCGGTCAGTGTCGCGCCCAGGTAGCCTGACCACAACGCCAGATGCAGGAACAGCATGTTGAGGACGAACACTGCCACGGCGATCGCGAAAGTGCGCGGGACAGCGATCAGATCGGTAGGGTCTACACCGTGGGATTCCAGGACACGGATCTGTCCATTGAGACTCAGGTGGGCGACCTCGTCGAGAATGACCGTGCCGCTGCGGCCGATCAGGATCAGGGCGGTGACCACTGGCGCCATCTCACGGGCCAGGATAAGCACCAGAAAATCACCGACGCTGTTCTCCTGGCCGATCACGCCCAGCCAGTAGATGATCTGCAGAACGAAGCCTATGCCGACCAGGAGTGCAGAGACGGCGACAGCGGGAATCGCATTGAAGCCGACACGATAGAGCGCGCGCATGAATTCCGAGCGCATCGTCCTGCGCCAGTTGCCAGGAACCAGGCCACGAGCCACCGTGGCCGTCAGATCGCCGACGAACTGCAGGATGCCCTGGCCGACTGTGATGATCCGGTCTCCCAGCCGACCGAGCAGGCCGGGCGCGACGTTGGCGACCGATATCTGCGGTGCCGATGCCTGCAGCTTCTTCACAGCCGTCCACTCAGCAGGTAGGTGGAGAATTCGCCGACTCCTTCGAGGTAGTGATGCCCGCGCAGCTGGAACAGATAGCGCCCGTTCAATGCCTGGTACACCGACTCTGTCACCTGGATCGCGCCGGCGAGGCTCGTGTCCGCCATCGAGCTTGCCTGTTGCGCAGCTTCTCCCCACAGGTTGAACGCACGACGCTGGGTGCCGACGATGCTCCCTATTACCGGGCCTATGTCCATGCCGATGCGAAAGGCCATTGCGCCATGCTGCCCGACGAACAGGCGTTCACAGATCCCCTGCACGGCGAGGGCAAAATCAGCCAGACGTTGTGCGCCCTGAACGCTGTCTTCATTGGGATCGACGGCGGCAACCACCTGGTCGGTCAGGAACTTGAGGTAGCCCAGACCCCGCTCGGCCGCGGCGCCCTCGAGTTCACGGATGAGGTAGCTGATGACGGTGTCGTTGCTGTCGCCGCTGAGGGTTTCAGCGAGAGCGGTGGCATCAGTGAAACGCAGCGACATGATGGCGAGGCGATCGATCACCTCTGCCCCGGCACCTCCCACGATATCGGCATGGCCGGCGAGCCTGGTCATGAAGGCGGCCGCCCGTCGCGCACCCAGTCCGGGGTCGATGTCGCCGGGCGCCTGTGCCGGTGCGGGCGCCGGTCGTGTCTGCGATACAGTCGAGTCTCCTGCAGTATCCGCTGCCGGCTGCGATCTGGTGGTGGTTACCGCAACGGTGTGCCCTGAGGCCGCACGCATCGCGAGCAGGTTGGCGATCGCATGGGCAAAACTCTCCACCTGCTTTGGCCACTCAGTGCGTTTGGCGCGATCCTCCAGCCAGACGGCGCCGGTGACCTCGCCGTGCACGATGATTGGCAGGGACAACAGGGCATGACAGCCCAGCGGCGACAGATAACTGTGATGGAGTGACACGAGCTGCTCGTCGTGCGATGCGTCGATGCTGCCGAATGGCGCCCTGCTGTCGAGCTGTTCAAATAGACCCGGATGCTCGGCGCGACGCAGGATTGCGCCGCTGGTGTGACCCTCTGTCTCCTGGTCAAAGCAATCGACGCAGAACAACTGCCCATCGCCCGGCATCAGGTGCCACAGGCTGGCGCGACGCACCCTCGATGCCCGTGCAACCGCTTCAGTCACCGGTGCCATCGCGTCAGTCTGCGCCGCATCGAGTGATGTCGAACGTTCGGCGAGTTCGCCGAACGCTTCGCTCTGCGCATCCAGCTGGGCCTGGCGTTCGAGGATGCGCAGGGCGTCGCGGTCGGCACGCAGTCCCTGGCGGATCAACAGTCCCGCCAGCAGGGCGGCGAGAGCCAGCACGCCAAGGCCCATACCCAGCGTCTTACCGATGTTCTCCACCACGAAGGCGATGAAATCGTCCTCCGGCACCACCACAAGTACCGACCAGTGGCGCTCCAGCAGGTGATCGAGTGATGAAACCGAACTGATGTAGCGCCTGCCGGACAGCTCGAAATCGCGTCGGCCGTGACCCTCCACCCGATAGCGATCGAATGCGCGGCTGACCACCGGGTCACCCAGGTCGGCCACGCGCGTGAGCTGGACCTTGCCGTCCGCATCCTCAGTCGCCAGTTTCGCGCGCGGATGCGCGATCACCCGGCCGTCGTCGTCGACGATCAGTGCGATGCCGGTCTTGCCAATAACCAGGTCCCTCAGGAAGCGACTCATGCTTTCGAGCTTGACGTCGACACCGAGCACAGCGACGAGTTCGCCGCTGGCATCCCGGTAGGGTTGTGACCCGGTGATGCCGGCCGCCTTGTCGGTAAAGAACGGGTACACGTCGGTCCAGAACATCCCCTGCGCCGCCGCGGCACCCTGGTACCACGGTCTGGCGCGTGGATCATAGCTGTCCCATGGCACCTGGGTGTCGCTCAGGGTCTCGCCCTGCGGGCCACGCCGGATCAAGCGGACCTGAGGCTCGTTGACTCCCTCCGGCCTCTTGATGATCTTGGTCTCCAGGCCGCTTGTTTCGCCGTCGTGAAAGCGGCGGACCATAAAGAACTCGCCTCGCGCACTGCCGATGATCAGGCTGCTCAATTGCGGGACATTGTTGAGGACACCGATGCCCAGGGGTTGCAGAAGATCGTATCGCACACCGGCCAGCTTGCTGTCCGTAAGCAGGTCGAGCGATATGTTGATGATGCGTGGGATCGGTGAGAGGTAGGCGGAGACCTGGCTCTCGATACGGTTCTGCAGGTTGACGATGACGCCTTTTGACAAAGCCAGTGCGTCGGCACGCATGGTCTTGTACTCGTAGACGGCAATACCGATCAACGCGGCCAGCATGATCAGAATGACAGCGATCGGCAGCCCGACACGGGTGCGTCGCCTGCGCCTGATCGCGCGTGCCTCTTCGAACGCCACCACGTCATGTGTCGCCGCGGTCATGTTCGTCTACAGTTCTCCGAAGCAGATTGCGTGATACGGGCTGCCCGGCCCTGGACCCCCGGGACAGGGCCTTTTATCCATTTTAGGCGGGAAGGCGGGCATTTGGGTGACGCGTTCCTCGGTTTCCCGCCGGAACCCGCCTTAGAGTGCAATGCGTTGACGTCGGTGGATTGGCGGCACACTATCCCTGCCGTAGCAGTCACACCATTCTTTGGACAACATTGGGAAGCGCGGATGATTCGGTTCATACAGTGTGTACGACGCAAGTCAGGTCTCTCGGTGGATGAGTTTCGCCGTCAGTGGGACGATTACCAGCGGGCATACCACGATCTGGCCGTGTCATCCGGCGCACGACGTATCGCTGTCAGTTTCGGCCTGACGATACCCTACAATCATGCGATCCAGGAAACGCGCGGGACCCTCGACCCGTTCGATGCAGTACTCGAGGTATGGTGGCAGAGTGGGGCCGCGATTGCCGCCATCGAGAACCGTCCCGATATCCAGCATGCGATCAGGGCTATTCAAGAGCTGCAGCCGGAATTCATGGACCTGCAGGGGTCCAGTTTCTTTTTTGCGTCGGAGGAGATCGACGAAACATTGACTTGAATGCCGCGGTAATCGGCATTCTGTTCACCAACAGGCACAGCAGCCACAGTTCTGTGCTCACAATCGCCCGCTTTCCGGCGATCCAAAGGAGAATACGCATGAACCTCAATCGCTTCCCTGGTCTGGCTATGGCGCTTTTGTTGTTGCCCGCTGTCAACGCATGGGCGGATGACTACACCGATACCATCAAGATCTTCCAGAATGCCGGCGAGAGCGGCACCTTTTTCAGCCATGCCTACGGCTATGCGGTCTTTCCGACCATTGGCAAGGGTGGTATCGGCGTCGGCGGTGCGCATGGCAAGGGCCGGGTTTACGAGCAGGGCGCCTATATCGGTGACACCTCGATGACGCAGGTGACGATCGGCTTCCAGTTGGGTGGCCAGGCGTTCAGCCAGATCGTCTTCTTCGAGGACAAGCGTGCGCTGGGCGAGTTCACCGGTGGCAACTTCGAATTCGGTGCCCAGGCACAGGCGGTGGCCATTACCGCCGCGGCCGGCGCGACGGCGGCCACGACAGGCGCCACCGCCGGCGCCAGCGGCGGCAAGAACGATGCGGTCACCGTGGGCAAGTACCACAAGGGCATGGCGGTGTTCACCGTGGCCAAAGGCGGCCTGATGTACGAGGCCAGCGTCGGCGGACAAAAGTTCAGCTACACACCCAAGTGACGCTACTCGCCTGTCCCGCCGCCGATGCGGTCGGGACAGGTATGGCGCAGGGGAGCCGGGTCACAGCGTGTCGCCGTCCGTGCGTCCGAGTACACGGTCGAGCGCCTCGCGCCAGGTCGAAATCTTTTCGCTTCTGACGGTCCGGGAGGTATCAGTCGTGTATGCCGCCCCATCCAATCCCAGCCCCATCATGGCCTGGTCGAGTCCGTTGATTTTCCCATCCAGCAGATCTGCCGCTGCGACCCGTTGCCAGCTGCGTTCGTCGCTCATCAGCAGACGCAGCAGATCGTTGTTCAGGCGGTGCCCCGGCCGGTTGGCTCGGTAGTGGCCGATGATTGGAGCCGGTGCCAATGCGAGGTCGCCGATCGCATCCAGGGCCTTGTGTCGGACAAACTCGTCGGGAAAGCGTAACCCCTCCATATTCGCGACCCGGCCATTTTCAAGCAGAATGGCGTTCTTCACCGATCCCCCCAAAGCCAGGCCCCGACGCCGCAACTGCCACACGTTCTCGGCAAAGCCGAATGTGCGCGCTGATGCGATTTCCCGTGAATAGGTGTTCGGCGACACACACATACTCAGGCATTGCAGGCCGATGTCCTGTTGGTGAAAATCGATGCTCACGGTGACGCGCAGTGTATGGTCGGGCAGCAGCTCGGCCCAGCTCTCTCCCTGCTGGATGCGTACCGGACGGCGAATGACCAGCAGGTCGCGGGGGGTGCCCAGCGGCCGGATGCCGGCATTGATCAAAGCGGAAACGAAAGGCATGGCGCTGCCGTCGACGACCGGCACCTCGGGCCCGTCGACCGCCACCGCCGCATTGTCGATCCCCAAGCCGCTGAATGCCGACAACAGGTGTTCCACGGTGGCGAGGTGATGGCCGTGCCGGTTGCTCAGCGTTGTGCAGAGCTCGGTGCCGTCGACCCTGTTCCACAACGCGACGAAGCGGTTCTCACCCTCGGGAAGGTCACGTCGGGTAAAGCTGATCCCGGTGTCAGCACCGGCGGGCAGGATACGCATGATCACACGCCGACCACTGTGCAGTCCGATCCCGACAAAGGCGATGGGTGATGCGATGGTATGCTGCTCACGGAGATGCTGGAAATCCTGGTTTAACATCTGGGGCCTCCTTCAGACACCGAGTGTGGTTCTGGCTCTTCAGCCAGCGAGGTTTCAGCGTAGAATCAGGCCGCATGGCGCCGGTAATCCCGGTGCGCCAGGAGGTTGTCCCGCCGTGCCAACGAGACCATGAGCCGCAGTACGACCATCACAACGGCTTCGCAGACGTTATGGCGCGTCATCGAGTCCTACGAGCTGGACCCTGCGCCGGTGTTCCGGCAGGCCGGACTCGACCCGGCGCAATGGAATGAACCGGGGGCGAGATTTGAGGAAGTCAGGCTGGATTAGGCCTGGCTCATTGCCACCGAGTTGACGTCGGATCCCTGTATCGGGCTGCGTGTGGCGCGGTGTTTCAACCCTGCCTCGTTGCAGTCGCTCGGATTCGCATGGCTGACCAGCGACAGTCTGTACGATGCGCTGGCGCGCACGGTTCGCTACTTCCGTGCGATATCCGATGCAGTCGAACTTGAGCTATCGCTGGCCGGCGACGAATGTCGCCTCTCGATTGGGAAGATACTGTACCGCCGGCGCTCGCAGGATCAGTCTCACGATGCGCTCTGGGCCTCGGTGATCAGCCTTTGCCGTGTCAGCACCGGTGAAGGCTTTGCCCCAGTGTCACTCGAGCTGGCGCGTCCGCAACCACCCTGCGTCGCCGATTTCTATGCGCTGTTTCGTGCGCCGATCCGTTTCGGTGCCGACCGGGATGTTATGGTGTTCCGACGCGAGGACGTCGAACGGCCGCTGCCAACGGCCAACCGTGCGCTGGCCCTCCACAATGAACGTATTGTGGCCGACTACATGACGCGCCTCGACGAGGACAATTTCGCAGACCGCGTCCGTATCAGGCTGATCGAGAGCCTGCCGTCGGGCGGGATCGAGGCCGAAGATGTGGCGCGTGCGCTGAACATGTCGGTGCGCACACTGCAACGTCGTCTGGCGGACGAGGGAACCAGTTACACGGCGCTGCTCGACCGGGCGCGGCATGAGCTCGCGGTCCGTTTCATCGGCGAGCAGCGTATGCCGGTCAAAGAGGCGACCTTCGTGCTGGGGTTCTCGGAGCCGGCGAATTTTTCAAGGGCATTCAAACGCTGGACCGGCGTGTCGCCAACCGAGTTCCGGCAGGCGGATTGATCGCGGTATACCCTCACCATCTGTCGGCGGAACAATTCGTTTTTCGCCGATGTCACAGTCGCTACGGAACGGGCGAAGGAGACAGACACCAATGAAAGAACCCGAAGGGCAGTCGTCGTCGGCTGCGATCGCAGACGGTTCGGCACAACCGGCATTCGTGCGCGGTGAGTTCGAGGCCCTTCGCCAACACATCAGGCAGCAGATTCTCGGCCAGGCGGAACTGGTGGAGCGCCTGCTGATCGCGCTGCTTGCGGACGGCCATCTGCTGGTCGAAGGTGCGCCCGGACTGGCCAAGACCCGTGCGGTGAAGGCGCTGGCGTCAGGGCTCGAAGGCGATTTTCACCGCATCCAGTTCACGCCGGACCTGTTGCCCGCGGACCTCACCGGCACCGAGATCTACCGTCCGCAGGACGGCAGTTTCCGCTTCGACAAGGGGCCGGTGTTCCATAATTTCGTGCTTGCCGATGAGGTCAACCGGGCGCCGGCCAAGGTGCAGTCGGCCCTGCTGGAGGCGATGGGGGAGCGCCAGGTCACGGTCGGCCGCCAGACCTTTCACCTGCCCGAACTGTTCCTGGTGATGGCGACGCAGAACCCGATCGAGCAGGAAGGCACCTATCCATTGCCCGAAGCACAGCTCGATCGTTTCCTGATGCATGTGCGTGTGGACTATCCCGACCTCCCGACCGAGAAGGCGATACTCCTGCTGAACCGGCAGGAGGCGCGGGTGCAACCGGCGGGCGCACCGCACCGCGTGAGCCAAAGCACCGTTTTCGATGCACGGCGCGCCATCCTCGATCTGTTCATGTCACCGGATGTCGAGGACTACCTGCTGCATCTGGTGATGGCCACACGCGATCCCGCGCCTTATGGCCGTCATCTCGCTGCCGGACTGCGCTACGGCGCCAGCCCGCGCGCCACCCTCGCGCTCGATCGCTGCGCCAGGGCAAGGGCGTGGCTCGGTGGTCGTGACTATGTCTCGCCCGAGGATATACAGGCGGTGGCGCCTGAGGTGTTGCGGCATCGCGTGATCCTTTCCTACCAGGCCGAGGCCGAAGGGCGGACGGCGCAGGATTTCATCGAGGAGTTGCTCGGGCTGGTACCGGTACCTTGAGGATGGTCGGGTGAGAGATCCCTCGTTGGGCGATGGTTCGAGTGGTGTCGGGATCGACCTGGCATCACTGATCGCCTTGCGCCAGGAGGCCGGACGCCTGCAGATCGCGCCACGGGGCAAGGTGCTGGCGACGCGCAGCGGCGGGCATCTGTCGCGTTTCCGCGGTCGTGGCATGGAGTTCGACGAGTCGCGCGTCTACCAGCCCGGCGATGATCCGCGCAACATGGACTGGCGTGTGACGGCGCGCTCGTCGGTCGCACACGTCAAGCTGTTTCGCGAAGAGCGCGAGCGGCCGGTATGGCTGCTGGTCGATAGCGGGCCGGGGATGCGTTTTGGCACCCGCGTGGCTTTCAAATCAGTGGTCGCTGCGCAGGCGGCGGCACTGCTTGCCTGGGCCGCGGTCGACAAGGGCGACCGGGTCGGCGGTGTGGTGTTCGACGAGGACCGGCGGATCGAGTATCGGCCAGCCGCACGCACCCGCGCCCTGCTGCCGCTGCTCAACGGCCTGACTCAACTCACCGGCGTGCACAACGGGTCAGCGCCTGTGCCGGCGCACCGGTCCGGTTTCGGATCGGTGGCGGCCGCTGCGGGGTATCTGGTCAATCTCGTGCGCCCAGGTAGCCTGGTGTTTCTGATCAGTGATTTCAGCGGCCTGGAGCAGCAGGACAGTGGATGGATGGCGCGTCTTGCCGCCGGCAGCGAGGTGGTGTTCGTACAGGTTTACGACGCGCTGGAGGTGACAGCACCGCCGGCCGGGCACTATCCGGTGACCGATGGCAGTTCGCTTTTTGTGCTCGATACCGCGGGTACCGGGTTGCGTCGGCACTGGGCGAAACGCTTTGCCGATCATACGGCGATGCTACAGCAGCTGTGCCGTCGCTATCAGGCGCATCTGATCGGGTTGCGCACCGACCAGGCGGTCGGCGAGGTGCTGCGCCAGGGCCTGCGGCCTCAGGGCAGGCGTCCGGGAGGGATCCGTTGAACACCCAACCGGCATCGACCACCGCATTGGCTGATGCATTGCAGGGCCTGCGCGACTACCACCTGCCCGAAGCCGTGTCTTGGTGGCCGCTTGCACCGGGCTGGTGGATGCTGCTCACGTTTGCGGTCCTGATTCTTGCGGTGTTCGCGTGGTGGCTGCTGCGTCAGCATCGGCGTCGTGCGGCGGCGCGCCAGGCCATCCGTGAACTGACGGTCCTTCGCACGGCCCTGAAACAGCAGCGCGACGATGCGGCGTTCCTGCGTGGGGTGTCGAAGCTGCTGCGTCGCTACGTACTGGCGGTGTGCCCCAGGCAGGCGGCCACGCTGACGGGCGAGGAGTGGTTGGCCTTTCTCGATGCGCGTGGCGGTGCCGGCCGGTTCAGCAATGGCCCCGGTCGACATCTCGTCGACGCCCCTTATCGACGGACCGCCGAGATCGCAGTCGACGATATCGCCGAACTGGTGCACGACTGGATCCGATGCAATCGCGAGGCGACCCCGTGATCTCGCTTGCTGCACCCTGGGTGCTGTTGTTTCTGCCGCTGCCGCTGCTGGTGCGTCGTCTCTTGCCGGCCGCGCCGCCACGCGCCGTTGCGGCGCTGCGCCTGCCTTTTCTGCGCGAGGTCCAGGGTCCGAGTGGTGCAGGCAGGGGGGCGAAACGATCCAGCCACATCCTTGCCTGGCTCGCATGGGTCCTGCTGGTGGTCGCGGCGGCGCAACCGCAATGGTTGGGCGATCCACTGCGACTGCCGGTCGCCGGGCGTGACCTGATGCTCGCGGTCGATGTGTCCGGTTCGATGGAGCAGGACGACTACCGTCTGAACGGCCGCCCGGTGAACCGCCTGAGCGTGGTCAAGGCAGTGGCGGGGCGCTTCATCGCGCGGCGCGAGGGTGACCGTCTCGGCCTGGTTCTGTTCGGCACCCGCGCCTACCTGCAGACACCGCTGACCTACGACCGTGCCACCGTGCAGACCATGCTCGACGAGGCGGTGATCGGGCTCGCCGGGCGCGATACCGCGATTGGCGACGCGATCGCAGTGGCAGTCAAGCGGTTGAAGGAACAGGCGCAGGATGATCGCGTGCTGATCCTGCTCACGGATGGCGCAAACACGGTCGGCAATATTGCACCGCTGGATGCGGCGCGTGTCGCAGCGCGCGCCGGTGTGAGGATCTATACGATCGGGATCGGTGGCAGTCCGGTGGGCGTCCCCACACCCTTCGGTATGCTGACCCAGGTCGGTTCCGATCTAGACCCGGCGACACTGAGCGCCATCGCCAGTGAGACCGGCGGGCGTTATTTCGAAGCGACCGACACCGAGCAGCTGGCACAGATCTACGCCGAGCTGGACCGCCTGGAGCCGAGCGTGCGTGATACCCGCAGTTTCCGGCCGATGCATTCGCTGTTCATGTGGCCCGCCGGCGCGGCGCTGATCATCAGTGGCGCCCTTGCGATCTTCGGGTTGCCGCGCCGTGCACCTATCGAACAGGCCGGCGGGGATGCCTGATGGGCATTTCTGATTTTCATTTCCTGCGTCCCGCCTGGCTGCTGGCGCTGATCCCGCTGGCACTGCTGTTGTGGCGCCTGCTGCGTGCCGACAGCGAGGGCAGCGCCTGGCGTGGCGTGGTGGATGCACACCTGTTGCCGGCACTGCTGTCGTTCGACGAAGGTGTCGTCCGCCCGCGTCCACTGGTGCTGCTCGGACTGGGCTGGTTGCTGATGGTACTCGCACTGGCCGGGCCGACCTGGCAACGTCTGCCCCAACCGTTGTACGAGGCGCGCCAGTTCCGCGTGATCGCCCTGGACCTGTCGCCGTCGATGAACGCCACCGACCTGGCACCCTCGCGGCTGGCGCGTGCGCGATTCGAGGTGCTCGATCTGCTGCGCCAGTCAGAGGAGGGACAGACCGCGCTGCTCGCTTATGGTGCCGAGCCCTTCGTCGTCGCGCCGCTGACCACGGACGTGGCCACCATCGCCGCCCAGGTGCCCAGCCTGGACACCAGTCTGTTGCCGGTGCAGGGGCCAAGGCGCACCGATCTCGTCCTCGACAGTGCCGCCGGTCTGCTGCATCAGGCCGATGCACCGGATGGCCAGGTGATCCTGGTCACCGACGGTCTCGATCACGCCGATGCCGCAGTCGGGGCGGCGGGGCGCCTGGCTGCCGACGGCTATCGCGTCTTCGTGCTCGGCGTCGGCACCGACCGCGGTGGCCCGGTCGCCGGGCCGGATGGTGGTCTGCTCAAAGATGAGCAGGGTGTGATCCGCCTGCCCAGACTCGATGTGGAGGCCCTGCGCCGGCTGGCCGATGCGGGTGGAGGGCGTTACGTGGGCGCCACGCCGGACGACCGGGACGTGGATGCCCTGAAGCCTGGGGGTGTGTCGCGATCCGGTGACAAGGCGGAACCGCAGCAATCCGAAGCGGACCAGTGGCGCGAAGCGGGTCCGTGGCTGTTGCTGCTGTTGTTGCCACTGGCCGCGCTGGCCTTTCGGCGTGGCTGGGTCGGGCCGCTGCTGCTTCTGTTGTGGCTGGCACCGCCACCAGACGCCTATGCCCTGGGTTGGGACGACCTCTGGCTACGTCCCGACCAGCGCGCCGCCCGCCTGTTGGAAAAGGGCCAGGCGAGCGAGGCGGCGCAGCTGTTTGACCGGCCGGACTGGCGGGCGGCGGCTCAATACCAGGCCGACGACTATGCGCAGGCGGTGCAGTCCCTGCAGGGCCTGCAGGGGGCCGAAAGCGACTACAACCGCGGCAATGCACTGGCCCGACTCGGGCAGCTGGACGACGCGCTCGCCGCCTATGACCGTGCATTGGCGCAGGTGCCCGATCACACTGATGCGCGCCACAACCGCGACCTGGTGCAGCGGCTGCTCGATCAGCGTCAGCAGCAGGAAGGACAGACGGAGCGGCACGATGCCGATCAGGGTGAACAGGGTGGAGAAGGACAGCAGGCTCAGGCGGGCAGCGATCAAGAGGGCAGCAATCAGGAGACCGGCGAATCCACGCAGACCCAGCAACAGTCAGGGGCCCAGGACTCGGGCAGCACCGCGTCGTCATCGGCGCAGCGTGAGGCGGGAGACACCGCCGGGGCACAGCCACAGGCGTCATCGGGGCAGGACGATGCAGCCGGGCAGGGGGCGCAGCAGACCGAATCGTCCGGGGCGGAGCAGGGCCGGGATGACGCACAGTCAGGTGCGGGCGAGCGTGATGCGCCGTCGGGCAGCGATCAGGGTGCCGGTGATTCTCCGTCGGGTACACATCAGGCGGACGACAAGGGGCCGGACGGTGAGCAGGATCAGCAGCAGGGCAACACCGCTGAGCGCGATGGTGGGGACGACGGGCACCGCGATTCAACCCGGCCTGATGCACAGGCGTCGCAAGAGCAGCAGGCGGGGTCCGATGCGCGGGCGCATGAGCAGGGCGGTCCGGGCAGCGACACGCCGGAGCGCGCGGGTGGGCGCGATGGCGGGCCTGCCGATACCGCGGGGTCCGGTAGTGCGCAAGCGCAAGGGGACGATCCCACGGGGGCAACAGATCCGCGCAATGCCGGCGCCGGGTCAGCTGCACCGGATCCAGGTGCAGGCGGGCAGTCCCCGGGGCTGGCCGACCTGCTCGGCCGTCAGCCGCAGGTGGCCGATGGTACGGCTGCCACGGCGCAGGCACCGGGTATAGATCCGGAAGACCGGCAGGCGATCGAGCAGCTGCTGCGACGCGTCGAGGACGATCCGGCCGGCCTGCTGCGTCAACGATTCCTGCTGCAGCACCTGCGGCGCCGTGGTCAGCTACCCTGAACCTATGGACGAGGCGTGACGATGAGACGAGTACACAGGCATTTGATCCGGTTGTTGGTCTGGATACTGGCGGGCCTTTTTAGCCTGCAGGCGTTTGCTGCCACCCCGGAGGCGCGCCTCGATCGCAACCGTATCGCCGAGGGTGAGACCGTCGTGCTCAGCGTGAACGTGTCTGCCGACAGTGATGGCACGCCGGATCTTTCGGGTCTGGCCCAGGACTTCGATATCCTCGATCGCAGCCAGAGCATGCACATGAGCATGATCAACGGCCGAACTTCGAGCAGTCGTGGTTGGCGGTTGGTTCTTGCGCCCAAGCGCGCCGGTAAGCTCAGCATCCCTGCAATCCGGGTCGGCAGCACCAGTACCCGGCCTTTGAGCCTCGAGGTGCTGCCCGCCGCGGAGGCCGGCAAGCTCGGCCCGGTACCGCCGGTGTCGCTGGAGGTCGAGGTCGAACCACCGCAGCCGCTGGTGCAGCAGCAGGTGATCTACACGGTGCGCCTGTTGTCGCGGGTGCCGCTGAATCAACCACGCCTGTCTGATCCGCAGATCAAGGATGCGATCGTCGAGCACCTGGGCGCGGAACGTGAATACAGCAGCCAGCGTGGAGGCCAGCAATACCGCGTGGTCGAGCGCCGCTACGCGGTATTTCCGCAGCGCAGCGGCGCGCTCGAGATCGAAGGGCCCGTGCTCGCGGCGCAGTTGCCGGATCCGGATCAACGGGGGATCACGCCCGGGCAGCGCTTTCCAGGGCGCGATCCCTTCGCCGGATTCGACCGGATGTTCGGTTTGAACGGGCTGTCTGGCGGCGGCTTGTTCGCCCAGACCCGACCGATCCGGTTGCGGGCGAAGAACCTCACACTGCAGGTGCAGCCGCAGCCGGCGGGAACGCCAAGCCCATGGCTGCCAGCCCAGTCTTTGGCCCTCAACGATGCGTGGTCTGCAGATCCGCCGCAGTTCAGGGTCGGTGAGCCGGTCACCCGCAGTATCGCGATCACCGCGCAGGGACTGAGTGCCGTGCAGCTGCCGGATCTGACAATGGAGCCGCCCGCCGGTATAAAGGTCTACCCTGACAAGGCGCAGATGCAGACCCGTGGCGATGGTGACACCGTGGTTGCGCAGAAGGTCCTGCGCATGGCGTTGGTACCGGCGAAGGCCGGGACACTGACGCTGCCTGAGGTAAAGCTCGAATGGTGGGATGTCGGCACCAGGCAGCCACGTACCGCGCGTCTGCCACCGCGCCAGGTCGAGGTGCTGCCGGCCGCCGCGGGTGCCACCTCAACGGCCACGTCCGTGGCACCCGATACAGTGCCGGAGACGCTTGTAACTGCGCCATCGGCTGCAGACAGCGCTGGCGCTGTCTCGGTAGCGAGGCCGCTGGCCGTTGGCGGGCGCGCGACAGTCGCCGGGTTGTGGCCGTGGCTCGCGGGCCTGTTCGGGCTGGCGTGGCTGCTGACGCTGATGGTGTGGTGGCGATTGCGCCGCGCACCGCCTCACGTCGCAACTGCGCAAGTGGCGACCTCAACGCAGCCGGCGGCGTCGCTGTCGCAGATCGAACAGGCGTTCCGCACCAACGAAGCTGCGGCCGCAAGGCACAGCCTGCTGCAATGGGCCCAGGCGCGCTGGGCGCAGGACCCGCCACGTCGCCTGGATCAGTTGGCAAGGCGCCTTGGCGGTGAGGCGGCCGTGGTCCTCGACGAGATCGACCGCTGCCTGTATGCGGGTCAGCCGCAGCACTGGGACGGCGTGGCGGCATGGGGCCGGCTTGCGCCGGTCCTGCAACATGCGAGTGAAAAGGAAGCCGTGTCGCGCGGCCGGGCATTGCCGCCTTTGTACCCGCAGGGCACCTAGTGGACCATGCGGGTCAGGACGGACCGCGCCTGAGCGCCATCACGCGCAGCACCCATTTCTCGGCCTCGACCGCCAGGAACAGGATGGCGCCAAACGCAACGATGCGCAGCCAGGCTTCTGCGTCCAGTCCGCGAGTGGAGAACACCTGCTGCATGAACGGAAGATAGGTATAAAGGATCTGGAAGAAGCTGACCAGTGCGACGGCGATCAGCGCATAGCGGCTGCCGAACAGACCCGCCCGGTTCAACACCGGTGCAAACAGAAAGCGCACGTTGAAAAGGTAAAAGATCTCGGCGACGACCAGGGCATTGACCGCCACGGTGCGTGCCGTCTCGATATCGGCGCCGTGCATCCGCTCCCAGATGAACAGCCCGAACGTGCCGCCGACCATCAGCAACGAGACGTACAGGACGCGCCAGATCATGAACCGGCTGAGCAGCGGTTCCTGCGGGTTGCGCGGTGGCCGGCGCATGATATCTGATTCCGCAGGTTCGAAGGCCAGCGCCAGCGCCAGCGTAACGGCGGTGATCATGTTGACCCAGAGGATCTGCGCAGCCGTTACCGGCAGCATGCGTCCGAGCGCGATCGCGGCCAGGATGGTCAGCGCTTCACCGCCGTTGGTCGGCAGGATGAACACGATCGATTTCTTGATGTTGTCGTAGACGTTGCGGCCCTCGCGCACCGCACGCATGATCGAGGCAAAGTTGTCGTCGGCGAGTACCATCTCGGCGGCCTGCTTGGCGGCTTCAGTACCGTTCACACCCATCGCCACGCCGACATCCGCGCGCTTGAGCGCCGGGGCATCGTTTACCCCGTCACCGGTCATTGCCAGGACTTCGCCGTTGGCCTGTATCGCCTCGACCAGGCGCAGCTTGTGTTCGGGGCTGGCGCGCGCAAACACGTCGACCTCCAATACCTGGCGGCGCAGTGACGCGTCATCGAGGCGGTCGAGGTCGATCCCGCTCATCGCCGGTTGTCCTTCGCCGATCCCGAGCTGCCGGGCAATGGCTGCCGCCGTTCCGACGTGGTCGCCGGTGATCATCTTGACCCGGATGCCGGCCGCACGGCATTCGGCGACCGCAGTGATGGCCTCGGCCCGTGGCGGGTCTGTGATGCCGACGATACCGAGCAGGCAGAGTTCGTCGATTGCCGAAAAACGCAGCTCTGACGTGTCCGAGGTGGCGCTGCGGCTGGCGAGCGCGAGCGTGCGCTGGCCCTTGGCCGCGATGCGCTCCAGCTGTTCGAGCCAGTAAGCCTGGTCGAGCGGAGATTCACCATCCGCCGCAAGCTGCCAGCGGCAGCGTGGGAGCAGCACCTCGGCGGCACCTTTGACGAACACGAAGTGATTGCCGTCGTGGTCGTGATGCAGGGTCGCCATGAAACGGTGCTGGGATTCGAACGGCAGCACGTCAATGCGCGGGAACCGCTCGCCCAATTCGGTGGGACGCAATCCCGCCTTGGCCCCAAGCACGATCAAAGCGCCCTCCATCGGATCGCCCTCGACCTGCCACTGCTCGTCGACCTGACGCAATGCCGAGTCGTTGCACAGGGTGGCTGCGAGACACAATTCGTGGATGACCGGCCGCTCATCGAGCGGCGAGTTGTCGACCTCCAGCAGGAAGCTGCCATGCGGGTCATAGCCGACGCCGCTCACCGTCAGCACAGCCTCGACGGTGACCAGTGTCTGTACCGTCATCTCGTTGCGGGTCAGCGTGCCGGTCTTGTCCGAGCAGATCGTGCTGACCGAGCCCAGTGTCTCGACTGCCGGCAGGCGGCGGATGATGGCCCGCTGTGTGGCCATTCGCTGCACGCCAATGGCCAGTGCGATCGTGATGATTGCCGGCAGCCCCTCGGGGATGGCCGCCACCGCCAACCCCACCGCGGCGAGAAACATCTCCTCCAGCGAGTAGCCGCGTACGGTCACGCCAAACACGGCAGTGGCGGCGGCAACCGCGAGAATCGCCAGAGTGAGGGTGCCCGCGAACTGGCTCATCTGTCGCGTCAGTGGCGTGGTCAGGGTCTCGACCTCTTCCAGCAGCGTGCTGATGCGCCCGATCTCGGTCTGTTCACCGGTCCTCGCGACCACGCCAAGCCCCTGGCCGGCAGTGACCAGGGTGCCCGCATAGGCCATGCAGAGACGGTCGCCGAGTGCCGCTTCTTCAGGCACCTGTTCTGTCTGCTTTCGCACTGCCAGCGATTCGCCGGTCAACATCGACTCGTCGATCTTCAGTTCGCGCAACTGGTAAAGGCGCAAGTCGGCAGGTACGCGATCGCCGGACTGAATGAACACCATGTCACCGGGGACCAGGTCTTCGGCGGCAATGCTGAAACGGGTGCCGTCGCGCATGACCATCGCCTGCGGTGACAGCAGTTTGCGTACCGCATCCAGGGCACGCTCGGCCTTGCCCTCCTGCAGAAAGCCGATGACTGCGTTGATGGCAACGACGGCAACAATGACCGAGGCATCGACCACATGTCCGAGGAGCAGGGTGACAACGCCGGCGGCCAGCAGGACATAGATCAGCACGTTATGAAACTGGGCGAACAGCCGTGTCCAGGCGCTGCGCACCTTGGGTGGCCGCAACACATTGGGACCGAATCGATCGAGCCGCCTGCGGACCTCTTCGGTGTCCAGGCCGCTTGCCGATGCGTCCAGTTGCGAAAGGGCCTCGGCGGCACTGAGTTGGTGCCATTGCCGGTCGTTTTCTTGTGCCATGGTGGCTCCTCAATTGCCGTCAGGCAGTGCCGAGGCCCAGCAGACTTGTGCGCCCTGGTGCGTCGCCGGGCCGGTGCTGAATATCGCGCGCTCAGGTCTCTCCGGTCTGCGCCCGGGCGTCGCGGCGCAAAATCAGTTCCAGCGGATGACTGGTATCGAGGTGTACATCGCGCTGCGGGAACGCAATCTCGATGCCGGCGGCGCGGAACTCATCGAGAATGGACTGATGCAGCTCGGTCAGTGTCGCAAGGCGCACATCGATGTCGCTCAGATAGGCGCGCAGCACGAGGTTGAGGGAGTTGTCGCCAAAGCCCTCGAAGCTGATGCGTGGTGCCGGATCCTTTAGTACCTTGGGGTGACTGGCCGCGACCTGCGCGATGATTTCCATTGCCCGCTTGGTGTCGCTGTCGTAGCCGACGCCAACGCCAATGGTCAGACGGTTGACGGTATCCGACAGCGTCCAGTTGATCAGCTGTCCGGTGATGAACTGCTTGTTGGGGATGATCAGCTCCTGGCGCTCCCAGTTGACGATCGTGGTTGCGCGGATACGGATCCGCGACACCGTGCCGGTAGTATTGTCGACGGTCACGACGTCACCCACCCGGATGGGTTGCTCGAACAGAAGAATGATGCCGCTGATAAAGTTTGCAACGATCTCCTGCAGACCGAAGCCAAGACCGACCGACAGGGCGGCGACCAGCCACTGTACACTCGACCATTGCAGGCCCAGGGCATTGAACGTGATCAGCAGGCCAGCCAGCGCGACCATGTACTGTGTCAGCGTGGTAAATGCATAGCGCGACGCACGGCTGAGCGGCAGGCGCTGCAACAGGGTGAGTTCGAGCAGCGCCGGGATGTTGCGGGCGGCGAACAGCGCGAGGCCGCCGAGCAGCAGGCCGGCCACCATGTCGCTGAGCGTCAGCGGCACCTCTTTGCTGACACCGTCGATCAGTTTGTTGGTGGAGAAGGGCAGTTCCACCTTGTCGAGGAAGCTGAATGCAGGGATGACGTCTTTCCAGATCCACCACAGGCCGACCAGCAACCCGATGGTGTAGCCGATTTGCACCAGCTTGCGGACCTGGTCGCCGAGCTGCCCATAGTTGATCTTGTCTTCGTCCAGAGGCAGTTCGCCGGACTCAGGGCTGGCAGCAGGTTCCTGCGACGCGGCGCGTTGCGCGATCTGCTCTTCACGGTAGCGCACCGCTTCCTCGAAACGCAGGCGGCGCTGCGTGACATAGAGTCCGCGCAGCAACAGGTCCTTGAGCAGGACCAGTACGATCAGGAACCACAGCGTCTCGCCGGCCTTTCCTGTCAGAAAGGCCACCGTATAGTAATAACCGCTGAGTGCGGCCAGCGCCAGGCCAAGCGGCAGCACGATGGCGGGCCCGAACCACAGGATGTGGTAGTTGGCCCACTTCGCATTGTCCGGCACCTTGGCCATCGCCAGCATCACGGGGCCGTTCTTGCGCCAGATGCGGAATACCGCAACTGCAAGCAGCACCATCAGGACGATGGCTGAGGTTCGACCGAGCGACAACACGCCGGGCTGCTCCGACGGCACCAGGGAGGCGGCGGTGCGGATGAACGCGGAGGGCACAGCGGCGGCGCCGGCAATCGCCATAAACGCCAGTGGCGCTGCGAGCGGCGTCAGCCAGACCGCCTGTCGGCCAAGGTTGTCGCACAGGGTGCGGTTCCACAGCAGGTGTGAACGTGCCAGGCCGTCGGTGCGACAGAGGTTGCGCAGGGTGCCGAGGAAAAACAGCACCTGTCCGACACTCTGCAGTCCAACGGCCACGACCGCGGTGTATTCCTGCACTGCCGGCTGGCTGCTCAGCAGCAGTCCGGCACCGATAAACAGCCATGGCAGGGGCAGGATCAGGACCAGCGTGCCTGCGATTGCACGCAGGGTGACGGAGAAACTGTCAGTTCTGACCCGCTGAGTGGCGGCGGCGGCAGTGGACAGGCCCTGTCGGGCACGTTTGCGCAACGCGACCAGAACGATCAGCCCGAGCACCCAGAACCCGACCGAGGCTCCCCTGTTGGTCAGCACCTCCAGACTGTCGCTGAGAAGAATACCGAGGTGGTCCGGATTGATGAACCAGCGCACCCCGTCCAGCAACAGTGCGCCTTCGTTCAATGGCGCAATCTCGGTGCTCGGCATCCACAGCAACCGGTCGTCGATGAAGACACGGTATTTCCGGGTATCGCTCAGCAGCTGGCGGGTGGCAGCCTCGACCGTCGAGAGCTTGCCGATGTATCTTGTGTAGGTCTTCCACAGGTCGAGTACGATCTCGCGGTGGCGCGACACCGCATCGGCGGCAGCCTGACGCTGTTCATCCCCGATCTCGCCGGCGGCGACGCCATTGGTTGCGAGCAGCTCCGCGACCCTGGCGTTCTGGTCACGGTTGTCGCGCAGCAACTCGTCGAGTTCGAGTTGCCGCAGTGCGGCATCACTCAGTTGCCCCTGGTACTCAATTGCCTGCTGCGTGAGCACTTTGGGTGAGGGCGCAAAAACCAGGCGTTTCTGCAACAGTGTGGAGACCTGTGCGGTATTGCCTCCGAGCTCGGCGATCTGCTGGATGCGTTCGTAGTCGCGCTGAACCTCGTCGGTCACTCGCTTGATACGCTCACCCTCACGGTCCAGGTCTGCCTCGCGGACGATCAGTCTCGCCTGCTCTGCAGCGAGCCTGGAGATCGTCTGTTGCAGTTTGACGACCGCGGTCGGGGCATCGTTCAACGCCTTGAGGGCCGCCTGTCGTGTTGTCTCGGCATCCGACTGGCGGCGCTTTTGCAGATACTCCCGAAACTGTGCGACATGTTCGGTGAGCATCGTCACCTCATCGGCGGCCCGGTCGCGATCCAGCTGGGTGACTTCGGAGATGGTGTTGAGGTTTTGCTGTTGCAGCATCAGCAGGGCAAGGTTCGCCTTGAGCATCAGGGCACGCGCATTCTGTCGGGCCTGTTCCGCCTGGTTGAGCCCCTCCGCAGCATTGCCGGTTACTGACCCGGATCCCGGCTGCGCCAGGTCGGACAAACGCTCCTGGAGTTTTGTGATCTCACTGACGCCGGTGCGGGCGAAGGCGACATAGGCCGCGACCTCCCGATCCTTTTCGTCCAGCACCGCCTGCAATTCCCGCAGTCGCTGCTGTCGCTCATTCAGCACCACCTCGAGCTGGGCGATCGTCCAGGGCGCTATGTCTTCGATGCGCAGCTGCAACTGCTCCACCGGTGCACCCTTGTGCAAATCGGCCAGCTTCTCCGGCATCTCCTGGATCCTGGCTTTCAGTGCCTGGGTCTGGGCCTCATAGCGCCGGGACTCTTCGAGCAGGGCGCGGGCCTCATCGAGCTTGCCCAATGCCTGCTTCTTCTGTTCCTCGGAAAGGCCGTCGGCCTGCTCGATGTTGCCGCGTTGCGCTGCGATAGCGTCGAGGGTGTTCGGCGCTTTCCTGGCATCGTCGACCGCGATGGCAGGCATGCACAGGGTGCTGCCAAGAAGCAGCAGCAAGAAGACCAGCAGTGATCCTGCCCCGGACGTGTGCCGGAGCCACGGGGCACACCATGTCCGGCGTGGCGGCCGGTGTTCCTGTGCGATGCTGGTTCCGAGATACACGGTTGCAATACCCAAGGTACGGAAAACGGGAAAGACAGCCAAAGTGAGTGCGATGATTCAGAATCCCGGGTACACGTGGAAACGTCGGCGCCTTCGCCATTCGTCGCGCCCGGCTGTCCGCATAGTCTGACCTCACGTGGGACGGAAAGACAAGTCGCACCGATGATTGCACTGCCCATGATCATTTGCACGCCTGACCCGGGACCGCAGCTGGCAAACGCGTGATTCCCGACAAGGGGCTGCTGTTCGCAGGGGCTATCCCGGGGCGGACGGAGAAGGCGCGAAGAACCTCACGATCCTGACCATCGCCAGCGTGTCGAGCGCGCAGTAGCGGCGCAGGGCATCGGCGAGTGACGCCTTGCGCGCCATGCAGGTTGCGGGCTCGATCAGTTCTTCGTAGGCGATCTGGGCGCCCACGCCGTCGTGGACCTCACCGAGCGCCTCGTGGCTGAGTTCGGTCGCGATGGTCGGCAGGACCGCCTTGATGGAGTACGAACCTTTCATCGCCGGGTGGTAATAGTGCGCCCTGATCAGTGGCAGCAGATCGTAGAGGCGCTCTGCCAGTGAGTCCATCCGCGGGGCGAGATCGGGAAACCGCGCCGCCAGTCGATGGATCACGGTCTTTTCGAACGGGCTGTAGGTGAACACCGGGCCGGCAGTGCCCAGGGCGTCGAGCAGCGATTGTGCACAGGCCCGCATCGGTGACTCACCACTGGAGTCAAGAAACTGCGCGTGTTCGAGTTCGCCCTCTGCCGGCTCGATGTGACACGACCACTGGAACGGCAGCTGTTCGTAGGGGTGAGTGTCCGGCCATCGCGGTACGGCAGACTGGATAGTCTCGAAATCCAGGTAGTACCGTGGATAGGGCGATGCCTGCAGTGCGTCGCCGATCGCCGTGCCGACGAAAGGGTTGCCGCTGATTGTGGCTGCTCTGACACGCAGGTGCAGGGCTTTATGCAGTCGACCTTCCGGGATGTCACGTATGTCGTCGATCCCTTCGGCCCGCAACTGGGTGATGATGCGGCCGCCGCCCGGCAACAGGCTGAGCGGGTAATCGGTGCCATGTGGCTCGCAATGGCGACGGAACGGGCAGGCCAGCGGATCGGTACAGTGGGGGCCGACGCTGATTGCGGGCTCGGTGCTGTTTCCCAGCGTGTCGAGGCCGGCCTCCACCCACCGCGGCACCTGTGGTAGCAGCGCGGCGACTGGTTCGGTGACATCGGCGTGGCGCAGCAGTCCTGCGTAGTCGTCGCCACGGTAGTTGAAGCGGCGGTCGATGTGCGCGAGCAGGACCCTGCTGACCGGGTGGCCGGCGGCATCGATCACCCAGTGCTGGATTGCGCAGTCGATCAGGTGATACGGCTTGACCCGGGTCGACGATTTGATCTCGGTGAGGATTCTTTCGCCATGGGTCTGGGTGATCACGTCGGCGCGCACCAGCACCTGATGTGCGCTGAACGTCGCCTCGAACAGGGGCGTGCGCGGCGTCTGTTGCAGATGGATGGCGGTTTTCTGCAGGGCCTCTTGCAGGGGGGTGTTGCGGTCAATCAGGACACCGCCGGGATACAGCTCATGTGTAATCGCTTCGAGACGGCGTCCCTCTCGCAGTCGTTGTAGCATGGCGTTGTCGAGGTCACGCAGTTCCGGGTGATTGACCTCCAGCCAGAGTCTACGCTGGCATTGCCGCGAGGCGAGGACCTGTGATTTGGAGAGGGTTCGAGGCGTCTGAGCAGTCATTCTTTATGTGGCTGTGGCGATATTTTGAAATTGTTGGTCGAACGCAGTTTAATCGCCGACAGGCGAGTTGCACCCGCCCGGGGTGCCAGGGAGGAAAGCGTGAACGATGACGATCTGTCGCTGTTGGTGAGAGCGATCGCGTTCGCCGCCAACAAGCACAAGGACCAACGCCGCAAGGATGAGGCTGCTTCGCCTTACATCAACCATCCGGTTGCACTGATGGACCTGTTGGTGCACGAAGGTGGTGTGACGGATCTGGCTACGCTGGTGGCGGCGGTATTGCACGACACCATCGAAGATACGCAGACCACCAGTGAAGAAGTGCAGGCGGTATTCGGAACAGTGATCCGCACGATCGTCGATGAGGTAACAGATGACAAGGCGCTCGGCCGTTCTGCGTGCAAGCAGGCGCAGATCGACAAGGCGCCGAACCTGTCGCACCAGGCGCGGGCGGTAAAGCTGGCGGACAAGATCTGCAATTTGCGCGATGTTGCCATGAATCCCCCTGCCGGTTGGGACACCGATCGACGCCAGGCCTACTTCGATTGGGCGAAACAGGTCATTGACGGGCTGCGCGGTCACCATCCGTTGCTCGAAGACCTGTTTGACGAGGTGTACCGGCAGCGGCCTGAATGAACCGCAGTGACAGGAGGGTTCCAGCGTGACAAAGAAGATCATCGTCGACGCCTTCGACACGGTGGCCTGTCCGCATTGCGGCGGGGAATTCATGCTGCAGGATGCCATTGCCCACCAATTGATCGAACGCTATGAATCCGAATACGAGACGATGCTCGAAGGCGAACGTCGACAACTGCGCGAGACCCTGGTGGCGGATGCCGACCGCGCGGCGTCACGGCGGTTCGGCGAGCAGATTGCACGATTGCAGGAGCAGCTGGCGCAAGGGGCTGCGGACCAGGCCAGGATCAGGGCGCAACTCGAGGCGAGCGCACAGCGTGCGGTAGAGGAGGCGCGCCGTGACAGTGCCGAGCGGGCCCAGGCGCTGCAGAACGAACTCATGCTGAAGGAAAGAAAACTTGCCGCTTACCGCGAGACGGAACTGGCATTGCGCACCGAGAAGGCGGCGCTGGAGGAGCAGCAGCGCGAGTTGACGCTGGAAGTGCAGCGCAAGGTGGACGCCGAGAGTCAGCGCATCAAGGCGGCCGAAGCCGAGGCGTATCGCCTGCGAGAGGCTGAGTGGCGGAAGAAGATCGATGATGCGCAGAAGGCCAACGAAGACCTCAAGCGCAAACTGGAACAAGGTTCGCAGCAACTGCAGGGCGAGGTGCTCGAGCTGGAGATCGAGGGGCTACTGGCCATGGCGTTTCCCTACGACGCGATCGAGCCGGTGAAAAAAGGCGCGCGTGGTGCCGATGTGATTCAGACCGTGCGGCTGCGGTCGGGCACCGCCTGCGGTCGGATCGTGTGGGAAAGCAAACGCGCGGAAAACTGGTCGAACGCCTGGGTGGCAAAGCTGAAGGACGACCAGCAGTCGGCGGGCGGCGAACTTGCAGTCCTGGTCAGCACGGCATTTCCGGCAGGTATCGACCAGCCGATGGTCATGCACGAGGGGGTCTGGCTGGTCAGGCCCGATCTGGTCAAGGCGCTGGCCGAGGCGCTGCGCACTGTGCTGATCGAGTCACAGCGACAGAAAGCCATAGCGGCCGGCAAGGGCGAGTCGATGGAGGCCCTGTACAGCTATATCACCAGCGCCCAGTTTGCACAGAAGGTGCGGGCGGTCGTCGATGCCTACCAGCAGATGCGTGACGACCTCGAAAAAGAAAAGAGCGCGATGCTGCGGCTATGGAAGAAGCGCGAGGCGCAGCTGGAGCGCATCACCACGAACATGCTGGGGATGTGCGGTGAGCTGCAGGGTGTTTCGCAACAGGCGCTTCCGCAGCTGGAAGACATCGGATTGCTGCCCTCCTGAAGAGACTTCCAGCCGGCTCCGGGGTGTCCGCCGGACTGGTTGACGGGCCACAAATCGCGCGTGAGCCCTTCCAACCCGGCTGAAAATGCGTAAATTACGCATCTCGTTCCAGGCAGGTTCGAGTATTACCCGATGCGCCGCGTCGGGCACATCCGGGTTCACAAGCATTACGAGGGTACCCATGGCCAAGACCACCAAGAAAACCACCACCAAGTCAGCTGCACCGACATCGGTGAAGGAGCAAGTCACGCCCCGGAAGGCCGCGTCGAAAAAGGCCAGCACCAAGAAGCAGCCGGTCGCCAAGAAGGTCGCGACGAAGAAAGCCGTGGCAAAGCGGGCGACCGGAAAGACGACGCCGGCGAAAAAGCCCACAAAGACTGCGGCGGTTGCCAGCGCGGCAGCACCAGCCAAGCGCGCCACACGACAAATCACCGTGGCGGATCGTCACCAGATGGTCGCCGAGGCAGCCTACCTGCGGGGCGAATCACAGGGCTTTCTGAGCGATGAACGTGAGGATTGGCTGGCTGCCGAGGCCGAGGTGGACGCCTTGCTGGCCAAGGCTAATATTCAGGTTGGCCACTGAGCCAGTCTGCGTGGCCGGCCGACCCCAGGCGTCGGCCGGCTTCAATGACGCGAGGTTTTGCGTCGAACCTCCGGGTCAGGTGACGGGAGTGCAGCGCGATGTCGATACAAAAACCACCGGGTGGGCCGCAGAACAGCAGGCTGGATCGTGTCGTGGCCGATGCAAGGCGCGCCCGGGACGAGCGCGAGAAGGGTTACCGGGAGCGGGCGCTGAAGCTCTATCCCTGGGTGTGCGGGCGTTGCGGGCGCAGTTTCACCCACGCGAATGTGCGTGAACTGACGGTGCATCATCGTGACCACAACCACGACAACAACCCGGCCGATGGCAGCAACTGGGAGTTGCTGTGTCTTTATTGTCATGACAACGAACACCAGCGATACGAAGAACACATGGCGCGCGGCGGCAAATCCGATGCCGGTGAAAACTCGAAACAGGTGACCCATCGACCGTTCGAGGGACTGGAGTCATTGCTCAAACGTGACGAGTAGCTTTATTTCCCGGGAGCGCGGGTGACCGGCTGTACAACAGGTCCTCCGTCGCGCGTCAGCGTTTTCGCGCCCGCACAGGACGCAGTGCGATGAGGCCGACAAGAGCGGCGGCCGTTATCACCAGCAAGCTGACGGCGACGCCGAGGAAGATGCTTTCGCGCTGGGCGTTGCGGATACGTTGCGCCAGTTCGTCTTCCAGCGCATAGACCCCCATCACCCATTGTTGGTCGCCTTGCGACAGCAGCGGCATGAACATGCTGAGATAGCGCTCTTCACCGACCATGAATCGGTCGTGATAGGTGTGTTGCAATGCACTGAGATCGGGATGGCGTGCCTCCAGACGGGCACCGGCGAGGGCGGTCACGCGGTCGAGATCGGCGAGCCGCTTGAGGCGTACTGTCCCAGACTCATCGCGTTGCGCCAGGCCGGTGGGATCGGGGTGTGCCAGCACGTCGCCGTTGCTGTGGACGATGAAAGCGGCGCCGGTGGCGCCGATGCGTTGCCGGCGCAGAAAGTCCGTGAGTGCGGACAACTCGATATCTGCGCCGACGACCCCGAGAACCCTGGCGTCTGCATCACGTATTGCTGCCGCCACCGTGAGGCCGGGGCGCTGTGAAGTGTAGAAGATGTAAGGATCTGTCCAGATCTCGCGTTTCTCGCCACGCGCCATGTTGAACCAGGGACGCAGGCGCGGGTCGAAGGTGTCGTCCGGATCGTTGCGCCGCGAGGTTTCGTCGAGATCGTGGCCGCGACGGATCAGGGTCACGCGTTGCTCCGGCGTGAGGGATGGCCGGATGATTTTGCTCAGGTAGGGACTCCCGGGTGAGTCGCCACTACGTTTGCTGAACACGAAACGCCCCGTGACGTCACCGAAGTACAGGGCATCGATCTGCGGAATGATCCGCAACTGCTCGAGAAAGTAGCGTTCGAGCGTTTCGGGTTCATCCACCGAAACAAGGCCGGCCTCCATGACACCCGCGGTCAGCAGGACGCTGTCCTGAGCCTGGCGCAGGTAACTGGCTGCGTTTTCGCGCGTCTCGTCGACCACGTCCTTTAGCAACTCGTTGGTGTATTGCTGCAGCGCCTTCTCGGTGGTCATTCGTTGCGACGCCAGGACGGCGAACACCGTCATTGTCTCGACGAAGATCAACAGTACCAACAGGCCGAATATCAGGCCGAAGGATTGTCTCGGGGGGGATTCCGCCGTTGTCTCGGTTGATGTCATCAAGGCCTGCAGGTCTCCTGTGCGGATGGCGTTTTCGGCGGCCGCCTGGTGCGGGCCGTTCTGGGGCCAACCCGATGCGGTGCGGGACGCCATGCCGCGGCGGTTGTCTTCGCGGCTCACAGTGCGGGATACGTGAATTCGATACTGCCCGGAGGGCGGCTGCCGCCCGGCGGCGCATAGTGCATCAGGGCGTTCAGGACCTCGGGTGGTACAGCACCCACCCGTTGGGCCAATGCCGGCGCATCGATGCCCTGGCGAATCAGAAACACCACATAGCTATGCCACAGTGCGAGGGCATTGATGTTCCCGGGGTCTGCCAGTCGTGCATCCCGGGCGCCGGCGCGCAGGCGGCCGTCGATTTCAGCGACCGGCTGACTCATGCGTGTACCGTCCAGGTCGCCAAGAATCGGCTGCAGACGCTGCCAGGCCCTGGTGCCGATCACGATCTCGCGACGTCCTGCGCCCGGGACACTGATCTGCCCCCGGTCACGGTCGAAGCACCCGGCGTGCAGCAACGGCAATTCATAGGGGGATACCCCGGAAAGTAACAGCGTTGAATAGGCGGCGGTTGAAGGTTCGAGTGCCCCCATCAGGGCTTCGACCTCAGCTGCCGCGAGTTCACGCGGCAGTACCGGCAGGTTCGATGCCGGCGCTGCCAGCGCGTCGCGCGCCCTTTCCGGGTGATCGATCAGTCGCCGGTCGCCGGCTTCGGGGCCGGCCAGCTGATCGCCGGGGTGAATGCGCACCCCGAGATAAGGCGTGCCGGGTGGCGGTGTGGCCTGCCCGGAGAGGTATTCCACCAGCCATGTCACGAACAACGCCAGTCCAAGCGCGGCGGCAATGGCAATCAGCAGGTCACGTTCGTAATCCGGATAGATCGGACGTACCGGGACACGCGCCCACTCGACGACCTGGATCGGGGGGTACTTCTTGAAGTTGCTGACCTGGATCTGCGCCAGCCGCTGCTGGTTGTCGGCGTGCAGCGTATCGAGCCGGGCGAGATTTTCCTCCAGTGCCTTGAATTCCTTGAACCGGTCGTTGAACAGCTGCACATTGCGTTGGTGCTCGGCAAGCTGCTGCTCCAGCGCCGCCACGGACACGCGTGCTGCCTCGACTTCCTGCTGCGCCTCGTCGCTGACTGTCGTGCGTGCGAGCCGCATCGCATGCGCGAGTTCGTCTTCCATCAAACGCAGTTCGCCGGGCAGACTCTTGAGCACCGGGTCGCGATCGATATAGACCTGTGTATAGCGTTGCCGCAGCTCGGCCAGTCGGACCCGTCCACGCTGCACGCCGAGCTGCAGTTTGGCGATCTCCGCCTTCTGCTCGTTCGGGACCACGGTTTCGCCGCGCGCGATCGCCTCGTCGACTGCCGTCTTGCGCGCGCGTGCGGCGATAAGGGACTCCTGTGCCTTGTTCAGCGAATCGTTCAGCCCCTTGAGCTTGGCGAGGCTGCTGTTCTCGCCCCGCTCCAGGCTGACGATATCGTTGGCCTCGCGAAACGCCTGCAGTTCGGCGCGCGCCGCATCAATGCGGGTCTGCAGTTGCAGTTGCTGATCTTCCAGTTCGGCAGTGGTGCGGCCGGTCGCGGCCTCGATCTCCTCGGCGCGGAATTCCTCGTAGGACTCGGCCCAGCGATTGACCAGCCGCTGCAGTCGCTCGGGATCCTCGCCTTCGGCGCGCAATTCGAGGAGGTTGGTCTCGGGCACAGGCACCACCGCCAGCAGACCGCGAAGCTGGTCCATGCCGGAGATATCGTCGCCTTCGGCGGCCAGGCGCCGTGACAGCCGGCCGAGCAGGTCTTCACCCATCAGCAGGCGTCCCTGGATCACGACATGCTCGGTATCGGCCTCGGCGCTGCGCGCGTCGACCGCCTTGGGCTTGACCGTCAGCACCGAGGCGACCGCGCGGTATACCGGTGAACGTCCGTAGACGATGGCCAGGCCGACAGCCAGTGCCACCACCAGGACACCGAAGAACACCTTGAATCGCGGGTTGCGCCTCGCTGCCAACGGCGGTACCGGCGGGGTGCCCTGGATCAATTCAACACTGGGTAGCTGTCGCGTACTCACGGCACGAATTCCTTGTTGTGGTTTGCGGTCTGTGCCATGTCTCGATCACGGCTGGGTGCGGTGACGGCCAGTGTAACGCCACCGCGGCGCCGGTGGCGCCATGCGGTTCCCGCGGAGGGCGGCAGGGGGCGGCCGTGGTCCGTGAATCGTCGACACCTGGACCCTGAACGCAGCACGTCGCCGCATCTCGAAACAGGATTAAGTTTAGGGAAAAACTTTTAAAACAATAAATTAAAATTTTTTCTTAATTTAAGAAATGAAGTCAGGTGGACGCCAGCGAATCATGTCCCGGCCGGTGCCGTGCCCCCTCACCGAGCCGGCAGCAGCGCTCCCGCAGCAGCTGTTGCAGGGCCGGCAGGTCGGTACAGGCGGCAATGCTGTCGGCATCGGCGCAGCATGTGGGCAGACCCCCGTTCAGCGTGAACACGGCCGGCAGCGGTGTGGATTCCTGCGGGTAGAGGGCGGCGAACTGATCGCGGTGCAAAAAACGACAGTCGCAGTCCAGTGATGCCACGAAGTCGCGCCACTGGGTTCGCTCACGAAAATAGCCGTGGGTCAGTGCGCACAGGGCACATTCGTAGGTCTGTGGCGAAAACAGCTTGTGGCCGATATCCGCCAGTGTATTGAACATCCCGCTGTCGGCGTTGTACACGAACAACAGGGACCGACGACCGCTCACCCGGCGTTTCCGGTCTGTCCGCGTCGGCGCTGCAGTTTCAGCGCGAGCAGCGCCCAGGGGGCGGCGTGCAGCAGCAGGTCGAAGATATCGAGCGGTCGCGTGAGGTCTCCTGATGCCAGCATTTTGAGTTTTTCCCACACATGCGGTTCAGGCACGAAGGGGGCGAGACCGAGGGTCAGTGCGGCGATGAGGAAAAGGCCGGTGGGTTGGCGATCGATCCAGTTCAAGACAGAGTCCTTGGGTTGTGCAGTGGTGTTGACGGAACCTGCGGCATGCGCCGCATCTTAACCCGCAAACGGTGGGTCCAAGGCCGGGAATCAGCCGGGTTGCCCGCGCCGGCTCGCGTCGGCCAGCGTGGCGAGGCGCGGGAAATGCCTCAGGTCGCAGGCCTCGTCGACATCCTGAAGAGTTGGCAGTTCCTGCCATGTCCAGCCAAGGGCGCGGAGACGTCGGCGGGTAGCCTGCAGGACCTGGTCCGTGCCCCACGCCACGCCGTCGAAAATTGCCGGTACCGCACGGCGGACGCCGATCAACACATAGCCGCCGTCGGCAGCCGGTCCCAACACGGCGTCGTGGGTGTTGAGTGCCGCGAATGCCGACTCGATATAAGGCACGTCGTACTCCGGGCAGTCGCTGCCGATCAGTACTGCAAAATCGGCGGTGCCCAGGGTGGCTGCAAGGGCGCCGTACATGCGCGCGCCAAGGTCGGGCCCCGACTGAATCCTGATCGGCATCGCGAAACGCCCGGTGAGCGCACGCAGTGGCGCCGATGGTGCCGGGCGGTCGCTCCACAGGGTGTGGGTCTGCGCCGGCACCGCGCTGGCCGTGGCCAGGGTGTCGCGCAGCATGCGTTGGTACACCGCGGCGGCGCCCGCGGCGCCGACTGCGGGGACCAGACGGGTCTTCACCGGTCCCTGCGCGGCATCGCGGGCGAATATCAGCAGATGTCGCCCCGGTTTCGGTGCTGTCATTGGTAGTGCCTGGCGAGCTCGTGCGGCGGCACACCGAGGGCGTAGGCGAGACGCAGGCGCCACATCAGCGCGATTGTCCGCATGACGCCGTGCCTCTCCCAGCGCCGGCTCGAGGTCTGCAGCCGGGGCTGACGAATACAGGCCGGCCTGGCAACGCGACGCAGCACCTTGCTCAAGGCAATGTCCTCCATCAAAGGGATCGCCGGAAAGCCGCCGGCAGACACGAACTGTTCGCGCACGACGAAGATACCCTGGTCGCCGGTTGCCACACCGGTCAGTCGTGAGCGCAGATTCATCATTGCGGAAACGACCCGCAGGATTGGTCTTGTCCCGGAAAGGTGAAGGTCGAATCGGCCCCAGACGCTGCCGCCGTCGATGCAGCTGTCGATCAGTCGTTGCGCGGCACCCGGTGGGACCCGTGTGTCCGCGTGCAGGAACCACAGGATGTCGCCGGTCGCAAGGCGTGCGCCGGCGTTCATCTGCACGGCCCGTCCGCGTTCAGCGTGTATCACGCGATCGACCAATGGTGCGGCGATGCCGGCAGTGTCGTCGGCGCTGCCGCCGTCGACCAGGATCAATTCGTGCCCCATGGCGCGCAGCGGCGCAAGATCGCCCAGCAGCCGTGCAATGCACGATGCCTCGTCGCGGGTCGGAATGATGATCGAGAGCCGTGGGTCAGCCCGCATTCTGCAGTGCCCCGCCGCAACTCGACCCCTGTCCGGCCGTGCAGCCGTAGCAGTGATCCGCGACCGCGATAGGGTTGCCCGCCAGGGTGAGTCGGGGCAGGTCGCGCAGATGCGGGCGTGTCGCACCGGCCAGCCGCAGGCCCAGGCCCAGCATCTGGTTGAAGTCACAGTCGTAGAGGTACCCCTGCCAGTCGACCGATAGCAGCGAACGGCACATCACCTGATCGAGGTTTTCGTGGCAGTGTGCCTGCTTGAGCAGGCTGACATAGTCATCGAACTGGCCGTGTGACAGCAGGGTGCTGCCGAAACGCTGGATCGGCAGGTTGGCCAGCGCCAGCAACTGATTGAAATGGACCCCGTGATCTTCCCTGAGGACCCTGCGGTAGTCGCTTTCCAGGCTGGATTGCGGCGGCGGCAGCGCTGGCCCCTGCGGGTTGTAGACAAGATTGAGAGGGAGCTCTCCGGCGGGATCGCCGTAGCCCAGTGCATTGAGCGATCGGAGTGCGGCGATGCTGCGATCGAACACCCCCTTGCCGCGCTGGCGATTGACGTTGTCCTCGAGGTAACAGGGCAGCGAGGCGACGACTTCCACCGTGTTGGCTGCGAGAAATTCCCCCAGGTCTTCCTGTCCCGGTTCCTGCAGGACTGTCAGGTTGCAGCGATCGATGACCTTGACGCCCAGTGCGCGCGCGGCGGTCACCAGGCGCCTGAACTGCGCATTCAGTTCCGGTGCGCCGCCGGTCAGATCGAGGGTTGGAAACCGCCGTGTATGCAGGGTCTCGATAACCAGGTCGGCGATCCCGGCGGACAGGGTTTCCGGGCGATTCGGCCCGGCCGCCACATGACAATGCAGGCACTGCTGGTTGCAGCGGTAACCGAGGTTGACCTGGAGCGTCTGCAATTGGCCGCGATGGATCTGCGGGAAGGTTGACGGGGTCAGTTTTTCGAGTGTATTCAGCATTCGGGGCTACCATTCGTTGATCCAGCGCAACTGGTATCCGTCCGGGTTCCTGGACTTTCTGATTCTGACCCAGATTGGAAAATATATCGCCGGCGACGGTCGTGTTTATTTTTTTCCAAGCTTGCCGCTATCCATTTGAGCGTGAGGACCGCGGTTCCGACCATTGCCGGAAACTGGGGGGTGGGTGAGCAGCAATCATTTTCAAGGTATCGAAACGGGGTGAGTGACTTGAGCGCGGAGAAGCTCGTTAAGGAGGATCCATCTTCGTTGATGTTCGACGTGGATTCGGCCGAACAGGCGGCCGAGCACCTGCGCCAGGCATTGTCCCTGCTGGGCAAGCTCAGTGTCGCCCCGGCGCCGCTCTATTACACGCTTTTCTACAACTACATCGCCGGCAAGAACGTGCGCCTCAACAAGGAGGTCGACGAACTGCTGAAACAGCATGGGGCGCTGGACAGGGACGACGCCATCGCCCTTTTCCAGCGCTTTTTCAGTGTGGCCGGCGAGACCCTGATCGAGGATATCCGCAAGGAGCTGGTTGGGATGGTTGCCCAGGTCATCGGTGCCCTGGTGGACGTCGCGGGCAAGACCGCGCTGACCAACGAGGCCGTGGTCAGGCATATCGACCGCCTGGCCGAGACCCAGAGGCCGAGCGAGGTACTGGCCGCCGCGTCGGCGATCCTGGCTGAGACACGGCAGTTCGTCACTTTTTCGCAGCAGTTCGAGACGGAGCTGACGTCGACCGCGGAGGAGATGAGCAAGCTGAAGCAGGAGCTGTCCAACGCCCGGCGCGAGGCCGCAATCGACAGCCTCACCGGGCTGCACAATCGGCGCGCATTCGACCGCCGGCTGAACGAACTGATTGCCCAGGTGGACGGCCTGGACGATGGCTTCTGTATGCTTCTGCTGGATATCGACCACTTCAAGCGAATCAATGACAGCCACGGCCATATGGTCGGCGACAAGGTCCTGAGCGAGTTCTCGAAACAGATCAGCAAGCTGACGCGCCGCAGCGACTTCCTCGCCCGATATGGCGGTGAGGAGTTCGCCATTCTCCTGCCCGGCACCCGAATCACCAATGCGTTCACCGTGGCGGAGAATATCCGTGGCACGCTCGAGATGGTGCGCCTGCGCCGCAGTGGCTCCAAAGAGTCCCTCGGTGCGGTGACGGTTTCGGTCGGCGTTGCGTGCTACCGCGTTGGCGAACCGATCGAGGAGTTCATCGGCCGCTGTGACAAGGCTCTCTACCGTGCCAAGCGGCTGGGGCGCAACCGCACCGTTCTCGCCGACTGATCCGCCTGCCGGCGGCGCAATGCCTGCTGTGACGTGCAGTCTTTACTACCCTTACCGATACCAGAGAAAACCAATGCACTCCATGTGCCGTACGACCTGTGTCGTCAAGGGCAGTGACATGCATTTGAGGGCAAGATGTCGAAACATAAGGGTGACCGGCTGATCACGAAACTGGGCAAGCTGCTGGCGGCCAATCCACCCGACGGTGCCGGCAGGTTCGACGCTGCGCAGGTCGAGCAGTTGCTGGATGCCTACTATCGTCATATCTCGCCAGCGGATCTCGAGGAACACGACCCACAGGATCTGGTCGGTGCGCTGATCGCACACTGGAGGCTGATGCGCGAGCGGCGTCCGGGTGAGGCGAAGGTCCGCGTCTACAACCCGGATCAGGAGGAGCATGGCTGGCGCAGTCGCGACACGATTGTCGAGGTGGTTGCGCAGGATATGCCGTTTCTGGTGGATTCCATCTCTGCGGCGCTGAATCAGCGCGGGCTTGCGATCAAGCTCACCATCCACCCCGTGTTTGGAGTCTCGCGTGACAGCAACGGAAGGTTGAAGGCGCTGCAGGAAGCCAAGTCGGCCGTCGAACTCAGTTCGTTCGAGGCCGTCATCCAGCTGCACGTCGAGCGCCAGCCGCATGAGGCCCTGCCAGAACTGCAGCAGTTGGTGACTGGCGTCATCGGCGACGTATCGATGGCGACCTCGGACTGGTTGAAGATGAAGCTGCTGGCGGAGAAGATCGAGCAGGAACTTGGTACACGCGGCACGCCTGACGACAGCTGCCCGGATACTGCCGAGGCGCGCGCCTTTCTCAATTGGATGATCAACGATCATTTCCTGTTTATCGCGTCCTGCCAGTTCGAACTGGATGGGGTGGACGGTGCAGCGCTGCATTTCGTCGAGGGTTCGGGGCTGGGCGTGCTGCGTGGTGGTTCGGAGGCGCGCGAACGCGCCGAGAGCTGGGTGTCTGGCGTCGGGGTCGATCTGCCGGGCTTCAGTTTCGATCTGCTGATTACCAAGGCCAATGCACGCTCGAGCGTCCATAGGCCGGCATACCTGGATTGTGTAGCGATCAAACGGCGCGATGGGGAGGGTGTGGTCGTCGGGCTGCATTGCCTGATCGGTCTGTTTGCTTCCGGCGCATACAGCATGCCGCCGCGCCAGATCCCGCTGCTGCGGCGGAAGATCGAGGCGGTATTTGCGCGCGCCCAGCTGTCGCCGAACAGCCACTCCGGTCGTGTCGTCGCAAACATACTGGACAATTTCCCGCGCGATACCCTGTTCCAGATCGGGGTCGACGACCTGTTGTCGACCACCCTGGGCGTGCTCGGTCTGCAGGAACGCCAGCGTACCCGCCTGTTCGTCGTGCCGGACCCGTTCCGCCGTTTCTTCACCTGCCTCGTGTACCTGCCGCGCGAACGCTACAGCCGCGAGGTGCGCATTGCCATCCAGGCAATCCTGGTCGAGGCGTTGGGCGGTACCGATGTCGTGTTCGAGACACAGTTCTCGGAGTCCATCCTGGCGAGGATCCATTTCGTGGTGCGCATCCCAACGGGCTCAGCGCCCGTTTACGAGCTCGAGGAACTCGAGAGCCGCGTCGTGGAGGCCTCGGTC
This sequence comes from Chromatiaceae bacterium, assembly GCA_024235315.1. GTDB lineage: Bacteria > Pseudomonadota > Gammaproteobacteria > Chromatiales > Chromatiaceae > Thiosocius. Next base: position 62,093 of record JACKMP010000002.1, on the reverse strand, counting down.
ACCTGGCAGGACGGTCTGCGCACCGCATTGTTCAGCCAAGTGGAAGAGGCCCTGGCGGCACGCTATCTGCACGAATACGCAGCGGCTTTTCCCGGTGGCTACCGCGAGGACTACCACCCACGAATCGCCGTCGGGGACATCCAGCGCATCGAGCACGCACGCGAGCACGGGGATCTGGTCGTTCACCTTTATCATCCGATGATCGAAAGGACTGAACACATCCACGTGCGTCTCTATTCGCCGGGGCAGGCAGTTTCGCTGTCGCAGGTTATCCCGGTGCTGGAACACATGGGGTTGAGCGTGTTCGGCGAACGCCCATATCGGATCCGACACGCGGCAGGGGAGGTGTGGATCCACGATTTCGCGACACGGCGCTCCGCCGGCGCCGGTGAGGTCACTGCTGCGACCCGGCAGCTGTTTGTCGACACCTTTGTCAGGGCCTGGGACGGGGAGATCGACGACGACGGATTCAACGGTCTTGTGCTGCGCGCCGAATTGGCGTGGAAGGAGGCCATGCTGTTCCGGGCCTACAGCCGCTACCTTCACCAGATCAAGGCCCCCTATACACAGGCCTATGTCATTGGGGTGCTTAACCGCCACCCGCAGGTGGTCCGTGTCCTGCATCGGCTGTTTCGGCTGCGCTTCCGCCCCGGCGAAGATCCGGCCGGTGATGCCGTGGAGCGGTCCAATGCCGAGTTCGAGTCGCTGCTCGAGGGGGTGTCGAGCCTGGATGAAGACCGTATCCTGCGGCTTTTCCTCAACCTGATCCGGTCCACGCTGCGCACGAACTTCTACCGGGAAGAGGTGGACGGCATACCGCGCAGCTATCTGTCGTTCAAGATCGATCCGAGTCAGGTCGACGGTATGCCGTTGCCACGGCCGATGTTCGAAATTTTCGTGTTTTCCGCGCAGATGGAGGGCGTGCATCTGCGTGGTGGACGAGTGGCCCGCGGTGGTCTGCGCTGGTCCGACCGCATGGAGGACTACCGTACCGAGGTGTTGGGGCTCATGAAGGCGCAGATGATAAAGAACACCGTCATCGTGCCGGTTGGCTCCAAGGGCGGCTTCGTGGTCAGAAAGGCCGCCAATGCCGACAACCGGGAACAGCGGATGGAGAAGGGCATTGCCTGCTACAAGACGCTGCTGCGGGGCATGCTCGATCTTACCGATAACCTGGACGGTAGCTCAGTGGTGCCGCCGCCGGGTGTGGTCCGGCACGATGCAGACGATCCCTACCTGGTGATTGCGGCTGACAAGGGAACGGCGACCTTCTCCGACATCGCCAACCAGGTGTCTGTCGAATATGGATTCTGGCTCGGTGACGCGTTCGCCTCAGGCGGCTCGGCGGGGTACGACCACAAGGCGATGGGGATCACCGCGCGCGGTGCCTGGGAATCGGTCAAGCGGCATTTTCGTGAACTCGGCATCGATACCCAGTCCACCGAGTTTGCGGTCATGGGCATCGGCGATATGGCCGGTGACGTGTTCGGCAATGGGATGTTGTTGTCGTCGGGCATCCGTCTGCTCGGTGCTTTCAACCATCAGCATATCTTTCTTGATCCCACACCGGATGCCGCGACCTCGTTCGAGGAGCGGGCGAGATTGTTCGGCCTGCCGCGTTCCTCCTGGTCCGACTACGACTCGCGCCTGATCTCGCCCGGCGGCGGCGTCTATGCCCGCGAGGCCAAGTCGATTGATGTGAGTCCCGAGGTCAAGGCGATGCTTGGACTGAAGTCCGATCGTGTGGCGCCGAATGACATGATTCGAGCAATGCTGACCGCACCTGTCGATCTGTTATGGAATGGCGGCATCGGCACCTATGTGAAGGCGTCGACGGAGACACACGAGCAGGCGCGCGACAAGGCCAACGACGGCCTTCGCGTGGACGCCACGGAACTGCGTTGCCGCGTCGTCGGCGAGGGTGGCAACCTCGGGTTCACCCAACTCGCCCGTGTCGAGTTTGCGCTGCGTGGCGGGCACATCTACACCGATGCGATCGACAACTCTGCCGGTGTGGATTGTTCGGATCACGAGGTCAACATCAAGATACTTCTCGACAAGCTGGTTGCCGGCGGCGACCTGACGACCAAGCAGCGCAATCTGCTGCTGTCCGACATGACCGACGATGTGGCCCGACTGGTACTGGGCGACAATTATGCGCAGACCCTGGCGATCAGCCTGGTGACCACAGGCGGAGCACAGCGGCTGTACGAACAGGCGCGCTTCATGGATCTGCTGGAACAGAGCGGCCGCCTCAACCGCAGGCTGGAGGGACTCCCGGACAAAAAGGCACTGACCGAACGGCTGGCGTTGGGGCAGGGCCTCAGCAAGCCCGAAGTCGCCGTGCTGCTCGCCTACAGCAAGATGAGCTATTTTGAATCGATCGTTGCATCGGATATCCCTGATGACCCCTTCGTGCTCGATCGTCTGATTGCGTATTTTCCCGAGAGGCTGGGTGAGCGCTATGCGGACGAGATCGCTCGACACCGTCTGCGGCGCGAGATCATCGCCACGCTGATCGGCGGAGAAATCGCCAATCATGTCGGTCCCGGGATCGGGTTCCGGGTGCGCGAAGAGGTGGGCTCGGATATCGCGGGTGTGGCGCGTGGCTATCTTGTGGCAAGCGCGATTTTTGAGACCGACAGTGTGTGGCGCCAGATCGCGGCGCTGGACAACAAGGTCCCGGCCGCGTTGCAGCTGGAGATGTTCGCCAGTGTCGCCGAGTTCCTGGAGCAGGCATTGACCTCGGTGCTGCGCAACTACAAGGACTGTCTCGACATGGGGGTGCTGAAGACGCGCTTTCACGCGGGTGTGACTGAGTTGTGGGAGGCGATGCCACGGCCGTTGGCCGCACAGGACAAGGCGGAGTTCGAGCGCAGGGTGCGCCATCTGACCGGCGGCGGTGTGCCACGGGACCTGGCGCAGAGGGTCGCCGGTCTGGTGCCGATGTCGGCGGCTCTCGACATCGTTGAAGTGGCGCACTCGACCGGTCTGGATGCCGTGTCGACCGCCTGGGTGTATTCGGCCTTGAACCACAATCTCGACCTGGACTGGATCCGGCGCCAGATTGCGGCACTGTCAGTGCAGACGCACTGGCATCTGTTGGCGCGCACCAAGCTGCAGGCGGCGCTCAACCGCCACCGTCGCGACCTCACCGCCGAGATCCTGCGTTCGCGGCAGAAGGAGCGCAGCCCACGCGGTATCCTCGAGCATTGGGTGCGTCGGAGTCGGCCGATGTTGGATCGCCACGAACAGATCATTGCGGAGTTCAAGGCCGGCAATGTCTTCGATTTCGCGATACTCTCGTTGATCGTGGCCGGTGTCGGAGAGTTGCTGCCGCCTGGCACCGAACTTCAGCGTGGCCCAGCTTGAAGAGGCGAAGCCTGGATTTGCACCAGTTCCAGTTAAAGTCGACCTTTCATGGAATGCCAGCGCAGGCGCAACAGGTAGCGGGGTCATGGGTGCAGGGGTGTTGAAGGAGATCCGCGAGGCCTGGTCTGCGTGGCTCGATGAGTCGCGGATCCGCTTGGCGCGACCGGATGCCTTGTTGCCTTTGGCGACACTCGGACTGCTGACCGGTCTGCTCGCCGGTGGCGTCATCGTGTTGTTCCGTCTGTTTGTCGAAGGCGCACAGGACGGCATTCTGCCCGGGGATGGTCCGGAAAACTTCGAGGCGCTTCCCGGCTGGGCGCGCGTGTTGCTGCCCGTGCTGGCCGCGTTGCTTCTCGCCGCATTATTCCGATGGTTTGCCAAAGGTGTGCACATGCTCGGCGTTGCCCGGGTGATGGAACGCATGGCTTATCACCAGGGTGAATGTACCTGGCGTGCCTTCCTGTTGCAGTTCTTCGGTGCAGCGCTGGCGATCATCGGGGGACATTCGGTCGGTCGTGAAGGACCGCATATCTTCCTCGGTGCTGCATCCGGCAGTCTGCTCGGGCAGCATCTGTCGCTACCGCACAACGTGGTGCGGGCACTGGTCGGCTGCGGGACGGCTGCAGGGATTGCGGCCTCGTTCAATACCCCGCTGGCCGGCGTGGTGTTCGCTCTCGAGGTTGTGATGATGGAGTACAGCGTCGCCAGCTTTATTCCGGTGATACTCGCCGCCGTCAGCGCAACCACGCTGTCGCGTGTGGTGCTGGGCAGCCAGTCGGCATTCGCCTGGCCGGATATGCACATGGGGCCGCTGCACGAGTTGGCGATCGTCCTGGTGCTGGGTATTACCGCCGGTGTGGCATCCGCGCTGTTCATCCAGGCGGTCAAACTCGTCGCGCACCACAGCCGTGACCTGCCCATCTGGTGGCGAATGCCGCTGGCGGGACTACTGGTTGGCGCCATCGGTTGGCATATCCCGGAGGTAATGGGTATCGGTTACGATTCGGTCGACTTGGCGACCCGCGGCAGTTATGCGATCGCCATGCTGGCGCTGCTGATGACCGGCAAGTTGATTGCGACATCCCTGTGCATCGGTCTTGGGGTGCCCGGTGGCGTGATCGGTCCGGCGCTGTTCATCGGTACGATGCTCGGTGCCCTGGTCGCCGAACTCGCCGCAATGACGCCTTTCGGCCTCGAAGGTCATGTCGGCTTCTTTGCCTTGCTCGGTATGGGCGCAATGATGTCAGGCAGCCTGCAGGCGCCACTCGCCGCGCTGACTGCGATGCTCGAATTGACCGACAATCCAGAGATCATCCTCCCCGGAATGCTGGCGGTGGTGGCCGCCGGAATTACGTCGAAGGAGCTGTTCGGCAAAGACTCGCTGTTCGTGACCATGTTGCAGGCCAACGGTCTGGACTATACCGCCAGCCCTGTGTTCCAGGCGCTGCGACGGATTGGTGTGGCCGGCGTGATGAATCGCAGTTTTTCCCGCGTGCATCAACATGTCTCACGGGAAATGGCCAGAGACATCCTGGACCAGGCCCCCGCGTACCTGCTGATCGACGCGGAACGTTCACAGTCGGTACTGATGCCCGCCGTGGAACTGGCCAAATTCATCGAAACACCGGGTATTGACGCTCGGGAGAAAGGTGAGGAAGACATCGATCTGCTGTCGATTCCGGCAGAACGCTATGACATCGAGGCGATCGACCTGCAGGCAAATCTTCAGGAGGCATGGATGGCGTTCGAGAAGGGCAGTGCCGAGGCCCTGCTGGTGCGGCGTATGACTGCCCCGGGCATCTACCGCATCTACGGCATTCTGACTCGCGACACAGTGGAAAGATCCTACCGCGCATGAGCACCCTGGCCCGATACGGCACCGGATCATAAGGGATACAAGGGCGCAGAAATCGGCGGCGGCGGGCTGGTCAGGCAGGCCTGCTGCTCTCCAGGGCGAGCATCTCGTCGTAGATTTCCCAGGCCGTCGCGGCCTCCTCGGGGCTGACCTTCTGGATCGCATAGCCGACATGGACGATGACGTAATCACCATCCTCGAGCGGTTCGTGCTGCAGCATGAACAGGCTCACGTCGCGCTCCACTCCCTTGGCCTCGCAGCGTGCGTTGAAGCCGTCGATCTGTTTGATTTGCATCGGAATGCCAAGGCACATGATCTGCTATTTTAACCTCTCGAATTCTCCCGGACAGGCCACAAACGATACCCATGCGCACCACCCTCATACTCGGCATCGGCAACAATCTGCTCACCGACGAGGGGGTCGGCGTTCACGTGGTGCGATACCTGGAACAGCACCATGCCGACACCCGGGGTGTCACCTTCCTCGACGGTGGCACGCTCAGCTTCACCCTCGCTGAACCCATCGCCGAACACGACAATCTCATTGTCGTCGATGCGGCAAGGTTTGGCCAAGCCGCGGGGACCATGCGCTGCCTCGAGGGCGACGAGATGGATCGTTACCTGACCGGCAACCGGGCCAGTGTCCACGAGGTCGGGCTGATGGATCTTTTCGATATCTCCCGTCTTTCCGGGACTTTCCCCGAGCACCGTGCACTCATCGGGGTGGAGCCCGAATCGCTCGGCTGGGGCGACTACCCCAGCGCCCCTGTGGCGCACCAGATCGCGCCGGCGGCCGCCATGGCGCTGGCACTGGCGGCTCGCTGGCGTCATTAATTATCGCCTAATATATTCTTTGGGCCGTTGACTCAGGTCATGCGGCAGGGACGGGTACGGCGCATGCCGTGCCCCGCGTACAACAGGCAAGGTGAGCAAAATGAGCGGGTTGGATTCGATTCCGGTAGTGGTTGCGGGCGAGATCGAGGGCAGGCTCAGGACTGAAAACCTCGGGCCGCTGCTGCGTCAGCTCGAGCAGGCCCTTGAGGACCTGCTGGCGACGGGGGAGTCCACGGTCGTCGACCTGGGGGCAATGCCCTTCAGTCGTCAGGACGAGGAGGATCTGCGTGCACAGCTTGGTCACGGTGAGGTGAGTGCAACCCTTAACGCCTTCGGCCCCACTCTGATCGAGGAGACCGCACTGCCCGGCGTCTGGTTGATCGAACACAGGGATGCGGACGACCGCCGCCTGACCCTGCAACTCGAGGTGGCTCGGATACCTTCGATCCTGGTGACGCCGGAAGAGGATATCGGCGATGGTCTGGCAGCGCTGAAGGTTGCCAACAACCCCCCGGACGGGGCGGCCTGAGGGTTTGGCAGACGGAAGGTGTCGGCGCCACGTCGCCCGCAGATCGAATTCGATAAGTGTTTAAATATATTAAATAATAACAATTCTTCAAGACCACTAAATCGTGTTTATTGGTCCTGGATCAAGTAAATGGAGATGGTCTGCCCGGGTTCCCGCCCCTGATCGCAACGCCCGCTGCTAACTTTATAAGTCATAGGAGACACCGAATTTTCAACTTACTGCTCGAAGAAGCGGGGGTGCACGATGAGGATGGAAGAAGCAACGGGTCGGGATGCCACCCTGAATGCCCGGAATCACGCGGTGCTGGAGGTCGATGGACGCTTCGTCCAGTTGGATCTTGAGGGCTACCTGGTAGACCCGGCGGACTGGTCAAAGGGCGTCGCCGAGCGTATGGCCGAGGTCGACGGGTTGGAACTGGTGGACGACCACTGGCTGTTGATCGATTTTTTAAACCGTTTCTATTCGGAATACCGGATTGCGCCCGAACTGCCGGTGCTGGCGCGCAATCTGTGCAAGGATCAGAACGACTGTCGCTGGACGCGTCGCTTTATCAAGGAACTGTTTCCGGGCGGTGCAAAGACTGCCTGCCGCTATGCGGGGCTGCCTGCTCCGGTAGGCAGAAGCTGCGGCTGAAGGGTCGTCAGGTCTCCAGGTCTGCCCCAGGGGTGGGCTTCGGGCCGGTGTGATGTTCTGGATGCGATGTGCAAGGGCTCCCCGGGGTCCTTGTGCAGCGTGGTCTGTGCCGCAATGGCCCATGACTGCGTGACAGCAGTTTGTCATAAAGAGCAACGGGTTCCCGAACAGGCCCGTGTGCAGCCAATCAATGTAAGCCAAGACTGATATAGGTCAGATAGGCCCACCTTATGCCGGGCTATTATGTCGTCAGTACGGCAATAGCCGTTTGATGACCTCTGTGGAGCTGAGACGTGTTGGGTCCTGACACAATCAACGTCGAAGTCGCTGAACCTCCGGTTCGCCACTTGGCTGCACGACTGAGCACGACTCCCAGTACCCCTCCGCAATTCCGTTTCAGGCGACTGCAGCACGACAGATGGCCTGTCGTGTCATGTTTCCGCCGTCGCGCTGAATGCGTCGGGCCAGGACGTTCGGTGACCCCGGACGTCAACTCACCAAGAATCAGGAGCAATCTAAGGTGGATGATCTAACTCTCAGTGAACGCCTGCGGCAACGTGGTGTATCACGCCGCGGCTTTATGAAATTCTGTGCCGCCACGGCCTCGATGATGGCCCTGCCGCCATTGATGATCCCGAAGATTGCTGCCGCGCTGGAAAAGGCAAGGCGCCCCTCGGTGATCTGGCTGTCGTTCCAGGAATGCACCGGTTGCACCGAATCGCTGACCCGCAGTCATGCCCCGACGATCGAGGGGCTGATCTTCGACCACATCTCCCTTGACTATCACCATACGCTGCAGGCTGCAGCGGGTGACGGTGCCGAGCACGCCCGTGAGGCGGCGATGAAGGAAAACTGGGGAAAATATATCCTGGTTGTGGATGGTTCGATCCCCCTGGGCGAGGGTGGCAACTACTCCGCGATCGCGGGGATCAGCAACCTGCACATGCTCAAAGAGGTGGCCGAGGGCGCCGCCGCTATCGTTTCGGTAGGTACCTGCGCGGCCTTCGGCGGTCTGCCGATGGCCAAGCCGAACCCGACTGGCGCGGTAGCAGTGTCCGATATCATCAAGGACAAGCCGATCGTCAATGTCCCGGGTTGTCCGCCGATCCCGACGGTCATCACCGGTGTACTGGCGCACTTCCTGACGTTTGGCCGGCTGCCGGAGCTCGATCATCTGCATCGCCCGAAGGTGTTCTTCGGTCAGAGTATCCACGATCGCTGCTACCGGCGACCGTTCTACGAGCGTGGCCAGTTCGCCGAGACCTTCGACGACGAGGGTGCGCGCAAGGGTTGGTGCCTGTTCAAGCTGGGTTGTAAGGGCCCGACCACGTACAACGCCTGTGCGACTGCGAAATGGAACCAGGGAACCAGCTGGCCGGTCGAGGCCGGACACGGCTGCATCGGTTGTTCAGAACCGCGTTTCTGGGACGCTGGCGGGTTCTACCAGGCACTGTCGGTACCTCATACCAAGGTTGGCGAGACCGTCCTGACCGCGGGTGCGGCCGGCTTGGCGATCGGCGCGGCTGCCGCTGTGCTGAACCGCAAGCGCAAGGCAGGGGCGGTCGAAAACCGCGAAACCATCACTGTCAAAGACCTGAGCAAGGAGTCATAAACCATGGATGCCAATGAGCTACTCGCCTGGGCTCGTGGTCCGGGGTTCGATATCGCACTGATCATCTTCGTCGCCGGGATGCTGCTCCGGCTGCTGGAGGTCATCAGCCTGGGGAAGAAGCCCGACCTGTCAGCGCCACGTGGCAGCGGTGTCGAGGGCGGTCTCAGAACGCTGTTGGCGCGCAGCCTGCCGCGCAAGGCGGTGTTCGACAGGGAGCCGCTGCGGATCATCAACGGATACGTGCTGCATCTGGGTTTTTTCATCGTACTGTTCATGTACGGGCCGCATATCGCACTGTTCCAGTCGATCCTTGGATTCGGCTGGCCGGCGCTGCCTTCCGGCGTGATCGATGCCGTGGGCGCGATCACGATCCTGTCGTTGGTTGCTGCGCTCGTATTCCGGTTGAACAACAAGGTGATGCGTTTTCTGAGCACGGGTGGTGACTACGTCGCCTGGGCGGTCACGCTGTTGCCGGTCTTGACGGGCTATCTGGCGTACAACCACCTGCTGCTGCCTTATACGACGATGCTGGCGGTTCACCTGCTGAGCGTCGAACTGCTGATGGTGGTGGCACCCTTTAGCAAACTCACCCATATGTTCAGTTTTGCCATGGCCCGCTGGCACCAGGGTTACAAGGCCGGCCAGAGAGGAGTGGAATCATGAGTGCGCCCTCTGTCGAGAAAGGGATCCAGTTCATCAAGGCGCAGATCGATGCGCCGATCGCAAGCTTCTTCAGTGCCTGCGTGCACTGTGGTCTGTGCGCCGAGGCCTGCCTGTTCTTCACCGAGACGGGTGACCCGAAGTACACGCCGATCAACAAGGTCGAGCCGATGCGCCGTATCTGGGAGCGGGAGTTCACCCTGTTCGGCCGGCTCAAGTCCGCTGTCGGCCTCGCAAAGCCGGTCGACGAGGACACCTTCGCCGAATGGGAGACGCTGGTATACGACGGCTGCTCGCTGTGCGGGCGCTGTTCCCTGGTGTGCCCGGTTGGCAATGATATCTCGGACATGATCCGCAAGATTCGCGAGGGATTCGCGGCCGCCGGTCATGCACCGGAGGGCCTTATTGGTGCCAGTACCAGGGCCGTGGAAATCGGCAGCCCGATGGGCGTCAAGCTGCCCGCGGTGATGGCCCAGATCAAGCATCTGCGGGACAACACCGGGCTGGATGTCCCGGTCGATGCCAAGGGCGCCGAATACCTCGTGCTGCTGTCGTCGATGGAGATCATGAACTTCCCGGAATACCTGGAGGCCATTGCCCGCATCATGCACCAGGCGGGAAAGACCTGGACGATCGCATCAAACGCGTTCGAGGCGACCAACAGCGGGATCCAGATCGGTGTGTCCGATATCGCCCGGCAGTTGGTTCTCAGGGTGGTCGAGGCGGCCGAGGGTCTGGGTGTGAAGACAGTGATCAGCCCGGAGTGCGGTCATGCCTTTACCGCCATCCGCTGGGATGGGGCCAACCTTATCGGGCGACCCTACAAGTTCGAGGTGAAGCACATCCTTGAGGTGCTGGACGAGTTCGTCGGGCAGGGGCTGATCAGGACTGAGGGCATGGAAGAGGCCAGGCTGACCTATCATGATCCCTGCCAGATCGCCCGCAAGGGGGGTGTGGTCAAGCAGCCGCGCAACCTGCTGAACCGGATCGCGAGCAACTTTGTCGAGATGCAGGATACCGGCGAGATGAACTGGTGTTGCGGCGGTGGTGGCGGTGTCAGTGCCAACGAACGTGCCGATGAACTCAAGCTGACCGCGTTCAACCGCAAGAAGGCCCAATTGCAGGCCCTGGGTGTAGATACCCTGGTGACGGCCTGCGCCAACTGCCGGCTGACGCTGGAAGAGGGGCTCGAGGAGAACGAGATGGATATTCCGGTTGTCGGTTTGACAGAGATGCTGGCCGAGTACCTGGTCGAAGACGACAAGGAGAAGGCGTGATGAGCACGATCAGCAATGACAACCAGTTCCGCGAGGCACTCAACAGGCTGACCCTGGCGCAGCAACGCGCAGTCGGCGCGCGCTTCGTCGAGAACGTCCTGAGTCTCAGCAGTGACCCACGGGTTGCGCAGGTGTTGGCAGTCGCAAAGGATGCCAATCCGTCAGAGGATGCGGTCAGTTTGGCACGACGCAGCATCAAGGCGGCCAGCCTCGAGGCACATACCCGTTGCGGTTCCGACGGTGAGTGGACTGACCAGGCCGGATACTTCGTGGCCCGCGCCGCTGAGGCCTGCCTGGAACCCGAAGGGCGCTCGCAGGGCAAGGGGCCGGCCTGGAAGGCGGCGATGAGCGCGCGCATGGCCCGCACCTGCCTGGCGGCAGACAGCGACCAGGATTCACACGACAGTGAGAGTCAGGCGCAATACAACATTTTGATCAGCTATCTGGACGCATGAGGATAATGTCATGAGTGAACGCGTCGTCGTCGATCCGATTACCCGAATCGAAGGCCATCTGCGCATCGAAGCGCAGATGAACGGAAAGCAGATCGAATCTGCTTATTCAGCCGGTACCATGGTGCGTGGCATCGAGATCATCATGCGCGGTCGGGATCCGCGCGATGCCTGGGCCTTCGTCCAGCGGATCTGTGGCGTGTGCACGCTGGTGCATGGCATCGCCTCGGTGCGCGCGGTCGAAGATGCACTGAACTACGAGATTCCGGCAAACGCCCAGCTGATCCGCAACCTGATGATTGCGGCACAGTACGTCCATGACCACGTGATGCACTTCTATCACCTGCATGCGCTCGACTGGGTGGACGTGGTGTCGGCATTGCAGGCCGAGCCGAAGGCAACCTCGGAGCTGGCGCAGAGTCTATCGAGCTGGCCGAAGTCTTCACCGGGTTATTTCTCCGACATGAAGAACAAGCTCAAGACCTTCGTCGAGGCCGGGCAGCTTGGGATCTTCGCCAAGGCCTACTGGGGCCACCCGGCGTACAAGCTGCCGCCAGAGGCCAACCTGATGGCGGTCTCGCACTATATCGAGGCACTCGAATGGCAGCGTGACGTAGTCAAGCTGCATGCGGTGTTTGGTGGCAAGAACCCGCACCCGATGTTCCTGGTCGGCGGCACACCCAACCCGATCGACCTGGAATCCGATTCAGCGATCAATGCGAACAAGCTGGCGCTGGTGCAGTCGATCATCGACAAGATGCGTGTATTCGTGGACCAGGTCTATGTGCCCGACACCATCGCGGTGGCCGGATTCTACAAGGACTGGTTCTATCGCGGAGAGGGGCTTGGCAACTTCCTGGTCTATGGCGACTTCCCGTCGGCAGAGGAGGGATCGAACCTGCGTGACCCGATGAGCTGGTGGATTCCGCCCGGTGCCATTCTTGACCGTAACCTGGACGAGGTCCACGAGGTCGATCTGCGTGCCGGTGGTGAGGTGCAGGAGTTCGTCTCGCACAGCTGGTATGACTACGAGGGTGGCAAGGAGCAGGGGCTCCATCCCTGGGAGGGCGAGACCAAGTTCGATTACAAGGGACGCGGTGGCCCCGACACACCCTACAAGCAGCTGAACGTGGAAGACGGCTACTCCTGGTTGAAGTCGCCGCGCTGGAAAGGCAAGGCGATGGAGGTCGGTCCGCTGGCCCGCGTCCTTGTGCTCTACGCAAAGGGTGACGAAGCAACCCGCGGACTGGTGGATTCCACGCTCAGCACCCTGGGTGCCGACAAGCGTGCACTGTTCTCGACCCTCGGCCGGACGGCCGCCCGGACCCTCGAGACCAAGCTGATTGCTGACAAGATGCAGGACTGGATGGATTCCCTGATGGCGAACATAAAGGCGGGCAATACCCGGACCTTCAATGAGAAGCAGTGGAATCCATCGAGCTGGCCGAAAGAGGCGCGGGGGGTCGGCTTCATGGAGGCGCCGCGTGGTGGTCTTGCTCATTACATCGTGATCAAGGACGAGAAGATCGACAACTACCAGGCCGTGGTCCCCTCGACCTGGAATGCCGGCCCGCGTGACGGGCAGAACCAGCCAGGTGCCTACGAGGCGGCGCTGCAGGACAACCACGAACTCGAGGATCCGCAGCAGCCGGTCGAGATTCTGCGCACCATCCACAGCTTCGATCCTTGCATTGCGTGTGCGGTGCACCTGACCGACGAAGCGGGCGAGGAGATGTTGCAGGTAAAAATACGCTGATCGTCGGCTGAACACGCCGCCGCCTTTCCGGTCTGCCGGGGCGGCGGCTTTCTTGCGCCCGGTGGGACGACAAAAAAAGGGCCCCGCAGGGCCCTTCAAAGTTCGATCGTCAGAGATTCAGCAGGTCATCAGCCCCAGCTGTCCTTCTTGATGTTGGCGAACCAGCTGTATGCATAGTCCACTTCGCGTGCGCGCATCTCGGGGCTGCTGTCCTTCGAGGTCAGGCCACCTGAGCCTTCCACGCCATTCAGCTTGCCGTCCTTCAGGTCATAGACCTTGGCAACGGAGATGGCGTCATCCGGGCCGACCACCGAGTAACAGGTGTTGACCAGCGCCGGGTCACCCGGTTCGCGGCCGTTGAGCAGGTCAACCACCGCAGCGGCTGCGACCTTGCCTTCGGAGTTGGCTGCGTAACCGGATTTCGGCAGCGGTGTTGCCACGGAGGCGTCACCGATCACATGGACGTTCTTGTGGATCGTCGACTCGAAGCTGCGGCCGTCGATCGGACACCAGCCCTTGTCGTCGGTCAGGCCGGCCTTGATGGCGATGGCGCCGGCCGTTTGTGCCGGGATCACGTTGGCCACGGCCACCTTGTGCGCGGTATCACCGACGTACAGGGTGTTGGTCGCTGCGTCGACACGCGTGACCTTGCCACCCTTCTCGGCACTGACCCACTCGACGATACCGGCGTGGTGACGCTCGAATGCCTGCATGAACAGCCCCTGCTTCGAGAACTTGTCCTTGGCATCGAGGATGATCAGCTTCGACTTCGGCTTCTTGGCCCTCAGGTACATCGCAATCTGACAGGCGCGTTCGTACGGCCCAGGCGGGCACCGGAACGGGTTCGGCGGGGCAGCGATGGCGACTACGCCGCCGTCGTCCATTGCCTCGAGCTGCTTGCGCAGGATGACTGTCTGTTCACCGGCCTTCCAGGCATGCGGCATGGTCTTCATGGCCGCCTCGTCGTATCCCTCGATGTTGCTGGCGAAGGAGATGCCGGGCGCCACGATACAACGGTCGTAGGCGAAGGTCTTGCCGCCGGCGGTCATGACTTTCTTGCCAGCCGCATCGATGTCGGTGACGGTGTCGTGGACGACGTTGACGCCGTGACCCTTGAGACCATCGTAGGTCACCTTGATGGAATCCATCGTGCGGTGACCGGACAGGACCTCATTGCTCATGAAGCAGGTGTAGTACTCGGTGTTCGGTTCGATCAGGGTGACGTCGATCGAGGAATCGGCCATGCGGATGTACTTGGCTGCTGTTGCGCCACCTACACCACCGCCGACAACGACGACCTTCTTGCTGGCCGCACCGACGATTGCCGGGAAGCCCAGTGAACTGACCGCGACGGCGCCGCCGGTTACCTGGAGAAACTTTCTACGTGTGAAATTTGCCATTTTTGTGGTCCCCCTGATTACTTCTGGCTGGCAAAGTAGTTCAGCACAGCATCGATTTCGGCGTCGCTGAGCTTCTCGACCTGCTTGGCCATCTTCTTCGGCATCTCGCGGTTGCCGGCCTTGAAGTCGGCCATCGAGTATTGCAGCCACGGCAGCCACTGGCCTGCCAGAATGCCTGCGTCGTCACCTGGCAGCGAGCCGCCCTCGTCGTGACACTTGGCGCAGCTCTTGTCGTAGGTCTCAGCGCCTGCTTTTGCTTTGGCGGCGTCATGCGGCACCATGGCCTTGTACACCGGCTGGCCGGCGAAGAAACCCGCCATTGTTTCGATCTGCTCGTCGCTGTAGCCCTTGGCGATCCGGTCCATGATGGTGGCAGGTCGTGTGCCTTCCTTGAATGCCTTCATCGAATCGTTGAAGTAGCTCTCCGACATGCCGGCGAGGTTCGGTGACGCCGGCCCGGCGCTCTGGCCGTTGGTGCCGTGACAGCCCGCACAGGTGTTGGCCATCATGCTTGCAGATGATCCGGCCAATACCTGCGTGGTACCAGCCATGAAGACTGAGCCGATCAGTGCGACAAGTGCTTTCTTGTTGCAGCCCATAGTTCCTCCGGTTTCTCTCTGAATGGAAAGGTTCTTGGTTATTAAGCCCGGCGGTGGGCCGGGCTTGGTTTTTCTACGCAGCTTACTGAGCGGCAGCCTGTTGGGTGCTGCCGTCGCTCTGCTCGTTGCCTAGTCTAGCGTAATAAACGGCCAGTTCGTTTATCTCGTCGCGCGTGAGTGCCTTGGCAATGATCCGCATACGACTATAGATGTCGTTCGTGCGCTTCTCGCCCGCATAGTCTTTCATTGTCTCGACGAAATACTTGACATTCTGACCTGCAATTGCCGGGACATCAATAATTGCCCCCTGGCCGTTGCGTCCGTGGCAGGAGGCACATGGCTGGATCAGGCGCTTTTTGTCGCCGCGAAACACCAGCCGAACGGTTTCCTCGCTGACCGTCTCGTCCGCATCGACCTCGACCGACGGCACCGGTTGCTGGGCATACCAGGCCGCCAGTGCTGCGAGCTGCTCGTTGGTCAGGCGCTCGACCGCCTCGTTCATGCGCCGGTTTTCACGGCTGCCGTCCTTGTAGTCGCGCAGCTGCTTGAAGGTGTACGCGGCCACCTGTCCGGCCAGGGTAGGGTGCTTGTCCCGATCCGGCTCCGCACCGCCCTTGCCGTGGCAGTCGGTGCAGGCGTTCACGTCTTCGGTCTCGACGGTCTCTATCTTGGCGCCGATAGACGCATCACCTTTTCTGACCAGACTGTGGGTCTCCACCGTCCAGGCCACGTTGGAGGAGGGTGCACCCTGTGCAAGGCCGAACGGCATCAGTACACAGGCAATCGTGATGATTTTGTAGGTATTCATGGCTATCAGTACCCCCAAGGCATCGAGCCGGGTGCATCCAGGATCAGGAGTTGGACGATGGGTATGCCATAGGCAACGATCATCCAGACGGTCAGGATCCCGTTCCACAAGACAAAGCCGTTCATCGACTTGGGAACGCTCATCGGGGGATAGACCGCAATGGCCCAATCGTCATCGCTGACGCTGTCCAGCTTGCGGGCGGCGTGCGACATCAGGAGGTTCAATACGAACAGCAACGCCGAGAACAGCAGGATGGCGCCGCCGACGATCATCGCGAGTTCATGCGGATCCCATTGTTGGACCAATGGCGAGTCGTAAGGCGTGGACGAGATACGGCGCGGTTGGCCCAGCAGGCCCAGTACGTGCCAGGGCATGGTGAGGACCATCATGCCGATCATCCACAGCCACAGCTGGAACACCGCCATCCCACGCGAAGCCAAGCGGCGACCGGTGAGCTTCGGCCACAAATGATATGCAACGGCCAGGTACATGATGACCGTGGTGCCGGCGAAGATCAGGTGGAAGTGGCCGGTGACCCACTGGGTGTTGTGAACCAGCGTGTTCATCGAATAGCTGGCATTGATCATGCCGCCCCAGCCGCCGGCGATCAGCATGAACAGCGCCAGCATTCCGGCGACCACCATCGGTTCTTTCCAGTTGAGGGCGGTGATCCAGCCAAAAAGGCCCTGGCCACCGCGCAGCCGACCCGCGCCCTCCAGCGAGGCCAGCACGGTAAAGCCGGTCAGCAGGGTGGGGATGGCGACGCCGAAGGTGCCCAGCATATGCAGAAACTTGAAGCCGGCAGACTGCTGGGGGTCCATGTACAGATGGTGGAAACCGATCGGCACGCTCAATACCAGCAGCATTATGAACGCGACGCGGCCCATCTCGTCACTGAACAGCCGGCCACCCGCCATCTTCGGCAGGATGGTGTACATCGCGATATAGGCCGGGAACAGCCAGAAATACACGATGGCGTGAAGCGTCCACGAGAACAGGGTGCGTGCGAGGCCGGGATCGATAGTGTCCATCAGCCCGAGTGACCAGGGGATCAGTTGGAACAGCATCTCGATCGCAACGCCGGCGCTGGTCCACAGCCACATGATGGCGTTGGCGGTGGTTCCGTACATTGCCAGCGGGACCACTTTTCCGGGGTTGTCCCGTCTCCAGGTGATCACAGACATGATCATTTCCAGACACCAGATCCACGAGCCAACCACCAGCAGCGTGGCACCGATATAGAACATCGGGTGCGCCATCAGCGGCGGGTAGAAGGTGTAGAGGATGGATGCCTTGCCGGTGAGGAGTGGGATGGCCGCCATCACCGTGCCACTGAGGGCTACCAGGAACGCCACCCAGGCAAGACCCTTGTTCCACAATGGCCGTTTCAGCGTCGTGGTGGCCGTGTAGTAGCCGAATCCCATGATGAAGAAAGTCGTGAGGACGAAACCCATCAACACGCCGTGTGTGGATACCGAGGCGAAGTAGAGTTCGTGTGATTCAAGCTCTGGAAACAGGCCGCTGCGATTCATGACCTGATACAGGCCAAGAATGATTGCGACGAAGAATGCGGCAAACGCGACCCAGAGGTTCGCGAGTGCCACGGATTTGGACTTGTCGTACATATTGTTCTTCCCGAATTCGTTGTGTCAGCGGCGATCAGCCCTTGGGGACGACCTTCAGCTTGGACCACATATAGTCATGTCCGAGACCGCAGTACTCGTTACACAGGAATTGTGCCTCCCCCTCGCGCGAGAACCTGGTATTGACCTCCGAGACATAACCCGGGACCACCATGGTGCTCATGTTGGTGAAGGGGACGTGGACACCGTGCAGGACATCCGGACTGGTGATCCGGAACTTCACATCGGTGTCTGCGGGGACTTCGATCATCTGCGGGTAGAATGAATAGCGTGCAGCGACCATGCGCACCGTCACGCTTCCGTCGGGGTTGGTGGTTGCGCCAAGGTTGTCCTCGGCGAACTCTCCGGAGAGGTGCAGTGTCTTCGGGTCGATGGTCTCCACGTTGCTCGGTGGATGCATGTTCAACATGATCGCCGCGTAGGCCATCGAACCGATCATGACCGCAGTCATGAAGCCGACGACATACATCCATTTTTTTTCTAACGGATCGATATGCATCTGAAATTTTCCCTGGCTAGGCTACAGGTCCGTGTGACATGAACAGACCAAAGAAGAAGTACAACCAGCCGACCAGCATGGCCAGTCCGATCGCGAGAATAAGTGCCCAGGTACCTCTCGGTGGCGCCTCGAGGATGCGTCTTTGTTCTTCGTCCGACATTTCCGACATTGCGATCTCTCCCGTGTTCTTATCGATAAATCCAAGGTGTTGGCGCTTGGCAGAGGGCTGGATCACGTCCGCATTTGCGCCGTGACCGAAGTACGGCGGGCCTTGGCGTGCATGAGGACCGTGCCGGGTGCGATGATGTTTGTTGCTTTTCTTTTGGCACTCACCACCAAACGTGGGTGCAAGATATACCGACCCAATGGGTTTTTAAAGGGTAGGATGATTTATAAGTGATTGGTTATAAAGGAAAACTAATCTATGTTAGTTTTTATGGGGTGGTCGGTGAAGCGAAACAATGAGTGACGGTGATTGGCGATTGGCAGCGGGGTGCCATGCGCCGGGAATGCCGCCTCGGCGGCATGCGGATTTCACAGGGTAGGGCTGTCTATCCAATCAGCAGTTGCAATCGGAAACGACTTTCCAGCGGCGTGAATCGCCGTCTTTGCGTTTGGTGGCGGATCTGATCCATGCGCGGGCGTGTTCGATGTCCTCGAAGCCAACGTAGTCACCGGTCTTCGGATCGCTGACGAACGCCCAGCCCAAGAGTCCGCGTTTCTCCACGCGGTACAAGCCGGTCTGCTCGTTGTGCACTATTCGGTATGTCATTTCCTACTCCATAAATAAGTAACCGCTAATATACCGATTAATAAGAGAAAGTCAAGATTTGATGCTTGACGGATGGCGCGCGTATTGGTATGGGGAATCAGGATCCCGGTGCCGACATGCTCAGCGTCGGGCGCGCAGGCGCAGGGCATTGAGCACGACCAGCAGCGAACTCAGAGACATTCCGATTGCGGCACCCCAGGGGGCGATCATCCCCAGCGCTGCGGCGGGTACCGCAAGAAAGTTGTAAGCGGCGGCCCAGCCGAGGTTCTGGCGCATGATGCGGCGGGTTTTTTCCGCCACCACCCGCATCTCGCCGATCACACCCAGATCGTTGCCGAGGACCAGCAGGCCGCTGCTGACCTGGGCCAGTTCGGTCGCATGGGCGAACGAGACAGAGACGTCCGCTGCGGCCAGTGTCGGCGCGTCGTTGATGCCGTCGCCGGCCATGGCGACACGGGCGCCGTCCCCCTGCCGCCTGCGGATCCACGTCAGCTTGTCAGACGGCTTCTGGTCGCCCAGTGCCTCGTCGAAGTCGAGGTTCTGTGCGAACTGTTGGACGCTTTCCTGGCTGTCACCGCTGAGCAGGGCAATATGTCTGACGCCGCGATCGCGCAATGTCGCCAGCAACTCCTGAACGCCTGGTCGCATCTGGTCGCTGAGGGCAAACAGTGCGCCGTTGCCGTCCATGTCGCAAAGCGCGACAACGACGTACGCACTGCTCATGAGGGTCGGATGGTCGGCCTGAAGCCGGGGCAGGGATGCAGCCGGCAGTGCGAATGCCGGTTTGCCGATACGCCAGATGGTGTCGTCGATGGTCCCCTGAATACCTTCGCCCACCCGGTTCAGGTGATCGGAGACCTCCCGCACCGGCCCCTGATGTTGCGCCCGCAACGCCTTGCCGATCGGGTGCTCCGAGTGCGCCTCCAGTGCCGCAGCCAGCGACATGGCCTGCGCCGCATCGAGGTTTCCGAAGGTCGCGATCTGTTCTACCCGCAGCTCGCCGAGCGTGAGCGTGCCTGTCTTGTCGAACGCAAAGGTGTCGCACTGAGCGAGGTGTTCGATGGCATCACTGCGCACGGTCAACATGCCGGCATCCGCCAGTCGCCCGACACCGATAGCGGCAGCGACCGGCGTTGCCAGCGCAAATGCGCAGGGGCAGGTCACGATCAGTACCGAGACCGTATTCGGCAGCGCCAGCGCCGGGTCGATCAACAGCCAGGTGGTGGCGGTCACAGCGGCAATCAGCAATACGACCGCCACGAACCAGGCGGCCGCACGCTGCGCCAACACCGCGTAACGTGGCGCCTCGCGCATCCCGCGCATCAGCAGGCGGTGGATCTCCGCTACAGTCGAGTCGCCGGTGTCTTTTTCGACCTCCAGGATCACCGTCTGGTCGACGTTGCAGGTGCCGCCAATCAGCATGTCGCCGGGTTGCCTCGCCACTGGCAGGGGCTCACCGGTCAGCAGCGATTCGTCGAAGGTGCTTCGGCCATCGATCAGACGGCCGTCAGCTGGGACGATCTCGCCCGGGTGCACGCGCACCCGGTCGCCGGGCGCCAGGTCGGTGACCAGCACCTCTTGCTCACCGTCCGCATCCAGTCGCGTGGCGAGCCGGGGCAGGATCTTGCCGACCCGGTCGAGCGCATCGGCCGCGCGCACCCGACCGCGCAGTTCGATGCGGCGGGCAAGCAGAACCAGGAACACGAACATGGCAATCGAGTCGTAGTACACCTCGCCCGACTGCGACCAGGTGGTGTGCAGGCTGCCCAGATACGCAAAGCTCAATCCCAATACGATCGGCACGTCCATGCCGAGCCGGCGGTTGCGCAGGTCGCGCCACGCGCCAATAAAAAATTCCTGCCCCGGATAGGCCAGCAGCGTGGTAGTGGCGAAAAGGCTGGTCCAGCGCCCTATCCGAACCCACAGGGACAACTCGCCGGTCTCGTCGCCCAGCCCCATGACGTAGCCGGCGATGGCGAAGTTCATCACCATCATGCCGATCACGCCGGCGAAGATGAGGCGTTCGATACTGCGCTTTTCCTGGATCCTGTTGAGTTCCTCGCGTCGCGTCGCGTCGTAGGGGTGCGCGACATAGCCGATGCTGAGGATGCTTTCGAGGATCTCGCTGAGCTTGATGCGCGCCGGATCCCAACGCACCCGCGCATGATGGCTGGCATAGTCGAGATCGACCTCGATGACGCCGTCGAGCCCGCGCAGCACGCGTTCGTTGAGCCACAGGCAGGCGGCGCAACGGATATTTTCCAGCAGCAGCGAGGCCTCCCGGGTGTCTTTTGTGGCGCGCACGAACGATTTTTGCACCGAGGGGTGGTCGTAGAAACCCAGCTTGCGGACGATCTCCGGCACCACGTCGGCAGTAACCGCTTTTTCGCGTCTGTGCTCGTAGTATTCCTCGAGGCCGGCATCGACGATGCTGCGTGCCACCGCCAGGCAGCCGTGGCAGCAGAACGAACGGGCCCTGCCAGAGACCGGTATGCTTTCGCGAAAGTTCGGGTCGAGCGGAAGTCCGCAGTGAAAGCAGCTTTCGGCGACGGGTGATGCGTCCCCGGCCGACTTTTCGTTGGCATCGGCGATCACGGTCTGGTTGGCGGCACGGGATGTGGTCAAGGTGTCGGCCGGTTCGTGTGTGGTATAAGCAACGCCGCTATCTTAGGGCAAACCGACGGGCGATTCGTGTGGTCTGAGAGGTAATTCCGACGCCGATGTCGGGTATCGCCGGTGCGGGGTAGGGTTCACCAACCACGAGAGGGGTTATATGAAGACGCAGATGATGCGGATGGCAGCAGGCCTGGTGCTGGGTATCGCGGTGATCAACGCGGCGGCAGTGACTGCCGGCGAGCAGAACGCGGCGGCGCCGTCGTTCAAGATGCTCATCGAAGTTCCGAGTCCCCTGGGATTCGAGGCCACGCTCGAGCGCCTGGAGGCGAACGCCAAGGACATGGGCTGGAAGGTGCCATCGAAGTGGAAAGTGGATTTCCAGGCCAACCTGATGAAGGTCACCGACACGGATATCGGACCGAATCAGGTCCTGAAGATGTGTGAGCCGTTCGCCGCGGTCAAGCTGCTGCTCAAGGACGAATACAAGATGTTGACCGCGATGATGCCCTGCACCATTGCGGTGTACCAGAAATCCGACGGCAAGACCTATATCTCGATGATGAATCTCGAGGCGATGGGCCAGATGTATGGCGGTGACGTGCTGGAGATGACCAAGGAACTTGGGCCGCAGATGCAGCAGATGCTCAAGCTCGACTGATCACCAGCGAGATGCAGGTGGTCCACCGGACGCCCGGGAGGCGGACAGATGGCGGATCTGAGTGGGATGGGCCTGCTGCGCAATGACCCGGAGATGGCTGCCCGCCTCATCGCCGAGGCGGAGCGGGGCGATATGGACGCGCAGTACGCCGCCGGACTCATCTACGCAGAGGGCCGCGGCGTGGAGCCGGATCTGGTCCAGGCCTTTTTCTGGTTGAGCCGGGCGATTGAGCAGGGTGACGCCGATGCAGAAAAACTGCGTCGCCATGTTGCGTCACGTATGAGTGACAGCGAATTTGAGCAGGCGAGGCGGTTGCTCGAGGCGTTTGGGCGGGTCGTGGTGTCCGGCCCGGATGCGGCGGGTGGCCGGCGCCGCCATTGAACAGCCCCTGCGCCTGTCCGTCAGCAACTCAAATATTTGACGAGAAATGAGATTCTGGTAGACTTCGGGCGCTGTCAAAAGGCTGGGAAGCCGGTCGGCGGCAGCGGTTCGAACAGGGGCCGCGTCCTGGAAAAGCCCCGTTGATGGGGTTTTTTTGTATCGGAATGCGTCGGGCGTTGGACGTTCGGTGCGAATGATTCAGGAATGGGCCTAAGGCCCATTTTTTGTTTTTGGGCCGTTGCGTCGAGAGAAATGAATAAGGCACCGCCTCATCTGACAGATCTGGTTCGCCGTGCGGCGCAGGGCTTGGGTTACGAACTGCTCGGCATCGAGTACCTTTCGCGGCCGCAGGCCGGGCACCTGCTGCGGATCTATATCGATAGCCCGGATGGCATCGGTCTGACGGATTGCGAGAAGGTCAGTCACCAGGTGAGCGGCGTGCTGGAGGTGGAGGACCCGATCAAGGGTGAGTATGCCCTCGAGGTCTCGTCTCCGGGCCTGGATCGACCTCTGTTCGAGTTGGCGCATTTTGCGCGATTTGCGGGTCAAACGGCCCGTGTGAAGTTGAACGCCGCGCTGAACGGCAGAAGCAACTACAAGGGCACCATTATCGAGATCGATGGTGATGATGTGGTTATGCAGGTGGAGGGGGAGTTGGTTCGACTGCCCTTTTCGCAATTTGCCTCGGCACGGCTAGTACCTCAGTTTTAGGCGGAAGGCGGAGCGATGAACAAAGAAATCTTGCTCGTGGTTGATGCGGTATCCAACGAGAAGGGCGTCGAAAAAGAGATTATTTTCGAGGCCATCGAGGCAGCCCTGGCATCGGCGACTCGAAAGAAGAACGGCGGCGAGATCGAAGTCCGCGTGGCGATCGATCGCAAGACGGGCGACTACGAGACGTTCCGGCGCTGGCTGGTGGTCGATGATGCCGAGACCCAGGTGTTGGAAAATCCGGTTGCCGAGATCACCCTGTCGGCCGCTCGTGCCGAAGATCCCAATTTTCAGCCCGGCGACTATGTCGAGGACCAGATCGAGTCGATCTCGTTCGGCCGTATCGCCGCGCAGACTGCCAAGCAGGTCATCGTCCAGAAGGTGCGCGAAGCCGAGCGGGCGAAGGTCGTTGAGGCGTATAAGGATCGTGTCGGCGAGCTGATCACCGGTATCGTCAAGCGTGCCGACCGTGGCTCGATCGTGCTCGATCTGGGCAACAACGCCGAGGCGCTGGTGCCCAAGGGGGAGGTCATTCCGAAGGAGGCCACGCGCGCCGGCGATCGGCTGCGCGGCTATCTGTATGACGTACGTTCCGAACAGCGTGGTCCACAGCTATTCGTTTCGCGTACCCAGCCGGCGTTGCTGATCGAACTGTTCAAGCTCGAGGTGCCGGAGGTCGGCGAGGGCCTGATCGAGATCGTCGGCGCCGCCCGTGACCCGGGGCTGCGCGCCAAGATCGCAGTGCGCACGCGTGACCAGCGAATCGACCCCGTGGGTGCCTGCGTCGGTATGCGTGGTTCGCGCGTACAGGCGGTGTCCAATGAACTGGGTGGCGAGCGCGTCGATATCATCCTGTGGAATGAGAACCCGGCGCAGTTCGTGATCAATGCGATGTCGCCGGCCGACGTCACCTCGATCGTGGTCGACGAAGAGGCGCACAGCATGGATATCGCGGTCAAGGACGAAAACCTGTCGCAGGCGATCGGCCGTGGTGGCCAGAACGTCCGCCTGGCCAGCCAGCTCACAGGTTGGGAACTCAACGTGATGAGCGAGGAGCAGGCCGCCGAGAAGAGTGAGACCGAGGCACAGGGGTTCATTCAGCACTTCATGGAACAGCTCGATGTGGACGAAGAGGTGGCGGCCATCCTGGTGCAGGAAGGCTTCACGAACATCGAGGAGATTGCGTACGTCGATGACGCCGAGATGGCGGCAATCGAGGAATTCGATCAGGAAATCATCGACGAACTGCGCAACCGCGCCAAGGATGCGCTGTTGACGCGGGCGATCGCCAAGGAAGAGGTCCTCGGTGACGTCGAACCGGCAGAAGACCTGCTGACGATGGAAGGCATGGACCGCAAGCTGGCCTATCAGCTCGCATCGCGCGGGGTCGTGACGATGGAAGACCTCGCCGAGCAGTCGATCGACGAACTGCTCGAAATCGAGGGAATGGACGAGGATCGAGCCGGCCAGTTGATCATGACGGCGCGCGAACCCTGGTTTGCAGAGAGTGCCGAGTAAAGGGGATCGAATATGAGTGAAGTGACGGTCAGCCAACTCGCCTCCGATGTTGGTATACCGGTCGACCGGCTGCTGAAACAGCTGAGTGACGCCGGTATCTCCAAGCAGAGTGCGGAAGACATCATTACAGAGCAGGAAAAGATGGATCTGCTCAATCACCTGCGCCGCAGCCACGGCAAGCAGGAGACTGCGGGTGGCTCCGGCGCGCGCAAGATCGCGCTCAAGCGCAAGACCACCACCGAACTGCATCAACCGGCCAGTGGACGTGCCACGGCACGCACGGCAGCGGCGCGAACCACCAAGACCGTGAGCGTCGAGGTGCGGCGCAAACGTGCCGTCGTCAAGCCCCAGGAGGCGGACGAGGTGAAACAGCAGGAGCTGTTGCGCCAGGCCGAAGAAGCGAAGCTGGCATTGGCTGAGCAGGCGGAACAGCGGCGCCGTGTCGAGGAGGAATCCGAGGCACGCCGACGTGCGGAAGAGGCCCGCCGCCATGCCGAAGAGGAAGAGCGGCGCAAATCCGAGGAATCCCGCCTGGCCGCCGAAGAGGCGCTGCGCCGACAGGCAGAACAGCAGGTGAACCCGGAAACACTGCCGGTGGCGCCGGAACAGGAAGCCCGCAAGCCGGCCGACAAGCCGGCGAAAAAGGGCAAGCGTCACCGCGGCGCAGGCGACGACGATGCGGCCGAGCGCGGCCGGCATGGTCGCCGCGAGCTACACGTGGCAGCGCCGAGCAAGCGCGGCCAACGCACGGCCAAGGGCGGCCGCAGGGGTGGCCGCGACAGTTCGGGTGCGGATTCGCAGCATGCCTTTCAGCGCCCGACTGCCCCGGTGACGAAGGAAGTACCGGTCCCGGAAACGATCTCCGTCGGCGAGTTGGCACAGCGAATGTCGGTCAAGGCCGGCGAGGTCATCAAGGCGCTGATGCGGATGGGCATGATGGTCACCATCAACCAGGTGCTCGATCAGGAGACCGCGATGCTGTTGGTCGAGGAAATGGGCCACAGCGCGGTGCAGCAGAAGCAGGAAGACGTCGAAGTCGAAATCCTGACCGCCGCGGACGAAGAACAGCAGCAGGGCGAGATGCTGCCGCGGGCGCCGGTCGTCACCATCATGGGCCACGTCGATCACGGCAAGACCTCGCTGCTCGACTACATTCGCCGCACCCGGGTGGCCGCCGGTGAGGCCGGCGGGATTACGCAGCACATCGGCGCCTATCACGTGCAGACCGACCACGGGATGATCTCGTTTCTCGACACCCCGGGACACGCGGCCTTCTCGGCGATGCGTGCTCGCGGTGCTCAGGCTACCGATATCGTCATCCTCGTCGTGGCTGCGGATGACGGTGTGATGCCGCAGACCAAGGAAGCGATCCAGCACGCCCGTGCGGCGAAGGTGCCGATCGTGGTTGCGATCAACAAGATGGACAAGCCGGATGCAAACCCTGACCGGGTCATGCAGGAACTGGTGGCCGAGGAAGTCGTGCCGGAGGAGTGGGGCGGTGACGTCCAGTTCACCCAGGTCTCTGCCAAGACCGGCGACGGCATTGACCGTCTTCTGGAATCCGTGCTGCTGCAGTCCGAAGTGCTCGAATTGCGTGCGGTACGGGACGGCCTGGCGCGCGGCATCATCGTCGAGTCGAGCCTCGATAAGGGGCGCGGCCCGGTGGCGACCGTGCTGGTCCAGTCCGGTACGCTAAAACGTGGTGATGCCGTGGTCGCCGGGGCCGAGTTCGGCCGCGTGCGGGCGATGTTCGACGAGGCCGGTCGTTCGGTGAAGGAAGCCGGGCCATCGATACCGGTGCAGGTGCTGGGCCTGTCTGCCGCACCGTCTGCGGGTGACGATCTGGTGGCGCTGGCCGATGAGCGCAAGGCGCGCGAGGTCGCTGAACTGCGACGCGTGCGGCATCGTGATTCGCGTCTGGCGGAGCAGAAGGCAACCAAGCTCGATCAGCTGTTTTCGCAGATGTCCGAGGGCGAAGTCGCCTATGTCAACCTCATCGTCAAAGCCGACGTGCAGGGCTCGGTCGAGGCGCTGCGCGAGTCGTTGCTCAAGATCGAGACCGACGAGGCGAAAGTGCGCGTGGTCGCGTCCGGCGTCGGCGGTATCACTGAATCGGATGCGAACCTGGCGGTGACATCGAACGCCATCCTGATCGGCTTCAACGTTCGTGCCGATGCCAGTGCACGTCGCGTGGTCGAGGAGCATGGCCTGGACCTTCGCTACTACAGCATCATCTACGAGGTCATCGACGACGTTAAGAAGGCCATCTCCGGCCTCCTGTCACCGGTCATCAAGGAAGAGATCATCGGCCTGGCGGAGGTGCGTGATGTATTCCGTTCCTCCAAGCTGGGTGCGATCGCCGGTTGCATGGTCGTCGAGGGTTCGGTGAAGCGGCACAGCCCGATCAGGGTGCTGCGTAACAACGTGGTGATCTACGAGGGTGAACTGGAGTCGCTGCGTCGCTTCAAGGATGACGTCAACGAGGTCAAGGCCGGCACCGAATGCGGTATCGGTGTGAAGAACTACAACGACGTCAAGCCGGGT
The DNA here is from genome assembly GCA_024235315.1 of Chromatiaceae bacterium. Lineage (GTDB taxonomy): Bacteria > Pseudomonadota > Gammaproteobacteria > Chromatiales > Chromatiaceae > Thiosocius. The sequence continues at coordinate 34,964 of JACKMP010000002.1, read as the reverse complement.
GATCACATCGAAGTGTTCGAGCGCGTGGAAATCGCGCGCGAGCTCTGATTGCCCACGAGCGGAGGCGCTGCGGTCATGCAGGAGTTCGGACGCGAAGAGCGTGTGGGCGCGGAAATCCGGCGCGAGCTCGCATTGTTGCTGCGCGACGAGGCGCGTGATCCGCGGTTGTCGCAGGTGACCATCCAGGAAGTCAGGGTGGTGCGAGACCTGTCGCATGCCAAGGTGTTTTTCACCGTGATGGATGCGGCGCACGCGAAAGACACGGAGCGCGCACTGAACAAGGCGGCGGCTTTCCTGCGGCGACGCCTGTCTGACAGCATGAATCTGCGTACGGTGCCGCGTCTGGCCTTCGTTTACGACAAGTCGATCGAGGCCGGTCTGCGTCTATCCTCGCTGATCGACCAGGCGGTCGCCAAAGACGAAGGCCGCGGGGACTGAGCATGGGGCGACGAGGACGTGTGAAGGGCCGCCCGGTCAGTGGGATCCTGTTGTTGGACAAGCCGCTGGGTCTGAGTTCGAACCACGCGCTGCAGCGTGTCAAACGCCTGTTCGACGCGCGCAAGGCCGGGCATACAGGAAGTCTCGATCCACTGGCAGACGGGATGCTGCCGATCTGTCTCGGCGATGCAACCAAGCTGTCGGCTTTCCTGCTCGATGCCGACAAGTACTACCGTTTTCGTGTCAGGCTCGGGCAGACCACGGCCACCGGCGACACCGAGGGTGAGATCCTGCAGACCCGGCCGACCGACGGCATCGATGTGCAGCAGATCGAATCCGTGCTGACGCGGTTTCGCGGCGAGATCGAACAGATGCCGCCGATGTACTCGGCGCTTAAGCATCAGGGCAAGCGGCTCTACGAACTGGCCCGGGAGGGCGTCGAGGTGGCGCGTGAGCCGCGCACGGTGCAGATCCGGGAACTGACGCTGCTGGCAGTCGACCTGCCTGAGTTCGACCTGCAGGTGCATTGTTCCAAGGGGACCTACGTGCGTGCCCTGGCCACAGACATCGGTGAGGCCCTGGGTTGCGGTGCGCATGTCACCGCGCTGCGGCGCACCGGCGTCGGCCCTTACACCGGGTACCCGATGTACACCATGGATGCCCTGGAGGCGGAGGCGCAACAGGGAATGGCGGCGCTTGATGCCCTGCTGTTGCCCATCGATACCGCGCTGGCGGGTTGGCCAGAGGTGCGGGTGAGTGCCGATACCGCGTTTTATCTCAAGCAGGGCCAGGCGGTTCTGGTGCCAAAGGCGCCTACCGAGGGCCTGGTGCGCATCTATCAGGGTGATGACTTCCTCGCCGTCGGGCAGATCCAGGACGACGGTCGGGTGGCACCCAAGCGCCTGATGACCGGAAGCTGACATACCGGGCGAATTGAGAGAGAATACGCGACCTTAATTTATTGCGCGGCCGACAATGGCTGCGTTTTTCAACCGCCGAAGCTTGCCTGGACTCATTGTTGGGGGCTTCATCAAGGCACAGTGACAGGAGAAATGTCATGACAATGAGCGCAGAGCAGAAACAATCCATCGTCAGTGAATACGGCAAGGACCCGAAAGACACGGGTTCGACCGAAGTGCAGGTGGCCTTGCTGACCGCCCGTATCACCGAGCTGACGCCCCATTTCCAGACCCACAAGAAAGACCATCACTCCCGTCAGGGTCTGGTGCGCCTGGTCAACCAGCGCCGCAAGCTCCTCGACTACCTCAAGTCGAAGAACGTGGAACGCTATCGCGAACTGATCAGCCGTCTCGGCCTGCGTCGATAAGCGGACACACATCAAGAGATTTGAGGATTTCCAAGTGAACCCAATCAAGAAAACGTTTCAGTTCGGTGAACACACAGTCACGCTGGAGACCGGCGAGATCGCGCGCCAGGCGGATGCTGCCATCATGGTCAACATGGCTGACACCGTCGTCCTGGTCACGGTGGTCTACGACAAGAACCTCGACAGCGGCCGTGATTTCTTCCCGCTGACCGTCGATTACCAGGAAAAGACCTATGCCGCCGGCAAGATTCCCGGTGGGTTCTTCCGTCGCGAAGGTCGTCCCTCGGAAAAGGAAATCCTCACCTCACGCCTGATCGACCGTCCGATCCGGCCCTTGTTTCCGAAAAACTTCATCGCCGAGACCCAGGTCATCTGTACCGTCAAGTCGCTCAATCCACGTGTCGATCCCGAGATCCCTTCGCTGATCGGCACATCGGCCGCGCTGGCGATTTCCGGTGCACCGTTCCAGGGGCCGATCGGCGCCGCGCGGGTCGGCTACAAGAATGGCAGCTATATCCTGAATGGACCGACCGGGCTGGGTGAGCACTCGGACCTGGACCTGGTGGTTGCGGGTACCGAGAACGCCGTCCTGATGGTCGAGTCGGAGGCCAACCAGTTGTCCGAGGAGATTATGCTCGGTGCGGTGCTGTTCGGTCACGAGCAGATGCAGGTGGCGATCAACGCGATCAAGGAACTGGCCGCCGAGGTAAACAAGCCGATCATCGCAATGCCGGAAGTGGTCGCCAATGACGCACTGAAGGCGGCTGTCGAATCGGCCTGTGGCGACGCCCTGCGCAATGCCTACACCATTGCCGACAAGATGGATCGCTATGCCGCCATCGATGCAGCCATCGCCACAGCCAAGGCACAGCTGTGTGGCGGCGAGACCCCGGCTTTCGACGAGGCCGAGGTGATGGGTGCTGTCGAAAAGCTGAAGAAGTCCACGGTGCGCGGGCGGATCCTGGCCGGTGAGCCACGCATCGACGGTCGCGACACCAAGACGGTGCGTCCGATCACCATTCGTACCGGCGTGCTGCCGCGTACCCATGGCTCTGCGCTGTTCACTCGCGGTGAGACACAGGCCCTGGTAGTGACGACGCTGGGTACCGAGCGCGATTCACAGATCATCGATGCACTCGAGGGTGAGCGCAAAGAAGCCTTCATGCTTCACTACAACTTCCCACCGTTCTGCGTCGGCGAACTCGGCCGTGTCGGCAGCCCCAAGCGGCGCGAGATCGGTCACGGTCGTCTGGCGAAGCGCGGCGTACTCGCCTGTATGCCGAACCTTACCGACTTCCCGTACTCGATCCGTGTGGTTTCGGAGATCACCGAATCGAATGGTTCATCGTCGATGGCTTCGGTCTGCGGTACCAGCCTGTCGCTGATGGATGCCGGTGTGCCGCTGAAATCGCCGGTCGCCGGGGTGGCGATGGGTCTGATCAAGGAAGGCGCCGAGTTTGCGGTGCTGACCGATATCCTGGGCGACGAGGATCACCTCGGCGACATGGATTTCAAGGTGGCCGGCACGGTGAACGGTGTCAACGCGCTGCAGATGGATATCAAGATCGATGGCATCACCCGCGAGATCATGGAGATCGCGCTGGAACAGGCAAAGCACGGCCGGCTGCATATCCTCGAAGAGATGAACAAGGCGATCAACGCGCCGCGTGCACAGATGTCCGAGCATGCACCACGCATCGTTTCGTTCAAAATCAACCCTGACAAGATTCGCGATGTCATCGGCAAAGGTGGTGTCACCATCCGCTCGATCACCGAGGAAACCGGTGCGACCGTGGACATCAGTGACGACGGCACGGTCAAGATCTTCTCGGTCGACAAGAGTGCCGGCGACGAGGCACGCAAGCGTGTCGAACTGATCACCGCGGACGTCGAGGTCGGCATGATCTACGAAGGTCGCGTCGCCCGTCTGATGGATTTCGGTGCCTTCGTCACCATCCTGCCGGGCAAGGACGGTCTGGTGCACATCAGCCAGATCTCCGACGAGCGTGTGGAAAAGGTCAGTGACAAGCTGAAGGAAGGGGACGTCATCAAGGTCAAGGTGCTGGAGGTCGACAAGCAGGGGCGTATCCGTCTCAGCATGAAGGCAGTCGACGAAGAGGCCGAGGCCTGATCAACCGAAAGAGTCCAACGGGACGCTGAAAAAAGGGCCTTCGGGCCCTTTTTTCGTTGTCGCCCGATTGTGGCTAAGTCAGCGTGTGCGTGCCGAGCGGGTAGCCATGCTCGCGGTAGAAGCGGAAACGCTGCCTGCCTGACGCCTTTACCGCTTCGTCGTGGTCGACGCATTCGACCAGGCGATCGAATCGACTGAAGAACACCGGCACTTCCGTCGCCAGGTTGATCAGCACCTGGTGTTCATCATGTGCTTCACTGCCGTCACCGATCAGGATCGGGTTGATCGCCGGATCCACCCTGCCGAGCAGGCCGTGCGGCACAAAACTCTGCTCCCAAAGTGTCCACAACAGCGTATCGATATGGCTGGCGAGCGTCGGTTCGGGCGCATGGATCAGCACGCGCAGTCCTGCACGGCGCGCCTTCTCGGCTATCCGGCAGGCCAACCGGAAGCGGTCACCGGGTGCGTCATCTGCCAATAGATAGAAATCAACCTGGGTCATGCGTGTTGGGACGCACTACATGCTGGCGTTGCAGCGACGCAGCAGGAACTCAGTCAACAGCGGTACCGGTCGGCCGGTAGCCCCCTTGTTGTTGCCGGACACCCAGGCGGTACCAGCGATGTCCAGGTGTGCCCACTTGAACGATTTGGTGTAACGCGACAGGAAGCACGCGGCGGTGATGGCACCGGCACCGCGTCCACCTACGTTCGCCATGTCGGCGAAATTGCTGTCGAGTTGGCGCTGGTATTCGTCGAACAGCGGCAGCCGCCAGGCACGGTCGCCACAGTCGGTTCCGGCCGCGAGCAGCTCGTCGGCCAGATTGTCGTCATTGGCCATCAGGCCGCTCGCCTGGTCGCCGAGGGCGATGACGCAGGCACCGGTAAGGGTCGCGATGTCGATCACTGCGGCCGGTTTGAATCGCTCGGTATAGGTCAACGCGTCGCACAGGATCAGGCGGCCTTCTGCATCGGTGTTCAGGATCTCGATGGTCTGCCCGGACATCGAGGTTACGATATCCCCCGGCTTGTTGGCATCGCCGTCAGGCAGGTTCTCCGAGCTGGGAACGACACCGACCACGTTGATCGGCAGGTCGAGTTCCACGCAGGCAGCAATTGTGCCGAGGACGCTGGCACCCCCGCACATGTCGTATTTCATTTCGTCCATATTGGCTGCGGGTTTGATCGAGATGCCGCCGGCGTCGAAGGTCAGACCCTTGCCCACCAGGGCCACGGGCCTGCTCGCCGGTTTTCCTCCTTTGTATTCCAGAACGATCAGCTTGGCCGGTTGGCGGCTACCGCGTGATACCGACAGCAGGGCGCCCATACCGAGTTTTTCCATCTGCGCTTCAGACAGCACACGGACAGTGAGCTTGCGCTTGCCGCGGGCGAGCGCCTGGGCCTGTTCAGCGAGATAGGTCGGCGTGCAGATATTGCCGGGCAGGTTGGCGAGTTCCTTGGCCAGTGTACTGCCGACTCCGATCGCACGGCCGTGGGTGGCGGCACGATTACCGGCATTTTGCTGGGCTCGCGACTGGACGAGGAAATGCACCCGCTTGAGCGGATGCTTCGCCGGGGTCTTTTCGCTCTTGCATTGCTGAAAACGATAGACCGCCGAGTCGGCGGCACTCACCGCCTCGCGAACCAGCCGATAGGTATCATCATCGTCCTGCCTGTTCGGTAGCAGGACCAGGCAGTCCGCCGCCGCGGACTTGTCCAGCAGCTGAAACGCCGGCAGCAGCGCAAGCCCGAACTGGCGTGGGGTGAACTTCTTTTCCTCATCCAGGCCGACCAGCAGGATGCGCGCTGCGGTGCAGTCACGCGGCTCGTACAGCATCAGCGTCTGCCCGAGATCGCCGGCAAAATCCTGGCGTTTGAGGATGCCCTGGACCTGACCGTTCAGCGCCTCGTCCAGGCCGCTCCCGAGCGCCGAAAGGCGGTTGCCCTTGAATACGCCCACGACCAGGCAAGCTGTTTTCAGCTTGTTCGCAGCACCGAGTTTGCAGCTGTATTCCATGGTTCCTCTCGATTGGTTGCTGCGCCGTGCGCCGTGCTTTCGCTCGTCCGCCGTTGGCGCTATGGTTCGATGTTGTTGCTCGCCAGAGTGTAACGAATCAGGGGCATAAAGAAAGATCGATGGGCGTCATCGACCGACTGCTTTTACGGGAGATTCTCAAGACCTTGGTCGTGGTGCTGCTGGTGCTCGCCCTGGTCATGTTGTCGAGTACGCTCGTGCGCTATCTGGGCAAGGTGGCGAGCGGTCTGCTCAGCAGCGAGATCATCATGGTGGTGGTGGGCCTGGAACTGCTCAAGGCGCTGGGCCTGATGGTGCCACCGGCATTTTTCTTCTCGGTGCTCTGGGTGCTCGGCAGGATGTACCGCGACAGCGAGATGATTGCGTTGGCGGCATCGGGATTCGGCCATGCGCGTATTTTCAAATCAGTGTTGCTGACCGGCATCCCATTGGCATTCGTGGTCGGCCTGCTGGTCATGGAGCTGTTGCCGTGGTCGCGGGGCTATGTCGATGAATTGAAGGCCCTGCAAGCCAACAGCGCGGATATCTCCGGTGTGCGCGCCGGGCGCTTCAACGAGTTCAGCCGCGGTGGCCTGGTGATCTATACGGAGTCGCTGGAGAAGGACGGATTCAAGCTGCAGGGGCTGTTTGTACAGGATCGTCAGCAGGGGCGGCTCGGGCTGGTAACCGCGCGCGATGCCTACCAGACCACGGATCCGAAGACCGGTGAACGCTACGTGATACTCACCAAGGGGCGCCGTTACGAAGGCATGCCGGGACAGCTCGACTATTCCATCGGGCATTTCGAGGAATATGCGGTGCGCATCCCGACCTTCAGCAGCGACGAGGAGCGCGCGCTGCCCGAGAGCGCCAAATCGATGCAGGTGCTGCTGGACTCGGAAAGTCCGGCTGACTGGGCCGAGTTTCAGTTTCGCCTGTCGGCGCCGTTCGCGGTGATTGCATTTGGTGTGCTGGCGGTGCCGCTCGCGCGCTCACCGCCGCGCGCCGGAATCTATGGCCGGCTGAGCTTTGCGATATTGCTGTACTTCATCTTTATGAATCTGCAACGCGTGGCGCAGCGCTGGCTGGCGACCGAGGCAGTGCCGGCCTGGGTCGGCATGTGGTGGTTGCCGCTGCTGATGCTGATGGTTGCGGGGTTCATCATCATGCTCGACTCGAACTGGTTCTGGGTGCAGCGCCGGCGCTGGAGGGCACGACGACCATGACGCTCCGCCTGATGGATCGCTACATCGCCGGCACCATGCTCAAGGCTACCGGCATGACACTGCTGGTGCTGGTCATCCTTATGGTGTTCTTCGGACTCATCGAGGAGATGGACGATGTCGGGCGCGGTGACTACCGCACCATCGATGCGTTCTTCGTGGCCATACTCTCGACGCCGCGTTTCGTTTTCGAGGCTTTCCCGGTCGCGGCTTTGATCGGCACCCTGATCGGCCTTGGGGCGATGGGCGCCCACGGCGAGTTGATCGCGATGCGGAGCGCGGGTTTCTCTTTGCGCCAGATCGTGCTGGCGGTGATGAAGACCGGCCTGCTGATGATGGCACTGGTGTTCGCGTTCGGTGAGATGGTGGCGCCGGCCAGTGAGCAATGGGGTGAAGAATATCGAGCGGAAAAGATGCAGCAGAAGGTGACACTGAAGACGCGCTACGGCTTCTGGGCGCGCGACGGCCGCGCGTTTGTCAACATCCGCACCATTCTGCCGGGTGCGCGCCTGGAGGATATCTTCATCTATGAGTTCGATGCTGAACAGCGCCTGACCCTGGCCACCCACGCCGAGCGAGCCGAGCACCAGGGCGATCATTGGAAGATGTTCCGGATCCGTCAGACCCAGGTGGCCGATTCAGGGGTGACAGAGCGGGAACTGGATCAGGCGCGCTGGGACTCGATGCTCGATCCGGGGCTGCTGAGCACGCTCGTCATCCAGCCGACAATGCTGCCGATCACAGAGCTCTACCACTATATTGGCGTGTTGCGCGAGAACGGGCAGTCGGCGACCGACTACGAGGTCGCCTTCTGGGTCAAACTGGCGACGCCGCTGGCCACCCTGGTGATGCTGTTTATCGCTGTGCCATTCGTGCTGGCGCACCAGCGATTCGTCAGCATGGGGCACCGCGTGTTTCTCGGGGTCATTATCGGCATGGCGTTCTACATGCTCAGTCGCGGCATGTCGTTTGTCGCAGTGGTTTACGAAATCAACCCGCTGGTCAGCGCGTTGCTGCCGGCTGCCGCATTTCTGGTGATCGGGATGTATCTGCTCAAACGGGTCCGCTGAACAGACCGGGCCCTGCGTATCACTTCTTCTCAACCAGCACGAGACGGGTGTGGCTGAGACGGTCGTGCCAGGTGAGTCCGTCCTTATCGAACAGCATCCACAGGTAACCCGTTCCGAGCGGCAGCGCCGCCAGACATGCGGCGGCGACACGGGTCAGCGCCTGTCGCCAGCCGACGGGATGCCCGTCGCGGTCGAGGAGCCTGAGCCGCCAGCTGCGCATGCCGAGTGTCTGGCCGCCGTGGGTCCAGAACCAGCCGAAAAACACAAACGGGCAGGTGACCAGGTAAAGCTGCAGCGGCAGGCGCACCGGTGCGTCGCCCAGCCCCAGCGCTCCCTGGACGAAAAAATCTGCTGTGGCGCCGAGCAACCACAATGCCAGGACCAGCCAGCTGTCATAAAAGATTGCCGCGAGGCGGCGCCACAGCCCGGGTGTCGCAGCGTTTCCCAAGTCTGTCGGCATGTGAAAAGGCCTCATGTGTAGGCGGACGAATCCGAAGGAAACCAGGAATCTGGTTAATAAAAAATTGAAGAATATTCGTTAAATTTATGAAAAATAATACTTAAAATACAAGTTCAAGGGAAATCACCCGGTTTGCCGGGGATTGCTCCTAATTGTCGCTCTATCGTCGCCCGCCATAATGGTGCGGCAGTCGTCCAACGCACAAACGGCGCCAGACCGTGGACGGTCAGTGACACCCAAAGGAGGGAAGGATGGAACAGAGAAACTGGGACCGCAAGGCGGTTTCACTCGACGCCGTTGTCGGTTGCCCGCGATTCGGGTTGATACGTGGCCGCATCGCTGACCTGACCCACGGAGGTCTGTACATTCGGGCAGAAACCAGCATCGTGCCGATCGGCGCCGAGGTGACTGTCACCTTCCAGCCAAACGAAGGTGTCTGCAACCGTTGCCTGAGCATCAGGGGGCGCGTTGCCCACCAGAGCCTGCACGGCTTCGGCATCAGTTTCGATCAACTCGATCGGCACTGCCAGGAGACACTCGATCGCCTGCTGCCGCAGATGCCACTGGTGCCGATCAGGGCTGCACCGGCCGTACGCGCCATGCGCTAGACGCCGGGGTGCCGGTACGGCGGCTGCGGTGATTGCCCCTGCTCGCCTTGGTGATTTGACGCGGCCGGACGATAATCGTCCCAGTTTCAGTCGCGCGGGCAAGGTCTATCAACAAGCGTTCGCTGTCACGCAGGTTGCTCAAGGGGATACCCATCCCCGCGCTGGCGCTCGCCTTTGGTCTGGTGACCGGTCTTATCGTGTGGCTGGTCGTCGACCGGGTGCAGACCCGTGCGCTGAGCAACATCTTTGACCAGGCCCTGGAGAGCCAGCTGGACCAACAGGCACGGGAGTCGCTGATCCGTTTCGACGAATATCGGCGTTCCTTCACCTATTTCGCGCGCTTGTTGGCCACGCACCGCCGAATGGCGGACTACCTCGATCCGATCATCTGGGGGCGGCGTGCCCCGGGCATTATTCAGTACAACGCCGGCAATCCGCCACCATGGTTGCCCGATGACCTCAGCTGGCAGGGGGGCGTAAGTCCGCGGCATTTCCTGTTGGTCGATTCAGCAGGAGCTATCCGGGAACAGTACAGTCCGGGTGGAGAGACCCTGCCAACTGCCCTGCTCGGGGATCCGAAAAACTACCTGACCAACGGCAGGCGTCGAGCCTCGGTCACTCTGATGAGCGAGACACCCTGGCTGATCGTCTCCGAGGGTACCGAGGATACCGCACGCACGCCGATGGGCAGCGTGGTGATCATGCTGCCGCTGGATCATGCGTTTCTCGCCGCGTCGCAGCAGTTCGTCAAATCCACCAACAACGTGGTCGCAATCATCGATCCTGACGCCAAGCGAATCCTGTCGAGCAGCAGCAAAGACTCGGTAAAGGTCGGCGAGTCACTGGACCGGGTGCGGCGCAGTTTTCTGGTGACGGCGCAGTCGTTCTTCGACTACGACGACGCCGATCTCAATCTGCTGTTTGCGACCTTGCTGCCACGCGCGTCTTTCGAACGCACCGGACAGCAGGTGCTTGACCTGGAGCGGCGCCAGCGGTTTATCGGCGCCGTCGTCATCATCGCTGCTTTCGTCCTGCTGTTCCTGCTGATATCGAGCCGTATCAGCCGGCTGCTGAGTCGCGTGTCGAGTCTGTCGCGCCGTGCCCTCGACATTCCCGATACCGGGGTCAACCGCCACGGTAACCAGTTGCTGATCCTGGAGGACTGGATCCGTGATTTCGTGCAATTGGTCATGCGTGCACGCGAGGAGATGCGCCGGCAGCACGAGACCGAGCTGCAACAGACGGAAAAACTGCGCATGGCGATCATGGACGCGTCGCTCGACTCGGTGATCACGGTCAATGAGCGTGGCGAGATCATCGATTTCAACCCGACCGCGCAGGATACGTTCGACTACCGGCACGATGAGGCGGTCGGGCGGTCGTTCAGTGAGCTGGTGGTTGCACCCAAATGGCGCGAGACCTTCGAGCGCCTGCTCTACCTGTCGTTGTCGGGCGCGGAGCAGGGTGTGCCTTTGCAGCGCACCGAGATTCAGGCGGTCGCGCGCGATGGTCGGATCTTTCCGGTAGAACTGTCGATAAAACCGGTCTCGCTCGAGGAACAGTTGGTGTTTACCCTCTACCTGCGCGATATCGCCGAACGCAAGGTGCGCGAGGCGGAGATCCGCAGCCTCGCCGCCCTGCCGAGTGAGAGTCCCATCCCGGTATTGCGCATCAATCGGCGCGGGGTCATCACCTACGCCAACCAGCCGAGCACGCCGCTGCTCAAACACTGGGGCTGTCGGCCCCTGCAGACGCTGCCGGTGTATTGGCGCAACCGCATCGAGGAGGTGCTCGCCAGCGCCGCGACAAGCGAATTGGAAGTGGCGACCGACGAGGGCATTTTTTCGCTGCTGCTGGCACCGGTGTCGGAACTTGGCTATGTGAATGTCTATGCCCGCGACATCACCAGTGAGCGTGCTGCGGAAGAAGAATTGAAGCGGCGGCAGAATGAGCTGGTTCACGTTACGCGGCTGAGCAATATGGGTGAGATGGCCACTGGCATCGCACACGAACTCAATCAGCCGCTGTCCGCCATCGTCAATTTTGCCAACGGTTGCGCAAGACGCCTGCGTCTGGATATCGGAGGCAAGGACGAAATGCTGCATGCGCTCGGCCAGATATCGGCCCAGGCGGGTCGCGCAGGCGAGATCATCAAACGTCTGCGGGCGATGGTGAGTCGACGACAGCCGGTACGTGAGGTCGTTGATCTCAACGTGCTGGCGCGCGAGACCTGCTCGATGATCAGTCATGAACTCAGCCGTCACGAGCTGGCCATCGAACGCCGGCTGGCCAATCGCGAGCTGTGGGTGCGAGTCGACTCGGTCCAGATCGAACAGGTGCTGATCAATCTGTTGCGCAACGCACTCGATGCTTTGGTGGACGTTCCGGCTGCTGAGCGTCGGCTCGTCATTGAATCAGGCAGCCAGTCCGACGGTACGGTCTACCTGAGCGTGCAGGACAACGGCTCCGGCATCAGCGACAAGTCGATGGAGCACCTGTTCGATCCCTTCTTCAGCACCAAAGAGAGTGGCATGGGGATGGGCCTCGCGATCAGCCAGACCATCATCAGCAACCATCATGGTAAAATCCGGGCTGATTCCCGGCCCGGCAAGGGGACTACCTTCACTATCGAGCTTCCATCCAGTATGGAATCGGTCGCGAGTGCCGCATCATGATCATGTCTGAATCCACCTCCGCCAAGAACACCGTATTCGTGGTCGATGACGATCAGGCCATGCGCAACTCACTCAAATGGCTGATCGAGTCGGTGGGCATGCAGGTCGAAAGTTATGCTTCGGCCGACGAGTTCCTTGCACAGTACCAGCCGGGACGTGCCGGTTGCCTGGTGCTGGATGTGCGGATGCCCGGCATGAGCGGGCTCGACCTGCAGGAGCACCTGTTCGAGAGAAACATCCAGATACCGGTGGTCATCATTACCGGGCACGGCGATGTGCCGATGGCGGTCCGCGCGATGAAGAGCGGCGCCATTGATTTCATTGAGAAGCCGTTCAATGACGAAGTGCTGCTCGATGCAATTCGTCGGGCGATCGCGCGCGGAGAGCAACAGCGCAGTCACCACTCCGAACACCTGCAGATCCAGGAGCGCCTGTCACATTTGACGCCCCGCGAACATGAGGTGATGCAGATGGTCACCGAGGGACGATCCAACAAGGAGATCGCGAATACGCTCGGTGTCTCTGCCAAGACCATCGAGGCGCACCGTGCACGGGTGATGGAAAAGATGCAGGCCGGATCACTCGCCGAACTGGTGCGCATGGTGCTCGCGGTCAATGGCCACGATTGAATCCCCGGACATCTGTCCAGGGTGATTTGGGTGGCACGGCGAAGCCGGCCGGTGCTGTCCTATGTCAACAGTCCACAGTTTTCCACCGCTAACCGCCCCTCATGTCCACCTGCTGATCCTCGGCTCGATGCCGGGCAGGGCTTCGTTACGGGCGAACCAGTACTACGCACATCCGCGTAACGCCTTCTGGCCGATCGTCGAGCGTCTGTTTCACCTTGAGTCGGGCCTTGGCTACGAAGAGCGCTGTGCGCTACTGGTGCAGCAGGGTGTTGCGGTATGGGATGTGTTGATGAGTTGCACGCGCGAAAGCAGCCTGGATTCGGATATCGACACCTCGTCGATCGTGGCCAACGACTTTGCCGAATTTTTCGCCGCGCATCCTGCGATCGGGCGCATCTGCTTCAATGGAGCGATGGCGCAGCAGGTCTTCGACAGGCACGTCGCCCCGCGATTGCCGTCCAAGGTTGCCGATCTGCCGCGCCTGCGCCTGCCGTCGACCAGTCCCGCGAATGCCGCGTACAGCTTCGAACGCAAGCTTGAGTGCTGGCGGGTGATTCGGGACATTCGGTGATGCGCCGGGCAAGGCGGACTCATCCCGGCCAGGCGCATCACATCGCTGTTCAGATGCGCCGCCGCGCCGCCAGCAGACCCGCGAGACCGATCCACAGCAGCGTGAGTGCGGTTGGCTCCGGTACCGCGAGAAAGCCCCTGATCTCGCCGCTACCATAGGCAGTCGTATGAATGTTCACGTAGGCCTGGCCGGCGATCAGTCCGTTGAACAGCGCCGCCTCTGCAGAGGCCAGAGTGCCGCCACTGGCTGCCAGGTATGAAGGATTGAAACTGCTCGCCAAGGTGAGGTCGAGAAGCACGTCATACACACCACTCGTGACACCTAACGGGAAACCGGTGAAGGTCGGTGTCGTCGTTGCGACGCCAGCATTGCCCGGTGACGCAACGCAGCAGTGGATGTGTGCGGCGGTGGTTGTTCCGGTCAGACCGGAAAAGGTGATCTGCACACCAAGCGTATGCGCGGTGTCATCGTAAGTGACGGTGGCATACCCGGTGCCCGGCGATGCGTTGGGTGGGGCTTCGTTCAGGCCGGAGAGGGAGGCGTGCAACACGATCGGCGTGGCCTGCGCCGGTGCGACGAAAACCAGCGCTGCGACGATGAACGCAACGAATACGTTTAAGCGAGTCATGAAGGTGTCTCCGAAGGGACCGGCTGGTCCGTAGGCGTCTGATGCATTAACTGAGCCGGACGCTCGGTTTCTCATGGATTCAACGGCTTGCGCGTCGACGCACACGGCGGGCGGGTGTCGGGTGTAAAGGAACCGGTCATTTTCCCGTGTCGATACATATGCCCTGCCACCGTGGCGCCGCGCTGCATATCGCGCCCTCGGCAGGCGCCACCTGGCGCTGTCGCCTCACCACCATTCCCCGAGATTCGCACCCAGGTGGACCTTGCCATCCAGCAGATCGCGGATAAAACCAGCGGGATCGGGCAGTGCGGTGTAGTGGCGATAGGCCTTGACGCCAAATGCGCAGGGATCGAGTGCGTAATAGGTCAGAGAGATCTGCCGCGGATTTTCGAATGCCGGAAGGTCGTACCCATGCAGCAAAGTGTCGCGCTCGGCCGGCGGCATCGTCGATATCTGGACGACATACGCCAGGTACTCGTGTGCGACGCGCGACAGTGGCCGCCCGGCGGTAAGTTCGTCGATCACTGCGTGGCTGGTCTCGTGAGCGGCGAAGCCGATATAGAGTTCTTCGTTCATTGGCAACCTGAACGGTGGCTGCGTTGCGCACTGTTCGACACAAGCGGCATAGGTGAGGAAGTCGATCCGTCGACTGTGGGCATCGTAGTAGCCGATATGCGCGGCGTCTTGGCGGGCGAGTGCCGGGTGCAGGCGGAACTGGATGTCGCGCATAAGGGGCAAGTCGAGGTGATCGAAGAAACGCATCGCCCTCGCGGCGCCGCTGCAGACCAGCACCGCATCGTGCTTCTGACCGGTAGCGACCACGACATCGGGTGTGAGGCCGGGACAACGATATGCCGGGGCTGGATCGTCGGGGGCGCTGTATGCCGATAGCCCGGCAGGCAGCAGGAATGCCGCGAGGAGCAATACCGGAAGACGGGTCAATGGAGGATCTCCAGTTCGGTTCAACTCGGACATTAAACCCAGGGGATGAGGAAGACCAATCGGAGGCGGCGAAGATCGGTAAACAGGGTTGGCGGGACCAGGAGCAGCGAGTCGCCCGGATGACCATTGCGGCTTGGCGATCTGACACGGGCGCCGTGGATCGGGCTCGCCCAATACCCTCCTGGTCGAAGTCGTGGGGGCCGATTATGCGGGCCTTTGCATGATGCAGGCCCACTCAGGGGTGGGTCATTGTCACCCAGCTGCCTTTCGACCAGAGTTCGATCCAGCCCTCACGAAGGTAATATGCCCAAGCGGGACTGTTGATCGGAACGCAGACACTTTTCCTGCTCATGTCGCACCTCTTACCGCCATTCGGTTGTTTCCCATCGACCAGATTGGTATGCGCCTGCCGTGGCAGTTGAATCCCTGCATAATGCACGCCATGTACATAAAATTACTAGTTATAACAATGGCTTGTGCTTGGTCCGACTGATGGCTGAAATCTGGCCTCGGGTGTGGATGTAAACAATCTGGACAGCCACCAAGACATGATTGGAGCTGAAGCGCGGTATCGACCGGTCAACCGGGTGTGTACCGAAACGGGCATACGATAACGCTCATCGTGGCGGTATTGTCGCTCCCGTCCGGTCGTTGTCGCGGTCGTGCCGGTCGGCGATTTCGCTGCGGTTCCGGTTGTGCACCCTGCCGCGCTGAGCATCCGCGTGATCGGTGTTTCGGGAACGCTGCGCACGGCCGCGGGTGTCCGGTTGGTGTGGCTGGCGTTGCGCGGGCCGGTCGACCGCAACGCTCTTGTGCGTGCGGCGTCGATGTGTGTCGGCCTTCGCAGTCGGCTGGCGCGATCCTGCCCCATGGTTCCCCGGGGGCGCGACCGCCTTTTGACCCGATCCCCGTCGCGCCTTTGCGTTGCTGGCAGAGGTGCCTTCCACCTGGCGTGATGGTCCTTTCTCCGGCCCTGGTGATGGCCTTTGCCGGTGGCGCGCTTGTGCGCCCCGATTGTCGGCTTGCCGGTTGCTCCCGTGCGATGGGTTAACGTCTGGTCTGTGTTCCCGCACCGACCCGGGAGGCGAATAGGCTTTGCGGCGATCGTCGCGGTTCCGCTCGTACCGGTCGTGGTCGAGGCGCATCAGTACGCGCTCATGGTCGTGCGGGCGAAAGTGTGGCGGAAGTGTCGTCACGCGGCGCCAGTGAGACTGCTCCCTGCGCCAGTAGCTGCCGCCACGGATGTCGAAATAGATGTCCGTGGAGGGGTAGTAATAGTAGTCGATCTCTGTAGCGACCCCGGCTCGCGGATGTCGATAGGTTTCGCCATGGCTGGCGCAGCCACCGAGACCGGCTGCCAGTGTGATCGCGCCGGCGCCCAGTACCGCGCGGATGAATATGTTGGCGTTTGTCGTCATGTCCAGGTCCTCCCTGCGGGAGCCCCGCGGGTGCGGGTGGCAAAGGTGCCGAAAAAGCGGCGCGCGCATCGGGCGGCGTCGCGGGGAGCCGATTCCCCTGTCAGACAGTCTGGATACCCTGCCCTGAACCTGGGCTGAATGTATGGGAGGCAGGCACGACGGAAGGGACGCACACCGGTCCCTTGCCGTCATCATGGATGCGGCGTTGCGTGGGGCAGGGTGAGGGTATTTGGAGAAAAAATCGCGGCCGGCGGGTGTCAGTCAGGCGGGATCTGGCACTGCCGACCCGCCGGCAGCGGGATCAGAGGGGGCGCAGCTCGGTGAGGGGCCCCGGGTTCTTTGCATCAACTTTGGCGTAGAGGTCGTAGAGTGCCGCCTGCAACGCCTCTTCGATCACCGGGTGGTAGAACGGCATCTGCAGCAGATCACCGACCGTGAGACCCTGCTGGATGCTCCAGGCGAGCAGGTGCCCGAGGTTCTCCGCCTTGATGCAGACCATTTCCGCACCCAGCATGGTTCCGCTGGCCTTGTCGGCATAGACGCGAATCACGCCCTTGTTTTTGGCCATGATGATGGCGCGGCCCACCGGTGCCATCTGGACTTCGCCGATTGCCGAGCTGTCGAGGTCGAGTGCGGCATACGGCTGCCCCACCTGCACGATGTTGGGGTCGCAAAACGTAATGTTGAGCGGGGTCTTGCGTCGGTAGGCCGATACCGTGTCGCTTACGGCATTCTGCCCTGCGATACGACCCTCGTCGCCAGCCTCGTGCAGCAGGGGACGCTCGCCGGTGACATCCCCGGCCAGGAACAGGGGCAAGTCACCGACCTGCATGGTGTTGGGGTCGAACAATGGCACACCGCGCTTGTCCACGGGCACACCGATCGCATCGAGCCCGAGCTTTTCGACATTGGGCTGGCGTCCCATGCTGGCGAGCACGCGCTCGACCTCTATGGTGTTGTCGCCGGCGCTGACCCGCAGCCGGCCGTTGCTGCCCTCGCTGATCTGGGCGCCCTGGCCGAGCCAGAGCTCCATCTCGCTGCCGATGATGTCGACCGCCGACTTGATGGCCACCGGATCGGTCAGGCCACCGATCGCTTCCTGCATATCTATGCCAACGACCTTGCAGCCGAGGCGGTGTAGCGACTGGCCGATCTCCAGTCCGATGACGCCGAGTCCGATGACGGCAATGGACGTCGGCAGTTCCTCGAGCTCGAAGAAGTCATCGGTGGTGATGATGCGGTCACGAAATGGCTCCCAGGCCGCCGGGACGATCGGGCGTGAGCCGGTGGCGATGATCACCTTTTCGGCACGTATACGCTGGCCATCGTCCATCTCCAGCAGATTGGGCTCCACGAAGCGGGTATACCCGGCAACGAACATGCCATCCGGCATCTTGTCCGTGCTGTTGGAGATCACGCGCTCGACGAACACGTCGCGCAGATCCTGGACATAGCCCATCGCCTCGCTGACATCGACGCTGAGACGCTCATGACCCTCGACGCCAAAGCGCTTGAATACTCCGCGGCGGTGGAAATCTTCCGCGATCTGAATCACTGCCTTCGACGGCATGCAGCCGACGCGCGCACAGGTGGTGCCAAGTTCCCCCCCGTTGATCAACACGACTGACTTGCCGGAAGGCCGGACCTTGCTCATGGCGTAGAGGCCGGCACTGCCCGAACCGATGATCGCTACATCTACCTGGCGTTCTTCCACTGGGGAACCTCGAATCGAAGAAAACAAAGGCGGTAGTTTAACCGCTCGATGCTGACTCGTTTACCGGGTTCAGTGGCGGTAATTCGCCGGCCGCCATTGCGGGGACTGCTGCGGGGAGCGGGGGGTGGCGTTGTGGCGCGGTACGGCGTGGCCCCACGAGCGCACCGGCGGCAGATAGTAGTTGCCGTAGGGTATCGTCGCTACGGGGTAGGGGAAGTGGCGGCCGAAGCTCTTGTTGCTGGATCCCGACCTGAAGCAGAAGAACGCATTGGCCGCCTGCGAGACGAACAGCGCCGTGAACAACAGCGCGAGCGCGCTAAATCGCAGCGTACTGCCGGCCCGGATTGAGAATCCCCGCGGGGTCGAAGGTTTTCTTGAGTCGGCGATGCAGATGCTCGCCGACGTGGTTGAGGGGGTGAAAGACCGGAGTTTCTGTGTCGCCATGCCGAAACAGTATGGCATGTCCTCCCACTTTTGCGACCTCGTGACGGAGTTCTGCGGCCGTGCAACTGCTGTATACCCAGCGTTGCGCCCCTGCCCAGTCGGTGAGGACTTCCTTTTCGCAATCCAGGCGTGGCGTCGCCGGCGGCAGTGACAGGCGCCAGAGTGGACGTTCGGACTGAAAAAAATCAAGCTTGTGGTTGCGCAGCTTGCTCCAGAAATCATTGCCAGCACCGCCGTCGCCGCCGATCTGCTTCTCCCAGGCGGCGACGCTCGAGGCGTTGCCGGAGAGGCGGATGTACAGGCGGTCTTCGAGGTGGCAGGCGGCCGACAACGGTGCCGGCTGCCGGGCCAGATCACGCATCAACTGCAACGCGCGATCGCGTGCAACGGTCAGCACCAGGCTGCGTTCGACCTTCGGTGCCGGCAGTACCTTGATGGACAGTTCGAGCAGCGCACCCAGTGTGCCCAGTGCGCCCGCCATCAGCCGTGACAGGTCGTATCCGGCCACGTTCTTCATTACTTCGCCGCCGAACCTCAGGATACGACCCTGGCCGTCGAGCAGGGTGACACCCAGCAGCAGGTCGCGCGGTGCACCGCCCCAGGGCCTGCGTGGACCGCCCAATCCACTGGCGACCGCGCCGCCCAGGGAGGCCTGGCCGGCAAAGTCTGGCGGTTCGAATGCCAGCATCTGGCCATTGGCGGCCAGTGCTGCCTCGATCTCGGCTACCGGGGTGCCGGCGCGCGCGGTGATGACCAGTTCAGTCGGCTCATAGCGGACGATGCCGCGGTGTGTCGCCAGCGACAACGGCTCGGCATCAACCGGGTGGCCGTAGAACGCCTTGCTGTCCAGACCGACCAGCCGCAGTGGCTGCTTGCGGGCAGCCGCCTCGCGCACCTGCGCCGCCAGTTCGGAAGACTTGTCCTGGTCCTGCATCAGAAGCGCTCCAGGTGCGGGAAGCGCAGGTCCCCGGCCTTAACGTGCATCGCGCCGAACTCGGCGCAGCGGTTCAGTGTGGGGATGGCCTTGCCGGGATTGAGCAGACCCTGGGCGTCGAACGCCGCCTTGACGTCATGGAACACCTGCAATTCCTCGGGCGGGAACTGTGCACACATCTGGTTGATCTTCTCCAGCCCGACGCCATGTTCGCCGGTAATGGTGCCACCGACCTCGACGCACAGTTCGAGGATGCGGCCACCGACTTCCTCTGCCTGTTCGAGCTCGCCGGGGTTGTTGGCATCGTAGAGGATCAGCGGGTGCAGGTTGCCATCGCCGGCATGGAACACATTGGCTACCCGCAACCCGGATTCCTTCGAGTAGCGCGCGATCTCGCGCAGCACGTGCGGCAGGTGTTTGCGCGGGATGGTGCCATCCATGCAGTAGTAGTCCGGTGATATCCGGCCGACTGCCGGGAATGCCGCCTTGCGCCCTGCCCAGAAGCGCGCACGCTCAGCGTCATCGCTGGCGGTACGCACCTCGCTGGCACCCGAATCAAGCAGCCGCTGCCTTACCCTCGCGATGTCCTCGGAGACCTCTTCGTTGCCGCCATCGACTTCACACAACAGGATGGCTGCAGCCTGCGTGGGATACCCGGCATGCACGAAGTCCTCGGCGGCGCGGATCGACGGGTTGTCCATCATCTCCAGACCGGCCGGAAGAATCCCGGCCGCGATGATGTCGGCGACCGCCTGGCCTGCGGCCTCGACGTCGTCGAACGCGGCCAGCGCCACCTGTGCGCGCTGCGGGATCGGCAGCAGTTTCACCGTCACCTCGACCACGATGCCGAGCATGCCCTCGGAGCCGGTGATCAGGGCGAGCAGGTCGTAGCCCGGCCCGTCCAGCCCGCCGCCACCGAGCGTGAGCCGGTCACCCTCTATCGTGACGATCTCGACTGCCAGCAGGTTGTTGACTGTAAGTCCGTATTTCAGGCAGTGCACACCGCCGGCGTTCTCCGCGACATTGCCGCCAATCGTGCACGCGATCTGCGAGGACGGGTCTGGCGCGTAGTACAGGCCGTGCGGCCTGGCCGCTTCGCTTATCGCCAGGTTTCGCACCCCGGGTTGCACGCGCGCACAACCGTTGTCGGGGTCGATTGCCAGTATGCGGTTGAGTCGCGCCAGGCTCAGCAGGATCCCGTCTTCGTGTGGCAGGGCGCCACCGGACAGCCCGGTGCCTGCGCCGCGCGCCACCACGGCCACGCCTTCGGCATGGCAGATACGCAGGACCGCCTGTACCTCTTCGACGCTCCCCGGTAATACCACCAGCAGGGGCACCACGCGGTAAGCGGCGAGCCCGTCGCATTCGTACGGCTTGAGTTCCTCATCTGAACTGAGCACGTGATGACCGCTCACCAAGGGCCGCAGTTTTGTTGCGAGGTCAGCGCGTCGGCGGTTTCTGTCGATGTCGTTCATGCGGCCATTGTGGCAAAAAAGCGCGTGCTGCGTGCACTGCTAATCGTGTGGAAAAAGTAACCGCCGATCACGCCTGTCTTGCGACGCGCTGCCGGCAATGGCGCACGGGGCGCGGCTCAGGTTTGTTAGTATGCGCGCCTGGGCTCCCCGGCATACTTCGAGAAACGCATGGCAAACCCCGCGCGCACGCTGTTTATCATTTCCGATCGCACCGGCATCACGCTCGAGCACCTGGTTCGCACGCTGATGACCCAGTTCGACGATAGCTGCTGTGAGCGGATGGTGCTGCCTTTTCTCGACACGCCGGCCAAAATCGAGGCCGCGATCCGCGAGATCGAAGCCGCGGCGACGCACGATGCCGCGCCTCCGGTGGTGTTTTCCAGCATTGTCGACGAGTCCCTGCGCGCGCGCCTGAAGGAGGCGGAGGCACGGGTGTTCGATATCTTCGATACCTACCTGCCGCCGTTGTCGGCGGCGATCGGTATCCCGCACAGCGGGCATATCGGCCTGAGCCACGGCATGGGTGATCAGGGCGAGTACGATCGCCGCGTGGATGCGGTCAACTTCGCGCTGAATTTCGATGATGGCTCACGGTTCAGGGGGCTTGCGGAGGCAGACCTGATCCTGGTGGGCGTGTCGCGTTGCGGCAAGACGCCGACCTGCCTGTACCTTGCAATGCAATACACGGTGCGCGCGGCAAATTTTCCACTGACCGAGGACGACTTTCTGGTGGGCAGGCTGCCAGAGCCCTTGCGCGAGCACCGGGACCGGTTGTTCGGTCTGACCATTTCACCCGACCGCTTGCATCGCATCCGCGAAGAGCGCCGCCCAGGGTCCGACTACGCCAGCCTGCCGCAGTGCCGCAAGGAGATCTCGGCCGCCGAGGACCTGTTTCGCAACAACCTGATCCCATTCCTCGACAGCACCTCGGTATCGATCGAGGAGCTATCGATCGAGATCATGCAGCGGATCGGGGTCGAAAGGCACTACTGACCGCACTGGCGGTGATGCCTGGCGGGTCACAGCCAACGCACGCGCCGGAACACATACAGCAGGCCGGAAGCGATGCCCAACATCACCCCCAGCAGCACGAAATAGCCGTTGGGCGAGCGCAGTTCGGGGATGTTTTCAAAGTTCATCCCGTAGATCCCGACCAGCAGGCTCAGTGGCACGAAGATCACCGTGACGATAGTCAGCACCTTCATGATCTGGTTGAGGTTGTGGGCGTTCAGGCTGATATACCCCTCGACCAGGTCGCCGATCACGTTCTGGTACAACTCCGCCAGGCTGTGGAAGCGCTCCATCAACGCATGGATGTCGTCGAATTCGTCGCGCCAGTGCGGTGTGGTCGAGGTGCCGAAGTGGTCGCGCAGACGCCGATAAGCGTTGGTGTGGTAAGCGAGGATCCGACGCACCTTGTGCAGCGCGGTGTTGTAACCGACCAGTTCCTGCATCAGCCGGTCACCGCGTGATTCGAACAGCTGGTCTTCGACCTCGTCGAGTCGATGCTCCAGATCCAGCAGGACCTTGCCGTAGCGATCGGCGACCCTGCGGGTGATCGCAGCGGTGACGCTGAGTGGCGACTCGCCTGCACAACCCTGTTCGGTGAAGCGCTGCAGCAGGGTGTTGATGAAGCGTGAATACTGGTTGTGGCGAGTGACCAGCAGGTGTGGACCGGTGAAAAGCGCCACCTGCTGGGTCGAGAAATCGAGGTCCTCGGAATCCGAGGTCAAGGGTTTCGTCAACAGGTAGATGTAGTCTGGGTAGGCCTCGAAACCCGGAGGGTGACGTGGCCGCTGGGCCTCGATGACGGCGTGCTCGTCCAGGCCGAGTTGGTCGACCAGCAACCCGGTTTCGCTGGCGGCCGGCTCGCCCTGCAGATCGATCCATAGCCAGCTGCCGGGTCGGTCGCCCCAGTCCTCCAGTAATTCGGCACCGCCGCTTTCGGCCTTGCCGTCATCACACAGCATGAATCGAATCATGTCTCCGCACCTCCAGGCAGGGGGCCGCGCAATGCCGCGACCAATGCATCCAGCTGCTTCTCGCCGAGCATCGAGCGCAGGTGAAGATCACGCTGCGGGAAAGGGATCTCGATACCGTGTTCGTGGAAGCGATCCCAGACCTCGAGCAGCACTTCGCTGATCACGTTTGCACGCCCGTTCGCCGGGTCATTGATCCAGATTCGCAGTTCCAGGTTCAGAGAACTGTCGCCGAACCCGAGCAGCTGACAGCGCGGTTCCGGCTTCAGCTGCACGCGAGGGACCATTTCCGCCGCCTCGATGCACAGCCGGATGGCGGTGCGTGGGTCTGAGTCGTACGCGATGCCGATCGGGATGCGCAGTCGAATCAGGTCGTCGCTGTACGACCAGTTCTCCACCCGTTGGGTGATCAGTTCCTCGTTCGGGATCAGGTGTTCGATGCCATCACGGGTGATTACCGAGGTATAACGTGCGCCGAGGTGGTTTATCCAGCCGAATGAGTTGCCGACGGCGATCACGTCACCGGGCTTGATCGAGCGATCCATCAGGAGGATCACGCCGCTGAACAGGTTGGAGAAGATCTTCTGCAAGCCGAAGCCGAGACCGACGCCGAGCGCGCCGCCGAACACAGCCAGAGCAGTCAGATCGATGCCCACCGCCGACAACGCGATCAGGAATGCAGCCGCGATAAGTGCGATCCGCGTCAGCTTTGCACCGAGCACGCGCATCACCGGGGCCACTGTTCTGGCCTGCTCGAGCCGGCGTTCGACCAGCGTGGCGAGGCCGTTGGCGAGCCACAGGGAAAGCCACAACGAGACAGCGACTTTGATAACGGTCAGTGGCGAGACGCGCACCTGTCCGACATTCACCGACCAACTGTCGAGCAGCGTGGTCAGTGGCTCGAGCAGGCCGAAGATGTTGAGTGCCGCAATCGACCAGGCGCTGAAGGCGATGAAGCGCGCAAGCCCCTCATTGGCGACCAGCATCGTGACGAGACGGATCAGCAGCCAGGCCGTCAACAGGCTGGCAACAATCGTCAGGGCGCCGCTTGGCCACTTGGCATAGTCGACGACGCCGATGGCGATCCACTGCAGCGTCAGCCATGCGATCGGGTTGGCGACCTCGGTCAGGGCCGCCAATGGCCGGCGGAAACTGGGCACGCGGGTGCAGGCCGCTGCCAGCCGTGCCAGCCCCTTCCTGAGCAGCGGCGTCAGCAGCCAACGCGCGAGCACGAACACGCCTGCGATGACGGCGAACTGCAGCCAGAACAAGGGGTCATGAAGGCGCATGTTGATCACGTGCGCCAGGTTTTCGGCGACAGACTGCAGTTTCGAAAGGTCGATCAGATCGTTCAAGCGGCCCCCGGTGCGCTCAGTCAGTGGATGGCACACCGAGCGCGGGTGCGGCGGCATTGCAGGTGGGGTGGCGGTCCATGCATCATTTTTTGCCGTGTTGCTGCTGCACGCACCAGGATTGCCCCTGTGCGCTCATGTCGCCAGCCGGTTGCTGAGGCTGCCGATCCCTGGGATCTCGATCACGATGGTCTGGCCGTCGACCATGTCGACGGCGCCGACTGAGGTGCCACAGGCGATCACGTCACCGGGATAGAGCGCAATCTCGCGCGCGAGGTGCCACACGATCTCCTGTGGCGAAAAGATCATGTCGCTGACCGGATAGTCCTGCTTGACCTCGCCATCGAGGATGCCGCGCACCCGCAGCGCGGCGGGGTCGATGCCAGTGGCGATCACCGGACCGACCGGGCCAAAACCGGGAAAGCTCTTGGCGCGACACCACTGGTGGAACTCGCCATTTGCGAACAGCGGTTCGGGGGCTGTGACGTCGTTGACGCAGGTGTAACCAAAGATGATGTCGTCGATACCCTCGCGTGGCGCCTGATAGCACGGCTTGCCGATCACGATGCCGAGTTCAGCCTCGAATTTGACCCGGCCTTCGAACCCGTCAGGACGGCGGATCGGTCTCAAATGGGCAGACAACGACTCTCCCAGCTTGACGAAAAACAGTGGGAAATCCGGGATCCGGGTCTGCTCCAGCTGTTGACGCTCATGAAAGTTGTTCCACAGGCCAAGGAACTGGCGCGGTTGCACCGGAGGCAGCCATCGGGCATCTGCGGCGTCGACGACGGTGCCGTCGGCTACCGGATCAGCAAACAGCTCGCCTTCGTACAACGCAATCTTGTCACCCTCGAGGCGGCCGAGTCGGGGTTTCCCGTCGATGTCGATGCGGCACCAGTGTGCAGTCGCCATGGGCTACTCCTGTTCAGGTGATGACGTCGGGTGCTGCCCTGCCGGTTTGTTGTTGAATGTCCGCCAGGTCATTGGCGATCCTGATCAGCGGCGCCAGCGCGATCTGCGGGTCCAGCAGCTGACGGGCCGCCTCGGGTTCGTAGGACTCGAGGTAGACGCGCAGCGTCGCGCCGACAGTACCGGTGCCCGAGAGGCGGAAGATGATCCTCGATCCGTCGGCGAAACCGATCCGGATGCCCTGGTGGTCGCTGACGGAGCCGTCGATCGGGTCCGTGTAGCTGAAGTCGTCGGCGTAGGCAACTTCCAGGCCATCCAGCAGGGTCCCCGAAAGTGCCGGCAGGCGGCTGCGCAATGCGTCCATCAGCACACTGGCCTGCTTCGCGTTGACGCCCTCGTAGTCGTGACGTGAATAGTAGTTGCGGCCGTATTGCTGCCAGTGCCCGGTCACGATCTCCGAGACCGGCTGGCCGCGCCCGGCGATCACGTTCAACCACGCCAGCACGGCCCACAGGCCGTCTTTCTCACGCACATGGTCAGAGCCGGTGCCGAAGCTCTCCTCGCCGCAGAACGTGATTCGCCCGGCATCAAGCAGGTTGCCGAAGAACTTCCAGCCGGTCGGTGTCTCGAAGCATTCGATCCCCAACGCGGCCGCGACACGGTCGACCGCCTGGCTGGTTGGCATCGAGCGCGCGACGCCGATTATCCCGTCACGATGGGCGGGGATCAGTGTTGCGTTGGCGGCCAGCACTGCGAGGCTGTCGCTCGGGGTGACGAAAAAGTCGCGACCGAGGATCATGTTGCGGTCACCGTCACCGTCAGAAGCGGCGGCGAAATCCACCGCGTCCGGGCCCTGTGTCATGGCCACCAGTTCCGCGGCATGCACCAGGTTGGGGTCGGGGTGGTGACCGCCGAAGTCGTCGAGGGGGATGCCATTGATCACGGTACCCGGCAGGGCGCCGAGTAGATTTTCCAGGATATGGATGGCGTAGGGGCCGGTGACCGCGTGCATGGCGTCGAAGCGCATCTTGAATCCACCGGCAATCAGCTGGCGGATGGCGTCGAAATCGAAGATCGACGCCATCAGCTCGGCGTAGTCGGCCACCGGGTCTATGACCTCGACCTGCATCTTTTCGAGCCTGTGGCTGGCCACCGCATCGAGCGGAATGTCGTCACCGCCGGTGCTGCGGTAGTTGGCGATGTCGAGGGTCCTGGCGTAGATCGCCTCTGTCACCTTTTCCGGTGCGGGCCCCCCATTGGCAGTGTTGTACTTGATGCCGAAGTCGCCGTCCGGTCCCCCGGGATTGTGGCTGGCCGAGAGAATCAGGCCGCCCGCGGCACCGTACTTGCGGATTACGCAGGACGCGGCCGGTGTCGACAGCAGTCCATCGCGGCCGACGAGTACGCGGGCAATGTTGTTGGCAGCCGCCAGCCTCAATATGACCTGAATTGCCTCGTAGTTGAAGAACCGGCCGTCACCCCCGAGCACCAAAGTGCCGCCGACCAGCTCGCGCTGGGTGTCGAATACCGCCTGAACGAAATTCTTCAGGTAATTGCCTTTGCGAAACACCTCGACGCGTTTGCGCAGCCCGGAAGTGCCGGGCTTCTGGTCTTTATATGGCTTGGTGGAATAGGTGGTGACTGGCATGTTTGGTCGGTCCTGCAGAAGCTGGGGGGATTTTTACCACAGCCGTGACTTGAAATCCCGCGCCACCGCCCCAATATCGCCGCCCATCGATTCAGACCCCGCCGGAGGAATGCCAAGCAATGACCGCGACCGCGCAGAAGGAAACCCTGGATTTTCAGGCCGAAGTCAGCCAGGTGCTCAACCTGGTCATTCGTTCACTCTACTCGAACAAGGAGATCTTTCTCCGCGAACTGATCTCCAATGCCTCGGACGCGGCAGAAAAGCTGCGGTTCGAAGCGCTCAGCAACGATGCCCTGTATGAGGGCGACAGCGCGCTGAGGATCCGCGTAACCGTCGATAGCGAGGCCGGCACGGTCACCATCCTGGACAATGGCATCGGCATGAGCCGCCAGGAGGTCAACGACACGATCGGCACGATCGCCAGCTCGGGCACGCGCAAGTTCCTGGAGAGCCTGTCTGGTGACAAGGCCAGGGACAGCCAGCTGATTGGCCAGTTCGGGGTGGGTTTCTATTCAGCCTTCATCGTCGCCGACAAGGTGACCCTGACCACCCGCCGCGCCGGCATGCAGGCGGACGAGGGGGTGCGCTGGTCGTCGAGCGGCGAGGGCAGCTACACCATCGAGAACGTCGAGCGCACCGAACGCGGCACCGAGATCGTGCTGCACCTGCGGGAGGAGGAGAAGGAGTTCCTCGATGCGTGGCGGTTGCGCAGCATCATCGGCAAGTTTTCCGATCACATTGCGATTCCCGTCGAAATGCTCAAAGAGGTCGAGCCGGCAGATGAGGGTGAAGAAACCGAGGCCGGACCGGAGCCGGAATGGGAACAGGTCAACCGTGGCACGGCACTTTGGATGCGCAACAAGTCGGACATCAGCGACGATGAGTACCACGATTTCTACAAGAACACCTGTCACGACTTCGAGGCACCGCTGACCTGGGTCCATAACCGGGTCGAGGGTACCAACGAATACAGCTCATTGCTGTTCGTGCCGGCGCGCGCCCCTTTCGATATGTGGGACCGCGAGCAGAAGCATGGTGTGAAGCTGTATGTGCGCCGTGTGTTCATCATGGACGAGGCGGACAAACTGATGCCGCACTATCTGCGCTTCGTCAAAGGAGTCGTGGATTCCGATGATCTGCCATTGAACGTGTCGCGCGAGTTGCTGCAGCACGACAAGAAGATTGACAGCATCCGCAGTGCCAACGTCAAACGCGTGCTTGGGCTGCTGGAGAAACTGGCCAGGGACGAGCCCGAAAAGTATCAGACATTCTGGAAAGAGTTCGGCAAGGTACTCAAGGAAGGGCCGGCGGAAGACTTCGCCAACCGCGAGAAGATCGCGGGGCTGCTGCGATTCGCATCGACCAAATCGGACAGCGACACACAGGACGTGTCACTCGAACAATATCTCGAGCGCATGGCCGAGAAGCAGGACAAGGTCTACTACATCACCGCCGATACGCTGTCGGCGGCGCGCAACAGCCCGCACCTCGAGGTGTTCAAGAAGAAGGACATCGAGGTACTGCTGCTGACCGACCGGGTCGACGAATGGCTGGTCTCACACCTGACCGATTACAAGGGCAAGCACCTGCAGTCGGTGGCCAAGGGTGAGCTGGATCTCGGCGAGTTGGATGACAAAGAGACGAAGGAGAAGGTCGAGAAGGCGGCCGAGGAACACAAGCACCTGCTCGAGCGGGTCAAGACCGCATTGGGCGATACTGTGAAGGAAGTGCGTGTGTCCAGCCGGCTCACCGAATCCCCGGCCTGTCTGGTCGTCGATGACTATGACATGAGCCAGAACCTGGCGCGGGTGCTCAAGCAGTTGGGCCAGGATGCGCCGATGCCCAAGCCGATCATCGAGATCAACCTGGAGCATCCGCTGCTGCAGCGTATGGACAGCGAGGCGGATGAGGACAAGTTCGGCGAGCTGGCGAAACTGGTGTTCGACCAGGCCCTGCTGGCGGAGGGCGGACAGCTGGACGATCCCGCCGGTTTCGTGCACCGGCTGAACCGCTTGATGCTGGATATGTCGGCCTGATCGACCGGCCCCTGGCGTACGGCCGGTGCCGCTTGGCGCGCCGGCCGTCGCGCTTTCGTCACAAACCGGTCAGGCGTCCATCACAGGGTTGCTGAGCGTCCCTATGCCGTCGATCGTTATTTCAATCGTATCGCCGGTCATCAGGTAGAGGGGGGGGTTGCGGGCGAATCCGACACCTTCGGGCGTTCCTGTCAGGATCACCGTGCCCGGCAGCAGCGTCGTGTCACGGCTGATGAAGGCAATCAGTTCGGCCACCGGGAAAATCATGTCCGCCGTGCTGCTCGACTGCATCGTTCGGCCGTTCAGCTTGGAGCTGATCGACAGCGCCTGTGGATTCGGGATCTCGTCGGCTGTCACCAGCACCGGACCCAGCGGACAGAACGTATCGAAGCTCTTGCCGCGAACCCACTGGCCGCCGCCACCGTGCTTTTGCCAGCGCCTCGCGGACACGTCGTTGGCGCAGGTGTAACCCAGGACATGTTCGAGTGCTGTGTCGACCGTGACATCGCGTGCCGTCTTGCCGATCACTACCGCCAGTTCGGCTTCGTAGTCGACCTCGGGGCCATGTTCGCAGGCCGCCGGCAGGCGAATCGGGCGTCCGGGGTCGGTGACGGCGGTTGGGGGCTTCATGAAGATCACCGGGCTGTCGGGCAGCTGCGCGCCGGTTTCCATCGCGTGGGCCCGGTAATTCAATCCGACCCCATAGATCACGCCCGGCTGCAGCGGAGCAAGCCACTGCTTGACCTCGATCTCCTGCATTCCCACCGTCAAGCCGGAGAAGGGATCTGATCCAACACACGCTACCGCCCGGTCCGGGCCAACTGGCACCACCCAGCGGACGTTGTCGGTCTGGTCGATGCATCGAGTGATTTTCATCTGCTGCGCTTCTGTTTTGTGACGATAATGTTGTTAGATTGCCATGCGACACTATCGAGGGAAACGCATGTCCGAGCTACACGCAGTGCTACGTGATCCGATCCTTGTCGATTCCGGCATTGCCAGGCTGCAGCATTTCGAGCAGGGCGACACGATAATCATCGAGGGATCGGAAGATCGCGTGATCTATCTCGTCGAGACGGGGTCGGTGCGGGTATCTGAACGGGTCGAACTGGAAGACCGGAGGCACATCCAGCCCGGTCTGTGCGATCTTGGCCCCGGGGAGGTGTTTGGAGAGCTCAGCCTGTTCGACCCGGAACCGCGCAGCGCCTCGGTCGTCGCGGTTGGGCCCTGCGAGTTGCGGGTGTTCGACGCGGAGGCCCTCGCCAGCTATTTCGATCGCCATCCGCAAGAGGGATATGTAGTCCTCAAACAGCTGTTTAGCGTGCTTTGCAGCAGGCTGCGTCAGGCCGACCGCCGCCTCGGCTCGCTGTTCGCCTGGGGGCTGAAGGCACACGGAATAGACCAGCATCTCTAGCCGACTGCCGTCGCGTTACCAAACCCGGGGGATTCGGATAAGGTTCCTCGATCGACCTATTCACAGGCTCGAATGGTTATTTCTGCCTTCCCCGTGTCACAATTTGGCCCCGAAAAATCTCGTAATCACCGTAGGGAGCAGATTCATGCGCGTTATTCTTCTCGGTGGCCCCGGCGCCGGCAAAGGTACCCAGGCCAACTACATCAAGGAACGTTATGGCATTCCGCAGATCTCTACGGGCGACATGCTGCGTGCGCACGTCAAGGCCGGCTCCGAACTCGGTGTGGCGGCGAAAAAGATCATGGACGAGGGCGGCCTTGTGTCGGACGACATCATCATGGGCATGGTCAAGGAACGTATCAAGGAAGACGACTGCAAGGCCGGTTACCTGTTTGATGGTTTCCCGCGCACCATTCCGCAGGCAGAGGCGCTGAAAGAGGCTGGCGTGCCGATCGATGCCGTGGTGGAGATCGACGTGCCGGACGAAGAGATCATCAAGCGGATGTCGGGCCGCCGCGTACACCTGGGTTCGGGGCGTACCTACCACGTGGTGTTCAACCCGCCGAAGCAGGAAGGCATCGACGATGTGACCGGCGAACCGTTGATCCAGCGTGACGACGACCAGGAAGACACGGTCAAGGCGCGCCTCAAGGTCTACCATGACCAGACCGAGCCGCTGATCAGCTTCTACAGCAAAGAAGCAGCTGCCGGCAGCTGCAAGTACGTGAAAATCAACGGGGTTGGTGGTGTGGATCAGATCCGCAGCCAGATTTTCGAAGGACTTGGCGGCTGAGTTTCGGCACCTGCTGATCTGGCGGACAAGGGCCCGAGCCATCCCGGTCGGGCCTTTTCCCAATTGCCGCTGCCGCGTGTGATAAAGTGCGAAGATTATTTCGCATTTTCCGGAGGCCATGATGGCTGTCGTCGAGTTGACGAAAGACACCTTCGAAGAGGTTGTCACCAATAACGAGTTCGTGATCGTCGATTTCTGGGCGCCCTGGTGCGGCCCCTGTCGTTCGTTTGCGCCGACCTATGAAAAGGTGTCCGGGGATCATCCCGATGTCGTGTTCGCCAAGGTCAATACCGAGGATGAGCAGGAGATCGCCGGTCATTTTCAGATCCGCTCGATCCCCACTTTGATGATCTTCCGCGACAAAATCATCATTTTCAGCGAGGCGGGAGCGCTGCCGGAATCCGCATTCCGCGAGCTGGTCAAGAAGGCCGGCGAGCTGGATATGGAAGAGGTGCGTCGCCAGGTGGCCGAGCAACACAGCGGTCAGGCCTGATCACCCCTGATTCAGGATTCTAAGCCGGGGCGGTGCGCCTCGCAGCGCTTCGCTCCGTCTATACTGAGACCTGGCATTCAGCAGACAGGTCCATGCTTTGCAGCACAGCACGCGAGTCGACAACTGGTTGGGTGATCGCCCCTCGGTCGGTGACCTGCTGGCACTTTGCGAAGAGAACTATCGGCGCCTGCATTATCTGGTCCCGCAGATGAGGCGGCTGCAGGGCCGGCATCTTTCGAGTCGGCCCGACCATCAGGACCTGCACCTCACGATCGTCGAGCAGACGCGTTACACGACGCTGATGCGACTCACCTACGAGTTCCCACAGGACGGCGGCGGCTCCGACCCCGATGCCCTGTTGCGCGTCTATCACGATGCGCGCCAGGTGGAGGTCGAAGACCTGCGTCAGCACGCCCTGCCAACGCGCCGTCTCTACGAAGCCCCCGGCCTGATGAACAAGTGGCGCCTCAATCTGTTCGTCTCGAAGTGGCTGACGTTCTGCGTCAGCCAGGGACATCTGTTCGTCGACGATGTGAGTCGGTTGCATCCGCTGCCTGCCTGCGACCTGGGCTGAGTTACAAAAAAGCCCGTCGAAACAATGTTTTGTCGCATCTTCGTCACAGATCCTGAAAGATCAGCAGGGGTCTTCGGACCCGGACTTGTGTCGTTGTCCAGGTCGCGTTCTAGGTAATCTGGACAAATTAAATGTTGACTGTTTTCGTCGGTTACTGCTAACTTCTTTCCCGAGCAAATTACTGGGTAATTGCATTTCTGCAGTCATACGAGGAGAACGAAGATGAGACTCTCTACCAAAGGCCGCTATGCCGTCACCGCCATGTTGGACCTCGCACTCAATGGTACGCAGGGTCCTGTCACACTGGCCGACATCTCCGAGAACCAGGGGATCTCACTGTCCTATCTGGAGCAGTTGTTCGCCGCCCTGCGCAGCAAAGGCCTGGTGCGTGGTGTTCGCGGGCCGGGCGGCGGTTACTATCTCGGTCGCGATTCCGACGAGATCTCGATCGCCGATATCATCTGCGCCGTCGATGAGTGGGTGGAGTTCACGCGCTGCAAGGGTCGCCAGAATTGCCAGGATGGACAGCGCTGCCTCACGCACAATCTCTGGGATGACCTGAGTCAGCAGATTTTCATTTTCCTCACCGATATCACCTTGCACGATCTGGTACAGCGCGGTGAGGCCCGCGAGGCAGAGCGCCGCGAGAAAAAGGCCTCTTCGCAGGTGGTGGGGCTGAAGACCCAGGCCGCCTGATTCACGGGTGTGTGCACTGCCTCGCAAGGTGTCTGTAGTAGCGGCAGCGAGGATTCGAGACGCCCTTAAGGCTTTGTGAAAATGCCGGGTTGGGTGTAGCCTCCCGCTGCGGACGCTTGAATGGTCCGTCTCGAAAGAGTATTGCGCGGGTTTGCCCGCTAGTCCCCCGGTGATTCGTGGTTCGGCTGCCGGTGGATTTATTTAGTCTACGGACCACACGCTTGAGAGCATTCTGAAGATGAATATATATGTAGGTAATCTGGCATACGGTGTCACTGACGACGATCTGCGCGAGGCATTTGCCGCGTTTGGTGAGGTTTCGCGTGCGAACGTGATCATGGACCGTGATACGGGTCGGTCCAAGGGATTTGGCTTCGTTGAAATGCCGGATAACGCCCAGGCCGAGGCGGCAATCAACGGACTGAATGAGAAGCCTTTGTCCGGTCGCGCGATTCGCGTGAACGAGGCAAAGCCGCGTGAAGAGCGGCCGCGTCGTCCTTCGCGTCATTGACCTGAGCTGAAGATGGATGGTCACCCGGCGGTTGCAATCGCCGGGTGGCTGCGGTTAGTCGAGAGGATACGAGCATGGCTTACAGCGACAAAGTCATCGACCACTACGAAAATCCGCGCAACGTCGGTGTGCTGGACAAGAGCGCGCTGAACGTCGGTACCGGGATGGTCGGCGCACCGGCCTGCGGTGACGTGATGCGTCTGCAGATCCAGGTCAACGAGCAGGGCGTGATTGAAGACGCCAAGTTCAAGACCTACGGTTGCGGGTCGGCGATTGCGTCGAGTTCGCTGTTGACCGAATGGGTCAAGGGCAAGACGCTGGACGAAGCGCGCCAGATCAAGAATTCCCAGATCGCCGAAGAACTGGCCCTGCCGCCGGTCAAGGTGCATTGCTCGGTGTTGGCCGAGGATGCGATCAAGGCCGCGATTGCCGACTATCAGTCCAAGCAGAACGACTGACAGGCCGGGGGGGCAGTATGGCTATTACATTGACAGAGGCGGCTGCCAGCAGGGTGCAAAATTTTCTGCACAACAGGGGGCGTGGGCTCGGGGTCCGTCTGGGCGTCAGGACCTCCGGTTGCTCCGGCCTGGCATATGTGCTCGAGTTCGTCGACGATCTCGACGAGGGCGATGCGGTGTTCGAAGATCGCGGCGTGAAAGTCATCATCGACCAGAAAAGCCTCGCCTACCTGGATGGCACCGAACTGGATTACGGCAAGGAAGGCCTGAACGAGGGGTTCAAGTTCAACAATCCCAATGTCAAGGACCAATGCGGTTGCGGTGAGAGCTTCAAGGTCTGATTGCTGACCGACCCTTGAGGCACCGACGCCCGCCTCATGCGGGCGTCATTGATTGGATTACCCGATGTTCGATTTCTCCAAGAACTACTTCGAGCTCTTCGGCATGCCGGCAGGGTTCGTGCTTGATTCCGGCGCGCTGGCCACCCGTTACCGCGATTTGCAGAAGGTCGTGCATCCGGACCGCTATGCGTCATCGGGCGAGCACAGCCAGCGCCTTTCGCTGCAGGGTGCGACCCTGGTGAACGAGGCCTATGAAACCCTCAAAGATCCTCTCAAGCGCGCCCAGTATCTGTTGCGGCTGAAAGGTGTCGACGTCGACGGGCAGAACAATACGCTGAACGATCCGGCTTTCCTGATGGAGCAGATGGAACTGCGCGAAGCACTCTCCGAGGTGCGCTCGTCAGCCGATCCGCAGGGCAGCCTCGACGCCCTGCTGCGCGATATCGGCGCGATGATCCAGTCACAGATAGCCGAGCTGGCGGTGTCGTTCGAGGAGGCAACGCCGCAGCGGCTTGCCGCCGCCGCGCAGTCGGTACAGAAGATGCAGTTTCTGAACAAGCTGCATGCGGAGGCCGAGGCGATCGAGGCCGACCTGGACGAGGCCTGCTGATGGCCCTCTTGCAGCTCGCCGAACCCGGACAGTCCGCAGCGCCCCACCAGCACCGGCTGGCGGCGGGAATAGACCTGGGCACCACCAACTCATTGGTGGCTACCGTCAGAAGCGGCCATGCGCAGACCCTCGCCGACGCGCAGGGGCGCCACATCCTTCCCTCCGTGGTGCGGTATACCCGCGACGGTGTGGAGGTGGGTGAGGTTGCCCGCCAAGCGGCGGCGGGCGACCCACT
This sequence comes from Chromatiaceae bacterium, assembly GCA_024235315.1. GTDB lineage: Bacteria > Pseudomonadota > Gammaproteobacteria > Chromatiales > Chromatiaceae > Thiosocius. Next base: position 217 of record JACKMP010000002.1, on the reverse strand, counting down.
CAATACCATCGCATCGGCAAAGCGGCTGATCGGTCGTGCGATAGGTGACGTGAAATCGCTCGGTACCGAACTGCCCTACGAATTCGTCAGCGGTGACAGCGCCGTCCCGCGTATCCGCACCGTTGCCGGTGAGGTCACGCCGATCGAGGTCTCTGCCGAGATCCTCAAGGTGCTCGCGCAGCGCGCACAGGAATCGCTGGGTGGTGATCTGAACGGT
>JACKMP010000001.1 GCA_024235315.1 Chromatiaceae bacterium | reverse complement strand
GGCGCGGTTCCCGCTGTTCGCGAAGATCGCCTTTCCGGTTACCGCCGACAGGGTGGAGGCGGTGCTGCGCTTGGCGGCTGTCACGTCGCTGAACTGAGCGGCAGCGCGGTGATCGACCGGCCGTCCCGCGTTCTTATTTGTTTCATCAATGCGTCACCTGAGTTGCATGCACCGACGCGAGACTTCGCCTGTCTGATCCAGAGACGGGTAAGCAGAGATGAAAAATGTCCGCAGGCTTGGGCCTTTGCGCGTGCAAACGGTGTGGATTTCCGATGTACACCTTGGGTTTCGTGGTTGCAGCGCAGAAACGCTGCTTGATTTCCTCCACCATACCGAGTGCGAGACCCTCTACCTGGTTGGCGATATCGTCGACGTATGGAACATGAAACGTGGCCTGTATTGGCCGCAGGCACACAACGACGTCATCCGTACGATCCTGGGAAAGGCGAAACGCGGGACCCGCGTCGTATTCGTCCCGGGCAACCACGACGAGGTCTTCCGTGATCATGTGGGTACTCATTTCGGCAATGTCGCGATCCTCGAAGAGGTTATCCACGAGACACGCGACGGCCGCCGGTTCTTTATCGTCCACGGCGACGATTTCGACGGCGTCGTCACCTGCCATCCATGGTTGGCAAAGCTCGGCAGTCACGCCTACGACTGGCTGCTGGCGAGCAACCGTTACCTCAACATCGTGCGCCGCCGCCTTGGTATGGGCAATTGGTCGTTGGCCGGTTTTCTCAAGCGCAAAGTCAAGAATGCGGTGAGCTACATCAGCGGTTTCGAGGAGGCGGTGGCCCGGGATGCCAAGCGACGTGGCGTCGATGGCGTGGTCTGTGGACATATTCACCATGCCGAGATCCGTGACATCCATGGCATCCGGTATCACAACTGCGGCGACTGGGTGGAGAGCAACACGGCGCTGATTGAACGCTTCGACGGCAGCGTCGAACTGGTGCATTGGGTGGTGTCAGACGTGGCTTCGGCAGAAGCCGGAGAAAAGCCGCCAAAGGCGATGCGCCTGACCGGGTGATCGTTGCGACGACGGTGCCGGGACCCGGTGTGACCGCCGGCTCACGTACCGGCGGCAGGAGGCTGATCACGCCGACTCGATGGCGCCGTTGCGATCACCGGCGTATGCCGCAGTGCAGCCTTCATAGACTTCGAGCAGGCGTGCCGTGGTCGCCCGGACACTCCAGCCGGCGGCCTTTGCGGCCGCCTGTGCACGTAGCCGAGCATGCAGTGCCGGATCATCGAACAGGCGACACACCTTGTCGGCGAAGTCGTCGACGTCCTCGGTAGCCACAAGCCCGCCACGTCTGTCGGCCATGACCTCGGCGGTACCCATCACGGCAGTCGAGACGACTGGTGTGCCTGCCTGCATTGCCTCGAGCAGCACCAGCCCCTGCGTTTCGGTGTTGGACGCGAAAGTGAAGACGTCACCCGCTGCGTAGCAGTCGGGCAGATCGTGTTCGCGCGACAGGTAGCCAACGAACCGGACGTGGTGGTCCAGACCCAGTGAGGTGCTCAGCCTGCGCAGGTGCCTGGTCGCCGGCCCTTCGCCGGCGATGACCAGTAGGCTGCGAGGGTGCGAGCGGCGCACCCGATCGATCACGCGCAGCAGGAAGCCTATGTTTTTTTCATACGCGACGCGGCCGACATAGAGCATCAGCTGCCGGTTGGTGGCGATGTTGTGGCGTGCGCGAAAGCGCGTACCGTCTCCACTGCTGAAAGCGCCGGCCGGGATACCGGTGGGGATGATGCTGGCCGGTGCAGTGATGCCGTAGCCGTGCAACACGTCGAGCATCGGCCGGGTAGGTACCACCATGGCGTCGAGGACCGCGCATTGCGTACGAGAAAATTGCCGCGCCGCGTAGCGCAGGACCTTGCGGGGAAGCCACGGAAGGTACTTGTCCAGGTATTCCTCGAAATAGGTGTGGTAGGTCTCGACCACAGGAATCCCGAGTTGCCGGCTCAGCCAGATTCCTTCGTAGTGCGCGGCGAACGGCGTGTGAATATGGATGATGTCAAAGTTGCGCCTGTGCAGCTCGGGGAGGTGCCGGCGCAGCGAGCGCCGCTGCATCAGGCGGTCTTCCGGGTCGACGAACAGGTAGCGTGACGGGATGCGGATAACCTCGAAGTGGTCATCGAGCGGGGTGGGGTAGGCGGGGGCGATCAGGGTGACTTCGTGGCCCTGCTGCTGCAGTTCCCGGGCAAAGGTGCGAATCGATGTGGAAACGCCGTTGACCCGCGGAAAGTAGACATCGGAGATCTTGAGGATACGCATCATCGGCGGATTACATCGCGGATCCGCGACAGGATGATGAACGCCGGATGACGTTTGTGCGACAGGCCAGGTGAAAATTGCGGTCCTGGGTGCAGCCAGGTCGGAAGCCGAACGGTCGCAGACTCCCCTGGTTATCCGCAAAGCGCCTCGAAACGTGCCTTAAATGCGTGCTCGCGCATCGACTCGGCCTGTGCCTTGTCGGCGATCGCGGGTGATTCCTCCCAGGTCCCGGTGGCATGGTTGTATACCGAGAAGCGGTACTGTTTTCCCATCTTGAACACCTTGCTGACGTCCTTGGCGGCCTGCGCCATGGCCTGCATCTTGTTGAGCCCCTTTGGGATGCCGGCATGGGCGATCGATTCACCGTTGGACGCGATCGGTGCCGACTCGATGCCGGCCTCGGCAATCTCGATCCGGTGGTCGCGTGTTTCACCAGCCGGGTTGAGTTCCACGGTGACCACTTCGGGGACGCGTGAAAGGATATACCCGGCCATCAGCCGCCCCAGGTTGTGGTCCTGGTTCTCCAGTGCGGTCAGCAGCTTGTTGGCGGCGATCTGGGCGCGCAGCATCTGATCGGGCCGTTCGACCCATTCGCGGTTGACCTGCCAGCCCCGATCCATGTCGCTGTCCATCTTGGCAAAAAAGTCCTGCGCCTGGCTTATGAACGCCTCTGGCACATTGAGTTCCAGCAATTGGTCGTCGATCACTACGTTCAGTATCATCTCGATTGTCCCGGACAGCGGTGGCTGGGGGATTGTACCGCCCATGGGAGATGGATCCAGATGCTGATCGAGATACCGGAGCTGCTCAACAGCGCACAGTTGGCCAAGATACACGAGTCGATTGCGCAGGCACGCTTCGTCGACGGGCGACTCACTGCCGGCATGGCGGCGAGCAAGGTCAAGAACAACGAGGAGCTGGCACAGGAGCCGGAACTGCTGCAGCGTCTGTATCGGATCGTGATGGCCAGCGTCGGGCACAGCGAGGTCTTTCGCAGTGCGGTGTTGCCGGCCAAGGTGGCCGATTTCATCTTCGCGCGTTATCAGCCGGGGATGCGCTACGGCGACCACGTGGACGACCCGATCATGGGGCAGGGGCCGCGCTTTCGCAGCGACGTGTCGATGACGATCTTCCTCAATCCACCGGACACCTACGACGGTGGTGAACTGGTGATCCGCACGCCGTTCGGCGACCAGCAGGTCAAGCTGCCGGCGGGGCATGCGGTGGTGTATCCCTCGGCGAGCGTGCACCGTGTGGCCGAGGTCAGTCGCGGCGAGCGTCTGGTGGCGTTGACCTGGATCCAGAGTTTTGTGCGTGATGCCGCACGGCGTGAACTGTTGTACGAACTGGATCAGTCGCGCCAGCAGTTGTTGCGCAGTGATCCGGAGACGGATGTGACCAAGAATGTCGACCGCTCTTACGTGAATCTGTTGCGGATGTGGGCGGAGGTTTAGGGTTTCTTTGGCCTGATGGTGGGTTAATTAATTGATGCGCGTGGTGGCGTATATTGGTTTTTTATTGCGCTGGGCGCAGCGCACCCGATTTTGAAAGCGGGGACTGCCCCGCACGCAGGTCCCTTTTCTTTGCTTGCCCAAAGAAAAGAGACGAAAAGAAAAGGCACCCCAAGGCTTGGTCGGCGCTGCGCACCGACTCCCCTGCGCTCCTCGACAGAAAACGGGCGCTGCGGAACTCCCTCGCTGCGCTCGGTCAGACAGTCCTCGCGCTGTTCCGTTTTCTGCCTGCGGTGCTCGGCTGCACCAAGGGGTCAGGGTGTGCGCCCGAACCCCGTTGACGCCGCCGAGCATCGCAGGACCGGACCGGGAGAAGCGAGGACTGTCTGAGCGATCGGAGATCGCGAGTTCCGCAGCGCCGGTCTGGGCCGAGAAGCGCAGGGAACCCCTCGCCACAGGCGAGGGGCAAGTCGTCGGGTGCCGTTTCTTCTGGTTACTCTTCTTTGGGCAAGCAAAGAAGAGTAACGCTGGTGCGCTGCGCCCAGCGCAATCAAAAACAAATATGCGCCACCGCGCGTACCAAAAAACCTCTCACCAGAAATGAAAAAAGCAGCCCGGAGGCTGCTTTTTCCTGCATCCCGGAGCCGGGCTCCGTATGCATACGGCGATCAGTAGCCACCCTTGCGATTGACGTAGGGCAGCCCGGCGATGCGGTTACCCTGCTTGCTTGGTGCGCCCGGGAACAGGTTGTAGAGATCCTTGCTGCTGATCTTCTTGCCCCAGATCTTGCCCATGTCCTTGTTGATCTGGCGTTCCATCGGCTGGCTGCCGTTGTTATTGAAGAACTCTTCACGCAGGTATTTCAGCACGTCGAAGTGCTCCTGGGTCAGTTCACCCATGGTGTCATCTGCGGCAGCAATCGCCTTCGCCACGTCCTCGTCCCAGGTTTGCGGATCGGTGAGGTTACCGTGATCGTCGGTCTCGATGGTCTTGCCGTTTACTTCCAATGCCATGTCTATGCTCCTCTTGAAAGTCGAGTGTTATTGCATATCTGCCCAAAAACAGCCCTTGGCAGGCCCCGGCCACGCAGGCGGGCAAATCGGGGGATTTGGCCGTCAGCGGTGCCGTGACAGGCGCGGGGCGCGAAAATCTGGCGCCCGATTGTATTTGAATATCAGCGTTTGTTAAACCATATGCCAGGTGATCCAGGTTTTGGCGGGATCAGCGGTCGTCGTCGGCCTTTTTCACAGCGTCGATGCCCTTGTGGGGAATGAACAGGCCACAGCCCATGTGACGCAGGGGACCGAGGCCCTGCTGCTGCAGAAGTACCGACTGATCGGCATCGAGGCCGGCAATCATGATGCTGCGGGTCTGCACCGGGCCGTCGGGCCCGGCCAGTTCGGCGGTCTTGCCGCACAGGGCCTTCTTCACTTGGATGCCGCGTTCGGCCAGGAGTGTCACGATGCGCTGCATGAAGGCGTTCTCGTCGATGTCTTCACCTGGTTCGAGCACCACGTGACGCGAGAAGATGGTGCCCTGGCTGGACAGCTTCTTCTGCTTTGCCCTGCCGATCGTCAGGGCGCAACCGGCGATATCGAGCTCGGCGCCGATTAGCGCGTTCTCGACCTCGCCGATCCGCTCCTGCGGTACACGCAGGGTCAGCTTGGTGCGGCGCGACAGTATCAGCTTCTGGCCGAGTTTCGGATCGGGGCGTTCCCAGCCGTTCTGCGAGCCCGCCAGGTGGATGCTGTGTACGCCAAGGCGCGTGTCGTCTTCGATCGCCGGCAGGTGCGCCTTTATCGCATCGGCCAGGTCGTGGGCGTGATCGACCGGCAACTCGCGACACTGGATGTCGAACACCAGGTCGACAATGTCGTCAGGCACGCTGAAGGTACGGGGTTTGTCATCTTCCTGCCAAAACATGGGCCTGTCCTCGCTCAGTAATATTTGGACATGTGCCGGGCGCTTCAGTTGCCCGGGATCTGCGCCTGCAGTACGTCGCGGTCGAACCACCATTGGTCCTGCACCAGGACATCCACCACGTTGCGCAGCCGTACCAGGAACTTGTCCGGGTCGTTGAGTTCCAGGCGCTCTATCCACAGCTCGAACTGGGCCTGGCTGTCGACCTCGCTGTGGCGACGCGCGACGCGCCCCAGCAATTGTTGGGCAAAGAAGCTCAGGCGTTCCTTCTCGACGCCTTCGTCGGCACGAATGTCGGCCAGGAAGCAGGCCGTCGCTGCCGCCACTGCTGCGCCGTCCGAGTCGTCCGGAGTATCGTCGATCACGTGGCTGAGCAGGTTGACCGAGATCTCCGGATCGATCGGGAAGGTGACGCCGAGCCAGATCCCATGTCCGAGCGCGATCAGCGAATCGGGCTGGTCGGCCTCGTACAGGATGTTGCAGGCGTCCGCGGCGGCTTCCCAGGCCTGTTCGGCCATGAGTATGCCGAAAGCGGTATGTGCGATCGGCCAGGCCTCGTCGCCGCGTTCGAGGATCTGCAGCGCACGGCCGATCTCCAGTTGCAGGGCGGCCCGCTGCAGTGGCGGTGCGTCCTCCGGGAGGCGGTCGAGTTGTTGGCGCAGTTCGACCAGTTCGCCTTCCATCTGTGCCTGCTGGCCCAGTTGTTTGCGCAGCGATTCGGCGGCGGTGTCTTCGAGTTCGTCGGGTTTGTAGTATTCGATCATGATCAGTACCTGCTGCTGAACGTGGCCTCGAGCTGGTCTTCCCAGTCGCCGGGGGTGTCGGGGTAGGGTGGTTTCACGTCGAAGCGCAGGAACATCTCACCCTGGCGCGCAAACTCTTTGATCACTTCCTTCAGGTCCTCGAAGGTCTGCACCTCCTGGTTGGCGATCAGGATCTGGCTGAGGTATAGCATGGTGCTCAGGTCTCCTTGGGCAGGGGCAGTCGCTGGTAGTAGCGTGCGCGGTAGATCAGACGTTTCGCGCCGGATGTCGGGTCGTCCCGGAAACCATCTCTGCGGTGCAGGATGTTGTTGGTGATGACGCCTTCGCCAGCCTGCAGTCGATATCGCAATATGTGGTCGTCACCGCGTTTGAACATGTCCAGCAGGAAGGCCGCAGCATCGCGCGTAGCTGCGTCGTCTTTCCAGATCACGTTGCGCTGCCGTGCCGAATAGCGCATGTGCAGCGAGCCATCGACAGGCGACAGCGAGAACACAGGTCCACCGTGGTCGGGGCGGATCTGCTCGCCGCCCTCGGTGTTGCTGGGGATGGTAAAGGCGTCAGCTGCCATCAATGCCCTGATCCATTCCGGGTTTTGGTCGCGTATCCGGATATAGGCAATCTCGTGGTCCAGCAGTTCGTTGTCGCCCCCCTGGGCGGCCGGTTGTGCGCAGTACAGCAGCCAGGCCCGCACCTGGTGCTCACCGGCGTTGTAGTAGCCGTCGGTGTGCCATCCGAGCGGTCGGTTGGTGTACGGGATATAGGTGTGATCCGTGGCAGTGGATTTCACCGTGATCGCGGTGATGCCGCTGTCCTCCGCGCACAGGTTCTGGTCGAGGTCGAGCAGGCCGAGGTGTCGTCCGAATGCCCGCAGGTCGCGTTCGACGTCGGCGATCGGCCCACCGAGATGGAACAATGCGAAGTTGCGCGCCTGGCATCCGCGCAGCAGTTGCTCCCGCGCGGACGCGGTCAGTTCAGCCGGATTCTCTATCGATACCGCTTCCGGCATCCCCCTGCTGGCCAGCTTTGTGGCGCGCCAGGCGGCATAGCTGCCGTCGTCGTCGAGTGAAAAATGCGGGTGTTGCGGCGCCACCTGGTCGGGAATCGTGTTCAATTCGCAGTCCTGCTCATGAGGGGGTACCTGTCGTCAATTGCCGTGCCTGGATTAATTAGCAGGTTAGGATACTCTAAAGTACGGGTGCGGCCCAAAAGGGTAGAAATCCATTAAATTCAATACCCTGGATTTTCCGTTTGATCTGCATCAAATAGCCTCATATCCCCAATGGGATAGCTGGTTATCCGTGGTATCCCCCAATGGTGGAGTATGGGCGATCCCAATGCTCCCCTAATATTAGCGACCGTTGATAGGGGGTTCGGTGCCCGGCAGGCACCAACGCGGGTTTGGCCCGTCTTTACCCCGGCCCCCTATCCAGTGAGTGACCAAAGGATCACGTTGTTTGGCCGATTCCATCGGCTCGGCGACTGCGGAATTCCGCCAAATACGAACGATTAGTCAGGAGAAACAGCGACATGGCAATCGACCGGTATCCCACAACCATGATCGACCAGCTTGAAGAGGGCCCATGGCCGAGCTTCATCAGCGGTATCAAGCGTCTGCGCGACGAGCATCCGGAAGCGCGCATCAATGAGATGACCAACTCTCTGCTCGGTCAGCTCGAGCACTCTTACGAGACCCGCAAGGGCTACTGGAAGGGCGGCACCGTTTCTGTCTACGGTTACGGCGGCGGCATCATCCCGCGTTTCTCGGAAGTCGGTAAGGCGTTTCCTGAATCGAAAGAATTCCATACCCTGCGCGTTCAGCCGCCTGCGGGTAACCACTACAGCACCGGCATGCTGCGTCAGCTGGCCGACAGCTGGGAGAAGTGGGGTTCGGGCCTGGTGACCTTCCACGGTCAGACCGGCAACATCATGTTCATTGGTACCACCACCGAGAACACCCAGCACTTCTTCGACGAGATCAACGACTACGGTTGGGATCTTGGTGGCGCCGGCCCCTGCGTGCGTACTGCGATGTCCTGCGTCGGCGCTGCGCGCTGCGAGATGTCGTGCACCAACGAGCAGAAGGCGCACCGTCTGCTGGTGAACAACTTCACCGATGACGTGCATCGTCCGGCTCTGCCGTACAAGTTCAAGTTCAAGGTTTCGGGCTGCCCGAACGACTGCCAGAACGCGATCGAGCGTGCCGACTTCGCCGTAATTGGTACCTGGCGCGACGACATGAAGGTCAACCAGGAAGAGTGGAAGGCCTACGTCGACCGCAAGGGTCGTCAGCATGTCATCGACAACATCATCACCCGCTGCCCGACCAAGGCGCTGGCGTTGAAAGACGACGACTCGCTCGCCGTCAACAACAAGGACTGCGTGCGCTGCATGCATTGCCTCAACGTTGTGCCGAAGGCGCTGCATCCCGGCGACGACAAGGGTGTCACCATCCTGATCGGCGGCAAGCGCACGCTGAAGATCGGCGACCTGATGGGTACCGTTGTGGTCCCGTTCAAGAAGCTCGAGACCGAGGAAGACTGGGAATCGCTGGTCGAGATGGCCGAAGAGATCATCGACTTCTGGGCGGAGAACGCACTGGAGCACGAGCGCTGCGGTGAGATGATCGAGCGTATCGGCCTGGTCAACTTCCTCGAAGGTATCGACATCGACGTCGACCCCAACATGGTCAACCACCCGCGCGAGTGTTCCTATGTCCGTATGGACGGTTGGGACGACGAGGCGCTCAAGTGGTTCGACCGTCAGGCCGAGGCGTCCTGATCCGGACCGATCGATAACGAACCCTGTCCTCGCGAAGCGGCTGCAAGGCAGCTGCTTCGCAGGGAAAGCTTTACGCGAATAGCCCCGCTTTTTGGAGGGATAAGATGGCGAAAGAAATGCGCGAGCCGATCGAGACCGGGTGTCCCGATCCGTTCCAGTACATGCACCCGGTAATGCGTCGCAACTTCGGTCTGTGGGCCTACCATACACATCCGCGCCCCGGTGTCCTGATGCACGTCGCCAAGAATGGCGACAAGGTATGGACTGTCCGTGTCGGTACCCAGCGTATCCTCGACGTGTTCACCCTGCGCACCCTGTGCGACATCGGCGATACCTATGGTGAAGGCTATGTGCACTTCACCATCCGTTCGAACATCGAGTACATGGTTACCGACGAGGCCAAAGTGCAGCCGCTGATCGATGCGATCGAAAAGGCCGGCTTCATCGTTGGTGGCACGCAGAACTCAGTGACGATGATCTCGCACACCCAGGGTTGGTTGCATTGCGACATCCCGGGTACCGATGCATCGGGCGTGGTCAAGTCGATGATGGACGAGCTGATCGACGAGTTCCGTAACGCAAACATGCCGAACCGTGTCCATATCACCACTTCCTGCTGCCAGATCAACTGCGGCGGTCAGGGTGATATCGCGATCAACGTGCAGCACACCAAGCCGCCGAAGATCAACCATGATCTGGTAGCCAACGTGTGTGAGCGCCCGTCGGTTGTCGCGCGTTGCCCGGTTGCGGCGATTCGCCCGGCCATGGTCAACGGCAAGCCGTCGCTGGAAGTCGACGAGAAGAAGTGCATCTGCTGTGGTGCCTGCTTCCCGCCGTGTCCGCCAATGCAGATCAACGATGCCGAGCACACCAAGCTGGCGATCTGGGTAGGTGGCAACCACTCCAACGCGCGTGGCAAGCCGACCTTCCAGAAGCTGGTTGCCGCCGGCATCCCTAACAACCCGCCGCGCTGGCCCGAAGCGACCGCGATCGTGAAGAAGATCCTCAAGGCCTACAAAGAGGGTGCGCGGGATTGGGAGCGTATCAACGAGTGGATCGAGCGCATCGGCTGGCCGCGGTTCTTTGAAGAAGTCGAGCTGCCGTTCACCAAGTATCACATCGATAACTGGCGCGGTTCGCGTAAGAGCTTGAACTCCTCCACCTACATCCGCTTCTGATAGCGGTTTAAGACGAGGTCATACGACGTTATGAAATTGGCAGTACAGGTGAACGAGGGGCCCTATCAGCACCAGGCGTCCGACTCGGCTTACCACTTCACCAAGGCGGCTCTGGAGAAGGGTCACGAAGTGTTTCGCGTGTTCTTCTACCACGACGGCGTGCTCAACGGCACACGTCTGACCACGCCGCCGCAGGACGATCGCAATATCGTCAATCGATGGGTGGAGCTGGCAGAGAAGTATGACCTCGACCTGGTCCTGTGCGTGGCCGCGGCCCAGCGCCGCGGCCTCGTGGACGAGGGTGAGGCTCAGCGCAACGGTAAGGATGCGACCAATATCGCCCCCAAGTTCCGGATTTCCGGCCTGGGCCAGCTGATCGAGGCCGCTATCCAGTCCGACCGTCTGGTCGTGTTCGGTGATTGAGGGAGTTTGAGCGATGTCTGATGTCAAGAAGTTCATGTATCTGAATCGTCGTGCTCCCTACGGCACTATCTACGCCTGGGAATCGCTTGAGGTCATTCTGATCGGTGCGGCTTTCGACCAGGAAGTCAGCCTGATGTGTATGGATGATGGTGTGTACCAGTTGGTCAAGGGCAGCGATACCTCGCAGTCCGACATGAAGAATTTCATGCCGACTTACCGCACGCTCGGTGACTACGGTGTGCGCCATATGTATGTCGACAAGGCTTCGCTGGAGGCGCGCGGTCTGACCCAGGACGATCTCATCGAGGTGGCCTGGGAAGACTTCGAGACCGAAGAAGAGGTCGACAACATCGTTGAAATAGTGGATGCCGATCAGGTTGCGAAGCTGATGGCCGAATCCGAAGTCGTATTCAGTTGAGGTATTCCGATGGCTGATCTGCACACAGTTAACAAGTCACCGTTCGAAAAGAACTCGCTGGAAACGGCGATCAGGTACTCGATGGCCGGTTCGTCGATCCTGCTGCTTGAAGATGGCGTCTACGGTGCAACGAAAGGCACCGCGATGGAAGGAATGGTGAAGGACGCAATGGGCGACAAGAAAGTCTATGCACTGCGCTCTGATCTCATGGCTCGTGCCATCAAAGAAGATCGTGTGATCGACGGTGTGGAAATCGTCGATTACGCAGGTTTCGTCGATCTGGTGGAAGCCAACGACAAAGTACAGGCCTGGCTGTAAAGCCCGACTGATTTAACAAACTCTTTCTGAGAGGAGATAGACATGCCTATCGAAGTAGATGGTAAGACTTTTGAAACCGACGAAGAGGGCTACCTGGCCAACATCAACGAATGGGTGCCTGGTGTTGCCGGTGTGATGGCTGCAGAAGATGAGCTCGAGCTCACCGATGAGCATTGGGACATCATCAACTTCCTGCGCGAGTACTACGAAGAGTACCAGATCGCGCCTGCGGTCCGTGTTCTGACCAAGGCTGTCGGTAAGAAGCTGGGCAAGGACAAGGGCAACAGCAAGTACCTGTACGGCCTGTTCCCGTATGGCCCCGGCAAGCAGGCTTGCCGCTATGCTGGTCTGCCGAAGCCGACCGGCTGCGTCTGATTCGCAGTTGATCCCTGGGCGGATCACTTGTGATCCGCCCGGCCCATCAAACTGAAAAGAGGTTTTCGGAAACATGTCGTTTCTGACGGTCGCATTTGCTGCACTTTTTTATGCCGCCACGTTGTTGCTCGTGGTGGGTCTGGCTCGTCGCATCTCGCTATATTGGAGAACGCCGGCGCCGCTGAAGATCCCCACGACACCTGCACCTGTCACCCAGGGTGGCGTTGTGCTGCGTATGTTCCGTGAAGTGGTTTTTTTCGAAAGCCTTTTCAAGTCGACCAAATGGACCTGGTTGTTCGGCTGGGTGTTCCACATGGCACTCTTCGCCGTGTTGTTCCGTCATCTGCGGTACTTCACCGAAGCCGAATCGATCATGGCCGTCGTCACTTTTGTCAGCCCGCTGTTCAAGTACCTGGCCTTCGCGATGATTATCGGTCTGCTCGGTCTGTGGGGCCGCCGGCTGTTCGTTGACCGAGTGCGGTATATCTCGGCGCCGTCGGATCACCTGATGCTGCTGTTGCTGCTGTTGATCGGTATCAGCGGCGCGATGACCACGTTCGTTGCGCACACCGATGTGGTGATGGTGAAGGCGTTTTTCCGCAGCCTGATGACGTTCAGTTTCAGCGATATGCCGAACCTGCCCAACGATCCATTCATTGTCGTGCACCTGCTGCTGGTGGCCGTGTTGATGATCATTTTCCCGATCAGCAAACTGCTTCACGCACCGGGTGTGTTCTTCAGCCCGACCCGTAATCAGGTTGACAACCCTCGCGAGCAGCGCCACATCGCCGATTGGGCGCGCAAGCTGGAACAGTAAGTCGGAGCAAGGTCAGCGAGCATGGCAAAAGCAGATTTTGAAATCCCTGAGCTGAAAGAATTTCCCGAGGTGCCGCCGGTCGTACCCGGTACGATGGCGCACAGCCAGCCCTTTATCGCCAAACCGGAGTTCCAGGAGTCGCTTAACTTTCCCGGCGAGCTGGTCGACGACTGGCACGACAAGGCCATCGACGCGATGGGCGATCTGCTGGGCAAGTACCGCTCGCTGCAGGTGTACCTGGATTCCTGCGTAAAATGCGGTGCCTGTACCGACAAGTGTCATTACTATCTCGGTACCAGTGACCCGAAGAACATGCCGGTCGGCCGGCAGGACCTGCTGCGCAAGGTCTATCGCCGTTATTTCACCTTTGCCGGCAAGTACTTCCCGAAGCTGGTCGGCGCGGAAGACCTGACCAAGGAAGTTCTCGACGACTGGTACGTGTACTTCCATCAATGCTCGCAGTGCCGCCGCTGCTCGGTGTTCTGCCCGTACGGGATCGACACTGCAGAGATCTCGATGGCCGCACGAGAGATCATGGACCGCATCGGGGTGGGTCAGAAGTACTGCAACGAGATCATCGGCAAGGTCTACAAGATCGGTAACAACCTCGGCCTCCCGGAAGCCGCACTGGCTGACACGCTGGAAGGCCTGGAAGAAGACGTCGAAGACGAAACCGGCGTAGCCGTGAAGTACCCGCTTGACGTCAAAGGTGCGGACATCCTGCTGGTCACGCCGTCGGCCGACTTTTTCGCAGAGCCGCATGTCGATGGGCTGATCGGTTATGGCAAGGTATTTCACGAGGCGGGCGTCTCGTGGACACTGAGTTCGAAGGCCTCGGAGGCGGCGAACTTCGGCATGTTCATCGGCTCATACGAGAACATGCGCCGGGTCTCGATGCGCATCCGCGAGGCCGCCCTCGAACTGGGCGTCAAGCGCATCATCTTCGGTGAATGTGGCCACGCATGGCGCGTTGCTTACAGTTTCCTGAACACCCTTGCAGGTCCGTTCGACTTCCTCGATCCGAAGTACCCGGTGCCGCAGCATATCCTCGAGTTCACTTGGGGGGAGATGCAAAAAGGTACTTTGAACATCGATAAGTCGGCCAACGACGATATGGTCGTGACCTTCCACGACTCGTGCAACGTCGCTCGCGCCTCGCGCATGGGTCCTGAGCCCGGCGGGCAGTTCAAGATCCCGCGTAATGTCATAAAAGCGGTGTGCAACCGCTTTGTGGATATGGCGCCGGAAACCATCCATGAAAAGACGTTCTGCTGCGGCGGTGGCGGCGGCCTGTTGACCGACGACCTGATGGAGCTGCGCGTGAAGGGCGCCAAGCCGCGCATGGAAGCGTTGAAAAACGTGATTGAAGAGCACGGCGTAACCAACATGGCTGCGATCTGTGCGATCTGTAAGTCGCAGTTCACCAAGGTGCTGCCTTACTACGGTATGGACATGGACATGATTGTCAGTGTCCACCAATTGGTTTCGAATGCCATCGTCCTTACTGGTCAGACCAATGATGACGATGATGACGAAGATGAATCCGCAGGCGACGAAGACTGAGCGTCTTGTCTACTGCTAACGAACAAAACCGGTCCCACGGGATCATCTGGGCATAAAGGTAAGGAGAGTTTTAGATGGCAACTCCTAGCGATGAGATGAACACCAAACTCACTTGGCGCCGTTTCGAAGACGGAGAGAACCAGTGGGATTCGTATACGGACAAGATCTTCAAAGAAGATACTTCGCACAAGTGCCCGACCTATGTGCACAAGACCCCGCCTTGCCAGGGCAGCTGCCCATCGGGTGAGGACATCCGTGGTTGGCTGGCGATCGTGCGTGGCCAGGAGAAGCCAGGCGCAGGCATGGACATGGGCGAGTACGCATTCCGCCGTTCGACCGATGCCAACCCGTTCCCGTCGATGATGGGTCGCGTCTGTCCGGCGCCCTGCCAGGATGGCTGCAACCGCAACGAGGTCGAAGACTTTGTTGGCATCAACGCGGTCGAGCAGTGGATTGGTGACAATGCGCTGGCCAACGGCTACAAGTTCGTTGCCGGTGACAGTACGGGCAAGAAAGTCGCCGTGATCGGCGGCGGTCCGGCCGGCATGGCGGCGGCCTACCAGCTGCGTCGCAAGGGCCATTCGGTCGCGGTCTTCGAGTCGCAGCCGGAACTTGGCGGCATGATGCGGTACGGCATTCCCAACTACCGTATCCCGCGCGACAAGCTCGCCGGCGAGATCCAGCGCATCATCGACATGGGTGATGTGGATGTGCGCACCGGCGTGCGTGTCGGCAAGGACGTCACGGTCGAGCAACTCGAGAAGGATTACGATGCGATTCTCTGGGCCGTCGGCTGCTGGACCGGTCGCGGTCTCCCGGTCGCTGGCTGGGAAGGCACCCCGAACTGCGTGTCCGGTGTTGCGTTCCTTAAGGCCTTCAACGAAGGACGTATGAAAGTAACCGCCGAGAAGGTGGTGTGCGTCGGTGGTGGCGATACCTCGATTGACGTCGTGTCGGTCGCGCGCCGCCTGGGTCATATTGAACAGACCAATCCGACCGACCGTCCCGAACTGGTCGTCAACGATGGTTTCGTAGCCCACGATACCGCGGTCACCGCTGCCGCGCAGGGCGCCATCGTCACGCTGACGTCGCTGTTCCCAAAAGAGAACATGACTGCGGCCGAGCACGAAGTGCATGACGCACTGCATGAGGGTGTCACCATTCTCGATGAGGTGATGCCGGTAGAGGTGATCCTGGGCGCTGATGGCCGTGCCACCGGGCTGAAGATCGCCAAGTGCAAGATGGAAGGTGGGCGTCCCACGCCGGTCGAGGGCACCGAGCAGGTGCTTGAGGCCGACCTGATCGTCTCGGCTATCGGACAGGGCGGTGACCTGACCGGTCTGGAGATGCTCGACAACGGCCGCGGTCTGATCAATGCCGACAGCTTCTACCAGGTCCCGGATCGTGAGATGCACTTCGTGGCAGGCGATATCATTCGCCCACACCTGCTGACCACGGCAATCGGCCAGGCGTCCATCGCTGTCGATTCGATCGATGAATACCTGCAAAAGAAAGAGCACAAGAAGCGTCCGAAGGTCGATGTGCACCACTTCAACCTCGATGCGAAGCTGCAGGAAGCAGGTCTTTCTGCCGAGCACTTCGACGCCGCCGCACGCGGTGACATGCGTGGCACAGCCGATGGCAACTGGGCGGTACACAACTACGAAGACCGTTCGTTTGCCGAGGTGATCCCTCACGACGAGTTGTTCCTGGGGCACTTTGCATTCACTCCGCGCGTTCAGCGTCGGGAGGAAGTCCCGTCGGCTGATGACGTGCTGGGTCACTTCCATGAGCGTCTGATTGGTCTGGACGAGAAGCAGGCGGCAGACGAGGCAAAGCGCTGCATGAGCTGCGGCATGTGCTTCGAGTGTGACAACTGCGTCATTTTCTGCCCGCAGGATGCGGTGTACCGGGTCGACAAGAAGACTGCGACCACCGGTCGTTACGTGGCTACTGACTATGCGCGCTGCATCGGTTGCCACATCTGCTCCGATGTCTGCCCAACCGGCTACATCAAGATGGGTCTGGGTGAATAAGAGACAGAGGCCGCTGTGGCAATGAAACGTAAGTCTGGCTTCAGTCTGCTACTGGTGTTGTGCCTTGGTCTCCTTGGGGGCCTGGGTACGGCGCAAGCGGGCGAGGGTGTGGAAGGTACGGCGCGCGCGGATAAACTCGACGCCTGTGTGGCGCCGACCGCGACCATGCGCCGCAGTCATTTTGAACTGATCAAGCATCAGCGCGATGTGACGGTGCACCTGGGTATTCGCAAGACCGATAACAGCCTCGCCGGCTGCGTCGATTGCCATGTGCGTAAAGATGCGCAGGGTAAGCAGGTGCCAGTGAATGCGCCGGGCGAGTTCTGTGCCGGCTGTCATGAGTATGCCGGTGCGTCACTCGACTGCTTCACCTGCCACGCAACCAAGCCCACGGGGAACTGAGAATGAGTCAGCCGACCAATCAGCAACGCAGAGCGTTTCTGGCTGAGGTGACAGGTGTCGCCGCTGCGACCGTCGTGGCGCCTGGTGTATTGCTGCAGTCCGTGGCGAATGCGGCGCCGCGTGACACTGCGGTAACCGACGATGTGCGCTACGGCATGCTGATCGATACCACGAAATGTGCCGATGGCTGCAGCGATTGCGTCAGCGCCTGTGACAAAGAGAACGGCCTTGACCTGATGGAAAAGCCCGAAGGTGCCAGTGACGAACTCTGGGAAATGCAGCGCCCGCGCTGGATCCGCCAGGTCAAGCTGCGCAACAACCTGACCGGCCGGGTCACGTCACTGCCGATGATGTGCCAGCACTGTGAAAAGCCGCCCTGTGTCGACGTCTGCCCGACCGGCGCTTCTTTCCGCCGCGCCGATGGCATCGTGATGGTCGACCGTCACACCTGTATCGGCTGTCGTTACTGCATGATGGCGTGCCCATACAATGCGCGCTCCTTCATTCATGAAAACGTGCAGCTCAAGACGACTGCGACGCCGCGTGGCAAGGGTTGCGTCGAGAGCTGCAACCTGTGCGTGCAGCGGCGTGACAACGGTGGCACCACCACGGCCTGCCAGGATGCGTGCAAACATGGTGCGATCGTGTTCGGTGACCTCAAGGATCCGAACAGTGCGGTTTCGCAGGCCATGGCCAAGTACCCGACGGTTCAGATCCGCGCGGATCTGCAGCTGAACACCGGCGTCCGTTACACCGACGTCTGATCGATTTCCGGAGAATGTTTCGGCAATGAACAAGATTCACTACCGCGAATGGGGTATCGAGAGTCCACGTTACTGGGGGTTGCTCGCGGTATTGGCGGCAATCGTCGGCGTCGGCGGCTTCGCGACCCTGTACATGGAGCATGAAGGTCACTGGGTGACCGGTATGACCAACCAGATCGTATGGGGCACCCCGCACGTATTCGCGATCTTTTTGATCGTCGCCGCCTCCGGCGCATTGAACGTCGCGTCGATCGGCTCGGTCTTCGGGCAGAAGATGTACAAGCCACTGGCGCGCCTGTCGGGTCTGATGGCGATCACGCTTCTGGTCGGCGGGTTGATCGTGCTGGTCCTCGATCTCGGCCAGCCAAGTCGCCTGATCGTTGCGATGACCACGTACAACTTCAAGTCGATCTTCGCCTGGAACATCTACCTGTATGTCGGTTTCATGGCTATCGTCGCGGTGTACCTGTTTACGATGATGGAACGCAAAGCGAACCGGTTCAGCCACGGTGTCGGGGTTTTCGCCTTCGTCTGGCGTCTCGCACTGACCACCGGTACCGGGTCGATCTTCGGCTTCCTGGTGGCTCGCCAGGGC
The DNA here is from genome assembly GCA_024235315.1 of Chromatiaceae bacterium. GTDB lineage: Bacteria > Pseudomonadota > Gammaproteobacteria > Chromatiales > Chromatiaceae > Thiosocius. The sequence goes on along the minus strand of JACKMP010000001.1, from coordinate 525,393 downwards.
TATGACGCGGCGATCATGGCGCCGATGTTCATCATCATGTCATTTGCATACGGCCTGGCGCTGTATCTGCTGGTACTGATGTTCACGTTCGACAGCGACGAACGGCCTCTGGGCGATGCTGTGTTGCGCCGGTTGAAGAACCTGCTCGGCGTGTTCGTGGCCGCGGTGTTCTACTTTACCGTCGTCTATCACCTGACCAATCTGTACGGTACCGAAAACCACGCGTTCGAGGCGTTCATCCTGCGTGATGGCGGGGTATACACCTGGACCTTCTGGATCGGCTGGGTGCTGCTCGGGATGCTGGCGCCGATGGGTATTCTGTTTCATCCGGCGCTGGGCATGCAGCGCGGCTCGATCGCCATTGCGGCATTGCTGGTGGTGCTCGGCGGGCTGTCGGCGATCTACGTGATCGTGATCGGCGGCCAGGCGTTCCCGCTGAACATGTTCCCGGGGCATACCATCATCGAGTCCGGCTATTTTGACGGCGTCAACGGGGTTGCCCGTCACTACTCACCATCGCTGCCAGAGTTTCTGCTCGGCATTGGCGGCTTCGCCCTGGCCCTGCTGGTCACTTTCATCGGCGTGCGCTTGCTGCAGTTCCTCCCGACGTCGCTGGCCGACGACGTGGCGGATACGCAACAAGCGAAATGATCCGGTATACGCAAGGCTGAATGGATTGCGGGGCGGCTGTTGAAGTCGCCCCGTTTTCATTTGAGGGCAGGCAAATGGGACATCTCTACATCTCTGCCGCGCACAAGTCTTCGGGCAAAACCACGCTCAGTATTGGATTGTGCGCCGCACTGCGTGCGGCCGGCGATATCGTGCAGCCGTTCAAGAAGGGGCCGGACTATATCGATCCCCTGTGGCTTGGCCAGGCCGCTGGACGCCCTTGTTACAATCTCGACTTCTACACCATGGACCGGGCCGAGATCAGTGACCTTTTTGCGTCCAAGATGCAGGGCGCCGATATCGGTCTGATCGAGGGCAACAAGGGCCTGTACGACGGCCTTGCGCTTGACGGCAGCAACAGCAATGCCGCGCTCGCCGCGCAGTTGAACTCTCCAATCATACTGGTGCTGGACAGTCAGGGCATGACCCGCGGCGTCGCACCCCTGATCCTCGGTTACCAGGCCTTCGATCCATCCATTCGCATCGTCGGCGTGATCCTCAACAAGGTGGGCGGTAGCCGCCACGAAGCCAAACTGCGGGCGGTGATCGAACACTACACGGACGTGAAGGTGGTCGGTGCCGTGCAACGCAGTGACGATCTGGTGATCAACGAGCGCCACCTGGGCCTGGTGCCAAGCAACGAGTTTGCCAGCGGCCGAGCGCATATCGATCGCATGGCGCAGATCATCCGCGAACAGGTCGATTTGCAGACCCTGCGCGCGCTGGGTGCCGGGGCGCCGGTGCCAACGCCATCAGCGGCGCCACGTGAGGGCGGCAGCCCGCGTGCCTCCGAGAAGGTAAGGATCGGCTATGCCAGCGATTCGGCATTCGGCTTCTACTATGCCGGTGATCTGGATGCGCTGCGCGCTGCCGGGGCCGAACTGGTGCCGTTCAGTCCTCTGCAGGATAAGGATCTGCCGGCGTGCGACGGCCTGTTTCTGGGAGGTGGTTTCCCGGAAACGCATATGCAGGCGTTGCACGACAATGCGCCCATGCGTTTCGCCGTGGCCCGTTTCATTGAGGACAACCACCCGGTTTACGCAGAATGCGGAGGGTTGATGTATCTTTGCGACAGCCTGACCTGGGGCGGAAAGACGCGTAAAATGGCGGGCGTGATCCCGGCAGATGTGGACATGCATGCCAAGCCACAAGGCCGTGGTTACGTGCGGTTGCGTGAGACGGCCGATCATCTGTGGCCGTTGTCGTCGGATGGCCGGGAGGCGGTTTCGGCGCACGAGTTTCATTATTCTGCGCTACGCGCGATACCGGACGGACTGCGTTTCGCTTACCGTGTCGAGCGCGGCTACGGCCTGGATGGCGAACATGACGGGATCGTGTACCGCAATCTGTTGGCCAGTTATGCGCACCTGCGCGATACCAGGTCGCACCCCTGGGCGGATCGCTTCGTCCGTTTTGTGCGCAACTGCCGCAACAGGGCAGAATGATCATCGCGGGCCATCGCGGTCAGCGTTTAGGAGAGGACTGGGATATGTTCAAGGTAACCCCGCAGGCGGCTCAACAGGTCAAAGCCGCGGCAGAGCAGGGTGGTACCGCCGGCATGGCACTGCGCCTGGCAGCCCAACAGCGGCCGGACGGTAGCATCGATTACCGGATGGGATTCGACGAGGGCACCGAGGATGATATCCGCTTTAATTCCGAAGGGGTGCAGATCGTGATTGCGCCCGAATACGTGCCCCTGCTGGATGCTGCGACACTGGATTTCGTGGAACTGGAGGCCGGCGAGTCACAGTTCATCTTCATGAATCCCAAAGACACGACCTACGTACCGCCTTCCGGCAACTGAGCCCCGGCATCTGCGCCCGCGGGTGCCCTGATCCTATGGACCTCTCTCCCCAGGACGTCTTGCGTCTCAACGTGCTGCTGGCCAACCAGCCGCAGGCGATCCGGATCAATGCATCGACCATGACCGTATTCGGCCTCTCGGACAAAGGCGAGGCGCAGATCCAGCTCAATCCCACCGGGCGCGAAGAGACCTACCTGAAGCGCGTGAAGGAAATGCTGTCCGGACACGTACTCGGGTCGCCGGGCGGTTACCCGGTGTACCTGCAGCGCTGGACACGCATGGGCCAGATGCGTGACGACAGCCTCGAGCAGCTGTTGCTGCTGGGCGAGCCCGAGGCCGTAGTGGCCACGGTGTGTGCACAGGGCCTTACCGACGAGCTGGCGCGCCGGGCCTGGTGGGCGATGGAGGATGCCGGGAACGCGCGTCACATGCTGTGCAAGCGGGCGGTGGTGAACGGGCGCATGGGACCGTTGCTGGCGGCCTACCTGGTCGAGCACCTGCCGTTCGAGAGCGAGCCGGAGCAGCAGATCGAGACCGTGCGACTGGTGCTGCAGCAGGGGCTGCTGACGGCAGAACAGATCGACGCCCTGTGGCGCAAGGCGCAGCGCAAGCCGGCGTATTACGTCGGATTCCTTGCCGCCCGGGCGGATGATCTGCCTGAAGCGGCCGCGGCACATCCGGCCCACGCCGGGTTGTCGGCGCAGCTGGTTGCCCTGGCAGCCGCCGGCAATGCGGTGGCGGGCCGGCTCGAGCGCGTGCTGTCGCCCGGTGGACAGGCATTTGTCGAGACGGTGTTCAGGGTATTCGACAAACCTTCCAATCAGGATGTGGTCAATCTGGCACTCGACGCGATTGCCACCTACTTTGCCGCCGTGCGTCCGCAAGGACCGGTCGATGCGACGCTCGACGAGCTCCGCAACGAGGCAGACGATTGGATGACGCATTCCGATGACGCAATAAAATTGTCGCTTTTGCCGGATATCGATATCAACCAGATCAAGGTGCTACGGATATTGTCCGGCTTGAGTTATGGCGTTGTACGTCCCGTGTTCGGTGACAGCACCGCGATCGGCAGCCTGATGCGGCGCAAACTGCAACCGGTGCTGGAACCGCTGCTCGCGGACCTGTCGCGGCTGCGTGCGAAGCACAGTCGATGAAATCCTCAATAATGAGCAGCCAGTAACGCAGCGTTTCACTCTGGTATTCGGCGGCTATACTTCCTTGGAGATATCCCATTTGGGATGTGCCCGCGAAGGAGGATCCCATGGACCGTCTGTTGAGTGTTTCCCAGGCCGCCCGCATGGTGGGGGTACCCCGCCGCCTGCTGCAGCAGCATATCCAGGAGGGACGCATTGATGCTTTCGAGGGCCATGTTCGCGTGTCCGAGCTGCGCAAGGCGTATCCGGAGGCCGATTCCGAGCGCTCCGGCATGATCGAAAAGGTCAGCCGCATCCGCGAGGCGGCAGTGTTCAAGACACCCCACGATTCCCGACCCAACGTGGATCATTTGGCGACCGAATTGCAACGCGCCCGCGTCGAAGTGGCGCGCCTGCAGGATGAACTGCAGAGCTTCCGAGTGCTGGCGGCAGAGACCGAAGAGCGTCTGTTGACCCTGGAGGAAAATTGCGACGCTCGTCAGGCGATGATGCTTGGCACCCTGGTCGGTTGGTTCATGAACCAGCTCAAGCTGCGCGAACCAAGCTGAGCGGCCCGTCCGTCACCTGTACCTGTATGGTGTGACGGACGCTACTTGGCGGCGGCTTCGGCCGGCGTTAGAGTCAGCGGTCCATGTCGTACCGAATCACCGTCAGACCTTCCGGTCACACCTTCGACGCAGAGCCCAGTGAGACCTTGCTGCAGGCTGGCCTTCGAACCGGCCTGAACCTGGCGCACAGTTGCGCCAACGGCAGCTGCGGGGAATGCCGGGCGCGCCTCGTTTCCGGTGATATCGCACCAGTACAGCACGTCGATTTCCGTTTCAGCGAGCGCGAGAAACAGCAGGGCTGGTTCCTGATGTGCAGCTGTCATGCAGTCAGTGATCTCGATGTCGAGGCACACGAGGCGGGCAGTGCGGCGGAGATCGCGGAACAACGGCTGCGCGCAAAGGTCAGCAGGGTCGAAAGATTGCAGGATGACGTGGTCCAGCTCACGCTGCGGGCGCCACGTACCGGTGGTCTGCATTTCCTCGCTGGACAGAGTGTCGTGCTGACGTTCCCTGGCCTGCGGCCAAAGATGCTCTCGATCGCCAGCTGCCCCTGCGACAGCATTCAGCTGCGATTTCACCTGCGCCGGCGTGAAAACGATCCGTTCAGCGCCTTGGTGTTCGACAGCCTGCGCAAGGGCGACGAGGTGGAACTGCGGGGTCCGCTGGGCGATTTCACGCTGGACGAGGACTCGCTACGACCGTTGGTCTTCATCGCCTGGGAGTCGGGATTCGCCGCGGTCAGCAGCCTGATCGATCATGCGATCCAGAAGGACGAAAACCGCTCGATCGATCTGTACTGGCTGTCCGAGGTCCCGCGTGGCCACTACCTTTCGAACTACTGCCGCGCCTGGCGCGACGTACTAGACGATTTCCGCTATCACTCGATCGATCTCGAGCCGACTGGCGACGAGCGCATCGAAGACGTGATCGAGCGGGTGATCCGTGTGCACTCGCTGCTGGCGGATCACGACTATTACCTGGCGCTTCCCGATCCCGCGATGCAGCGTGCACAGGACCTGCTGCGCGGCGCCGACGTGCCGGACGCACAGGTCCGCAGCTGTCTGCTTCGTCACCCCTAGCGTCGCGCCCTCGCGGCGGAGTCATGCCGGATCTGTGTACAATCGATTTCTCCTGAGCGATCGAAGTGGCGACAGTTGGAATCGCGAGACCGAAACATCTCCTTCACTGTCGAGGTATCGCGTGCAGGTCTCGCTGACCAGTTGTCACAGCTCTCGCGGCTCTATCGCCTGGGTATCGGCCTGTCATATTCCTACATCCATACACCACTCGATTGTCATCGCAGTGCTGAGCGGAGTTGGGCCAGGACGCTCCAGGCGTTTCTCGGACGTGTTATCCGTTTTCTCATCGGCAAACCTCCGCGGGTACCCAAACAGAGCCAGATCTACAGCTTCCTTGGTTTCGACCGGTTATCACCGCAGATTTTCGACAGCGGATTCGCCAGGCACCCACGTGTCGATGTCGATCTCGCCGCGCTGTTCGAGCAGGGTCCAATGGAGAGTTTTGAGCAGATCAGGGCCGGGATCGAACAGGCCTCACCGCCGACGGCGGACACCATCTATGTGTTCCGCTGGAGCCGGGGTCTGTATGGATACGGCCGACATCTGACGGCCCTGCTCAATCGCCTGGACGGCGAGCGCGGCAACCTTCGTTCGCTTCACCTGCCGGAAAACTACCGCGCAGCACGCGAGCGGTGGCCCATGAGCTCCCCCTTCGCCGACACCAGGACCAAGGTGCTGGTGCACCTGAGAAAAGGTGACCGGGTCTCCTTCGGATTGGGTGGAAAGGTCGTGCGCGTCTACGGGATGCAGGTCAGGGTGTTCGACACCATCGAGCAGATGCAGCTGGAGACCGGGGCCGGGCATGACACCAGCCTTCCACACGATACCCAACGGGCGGTGAAGCTGATCGAGCGGCTGTATGAAGAGTGGGGCCGGGAGAACCTCTCGGTGGTGGTGATCTCCGACGGGTATGCCAGGGCCCGCCGCAATACCTTGCGCGCAATGCTTCGGGGCGGGATACCTTTTCATCTGTGGGATCTAAAACAGTTGCTGCGCGATCGAGGTACGTTGAACAGCGAGTTCAGCGTATTCAAGGAGACCTTGGGTGCCCACCTGATCGTCGGAGAGGCAGACGAGAATCTGTACCGATCCATACATGCCGTCGTGAGTGCAGACATCATCGTAAAGAACAGCGGCGGCTTCGCGTTTGTGATCAACCGACTCTTCAATACCCCGGACAGGTATGCACACATCATCGACCTGAATGGTTGAAGCTGTCATTGCGGGGACTTCGTTTGGAGGCGTTGAAATACTTCGCCGCGCGGTCTGGTCTCGTCCGGGCCAGTAGTACCTGGCTGCTATCGAACGGAGGGGTAATGCGATGATTCTCGCTAAGAAGACTGCGGGAGTGGCGATAGCACTGGCCGCGGCAGATGCACAGCCCTTGCTGGCAATCTGCGTTTATCATAAGCCGGAAGACCTCTGGGAATTGCCGTTGCTGATCTCCGAAATCAATCCAAATTACGATATGCACCTGCGGGTCCATTCGCATATGGGGTTGAGCACGGTGCTCTACTGCGTGCCGCGCTGATTACTCATGAGCCAGGCGTCTTGGTCAAGAAACCGAGACCGGTATATCGATATGCGGCGGCAGGTGTCCCATAGACCCGCCCAGGTGTCGGCTGCTTCAGCTCCGCAAGCCACACATCAACCGCTCAGCCAACCACGTCTAGCGTACGGCGGCGGAACTTCACGCCATGTCGCTCGGCAAGTAAACGACATGCCTCTATGTCCACGCCGTCCAGGCCGTCGATCGCAGTGGCGGTAACGTCAGCGATGAAGTGCGGTGCCTGCCTGAGGAAGTCCAGCATCGCATCGAATGAGCCGCGCAGTGCCGGATCGCAGTGACGATCGTAGACCGCTTCGTTCTGTGCGTTCAGCGACACTGACAGTGCGTCCACGCAGTCTGCCAGCTCGGGCAGTACATTGCGCTTGTTCACCAGGTTGGCCAGGCCATCGGTGTTGATTCGCACGCGGCCACCATGCGCCTTGATATGGCGGGCCACCGCAAGCAGCACCTTGAGCCGCAGTGTCGGCTCGCCGAAGCCGCAGAAAACCACTTCGCTGTAGCGTGCCGGTTCGTCGATTGCGGCGATGATCTCCGCTTCACTGGGACGATGGTCCAGGGTGAGGTCGAATTCGTGAACCTGGTGTGAGCCGTTGTGCTTTGGACAGAATCGGCAGGCGAGGGTGCAACGATCAGTGATGTTCAGGTAAAGACGATCACCGATCGTGTAACTGATTGTTGGGGAACGGATTGGGCTGGTGGCGGTCACGCGGGCAAGTTAACCTGCCGGACGGGATTCCGGCTTGATTGCAGTCAAGGTCGTGTGTTGCCGTAGCCTACCAGAATCAATCGACGGGTCCGGCAAATGCCTGACCCTTCAGAGGTACATAAGATGAACAAATCCGTGACGGGCGTGCTCCTGCTCATCTGTTCCTGCACGCTGACCGCGGCGCCGCAAGAGGTGGTGCCGGGGGGCGTGCAGATCGAGGATGCCGACACCCTGCTGGTCGAGGTGGCCGGTGTCAGCTACCGTGTCCAACTGCCGGACATCGACGCACCGGAGAACACCGCGAACCCCAAACTGCAGCGCGATATTGAGCGCACCGGTCTCGACGCCGAGGCCCTGCTGGCGTTGGGCCGCCGGGCAGACGAGGGGTTGCGCGATCTGCTGAGAGACTTTGCGCCTTACCAGTTGCACTTCGATCCCGACAACCGTGACAGGTACGGCCGTGTACCGGGTGAGCTGGTAAATGCCGCGGGCCAACAACTCAGTCTCCGCCTGGTCGAAGAGGGCTATGCAGTGCCCGTGGTCAATACCGATCCGCTTCGCCAGGCGGCACTCGATGCCGCCGCCAGCGCGGCGCGTGCCGGAGGACGCGGACTGTGGGGCACGCAATCCGACAACTTTGCCCGCTGGGCGCAGCCCGCGGAGGCGACGGCGAAGTAGCGTATTGCAGCCCGCCGGCGGCACTGCGGTCAGGGGGTCTTGAGGCCCTTGCCGTTGAGGGTGTGCAGGAACGCGACGATATCGTCCACCACCTCGCTCTTCAGTTCGGTGGCCAACTGTATGCGGCCCATGGTACGGACCACGTCGCCGAGATCGCTGCCCGAACCGTCGTGAAACCAGGGGCCGGTCAGTGCGACATTTCGCAGCTGTGCCACCTTGAACACCATCCGGTCCTTGTCATCCTTGGTCACCTCGAAGCGCCCCTGATCCTTCTGGTTGTCGAACGGTGCCTCGACGCCGAGCGTTTCGTGCAGAGTGCCGCCGACCAGTGGGCCGTCGTGGCAGCGTACGCAGTTGACGCTCATGAAGGACTTCAGTCCGCGTTGTTCCTGTTCAGAAAGTGCCGAGCCATCGCCGCGCAGGAAATCATCGAAGCGCGACTCGGTGCGCAGCGTGCGCTCGAACGCGGCGATCGCTTCGCGCAGATTGGCATAGCTGAGCGCCGGCTCTGCGCCGGGAAACGCCGTCCGGAACGCCGCGGGATACTCCGGCAGCGTGGCCAGCTTGTCGATGACCGCCTGTTCGCTCGGCATGCCCATCTCGATTGGATTGAGAATCGGTTGCCCCGCCTGGTCCGCCAGGTCGGTGGCACGGCCGTCCCAGAACTGTGACTTCTGCCATCCGGCGTTGAGCACTGTTGGTGAGTTGCGTGTGCCGATCTGGCCTTCGGCACCGGGTGAGGTCGGCAGGTTGTCCACGCCTGCTGCGCCGTCCTCGAGGCGATGGCAACTGGCGCACGATTGCGTATCATTTTTCGACAGGCGCTTGTCGAAGTACAGCTTCCGGCCCAGTGCGATGCGCTCGGGTGTGTCGTTCTCGGCGCCCGGCATGGCAGCCGGCAGCGGTGAGAAATAACGCAAGGCCTTGCGTATCAGGCGGTCGCTCTGATCGGCCGATGTGGTCCCGGCAATGAGGAGAGCACAGAAAAGTGTGATGGCAACCTTCGTGATGCGAGACATGGCAATACCCCCGAGGCCCGTTTCATTGATTGACCAGGATCTGTTCAACTAAGCGCGCGCAAATCGACGCAATTGGAACAGCCTGCACAACTCATATCCAGGTGGTCAATGCGATCGGTCAAACCGATTGCCGCAGTCCATACGTGTGTCGCCCGCAGAAGCGACCTTACTGCACCTGGTACTGGCGGATCGCCTGGCGGGCCTTTTCGATCATTTGAGGGCCATCGATTCCGTACTTCTGTACTGTATCCGACCAGCGAGCGAGAATTTTGTTGAATGCGATTTCAACCAGCTGTTGGTCGCTGTCGTTCAGTACGGTAATGATGTTGCCGCGTGCGCGTGCTGCCGCCAGCGCATTCTGTTCGGCATCCTGCCATAGCCGACCGATCCGTTTTGCCAGTCCCACGCCGGAGTTGCGATCGATCACGGCTCGCAGGTCGGCCGGCAAAGCGTCGTAGCGTGCCCGGTTCATCAGAAAGAGGAAGAGGCTGGTGCCGAAGTACTTGTTCTCGGCCCGTAGGGTATGGGATTTCACGGATTCGATGACGTCCAGCGACTGTGCCAGTTGGAATGACATCAACGCACCATCGAGTTTGTTCTCCGCCAGTGCCTCGGACAGCTTGGGATGGCGTTTTGTCGACGGATGCGCGCCCAGCGCATCGACGACCCACAGGCCCACTCGGCGGCCGGCGGGACGAATGGCCAGGCCGTCAAGATCAGACAGGCTGTTGACTGTTCTCCGGCTGAGGTGCAGTGAATGGCCAACCTGGACATGCGCCAGTAGTGGTTTCATGCCTTTGAAGTCCTCGTAGAGCAGGTCGTCCATGACAGACATGATGGCCTGGTTGGTAGCTGCCGGGTCTCCTTCATGCACCAAAGGCAGGGTGAACACCTCGGCATGGGGAAACCGGTTCGGCGTATAGGCTGCCGCAGTCCAGACGATATCGACTGTTCCATCAAGCATCTGATCGACCAACTCGTCGGTCTTCCCGCCCAGCGCCATTTTGGGATAGATCTCCACTTCTATGCGTCCGCCGGATTCAGCCTCGACCCGGCGGGCCCAGGGCTCGATCAGCTCTTTGTGAGGCAGGGAGTCGTCTCCAAGAAAATGTTGGATGCGCAAGGTGAACTCGGCGGCAATAACCTGGCTCGACACCAACAGCAATGCCGGGATAAACATCCCGAGTGATGTTCTCAGCGTATTCATGAAACTCTCCTGTCGGTGACGAAGTGGTAATCGAGCCGTTCCACCTACTCCTTCACATGCACGACGCCCTTCATCCCATGGCTCTGCCAGTGCGGTTCACAGATATAGGGAAAGCTGCCCGGCACGTTGAACACCCGCTCGCGACTCTCGCCGGGGAAGAAGTAGTCCCCAGGCTTATCGCCGAGCTGCTCGAAAAACACGCTGTGGTACTGACGCTTCTCGCGGTTTTCCCAGCGAACCAGGGTGCCCGGCCTGATCGTGATCTCGGCGGGTGAGAACGCGTATTTCTCGACGGCGATCACGACGGTTTCCTGTGCGACAGCGGGTACGGCGAGGGCCACAAGGCCCAGAAACAGTGTGGAAATCAAAAATCTCTCGTTCATGATGTTCTCTCCCGGTCGATGAACGGTTACTTCAACTGTGACCGCGAGGGCGGGGAATCGATCCCCGCGTCGATCGCTGCTAACGCGGCTGTGGCGGAAAGGCCCGGCGGTAGAGGGCGAAACTCGCGTACGACATCACCGGCAGGGTGAACAGCAGGACAGGCAGCAGCAGGATCGACAGCACGATCACGGTGCCCAGTACGATACCCCAGACGAGGCAGACCAGGAAATTGCCGAGTACCGTGCGTGCGCTGGCGCTGACCCCCTGCACGAGTCCGGTGCGGCCTTCGTAGATCAGCGGGACCGAAAATGCCGAGATGGTGAAGATCATGTAGGCCAGCACCGAGCCCATCAGGGCACCCCAGAGTTCGAATGCCAGCACGTCATCGCCCTTATCGGGCAGCCACTCGAGGTCATAGGAAAGGTGCACACCACCGATGGTGAAGCTGTACAGGACACCGGCATCGGTGATCCAGATCAGGAACAGGAAGGCGCACAACACGGCGAGCATCCAGAGGCCGGCCGGTGCGCGAGCGAATGCCCTGAATGCATCGCCGAGGTCCGGCCTTTTTCCCAGTGCCTGCAGCCTGGCGAGTTCGAAATAGCCGGTGAGCATGATGGGCCCGACCAGCATGAAGCCGCCGGCGAACGGCAGGGCCATTGGTGACAGGCCGAAAGCCCCGATGGCGGTCAGCAGGATCATCCCTAATACCGCGAACACTGCGGCATAGGCCACGCTGACGCGCGGTATCGTATGTAGCGTCGTGAGGCCGCTGCCGATGGCAATGCCGATGTCGGCCAGTGCGAGTCGCTTGGGAGTCAGGGTTGTCGTCATCGTTGCATGCCCTGAGGGGTCGGCTCCGTGTGTGGATTGATCGATTTCCCGCTGACGATTGAGGCCGGATCCCGGAACCTCAGTCTGGTCCGGAACCCGGCCCCGGTGCGCGGCAGCCGGCGTGTGTCGCTGTCTGCCGCGTCATGGTGCCATGATCACACGTTTACTGCGCGGTGGCATTTACCTCGGCGGCATCGACATCCAGTCCCAGTTTGTAGCCCAGCGAGACATGGTGGAAGCGTGCGTTGGTGAAGTCGTCGTGAATCGCGAAGCCGAAGTTGTAGACCTTTCCGGGTTCGATGCTGACGTCTCCGACCTGGTCAGATTTCAGCTTGCGCTTGAGTGTAGCGGTCCAGTAACCGGCTTCGTTGCGGATACTGGCTTCAAAACCCTGACCGCCCTGCATCATGCGCTCGGCAAGCACGTAGCCGTCTTCGGTGGAACCGTCACCGCTGTTGACGCGCAGCAGGTCCATGATCTGGCCATTGGCGAGTTCGGCCTCGATCGCGGCGGCATCCTTGAGCTTGTCCCAGCCGCCGAGTTTCTTGCCGCGCCGGCCCTGTTCCTCGATATCGGTGCGCGAGGCGGCGATGTACTTGGTCACCCCGTGGCTGACATCCAGCGGCAGACCGGCGGCAGCCGGATCTTCCGGGTGGCCGGGCATGGTGCGCAGGTCGTCGTGGCAGGTGCCCCAGCAGCCGGCCTGGCTGGCGTACTTGACCTCGTCCGTCGCCAGCATCACCGCCAGCTTGACCTGGTTGGCCGGATCCATCTTGCCGCCATCGACGAATGGCACCGCGACGTGCTCGGTGTCCTCCCACTGGAAGCGCAGGTACAGGTTGTCGGCATCGTGCGTGGCCTGCACGGTCACCGGTATGCCGGGGCGCTTGCCGGGGATCGGCGTGGTCTCGGCCTTGGCGCCGGTGACCATCTTCTTGCCCATGTCGGCGGTTTCCTTGTCGTGGCAGGTGACACAGCGGTCGCCGGACTTGAATGGCAGCGCGCCGCCGTGGTACTTGCCGACCAGGGTCCATTCCATCGAGGCCTGACCCGGGTAGAACAGGGTGATCAGGCGCTCACCGGCCTTCGACCAGTCGATGCCATCATCGACATTGTTTCCGCCCGACGACGCAGCCGCAGCCGCGGCCGGCGCTGCCGCCGCGGCAGGGGCGCCAGCGGCAGGCGCACTCACCTGTGCCTGCACGGCGTTGATTTCGGCCTCGGCGTTGTCCAGGCCCAGTTTGTAGCCCAGCGAGACATGGTGGAAGCGAGCGTTGCTGAAATCGTCATGGATCGCGAAGCCGAAGTTGTAGACCTTGCCGGACTCCAGATCGACATCACCGGGTTTGCCGGGATGCAGCGGGCGCTTCATCTCGACCGTCCATATCCCGGCCTCGAGCCAGCCCTGGGCCTCCACGGCTGCACCACCGCTCATGACGCGCTGGTCGAGCACATGGCCGTTCTCGACCTTGCCGTCCGCGTTCCAGCGCAGCAGGTCCATGATCTGGCCATTGGCGAGTTCGGCCTCGATCGCGGCGGCATCCTTGAGCTTGTCCCAGCCGCCGAGTTTCTTGCCGCGCCGGCCCTGTTCCTCGATATCGGTGCGCGAGGCGGCGATGTACTTGGTCACCCCGTGGCTGACATCCAGCGGCAGACCGGCGGCAGCCGGATCTTCCGGGTGGCCGGGCATGGTGCGCAGGTCGTCGTGGCAGGTGCCCCAGCAGCCGGCCTGGCTGGCGTACTTGACCTCGTCCGTCGCCAGCATCACCGCCAGCTTGACCTGGTTGGCCGGATCCATCTTGCCGCCATCGACGAATGGCACCGCGACGTGCTCGGTGTCCTCCCACTGGAAGCGCAGGTACAGGTTGTCGGCATCATGCGCGGCCTGCACCGTCACCGGTATGCCGGGGCGCTTGCCGGGGATCGGCGTGGTCTCGGCCTTGGCGCCGGTGACCATCTTCTTGCCCATGTCGGCGGTTTCCTTGTCGTGGCAGGTGACACAGCGGTCGCCGGACTTGAATGGCAGCGCGCCGCCGTGGTACTTGCCGACCAGGGTCCATTCCATCGAGGCCTGGCCCGGGTAGAACAGGGTGATACGGCGCTCGGGCGAACCGGACCAGTCGACACCGAAGCCGTGCGCAGCGGCTGCAGCGGCCGGTGCGGCCTGGCCTGCCGCCTGGGCGCCTGCGGCACCGGCTGTTGCGAGGGCCGCAGCGACAGCGGCATCGATCCGTTGCTGTTCGGCCAGCTTGGCCGCCTTGCGCTGTTCGCGCTCTTTCCGGGCCTCTTCCTGCTGTGCGAGTTCGGCAGCGTCTTCAGTCGCCTTGACCTTGGCCAGGCCGTCGATGAACGACTGTGGTACTTCGCGGGCATGGGCCGGGACCGCGGCACTCAGTTTTTCCAGTTCCTCTTCGCTCAGGTTCTTGTGCACCGGCTTGTGTGCAATTCCCTTGTGACAGTCGATGCAGGTATGGCCGTTCTCCATCGCGAACTTGTGCTGGTTGCGGGCGCGCGGCTTCTGCCGTTCCGGGTTCATCGTGTCCCAGTCGTGGCAGTTGCGGCACTCGCGGGAATCGGTGCTCTTCATCGCATCCCACACCCGGCGCGCCATCGTCAGGCGGTGCTCGTCAAATTTCTCCGGGGTGTCTACGGTGCCAAGGAGCTTGTGGTAGATCTCGTTGCTGGCCTGAATCTTGCGGACGATCTTGTGCACCCAGGGTCTGGGTACGTGGCAGTCCGGGCAACTGGCGCGGACACCGCTGCGGTTGCCATCGTGGATGCTGCCCTTGTATTCGGCATAGACGTTTTCGCGCATCTCGTGACACGAGATACAGAACTCGCCCGTGTTGGTCATCTCCATGCCCCAGTTGAAGCCACCCCACAGCATCACGCCGATCGCCATGAACAGGACGGCGGCGCCAAGGGTCGCGCCAAACGCGACCTTGCGGGTCAATAGGCTCTTCAGTAACGACTGTTGCTGCATCGTTTTTCTCCGCGGGATCTGGAGTTTTCGGATCTAAAAAAAGGCGGGCATGAAGTGCTTCCCCATGCCCGCCGGTGGATCAACGTAGCTGTTGCATCACACGTCGCCGGTCAGGTGACGTGCTCGGAACGGTTGGTGACGTTGAACTTGCCTGTCGGAGCAAAGAAGCCCTTGATACGGGTCTTTTCTTCCAGGGTGTTCGCGTCATACACGACGATCTCGCCGTTGTCCTTCTTGCTGTCCTTCATGTTCCACGCGGATACCCATACCTCGGTACCATCGGCGTTGAACTCCATGTGGACCGCAGCCTGGCCGGGGACGTTGGTGACCGTGATCGTCTTGACGATCTGGCGGGTCTCCTTGTCGATGACCTGTACGGCCTGCTGTACACCCGGCTCCGGATGCTTGGTCTGGTCGGCCCAGAAGTACTTGCTCTTCGGATGGGTGCGGATGAACAGGCCGGGGCCGTCCGTCTCAACCTCGTAGCAGACCTTCCACGCAGCGTCCTTGTGGCCGGCCGGGTCGTTACCCCAGACGGTGACCTTGCCGACGCCCAGGTGAGTGGTGCCACCGACCGGTCCGCACTTCGGATCCATCCAGTTGGCGCCCGGGCCCGGGTGCGGCAGCTTGTCGACGTCGATCAACGCCTCTTTCTTGCGCTCCTTGGTGTCGACCACGACCATCTTGTTCGACGCGTTGGCGGCGATCTGGAAGTAGCGACCCGTCGGGTCGAAGAAACCGTCATGCAGGAACTTGGCGGTGTCCATCTTGTCGATGCGCAGGTTGTCGAGGTCGGTGTAATCGACCTGCCACATCTGGCCGAGCTCCTTCAGAGCGACCAGCCAGGACTTCTCGTTTGGCGTGTCGTAGATGGCCGCGACGCGTGACTCGTTCACGTACTCGCCATCGATGTTGACACCGCGGGTGGAAACGACTTTCAGCGGATCCATGGTCTTGGCATCGACGATGACGAAGTGCGGCGGCCAGTAGCCGCCACCGATGATGTACTTGCCATCACCGGAGACCGCGACGTCACGGGCGTCATAGGCGACCTTGGTCTCGGCGACCAGCATCTTGTCCGGCGTCTGCCAGAGGTCGATCTTGGTCATCTTGCCGTCACGGCCCTGGGTGTACCAGAAGCGGCCGACGTCGTTCGGGTTTTCCGGATGTGCGGCATTCGAGTGCTCGAGCGCCTTGATCACGTGTACCGCATAGCCGGTCGGGATGTGAGCGATGATTTCCTTCTTGTCACCGTCGACGACCGCGACCTTGCCGACATCACGCTCGATGACGACGAAGAAGTTCTTCCAGTTGCGGCCGTGCAGGGGCTTGGTCGGATAGTCCTTCGGGTCGACATAGACCTTGGTGTTGGCCTTCATCTGTGCCAGCGACATCTCCGGCGGAATCGGAGGTTCCATCTGGATGTAGGTGGCCATCGCCTTGATTTCCGCATCCGTCAGGATCTCGCTGAAGTTGTTCATGCCACCTTCGGTGCCGAACTTGATGATCTTCTCGAGACGCTCCTGGCCGAGTTCCAGCGTACCTTTCTGGTTCTTCTTCGGGTTGCCTTTCGGCTCCAAGCTCTTGCCGGTTGCGCCCTTGCGCAGCGTGCCGTGGCAGCCTGCGCAATGCTGGAAGTAAATGGTCTTGCTCTTTTCGAAGTCGGCATCGCTCAGCGTCGGGCCGGCGGCGTTGGCCGCAGTACCGAAGCCACCGAGGGCGACAGCGATTGCGGTGGAGAGCAGGCTGACTTTGGTTTTTGACAGCGTGCCCTGGTTAATGATCTTGGACATTGGTGGAAAGCCTCCGTATACGAGAGTGTGCGGTGGGATTAACGCGCTCACAGCGGGGTTGTACCTTGATGATTGTCAAGTCAGCCGTGTGGATTTGCTTCTAGTCTGGCGTCCAGTCGATGTACGGTATGCTTACCGTCTGGTAGTGACCAAAAAAGCTAAAGGAACGCGATCATGCGTAAGAGTCTGCAGACACTCGGCCTCTCCCTGTTCATCGTGGTGGCCCTGATCATAATAGGTATAGGCCTCCTGCCGGGGATGAATCCCTGGGTCTCCGTCGCCATGGCCGCGGTGCTGCTGGCAGTCCCCCTGATCAACAAGTGGACGACTTCGCGGCGTTTCGTGGAGTGGCGTGACGACCTGAGTGTCGGGATCGGTTCAATCGACGACGACCATAAGAAGTTATTGACCCTGATCAATAACTTGCAGACTGCCGTCTACTATCCGACCGGTGAGGCGTTCGAGCGCCAGGCGTTGAAGGATCTGGTCGACTACACCAAGTACCACTTCGAGCGCGAAGAACGCATGATGCGCGAGAACGACTACGCGGACTATGAGCCGCACAAGCGTCAGCACGAAGCGATGATCGCGAAGGTGACCGGTTTCATGGAAGCCTATGAGAAGGACCGCGAGGGGACCGTCGAGGAAATGACCGGATTCCTGAAGGGCTGGCTGATCCAGCACATCGCCGGAACCGATCAGAAATACAGCGGGCACCTGCAGTCGCGTGGCGTGCAGTGAGTTGCGTTTTCTGCGGTACGGTGCGTGATCCGCGACGCATCGCACCGCATTTGATCGACCGCCATCGCGGGGCGTCGTACCGCGAGCGTTTCAGCTCTTTTCTGATCCCCTGATCGCCCGTAACGTCGCCGACGCATTCAGTTGAGCTGGATCAAAATATTCACTCGGATCGGCCGTCAACCCCCCATTCGCCGTTGCAGCTTGATATTGATCAAGGCTCGGCCACCTTCCTGAATCGACCATCATCGCACTCTTGCGACGGAAGTCGTGCCGGGCCGGCCTCGTGGCTGCCTGTTCAGAACGGGAGCGAATATGCAGTCGACAGGCAAGGTCTTTCTGGTTGGGGCGGGTCCGGGTGACCCCGGCCTGCTGACAGTCAGGGCGCTGCAGCTGCTGCAGACCGCTGACGTGGTCGTATTCGATCGCCTGGTATCTCTGTCCATCCTCGATCTGATCCCCGAGGGCGTGTTGCGGGTATCTGTCGGCAAGGCGTCTGGCCACCACAGCCTCCCGCAGGACCAGATCAACGCTTTGCTGGTGGAGCTGTGCGTGAGCGACTGCGGGGCGCCACGCAAGATTGTTCGCCTCAAGGGCGGTGACCCGTTCGTGTTCGGTCGCGGCAGTGAAGAGGCCCTGTACCTGCGCGAACACGGCATCGAGTTCGAGGTCGTGCCGGGTATTACCGCGGCAGCGGCCTGTTCGGCGTATGCAGGTGTACCGCTGACGCATCGTGGTCTGAGCCATGGTGTGCGCCTGGTGACCGGACATTTCCTCGAGAACAAGAAACTCAAGCTGGACTGGCGGGCCCTGGCGGACCCGGACTCCACCATTGTGGTGTACATGGGCCTGGCCAGCCTCGACCGCATCTGCACGGCGCTGGCGAATCAGGGCATGGATCCTGCGACGCCCGCGGTCGCGATCCAGGACGGCACCACCGACCGGCAGCGTCGGGTGTTTGGCGACCTCACGACCCTTGCCGCGCGGGTCAAGAGTTCACGGCTCAACGCGCCGGTGATCGTGATCATCGGCCGCACGGTCGCGTTGGCAGGGCAACTCGACTGGTTCGTTACCGACAAGGAACACATCAATGACACCTTGGCTGGCGCCAGTAACTATTAGTCTGCTTTTCGCCGCGGTGGCGCATGGCGCGACCCCGACGCCGGAGCGTCAGGTCGAGTTGCGCTATCTGCTGACCCAGGACTGCGGCTCGTGTCACGGGCTGACGCTCAAAGGTGGCCTGGGTCCGGCGCTGACACCGCCGGCACTCGCCGGCAAGCCGCCGGAATTTCTGCAGATGACCATCCTGCACGGCCGCCCGGGTACGGCGATGCCGCCGTGGCGTGGTTTGTTGAGTGAAGATGACAGTCGCTGGCTGGCCGATCGGCTGCTGGCAGGGGAGACACGACCATGACCGCCCCGAATCAACCGACGACCGGCGCCGACTGCGATCAGGTGCCGATGCGTGCCGAGTGGGGTACCGTGCTGATCTGCAGTGCGCTGGTACTGTTCCTGCTGTTCGCCGTGGTGTCCAAGGCCGAGGCCGGGACCCTCGGCAGTGGCGACCTGGCGCTGGTGATCGAACGTGCGAACGGCTCGGTGCAGATCGTCGAGACGACCGGCAACAGCGCACTCACCCGCGTCGAGGGGCTGGGCGACCTGTCTCATGCATCTGCGGTTTTTTCCCGCGACCAGCGCTATGCCTTCGTGTTTGGCCGTGACGGCGGCCTGAGCAAGGTGGATATGCTCGAGGGCCGGCTGGTGGCCCGGGTGATGCAATCGGGCAACAGCATCGGTGGCGCCATCTCCCAGGACGGTCGTCTGGTCGCTGTGTCCAACTACGAGCCGGGCGGGGTGAAGGTGTTTCGCACCGACGACCTGTCGCTGGTGGCCGATATCCCGGCGCTGTACGGTGACGGCCAGCGCTCCAAGGTCATCGGCCTGGCGGATGCGCCGGGGCACCGATTCGTGTTCAGCCTGTGGGATGCCGGCGAGATCTGGATTGCCGATTTTTCTGCCGGTGACCGGCCGGTGATCAGCAAGTTCGCAGATATCGGACGCAACCCCTACGATGCATTGATCACGCCGGACGGCCGCCACTATATCGCCGGGCTGTTTGGTGAAGACGGCCTGGCGATGCTGGATCTCTGGCATCCGGAAAACGGGGTGCGCCGTATCCTGCCGCATTACGGCAGAGGTGAGGAAAAGCTGCCGGTGTACAAGATGCCTCATCTCGAAGGCTGGGCGGTGGCTGGCAATCTCGCGTTTGTCCCCGCGGTCGGGCGGCACGAGGTGCTGGTGATCGACATGCTGACCTGGCAGGAGGCCGGGCGCATCGCAGTCAAAGGCCAGCCGGTGTTCGTGATGGGACGGCCGGACGGTCGCCAGGTGTGGGTCAATTTCGCCGTGCCGGACAACGATACTGTGCAGGTGATCGATGCCGAGAATCTGAAGATCGTCAATACGCTGCAGCCCGGCAAGGGGGTCCTGCATATGGAATTCGAGCCGCGTGGCGAAGAGGTGTGGGTATCGGTGCGCGACCAGGATGAGCTGCATGTCTACGACACCGCCAGCTTCGAACGACGCGCGACCCTGCCGGCGCAGAAACCGAGCGGTATCTTCATGACTGCGCGCGCTTCTCGCATCGGACTTTGATCCGGAGGTGACAGCATGACATCGAATGTGGCCCTGTTGCTGAGTGCTATCGATCGACACCTGCTGGACGATTATCAGCACAATTTCCCGCTAGACCCGCAGCCGTTCGCCACGATCGCCGAAGAGCTGGGGACAGATGAGGCAAAAGTCATCGAGCGCCTGGAATACCTGCAGCGCATCGGTGCGCTGAGCAGGGTGGGACCGGTGTTGCGCCCCAATCGCGTCGGGGCCAGTACGCTGGCGGCGCTCGCGGTTCCGGTGGAACGGATCGAGGCGGTCGCTGCGCAGGTCAGCGCCTTTCCCGAGGTCAATCACAATTATGAGCGCGAACACGAGTACAACCTGTGGTTTGTGGTTACCGCACGTGACCGAGCGGTGGTTGATCGGGTGCTTGCAGACATCGCTGCTGCCACGGGCCTGACGCCGCTCGACCTGCCGATGCTCGAAGACTATTTCATCGACCTGGGATTCGCACTCAAATGGAGCTGACAACCGGGCTGGATACCCCGCAGTGTGACGCATGCGACCGGGCGCTCCTGCAGGCCGTTGAAGATGGTCTGCCGCTGGTGCCAAGACCCTTCGCTGAACTGGGCGTCCGCCTGGGCATGACCGAGGGTGAGGTGATGGCGCGCTTCTGGATGTTACAGAACCTCGGCGTGATCAAGCGTTTCGGCGTCGTGGTCCGGCACCATGAGCTGGGCTATCGCGCCAATGCCATGGTGGTCTGGGACATTCCGGACGAGCGGGTGCGCGACATCGGCCAGCAACTTGGTGATTTTGCTTTCGTGACACTGTGTTATCGGCGGCCAAGACGTCTGCCGGTATGGCCGTACAATCTGTTCACGATGATTCACGGTCGTGACCGCGAGCAGGTGTTGGCGCGTGTCGAGGAACTGGTGCAGGCCTGCGGTCTCGGTGATGTTGCCCGCGATGTGCTGTTCAGCCAGCGCCGCTTCAAGCAGCGTGGCGCTCGCTATGGTGGCGGCGGTGAGTCCCCGGCCGGGCGCTCGCGAGAGGCCGGTGCGAGCTGATGGTGCTTTCCGGGTTTGCGCGCGCTTTCATCAATCAGTGCCAGGGCGGGTTTCCTGTCACTGAGGGGCGGCCTTTTGCCCGTCTGGCAGATGTACTGGGTTCGGACGAGGGCTCGGTGCTCGACCTGGTGCGCTCACTGCTGGATGCGGGACAACTGAGCCGCTTCGGACCGATCTACGATGCCTCACGCCTGGGTGGCGGGCAGACACTCGCGGCGCTGAGTGCGCCGGCTGACCGCTTCGCCGACATTGCCGCCCAGGTCAATGCGCTGCCGGCTGTCGCGCACAACTACCGGCGTGAACACGCCCTGAACATGTGGTTTGTGATCGCCTCTCCAACCCCGGATGGGGTCGATACCGCGCTGCGCGAGATCAGCAAGGTGACGGGTCTGCGGGTCTACAACTTTCCGAAACAGCACGAGTTCTACCTGGGGCTGTGGCTGGCGCTGGACGAGCAGGGCCTGGTGGATACGGTGCCGGTCCCGCCGGCCTACCAGCCGCAGCACGCGGCCCATACGATGGATGCGGTCGACTATCGCATCATCGCGGCTACCCAGGCGGGCCTGCCGCTGGTCGAGGAACCCGTCGTCGAGCTCGCTGCTCAGCTGGGCCTGACGCCGGAAGAACTCGCCACCCGGCTGCAGACCATGCTCGACTGCGGCGCGATTCGACGTATCGGCGCTGTGCCCAACCACTACCGGCTCGGCCTGCGTGGCAACGGCATGACGGTCTGGGACGTGCCTGACGATATCGCGATCGAACTGGGTGAACGGATCGGTGCACTCGACTTCGTCAGCCATTCCTATCTTCGGCCGCGCTACCCTGGTGTGTGGCCCTATAACCTGTTCGCGATGGTGCATGGGCGGGGACGTGACGAGGTGTCGGCCAAGGCCGAACGTGTCGCCGCGATACTGGGCCCGCACTGTCGCGCACACGATGTGCTGTTCAGCAGCGAAGTCCTGAAAAAAACCGGCCTGCGTCTGGCCGCCTGAGGTTTACGCCATGTTTCGTCTGACCCGCTACATGCAAGCGCTCGCCAATCCCGCAGCGCCGCCGACCAGGCCACAGGTGGCTGCCCCGACCGGCCCCGTGGTGATCTGGAACCTTATCCGGCGCTGTAATCTGACCTGCAAACACTGCTATGCGACATCCGCCGACAAGGACTTTCCGGGTGAGTTGTCGACCGAACAGGTGTTCGCGGTGATGGATGACCTGAAGCAGTACGGGGTACCGGTATTGATCCTGTCCGGTGGTGAGCCGCTGATGCGCCCCGACATCTTCGAGATCTCACATCGTGCCAAGGCCATGGGCTTCTATGTCGGGCTGTCGAGCAACGGCACCCTGATCGATCACGACAACATCGCGCAGATCGCCGCTGTCGGTTACGACTATGTCGGCGTAAGCCTGGACGGTATGCGCGAGGTTCATGACCGCTTCCGTCGCCGCGACGGCGCCTTCGACGAATCGCTGCGGGGTATCCGTCTGTGCCGCGACGTCGGTATCAAGGTGGGGCTGCGTTTCACACTGACCCGAGACAACGCCCGGGATCTGCCAGACCTGCTGCAGCTGCTCGACGACGAGGGGCTCGACAAGTTCTATCTTTCACATCTGAACTACGCCGGACGCGGCAACAAGAACCGCGGTGACGACGCGCACCACCAGATGACCCGTGCCGCGATGGACCTGCTGTTCGATACCTGCTGGAACCATATCGTCAGCGGCGATCCCAAGGAGTTCGTTACCGGCAACAACGATGCGGATGGTGCCTATCTGACGCAATGGGTGGCACGTAACCTGCCGACACAGGGCGATCGCCTGCAGGCGATGCTCGAACGCTGGGGGGGTAACTCCTCGGGTATCAATATTGCCAATATCGACAACCTCGGCGGCGTCCATCCTGACACCATGTGGTGGGACTATGGCCTGGGCAGCGTCAAGGACAGGCCGTTCTCCGAAATCTGGGAAGATACCTCCGACCCGCTGATGGCCGGGCTGAAACTGGCCCACCGACCGGTCGAGGGTCGTTGTGCCGAGTGCCGCCACCTACCGATCTGTGGGGGCAACAGCCGTACCCGCGCCTGGCAGCTCACCGGCAATTTCTGGGCCGAAGACCCCGGGTGTTATCTGAGTGATGAGGAGATCGGTGTGCAGGCCGGCGGCGAGCGCCTCGCGGTTCGGCCCTACGCGGGACGCGGCCGGCCAGCCGCCTGAGAGATTGCATCATGTGTCGTATCTGTTGGTTCATGGTGTTGATACTTGCGGTTTCCGTGTCGGCACTCGTCTACCTGTTCGTCGTACGTGGTGTGACAGTTCCGGCCAGCGATGGCCGTACCGCAATCCTGCTGGCACCGGCCGAACGCGACCTGGTGTTGACGGAGATGCGGGGCTTCCTCGCCGCGGTGCAGTCGATTACCGAAGGCGTCGTGAATGAGGACCCGGCGGCGGTGGCCGCGGCCGCACGCAGCGCGGGGGCACCGGCGCAACACAGTGTACCGGCGAGCCTGGTCGGAAAGCTGCCGTTGGCATTCAAACGCCTCGGCTTTGATACCCACGGCCGCTTCGACCAGCTTGCCCTCGACGTGGGGCAATTCGGCGACACCAGCCAGGTGCTGCCGGAGCTGGTGGCGCTGATGAACAATTGTGTCGCCTGTCACGCAGCTTACCGTATCGACCTGGAGCCATGATGTCATCGACCCGCAAGGCGTTGCTCGCCTCAGCGTTCACCATGCTGCCACTGTGCGCATCGCCGTTGATCCATGCCGACGGGACCCCGGCACTGTACGTGCAGCATTGCGCGCAGTGCCACGGTGCCGATCGCCTCGGTCTGATGGGGCCGGCGCTGCTGCCGGAAAACCTGACCCGGGTGCGCAAGACCGAGGCCGCCAGGGTGATCGCCGAGGGCCGGCCGGCGACACAGATGCCGGCGCTCGGGGCTGTGCTCGACAAGGCGGCGATCGAACGCCTGGTCGAGTACATCTACACGCCGCTGCCCACAGTACCGGCCTGGGACGTGGAACAGATCGAAGCGAGCCGCAAGGTAACGGTGGCGACGGCCGATCTGGTCGAGGCGCCGGTACACGATGCCGATCCGATGAACATGTTCATTGTCGTCGAGCTCGGCGACCATCACGCAAGCGTACTCGACGGGGATCGCATGGTGCCGATTCACCGCTTCAAGACGCAGTACGCAGTGCACGGCGGGCCCAAATATTCACCGGACGGACGCTTCGTGTATTTCCTGTCACGCGACGGCTGGGTCAGCAAGTTTGACATGTGGGGCCTGCAGACAGTGGTCGAGGTACGCGCCGGGATCAATGCCCGCAATCTCGCAGTGTCGGACGATGGACGCTACCTGATGGTCGCGAACTATCTGCCGCACAGCCTGGTGTTGCTGGATGCCCTTGAGCTGCGTCCGTTGAAGCTGATCGATGTCCAGGACGACGCCGGCAAGAGCTCGCGGGTGAGTGCGGTGTACACCGCCGATCCCCGCCATAGTTTTGTCGCGGCGTTGAAAGACATCCCCGAGGTCTGGGAAATCAACTACGAAGACAATCCACCGCGTGGTTTCGGCGAGTGGATGCATGACTATCGTACCGATTCCGGTGAGAACCCTGTCCGCAAGCGGTTCCCGGTGCGCCGTATCAAGGTGGACGATTTCCTCGACGACTTCATGTTCAGCCAGGACTATGTCACTTTGATCGGCGCCTCACGCGAGGGTCATGCGCAGGTCGTCGATCTCGACCTGGGCCGGGTGACCCGAAAGCTCGACCTGCCGGGGATGCCGCACCTGGCGTCAGGGATCACCTGGGAATACCAGGGGCGCACTGTGATGGTGACGCCCAACCTCAAGAAAGCCGCGGTCAGCGTGATCGACATGAAAACCTGGGAGACCATCAAGGAGATCCCCACCGACGGACCGGGTTTCTTCATGCGCAGCCACGAGAACAGCCGCTACGCCTGGGTCGACGTGTTCTTCGGGCCCAACAAGGACAAGGTCCACGTCATCGACAAGAAGACGCTGGAGATCGTCAAGACGCTGCAGCCGGCGCCGGGCAAGACGGCCGCTCATGTCGAGTTCGACAAGGATGGCCGCCATGCATTGTTGAGTATCTGGGAGATGGACGGTGCCGTCGTGGTCTACGACGCCGAGACGCTGGAGGAACGCAAGCGCCTGCCGATGGTCAAACCATCCGGTAAGTACAACGTCCACAACAAGATCACGCGTTCTGCCGGCACCAGTCACTGACCTTGAAATGCCCCCGCGCGTGCAGTTCATTGTTCCCGCTTGCACCATGGCCGGTGCGTGCAATACGAGGTGGATTGATGTTTCGTGAGTCCTTGCGTGCTTACTTTTTGCTGAGCCTGTCATTGCTGATGACCGCCCCTGGTTATGCGCGCGACCCGGATATGGACAACGGCGAGGAGATCAACGAGCTGTGTGCCGGTTGCCATGGTGTCTATGGCGAGGGCGGCAAGCAGGGTGAGTACCCGAGGATCGCCGGCCAGCCGTACCAGTTTCTGGTCGACCAGCTGGTGTTGTTCCGCGAGCGCAAGCGGCCCAATCTTGCGATGGTCGAATACGTCGACGAGCGGCAGATGCCGGACGCCGATATTCAGGATATCTCGGCCTACCTGACACGGATCGAACTGCCGAACCGTATGTCTGTGATCGACGAAAACGCGCCTGGGTTCGACGCGCTGGCGCGACTCGAAGAGGCCAAGCGTGTGATCCAGATAGCACGCGCCGAGGGTGATGTGACGGCAGGCGAAAAGCTGTACAAACGCGAGTGTGCGTCGTGCCATGGTCGCGACGGGCGTGGTGATGTGAAAGATGCGGTGCCGCTGTTGGCCGGTCAGTACACGAACTACCTGTGGCGACAGGTGGACAAGTATATTGCGAAGCTCCGCATCCATGACCCGAGCGCACCTGATGACTCCCTACTGGGTGATTTCAGCAAGCAGGAACTGAAGGACATTTTTGCCTATGTCTCTACGCTCGATGACTAGAACACCGGTCGGCGCCCTGTACGCCTTCGGTGTCCTGATTGCCACGCCGCAGGTGTTTGCAGAGTCCACGGTGAAAGGCGATTGTGATCGCCCGATGGCGCACACCGATCTTCGGCACTGCGACCTGTCTGGCCGCAAGCTGGCCGGCGCGGATCTGCGCGCGGTCGATCTGCGAGGCGTGAACCTGAGCAATGCGGACCTGACGCAGGCCGACCTGCGTGGCGCCGATCTGCGCAAGGCCGATATGCGATGGGTCAAGTTGATCGACGCGCAGCTTGCCGAGGCGGATATGAGTCACGCCGACATGTTTCACGTGGTTGCCGACGGGGCCAACCTCGACGACGCACGTTTGTTCAAGACCAATCTGTTTGGTGCCTTGCTCAACGGCGTACATGCACACAATGCCGAGTTCACCCAGGCCTACATGAAAGACATCGAAATGGAAGGTGCGGATTTCACCGGCGCATCGCTGCGCCGCGTAAATATGATGCGCATGGTGGCCATGGGTACGGTATTTCGTAGTGCCGATCTGTCCCACAGTCGCATGACAGGCGCGGCAGCCGCCGAGGCTGATTTCTCCGATGCAGTTCTGGCGCATGCCCAATTGAACGGTGCCGACCTGCAGGACGCGAGTTTCAGTGGTGCCGATACCAAGGGTGCTGATTTTTCCAATGCGCGATTCGATACCCCAGTCGATTTCGGCAACATACTGGCCGCGCCGCCGCCAATGCCTGCCAGTCCGCCGGGTGATCCGGACCACTGAGCATGCCGGGGTTGGCCGCAATGGTCGCGTGTGTTGGGCGTTCCGGCCAGCCGCTTGATTTTTGCCAAGTCCACCACCGCGGTTTTTCGTTAGGATGCCGCCCACTGAGGTTACCAATGTGATTCAGCCAATGAAGATGTTGCGATGTGGCGTGATGTTTCTGGCCCTGACTGCCGCGGCTACCGTGTCGGCCAGTGAAGACGCCCGCTACCAGGCAGTGAGCGCATTGGGTGAGCTCAATGGCGTGGCATTGCAGTGCAAGTATCTCGATCAGGTGCGGCGGATGAAGGCGGCGGTGGTGGATCACGCCCCGAAAGAGCGCAGTTTCGGTCTGGCATTCGACCAGGCGACCAACGATTCCTTCCTTGCCTTTGTCAGAAGCGGTGTCGGCTGTCCGCCACATGAGAGCCTGGAGCGTCAGGTCGGGCACCAGATCGACCGTATGGCCGAGGCATTCGCGGCGCGGTAGTCGCGTTGTTTCCCACCCCCCGAGGATCTGCATGAGGTTGACCGGACAGGTGACGCGACGGGCCACCAGGCATATCACCATCATGCTGTGCGCGCTGCTGCTGAGCAGTGTCGCGTATGCATCCGATATCCCTCGCGTGGTGGTGAGCATCAAGCCACTGCATTCGTTGCTGGCGGGCCTGATGCGCGGTGTTGCCGACCCTGTCTTGCTGGTCGACGGCAGCACAATTCCTTGGGAGTTTCATCCCGACGCGGCGCAGGCAAAGGTTATGGAAAACGCCGATGTCCTGATCTGGTCGGGTCCCGAGCTGGAGCCCGGGCTGGCGGCCGCGTTGGCACCGAACAGGTCGCATGGCCGCGTGTTCGAGGTCCTGGCGAGTGAGGCACTCAAGGTGCTGCCGGCACGCCAGGACGAGGCGAAACGTGATCCTTTCTTCTGGCTGGACAGTCGCAACATGCTGATCCTGCTCGACAGCTTTGCCGAGCTGATGATCGACATCGACCCGGACCGCGCGTCTGCCTACGAACGCAACTGGCAGCGGATGGCCGAGGCCCTGTCGGCGATCGATCGGGTGATGGAGTTCGGCTACCGCGATGTCAGCGGAGCGCCGGTGTTCTTCTATCACGACACTCATCAATACTTCGAACAGGCCTATGCGATGCACGTCGCCGGCTCGGTGATCGACGTCAATGGCGTTGAGTCGACCGACACGGCGCGCTTGTTGGCAACCCACGGCAGGGTCCTCGCGGCCGGTGCCTCGTGCGTGTTTACCGAGAAGGGGTTGCAGGAGCCGAACCTCGATCTGCTGATCGATGGTACCGAAGCGGAAGTGGTCGAGCTCGACTCGCTGGGTACCGGTCTGGCAGGCGGCGCAGACCTGTACGTTGATCTGATGCGCAACAATTTCACGGCGATCTCGGGCTGTGTTCGCAAGTTGAAGCCGCCATCCGAGGTTTCCGAGGCCTTTGAGCCACCGGACGTGTCGCGCTCTCCGGACCGCCTGCGGCCGCGTTACGTGATGATGGATCAATACGGGCGCACCGTGTCGCAGGATGATTTCCAGGGCAAGTTTCAGCTGATCTATTTCGGCTATACCTCTTGTCCCGATATCTGCCCGACCTCACTGGCGGTAATGGCCAGGGCCCTGAAGATGCTCGGCGCCGAGGCCGACCAGATCCAGCCGATATTCATCACTGTCGATCCCCAGCGCGATACGCCGCAGTTGCTGGGTGAGTACGTGACCTATTTCCATCCACGCATGCTGGGGCTGTCGGCCAATCCCGAGATCACCAGGCGGACCGCGGAACTGTTTCGTGCACGTTACGAGATGGTGCCTGCCGAAAGCGGCGACGCTGCGCGCTATACCATGGACCATACGGCCAGCCTGTATCTGCTCGGGCGCAACGCGGAGTTCATCACCAAGTTTGCCCACGGCCTGCCTGCCGCGGAAGTCGAGGAGCGGTTGCGCGCTTATCTGCGCGACTGAGCGCAGCGCGGCGTTTGATATACATCATGTCTGATGCAGTTATGTCCTGCGAGACTGTTGCGGTCCGCAGTACGGGGCCAAAGGGGATTACATGCCGTTTGCAGCACAGGGGCTTTGCCGTTTCCTTACCAAGCCATTGAGCTGGCTGCCACCGCGCCTGCATGCCGGTGGACTGTCGCTGGTGCTCAACCACCTGCTGGCGCACTCACTGGCCGGAGACGAGATGGACTTCCTGCGTGGCAAGGTCGTCAGTCTGGACGTGACCGACCTCGGTATCCGTTACCGACTGATGTGCGATGACGACGGTTTCAAACCGGCGGCACCGCGCGTTGAGGCCGATGTGCGGTTCAGTGGTACGGCCCACGCGTTTCTGTTGCTGGCAGCCCAGCGCGAAGATGCGGATTCGTTGTTCTTTCAGCGTCTGCTGCGCATAGAGGGCGATACCGCCACCGGATTGCACCTGAAGAATTTCCTCGATGCCCTTGGCCAGCCGCCATTGCCGAGCCCGGCGCGGCATGTGCTCGAACGCTTCACCGATCTCTATGCACGGCGGTGTGGTGCGGTGGCTCCGGCTCCCCGACTCGACCCCGGCGCACCCGCGCTATAGGGGCCGGGCCCTCTCGGCGATCCTGTCCACCGGGCAATCGGCCAGAGGCTGGCCTCCCGCGGATTTCCGATCGCGGTCTTTGGCGCCGCATTCCACGATCAGCCACTCAAAGGCAACGACCGTCCCCCAGTGTGTGCGGGGAGGGCCCGCAAGCGATTGCGAAATCGCAATTCCTGATTGACATCAAGGTTTTTCGGCTCCCGTTGTCATGAACTGACGGCACAAACGTGTGCGCGGGCATCTGAGCCCGGGTGCACAAAAAAGAAGATTGCCATGAGACACCATAAGGAGAAATGCCATGAGGCCATCAGCCTTGCCCGCTAGAGGGCTTATCGGAGGCCTGCTGTTCATTGCGCTGTCGTCGGTTGCGCTCGCAGCGGGCGTGCAAGTCAAGACCTTCGATGCCGACAAGAAACTGCAGGGTGACTGCGTTGGCTGCCATATCAATGTGACGCCGGGTATCGTCAAGCAACACCTGGGCTCGCCTCACGCCAATGCCAGCAACCCGGAAGATGAGGTGCTGTGCTCAAATTGTCACGGTGACAAGCACGTCACCATGGAGGATTGGCAGGAAGCCACCATGCCAAGCGCTGACACCTGCGGCGAGTGCCACAAGAAACAGGCGCGTGAACATTCGAACGGCAAGCACCAGCTTGGCTGGATGGTCATGAAATCGCAGATTGCCTGGCATGGCCAGCCCGGCGCAATTACCGAGCAGGGCTACCGGGGCTGCTCCGGCTGTCACAAAATCGGCAAGAAGGGCCTGCTCGGTGTGACTGACGGCAATACCGATGCCAAGGTTGCCTATGATGGTGGCAAGGAAGAGGCACATTACCGCTATGGCAACGCCCAGTGTGATGCCTGCCATACCCGCCACAGCTTCAAGAAGTCGGAAGCCAAGGACCCGCGTGCCTGCTCCAACTGCCACATGGGCTTCGACCACCCGCAGTGGGAGATGTACACCTCGGCCAAGCATGGCGTGATCTGGGGCATAGAGGGACATGAAGAGGACGGACGTGCGCCGACCTGCCAGACCTGTCACCTCATGGAAGGCAACCACGAAGTACGCACCCCCTGGGGCTTCCTCGGCCTGCGTATCCCGACCAAGGAAAACGTGTTGGCCTTGATCCAGGTTGCCCCTTCACTGGAGCCGCAGCTGACCAAGCTGGCCGCCGCACTGCCGTCGGGCAACTACGTGGATCTGGATGATGACCCGACATGGACGCTCGATCGTGCATTGATCCTGCAGGCGGCCGGTGTGCTCGATGGGGACTTCCAGCCGACCGAGCGCTTCGTCGAGATCGTGCTCCAGGCCGAGGCTGCGCGTGGTCCTGAAGAGTTCAATGAGCTTCGCACCAAGATGAAGGCGAACTGCAACAAGTGTCACTCACAGGGTTTCGTCGAGTCGCACATGAAGGCCTCGGATGAGATCCTCAAGGCCGCCGACCATGAGTTCGCCAAGGCGATTGCCGCGGTGCAGGGCCTGTATCGTGACGGAATCCTGCAGAAGCCGGAAGGCTGGAAGTTCGCCCCCGACCTGCTGCAGTACTACGATGCGAAGACCAAAATCGAGCAGGAACTCTACCTGATCATGTTGGAGTACCGGCAGCGCACCTTCCAGGGTGCCTTCCATGCCAGCAACGACTACATGCATTGGTATGGCTGGGCACCGCTGAAGACCGCGGTCAACACGATTCTCGAGGAAGAGAAGCGGATGCGGGCCGAGCACGCAGCGTTGAAAGTGAGCAGCAACGCGGCTGCAGCCAAGAAGCATTGAGCGGCCGTTGGTCGGGTCGGGGCCCCGTACCCGGCCTGTCCTGAATGAGAAGCCGGCGACATTTTGCGGTGTCGCCGGCTTCGTCGTTTCCGATCCGCGGTCCGGTCGGTGACGGTTGCGGATCGCTGATCGTGCCTGTCTAGGCCGGGTTGTGTGTCACCGTGCCGGTCGGTTCGCCCCAGCCAAGCCCCGGCCTTCCGGCCCAATAACCATCGCAGGGACCTGCCGGCATGTAACGGCTGATGTCCGCGTGTGCCTGCGCCGCGTCGAGTCGTGAATGCAGTACATCGGAGAACGCCTGGATGATCGCCGGCGTGTGGCGTGACTGCGGACTGATGCGCAGCACGTCGACCCCGAGGCGGCGGATATCGTCGAGCTCGTGCAGCAGGGTGTAGGTCTGTGCCGACTGGGTCTGTATGCCGTTCAGGGCGAGGAAGCGCGCGTCGTCCTGGGTCGAGAGCAGCATGCCGTCGGGGTAGTCGAGACAGCGGAACTGGCAGTCGTCCTTGGGCAGCTTGTGGGCGCGGGCGGTGAAACAGCGTGCCGACAGTGCCAGAGGCAGGCGACCGAAAGCGAACAGCTCGGTCTCGACCGAATCCGGCCGCTGTGCCTGCATCGCCGCCAGCGTATCGCGCGACAGCTCCACCGGCATCACCCAGCGGCGCAGCCCGAGCCTCGCCAGAGCGGCCAGGGTCTGCTGGTTGTAGATGTTGACGAACGGGCCGGCGACGAATTCGGTCTTGCCGGCCAGCATATGCACTGCCGCCATATCGTTGGCCTCGACCAGAAAACGTCCGTTGTCGCACAAGCGGCGCAGCACCTTGAGTTCGGATTCGGCCTCGATCAGTGCGAGGCTGGACAGCACCACCTGTTTTCCCGCGTCAGCGAGTCGTGCGCCCAGCGCCAGCCAGTCGTCGAGGCGCAGGCTGCGGCGTTTGGCGCACACCGTCTCGCCGAGATAGACGATGTCGACGGGTGTGTCGGCGATCGATTCGTAGAACGCCAACAGGTCGTCGCGCGACCAGTAGTACAACACGGGGCCGAGTGCGAGACGGGGTGTATGCGTCACAGGTGCCATGCCTTGCCTATCGTGTTTCGCTTGCATTCGAGTACATCGCCGAGCGGGCCCGGCTCCTGGGTGTGATTTCCTGTAGGAGGCCAACCCCCTGGCCGATCTGTCGGCATGGCTTCATTGCCATGGCCTGGAATAGGCACCGAGGGTTGTCTGCTGACCCTCGCTGACCCGTCCGAGCACCTGTTGCCACTCCGCCAGTGGGCGATACGCACCGGGATCCCGTCGACAGGCGTCGATCGCGGCACGCCACACACCGGTCACCTGGCGCACGTAGGCCGGGCTGCGCTGGCGTCCCTCCAGCTTGATCGCCACCACGCCGGCGGCGTCGAGCTGTGGCAGCAGGTCGAGCGTATTCAGGCTGGTCGGTTCTTCGATCGCATAGAAGGTGTCACCGCCGACCTGGTAGCGTCCTTTGCAAAGGGTCGGATAGCCTGCATGCTCTCCCTGTCCCACGCGGTCGATCAGCACGCCGCCCAGGCGGGTCTCGAGGCCGCGTGGCGTCTCCTTCCACTCGACCGCGGCGGCCGGTGAACAGCAGCCATGGGTGTTTGGGGACTTGCCGGCCGCATACGACGACAGCAGGCAGCGTCCTTCGACCATCACGCACAAGCTGCCGAAACCGAACACCTCGATCTGCACCGGACTGTTTGCCACCACGTGCTGCACCTGTGCCAGTGACAGCACGCGCGGGAGTACCGCACGGCGCACGCCGAACTGCTCGTGGTAGAAGCGCAGCGCCTCGTAGCTGGTTGCAGAGCCCTGCACCGACAGGTGCAGCGGCAGCTCGGGATACTGCGTGGCAGCGTAGTCGAGCACGCCAATGTCGGCGGCGATAACCGCATCGAAGCCGGATGCGGCGGCGCGGTCGACGGCCTGCTGCCACGACGCCCAACCAGCCGGCTGCGGGTAGGTGTTCAGAGCCAGGAAGGCGCGGCAGCCACGCGCGTGCGCATAGGCGATACCGTCATGCATGTCGCGCTCGCTGAAATTGAGCCCCTCGAAGTTGCGCGCGTTGGTGGCGTCGCGGAATCCCAGGTAGACCGCGTTCGCCCCGGCGTCGACGGCGGCCTTCAGTGACGCGAGGTTGCCAGCCGGGCAGACCAGTTCCATGCCTGCTTCTCCTGTATCTGTAGTGGAGCGGCCAGGGCGCTGCCCTGGTGCGTGTCGCGCCTGACGAGTTCGGCGGCAATACCGTCGATCACGCGCCATTTGAAACGGCACCATTCCGGCGCCAGCAGGATCTGCGGCGAGGCGGTGCCGGTGAGGCGGTGGTACACCACGTCGGCCGGGGTCCGTTCGACCAGGTCCGCCGCGGTCTGCGTGTACTCTGACAGCGACCACGGCCGATAGCCGCCGCGTCGCCAGTCATTGGCCAGGCGCGTGCCCTTGACCACGTGCAGCGGGTGCAGCTTGAGACCGTCCACCCCGTGATCGAGTACGCGTGCCAGGCTGTTGTGCGCATGTGTGCTGTCTTCGCCGGGCAGGCCGACGATCAGATGGGTGCAGACCTTCAGGCCGCGCGCCCGCGCTGCACGCACAGCCTGACGGTATTCGCCGAACCCATGACCGCGATTGACCCGCTCGAGCGTGGCATCGAACGCCGACTGCAGGCCGAGTTCCAGCCACACCTCATGACCCAGGTCGCGATATCGGCACAGCAGGTCAAGCACCGCATCCGGCACGCAGTCCGGGCGCGTGCCGACGGACAGGCCGATCACGTCCGGCTCGGCGAGGGCGCTGCCATAGAGTTCCGAAAGGCTGGCCACGTCGGCATAGGTGTTGGTGTAGGCCTGGAAGTAAGCGATGAAACGGCGTGCCCCGGTGCGTCGTGCCACGACCTGGCGACCGGCGGCGATCTGTTCGCTGATGTCCGGCTGGCGTCGCGCGTTGGGACTGAACGAGACGTTGTTGCAGAAGGTGCAACCGCCACGGCCCTTGCTGCCGTCACGGTTCGGACAGGTGAAGCCGGCGTTGATCGCGAGCTTGTGCACGCGTTGCCCGTAGCGGCGCAGCAGGTCTTGGCCAAACGTATTGATGCGGTCGGGGAGTGGGCTGGACATCGTGGCTCTGGGTTGGTCAGCGGGCTTTGTGCCATCCGCGGGCCCGGGCACCCTTGATCTCGGTCAACCAGTAGGCGATTCGGTCTCGAGGATTGATCTGGGTCAAAACAGGGCGATCCAACATCTTGGGTTCGAACTGACAATAAACTACAACATATTGTGTTCGAGCCACCATAACAACGAGGATGTCCATGTCTGTTCCAGCCACCCAGGTGGCCCGCCTGCCGGCACGCATACGTCGGCGGGACGGGTCCGATACCCCGTTCGATAGCGAACGGATTCTGTCCGCCATCCGCCGCGCCGGTGAGGCGAGCGGCGAATTCGCCGGTGACGAGGCGCGCCTGTTGACCTCCCAGGTGGTCAAGGTGCTGAGCCATGGCCATTTCCCCGGCGGCGTGCCGGATATAGAACGCGTGCAGGATATCGTCGAGCAGACGCTGATCGCGGCCAACCATCTGCGCACGGCGCGCGCCTACATCAGCTACCGCGACCGGCATGAACGCCTGCGTGCCGATCAGCGCACGATCGTCGACGTGGCCAGCTCGGTCAACGAGTACCTGGAACGTGCTGACTGGCGGGTCAATGCCAATGCCAACCAGGGTTACTCACTCGGCGGCCTGATTCTCAACACCTCGGGCAAGGTCATCGCCAACTACTGGCTCAGCCATGTCTATGCCCCAGAGGCCGGGGTTGCGCACCGCGAGGGCGATATCCATATTCACGACCTCGATATGCTCGCCGGGTATTGCGCCGGCTGGTCGTTGCGCACGCTGCTGCATGAGGGGCTCAACGGGGTGCCCGGCAAAGTCGAGGCGGGTCCGCCCAAACACATGTCCTCGGCAGTAGGGCAGATCGTCAACTTCCTTGGCACCCTGCAGAACGAATGGGCCGGGGCGCAGGCGTTCAGCTCGTTCGATACCTACATGGCACCCTTCGTGCGCAAGGACGGACTCAGTTATGCGCAGGTCAAGCAGTACATCCAGGAGTTGATCTACAACCTCAACGTGCCGTCGCGCTGGGGCACACAGACGCCGTTCACCAACCTGACCTTCGACTGGGTCTGTCCGCAGGACCTGCGCGACCAGGTGCCGGTGGTCGGCGGCGAGGAGATGCCCTTCGCCTATGGTGACCTGCAGGCCGAGATGGATCTGATCAATCGCGCCTATATCGAGGTGATGACCACTGGCGATGCCAAGGGCAGGGTGTTCACCTTCCCGATCCCCACCTACAACATCACGCCGGATTTCCCGTGGGACAGCGAGAACGCCGAACGCCTGTTCGAGATGACCGCGAAGTACGGGCTGCCGTACTTCCAGAACTTCCTGAACTCCGAGCTGCAGCCGAACATGATCCGCAGCATGTGCTGCCGCCTGCAGCTCGACCTGCGCGAACTGCTCAAGCGTGGCAATGGCCTGTTCGGTTCGGCCGAGCAGACCGGCTCGCTCGGTGTGGTCACGGTCAATTGCGCGCGCCTGGGCTATGTCTACCGTGGCGACGAGCAGGGACTGCTGACGAGGCTGGACGAATTGCTGTTCATTGCCCGCGACAGTCTCGAGGTCAAACGCAAGGTGATCCAGCGGCACATGGATGCTGGTCTGTTCCCCTATACCAAGCGTTACCTCGGCACGCTGCGCAACCATTTTTCAACCATCGGCGTGAACGGCATCAATGAGATGGTGCGCAACTTCACGGCTGACCACGACGACATCACCACGACAGCCGGTTACGCACTGGCGGAGCGCCTGCTCGATCACGTGCGCGGGCGCATGGTCGAGTTCCAGGAAGAGACCGGCCACCTGTACAACCTGGAGGCCACCCCGGCAGAGGGCACGACCTACCGTTTTGCCAAGGAAGACCGCAAGCGCTTCCCCGGTATCCTGCAGGCCGGCACTGACGAGGCACCTTACTACACCAACAGCTCGCAGCTGCCGGTCGGTTTCACCGACGACCCGTTCGAGGCCCTGGAGCGGCAGGACGACCTGCAGCGCAAGTACACCGGGGGAACGGTATTGCATCTGTATCTGCCGGAGCAGGTATCGAGCAGTGAGGCCTGCAAACGCCTGGTCAGGCGGGCACTCGGCAATTTCCGCCTGCCCTATATCACCATCACGCCGACATTCTCGATCTGCCCGACCCACGGCTACCTGGCCGGCGAGCACGAATTCTGTCCCAAGTGCGATCAGGAACTGATTGCCCACAAACAAAGAGAGGAGTTGAAATCACATGCAGACTGCAGTTGTTGAGCTGAAAGACGAGGAGCGCACCCGCTGCGAGGTATGGACGCGGGTGATGGGTTACCATCGGCCTGTGTCGGCGTGGAATCCGGGCAAGCGGTCCGAGCACGCCGAGCGCCGGTACTTTGTCGAGCCCGAGAGGCGAGGCACCTGTTAGCTCAAATCGTGTCTTGCCTGTCCGTTCGGAATGTCGGGCAGGCGAGACGATCGGAGGTCCGTTGCGCACGACTGCCATGCAGATTGGCGGCATCACGCCGCTGACCACCATCGACTTCCCGGGTGAGTTGGCGGCCGTGGTGTATTGCCAGGGCTGTCCCTGGCGCTGCCGCTATTGCCACAACGGCCACCTGCTGCCGCGTGGTCTGAATGCGGACATCGACTGGCGGGAGGTCACCGGGCTGCTGCAACGCCGCCTCGGTCTGCTCGATGCGGTGGTGTTCTCCGGTGGTGAGCCGATGGTGCAGCGAGGCCTGCCGGCGGCAGTCGGCGAGGTCCGGGCGCTTGGATTCAAGGTCGGTCTGCACACCGCAGGCTGCTATCCGGAACGTCTCGATGAGCTGTTGCCGGCGATCGACTGGGTCGGCCTGGACATCAAGGCGTTGCCGGAGGACTACCCGGCGTTGACCGGGGTGCCGGGTAGCGGCGAGCGTGCATTCGAAAGTCTGCGCTACCTGGTTGAATCGGGTGTGGCGTATGAGGTGCGTGTGACCGTACACGAGGCGCTGCTGCCGACCGACAAGTTGCAGCGCCTGCTGGACCTGTTGCGTGAGGCTGGTGCCGGGCAGATCATGCTGCAGCACTGCCGGACCGGGAACATCCTGGACAGTACACTCGGGGCGAGCGCCCAGCCCTGGGCCGGTGGTGCACGTTGCCCGGCAGACCAATGGCCGGTGGCCGGGTGCGCCGCTGTGGATTGAAGGGGCGGGCCCATGTCGGACAAGTCGCACTGGGATCATATCTACGCCAGCCGCACCAGCGATTCCCTGAGCTGGTTTCAGCAGCATGCCAAGCATTCGCTGGCGATGATCGAAAACACCTCGGTGGCACACGACGGTGCCATCATCGATGTCGGTGGCGGTGCCTCCGCGCTTGCGGCCGACCTGTTGCACGCCGGTTACACGGCTTTGTGGGTTCTGGATATATCCGCTGCGGCACTGGATGCGGCGCGTTTGCGGCTGGGTGAACGGGCAGCACTGGTCCACTGGCTGGAATCCGACGTGACGTGTGTTCAGCTCCCGCCGGCCGGTTTCGATATCTGGCACGACCGCGCGGTGTTTCATTTTCTGACCACGCCGGAGGACCGGGCGGCCTATGTCGAAAGGGCCTGTGCCGCGGTCAGGCCGGGCGGCCATCTGATCATCGCGACCTTTGCCGAGGATGGACCGCAGCAATGCAGCGGTCTGCCGGTGATGCGCTACGATGCCGCAGCGCTGCACGCCGAATTTGCGGACGCCACGACGCTGGTGCACACGGAGACCGAGGCCCACAGGACACCGTCCGGTGACCTGCAGCACTTCTGCTACTGCGATCTGAGACGTGTCTGACCCGCACTGCGCTGGGGCCGATGCAGATATCGGATGCGTCGCTATCTGAACAGGGCGAATGTACGCCCCAGTGGCACCACGGTCAGAACGGGAAACGCACGGCCATGCCGGGGCCGGTGAATTCCAGGCCCTGCAGAAGTTTGTCGTCGCCCTCGTCCCATGCCAGGTGACGGTAGAACAGCAGCAGATCGCCCCAGCCGGCACGGTAGCCGACGCCGACCATCGCCTGCCAGGTCAGTTCAGAGTCGCCGGTGCCGACATCGGCGTGGTACGGCATGTACCAGTCGCTGCCGAGCTCCACCTTCCCCCTGAATCCAACGACAGCGTCCCAGACCTCGGTCGAGGCCGAAAGATCGGCTGTCGGCAGACTCGGTGGCAGCGGCCCGCTGATGCTGAGGCTGGCATCGGTATCGAGCGTGAGATAGCGCACGCCGCCGAGAATATCCAGCGTCGCCTTGTCCGTCGCGTAGAGCTGGTAGCCGCCATACACACCAAGCTGCCATCCGCTCACATCGAGGTCGACACCGGCGTTGATGGCCCCCCCACCCGGCAGGCCGACGCTGCTGGTCCTGTCCGCTCCCAGGTCGAGATAGACCACGTCGGTCAACAGCGACCACTTGCCCCTGCGAAACTCCAGCGCGCCCATGAATGCCATGTTGAGCGCATTGAGGATGTCACTCCCGCTCACAGTCGCACTGCCGTTGCCGACGTTGTACTTGAAGTCCCCGCCCATGCTGGGCAGCCAGACGTAAAGGGTCGCATTGGCCTGCAGCGCCTCGCCGTCGACCGCCTCGGCGGCATGCAACGGGTTGAGCGCGGACAGAAGCAAGGTGGCGGCCAGCAAACGCCCATACGGTGTCTGAAAGATTCGTTTCGACATTGATCGGCTCATCCATTCGTTAACCGGCAGATCTGCCGCGTACCCGAGTCAGCGGCACCTTCATATCGCCTCGTATTGCTGCGACAGGGCAAAGCGTCGTTGCGGCCTGCCTCACGGCACCGTCACTGGCAGAGGCCGCGTAACATAACACTACCGTCCCCTGCGGCCCATGGCTGGCGGCAGAGACGCACCGGCCAACGGCCATGGCCGTTTCCCTCTCACCTGATTTTCTCCCTGGGGGGAGAGGACCGAAGGCCCGCTTCGCGAGTTCCACGCTAACGCCAGGCGCTGCCGACCTGAATATAGAACACGTCTTCCTCGGGGCCATGCGCCACATCGAACCCACCGTACAGGCCGAGGCGGCGCGCCAGCAGGTAGCGGATTCCAAGCCCGCGCGACACCACGGTATCGGCGTCGGCGAAATCCGCGGAACGACCGAAGGCCCTGCCCGCACCCACGAACCCGACGGCTGACCAGCGTGCGGTGAAGTTCCAGCGCAGTTCGGTCTCGACGACGGCGGTCTGCCGGTCCTGATAACGCAGTGCCGGAATCCCGCGCAGCTGCACGTATGGCAGACCGAAGAACGGCGTGCCCTCCGTCGCGTACTGGAAATCCCCTCGCAGACCGAGCACGACGCTGTCTCCCAGAGGCGTGTAATTGAAAGCGCGCGCGGCGATGCCCTCGAAGTCCTCGCTGGACCCAAGCCAGTTGCGCGCGGCCGCCAGCTCGAGTTCGAAGAAGGTCCCCCTGGCCGGTGTGAAGATGTTGTCACGGCTGTCGTAGTTGACCAGCAGGCCCAGCTTTCCGATATCGAATGCCAACTCGGGTGGCCGCAGCGGTGGAGGCAGCCCCTGCAGAAAATCGGTCTCGGTGGACAGGTATACATAACGTCCCCCGACCATCCAGTCGCTGTCGGCGAGGCGCATCGAGAGCTGCTGCACCAGGCCAAGGCCCCGCAGCGAGTAGCTGTTAGGGCGCCCAAGTGGACCGTAGAAATCGAGATTGAGATCGACTTTGCCGAGTCCCCCCAGGTAGCGCCAGCGGTCACCGTCCCAGGTACGGAACAGCCCGGCGCCGACGCCCCAGCTACCGTTCTCGGTCTTGAAACCGCCGAGCGCGGAGATGTTGGGCGGATCGAGGCGGTCTGACGCATCCCGCCCGGCATTCTTCGCGCCCAAGGCCTCGTCGAAGTAGACCGCAGCGACACCCCCCCCATAGCCGAGCGCCGGCTCGGTGATAAGGATAGGCACCGGCAGGAAACCGCTGTGATCCAGCAGGTGCCTGCTCAGGTCGAAAGCACCGTCATCCGGATCGACGAAGCGCTCAGGCAGCTCGGCGAGTGCGCCGCCATGCAGGGCCAACGTGCAAAGCAACAGGCAGGCCCCGCGCACTGAAGCAACATGCGTTTGGGAACGAAGAAAGATCGCGGCCATCGCCGCGCATTAGAGTTGAATCCGTTGGCATGGACAAGTCGGCCCAGGTGCAGCGTCGCCCGCCGAAGCCGTTGCCGCGGTGTGGCTCAACGGGCCAGTGCGACGCGCAGCTGATCCGTTGTGACCGGTTGATAGAGGTGAAAGCCCTGTCCGAAGCGGCAGCCTTCATTGATCAGCAGCGACCTTTGATCCTCGTTTTCGATGCCTTCGGCGACGATTGAAAGGTCAAGGTTTTCACCCAGCGCGAGGATCGCCCGCACGATCGCCTTGTCGTTTTCCGAGGCAGGCAGATTCTGGACGAAGGCGGTATCGATCTTCAGTGTGGAGACGGGAAGATTCTTCAGGTGATACAGCGATGAGTAACCGCTTCCGAAGTCATCTACGGCCAGCGACACGCCCAGGGCGTGCAGCGCCGACAACACCTTGGTGAGTTGGCCGGTGGTCCGGAGCAGGACGCTCTCGGTGATTTCCAGTTGCAGGCAGCCCGCAGGCAGGCCCGAGCCGGCCAGAGCGTCTTTGACGGTCTGCACGAATTCGCTGCATTCGAGCTGCCGGATTGAAATGTTGACCGCCAGACGGCCGTCGAACAGCTCCTGCCGTCGCCACGACATCGCCTCCGCACATGCGGTGTTCAGCACCCAGCGGCCGATCTCGCTGAGATCACCGGATTCCTCGGCCGGGGGCACGAACTGCGCCGGCGCAATGTTGCCCAGTTTCGGGTGTTGCCAGCGCAGCAGGGCCTCCACTCCGGTAATCCGTCCCGATGACAGCTCGTACTGGGGTTGGTAGACGAGCGAGAACTGTTCGAGTTCGAGGGCCCGCCGCAGCGCATCTTCGAGTTCCAAACGGTGACATGTGCTGGCATTGAATGATGCGTGGTACGCGGTGGCCCGGTTTCGACCGGCCTGCTTCGATCGGTACATCGCGCTGTCGGCGTTTCTCATCAGTGCGGCGACGTCGGTACCGTCACCGGGAAAAGTCGCGATGCCAATACTCGCCGATGTGGAAAGTCCCTGCATGCTGGCCGAGGCTTTCACACTTTCGAGCATCT
The DNA here is from genome assembly GCA_024235315.1 of Chromatiaceae bacterium. Classification (GTDB taxonomy): domain Bacteria; phylum Pseudomonadota; class Gammaproteobacteria; order Chromatiales; family Chromatiaceae; genus Thiosocius. Next base: position 484,152 of record JACKMP010000001.1, on the reverse strand, counting down.
TTTCCGCGACACAAAGGGCTTCTGATTCTCCTTTGATATTTTCGAGCAGGACCACGAATTCATCACCACCCAGTCGGGCCACGGTATCTGCAGCGCGCACTGCGTCGCGCATGCGACCGGCGACGGCGCGCAGCAAGGCGTCACCGGCGTCATGTCCCAGGCTGTCGTTGATCTTCTTGAAGTCATCGAGGTCGATGAACATGAGCGCGAACTGGGACTTGGCGCGACGCGCCAGTTCGATCGCGTGTTCGAGTCTCTCCATCAGCATCAGCCGGTTCGGCAGGCCGGTCAGTGGATCATGGTGGGCCAGGTAGGCGAGTTGCTGCTGTGCCTGCTTGATGACGCTGATGTCGGCGAAGATGCCAAGGAAGTTGGTGATGCGGCCGCTGGTATCCTTGATCGACGAGATGCTCAGCCAGCTCGGATAGATCTCGCCGTCCCTGCGCTTGTTCCAGATCTCGCCCTGCCATCGCCCGTCGCGGCGCAGCGCACTCCACATGGCGTCGTAAAACGCCTCGTCGTGGCGGCCGGAGCGCAGCACACGGGGATTCATGCCAATCACTTCGTCGGCGCGGTAGCCCGTGATCTCTGTATACGCCCGATTGACGAGAATGATATTGCCGCGATGGTCGGTCACCAGCATGCCTTCGCTGGCGGCATCCAGGGTTGCCGCCCACAGCCCGTTGGTGCGTGCTGTTTCATCGTCCTGATTGTCGGGCCGATCGACTTTGGCGTCCAAATTCAGTCACCGTGTTGTCGTGGGTCGGGCGATGCGAACCGGCTTCGCCCGACATTATTGTTTTCGCGCAGGATGGTGAGCAAAGCGGTCGGGTTCCATGACCTTTGTCAAGGATTATGGCGCACGTGCCGTCTTGGCCGGTTCCGATTTGAGTTGAATCAACAGAACGAGATGTTGAGTGCGACACGGTTTCCGGCGTGGCCACCGGCCACGCCAGACAGGTGCGGGTTCCGGTGGCCGCACCGCCTGCGCGGTGCAGACGCGGTTACAGGCCGGTGATCGCGCGTGCCCGGGTGGTATCGGGCAGCGTGAACCGGTTTTCGTGAAGCTGCAGCAGGCCCTGGCGACGCAGCTGTGCCAGGTTGCGACTCAGGGTCTCGGGCGTCATGTGCAGGTAGCTCGCGATGTCCTGCTTCTTCATCGGCAGTGCAAGTCTGGACGACGGGGCCTGGGAGGACTGCGTCAAGCGGTCGTGCAGGTCCAGGAAGAAACGCAGCACGCGCTGGTGGGTCTGCAGGCTGCACGACCAGGAGAGGTCGCAGTCCTTGCGGCGAACATACGAACCTATGATCGAGATGATCCAGGCGTTCAGACCCGGCTTGCGGGTGCAGTGCGACAGCAGGCGCTCGAAGTCGAGCTGACAGACCTCGGTATCGATGTTGGCGTAGGCGTCGCTCTGATACTGACGGTCAGCCAGCGCATCGATACCGACCACGTCACCCGGCAGGAAGAAACCGGTGACGACCAGATCACCCTCGGGGGTTTCGCGCTGGGTCTTCAGCGAGCCGTTACAGACCTGGAACAGCGAGGTAAAAGGCGTATTGCGGCGGTAAAGCCGTTCGCCACGGGCAATCGGATAGCGCCGGCGCACAATGTCCCGGCATTCACCATTGTCGTCGGGTAGTGGCCGGGCCAGGAAACAGCGCTGGACCAGTCCGCAGCCGTCACACGCCCGTGCCGTGGTCACGGCAACCGGCCACTCGGATCGGGCCAAAGAAGATTTCATGTAGATCGCGTCCCTGGAATGACTGCGTTGGATGCGGCTGCCGCCACCAGTAGCGCGCTCAGTTCCTGGTGCTGGTTGCCGATTACATCCTGCAATGTGCAGTTGTCGAGAATGTCGAGGAATGCGTTCTGCGCATCGCGCATCAGGCCGCGCAGGTTGCAGGCGCGCAGTATAGGGCAAAGCGGTCGATTACAGTCGATCAGATGGGCCTCGCCCTCGAGTTGGCGCACCACGGTACCGATATGGATCGCATCGGGTGACATGGCAAGTTCACTGCCGCCCCCCCGGCCGCGATGGGTGGTCACGATACCACCGGAGGCCAGGCGACCGACGACCTTCGTCAGGTGGGTCTGCGGGACGTCGAATATCTCCGCGATCTCGGCAGTCGAGACCCGCCGGCCGGGATGCATGGCCAGGTAGACCAGGGTGCGCAGGCCATAATCGGTGTGTTTGGTCAGCTGCACTGCTCTCTCGAATCTGCTTAATCGGTATTTTATATACCAGTTACGTCACTGTTTTGTCGTATGAATCGCTGGTGAGTTGATGTCGGTCAATCAATCGGCAACAAACGGATGTCGTGAAGTGCATTTACCGTCGCGGATTCGAAGACGGGTCCATCCGATGTAGTTCGCCGGGTGGACATGCCGGAACGCTTCAGAGCCACACAGGAATGTGTCGGAAACATTGGGTTGATCGATGAGATCGCGTTTCAGGCCAGCCTGCTGGCCGCAAACGCATCCGCAGGGGCGGCGGGCGGGGTCGCTCCCGCGCGTGTGGCGGTGCAGGCGGCCGACCACGATGGGGAAAAAGTCCCGGGTTGCGGCGCCCGCCGGCCTGCCACTTGTGGATCAGCCTACATACCGCGGATGCGATCGTGATAGCGTGCACGATAGAGCAGGCGCTTGCGTGCGGGGTCATCTTCGAACCCCGAGCGATCATGCAGCACGTTGTTGCTGATCAGTCCCCAGCCGGCCTGCAGGGTGCCGCGCAGGATGTAGGGTGACGCACCGTTCAGCAGTGCCTCCAGCCAGCCTATGGCTTCCCTGACCAGCGGATCGTCTTTCCACACCACGTGGCGTTTGCGCATCGTGTAACGCATGTGCAGGTGACCGTCGGCGGCGATCATGAATACCGGCCCCACGCGGTCGGGGCGGAGTTCCTCGCCATCGACGACGTTCTTCGGAATCAACATCACGTCTTCCTGCATCAGTGCACGCACGTATTCGGGATTGGCGTCGCGCATCAACAGGTAGGCGATCTCGTGGTCCAGCAGCGCGTTCTCACCGCCGCGCAGGGCCGGACGCACACAGTGCAACAACAGCGCATGGTCCTGCAGGTCGAGGCGGTTGTAATAGCCGTCGGTATGCCAGTGGATAGGCTTGTTCGAATAGGGGATATAGGGTGTGTGCAGGGCGTCGTCCTGTACCGTCAGCGCGGTCACCGCATCTGCCTCCGCACCACGGTTGTGATCGAGGTGTTCGAGCCCGAAGCGACGACCGCAACCGCGCGGAATATCCGTCCCCTCGGTCTCTCCCAGGGTACTGACGTAGATCGCCATATTGGCCTTGCGGCAACGCGCCATCAGGGCATCGTATTCAGAATCGGACAGTTTGCGCGGATCATTGACCTCGACCACCAGCTCATCGAGCGTGCACGGCGCTGAATCGAGCTTATGCTCGCGCCAGGCTAGGTAGCCGGTATCGTCGTCCAGATCAAAGGGGCTGTGCTGCATGTCGCGTGGTCTCGCCATGGTGACTATAAACAGGTGATATACGCGGTATTGCCCCCGCTGCTGATGACAAAAGTCAAACCAAGCGATTGTCGCATTCGGGGACAATGTGCCGGACCTGACTGCGCAGCAGCAGGATTCGGGGCGAGGTCGCATGCAGACCGATCCCGATTCGCCCACAGCAGACGGGAACGCGTAATGCACGAGCCCACAACACTGACCTTACCTACGCCCGCGGCACGCTATCTCGTGGCGACGCGTCCCGGCTTTCTCACCGCGGCCGTGATCCCGGTGTTCATTGGCGTGGCGGCAGCCGCCCTGCAGGCGCCGGTCGGCTGGATGGCGGCCCTCCTGACGCTGCTGGGCGCCGTCGCCGCACATGCCGGTATCAACGTGCTAAACGATGTCTACGATGATCGTGCCGGTTGCGACGACATCAATGCGGACCGGGTGTTTCCCTATACGGGTGGCAGTCGCATCATCCAGAACGGCGTACTCAGTATCGACAGCATGGCGCGTTTCGGTTGGTTGTTGCTGGCAGCGGCTGCATTGATCGGCGTGAGCCTCGCCGCTGTGTCCGGTTCAGGACTGTTGCTGATCGGTCTGGCGGGGCTGTTTATGGGCTGGGCCTATTCGGCTCCGCCGCTGCGCCTCAGCGGGCGGGGCCTGGGTGAGTTGAGCGTGGGGCTGGGCTTCGGCCTGGTGATTCCACTGGGCGCCGCTTATGTGCAACTGGGAAGGGTCGATATGCTACCTCTGTGGGCCGGCCTGCCATTCGCCTTCCTGATCGCATTGGTGCTGTATATCAACCAGTTTCCGGATCTGCGCGCCGACAGCATCAGTGGAAAGCGCAACTGGGTGGTGCGCCTCGGTGCCCGGAGGGCGCGCCATGGCTACCCGCTGCTGATGGCAGGCGCCTATCTCAGTCTGGTCATCGGTGTGTTCCTCGGGCCTCTGCCGCCGTACGCCCTGATCGGTGTGCTGGCACTGCCGCTGCATCTGCGCGCGCTGCGGCTCTTGTGGTCCGAGGCCGGCAATCCGCAGTCATTGCGGCCGGCCATCGAGGGCACACTCAACGGGACCATGCTGCAGGGACTGTTGGTGGTGGTCGGCCTGATGGTGCCTGTGTTCCTGTAAGCGTGTTCGCATCGTTCCTTCGCTCCCCGGGAGATGGCCGGGGTGGAGGGAAACGGTCATGGCTGGCGGCCATGACCATCGGCCTGCGATTCAGGCGAGCGAAAACTTCTTCAGGCGATAGAGCAGGGTGTCGCGGGTCAGTCCCAGCAGGCGTGCGGCCCGGCTGCGATTGCCGCCGGTGTGCTCCAGTGCCTGTGCAATCAGGTCTTTCTCGAGCGCCGCAAGATCCAGGCCGCTGCTCGGCAGCGCCACGATGCGCTGACGCGTCGGTGTTGCGGCACGGAATTCCATCGGCAGGTTCTCGACACGGACTGTCCTGCCAGGCAACAACAGCGTGAGCCGTTCACACAGATTGCGCAATTCGCGCACATTACCGGGCCAGGGGTAGGAGGCCAGCGCGCGCTTGGTGTCTCTGCCAAGTTTCACCGGCGTTGCGTCATGCTGAACCGCAATACCGGCAAGGAATTGTTCCGCAAGGACCGCGATGTCGCGTGGGCGCTCGCGCAGTGGCGGCACCGTCAGCGGGACCACCTGCAGCTGGTAATAGAGTTCGCTGTTGAAGCGGCCGTCTGCGACTGCCCTGGCGAGGTCGTGATGGCTGGCGGCGATGACACGGACATCCACCCGGAGCGGCTGCACACCGCCAGCTGTGATGATCTCGCCACAGTCGAGGAAATGCAGCAGGGCGGACTGGGCCGCCGGCCCCAGCGCGCCGACATTGTCGAGGAACAGTGTGCCGCCCGCCGCGGCGTCCAGATACCCCTGGCGTGACCCTGCCGCCAGCGCGGGTGCCGAGGCGCTCTGACCAAACAGCAGAGACTCGGCCAGGGGTGGCGGCAGTGCGCCACAGTTGACGGTGACGAACGGCGCCTGGCTTCGGCGGCTGTGTGCGTGAATCGCGCGGGCCAGTTGTTCCTTGCCCGATCCGCTCTCGCCGAGCAGCAGCGTCGTCACCTCGGTGGTGGCGACGATGCGCGCGGCGTTCAGGACCTCCTGCATCGCAGGTTCGCGGCTTTCCCAGATATCGTGTTGTTCAATTCCGGTGTTCATGATGAGCACCCTCGTGGCCGGCATCGGCCGGTGTGAATCGATGCGGAATCTCCGTCTGCCCTATCAACAGGGTGGCAGACCCGATCGCGATGATCGTCCCTGCCGCCGCACGGCGAATCCGCTGGTTATGTGCCAGTCGTATCATCAGGCCACCGAAAACGCCGGTCGCCTGCATCCCGGGGATCGTGCCCAGGCCGAATGCCAGCATGAACAATGCCCCGGTCATCGCGTCGCCCAGCGGCGCGGCCAGTACCAAGGAATAATATACCAGCCCGCACGGCAGCCAACCCCAGACCAGACCGGCGGCGAACGCTGCTGCCGGCGTACGTACCGGCAACAGACGCCGTCCAATCGGTTCGATGCGGCGCCACAGTATCCGGCCGATGAAATCGACCCGGCGTACCGCATGGACCCAGCCACCGAGGTACAGGCCGGTCAGTATCAGGCTGAGCCCGGCGACGGCGGACGCCACTCGACGCCACAGCGTGGGATCGAGGTTGTCGAACAGGACGCCACCGGTGGTGCCGGCGAGCAGCCCGAGAAACCCGTAGACACTTATCCGACCGAGGTTGAAAGCCAGTACATAGGCGTGTCGTTTCATCCGGTCCGGTGCCGCAGAGGGGGCCACGCTGCACGCCAGCGCGCTGACGATACCGCCGCACATGCCCAGGCAGTGCAGCGTGCTGAACAGCCCCAGCGTGAAGGCGAGGATGATGGCGGCGGAATCGATCATTCAGTGGTGCCGGTCGGGTAACCCAATCCATGGCTGACGGTTGTTGTCGTGGTCCTCAAAAGGACTGCCGGACAACAATACAGTGGTCCGTGGCGCCCGCTATCGATTGACCTCGAAGTAGAAGGTCGCCTGGTGCACGGCATCGTCACCTTGTGCGACTACGATGGCCTGCCAGCTCATGCGTCGGCGGACGCAGACCGGCAGCACCGCATCGCCAGTGAAAGACCCGCCGCCGGTGTCCATCAGCTCATTGCGGATCAGTCCCATGTTCATGTCCACCCCACGAAACTCGACGTCTACCGATGCCGCGTTGAATCCGGCAGTGTCGACCAGCAGACGCAGCGGCTCGTTCGGCACCACGGCCTTGGGCTCGATCGCGAGGCGGATGAAGCGTGTGGCATCGAAAGCCGCGGCACAGGGGCCGGCGTGCAGGTCACAGCCGGGCGGCGCCGTGGCGATGAACAGTTGTGGCGGAAACAGCAGTGGCCAGCTGCGCATCAGCAGATAGGCGAGGCTGCCGAGGACCAGGGCCACCGCCCCGCCGGTCAGTGCGTTTCGCCAGGCCGATGCCTGTCCAGCGATCGGCAGCAGGGCGTTCATATCAGATCACCGCGGCGAAACAGTACGTATCCCAACCAGGCGGTGAGGGTGCCGAGCAGGGTGGGATAGAGCAGCGCAAACACCATGTAGCCGGTGGTGCCGAAGTTGTCGAGTATCACGTACGCAGCGGGACCCAGCATCACCAGCTGTGGATCGAACAGCATCATGGTCCCGGTACGGAACACCTGCATTGGGTTGGCCAGTGCAATCGCCACCGCGGTCTCTGCCGGCACCTGCTGCTGGATCATCACACCGAGCAGGATCAAATCGAGGAACAGCAGCAGCACCAGCCAGATGATAAATGCGGCGCCCTGGGCGACATCGACCGAACGTGCAATCGAGGAAATGAGGATACCGATACCGAGGAAGCACCATGAAAGGGCGATCAGCAGGCCGGTGTAATAGCTGAACAGGCTCCACGGGATATCGGCGCCCTGAACGCTGCCCCACAGCAGTGCCCCTACCATCGCCAGGAACACCGGTGTGAACACCATCAGGAAACGCCCCGCCAGCTTGCCCCAGTACCAGGCGCCGAGCGGCACCGGCAAGGCGAGCAGGTACTCGAATACGCCGGCCTCACGATCACCTGCCAGCGAGCGCACCGTGGTGATCAACACGAAGATCGGCAGGATCGCCATGCTCAGCTGTATGTAGGTGAGCATCAGCCGCGACAGGCCGGTGAAGCCCATCACGCGTGACTCGGTCAGTCCGAGCACGAACAGCAGTGCGACCAGGCTGCCGAACACCAGCGTGTACACGGCGAACCAGCGCGCTCGCAGTGATTCGAGGATATCGGTCCAGGCGGTCAGCCACAGGTGTTGCATGGATACGGTCTCTATCTGATCGCTGGTGGTGGCGTCGGCTCTGGATGCTCGAGATTGCCGCCATGGATGTTGAACTGCTGTTCGACGCGGTAGATGTGATCGCGTGCCCTGGCGAAATCCAGGCTGCCTGCCGTCGCCTCGGCCTGGGCGCCGAGGCCATACTGCATCGAGGTATGCCGGCCGGTTACGTAGTGGGCACTGCGTGCGTCTATCCATTGCCCGTTGCGGTAGTCGGTGACCCAGATCTCCACACTGGCTTCAGCGTGCCAGGGCTGCTGGTCCAGCCACAACACCGCACAGCCCAGGTCGTCGAACTTCTTGACCTGGCTTCGGCTGCCGTCCGTCGGCGTATAGCGCACCTGCGCCGAGTGCTCGCGGTCACTGAGCACCATATTGCACCGCGTACACACATCGCGATCCCACTTGACCTCGACCGGGCCTGTGCCCGGGTCGCCGGAACAGCCGACGAGCAGGGCCGCGGCTGCGATCAGCAGCAGGGATAAGCGGTGCAGGGTGTCAGGCATTTGCTTTCTCGCGCGGATGCAGCGCGCGCTCTTCGGTCTCGTGCAGTTCGAGTGCGGCGATCAGGCCGGCATAGCGCGACAATACACCGAGGAAACGCAGGCGGTCGGCGCCGGCGACCATGCCTCTCCAGGCCAGGCCATGTTCCACGTCGACGAAACCCCAGGCGCCGATCGCCTTGGCGAAAGCCTTCTCTGGCCGGGTCAGGCGCACCTCGCAACTGAGGCGACTGGCCAAGTCCACGCTGTCGGCGACCCGGTCGTCCAGCACGACCTTGCCCTGATCGAGTTCGATCACCCGGTTGACCAGGGCCGCGACCTCGTCGAGACGGTGACTGGAGATCAGCATGACGGCCTCTTTCTGCCGCTCCGCCAGCAGCTCGAAGAACGTCCCCCGCGCCTCCGGGTCGAGGTTGGCGGCGGGTTCATCGAGGATCAGCACGTCGGTATCCCGGCCCAGCGCGGTGGCGATCAGCAGCTTCTGCTTCTGTCCGCCCGACAGGCGAACGAAGGGTTGATGGCGAAAACGCGCGACATCGAAGCCGAGCCGTGCTGCGACCTCGGCGATGTGGTCGCTCTGCGCGCTGCACAGCGACGAGACATAGCGGATCAGCTGTCCGACCGGCATCTTCAGAGGGGGCGGGAGCTGTGGGACGAAACCGACATGACGCAGCACCTCGGTGCGGTAGTGCCGGGGGTCGCGACCGACGAGGCTGACCTCGCCGTCGCGCGTGTACTCGCCGAGCAGGCAGCGGATCAGCGTGGTCTTGCCGGCGCCGTTGGATCCGATCAGGGCCACACGCTGGCCGCGTGTGATCTCCAGGTCGAGGCCCTGCAGGACATCGCGCCGGCCGAGGCGTTTGCGCAGATTGTGGATCTGGATCATAAGGCCTTCAGCCGAGCTTCTTCGACCCGACGAACTCGAAGTTCAGTGAGTCGGTGGGGCAGATATCGACGCACAGTCCGCAGCGCGTGCAGTCGGCACCGATCGGTACGTCGACGTCGCGCGCGCGCATGCGGATGGTGGTGTCGAGCACGTGCGGCACCTCGCACACCTTCCGGCAGTCGCCCTCGTGGTGGCAGTTGACCACGTTGTATTTGACCCGTACCGGCGAGATGCTGCCGACCAGCCCGTAGGTCAGGCCGATCGGGCAGACATAGCGACACCATGCGCGCTTCGAGACGAAGATCTCGAACAGCAGCAGGACAGCGACCCAGGCCAGTGCCAGGCCCGGTCCATAGATCAGCGCGCGGCTCAGGATGCCGGTTGGCGAAATGGTCTCGAAAACCGTGTAACCGGTGACCACCGCGAGCAGAGCGAAGATCACGTAGAACACGGAGCGCACACCGCGGTGAAAGGTGACTGGCTTGATCCACTTCTTGTCGGCCAGCTTGACGTGCAGCTTCTCGGCGAATTCGGCAACGAAGTGATAGGGGCAGACCCAGGAGCAGAAGGTCCGACCGCCGAGCAGCACCCACAGCAGAAACACCGTGACAGTACCGATCAACAGGTTCAGCACCACGTGCTTGTAGGCGAGCATGACCTGCAGCGCCGAATTCAGATCGGCCATGTGGAAACCAACCACGCGCGACGCGGTCAGCGCGCCCTCGACCAGCTGCACATCCAAATAGTACGAGACGACGAACAGCAGGTTGACGATGATCAGCGTCGCCCAGCGCCTGTTGCGCCACTTGTGGCGGCGACGGGTACGTTCATGGGCCTCTTCCAGAGCGCGCAGCTCCTCCTTGGTCAGCTTGTGCTTGCGCTTTTCCTCGTAGATCTGCCGGACCTCGACCTTGAGCTCCTCCTGTAACGGCTTGGCCGGGGTGCGGCCGAGCATCTGCGCAATCGACTCGATGAAATAGTTCATGTTGTATCCCTCAGGCGCTCAGCGTGTCGGCGGTCTTGTCGAGATCGATCACGATGACGGTCTCCTCCACCGGGCAGATCATTTCGCAAACACCGCAACCGACGCAGCCGTCTTCGATGATTGGCAGCATCGCCTTGCCGTCACCGACCGGCTGCAGACGGATTGCATGACGCGGCGGGCACTGGTTCTGGTCGCCGGACGGCGGTTTGCCGTCCTCGCATTGGGCGATACGGATCTCGATCGGGCACTGGCGCACGCACAGGTCGCACAGTTCCAGGTCGTAGGGGTGATCGGCGACCGGGATCGGGTTCCAGCGGTCGACCTCGTCGAAACGCAGCTCGCCCCGGAAATCGGCACCGCGCGCCTGGCCCTTGAACCCCTTGCCCAGTACCGCCAGGCAGGTGTCGGGGCGCGCCACGCGCGCAAAGCCCATGCGCGTCTGCGACGGGTAGTTCAGGCTGTGGGTCAGGGCGCCGGTGGGGCAGGCGAGCACGCATTGCAGGCCGTCGCAGGAGAAATCACAGGCCTGTGCCCTGGCCTCGATGTACGGTACTCCGACCCCATAGCCGTCAGCCAGGTCGGCGAGCTTGATCGCCTCGACCGGACAGACCTGCACGCACTGGCCGCACTTGATGCACGCCGACAGGAAATCGCGTTCACTGAGCTGTGCATCTTTCAACGCGCCGGGCGGACGCAGGCGATGTGTGCCACCGCCGGCGATCGGCACGAAGCCGGCCAGTGCGGCAATCAGCGTTCCGCCGACCAGCACGCCGGAGCGAATGAACTCGCGCCGGTTCTGTTCTCTTCTCACCGGGCTGAGCGGTGGCTTCTTGGATTTGTCGGTACTCATGTCTATGCACCTTCGAAAAGACTATGCATCACGGCCTCAGTCGCGCCCCAGTGATCGACGCAACAGTTCGTAGGAATCAGGTTCAGCTGCCGGCGCGACATCCGCAGGCCCTTCGCCGTCGCGTGAAGGCGCGGTCGCCGTTGTGGGTTCATGTTCGAGGCGGAATGCTGCGTTCATCAATGGTTCTTCGTCTCGCAGCAGCAGGTCGGGCGATGTGAACGGCGCCAGGCGCTCGAGGAAGTCAAGCACCTCGAGCATCGGCGTGCCCTTGAAGAAGCGCGCCGGCGGCACGTCCATCCAGATGCGGTCGGCATAGGCGTACTGCTCGTAGGGGGTGTCTCCGACGCCGTCGCGATCGCGATCGAAACCCGCGTAGTCGTCCCAGTGGTTGCCTTTCCATTCATTTCGCCTGGCGGTCTTGCCGCCAAGCACCGCCACCGATGTCAGGTTGCCCTTGATAAGGTTGTCTTCGAATACATTACCGGTCCAGTCGTTGAGAAACTGGATGCCGACGCCGTTGTAGGCGATCAGGTTGCCGTGGATACGGTTGGTGGTGTCCGGTTGAAACGGAGAGACGTCCAGGTGCAGTCCGGTGGCGCAGTACAGGATCTCGTTGTCGACGATGTCGACGTCGCTGGTCTCCTTGAAGCCGATGCCGACACCGGCGGCGCCGACCGCGTGTGAGATATGATTACGGCGCACGATCACGCTGTCGCTGTACATCAGGAAGATGCCCACCGAGTTGCCACGAAAGTCATTTTCCTCGACCAGATTGTACTGTGAGTACATGAAATGCAGCGAGTAACGGCCACCGCGTGCACTGTTGCGACGTATGACGTTGTCGCGCGAATACCAGACGACGATATCACGTGAATCGACGGCGCTGTTTTCCTCGATCCTGTTGCCGAAGCTGTACCAGAGACGGATCGCGTCACCGCGGATTCCCAGATCGACCGATTTGGAGGTAATGCGGTTGCGCCGCACGATGTTGTTCGCGGACTGCTGCAGGTCGATACCGAACAGGCAGTCGTCGATAACATTGTCTTTGACCACGTTGAAGTTGCCGCGCACCTGGATACCGGCATCGATGTCGTTGTGCGAGTTGCCGGAATTGGTAAGGCGCAGGTTGCGCACTGTGGCACCGTCGGTATCGAGTATGATCACGCTGCCCTTGCCGCCGGCGTCGATCGTTACCTCGCCGCGCCCGTCGATCTCCAGCGGTTTGTCGACCACCACCGGACCGGAATATGTCCCTGCCGGCGGTGACAGCACGCTGTTTGGCTCGGCCCGGTCGACCAGCGCCTGGAAGGAGGGGAGTCCTTCCGCCATGGCGACAACCGTGCTCAGCAGCCAGCCACTGGTTGCCAGCGCAGCCCCCCGAGCAAGGTGTCGCCACATGCGGGGGCCTCAGCCGCCGGCGGAACGGTTCAGCTGCTTGCGGCGCAGGACAATCATCAACGCGACCACGACGCTCAATGCCAGCATCAGGCCAAAGCCCCAGTAGGGATAGGAGTGGGTCGAGAACTGCGCGACCTTGCCGTCACCGAACACTGTCGGCATGAACGGCTTGACCGTGAACGCGCCCATGTCATTGAGGCGATGGCCGTACCACCACAGCCAGGCCGAGTAATCGATGATGAAGAACACCGGCAGCAGTGCCGGGACGGCCGCAAGCAGCCAGTAGAACGGGCCCTTGCCGCGCAGTGCGCCGAACAGCAGCACCAGCATCGCCGCGATGATGCCGAAGAACACTACGTAAGATGCAATGTTCATCGCCGACACCAGCGGGCGGATCTCGACCGGGTTGTTGAAGTAGCGGCCGAGGCTTTTTTCGTAGTGCCACAGCAGCACCTGGTGGCCACTGCCAGCCCATTCGGGCACGGCGTTGGCTCCGCGGCGCTCGCGGTCCTTCTGGTAGGTCACACGCAGGCTGTTGATGTAGTCAGTCTTGGCCGATGATTGCGATCTGTCTTTAGCAGCGGGCGCCGCCGTCTCGCCCCGCTCACGCGCCTCGACCGCGGCCATCTCGGCCTTCAGGCGGGCGACTATCCCCGTCGGTTCCGGTTCTGCCTCCTCGCTGCCAGCCTCCTGGTCCATCGACGTGATCAGTGACTCGACGTACCCCGTGTTCTGGTATTTCAGCCCACCGGCACTGAAAAAGGTCATGCCCATCCAGCCGATGATCGCGGCAAAGCCGACCCCCATGATGCCCACGCGCAGCGGCCGCTGCGAACACGCGAAACCTATGACCATCACCCCGAGCATCGAGATCAGGAACGGCGAAAACGCGCGTTCGATGACACCACCGGCGGCGATCGGGTACATGCCGACATAGTGGTTGATGGTGTCCATCTCGTGCACGCAGTCGAGTGCCTGGTCCTCGTGGATCTCGGTGCTCTCGATTTTCTGGCAGCCGTTGAACACGCCGTTCATGTGGAAATGGATGCGCACGCCGTCCGGGAAGGCCTCGGGCGGGTAGTTGGGCGCCTTCAGGGCGACCCACCAGGTCGGCAGGAAATAAATGGCGGCCAGCAGGGCGACGGCAACCAGGCCGAGCATCATGACCGGAAGGTTCTGGCGGATCCGGATGGGCGGGTTCATCATTGCTTATCCAGCTTCAATAGTGGACGGTCAGACCGGCCGGCAAACGTACCGGCCGGCCGGTCATAGGGGCTGAGACTTATTTGAAGTCCGGGTTCTGCCAGTCTTTCGACGGGGCCAGCTGTTCCGCGGGGACCGGAACCCAGGTAACGTAATTGATCACGTTCTTCATGTCCTGGTCGGAGAAGTTCTTGATCTGCTCGACCATGTCCGGGTTGGCGTTGCGGCGCTTGCCGTCACGGATCCACTCGAACTGACGCAGCATGTAGTTGTAGTGCTGGCCGTTGATGCGCGGGTAGAACTTCTCTTTGTCACCCATGCCGGTCTCACCGTGACACTTCACACAGTTGTCTGCAAACAGTTTCTTGCCGGCCTCAAAATGCGGGGTGCCGGGCTCCCAGGGACCACGACCCGGATCGGGGTTCATCGGCAACTGCTCGATATAGGCGACCACGTCGGCGATCGCCTGGGCATCACCGATCGACTCGGGCAGTGCGAACGGATACATCGTCGGATTATCGCGGTTCAGCGCACGGATGTCGGCCAGCTGCTTTATCAATACACCACGGTGCTGGCCGGCGAGCTGCGGAAAGGTACCTTCCTGCAGGCCCCAGCCCTCGGGCAGGTGACAGGCCGAGCAGACTTCGTAGACGTCGCGACCGTTGTCGATGTCGGGCGTCAGGTGCAGTGCCTCGTCTTGTTCGCCGCCGCCCTCGTTCCATGCGGAAAGGGTCGGGGCGGAAATCAGGGCGGTAACCGCGGCTGCGATGAATGAGCGTTTCAGGCTTGACGAATTCATGGTGTGTGCGGGCTCCTCGAGATTCAGTTAGGGTGACGCGCCGGAAAGAATGTCGGCGCGCATGTTGCCCATATTAGTCCTGGCTAAAGCTGCTGCCTTGACGGCGGTCAAGCCACCGACCCCGGTGGGCCGGTGGCCTGCGTCAGGTCAGAGGGACGACAGCCACTGCGCGATGGCGTCGATCTCTTCGTCGGAGACCAGGTGCATGACGCCTTTCATCGCCGCAGTCATGCCATTCGAGCGTGCGCCGCTCTTGATGTCTTTCATCTGCTGCGCCGCATACACCGCGTTTTGCCCGGCCAGTTTCGGGTAGGCCGGCAGGATCGGGGTCTTCGCGTCCTTGCCGTGGCAGGAGAAGCAGGTCTTGCTCTGATACAGGGCGGCGCCGTCCGCGGCGGCGGCAGTGCCGACGCTGAGCACCAGCGTGGAGGCCAGAACGGCACCAAACAGGGTTTTCATCATCATCGTCTAATAACCTCTCGTGTTATCGGGTTTTTGTCGCTCATAAACAAACCGGGGGGCACGATGCCCCCCGGTGATTCCTAACTCAGGAAGCGATCAGATCATTTGATCTTTTTCGCACCATTCTGTTCCAGGAAGGTCTTGGCACGCAGACCGAGGTCGGCGGCCTTGACCTGATACTGCCACCACTGGTTGGCCCACAGCATTGCGTTTTGCCAATCCTGCTTGGCCGCAGCGGCCTCGGATTTCTCCTTGGCATCCTTGGCGAAGCCGAGCTGGTCGGTCGCATCTTCCACCAGACCGACTACCGTTGGGAAGTCCTGGTAGTTATGGCTGGTGATGAAGCCCACCACCGAGTCGATGACCGCCTGGGTGTCGACGTTGGTCTTGACCTGCTTGTCGTAGTCGACCTGGGTATATGCCACGCCTTCCTGCATCGCGGATGCCTTGGCCTGGTATCCCTTCGGCTGGACCAGCAGGTAGCCCTGCATCTCCAGGTGGAGCGCCGAGCAGAACTCGGTGCAGTAGTAGGGGAATACCCCTTCCTGATCGGCATGGAATGTGACCGATGCGGTCTTGCCCGGCTCGATCGACAGCTGGACGTTCTGACCGTACATCGCGAAGCCGTGCACCTCGTCCTGTGCGCGCTCGAGGTTGGTCAGGTGCACCTTGACGGTGTCGCCAACCTGCGCCTCGATGATCTCGGGCGTGATGTGCGAACGGATCACCGTGCCCCAGACCTCGGTCGTGCAGTTGCCGGCGGCATCACAGTTACGCTCGGTCTTTTCGCGGCCGGCGCGGGTCTTGAACTCCGAAACCTTGTCTTCACGACTGTTCCATCCCGACTTGTAACGGACTTCGGGCTTGAGCTTGTCGGCCTTGATCGCGACCACGTAGTGCGGCTCGCCCAGTGGCAGCGGCATGTCGTACAGCAGTTCCATCTTGTCGCCGCTGATGTCGATCAGCTGGTGGTTCTGCGGATGCAGCGGGCCGACCGGGTTGAAGCGGTCGATGGCCAGCTTGTTCAGCGCGACCAGGTACTTGCCGTCCGGCGACACGGTATCGCCTTCCATGGTCATCAGGTGGCCGATGTTGTAGTGGATCGAGACCTTGTCCAGCACCTTGCCTTCGCAGTAGTCCCACTTGGCGACCATCGAGTCGACGTACAGTGAAGTGTACGCGGTACAGGCCTTGCTGTCGTACTGCGTATGCAGCGGCCCGAGGCCCAGCTCGACCTGCTTGTGGATCGAATCCTTCAGGCTGATGATCGGGATGCCGTACGGATCCTTGCCCTCGAACTTGCCGGCCTTGATCGCGGCCTGGATCTTCTCGAAGCTGTACACCGTCGCGTGGGTGTCGAGCTTTCCGGAGACGATCATGTATTTGCCGTCCGGTGATACGTCGACGCCGTGCGGGCTCTTGACCTCGGGGATCAGGAACAGCACGCCTTCCTTGACGGCGACGTCGATCGGCAGCACGTTGCCACCGTTGATTTTCTTGGTCTTGCCCGCCTTGAACAGCTGTTCGGCTTTCTTCCAGTTGACCACGTGCAGGAAGTCGGTGTCCTTCGCCGAGCAGCCGGCCTCGAATGGCGGGCGACCACGCTCGATGCCGCCGACGTAGCGCTCGGAGCAGAACGAGTTGGTGAACGACCAGCCGTCAGACGGCCCTTTGCCCGCGTCGGACAGGTCCTGGCTGTAGGGCGGTGCCTCGACGATGAAGGAGTTTTCCGGCTCGATACGGCCCTTCTCGCGGTTGAACTTCCAGTAGGTGATGCCACCACGATACTTGTCGTTGAATTCCTCGAGCGGGACGAAGTCGTTCTCAAACGGCGCAGCATATTGCGCGGCGGTGATCACGTAGTCGGTGTTCGGCGTGACGAAGGCGCCGCCATGCTGTGACTTGAACACCGGGTTGACCACGATCTGCTTGGTCTCGAAGTCGTGCAGGTCGATGACTGCGACGCGCGGGTTGGCCTTGTCGTTGATGAACAGCCAGCGGCCGTCATAGTCCCCGTTGGTTTCGGAGATCGCCGGGTGGTGGGTGTCACCGTAGACCAGATCCTTGCCGCGCACCTTGCCCTGTGCCAGCACGGCCTTGGACTCGTCGTCGAAGCCGTAGCCCTGCCAGGGTTCCGGGGTGAATACACCGATATATTTTAGGATTCGCATCGACGGCACGCCGTAGACGATCACCTGGCCGCTTTGGCCACCGGATGCGAAAGCGAGGTATTCGTCGCGCCCGCCGGTCGGAGTATAAGTCTTGGCGGCAGCGAGGATGTCTTTTTCGGTCAGGCCACGGTCTTTCATGACCTTTTCGAGCTGGCCGTTGGCCAGCGCACTGCCCGCAGCACTGGCGCCAAGCGCGAGGCTAATCAGCAGCGGAAGGGTTTTTTTTGCGATTTTCATGGCGTATAACAGCCCCCCAGGCGGTTTCAATTAATTTGGTTCGGACGAACCGGAAGTCTGGTTCAAACGCCGGATTCCGCCTTGATCAATGTCAAAAGGATGTGGCAAATGACACACCCGGGCGCGGCAAATCCCCCGGTGGCTTCGGCTGCACCAGCCGCCCAGAAAAAACAAAGCACTCCGCGAGGACGGAGGGCATCGATCGCAACCATTCAAAACGATGAGGAGCTACTTAGTGAACAAACCTGAGATCACCGAAGAAATGATTTTTGCCTGTTTTGCCGCGGCGCGGCAGGACAGCCGGATGCACCAGACGGCGGAGTCGTTCGTCGACGTCGAAGAGTACGAGAACCAGATCATGTATCCGGAGTTTGCGCGGTGGGCGGAAAAGGCCGGGCAACCGGACCTGGCGCGCCTGTTCCGCAAGGTCGCCGGCGAGGAAAAGCTGCACGCGGTATGGCTGCGTGAACTCTACGACGATATCGGCGTGCCGAGCCGCGGCGAGGATACGCAGCGTGCGATCGATGCGCTCAATACCATCCAGGCGAACTGCGACCGGCTGATTGCAATGAATCCGCAGGGCGTGATTGAAAAGGCGCTATCTGTCGCAATAAGCGTCGAAGAGCGTGAGTATCAGGATATCTACCCGCGTTTCCGCGACCAGGCGATTGCCGAAGGTGAGACGGCGACTGCGGCGGTTTACCAGCGCGTAATCGATTCGGAGGCGCAGCACGCGGACTGGTTCCGCGGCGCACTCGCCGACTTCCGCGGTGCACAGACCCAGGCCGCGGCCCACGCCTGAGCCGTGCCGCCCCGCAGGCCCAAAGCGCCTGTGGGGCGGCCCCATCAATTGCGTACGGCCCACCACTGCCAGTCATCCGGGCCGCATCTCGAGGCCCAGGCCTTGTGTCAACCGCGCGGTTTGGCCGGAGGGCAGGGATAGTGAAAGGTGTCCGCCAGCGATACGTCGGTCTGGCCACAGACGTTCGCGAGTTGCTGTAGCTGCTCGCGGTCACCGATTTCGACACGGCTGCCGCGTACCGCTAGGACGCCCTGTTCGCTGAGATTTCGGATGATCCGCGAGAAGGTCTCCGGCTGCACAGACAGGCGCGAGGCCAGCGTCTGCTTGGGCACCTCGAGTTCGAAGGTTGCCCCGTCGGGTGACGACTTGGTCAGCAGGTAGCCGGCGACGCGGCAGGTTGCGCTGTTCAGGCTGAGATCGTCGATCTCACGGATCAGACCTCGCAGGCGCTGGCTCATATCGCCCATGAGCATGAAGCAGGTATCGACGGATTCACGCAACATGCGGGCAAAATCCGCGGCATCGACGCTGATCACCTCGGCCGCCTGCAGCGTCTGTGCACCCACCGGATAGGTCGGTCGCTCGAGGAACATCAACGCCTCGGCAAAGGTGCTGCAGGGCGTGACGATCTCAATGACCTTTTCGTTGCCGTTCGGTCCCAGTCGAAACAGCTTGATCTGTCCGCGCAACAGCAGATAGAAGCGCCCCGCCGGTTCGTGCTGCTGGAACAGCAGTTCGCCCTCGTCGAGCGTGATCCGCACCGCGTGCTGCGCGACCCGCTCCAACTGGTTGTCGCTGAGGCGCGCAAACATAAAGCTCTTTTTCAGATCGTCAATGAGCATCGGACGGTGACTCTGGTGCGAATCGCGCGGGCAGGCATTTAATCACCGAAAGTTGATCTGTGGCAATGTTCGGTGTTGAGCTTGACCAATATCAAGGTCAGCGCATCCCCCCGAATCTCAAATGGCGCCCACGTGGTGCATTTCAGGGGAGGTCCATGCCATGTCACAGGCTTTTACAAAGGCCATGGCGCGCAACATCTTTTACGGTGGAAGCGTGTTTTTCTTTCTGCTTTTTCTTGCTTTGACGTTCGATACACACAATGCCTGGCCGGACCGCGACAACCATGCGGCCCTCAATGACTCCGTCGCTCATGGCAAGGCCCTGTGGGAAGAAAACAATTGCGTCGGTTGCCACAGCCTGTTGGGTGAGGGTGCCTATTTCGCACCTGAGCTTGGCAACGCCTTCCAGCGCCTTGGCGGCAAGGACGGGATCAAGGGCTTCATCATGAGCCGGCCGAAAGACGGTATCCCGGGGCGGCGCAGTATGCCGCAGTTCAATTTCAGCCCGGAGGAACTGGACGCAATCGCCGATTTCCTGGAATACGTCTCTGGCATCAATACGGCGAACTGGCCGCCGAACATCCAGGGCTAAGGAGCAACAATCATGCAATACAAGTCGCAAGCGGTCGCCAAACCGTATTTCATTGCAGCCATTGGCCTTTTTGTCGGTCAGATCCTGTTTGGACTGGTCCTTGGGCTGCAGTACGTCATGGGGGACTTCATGTTCCCCGAGATCCCGTTCAACGTGGCCCGCATGGTGCACACCAACCTGCTGATCGTATGGTTGCTGTTCGGCTTCATGGGCGCCGCCTATTACCTGGTGCCCGAAGAGGCAGAGCGTGAACTGCAGAGTCCCGGTCTGGCGCTTCTGATGTTCTGGGTGTTTCTGGTCGCCGGTGCGCTGACGATCCTGGGCTATCTGCTGGTGCCATACTCGGGCCTGGCCGAACTGACCAGGAACGAGTTGTTGCCGACGATGGGCAGGGAGTTCCTCGAGCAGCCGACGATCACCAAGCTCGGTATCGTTGTGGTCGCCCTGGCGTTCCTGTTCAACATCGGTATGACCATACTCAAAGGTCGCAAGACGGTCGTCAGCCTGGTGTTGCTGATCGGACTGGTCGGCCTGGCGGTGTTCTTCCTGTTCTCGTTCTACAACCCGGACAACCTGGTCAAGGACAAGTACTACTGGTGGTGGGTCGTCC
The DNA here is from genome assembly GCA_024235315.1 of Chromatiaceae bacterium. Classification (GTDB taxonomy): domain Bacteria; phylum Pseudomonadota; class Gammaproteobacteria; order Chromatiales; family Chromatiaceae; genus Thiosocius. The sequence continues at coordinate 463,976 of JACKMP010000001.1, read as the reverse complement.
ATCTCTGGGTGGAAGGCGTATGGGAACTGATCCTCGGCTCGATCCTTGCCTTCGTGCTGATCAAGACCACGGGTGTCGACCGCGAGGTGATCGAGAAGTGGTTGTACGTGATCATCGCCATGACCCTGATCACCGGGATAATCGGTACCGGTCACCACTTCTACTGGATCGGTGCACCGGAATACTGGCAGTGGTGGGGTTCGATCTTCTCCGCTCTGGAGCCGATCCCGTTCTTCATGATGACAGTGTTCGCCTTCAATATGGTCAACCGTCGTCGCCGTAACCACCCCAACAAGGCCGCGATCCTGTGGGCCCTGGGCACGGCGGTGATGGCGTTCCTCGGTGCCGGTGTGTGGGGCTTCCTGCATACCCTGTCGCCGGTGAATTACTACACCCACGGTACCCAGATCACGGCAGCACACGGTCACATGGCGTTCTACGGCGCCTACGTGATGATCGTGTTGACGATGATCTCCTATGCGATGCCGATGCTGCGGGGTCGTGAAGCGGCCAACAGCAATCGCTCGCAGGTGCTCGAGATGTGGTCTTTCTGGCTGATGACCGTGTCGATCGTGTTCATCACGCTGTTCCTGACCGGTGCCGGCATTCTGCAGGTCTACCTGCAGCGCTTCAGTGCCGACCCACTACCGTTCATGGTGGTGCAGGACAAGATCGCGCTCTTCTACTGGATGCGTGAGATTGCCGGCCTGGTGTTCCTGATCGGTCTGCTCACCTACGTCGCGAGCTTCTTCGTTGGCGCAAGGGAGCCCGAAGCCACCACAGCAGTGGCAGAAAAGGCGTCGGCCTGACCGCAGTGGGGTGGGCGTGAAAACGCCCACCCCTGACAGTTCTTCCCGTGGTGGGTATCGCCCATCTCCTATTCGCCAGCCGCGCATTGAGGGATGCAGAGCTGGCGGTTTTTTTTGGATCTGATATAGAACCCGATCTGATGTCCAACGACATGAAAATCTCCAGTGCCACGCCAGGCGACGCACAGCGTGTGGCAGCGCCGAACTACCCGCCGGGCGATCTGGCGATCTGGATTTTCATCCTGGCTGAACTGCTGGTGTTCGCGGTGTTCTTCGCCGCCTATGCGTTCACCCGGATGAATCATGTCGAGTTGTTCAATGAATACCAGGCGACGCTGAATCGCGATGCGGCGCTGATCAATACGCTGGCCCTGCTGACATCCAGTTACTTCGTGATGCGCGGCGTGGTTGCGGCGCGCGAAGGCAACAACGCGTTTTGCGCGCGCTGGCTATGGGCCGCGGTTGCGATGGGTGTGGTTTTCGTGGTGGTCAAGTCTGCGGAATACGCCCACCATCTGGGTGCTGGTGTCAGCCTCAGCACCAACACCTTCTACATGTTTTACCTGTCGCTGACGTTCTTTCATTTCATGCACGTGATACTGGGCATGGTGATTCTGGTCGCGGTGGCGGTCAAAGCACGCGGTGATGGCTATAGTGTCGAGGACCATACCGGCGTCGAGACCGGTGCCAGTTACTGGCACATGGTCGACCTGTTGTGGTTGATCTTGTTCCCCCTTGTATACGTGATGCGATGAACGGTATTGAACCGACACGACAACTGATACGTCCCTGCACCCTGGTCTACGCAGTGTTGATGCTGTTGACCGTGGTGACCTGGGGCATTGGGCGGGCCGGGCTCAGCGGTCTCGGTGTATCCCTGACGGTGCTGGCATTCGCGATGTTGAAGGGGCACCTGATCGGAGACTGGTTCATGGGTTTGCGCGGCGTGCGGGGTATCTGGCGTTGGGTGGTGGTGGCGTGGCTGCTGATCCCGGGCGGCCTGATCTCACTGGCGTTCTTTCTCAGTTATCGGAGCTAAGCTGTGGATATGCAAACCGACACCGATCAGACACCGCAGCAGGAGTTACCGTTTTATCGTCCGCAGGGCAACGAGATCGCACTGTTCGAACGCGCCTGGGCGAACCAGCTGCCGGTACTGATCAAAGGGCCAACCGGTTGTGGCAAGACGCGTTTCGTGCAGCACATGGCGGCGCGCCTCGGCCGGCCGCTGTACACGGTGGCCTGTCACGATGACCTGACGGCGGCCGACCTGGTGGGCAGACACCTGATCGGTGAGTCCGGTACCTACTGGTGTGACGGTCCGCTGACGCGCGCCGTACGCGAGGGCGCGATCTGCTATCTGGACGAGGTGGTTGAGGCGCGCAAGGACACCACCGTGGTGCTGCACCCGTTAACCGACGACCGCCGTATCCTGCCGCTGGAGCGCACTGGCGAGACCCTGCAGGCGCCGCCGGGTTTCATGTTGGTCGTCTCATACAACCCCGGTTATCAGAACCTCTTGAAGGGGATGAAGCCGTCGACCCGGCAGCGCTTCCTGGCGATGAGCTTCGATTTTCCAGGCCCCGAACTCGAGCTCGAGGTGCTGCTCGGCGAGACCGGGATCGATCGGTCCCAGGGCGAACGCCTGGTGCGACTGGCGAATGCATTGCGTGCGCTCAAGGACCATGACCTCGAGGAGGCGGCATCGACCCGCCTGCTGGTGTACGCGGCCACCCTGATCAAGGATGGCTTCGAGGTGCGCGAGGCCTGCCGTGCGGCGATGGTCGAACCGCTGAGCGATGATGACGAGACGCTGGCGGCTTTGATGGAGGTGATCGATGCAACACTCGGCTGAGTTGACCGAGGGCGCCGGCACGGCGATCACCGCGGAGAGCCTGTATCTGGTCAATCTGTTGCTGGCACCCGGTCTGGGTTTTCTGCTGCTGCTGTGGATGTGGTGGCGGTCGCGCGAGCAGGCGCCGCCGCTGGCGGCATCGCACTTGTCGCAGACCTTATCCGGCAGCCTGTGGGCCGGGGTGTTGCTGGTGGTCGCCAACGGCCTGATCCTGTTGCTCGGCGGCTATCGTGGGCCGCATGTCTGGGTTGTGGTAATCACCTATTTCACCTTTTGTCACTCGATGCTGGTGATGTTCGGTGCCTATGGCCTTTCCAAGGCGATGGCCGGCCAGTGCTGGCGCTACCCGCTGATTGGGCGGCCACTTCCGGCGGGTTGCGGCGGGGGCTGAGCCGGCGATGGCGCGCACGACCCTGCAGCGCAAGCGGCTGGCCTTTCAGGTCGGCTTCTTCGTGCTGTTCGTGCTGGCGCCGCCGCTGGACATCCTGCGCATCGATCTGACGCGAGGTCACGCCATCCTGCTGGGGTTGGATTGGACGCTCGGAATCGATGCCTTTGTGAGCGGCGAGGGCAGTGCACTGCAGGCGGCGTTCAACCTGCTGTGGCGTGGCTTCGTACCGCTTTTCGGCGGTGCAGGGTTGCTGTTGTGGCTGGCATGGCGATATGGCCGCCTGTACTGCGGCTGGCTGTGTCCACACTTTTCGGTGGTGGAGACGATCAACGGGCTGATGCGCCGTGCCAGCGGTCGCCCCAGCCTCTGGGAGCGCCGGCCGTTGCCGCAGGTCCAGCCGGATGGCGTGCGCGAGGTGCCCAACCCCTGGTACTGGCTACCGACACTGTTGGCGGTATTCGGATTCGCGTTCCTGTGGGCGGTCGCGCTTCTCACCTATCTGTTGCCGCCGGCCGAGATCTACCACAACCTCTTCAATGCCGAGTTGACACTGCGGCAGTCGTTGTTCATCGGCGCGGCGACGCTCGCATTCAGCATCGAGTTCCTGTTTGCGCGTCACCTGTTCTGCCGTTTCGGTTGCGCCGTCGGCCTGTTTCAGAGTCTGAGCTGGATGGCCAACGACCGCGCGATGGTGGTGGGTTTCGATGCCACCCGCGCGACCCGCTGCCGGGACTGCAACAATGCCTGTGACAATGTCTGCCCGATGCGCCTCAAGCCGCGCACGATCAAGCGCAAGATGTTCACCTGTACCGAGTGTGCGCAGTGCATATCCGCGTGTACCACGGTGCAGGGTGGCGATACCGAGCACAGCCTGCTGCGATGGGTCGAGGGTGCGGATGCCCTGCCGGTGGTTAGCGGCCGGCCGGCCCGGCCGTCGGCGCACAAGGTCGAGCCGCCGGCCACACAGTCGGCACCGGCATCGGCACCACTGTGCCAGGAGCCCTGAGTGGAAGAGCAGGTCGGTGAGTTCTGGCACCGTCTGGTCACGCGACTGGCGGACAAGAGCTACCCGCAGGCCGCAGTGACGCTACCCGAGGTCGAACGCACAGTCAGCATCCTGTTTCGTGCGCTCGGCGGCGATGGTGGACTGCAGGTGACCAGTGCCGAACAGCTGCATGACCGGTCACGCCGCAACTGGGTGCAGCGTCTGGCCGGCAGCCAGCAGAAGGTTGCACTGGCATGGCGCGACGACAGCTACTTGCGGCTGCCTGCGCAGCTCGACTGCCTGCCGCAGCGCTCGCTCAACCGCGATCTTTATCTGTGGCTTGCCGCGCTCGCAGTGTCGTCGTGCACGACCGACGAGGACTGGTTCAGTGCCAACCAGCATCGCACGTTGGAGACGTTGGCGCGTTTCCCGGGTCTGGCGCCGCGTTATGGCCGCCTGGTCGAAGCGCACATCGCGACCCGCCCGGCACCCGAGTCACTGCGCCGTGCCGAGGCCCAGGCGGAGTCGGCGGTACGTGCCGCGCTGCGCGAGCCCGGCAGCGTGCAGCACCTGCCGAGTGCGAAGCGTCCCCCGTCACCGGTACCGCTGTGGCTTCATCCGCAACCGCCGGGGCAGCTGTCGGCGCACAAGGCCGCCGATCCCGATACCCCCGAGGCAGCCGGTGACGAACAGCGGCGGGAACTGGAACGTCTGCGTCGTCAGGCCGAACGGGTCAAGACGCCGGAGAGCGACCGGGGCCTGATCACGGTTCGCATGGAGAACATCTTCACCTGGGGAGAGTTCGTCAATGTCGATCGCGGCTCCGAGGACGAGGATGATCTGGACCGCGCCGAATCGATCGCCCGCGACCTCGACCGCCTGGCGGTCAGCCGTGATGCCAAGCGCGCAGCGGCGACCCTGAAGTTTGATCTCGACCTGCCGGCGGAGGCTGAGGACGACCTGGTCATCGGCGAGGGCATCCGTCTGCCCGAGTGGGACTGGAAGCAGCAATGCCTGCTGCGCGACCACTGCCGCATCGTGCCGATGCTGGCGGCTGATGCACCGTCCATTCCGCTGCCGGAGCGTCTGGGACGCACCGCACGCCGCCTGCGCAACCAGTTCCAGGCACTGGCGCCCGCGCGGGTCTGGCACCGGGCACAGACGGACGGACAGGAGATCGACATCGATGCCTATCTGCGTTTTGCCGCCGACCGGCGTGCCGGCAGTGCGGTCGAGGGCGATGGGCTTTACCGCGAGCTGCGCAGCGGTGCGCGAGACCTGGCCTGCCTGCTGATGGCCGATCTCTCGCTGTCCACCGATACCTATGTCGACGATCATCACCGCGTGATCGACGTGGTACGCGACAGCCTGTTCCTGTTTGCCGAGGCACTGGACGCGACCGGCGACCGTTTTGCGCTGCACGGTTTTTCGTCGCGCAAGCGTGACCCGGTGAGGGTGCATACGCTGAAGACATTCGAGGAACGTTACGGCGGCGCGGTGCGCGGACGTATCTCGGCGATCAAGCCGGGTTACTACACCCGGATGGGGGCGGCGATCCGCCACGCCAGTGCGATGCTGGCTGCACAGCCGGCCGGGCGCCGCCTGCTACTGCTGCTGACCGACGGCAAACCGAATGACCTCGACAAGTACGAGGGGCGCTACGGGATCGAGGACACGCGCCAGGCGGTCCTGGAGGCACGGCGACTGGGACTGCAGCCGTTTTGTGTGACCATCGATGCCAAGGGCAACGACTACCTGCCGCACCTGTTCGGCAATGGCGGCTATGTCGTGATCCGCCAGCCTTCCGAGCTGCCCAAACGCCTGCCGCTGTTGTACGCGCAACTGACCGCCTGACGCGGCTTTCCCACCCACCATTGCGGGTGGCGAGTCAAATTGACTACTGTCAATGTGGCCCATCCCGATGATATGCATCCTGCGCGCCATGACACTTACAACACATCGACAAACGGGCGCCGCGCCCGTCCAGGGGTGGGCCCCGTTCGCGCTCGGCTTCCGCCCGTTCTTCCTGCTCTCTGCATTGGCCGCGGTGTTGCTGATGGTCCTGTGGACCCTGTTATGGCACGGGGTGCTGGCCGCGCCGGCACACTACAACCCGGTGGCGTGGCACGCCCACGAGATGCTGTTCGGTTATGCCGTGGCGGTGATCGCGGGCTTTCTGCTCACGGCGGTACGCAACTGGACCGGCGTCCAGACCTGGACCGGCCAGCGACTGGCGCTGCTGGCGGCGGTTTGGTTGCTGGGCCGACTGCTGCCGTGGATACCGGGCGTGCCGGTAGCACTGGTGATTGCGGTTGATGTGGCCTTCCTGCCACTGGTCGCGGTCAGTCTGGTGCACCCCTTGTGGCAGGGTCAAAACCGGGTCAACCGGGTGTTTCTGCCGTTGCTCGGTGCGATGGCGCTGGCGAATCTGCTGTCACACCTGCAGCTGCTCGATGTGCTGGGTGGTCTGGGTGACATGCGTCGGGTCATGCTCGACCTGATCCTGCTGATCATTGCGCTGGTCGCGGGCCGGGTAATGCCGTTTTTTACCCAGAACGTGTTGCCTGGCTTCCGGGCGACCCAGCGGCCGTGGGTCGAACGCCTGACAATGGCGAACCTGCTGCTGCTCGTCGTCGCACAATCCATCCCCGCGCTGGCCGGTGTGCCGATGGCATTGTTGTGGCTGGTGTTTGCCGGCAGCCAGGCGGTACGTCTGGCCGGATGGTTCGAGCAACGGATCTTTGCGATACCTGTGCTGTGGGTGTTGCATGTCGGCTACGCCTGGCTGGTGCTGGGCGCGGCGCTCAGCGGCCTTGCCGAACTCGGCCTGTTTGCCCCGGCGTCGGCGCTGCATGCGCTCACCGCGGGTGCGGTTGGCGTGTTCACGATGGGGATGATGGCGCGGGTCGCACGCGGCCATAGCGGCCGCTCCATCGATGTCACCCGGGTGATGACATGGGCCTTCGTGGTGATGAACCTGGCGGCACTGATCCGCGTGTTCGGCACGGCCTGGGCCAGCGGCGCTTACGCCAGGTGGGTCGATCTGTCTGCGCTGCTATGGATTGTCGGTTTCGCACTGTTTGTCTGGCAGTATGCGTCGATCCTGCTGCGGCCACGGATCGACGGCAAGCCTGGGTAGCATGGCGTGCGTTCGCACCCGGTGATTCATGGCTGTCGCGTGAGCCGCAACTGATCGACAGTGACCGGACCGCGTGGCTGCAGGCGAAGGTAGTGCGGCTGGTTCGTGGTCAGCGTGATATCGACCTCCAGGCGGCTTATCTCGACGGTGATGCATTGATCGATGAATGGATCGAAATCACCGTCGATCACCTCGACGCGCACGCGTCCGCCGCCGGTGAAGTCGATCGTCAATTTGTAGCTGCCCGGTGCCAGCGTCGACAACGGCAGGAAATAGGCACCACTCCAGGCATCGAGGTAGGGGGCGAGGTCATCCGCATTCAAGGGTTGGCTGAGATCCGGCGCCGGCAATGCGCCATAGCTGCAGTCGGCCTTCATCTGCTCCAGCGCGTCATACAGTAGCCGCGCGAGTTCGTCGTCGGTCGGTCCGGCGTATTGGCGGATATGCTCGTAGGCAGCCTCCGGCCGGCGTGCGAAACTTAGACGACCGCTGCACTCGCCTTCATGGCACTTCGCGCACGCGGTACCGAAACGCAGTGTCGCCAACGACGATGCCACGGCCGGCGGCAGGACTGCCGCCAACAACACGATGAGGGCCGCGCACACCCATCGGAATATCATGACTGAACGTCCTTTTCTTACTTCAGCTGTTGTCATTGTGCACTGCAGTGACCGAGTTGACTTCGACCCAGATCAGGTCGAGGTGGCGTGGGATCTGTGATCGGGCGGCTGCTGCTGTGCGCGGTCTTCGTTGCCTCTGCCGGTTGCGGTCAGAGCGAGCTTGAACTGGGCGAGCGAATCTACCTGCAGGGGCACGGGGCAGACGCGCGTCTCGACTATCGGCAGGGACCGCCATGGTTGGCCAGAGCGGGCCAGGGCTGTGCCGTGTGTCACGGTCGAGAGGGGCAGGGGCGCATCGTGCAGGCCGGTACGCTTACAGGTGCAGCCCCGGCGCTGACGAGTGATGTGCTCAAGGCACGTGGATACGATAAACAGTCGTTGCGCAGGGCCATTGCCGATGGCCTCGATCCGTCTGGTCGCGAATTCAGTTACTACATGCCGCGCTGGATCCTGAGTGACGGTGAGATGCGTGCGTTGCAGCGTTATCTGGAGACTTTGTGATCCCTCTTGGCAACGACGGCAAGGACGGGTGATGCTGGATCGGCCCCGACCTGATCGAAGTCAAGGTGTCACGGCCTGCGCCGGGCAGGATTGGGGGGTCGAAATTGTCCCGGGTAACCACTGATGTCATTTCAAGAGACTCTGACTGCGCAGCATCGCGCCTGCGACGCCGAATTCGCGAAGATCGAGCAGGCCGCTCACCGCAAGGACTGGGCGGCTGCGATCAGCACCATGCAGGCCTTCGTCGATGATACCGAGGCACACTTCCACTACGAAGAGCAAACATTGTTTCCGGCGCTGGAGGCGGTCGCACCGATGGCGGCCGGACCTACCGCAGTGATGCGCAGCGAGCATGCGCAGATGCGTGAGTTGTTCGGCGAATTGCAGGCCGCGATCGGCAGGCGTGATGCCAGGGCACTGGTCGATGCGGCGGAGACCCTGTTTCTGATAATGCAGCAACACAATGTCAAAGAGGAAAACGTGCTCTATCCGATGGCCGACAGGACCGTTGCGCATGGACTGACGGTGCGATTGGAGGGACGAAAGGGGGTGGCCTGATGGAACAGTCGATCGATGTGAGTGCATTGGAGCCTCCGGAACCGCTGGAGCAGGTCCTCGACGCGCTGGCGGATCTGCCGGTGGGTGACTGGCTGCGGGTCAGGCACCGCCGTGATCCGGTGCCTTTGTACAGGATGCTGAAAGACATGGGATATCGCTGGGAAACCGCCTGCCTGGCACCGGAGCACTTCGAGATCCTGATCTGGCCTGCCGATATGCCGCAACCCGAGGGGGCAGGTGCGCAAGACGCGGATCATTCGTGAATCTGGGCGGGCTGTCCCCGGACAAGGCGCCGCCGGTCGAGGCGCCGCTGACGCTGTTCTACCTGATGCCGTTTTTCCTCTGCCTGGCCGGACTGACGCTCGCCTGGCAGGGTGATCAGGTAATGGCGTCGCGCTGGGCCCCGGCCGCGTTGGCCACGACACATTTTCTGGTGCTCGGCGCACTCGCGCCGGTGATGTGCGGCGCCCTGTTGCAGATGTCGCCGGTGTTGCTCGGCGCCCCCTATCCGCGGGTCAGGCTGGTCGCCCGTCTGACCGCCGCCGGCCTGGGGCTCGGTGGGGTGCTGATCGGTGGCGGGTTCCTGCTGTCCCTCCCGGGCATGTTGCTGTCCGGCGGGGGCATCGCGATCGCCGGTCTGCTGGTGTTCCTGGTGGGTTCTTTCCGTGCGCTGAGTGCGGCGTCGGGACGACGTGAGACGCTGTGGGCCGTGCGCCTGGCCGCGCTGGCGCTCGCCGTCACTATCGCCCTGGGGTTGACGCTGGCGATGGTCCGCTACGGCTGGTTGCAGCTGCCGCAGCATCTGCGCTGGATCGATATGCATGTGGCCTGGGGGCTGGCAGGCTGGGTAGGGCTGCTGCTGGCAGGTGTGGGCATGGAGATCATCCCGCTGTTCTATATCTCGCCGGCGTTTGCCGCCGGGCTCAAACGTGTCCTGCCGTTTGCGGTGATTGTCCTGCTGCTCCTGGTGGTCGGACTGCCGGGGCTCCCCCCGTCGTTGGCGCAGGCGCTTTGGCAGTGGCTCGTCTCCGTGCTTTTTGTCGTCCACCTTATGTACAACGCCAATGCGCTGTACGTCCAGAAGCGGCGCCAGCGCCCGCGCCGTGATGCCAACCTGTGGCTGTGGCAGCTCAGTCACGTCGCGGTGTTCGCCGCGTTTTTCGCCTGGGTTTTCGATGCGTCCGACAGCCTGCTCGGTGTCTTGCTGCTGGGCGGCGGGGTGAGCTTCGTGATTGGCTCGTTGATGAAGATCCTGCCGTTTCTCACCTGGCTGGACCTGCAGCAGCGGCGGGTGGCCGGGGGGCATATGCAGGTCAGCCTGCCGCGCCTGCGTGCGCTGCTGCCCGAAGCACTGGCCAATGGCGTCGCGTGGACCCTGGGCTCTGCCATGGTCGCCACGTTGTGCGGTGCGTTCGCGCCGTATCTCACAACCCTGGGCGGCATCCTGCTGATTGCCTGCGCGGTGCTGCTGGCCTACGCCCTGGTTCGCGCCGCGATCATTCGGCGGGGCGTGATTGCCCAGTTCTCGCCCCTGGGGCAGCCATCCGGGGGCGTTTGAAGGGGCACGATTTTGGTGCGGCCCCGTCAATTCTTGACGTCTGGTGGTAACCTAGTGCCTTGTTCGCAGCCGAAGATACCGGCGGTGGGGCCGTTGACATGATCGAAGAGCTCAGACGCAGTTTCCTGTTTGCCGACCTTGGCGAAAACCAGCTGCGGCGAATCGCCAGTCACGCAGTGCGCGTGCGTCTCAATGAAGGTGATGCCTTGTTCGAGCAGGGTGATCCGGCAAAGCGTTTCTATCTTGCCCTCAGCGGGCAGATCAAGTTGTTCCGCCTGTCACCAGCGGGCAATGAGAAGGTCATTGATATCGTGGGCCCGGGCAGTACCTTCGGCGAGGCCCTGATGTTTCTCGAACGACCCCATTACCCGGTGGGTGCCCAGGCGTTGCAGGCCACCGAGGTCCTGAGTTTCGATTCACTGGATTTCGCCGATATGCTGAAAGGGTCGGTGGAGACCTGTTTCGTCATGCTCGGCAGCATGAGCCAACGCCTGCGCATGCAGCTGCGTGAAATTGACGAGCTGAGCCTGCACAGTGCCACCTGCCGGGTTGCCGCCTACCTGCTCAAGCAGGCACCTGCCGACAGTGACATCTTCGAGCTGCCCGTCGCCAAGCAGGTGGTGGCCTCACGCCTGTCGGTCAAGCCCGAGACGTTCTCCAGGATCATCAAGGGTCTGAGTGACGATCGCGTGATCCAGATCGCCGGCAGCCGGGTGACCATCCTCGATCGAGCCGCGCTGGACGTGGTTGCCGAGACCTGCGCCGCGGTACGCGACGACTACTGAGCGACAGGGCGCTGGAGCGGGTGCGTGGCCGATGGATGTCGTGCCACCGGCTTTTGCAGTTCAGCCACCCAGTGCCGACATGGGTCGCAGGATAGCGGTCGGGGTGCCGAGAAAATCATGACGTTGCGGTTTTCTCGCGATCCCCTCCAGGATCGCTGCCTGAAGTTCGGCATCGCTCGCGCCAGCACGCAGTATCTCTCCCAGGGCCACCTTGTTTTCCTGACCGAGACACAGGTAGAGATCGCCGTTGACGCTCAGCCGGACGCGGTTGCAGGTGTCGCAGAAATGCTGAGACTGCGGGGTGATGAAACCGACCCGCAGGTCGCTGTCGTCGATCTGGAAATAACGCGCCGGGCCGCTGCCCTGCATCGCCGTGGGGCTGAGGCTGAAGCGGCTGCGCAGCTGCTGCTCGATCTCTGCCAGCGGCATGTAGTGATCCTGTGCGCGCTGTCCGCCTGCACCAACCGGCATGGCCTCGATGAAGCGCAGGGTCAGCCCCTTGGACAGGCAGAAGTCGACCATCGCATTGGCTTCGTGGTCATTGAGGCCGCGCATCGCAACCATGTTGATCTTGATCGGTGCGAAGCCGGCGTCGCGCGCGGCTTCGATGCCGGCCATGACCCGTGCCAGGTCGCCACCGGTGAGTTGTTTGAACGTGGCGGGGTCCAGCGAGTCAAGACTGATGTTGAGACGTGTCACCCCCGCCGCCTTGAGGTCGTGGGCGAAGGTTCCCAGGCGCGAGGCGTTGGTGCTTAGCGAGAGATCTTCGATGCCCGAAAGGGCGCTGATACGGCGCACGATATCGGTCAGTTCCGCACGTACCAGTGGCTCGCCACCGGTCAGCCGCACATGGTTGACCCCCAGCCCGGTGAATGCGGCGACCACCCGTGCCAGTTCCTGTGGGTTCAGCCAGGCATCCGGGGTCTCGAAATCACGATGTGAGCGCGGCAGGCAATAGGTGCAGCGGAAGTCACAGCGATCGGTCACCGAGACACGGAGATAGTGAATACGCCTGCCAAACTGATCCTGCATGGAACGTCGCTCCGACAAAAATCGTGTCCAGTTGACTATGGTCAATAGCCCAAAAAACAAACTTGATATTAGTCAAGTCTATGTGCTGGGCCCGCGTCTAGGCTTTGAGATCCCGAAAGCGGACAGACGGCAGTCTGGCGAACGCAATGACAACAATCAATACCGCAAGACGGGCTTTTTTGAGAGGCGGGGCAGATCGGGTCGAACATCGCGTGCCGTGGGCGGTTGCCGCGTTCACCGAGGTGTGTCGACGTTGCGATGACTGCATCAAGGCCTGCAAAGAGTCGGTCCTGGTCGTCGGCGATGGCGGTTTCCCCACGGTGGATTTCAGCCGCGGCGCCTGTACGTTTTGTGCCGACTGCGTGGGTGCGTGTGAGCACGGTGCGCTGGACCCGGGATTGGCGCAGCCATGGTCACTGAAGGCGCACGTGGCCGAGTCCTGCCTGAGCATGCGCGGTATCACCTGTCGTGCCTGCGGCGACGCCTGCACCGCTCGCGCCATCCGTTTTCAGCTACAGACCGGGGGGCGCGCAGTCCCGGTCGTGAACGAGTCCATTTGCAACGGCTGTGGCAGCTGCATCGCTACGTGCCCGATTCAGGTTATCCAGTTGGAGGAGGCCGCATGAACGAGTACCACGTGTGTGGTGTATTGCTGATGTCACGACCGGAGCATTCGGCGCGGGTCGAGCACGCCCTGTCGGCAATCCCCGGGGTGGAATTGCACGCCAATGACGGCGGACGCATGGTCGTCACCGTGGAAGGTCCCGAGTATGGACGCTGCGGCGACATCATCTCGCAGCTCGCAACGCTCGATGGCGTGGCCTCTTCTTCTCTCGTTTATCACCAGATCGACAACGAATCCCTGCCGGAGGAGTCCGTACAATGAAACAGTCACGCCGTGAATTCATCAAGACCAATGCCATCGCCGCCACCGCGGCGGCTGCAGGCATCACCATCCCGGGCGTCCAGGCCATCGCCCAGAACGCCGACGACAGCGGTATTCGCTGGGACAAGGCGCCGTGCCGTTTCTGCGGGACCGGATGCTCGGTGCTGGTCGGCACCAAAGAGGGCCGCGTGGTGGCGACCCAGGGGGACCCCGATGCACCGGTCAACCGTGGCCTGAACTGCATCAAGGGCTATTTCCTGTCCAAGATCATGTATGGCCAGGACCGGCTGACCCAGCCGCTGCTGCGCAAGAAGAACGGCAAGTACGACAAGGAAGGTGACTTCGAGCCGGTCTCCTGGGACGAGGCTTTCGACGTGATGGCCGAGAAGTGGAAAGCCGCTATCGCGCAGAGCATGGAAGAGAACAAAGGCAAACCAGCCGACCAGATCACCTCACGCGTCGGCATGTTCGGCTCGGGCCAGTGGACGATCTACGAAGGCTACGCGGCATCGAAGCTGTACAAGGCCGGCTTCCGCTCCAACAACATCGACCCGAACGCGCGTCACTGCATGGCGTCGGCGGTCGTCGGATTCATCCGGGCGTTCGGCGCTGATGAGCCGATGGGTTGCTACGATGACCTGGAACACGCCGACGCGTTCGTGCTGTGGGGTTCGAACATGGCCGAGATGCACCCAGTGCTGTGGTCGCGCCTGACCGACACGCGCCTGACCAAGCCGGGTTGTGAAGTGCACGTGCTGTCGACGTTCGAACACCGCAGCTTCGAACTGGCCGACCATGGCGTGATCTTCAAGCCGCAGACGGACCTGGCGATCCTCAACTACATCGCCAACTACATCGTGAACAACGATGCGGTGAACTGGACCTTCGTCAACCAGCACGTCAACTTCACGAAGACACCGACCGATATCGGTTACGGCCTGCGCCCGAACGACCCGCGTGAGCAGAACGCCAAGAATGCCGGAAAGGGCAAGCTCCAGAAGATCGATTTCGAGGCCTACAAGAAGGAACTCGCGCCCTATACGGCCGAGTATGTCTCCGAGCTTTCCGGCGTGCCGGTCGAAAGCCTGGAGAAACTGGCCAAGCTCTACGCCGATCCGAACAAGAAGATCGTTTCCTACTGGACCATGGGGTTCAACCAGCACGTGCGTGGCGTCTGGGTGAACGGCCTGATGTACAACGTGCATTTGTTGACCGGGAAGATCTCGGAGCCGGGCAATGGTCCGTTCTCACTGACCGGCCAGCCGTCCGCCTGCGGTACCGCCCGTGAGGTCGGCACCTTCGCCCATCGCCTGCCGGCCGACCTGGTGGTCGCCAAGCCGGAGCATCGTGCTTTCAGCGAGAAGGTCTGGGGCCTGCCCGAGGGCACGCTGCCCGGCAAGGTCGGCTACCACGCCGTGCTGCAGAGCCGCATGCTCAAAGACGGCAAGCTGAACTGCTACTGGGTCAGCACAAACAACAACATGCAGGCCGGGCCGAACATCAACGACGAGATGTATCCCGGGTGGCGCAACCCGGCCAACTTCATCGTGGTGTCCGAGGCCTACCCGACCGTGTCGGCGATGGCGGCCGACCTGATCCTGCCGGTCGCGATGTGGACCGAGAAGGAGGGTGGATTCGGCAACGCCGAGCGGCGCACGCAGCTTTGGCGCCAACAGGTCAGTGCGCCAGGCGAGTCGCGTTCCGACCTGTGGCAGTTCGTCGAGTTCTCCAAGCGCTTCAAGACCGAGGAGGTCTGGCCCGATGAGGTGCTGGCGAAAAAGCCCGAGCTGCGCGGCAAGACGCTGTTCGACGTGCTGTTCGCCAACGGCGCGGTCAACAAGTACCCGGCCCAGGAAGTTACCGACGACCGCGGCAACAAGTACGACAACGACGAAATGAAGCTTCTCGGTTTCTATCTGCAGAAAGGGCTGTTCGAGGAGTACCGCATCTTCGGTACCCAGGGTCCGAAGAAAGGTCACGATCTGGCCGAATTCGACCAATACCACAAGGCACGCGGTCTGCGCTGGCCTGTGGTCGAAGGCAAGGAGACGCTGTGGCGCTATCGCGAGGGCTATGACCCGTTCGTGCCGCAGGGTGCGCGGGTGTCGTTCTACGGTAATCCCGACGGTCGTGCCAACATCATCTCGGCACCCTACGAGCCGCCGGCGGAGTCGCCGGACGCCGAATATGACATGTGGATGAGTACCGGCCGTATCCTCGAGCACTGGCATTCGGGCTCGATGACCCGTCGCGTCCCCGAGCTGTATCGCGCAGCGCCGGATGCACTGGTGTACATGAACCCGGCAGACGCCGAGAAGCGGGGCCTCAAGCGCGGTGATGCGGCCAAGCTGGTAAGCCGGCGCGGCGAGATCGTCTGTCGTGTCGAGACCAAGGGTCGCAACAAGATGCCCGAGGGCATGGTGTTCGTACCCTTCTTCGATGCCGGGCGCCTGGTCAACAAGCTGGTGCTGGACGCAACCGACCCGCTGTCGAAGGAAACGGACTTCAAAAAGACGGCGGTCAAGGTAATGCCTGCCTGATTGGCATGAGGCGTGCGTGGCAGGCAGCAAGAGCGGCCTGCCACGACCGTCCAGGTAACGCAAGATGAGCAACAACGACCTCAAAGGCAACGGCGTAAACGTAGCGCGGCGGCGATTCCTCGCGGATACGCTGCGTACTGCCGTGGGTGTCGGCCTGGTGGCGGTGACGCTGGGTGTCTACCAGCGTCAGGCGCGGGCGTTGCCTGCGACCGCGATCCGACCGCCCGGTGTCACCGACGAGAAGTCGTTCCAGTCAGCCTGTATCCGTTGCGGCCTGTGCGTCCGCGACTGTCCCTACGACACGCTCAAACTCGCCGAACTTGGTGACGATGTGGCGTTGGGTACCCCCTATTTCGAGGCCCGTGATGTCCCGTGCGAGATGTGTGATGACATCCCATGTGTGAAGGCGTGCCCCACCGGTGCCCTGAACCCGGCACTGAAAGAGATCAACGAGGCCCGGATGGGCTTGGCTGTGGTCGTGGATCAGGAAGCCTGCATCGCGTTTCAGGGCCTGCGCTGCGAGGTCTGCTTCAACGTCTGCCCGGTACGAGGCAAGGCAATCTCACTCGACATGCAGCACAACCCCCGCAGCGGCAAACATGCGTTGTTCATCCCGGTCGTTCATTCGAGTGACTGCACCGGCTGTGGCAAGTGCGAGAAGGCATGTATTTTGGAAGAGGCGGCCATCAAGGTATTCCCTGTTGCATTGGCCAAGGGGATGCTGGGACGGCACTACCGTTTGGGATGGGAGCAGAAGGCCGAGGCGGGCAAGGCCCTGGTCACACCCGATGTCCCGCACCAATACAACCTGCCGGAGGGTGTGAGCTACGAGCACGGTGGGAGAGGGCTGATCACAGGTGAACGGCCGTTGCCGCCAACGCCACCGGTCGCGCCCGAGGCCCCCCTGTCACCGTTCTCCAGCAATCCGCTGGATACGCTTAATCGCAAGGGAGGCCTGTAATGGAGCCCGGCGGCCGTCCAGGTGCAGAGGTCATTGCGCAGAAGGGGTGGTTTTACGCCCATCGCTACCTGATCCTGCGCCGTATCAGCCAGCTGGCGATACTCGGGCTGTTTCTGGTCGGGCCGCTGTTCGGCATCTGGCTGGTCAAGGGCAACCTGGCATCGAGCCTGACACTGGATGTATTGCCACTCTCCGATCCGCTGGTGCTGCTGCAGGTGTTCGCAGCCGGGCACGTGCCGGAGACGGCAGCGCTGCTCGGTGGCCTGATCGTGCTGGTGTTCTACCTGATCGTCGGCGGGCGTGTTTACTGCAGCTGGGTCTGCCCGGTGAACATCGTTACCGATTTCGCGGAATGGCTGCGTCGTCGCCTCGGTATCAAAGGCAGCGCACACTTTTCGGACAAGACCCGCTACTGGCTGCTGGGTGCGATCCTGTTGGTTGCCGCAGTGACTGGCAGTGTGGCCTGGGAGCTGATCAATCCGGTTTCCATGGTCTATCGCGGCCTGGTTTTTGGGATGGGCCTGGCTTGGGGCATCGTTGCGGCGGTGTTCCTGCTCGACCTGTTTGTCGGACGTCGGGCCTGGTGCGGGCATCTGTGCCCGGTCGGGGCGTTTTACGGCATGCTGGGCGAGGCCGCGGTGCTGCGCGTGTCGGCAGTGCGTCGTGAACAATGTGATGACTGCATGGACTGCTTTGCCATCTGCCCCGAGCATCAAGTCATCAAGCCTGCCCTGAAAGGGGCGGACAAGGGCATAGGTCCGGTGATCACCTCCGGTCACTGTACCAACTGTGGGCGTTGCATCGATGTCTGCGCTCGCGATGTCTTTGCGTTTTCCACTCGATTTTCAAACAACTCCCGCCAGGCTGTATCCGGCGTAAACCAAAAAAGCGAGGTGTCGTCATGAAGCGGTCAATGTTCCTTGGTTCCATTCTTTTGGTCTGCCTTGCCGGGTTGGCCACCCAGGCATTCGCTGATCTTACGTCGCTGCGTGGCGCAGCTCCGGTGGCAGGGGATGAGCCGCCGCCGCCCGAATTACAGAGAGTCATCAACGACAAGGAAAATATTGATCGGACGTTCAAAGAGCAGCCGCCACTGGTTCCGCATGACAATGAGAAATACACGATCAGCCTTACCGATAACAAGTGCCTCGAATGCCATATGAAACAGCCGGGCAAGGACGAAGCGAAATCCGTCGAAATGGGCGAATCCCACTTCATGGACCGCGACGGAAACAAGCTCGACCATCCGAGCAGCCGGCGTTATTTCTGCAACCAGTGCCACGTGCCGCAGATCGATGCGCCACCGCTGGTCGGCAACGACTTCAAATCGGTTGCGGCGAAATAAGACGTACCTGATTTGGCACTGGACCGGACCGCTCGACCTGCCTGTTGCGCCGATGGTGCAGCAGGCAGGTGTGATCAGTTGGAGGACGGCTGGTCAAATCGCCCCGATGGTGGGCAAGGGCACTGAATGCCACTGCGTTATCGATTCATCGCCTGCTGCGGCCTGAGCGTCTGCGGACCTGGTAGGCCGCGACCTCGCGCATAATGGCTGAGAATGGCAGGCTCTCGAGCTGGCCAAACCGCTGCTCAGCATCTTCGAGCGTGGCGTAGACGTTTTCAATCACACCGGGTGTCTGGCCGTTGGTGGTCAGCAACGACAGCAGCCCGCGCAGACCGCCGACCTGCAGGCGCATCGCCTTGCCGTGTGGCAACAGTTTCCGTTCTTCGTCTGCGCGCAATGCGAACCTCGCGTGCTCGCGCAACAGTTCCAGCCATCGGATACAGCGCTGCTGGGCTGGTTGCGAGCGACAGTGCACACCCTCACGCTCGGCAATGCAGAAGCGCTCCGCTTCGCTGCAGGCGCATTGATTGGTCAGCACGCTCTTTTCGAACGCACAATAGACCTTGTTGACTTCACGGTAGGTCTGCCGAAAGGCATCCTGGTCCATGGTCTCCCGCCGTCCTACTGCCGGTCTTGCTTGAAACGATGGATCAGGCGGCGATCGCGCTTGGTCGGTTTCGAATCCGTCTGCAGCGGTGTCGCAAGTCGGGCGGTACGCAGCGCCTCGATCGCTGTCTCGCGGCGTCTGCGGCTGTCTTCGGTTTCGCAGTAGAAGCCTACGGCTTCCGAAGCCGGGCGCCGCTGCGCAGGCAGGACCACCACCTCGATCTGCCATTGCAGACCGTCTTTGCTGATGTCCAGCCGGCTGCCGACGCGTATCTCCTTTCCGGGTTTTGCGCGCTGGCCATTTACATGCACCTTGCCACCTTCCGCCGCCTCGCTGGCGAGCGCACGTGTCTTGTAGAAACGGGCGGCCCAGAGCCACTTGTCGAGACGCATCCTGTCACCCACTGTGGACATCTGCAGGCTCAGGTGGGGGCGTCTTCCGAGGCATCCATCGTATGCGAGGCATCACCGGGTACTCGAGGCGGGGCCAGTCCCAGCATCGGGTCGAGCTGACCCATCGCGTCGAGTTCCGCCATGTCGTCGTAGCCACCCACATGGTGCTCACCGATGAATATCTGGGGTACGGTGCGGCGGTTGCTGCGCTGTTGCATCTCGCCGGCCAGGCTGTGGTCCAGGTCGATCCGCTTTTCCTCCCACTTCATGCCTTTGCGCTGCAGCAGCATCTTGGCGCGCACGCAGTAGGGGCACATGGCGGTCGTATACATGACGATGTCCGGCATGCTGTTCTCCTTTGACGATAGGCCGGTCATCGTAACAATCGTGCCGGGAAGGCGAAACTGCGGGAGTTTACCCATTCGTCGCTCAGGGTTGCGCCAATTTGGCGAGCCGATCGAGCGTCGATATGATTGCGGCCCCGTCTCAGCAAACCCGGGTCCGTCATATGAAAGAAGCCGCTCCGCGTACGATCAAGCTCTCGGACTACCAGCCACCGGCCTACCTTATCGACAGCGTCGACCTGAATTTCGACCTGCGGGAACAGGGCTCGCGGGTGGCCGCGCGGCTGGCTGTCAGGCGCAATCCGGCCGGGCCGGGCGGTCCCCTGCGTCTCGATGGGGAGGGCCTGCAGCCGGTATGGGTGCGCCTCGACGGTGGTGAGCTGGCAGCGGGCCGCTATGTGATCGATGAGGAATCACTGACCGTGTCTGACCCTCCCGAGGCCTTCGTGCTGGAGACCGAGGTCGTAATCGAGCCGCAGGACAACACTGCGCTGGAGGGGCTCTACCGCTCGGGGGGCATGTTCTGCACCCAGTGTGAGGCGCAAGGCTTCCGCAAGATCACCTGGTTCGCCGACCGGCCCGACGTGATGGCACGTTTCACCGTGCGCATCGAGGCCGAGAAGGCGCGTTACCCGGTCTTGCTCTCGAACGGGAACCCTCGCGCTGCCGGCGACCTGGCCGACGGCCGGCACTACGCGGAGTGGGACGATCCCATCCCCAAACCGAGCTACCTGTTCGCTCTTGTGGCTGGCGACCTGCGTTATGTAGAGGGTCACCACACCACGACATCGGGCCGTGAGGTGCAGCTGCGCGTCTATGTCGAGCCGGAAAACACCGACAAGTGTGATCACGCGATGCGCTCGTTGATCAAGGCGATGCGTTGGGACGAGGAGAAGTATGGCCGGGAATGTGATCTGGAGGTGTACAACGTCGTTGCGGTCAACGATTTCAACATGGGGGCGATGGAAAACAAGGGACTGAATATCTTCAACTCGAAGTACGTGCTGGCACGCCCCGATACCGCCACCGACCAGGACTTCCTCGGCATCGAGAGCGTGATCGCACACGAGTATTTCCATAACTGGACCGGTAACCGTATCACCTGCCGCGACTGGTTCCAGCTTTCGCTGAAAGAGGGCTTCACTGTGTACCGAGACCAGGAATTCTCGGCGGACATGGGGGCGCGCGGGGTCAAGCGTATCGAGGACGTGCGCAAGCTGCGGGCACACCAGTTCGCCGAGGATGCGGGGCCCATGGCGCACCCGATTCGCCCGACGTCCTACATCGAGATCAACAATTTCTACACCATGACGGTGTACGAGAAAGGGGCCGAGGTCGTGCGGATACAGGCCCGCCTGCTGGGCCCGCAAGACTTCCGCAAGGCGACCGATCTATATTTCGAGCGGCACGACGGCCAGGCGGTGACCACCGAGGATTTCGTGCGCTGCATGGCCGATGCATCCGGCAGGGATCTGCAGCAGATCCAGCACTGGTACGACTACGCTGGCACCCCGCAACTCCAGGTCAGCGAAGCCTACGATGCGGCCACTGCGTGCTACACGCTCGACATCACACAGACGGTGCCGGACACGCCCGGCCAGCAAGCCAAGCCGCCGTACCTTGTCCCGATCGTCACCGGCCTGGTCGGTGCCGATGGCCGGGATCTGCCGGTGCGGCTGGGCGAGGAGGCGACGCCGTCGACCCAGCACACGCTGGAGCTCACGGCACCTGCTCAGCGCTTCGTGTTTCACGATGTCGTCGAACGACCTGTACCCTCGCTGCTGCGAGGATTCAGCGCGCCGGTAAAGCTGGAGTTCGCGTACAGCGACGAACAGCTGATGTTCCTGATGGCCAATGACAGCGACGGTTTCAACCGTTGGGATGCCGCACAGACACTGGCCCGCCGGGTGCTGCTCGGTATGGTCGGTCAGTACCAGCATGGTATCGAGATGAGTGTGCCGGACGGCTTCGTCGAGGCGTGCCGTGGGGCTCTGCTCAGTCCGGATGCGGAGCCTGCCCTGATCGCCGAGGTCCTGAGCCTGCCGACCCTCGGGTATCTCGGCGACTTCATGGCCACGGTCGATATCGATGCGCTTCACCTGGCCCGCGAAACACTGCGCATCACACTGGGGCGTGCCCTGAACGCCGAATTGCGGCAGATCTACGCGGCCATGGACGACACGGGCCCTTACCGGCCCAGCGCCGAGGCAATCGGCCGTCGCAGTCTGAAGAATCGTGCGCTCGCCTACCTGCTTGCTGTCGGCGACGAATACGGTGCCGGACTGTGCCGCCGCCAGTACGACAGGCAACACAACATGACAGACGTCCTGGCCGCGTTGTCGTTGCTGGCAGACAGTGACCACCCGGCACGTTCCGAGGCGTTGACAGATTTCGAGCAGCGCTGGCGCAATGACCCGCTGGTGATGGACAAGTGGTTCGCCGTCCAGGCGATGTCCAGCCGTGCCGATACCCTGGAGCAGGTGCATCGGCTGATGGGCCACCCCGGGTTCTCGATGCGCAATCCGAACAAGGTACGGGCACTGATCGGCAGCTTCGCAAACGCCAACCCGCTGCGTTTCAACGCCTCGGACGGCAGCGGCTATGCGTTCCTCAAGACGCAGGTATTGGCGCTCGATCCTGCCAATCCGCAGGTCGCAGCACGTCTGTTGCGTGCGATATCGCGCTGGCGGCGTTATGACGAAGGCCGGCAGGCACTGATGAAGGAGGTTCTGGAGTCTGTCGTCGCCACCAAGGTTTCGCGTGATGTCTACGAGATTGCGGCGAAGTGCCTGGAACCGGCGTGAATGGGCATCGGCCGGTGGGCGCTACCGTCCCAACCGGCTGGCGCGATGCGCTGAATCCACCGGTCTACCTGGTGTCGATTCTGCCGGGACTCGGTGTGCCGTTGTTGGCGGGCGGGCCGGTCGTGCATGCAAGCGGACTGGTACTGGCCACCGTTGCGGTGGTGCTTCTGCAGCATGCGATCAACCTGTTCAACGATGCAGCGGACTGGCGCCTTGGCGCCGATGTCGAAAAGCACGACTCCTGGGTGCGTGTGCACCATGAACGACCGCAAATCGCGGTGCTGCATGGCGCCATCAGCCTACTGGCCGGCGGCCTGCTCGGCCTCGGCGTCCTGTGGCAACAGGGGCAGTGGTGGATTGTCGCGATTGCGGCGCCGATGTTGGGCCTGGGCTATCTGTACAACGCCGGGTCGAGGCCGCTTTCCTACACACACCTGGGCGAGTGGGTGACCGGTATCTGCTATGGCCCGGGGGTATTCGGCTGCCTTTGGCTGGTGGCAGGACAGCCGCCCGGGGCCGCCATGTTGGCGGGGATGATCGCCTTCGCCGCATTGGCAGTCGCCCTGCTGTTGTCCCATCAGCCACCCCAGATCGAAACCGACCGGCGGGCGGGAAAGCTGTCGTTTGCGGTGCGCTATGGCGCCACCAGGACGCTGTCGGTTGCCTGGTGGCTGTTCGTGCTGTTCCTGCTTGCTATCGGCGGCACACTGCTGCTGGCATCGCCGGCGGCCGGTATCCTGCCGACAGGGCTGGGCGTGCTGCTTGGCTACCGCCTGAGAAAGACGATCCTGAATCCAAAGCGTCTGCTGCTGTCGGCCAGCACTTTCATACTGCTTGGCCTGCTGGCAGCGGCGGTGTCTTCGGCAACGGCGCCTTGAACACAGGCAGGCAGTCCCGCTCAGTTCCCGGATACGGCTTTCTGAATCAGTGGCAACAGCGGTTCGGGCAACCGGATCTGACCGGACAGCGCAAACTGCCGTGCCTGCTCGGACATCTTGTTCCAGGTCTTGCGCACGATGTCGAGCCATTTGGCTTCATCGTACTCAGGGTGCTTTTGCGCAAATGCCAGCATGTAATGCTCGATAAATACCAGGTCGGTGACGTCTTCGAGCAGTTGCGTGTCCTTATTGACCTTGAGCGCACGCTTGCCTACGGCCTGTTGCACCCGCTCAACCACGTCATCTGTACAGCCGGCCTCGGCAAGCAGGCGACCTGCAGTCTCGGCGTGGAACTTGTACAGCCCGGTGCGCCATTGCAGGTAACCCTGCCGGCCTTCCGGGAAGTCGCTGCGTGCGGATTTCCAGCGTTGAATGTGCTGCGCACGGATCGCCAGACGCTGCGCATCATCGGCTTGTGGCGCGTAGCGCTGCAGCATATCGGTCATGCGTTGCGAATAGAGCAGCTCTTTCGGCACCGACTTGCCATCGGCGGTCTCGTGGTTGGGGTCTTCGGCATTTGCCGCGTCGATCAGCGCTGCGGCCTTTTTGAAAATATCCTCGTCTGACATGTCAACTCCAAAGCGGTCAGTTGTCGGTTGCGCGGAATTGTACCGTGTCTCCGATTGCGGCCAGCGGCACACAGGGCCGCAGGCTGTATGGAAATACTACTGCCATTTTGGGTTATTTCACTCTGTGCCACTGGCGGACAATGGGCTAGAGCTGGATGAATACACGGGAACCGGGAGAGACCATGTCTGATGTGGTGGTAATGTTGGTCGACAACGGTTCGACCCGCGCCGCTTCTGTGTTGAGTCTGCGTGCCATCGCGGCACGTCTGGCCGCCGCATGCGGGCACCCGGTCCACCCGGTGTCACTGCAACATGCCGACAGGGTCACACCGGACCAACTCGATGGGATTGCGGCGCAGGTGCTACCGGTCTTCCTGCGCAACCAACTGACCGCAGGATTACGCAAGTTCATCGTGGTGCCGCTGATATTCGGCAACAGTCGTGCACTGACGTCGTTCATACCCGAGCAGGCGGCGCTGTTGGCTGAGGAGTTCGGCCCCTTCGAATTGCGCCTGGCCGAGGCGCTGGTGCCGCTGCCTCGGGGCGAGCCGCTGCTGGCACGGATCCTCGCCGAGCAGGCGGCGCAATGCAGCGCTGTGCTCGGCACCCGCCCAACACGGGTCGTGGTTGTCGATCACGGCTCGCCGCAACCCGAGGTGACGGCGGTCCGTGCCAAGGTGACCATGGGCCTGCGCGATTACCTGGAGGAGGGTATTGCGCTTGGTCAGGCGGTGATGGAGCGGCGCCAGGGTGCGGAGTACGATTTCAATGGCCAATTGCTTGCGGACATGCTCGACAGCTGCGCGGCGCAGGATCCGCACGCAGTGGTGATCCTGGCAATGATGTTCATCTCGCCCGGGCGCCATGCCGGGCCCGGCGGCGATATCGAGACCATCTGTCGCGATGCGATGCAGAAGAACCCGGGTCTGCGGGTCGGTATCTCGCGCCTGGTTGGCGAGCACCCGCTGCTGGTGGACATCCTGAACCAGCGCCTGCGAGCGCTGCTCTGAGCCGATTGCTCAGTCGGAATTCACGCCTTTGGCGATCGGCAGGATGTCGCTGACAGCGACCTCGACCAGGTTCAGGCAGTGGTGGGCATCAGCCGAGTACTTGGTCAGGTCGCCGACGTGGCAGTTCCGCGCAGCCAGGACCTGGATCGAGGTGATCTCGTCGCAGGTGATGCCGCGGAAATTGATCTCCTGGTACTGTGATGCCGTCGGCTTGATGTAAGAATAGCCCCTGCTCACCGTCTCGAACGGGATATCGCTGCCCTTGAACGCGGTAAATCGCAGGACAAGGCTGCGAATCTGCGCAGACAGATTGTTTTGCAGCCGCAGCCCGAGACGGCAACCGCGTTCGAGATCGAATTTCTTTTCCAGGGTCAGCTGCGCAAAGCGGCGTGCCTCGGCGTCGTCGCCGTCCTGTGCGACCGCCCATGTCCCGTTGTCGCGCAGGACGATCTTTCGCCCATCCGGTGCAGTGATGGTCACGTCTGCCAAGGCGCTGTGCGCGACCAGCATCAGGGCCAATATTCCAAGTGGTCGGTAGTGCATGGGCTACTCCGTAAACCATTCCAGGCGGACATGCTCGCACGAACCGGTGCGCTATTTGAAGATGCATTGATTCCTGCCGCCGATGGAAGGCCGCAGAGCGGGGTCGGTCAATATACGGTTCACGCGTTTTTCGATGCGCTGCCGACATGCATTGAGGTGACGCCCCGCAAAAAGACCCAACAATAATTAAAGTTTTCTCCGGGTGCGCACGCTAACCGGGATAGGCTTAACTTCAGGCGATTCGTCCGGAGGCGACGTGGTGTTCGGCAGATTCAAGAAAGAGCGTGGATACCTGCAACGTATCGCCGAGCTGGAGGCGTCGCTCGCGCAGGCACAGCAGATGGCCGAGCAGGCGCAACAGTCAGTGGCCGAGAAGGACCACCATCTGTCGCAATGCCTTTCAGCGCAGGAACTGGCGCACAACGGGCACACCCAGGTGCACCTCGGTCAGGCCGATGCACTTGCATCGATCCGCGACAAGAAGGCGGTGTTGGCCACGAAGCTGCAGTGTGACAGCGAGACCCTGGCTGAATCGGCGCAATTGTTTCAGCGCAGTGGTGTGATGCTCGCACACATTGCCGAAGGTAGCGCCAAACTCAATGGCATCACGCAGCACAGCGAAAACCAGATCGACCAGCTCGACTCGGCGATCAAGGAGATCGGCAAGTTCACGTCCCTGATCGCCTCGGTCTCGGAGCAGACCAACCTGCTGGCGCTGAATGCTGCCATCGAGGCGGCGCGGGCGGGTGAACATGGCCGTGGATTCGCGGTGGTGGCCGACGAAGTCCGCAACCTGGCGGGCCGAACCGCAGAGGCGACCAAGGAAATCTCCGATCTGGTCACGAAGATCAACAGCTTCTCCCGGGCCGCACAGCAGAGTTTCTCTGGCCTGTCCGAGGTCGCGGCGGGTATCGACGAATCGGTGAGCAGCGTGAGGTCGGTCATCGATGAGGTCAACGGTTTGTCGGACTCTATGGTCAACGTGATATCCGAAGTCACTGCGAGCCAGTTCATCGATACGGTGGTGATGGACCATCTGTTGTACAAGTTCGAGATATTCAAGGTCGTGGCCGGTGTGTCGAACAAGACACCCGAAGATTTCGTCAGCCACCATCACTGCCGCCTGGGCAAGTGGTATTACGAGGGTCTCGGTGGTGAACTGCTCGACCGGGAGGCGGCCTACCGGGCACTCGAAGTCCCCCACCAGAAAGTACACGATGCCGGGGTACGGGCGATCCGCGCGCATCTGAATGGTGACGATGGTGCGGAGCTGGCCGCGTTGGCCGAAATGGACCATGCGAGTTACGAGGTGGTGAAGTGCCTCAATCAACTCGAGCCGGCATACCAGAGAGCCATTGAATCGAAGTCAATCGATGGTGTCGGTCGGGCCGTGTAGGCTGATCCTGCGAGCTCAATGCGCCATCACGACCGGCGTCGCTAACCGTACTTGTAGTGTTTGACCTCGCGTCGGCCGGAAGCGGTTTGCGCGCGGCGCAGCGTACGCTGCATGATGATGCCCTCGACCTTCCAATCCAACCCATCCAGTGCAATCTCGGGATAGATATCGTTGAGCGCTACCAGGCGTTCACCAAGGTCGTCCCTGATGTACTGCCGGAACCACCGTACCCCCTCAACCAGAGCCATCACGTACATGCCGTGCTGACACCAGTCTGACGGCTCGATCACGACGATGCAGGCGTCCGGGAACTCGGGCGCCATGCTGTCGCCAATCACCTGCAGGGCAAATGGCTCGGAATTGCTGCAGGTGCTCAAAGGATCGTTCATTGGAGGCTTTTGCATCGTGTCGACTCTGGTAAGCTGCCTGCTTTGTCAGGTCAGGAACTGACTGAAATTGCAGAGAATTCTATCATGATGAACGCTGGGGGTGCGGCGCCGCAAGTCCACAAGGATCGCCGGGATTGGCACAACCTCAAGGGGATGCTGCCGTTTCTCTGGGAGTTCCGCGGACGTGCCCTTTTCGCCCTTTCGTGCCTGATCCTGTCGAAAGTCGCCAACGTCGGCGTGCCGCTGGTGCTCAAGGAGATCGTGGAGCATTTCGAGCGCGCCAAGGACCAGCCGCTGCTGCTGGCCGCGGTGCTGCCGCTTTCGCTGCTGGTCGCCTATGGCGCGCTCAAGCTCGCCGCCTCGCTGTTCAACGAGCTGCGCGACGTGGTGTTTGCCAAGGTGCGTTATCGCGCCATGCGGCGTCTGTCGACCCGGGTGCTGGAGCATCTTCACCGGCTGTCGCTGCGTTTTCACCTCGACCGCAAGACTGGCGCGGTCAGCCGTGACCTGGAGCGCGGCACCCGATCGGTCAGCCAGATTCTCAACTACATGGCATTCAGCGTATTGCCTATCATCGTCGAGTTCAGCCTGGTCGCATTCATCCTGCTGCGCGACTACGAACTGGAGTTTGCCTTCGCGATGTTCGGCTCGGTGGTGGTGTACGTGTTTGTCACCTTTGCCATCACCGAGTGGCGCATGGACTTTCGCCACTTCATGAACCGTCTCGATTCCGAGGCCAACACCCAGGCCTTCGACAGTCTGATCAACTACGAAACGGTCAAGTATTTCGGCAACGAACGCCTGGAATTGGACCGTTACGACTCGACCCTCGCGGAATGGGAGGACTGGGCAGTAAAAAGCCAGACCTCGATGTCGCTGCTCAACTTCGGACAGGGTGCGGTGATTGCGCTCGGTGTGACCCTGGTGATGTACCTGGCAATGCGCGGCGTGGTGGCCGGCGAGATCAGCATCGGCGACCTGGTGCTGCTCAACGCCTTCCTGCTGCAACTGTTCATCCCCCTCGGCTTTCTCGGCATCGTGTACCGTCAGATCAAGTACTCGTTGGCCGATATGGACCTGGTGTTCAAGTTGCTCGAGCGTCAGCCCGAGATCGAGGACAGCACCGATGCTGCCGAACTGCAGGTGACCGGTGGGTATATCCGTTTCGATTCGGTCACCTTCGGTTACCAGCCTGAGCGTACCATTCTGCACGAACTGCAGCTCGAGGTACCGGCTGGCCACAAGGTTGCCGTGGTCGGTCACAGCGGTGCCGGCAAGTCGACGCTGGCACGCCTGATCTACCGTTTCTACGACGTCGATGCTGGTGTCATTTCGATTGACGGGCAGGATATCCGTGAGGTCAGCCAGGACAGTCTGCGCGCGGCGATCGGGATAGTCCCGCAGGACACCGTGCTGTTCAATCAGTCCATCTACTACAACATCGCCTACGGCCGCCCCGATGCGACGCATGCCGAAGTCGAACGCGCGGCCGCGATGGCCCACATCCACGACTTTATCGAGGGCCTGCCGGATGCATGGGACACCGTGGTCGGCGAACGCGGACTGAAGCTGTCGGGCGGTGAGAAGCAGCGCGTGGCCATCGCACGGGCGATCCTCAAGGGGCCGCGGATCCTGATTTTCGACGAAGCGACCTCGTCGCTGGACAGCCGCACCGAGCAGGCCATCCAGGAGACGTTGGCAGAGGTCGCCGCACGCCATACGACGCTGGTCATCGCGCACCGTCTGTCCACCGTTGTCGATGCGGATCAGATCCTGGTGATGGCGGACGGCCGTGTGGTCGAGCAGGGTACCCATGCACAATTGCTGGCAGCCGGGGGCAACTATCGTGAGATGTGGGAGCTGCAGCGCAAGCAGCGTGAGCAGCAGGACACGGCGCCCGCTGCGCCGCAGCTAGCCTGAATGCGGGCCGTGCAGGCAGTGTGGACTGACGGATGAAGACCTACCTGGTTGGTGGCGCGGTGCGCGATGGATTGCTTGGCATACCGGTGGTCGAACGCGACTATGTGGTGGTTGGTGCCGATACCGCTGCCATGCTGGAACGTGGATTCCATGCGGTGGATCGGGATTTTCCGGTATTCAGACACCCAAAAACCGGCGAAGAGTATGCGCTGGCCAGGCGTGAGAGCAAGAGCGGCGAGGGGTACCGCGGGTTTCGCATCGACGCCGGGGCGGACGTCACCCTGGAGGAGGACCTGCGCCGGCGCGATCTGACGATCAACGCGATGGCGCAGGACGAGGATGGCCATATTGTCGACCCGTTCGGTGGGCGTGCGGATCTCGATGCCCGGCTGTTGCGTCATGTGTCACCGGCGTTCGTCGAAGATCCACTGCGCCTGTTGCGGATTGCCCGTTTTGCCGCGAAGTTGGGCGATCATGGTTTCCATGTCGCGCACGCCACACACCGTCTGCTGTGCGCGATGGTACAACGCGGCGACATGGCGCACCTCACACGCGAACGGTTGTGGCGTGAAATGAACAAGGCGATGCAGACCGCGCGGCCATGGCGGTTCTTCGAGGTCCTGCATTCCTGTGGTGCGCTGCAGGAGCTGATCAAGCCGCTGGCCGACGCGATGGGGCCGTCTCGCGGGCACGGCACCGGCGTCGACAGTGCGCCGATTGCCGCGCTCAAACGTGCCGCCGCGCAGACGACCGACGCCGCCCAGTGTCTTGCCGCCACCCTGTTGAGTTGCGTCGACACGGCCGCGGCCGCCGAGGCGCTGGGTGAACGATTGCGCGCCGACCGGGTGACCTCGCTGCTGCTCAGGCGTGCGGCAGCGGCGCGGGCACTTTGTGAGCGCGTCGAGCACATGGACATCCACGCCTTGTTCGATCTCGCCCAGATGTGGCGTGCATTCGATAGCGGACGGGATATTGGTGCGCTGGTCAGGGTCTGCGAGGCCCAGCGTGCCGATGCGCGCCTTGGCCGCGTGTTGTCGACGGCGCTTCCGGCTGCACGCGCGATCTCGGCAGCAACACTGAAGGAATCCGGCGTCAACGGGCCTCAGCTGGGCGAGCAGCTTGCGCAGCAGCGGCGCGACGCGATGCGACGCGCGCTGCACGCCGCCGGTCTGGTAACTTGAGCGTGGCGACGCGGGGTCAGGAGTTCAAGATGCAACATACGGAGCAGGAGGCCGGGCAATCCGTCAGCCTGCGTGTCAGGCGTATCGTGACCGGTACCCATGTCGCAGTGCCGCTGCTGTCGCTGGGGCTGGGTCTGCTGTTGATGTTCGGGGCCACTGTCCTTTTGATCACCGGGGGTTGGGATTCGGCGGCATTGCTGCGGGTAATGGTGCTGGCCCTGTGCGGCTCGCTTCTGGCATTCGGCCTGGCGCTTTACCGGCTGCGTCGTGAGTTGATCGAACCGCTGGCACGCCTTGAGGACTCGGTATCCAAGGTGTGTTCCGGGGAGCCGGGGGCGACGCTGTCACTGAACGATGCCGGAGTGTTGCGGGCGATGGTTCTGGATCTCGACAGCCTGAACGAAGAACTGAGCGATCTGTATGAAGACATGGACAGCCGGGTGTCGCGGCACACCACGCGGCTGGCACAGAAGACCGCATCGCTGAAGATTCTGTACGACGTCGCCGCCAGCGTGAATCAGGCACAGGATCTCGAACAGCTGTTGCTGCGGTTCCTGCGCGTACTCAAGGAGATGGTCAACGGCCTGGCGGCCACGGTGCGACTCGAACAACCGGACGGCACCATGCGTGTGGTCGGCTCGATCGGGATCAGCAATGAAGTACTGCGCGAACGCGAGATGCTGCCTCTGGCGCTCTGTGTGTGCGGCAAGGCGCTGTCGCCCGGTGATGTGTTGTGCGACAACCCGGCGAGACATTGCGTCAAGCAGTTGCGGCGGGTGATGTTTGGACAGGACGACATCGAGATGGTCTCGGTGCCACTCGATTACCACGGTGAGCTGCTGGGCATGTATTACATTGCGGTGCGCAAGCCGGGAATCTCCGGCCGTGAGGACATCCTCGAGCTGTTGCAGACCATTGGCAGCCACCTCGGGATGGCGGTCGCCAAGCAACGCTCCGATTTCGAGGCACGTCGACTGTCGATCATGGAAGAGCGTACGTCGTTGGCCCATGAGTTGCACGATTCACTCGCGCAGACACTTGCCAGTCTGCGGTTCCAGGTGCGTCTGCTCGAGGATCTGCTGACCCAGGAAGGTGGCAGCGACGCGGTGACCAAGGATGCGCAGCGCATCCGTGCCGGCCTCGATGAGGCGCATATAGAGCTGCGTGAACTGCTCAACAGCTTTCGTGCGCCAGTCGATCAACGCGGACTGGTATCGGCGCTGGAGAAACTGGTCGAGCGGTTCGGGCGCGAGACCGGCATCCATGTGCTTTTTCAGAACGAATGCCGCGAGCCCCAGCTGTCCTCCGCGGAGGAGATGCAGATGTTGCGGGTGGCCCAGGAGTGCCTGGCGAATATCCGCAAGCATGCACATGCGCACACGGTGCGTGTGCTGCTGAGTTGCCGAAGCAGCGGTCCTTATTGCCTGTTGATCGAGGACGACGGTGTCGGCTTCGAGGATTCAGCGAAGCGTGGCAGGCCAGGCGAACATATCGGTCTGTCGATCATGGAAGAGCGGGCGCGCCGTCTGGGTGGTAATCTTCGAATCGAAAGCGAGGTGGGTGAGGGCACCCGGGTGGAACTGACCTATCAACCGCAACTGACGGGCCGCAGGCCGGACCGGCGCTGGATTATTTGATGCGTGTCTTGATGATCGATGACCATGCACTGTTCCGCATGGGGCTGAGCGAACTGCTGGAGCGTCGCGGTATCGAGGTCGTGGCCGCCGTCGGTGACTGCCAGCAGGGCATCGACTGGGCCACCGAGCAGTCGCCGGACGTGGTCCTGCTGGACATGCGTATGCCGGTGATGAACGGCCTGGAGGTTCTTCAGGAACTGCGGCGACGCGAGGTGCGCATGCCTGTGGTCATGCTTACCACCAGTCGCGATGAGAACGATGTCGTGAACGCGCTGCAGAACGGTGCCCGGGGGTACCTGCTCAAGGACATGGAGCCCGACGACCTGATCAAGGCGCTCAACGACATCGTCGCTGGCCAGACCGTGGTCGCGCCGGAACTGACGATCGTCTTGGCCAAGGCGGTACAGGGTGACATGGCCACCAGTACACCCACTTACCGTGCACTGGCGGAACTAACGCCTCGCGAACTTGAGATCCTGTGCCATCTGGCTGATGGCCAGAGCAACAAGGTGATCGCGCGCAATCTCGGTATCTCTGACGGGACCGTGAAACTCCACGTCAAGGCCATCCTGCGCAAGCTCGATGTGCATTCGCGCGTCGAAGCCGCGGTGATTGCGGTGGAGCAGAACCTGTGCGGTCGCGGCAATGACTACGACGGAAACTTTCGGGCCTGATTGGCAGTAGATGTACAGATGAAGAAATTTTTGCAATTGGTCAGTGACTGCCTGAAGGACGTCAGGGAGCTGATGCCCTGGGACCTGGAAGAGCGCCTGCAGCAGAACCCGGATCTTCTGCTTGTCGACGTTCGTGAGCCCTATGAGTTCGATGCCATGCATATTGCAGGGTCGATGAACGTGCCGCGCGGCATCCTCGAATCGGCCTGTGAGTGGGACTACGAGGAGACCGAGCCCGAACTGGTGCGGGCGCGTGACCGGGAAGTGATCGTGGTCTGCCGTTCCGGCTACCGCAGCGTGTTGGCCGCCAACTCGATGCTGCTGCTCGGTTACAGGGATGTCGCATCGTTGAAGACCGGGTTGCGTGGGTGGAAGGACTACGAGCAGCCATTGGTGGATCACGCGGGTGCCGCGGTCGATCTCGATGACGCGGATGCTTATTTCACGCCCAAGCTGCGCGACGACCAGCTGCGCCCGAGAGACGCGTAGGCCGCTGCTGGTCAGTGCTCGGCGGTGGACGCCGCTTCCTGCATGGACTCACCGGTGGCATCGAACCACGACAGTCTGCCGTGCAGTTGTACCACCTCGCCAACGATGATCAGGGTCGGCGGTACCGGTTGCTCGCGCTCAACGATTGCGGGCAGGGATGCAACGGTGCCGGTAAATACGCGTTGTTGGTGGGTGGTGCCCTGTTGTACCAGGGCCGCTGGTGTGTCACCAGACATGCCGTGCGCCTGCAGCTCGCGGCTGATCACCGGAAGACCCTTAAGACCCATGTAAAAAACGACCGTCTGGTTCGGCTGGGCCAGCTGATGCCAGTTCAGGTTCATCGTATTGTCTTTCAGGTGCCCCGTGACGAAGGTGACCGACTGGGCGTAATCGCGGTGGGTCAGCGGGATCCCGGCATAACTGGCGCAACCGGATGCAGCGGTGATGCCGGGTACCACCTGGAACGGGACGCCCTGACTGGCCAGGGTATCGATCTCTTCACCGCCCCGACCAAAGATGAACGGGTCGCCGCCCTTCAGGCGCAGCACGCGCCGGCCCTGCTTGGCCAGATCGGCCAGTAATTGGTTGATCTCTTCCTGCGGCATGGCGTGATTGTCGCGTTCTTTGCCTACATAGATGCGTTCGGCATCGCTGCGCGTCATGTTGAGCACGGCTTTGGCCACCAGGCGGTCGTAAACGACCACGTCGGCCTGTTGCATCAGGCGCAATGCGCGGAAAGTCAGCAGGTCCGGGTCGCCCGGGCCGCCTCCGACCAGATAGACCTCGCCCATGCCGTGCTGCAACGCCCCGTTGCCGAGTTCCTGCTCCATCAGGACCTCGGCCTCACGCATGTGGCCGGAGAACACACGCTCTGCGACACCGCCCTGGAGCACGCGGTCCCAGAAGCGGCGCCGGTCGGCAGGGTCGGTGAACGCCTGCTTGACCCGCTCACGAAACTGACCGGCCAACTCGGCAAGGCGACCGTAGCCGGCGGGGATCACAGATTCCAGCCGTGCGCGGATCAGGCGTGCGAGCACCGGCGAGGCGCCACCGGTCGAGATCGCCGCGATGACCGGTGAGCGATCGATGATCGACGGCATGATGAAACTGCCGTCCTCCGGGTGGTCGACCACGTTGACCGGGATGTTCAGCAAGCGCCCGGCTGCCGCCACCGCATGGTTCACCGTCGGGTCGTCAGTTGCCGCTATCGCCAGGTAAGCCTCGTCTATGTCACCGGTCTGGAAGGGGCGTGCCAGGTGTTCGATCCGCCCTTCGTCACGCAGCTTGGCGAGATTGGGGCAGAGCCCGGGTGCGATCACCTGGACGTGGGCCCCGGCACGCAGCAGCAGGGACACTTTGCGCGTCGCGATTTCACCGCCGCCGATCACGGCGCAGAACTGATCTTTTACAGAAAGGAATATCGGTAGGTGTTCCATGGGCCTGATCAACCGCCGCTGTTTATGTCGCAGGAGTATCGTCGCATTGACTATATGAGGAAATCATAATATACTAAGCCGATTGCTTTTTCCCACACAAATTTGTGAGGTCGCGATGTTCGTGAAAGAAATTGATGCGGCAGAACTCAAGTCGCGCATCGACGCCGGCGAAGATATCGCACTGATTGACATTCGCAGCGACGCCGAGGTTGCTCAGGGTATCCTGCCCAATGCCGAGCATCTGGCGATGCATCTTATACCCTTGCGTATGCACGACCTGCCTAAAGACAGGGACGTGGTGCTCTATTGTCGCAGTGGTGCACGTTCTTATCACGCCTGTAATTTCCTTGGCCAGCAGGGCGTGGGCAATGTGCTTAACCTGCGCGGCGGCATCATCTCCTGGGCGCGCCAGGGGTTCGAAATTGCTGCGCCGCAGCAGCAGCGTGCGCGCATGATGTGATCCTTGCGTTTCTTAGACGCTTCGAATATAAGGATTAACCACTTTTTACCACGACAATTACGACAGAGCATACTGGAGGTTGCCAATGGCTGATTTCGACGAAGAACTGGATGCAAGTGGCCTGAACTGCCCGCTCCCGATCCTGCGTGCCAAGAAAACCCTGGCCGGCATGGAGTCTGGCAAGGTACTGCATATCATTGCCACCGATCCGGGTTCCGTTAAGGATTTCGAGGCCTTTGCGCGCCAGACCGGCAACGAGCTGATGGAATCGAAAGAAGAAGGCGGCAAGTTCCAGTTCCTGATCAAGAAAGCCTGATTTCTGGTCAGCGGCACATTCACTTCCTGATGTGAGGAGGGTGCAGAGATGGATGAGAAAAAACTTGCCATCATCGCAACCAAAGGTACTTTGGATTGGGCTTATCCGCCCTTTATTCTGGCCTCGACGGCCTCGGCCCTCGGGTATGAGACGGAAATCTTCTTTACCTTCTACGGCCTGCAGTTGCTAAAGAAGGACCTGGATCTCAAGGTCTCCCCGCTGGGTAACCCCGGCATGCCGATGCCGATGGGTATGGACAAGTGGTTCCCGACCCTGTTGACGGCGTTGCCGGGCATGGAGTCGGTGATGACCTCGATGATGAAGAAGAAAATGGCGAGCAAGGGTGTGGCCAGCCTGGAGGAGCTGCGCGAGCTCTGCCAGGAGGCCGAGGTCCGCCTGATTGCCTGCCAGATGACCGTCGACCTTTTCGACATGGATCCGGCCGCCTTCATTGAAGGTGTGGAATTTGCCGGTGCGGCTCGGTTCTTCGAGTTTGCCGGCCAGTCGGATATTTGTCTGTATATCTGAATCGACGGCTGCTGCATGCACAAGAAACCCCCGCCAGAAAGCGGGGGTTTTCTTTTTCGGGATCTCGCCCGCGTTATTGGAAGTTGTATTGCACTCCCACCGTCACCAGCAGAGCACCGGCATCGCTGAAGGTGCCGGTCAGCGCATTGTCGTTTGCGGTTGCGGTGAGATTCAGGTCGTCGCGCTTCGCATACAGGACAGCACCCGCGAACTCGAGCTGTTTCGACGCACGATAGCGGGCACCCGCCGAGATGATCTTGCCGTCCGACTCCGGTAGTTCGAAACCTATCGTTTTCGGCGGCGCAGGTGATTCGTCTATGGCGAATCCGCCCATCAGGGTCCATCGATCATTCAGATGGTGCGTGATCCCCAGGCGGAAGGTGTTGGAGTCTTGCCAGTTCTTGGCGATCGGGTTGTCGAAGAAAGGCTGCAGTGGTGGCGCAATCGGCGCACCGTAGTTGAAATCGAGCTGCTCGTACGACGACCAGTAAGTGCGTTCGAAGACAAACTCGACCGTCGTATCGGATCGGACATCGACCGCCGCTGCCAAGGCCAGCGAGGCGGGTAGCGGGACGGTGACTGCGGCGGAACCGTTATATAACGTGACCGGACCGGAGCCAAGCCGGGCGTCACCCTCTACCGTAAGATCGATCTTCGAACGGTAGGTCGCGGACAGGGCGAGCATATCGGTGGGTTCATAGTGAATCGCGAGGTTGTATCCGAAATCGACCGAGTCTCCCTCCAGGTCGCGGAATATCGAACCGGGTACACGGCTTTTGACCACGCCTTCGCTGTAGACCATCCGCAAGCCAGCACCGATAGCCAGTTTGTCGGACAGCCGATAGCCGATCGTCGGATTGACCTCGATGGTCTTAAGCGTAAATTCCTCCGCCGAGCGGGCACCGTATCCTGACCACCTTTTTGACAATCCGCCTGGCGCGACGATCGATAGGCCGAACCGGGCGTCGCCGACGTACGGGCTGACGTAGTGAAACGTCGGTACCGGTATGTTTTCGATCTCACTGCGATCACTGGCATTGGTGTTGGGTGGTGCGAGCGGCGGATTCTGTGTGCCGCTGAACTTGATGCTGGGCAGGTGTACCAGGGTCAAGTCACCGCTGATGGCGCCACCGCCGGTATTCAGTGCCATCCCCGCGGGGTTGTAGTAGGAGGCATCCGGACCGGTCGCGTTTGCGATATTGGCGGCTGAAAGTGCGGTTGCATTGACTGAGGACTCCGGGAGCTTGTAGCCGGCTGCAAAGGCGCTTGAACCGGCCCCCAACAGCAGCGCGAAACACACGACGGACGTCCATCGAACAAGGTCTTTTGCCATTTCCTCTCCTTCAGCCCTTGGCGCGTTTGCCCCAGCGCGAAACCATGATTTTTTGCAGGCTATTTCAGTCTGCACACTGCTGTCCAGCGAATCGTAGCAAGGGGATGTTTGTGTGAGTGTATTCGCCCGGCAGACTTGGCTTTATTAACTGGCTATAATATAAAGCTCGCTTATTGATCCACTGAGAGTATTTGATCCATGGCCGATCGTCGGTTGCAAGTCTTCCACACAGTGGCGCGGCTTCTGAGCTTTACCAAGGCGGCCGAGACCTTACACATGACCCAGCCGGCCGTGACCTTTCAGGTGCGGCAGCTCGAAGAGTATTTCAATACACGGCTGTTCGATCGTACGCACAACCGGATCAGTCTCACCGAGGCGGGTGCTCGCGTGTTTCAGTATTCCGACAAGATTTTCGAGTTGTACGGCGAGATGGAGAACGCGGTTCGCGAGATGACCGGTGAGATCAGTGGCTCATTGACAATCGGCGCCAGCACGACCATCGCCGAATATATGCTTCCCGCGTTGCTGGGTGATTTTCGTGCCAAGTATCCGGATGTCAGCATCCATCTCAAAGTGTCGAATACCGACGGCATTGTGTCGATGGTCGAGAACAACACGATCGATTTGGGCGTGGTCGAGGCGCCGGTCAGCAACAAGAACCTGGTGGTCGACGAGTGTCGCCGCGATAACCTGGTCGCCATCGTGCCTCCCGGGCATCCCAAGGCGGATCGAAAGCGGATCACGTTGGACGAACTGCTCGAGTACCCGTTCATCTGCCGCGAAGAGGGTTCCGGTACGCGCGAGGTGATCGCTGAGTACATGAACACCTCGCCCGATTGCAACACCTGTATGAACGTGGCGATGGAGCTGGGCAGCCCGGAGGCTGTCAAGGGCGCGGTGGAAGCGGGCATGGGTATATCGGTGGTGTCCAACGCGACCATCCAGAAGGAACTTCGCCTGGGCACGCTGGTGGCCATCGAACTCGACCCGCCGCTCGAGCGCCCATTCTCCTTCGTCCACCAGAAACAGAAGTTTCGTGTGCGCGTGATGGAGGAACTGCTTGAATTTGCCCGCGCCTACTGCGAGGAACACCGTGCGAAATAGCCGGTAAGCGTAAGCAGGGATCTGAAGCATGTTGCCGCCCAAGGTGCACCTGCCGCCTGCTCAGCAGCGTCTGCTGAAACTGTTTCGTGCGCTTTCCCCGGCAGCACAGGACAGCCTGCTGAGCTACGCCGAGTTCCTTGTCGAACGTGGCGTGGCGGATACCGGATCGCCGGCACCGCAGGCGGTGCCGGCCGATATCGAGCGTCCGGAATCAGAGAGTGTCATCGCCGCCATACGGCGTCTTTCCGCAACCTTTCACATGCTCGACAGGGACGAGCTCCTGCACGAGACATCTGCGTTGATGACGGCCCATGTGATGCAGGGCAAACCGGCCGTAGAGGTGATCGACGAATTAGAAGTCGTTTTCCGCCGCCACTACGAACGCGTAAAATCGCCGTCTGAATAATCGAGCGGTACCATGCGACTTATCACCGACTGGTTCAAAAGAACCTTCTCAGATCCCCAGATCGTATTCCTGACGCTCGTGCTGGTGATTGGTTTTGCGGTCATCCTCACCATGGGAGACATGCTTGCGCCCGTGCTGGCCAGTGCCGTGATCGCCTACCTGCTCGAAGGTCTGGTGGTGGTGCTTGAAGACAGGGGTATTCCACGCTGGTTGGCCACCACGATCGTATTCCTGGCGTTCGTGCTGTTTCTTGGGCTGGTGCTGTTCGGACTGATGCCGCTGTTGTCGCGTCAGGTGACGGAACTGGTGCAGCAGTTGCCGAACATGATCTCGGTGGGTCAGAACGCACTGATGGCATTGCCGGAACGTTTCCCCGACGTGATTTCGCCGACCCAGGCCGAGGAGATCCTGAACGGTATCAGGCGTGAAATCGGAAGCTACGGTCAGCAGGTGCTCAGTGTCTCGGTGTCGTCGGTCGTCGGTGTACTCACGATTCTCGTCTATCTCGTACTGATGCCGATGCTGGTGTTCTTCTTCCTGAAGGACAAGGACATCATCATGGGTTGGTTTGGCGGCTTCATGCCGGGCGAACGCGGGCTCGCCGATATGGTGTGGCGCGAGGTCGATCGGCAGATCGCCAACTATGTGCGTGGTAAGTTCTGGGAGATCATCATCGTGTGGGCGGCGACGCTGCTGGCGTTTTCGTTCTTCGGACTGCAGTACGCGATGCTGCTCTCGGTACTGGTCGGCCTGTCGGTGGTGGTGCCCTACGTTGGTGCCACGGTGGTGACTTTCCCCGTGGTGCTGGTCGCGTGGTTCCAGTGGGGATGGGGGCCGGATTTCGTCTGGGTGACGGTCGCTTATCTGATTATTCAGGCGCTCGACGGCAACGTACTGGTGCCGTTGCTGTTCGGCGAGGTCGTCAACCTGCACCCAATCGCGATCATCGTTGCGATCCTGGTGTTTGGTGGTCTGTGGGGATTCTGGGGGGTGTTCTTCGCCATCCCCTTGGCAACCCTGGTGAATGCGGTGCTGCGAGCCTGGCCGACACGCAAGCCGGTGCTCAGTGCATTGTGACAGGGTGACACCGACGGCATCACCCTGTCGATCCGGCGATCAGTTCTTGCTGGTCTTGATGCCGAACGGCAGATAGGCCGGGCACCAGCCGAGTGCCGCCGTGAACAATGGCACCAGGCCGATCGCGCCCAGCCAGTTCTGCGCCATGTAGCCCCAAACCAACAGGGCAATACCCACGACAAGGCGCAAACCCCGATCGATTCCACCCATATTCTTGGTCATGCTCATTCTCCCGGTCTGTTCAAGTTAACGATGTGACGCGGGAAGGTTAGGTGATTCGCCCCCGCACGTCTGTGACTTAATCACACTGGGCGCCGATATTGCGCAGGGCCTCCGGGTTGCCCAGTTCGATGCGGCCGCGGCTCAGCCGGAGCAGGCGGCGTTGTTCGAAGTCCTTCAGCATCCGACTTACCACCTCGCGCGAGGTTCCAAGTTCGGCAGCAATCTGTTGATGTGTCGTCTGCAGGACCGGTCCCTGGTTCAGTGCGTAGCTTGCGAGGTATTCGCCGAGGCGCTGATCCATGCGCCTGAACGCGACTTCTTCGACCAGGCTGATCACGTCGCCCAGCCGCCCTGCCAGCAGGTCCCACAGGAAACGCCGCCATGTCTCGAAGTCGGACATCCAGCGGATCACCTGTGAACCGGGGATCAGTATCGCATTCAGATCGGACTCGACGGTGGCACTGGCGGGAAACGTGCGTCCGCTCAGCATGCAGGATGCCGTGAGAATGCAGCATTCACCGGGCTCGACGCGGTACAGGGTGATCTCGCGACCCGATTCGGCAAGCTTGAACACGCGTGCCGATCCCCGGGTGACCAGGGCCAGATGGCTGCACAGGTCGCCTTCGTGGCAGATGTTCTGTCCGCATTCGAGGTCGACTGAGAGCGCGATGCCTGTCAGCGCCCTCATCAACGAAGCATCGGCAGCGATGGCGGGAAACCGGGCAGCGAAGCCCTTGCTCTGGTCCGTTTGCAGCACGCCCGTCTAGATCACGACCTGAGAAAAATCGTAATCCATGTTTTCCAGGGGCCGTTGGATGAAGTTGCCCTGCAGGAAATCAGCACCCGACGACCAATGAAGATCGATACTCCTTGGATCATCGACGTTGGATACGATCACCTTGGCCGACGCGTCGTGGGCCTGGCGGATCACGCTGCCGATCGTCTCGCGGTCGGCCTTGAGCAGTCGCGGCGCAATGTTGATGTAGCCGGCCTGCAGGAAACGAAGGACCTTGAATGCCGCTTCTTTCTCGGGGAACCGAGACAGCGAGACATCGACATCCATATCACGCAGGGCCTTGATGTTCTGCTGCGCAGTCTTGAGATCCTGCGACAGGTCCGGCAGCCGGAAGTCCACGACCAGCCCGGTGCCGACCACCTGCTTGCTGCGCAGACGGCCAAGCAGCCACGCCGGCAGGTTGACGTCCAGCGCGCTGTGCGACGATTGGTGCACGAAGATACGCGTACGGCGGCCGGATTCGCGCCGCTGCTTCAGGATGTCAATCGCACGTTCGAGTATCCAGCGATCCAGTTCGGCGCAGACTCCGGCCACCTCGGCGGCCTCGAGTAACTGCCGGTCACCAATCAGATCGCCCTGTGCGTTCGCCATGCGCAGGACGATTTCATAGGTCTCACTGCCACGCGTCTGCAGGTCCAGCATCGGTTGGTAAAGGATGCTGAATGAATTTTCGTGCAGTGTCGCCTTGATGCGCTGGCTCAGGTTGTCTTCCGGGGCGGCCAGGATCTCCTGGCTGTCTGCATCCGCGCGGTGAGTGTGCACGCGGTTGCCAC
This sequence comes from Chromatiaceae bacterium, assembly GCA_024235315.1. Lineage (GTDB taxonomy): Bacteria > Pseudomonadota > Gammaproteobacteria > Chromatiales > Chromatiaceae > Thiosocius. The sequence goes on along the minus strand of JACKMP010000001.1, from coordinate 422,667 downwards.
CGTGCCTGCCGGCTTCCTCGCAAGCGGTAGCGGCGCGACTGACGATACCGTTGGCGTCCTCCAGCCGGTCGTCGATGAAACACAGACCGATGCTGGCGGTCGTACTGACCTGATTCGAAAACTCAAGCCCCCCGATGTTCCGCAGGATCGCTTCGGCCAGGTGGACCAAGTGGTCCGCCGAGTCACGTCGCAGCAGTACGCCAAACGTGCTTTCGTCGATCCGTGCCGCCAGGTCGGTATCCGTGATTTGCCCGGCCAGGATTGCGCCGAACTCCGACATCAGGTGATCGACGCCGCCAACACCGATCTGTTTTTGCAGTGTCGGCAGACTGTCGGGGCGTACCAGCAGTACGCCTGCCTGTCCCTCGTCGGCGGCACCGTCGATCTGTTTGGCGACACGGTCGAGAAAGTGCTGACGTGAAAAAAGGCCGGTGACCCGATCATGCTTCGGCGGCTGGCCCGTGGCACTGAGCAGTTGGCGCGCCCGCCTGATCCGCGTCTGCACGATACCCAGGAGATGCTTGGGACGGATCGGTTTGGCAATGAAGTCGTCACCGCCGACACTCAACGCATCGAGTTGCTTGTCCGCATTCTGCTCGCCGGAAAGGAAAACGATGGGTATCGCGACGAATTCCTGGTGATCACGGATGATCGTCGTGAGCTCGATCCCGTTCACCTCGGGCATATAGATGTCCATCAGGATCAGGTCGGGCTTGAACGTTCTCAGGCTCTCGATGACCTTTACGGGTTCGGTCACCTGCAACACCTCGACTCCTGCCTTTCGGAGTATGGAGCCGGCGAAGTCGGCCTGTGTCGGATCGTCCTCGACCACCACCACCCGATACGGTCTCTGCTGGTCGGGCGAAGCGGCGGCACGAATCTGCGCCGCCACTGCGGCGGCGTCGAGTGGCGAGACCAGGTAGCCGTCACCGCCGGCCCGGATCGCGTCGACGCGAAGCTGCAGCGCGGTCGAGTTGCTGACAAATATCAACGGGATGTTGATCGACATGTGGCTGCGCAGGCGTACCAGTTCGGCCGACAGGGGCGGCATCTCCGGCAGCATCACGGTGTCGGCGACGATGACGCGCGGTGCGTGTTCCTGCAACTGCCGTAACAACGAGTCCGTATCGCGAAAGTGCTGCACTTCGCAGCCGCGGTCACGCAAGGCGCTCGTGAGCTCAGCGGTCAGGTCGCCTTTGCCGCCCAGTACGAAAACGCTGATCTCGCCCGACGCCGGTTCGTCATCATGGCCGGTGGGGGTGGTCATGGTTGCGGCTGTCTTCAATGCACGCACCAGGCCGGAAATCGCATCGATCTGCGCACTCCCGGGGCTGATATCCGAACCGACGAACGAGCTCAGGTAGACCTCGAGCGAGAACACGCTCTCGTTCAGTTGGAACAGCGAATGGGCCTTGCTGTACTCGGAGATCTCCCGGACCCTGTCATACAGCGCTTCCAGCTGCGCGGCATCCCAGGCGGTGCCGGTCAACTTGGCCCAGATATCCTCTATCGCCGCGATGCGTTTCGGCAGCTGACCGATGAACGCGTCGCGCTCCTGTGACTGATTTGCTTCGATATCGACCGGCGGTGGCGCCATTGCGAACAGTACCCCAGTGCTGGTGGCAAGAAATGAAACTCCCGGAACGCGCCGGGACGGCATGAAGAGCCCCGCGGCAACGATATGCTATCTGTTTGCGTTCTGCCACAATGATACAGGCCAACGCGCTGTTTCAATTAAATAATGAGGCAGGCGCCGCCTGCTTTCAAACATGGAGACGACCTACCACGTGAGCCCTTTAGACGGACAGCCCCGGCCGGAAGAGCCGCAAGTGGTTGCCGGGGACTATGCCCTTCAGGGACTGATTGGTATCGAGAGCCTGAAACACAGCGCGCGCCTGGCCGGCCTGGCCGGCGGTGTACTGCTGCTGCTCGTGGCGCTGGTCGCCTGGTTGGGTACTGCGGCTACGCGCCTTGACAGCTATTGGCTGATCTGGGCCGCGGCACCTGCGCTGGCTGCCGCATTCGGCGGACCTTTGCTGGGCGGGCAATTGCTCAGCCGCCGTTTTCTTACCCGCTGGCGCCTGACGGTGGTGGCGGTGATGACACTCAGCAGCACCGCATGGGCATTCGCCTCGGCGATCGCGATGGGTGGGCAGCCGCCGTCCCTCACGCTTCTCGTCATCGCCTCGCTGGCATTGTCGGTCTCGCTACTACCAACGCTGTCGTGGTTGCCTGGTGTGTCGATGCAACTGGCAGTGCAGCTGCTGTTCACCGCCGGCTTCGTGATCTACCCGGAGTATGGTGTGAACGCCTTCCTGCTGCCCCTGGGGCTTTGGGTGTCGCTCAGCTTTCTGGCGTTGATGGCGGCCGTGTACGTGCGCCGTGTCGACCTGACCAAAGGCGAGGTACATTGCCTGCGCTTCGAGGCGGCGGAGTTGCAGAATCAGGTCGCTGACGCCCATGGCCAGCTGGCGCAGGCGGAGGAGCAGCATCATTCCCTCGAGGCCGAGCTGGCCGAGATCCTCAATCTCGCGGAAGGCGCCAATCGCGCCAAGACCGAATTTCTGGCCACCATGAGCCACGAAATCCGTACACCGCTGAATGGCATCCTGCCGATCCTCGAGATGCTGCGTGATACACCACTCAACCGCGAGCAGCAAAAGCTGGTTCGTACCGCACAGAGTTCGTCTCGGCACCTGTTGCGCATCATCAACGACATCCTCGACTTCGCCAAGGTCGAGTCCGGCAAGCTGCAGCTGGAGTCGATTGAGATCGATGTCCGCGATCTGGTCGGCTCGGTAACAGAGCTGATGAGCGGCAGTGCGCGCAATCACAACCTGAAGCTGAGTGCGAGTGTCGCCGAAAGCGTGCCTCACGTGGTGCGCGGCGACCCGATTCGCCTGCGGCAGATCCTGATCAACCTGGTGAGCAACGCGATCAAGTTCACTGAGGAAGGCGGCATCCGGGTGGAGGTGTCACGTGGTCAGACGAGCCAGAAGGAGGTCGAGTTGCTGTTTGCGGTGGCCGACACCGGCATCGGTATGTCGATGGAGACCGCCGATCGTCTGTTTCAGTCGTTCACCCAGGCGGATGCCTCGACCACGCGCAAGCATGGTGGTACCGGTCTCGGGCTGGTCATCTGCAAGCGCCTGGTCGAACTGATGGGCGGCAAAATCGGTGTGCGCTCGACCCCTGGGCAGGGTTCGACGTTCTGGTTCCTGGTGCCGTTGCGCAAATCGGTGATGGAGGTGCCTTCGGCACGTCGCAACCTGCAGGGGGTACGTATCCTTACCCTGATAGCGGATGCCGAGAATGCAGCGCGCGTTGCACAGAATCTGCGCAGTTGGGGGGTGGTCGAAGAGGCCACGATTGAACCTGCGGATGCGGTATCCAAGCTGCGCTCCTCGGCAATGCTGGGTGACAGCTGGGTCTACGAGTTGGTGTTGATCGATGGCACCGGTATCGAACATCGTTTACCCGGCTTGTTGGCCGAGATACGCAGTGTCGATGCCCTCAAACGCATCAACATTGTCGTTGCCGTGCGCTCGGACGCGCTGGCGCAGAAGATCAAACGTGAATTCGGCGTACTGGTGCTGACCGATGCGCTGCGTCCAGAGCCGCTGCGGCGGGTGTTGCACCGCCTGTTCGATGTCGAGAGTCGCCATTTCGGAAATCCGGAACTCAGGCCGGAAGAGATCTATGATGACCTGAACGTCTCGGCGTGGGACGTCTCTCTCGACGAGATGCCTGAAGTGGTGAGGGGCGGCGAGTTTTCCGGCCAGGTGCTGCTGGTCGAGGACAATCCGGTGAACCTGGGTGTGGTGCGCAAGGCCCTGTCGAAGCTGGGCCTGGGTTGCGTGTCTGCGACTGATGGCAGCGAGGCTTTGTCACAGTTCGACAGCCAGCGCTTCGATATCATTTTCATGGACTGCCAGATGCCGGTGATGGATGGTTACGAGGCCACGCGCAGGATCCGGCAGCGTGAGAAAGGCGAGGGCCGTGCGCCGACGCCGATCATCGCAATGACGGCGAACGCGATGGAGGGCGACCGCGAGAAGTGCATCGATGCGGGTATGGATGACTACCTGGCAAAGCCGGTCAGTCTCGACGAATTGCGTAACTGTGTTGCCGGCTGGATCACAGCAGCGGCGAAGCTGCCTCAGCGGGCGGCCCTGAATGCACCGGTCAAACAGGAGCAGGAGAAGGTGATGAATCCGGTTCTCGACGAGGGCGTACTGCGTGAACTGCAGGAGATCATGGAAGACGACTATCTGAGTCTGCTGCGCACCTATCTGCGCAATGCGCCGAAACTGCTTGCTGATGGGCACGCGGCGATCGACCGGGGCAGCGTCGAGGCGCTGGTCAACCCGGTGCATTCACTCAAATCCAGCAGCGCCAATGTCGGTGCCATGCAACTTTCGGAGCTGGCGCGCGAGGCGGAGCGACTGGCGCGGGGTGGCAACCTGTCTGAAGCGTCGGCTGCGTTCCGCGCCGTCGAAGCTGCCTATCAGGTCGCCGAACAGGCGCTCAGGGAGCACGTCGCCAACGCCTCGGCTGCCTGACGCCGGACAGCGTCTCGTGTCTTACAGTGCCTCCGAGGCGAAATCGGCCAGACGCGAGCGCTCACCGCGCAGCAGCGTGATATGTCCGCCGTGCGGCCAGTTCTTGAATCTGTCCACCACATAGGTGAGGCCCGACGTGGTCTCTGTCAGGTAAGGCGTGTCAATCTGTGCGACGTTGCCCAGGCACACGATCTTGGTCCCCGGCCCGGCGCGCGTGATCAACGTCTTCATCTGTTTCGGCGTGAGGTTCTGCGCCTCATCGAGAATGATGTATTTGTTCAGGAAGGTGCGTCCGCGCATGAAGTTCAGGGAGTGGATCCTGATCCGTGAGCGCAACAGGTCGTCGGTGGCCGCGCGGCCCCACTCGCCACCCTCTGTCTGCGTCAGGACCTCGAGGTTGTCCATCAGGGCTCCCATCCACGGCGTCATCTTTTCCTCCTCGGTACCTGGCAGGAAGCCGATGTCTTCGCCGACCGGCACGGTGACGCGGGTCATGATGATCTCGCGGAAGCGGTTTTTGTCGAGGACCTGGGCAAGGCCGGCGGCCAGCGCCAGCAGCGTCTTGCCGGTACCGGCGGTACCGAGCAGGGTGACGAAATCGATCGATGGGTCCATCAGCAGGTTGAGTGCGAAGTTCTGCTCACGATTGCGTGCACTGATGCCCCAAACCGCGTGCTTGCTGGAGCGGAAATCCTTGACGATCTCTATGATTGCGTCGTCGCCGTCCTTGCTGCGGACGACCGCCTCGAACGGCTGTTCGCCCTCCATGTACAGGCACTGATTGACATACCACTTGGCCGTGTCGGGCCCCTTGACCCGGTAGTAGGTGTGTCCATCCTCCTGCCATGAGTCAATGTCCTTGCTGTGGCTCTCCCAGAAATCGCCAGGCAGCTCCGATTCGCCGCTGTACAGCAGGTTGACATCGTCGAGGACCTGGTCGTTGTGGTAGTCCTCGGTGTGGATGCCGATCACCGCTGCCTTGATTCGCAGGTTGATGTCCTTCGATACCAGGGTGACATGACGCTTCGGCGCCATCTCGGCCAGTGCCAGGGCGGTGCCGAGGATGTTGTTGTCCGGCGTATTGCCGGGCAGGGTCTGTGGCAGCTGCTTGGGTTGCAGTTGGGTCTGGAAGAACAGGTGGCCGCAATCGGTGCTGTCGACCACGTCGTTGCGGAACTTCGCGGTACACGGCAGGGGCAGTCCGGAGTCGATGTCCTGCTTGGATGCAGAGGTCATCAGTTCGTCGAGGAAGCGGCTGACCTGGCGCGAGTTGCGCGCAACCTCCGACGTGCCCTTCTTGGCCCGGTCCAGCTCCTCGAGGACCACCATCGGGATGAAGATATCGTGTTCGGCGAAGCGAAAGATCGAGGTCGGGTCGTGCATCAGCACGTTGGTGTCGAGAATGAAGATCTTCTTGTCGTGGCGCGATTTGATGCCCATGGTGCTCCGCAGGGTGGAATCTTGGGGGGAGGGGTTACTTGTTCAGGGCCTTGACGGCATCGAGCACCTGCTCGACATGGCCCTTGACCTTCACGCCACGCCATTCCTGTCGCAACACACCGTCGGCGCCGATCAGAAAGGTGCTGCGTTCGATGCCGCGCACCTGTTTGCCATACATGTTTTTCATTTTGATGACGCCAAAGGCGTTGCACAGCGCTTCATCGCCGTCCGATACCAAGTCGAACGCAAACGACTGTTTGGCCTTGAAGTTATCCTGTGCCTTGAGGCTGTCGCGCGAGGCGCCGAGGATTGCGCAGGACTGCCGTCTGAACTTCGCGATCGCAGCGCTGAAATCGAGTCCTTCCTGAGTGCAGCCGGGTGTGCTCGCCTTCGGGTAGAAATACAACACCAGGGGCTTGCCGGCGAAATCGGAGAGCTTCACCCGTCGATCTCCGGTCAGATGGAGTGTCAGGTCGGGTACCTTCTTGCCAACAACGGCGTCAGCCATGGATGTCAGGCCTCCTGTGCGTTTCAGCCCTTGATCGGTTCGAGCACCGCGTCGATGTTCATGCTGTCACAGAAATCCATGAACTCGTCACGCAGTGCCGCGATGTGGATGTCGGCCGGGATGCCGATACTCATGCGTACCGAAAACATCGGTGTTCCGGTATGTGCGGCCGCATAGGAACTGGTGGTCATATCTTCGATATTGATGTTCTTTTCCGAGAAGAAACTGGCCAGGCTGTACACGATCCCCGGGTGATCCAGCGATACCACGTCCACACCGTAGGGCAGGAGATTGGCATTGCCCGTCCGTTCCTCGGTGCGTTTGGTGTTGATCGTGAGGTCCAGGCGTTCCTGGAGTTCCGGCACCTGGTCCTCCAGTTTCGCCAGGCGATTCCAGGGTCCACAGACCAGCAGCAGGATCGCAAACTCACCGCCCAGAACCGTCATGCGGCTGTCGGTGATGTTGCAGTCGAGTTCGTAAATCGCCTTTGAAAGCTGATTGACGATGCCCGGACGGTCTTTTCCCAGGGCTGAAATGACGAGGTGACTGTTTTTGACAGGCATGGCAGGCAAAGGGTGGCGTGCTGAAAATGGAAGGGCGCCAGTGTACTGCTGCGTTCGCCCCTTGTCTCGCCTCGTGGTGGCGGAAGCGCTTGTGGACCTCAGGCGTCTCCGATATCGGCGTCGCGCAGGGACTCGGCCGCTGCTTCAGGGCTGACCGTGCTGACGAACAGGCCCGACCCGAGCTCGAACCCGGTCGGGATACTGGTGCGTGGACAGATCTCCAGGTGCCAGTGATAGCTGTCCTGGCAGTCGTCGTACTCGTTGCCATGCGGCACCGAGTGGAGGAAGAAGTTGTACTGCACGCCACCGACCACCTTGTCGAGACGGGCCATCGTACGGCGCAGCACGCGGGCGAAATCGTCGAGATCGTCACGGTTGGCCTTGAGAAAGTCGGCCTGATGCTGCAGCGGGAGTATATGGATCTCCCACTCGAAGCGACTGGCAAAAGGTTTGATCGCGACGAAGCGCTCGCCACGCTCGACGACGTATTGCCCGACATTGATCTTGCGCCGGATCTGCCCGGAATCTCGATCGTAGATCGTTGCCTCATAAGTCAGGGCCTCATCGATCAATGAGCAGAACACGCAGTGGTTCAGCTTCCTGTGGTATTCGCGGCTGTGCTGGACCTCGTTCTGGACGTTTTCGGGCACCACCGGTGTGGCGATGATCTGGCTGTGCGTGTGCGCGATGCTGGCCCCGGCGGCAGCGCCGAAGTTCTTGAACACCAAGACATATTTCAGGCGGCGGTCAGACGCGTACAACTCGGCCATGCGTTGCTGGTAGACCGAGAAAAGGTCCGCCAGGTGCACCTGAGTCATCTCGTGCAGGGCGATCCCGTGGCTGGCGTTGTCGATCACCACCTCGTGTCGGCCATAGCCGTCGATCACCTGCTGCAGGCCGAAGGCGATGTTCGACTGTGCGCGGTCGTCACCCAGAACGGGATAGAGGTTCGGCACGATCCGGATCGCCCATTCATCCCCCTCCGGGTAGGATTTGATCTGTGGTGGGGTGCGTTCCTCGTTGCCACGGCAGAACGGGCAGGTCTCTACGACCGCGCGGGTATCGCGTTCGACACGTTTCTCGGCGTTTTTCGGGCGCATGCCGCGGGCGGTGGCGACCAGCACCGACTCGGTCGGGACTATGGGGTTGATCCTGATTTCGCGTACGTTTTCGCCGGATTCGCTCATGCCGATTCAAATCTCCGTTGCTGATCGCTTGTTTCTACTGTCACGGGCGGCCACCCTCAAGCTGACCATATTAATGGGGGCATCGAATCGCCGCCGCGGCTGAATGTTTCTTGGCACGCCAAAACGCGCCGCGATAGAATCAAACGCTTGATTTCCATCGGAGCCAGCGGATGATCCAGGGCAGTCTGGTCGCGATTGTTACCCCAATGCATGCCGACGGCGGGGTCGATGAACAGGCGTTCCGGCGCCTGATCGACTGGCATGTGGCGCAGGGTACCGACGCGATCGTCGCTGTCGGCACCACGGGCGAGTCGGCCACCCTCGATGAAAAGGAACATTGTGCCGCCATTGCCGTTGCGGTGGATCAGGCCGGAGGCCGTATCCCGGTTATCGCCGGTACCGGGGCCAATTCCACCAGAGAAGCCATTGCCCTGACTCGATGTGCCAAGGCTGCCGGTGCGGATGCCTGTCTGCTGGTCACGCCGTATTACAACAAGCCGACCCAGGAAGGGCTTTTTCTGCATCACAAGGCGGTGGCCGAGGCGGTCGACATCCCGCAGATCCTGTACAACGTGCCCGGGCGCACGGCGGTCGACATGCTCCCCGAAACGGTCGCGCGCATCGCCCAGGTCGACAACGTCGTCGGGGTCAAGGAGGCGACGGGACAGCTCGACAGGATCACCCGCCTGCGAGAGCTGACACCGCCCGGTTTCGCGGTCTACAGCGGTGACGATGCCACGGCCCGCGAGGCCATTCTGCTCGGCGCCGATGGTGACATCTCGGTCACGGCGAACATTGCGCCGGCTGCCATGCACGCGATGTGCGCTGCTGCACTCGCCGGAGACAGTGCCCGGGCGGAGCAGCTGGATGCACCCCTGGCGGGTTTGCACAGGGACCTGTTTCTCGAGGCCAATCCGATCCCGGTCAAATGGGCGTTGGCCGAGATGGGCCTGATCGAACGCGGTATTCGCCTGCCGCTGACCTGGTTCTCAGAAAGCTTCCACGGGCAACTGCGTGCAGCCATGCAGCAGGCCGGTATCCTTTAGACTGCGTCGAACGCGCGCCGCTCCGGGCTGGCGCTGCAGGATCCTTGATAATGATGAAAAAGCTGTCCCGTAACTCGCTTCTGGCCCTGCTTGCTGTCGGTATCGCTGCCTGCAGCAGCGTCAACGTCGATGACGTATTGCCGGACAAGGCGGTCGAATACAAGCGCGAGACCCAGGCCGATCGCAACCTTGAAGTGCCGCCCGATCTGACATCTGACCGGATCAATGACCGCATGAGCGTGCCTGACAGCATCGGTGGCGTGTCGACCAGTTATTCCGAGTACCTGACCGATCGCAAGCTGCGTGGTGCCGACGACGCCACACGTGTGGCGGTGGCGGGCAGTGTGCTGCCGGCGGTCAAGGACATTGAAGTCCGGCGTGACGGTGATTCTCGGTGGTTGGTGGTTACCGGCTCGGTCGAAGAAGTCTGGCAACGCGTGGTCGATTTCTGGCAGGAAGCCGGCATCCTGATGCTCGAACAGGATCCGACCGTGGGCATCATGCGCACTGCGTGGATTGAGAACCGGGCGAATATCAGTCGGGATTTCGTTACCGACGCAATACGCAAGACTCTTGATGGCCTCTACGAGACCGGTTTTCGCGACCAGTACCGGGTGCGCCTCGAGCGTTCGACGGATGGCCGGACCGAGGTCTATATGACCCATTTCGGTATGGAAGAGCAGGTTATCCAGGGCTCGGGTGGAACCACCGAACGCACCGTCTGGGTGCCGCGTGAACGTGATCCGCAGCTCGAGGCCGAGATGCTGCGTCGCCTGATGGTGTACCTCGGTGCGCTGGATGAGCGGGCCCAGGCCCAACTGGCTGCAGGCGGTCAGCGCCAGCAGACCCGTTCTCAGCTGCTTAATACGCGCACCGGCACGCAGCTGCTGATCGACGACACCTTCAGCCGCTCCTGGCGCCTGGTCGGTCTGGCACTCGACCGGGGCGGCTTTGCAGTCGAGGACCGTGATCGCTCGGCAGGCATCTACTACGTGCGTTACAACGACCCCTCGAAAGAGGACGCCGACGAGGGCTGGCTGTCGAGTCTCAAGTTCTGGGGCGACGACAAGGATGTGGACAAGGTCAACCGCTATCAGGTGAAGGTCGGCGACAATGGCGATCGCACCGTGGTGACCGTGGCCAACGACAAGGGTGAGCCGGACGCGTCGCCCACATCGATTCGCATCCTTACACTGTTGAACGAGCAGATACGCTGATCCCGGATGGCGTTTCGCTTTGCCTCGCTGGGCAGCGGCAGTCGCGGTAACGCGACGGTCATCGAGGCGGGGACGACTCGGGTGTTGGTGGATTGTGGTTTCGCGGCACGCGAATTCGTGTCGCGATGCCACCGGCTTGATTTCGACCCGACCGCTCTGACCGCGATCCTGGTAACCCATGAGCACGGCGACCACATGCGTGGCGTCGGTGCGGTCGCGCGACGTTTCGGGATCCCGGTGTGGATGACCCACGGTACCTGGCGTGCGGCGGATTTCGGCGCCATCAGCAGTCTCAATCTGTTTGCCGGCCACGCTGGTGGGTTCCGGATTGGCGAGTTGGCCATCACGCCGGTCCCGGTGCCGCATGATGCACGTGAGCCCACACAGTATGTATTCGACCATGCCGGCCAGCGTCTCGGCCTGTTGACCGACCTGGGCAGCATCACCCCGCGCGTGGTTGAGGCATTTGATGGGGTCGACGCCCTGCTGCTCGAATGCAATCACGACCTGGATATGCTGGCCAGCGGTCCGTATCCACCCAGCCTGCAGGCCCGTGTCGGCGGCCTTTACGGTCATCTCAACAACGCCCAGGCGGCGGATTTTCTGCGCCGCATCAACCACGGCCGGCTGCGCCACCTGGTGGCGGCGCACCTGAGCGAGAGGAACAACTCGCCGGAACTGGCGCGGCAGGCACTGGAGGGAGTGTCCGCGGATCTTGGTGCCTGTCTCAGCCTGCTGATCCAGGACCAGGCCAGCGGTTGGTTCGCGATCTCGTCCTGACGCGTCGATCGCGCTGCAGTATCATTTTAGGCTTGCCATCCTGGCTGAAGTTTCTGGGGTTCCCATGCTGATACTGCGCGGCGCGCCCGCTCTCTCCGATTTCCGTTTGCAGAAGATCCTGAACCGCCTGGTCCCGGTGGCAGGACCCGGTGTGCGCATTAGTGCCGAGTTCATGCACTTCGTGGATGTCGACGCCGATCTGAGCGACGCCGCGGCCGGTATTCTGCAGCGCCTGCTTGAATACGGTCCGGCACATGGCGAACCGGGTGAGGACGGGCAGCTGTTTCTGGTGGTGCCAAGGCCAGGCACGATCTCACCCTGGTCGAGCAAGGCCACGGATATCGCACACAATTGCGGTCTGAGCGAGATCCGCCGGATCGAGCGTGGTATCGCCTACTGGGTCGACGCGGGCGACCATGTGGGCGGAGCCGCGATCGCCGCGCAGCTTCACGACCGTATGACCCAGGTGGTGCTGCAGGACCTGGACTCGGCTGCCGTACTGTTCCGGCACGCCGAACCACGGCCTTTCCGGCAGGTCGATGTGTTGAAGGGGGGGCGTACCGCCCTGCTGGCGGCCAATAGCGAGCTGGGGCTGGCCCTGTCGGATGACGAGATCGACTACCTGGTCGGGAGCTTCAGTGCGCTGCGCCGCAATCCCAGCGACGTCGAACTGATGATGTTTGCGCAGGCCAACTCGGAGCATTGCCGGCACAAGATCTTCAACGCGAGCTGGACCATTGACGGTGAGGCACAACCGCATTCGCTGTTCGCGATGATCCGCAATACCACCGAGAAGTCACCTGACGATGTGCTGTCGGCATACAAGGACAATGCGGCGGTGATCCGCGGCAGCGAAGGCTACCGTTTCTACCCGGATCCCCTCACCGGGGCCTACGGTCGGCATGACGAGGATATCCATATCCTGATGAAGGTCGAGACCCACAATCATCCGACTGCGATCTCACCCGACCCGGGTGCGGCGACTGGCGCAGGAGGCGAGATTCGCGACGAGGGTGCGACCGGGATCGGTGCCAAACCCAAGGCCGGGCTGTGCGGCTTCTCGGTTTCCAACCTGCGCATCCCCGGCGCTGTGCAGCCGTGGGAAGAGGACTTCGGCAAGCCGGGCCGGATCGTCAGCGCGCTCGACATCATGCTCGAAGGCCCGATCGGTGCGGCGGCATTCAACAACGAGTTCGGCCGTCCCAACCTGCTTGGATACTTCCGTACCTTCGAAGAAAAAGTGCCTGCGGCTCAGGGTGATGAACTGCGTGGTTATCACAAGCCGATCATGCTTGCCGGCGGTCTCGGCAATATCCGGGCGGGTCATGTCGAAAAGAAGGCGTTTCCCGCCGGCACACCGCTGATCGTCCTTGGCGGTCCGGCGATGCTGATCGGGCTCGGCGGCGGTGCCGCGTCGTCGATGGCCTCCGGTACCTCGGCAGAGGACCTGGATTTCGCCTCGGTGCAGCGCGCCAACCCGGAGATGGAGAGACGCTGCCAGGAGGTCATCGATCGCTGCTGGCAGCACGGTGGCGACAACCCGATCCTGTTTATCCACGACGTCGGGGCCGGCGGGCTGTCGAATGCGCTGCCCGAGCTGGTGCACGATGGTGAACGCGGCGGGCGTTTCGAACTGCGCGAGGTGCCCAACGACGATCTCGGCATGTCACCGATGGAAATCTGGTGCAACGAATCGCAGGAGCGCTACGTGCTGGCCGTGGCGCGTGACCGCCTCGCGGCCTTCGAGGCGATCTGCGAACGCGAACGCTGCCCGTATGCGGTGGTCGGCGAGGCGAGCGATGAACAGCACCTGGTACTGGGTGACCGGCACTTCGCCGCCAACCCGATCGATATGCCGATGTCCTTGCTGTTCGGCAAGCCGCCGCGCATGCAGCGTGACGTCGCGCGCAGCCAGCCGTCACTGCAGGCACTGCGACTGGACGGTGTCACTGTCGCTGAGGCGGTAGGGCGGGTGTTGCGGTTGCCGACGGTTGCCAACAAGACCTTCCTGGTGTCGATCGGTGATCGCAGCATCACCGGGATGGTGGCGCGCGACCAGATGGTGGGTCCCTGGCAGGTGCCGGTGGCCGACGTCGCGGTTACCGTGGCCGATTTCGACGGCTATCGCGGCGAGGCGATGAGCATGGGTGAGCGCACGCCGCTGGCACTGCTGGATGCTGCCGCGTCCGGCCGCATGGCGATCGGCGAGGCTTTGACCAACATCGCTGCGGCGGCGATCGGGCGTCTCGCCGATGTGAAGCTGTCGGCCAACTGGATGGCGGCGGCCGGCCACCCCGGTGAGGATGCACGCCTGTACGAGACCGTGCATGCCGTCGGCATGGAACTCTGCCCGGCACTGGGCATCGCGATCCCGGTCGGAAAGGATTCGATGTCGATGAAGACGGTATGGCAGCACCAGGGTGAGCGGCGCGAGATGAGTGCCCCGTTGTCGCTGATCGTCTCGGCGTTCGCGCCCGTGGTCGATGTGCGCCGCACCCTGACGCCGCAGCTGCGCACAGATGCCGGCGATACCGATCTGGTGCTGATCGACCTGGGACGGGGCAGAAACCGCCTCGGGGGTTCGGCGCTGGCGCAGGTCTATCGACAGATCGGTGACATACCGCCCGATGTGGATGACGCCGCGTTGCTCAAGGCCCTGTTTGCCGTACTGCAGGACCTCAATCGCGACGGACTGATCCTCGCGTACCACGACCGGTCTGACGGCGGCTTGCTCGCGACCCTGTGCGAAATGGCGTTCGCTGGTCGCTGTGGCCTGGATATCGACCTGGCAGGCTTGGCCCGGGACGACCTGTCCGTGCTGTTCAACGAGGAACTCGGCGCAGTGCTGCAGGTGCGCCACAGCGACAGCGATGATGTGCTGAATCTGCTCGAGCGTGCCGGACTGGGTGCATGCTGTCAGCTCATTGGCACGGTGAACGACGGTGCCGACATCCGCATACGGCACGGTGAAAGACCTGTCTATGCCGAGCGGCGCGCCGTGCTGCAGCAGGCATGGTCAGAGACGACGATGCAGATGCAGTCGCTGCGTGACGATCCACAGTGCGCCGCCGAGGAGTTCGCGCGCATCGTCGAAACCGACCCCGGTCTTTCGGTCAGCTTGAGTTTCGATCACAACGACGACATCGCCGCGCCGTTCGCCGAATCGCGTCACCCGCGGGTGGCGATCCTGCGCGAGCAGGGCGTGAACGGGCAGGTGGAAATGGCCGCATCGTTCAACAAGGCGGGCTTCGAATGCGTCGATGTGCACATGTCGGACATCCTGAGCGGTCGGGTAAGCCTGGACGGTTTCCAGGGTCTGGCGGCATGCGGCGGCTTCAGCTACGGCGATGTGCTGGGTGCGGGGGAGGGCTGGGCCAAGTCGATCCTGTTCAACGACCGTGCACGTGATCAATTCAGTGCCTTCTTCGAGCGCGAAGACACCTTCACCCTCGGGGTGTGCAATGGCTGCCAGATGTTGTCGAACCTGAAGTCGCTGATCCCGGGTGCCCAGCACTGGCCGCATTTCGTGCGCAACCGTTCCGAGCAGTTCGAGGCGCGCTTCGTGATGGTCGAGGTCGAGCCGACACCTTCGATCCTGCTCGAGGGCATGGCGGGCTCGCGTCTGCCGATCGTGGTCGCGCATGGAGAGGGACGGGCCGAGTTTGCCAGCGCAGAGCAGCTCGGTTCGGTTGTGCCCCAGGTGGCCTTGCGCTATATCGAGAACAACGGCGAATCTGCCGTGCGTTACCCGGCCAATCCCAATGGCTCGCCTGGCGGCATCACCGGCCTGTGCAGCGCAGATGGCCGCGTCACGATCATGATGCCGCACCCCGAACGCGTAGTGCGCGCGGTGCAGAACTCCTGGCATCCCGATGACTGGCTTGAGGACGCACCCTGGCGCCGTCTGTTCCGCAATGCACGCCGATGGGTGGGCTGATGCGCGAAGAATTGGAAGACCTGCAGGTCCGTTTCACCCACCAGGAACTGGCGATCGAGGTGCTGAACCAGGCGGTGGTGCGCCAGGATCAGCTGATCGTCGAAATGCGCAGGGAACTGGCGCGTCTGCAGGAGATCGTCCGAGAGCTGCGCCCCTCGCCACTGGATGGTGATCCGGCGCACGAGCCCCCACCGCCGCACTATTGACGCCGGCGGTACCGGCTCGGTCCCGACGTCACTCCCACTCCATCTCCTGGAAGACCTGCTGCGCGTTGCGGCCCTTGAGTTCGTCGTAACTCACCAGATGGGCGAACGCCGATTGATCGAGGGTGCCCACTTCCTCGATGCCGCGGCCCGCTTCCATGAAGATGCTGATCTTGTTACGCAGTGTCACCAGGTAATCGAGCGTGTCGGCGCGTGCCTGGTCCAGCGTCGAGGCCGGCCCATGTCCGGGCACGACGACCGAGGGCCCGAACCCGGCCATGGCATTAAAGGTCTCGATCCAGGACCTGCTGTTGGAATGGGGCATGATGCCGAGCATGCGGCCGATGTAGACGATGTCGCCACTGAACATCACCGACTGCGCCGGCAACCAGGCGAACAGGTCGCCCGGGGTATGCGCCTGGCCCACATGGTGGAGCTCCAGTCTGACCCCGCCCAGTGCAATATCGAGCCTGTCGTCGAACACCTCATCGGCGTATACCGGCGTCGTCCCCTCCATGCCCTTCAGGCCGACCAGGTTGTCGAGCACCATCAGCTGATCCCGGGCTCTTGCCTTTTGGTCCTCGACCGCACGGCGGCTGGCGATGATGCGTGCGCCGTGTTCCTTGAAATAGCCGTTGCCCAGCCAGCGATGGTCCTGACCGCCGGTATTGACAACGATCTTCACCGGCTGCGTCGTGACGTCGGCGATGGCGGACTGGATTGCCTCTGCACCCAGGTAACCGCCACCGGCGTCGATCAGGATGACACCTTCGTCTGTGACAATGAATCCGAACGTGGCATTGTTGCCGAGATTCTCCGCAGAACGGTTGCCGAAAGGCCCGACCAGGGCGTATACGGAGTCGGTGATCTTTTGCACCTGCAGGTCGGGAGCTGCGTATGCCGCCGGTACAACCAACAGCAGGAGCAGTGCGGTGATCCATCGCTGGCGGTAGGGGGCAAGGTGGCATCTGTTCATCGGGTTTCTCCTTCAATTGCGGTATTGCCGTTGGTCGTATCGACGGCCTGGAGTGGTGGTGCAGTGCTGGTCCCGCGCCCGTGCTGTCGGCCGGCTCGATCGCGTGGCGGACAGTCTACACTTGCGCACACCGCCATCGTCGTCCACGACGGCATACCGATGGGTGAACGCGGCCTCCGGTTCGGATAGGGTGGTGCCTGCGTATTCCTGTCAGTCGCTGTCATTGAGTAATTGCTATGGCCGTTACCCCGAAAGCCTGCCGAATCTGCCTGATCCTGCGGATTTTTGTCTTGTCGGCATTGCTTGGCGGCGCTGCCGGCTACGGTGTGCTCCTGGCCGGCGGGTCGCCAGGGCTCTCGATGGCCGCGACATTCTTCGCCGCCATCGCGCCTGTGCTGTGGCTGGCACGAAAAAACCGCATATCGGATGCAGGATCCAAGTGAAATC
This sequence comes from Chromatiaceae bacterium, assembly GCA_024235315.1. Classification (GTDB taxonomy): domain Bacteria; phylum Pseudomonadota; class Gammaproteobacteria; order Chromatiales; family Chromatiaceae; genus Thiosocius. The sequence goes on along the minus strand of JACKMP010000001.1, from coordinate 405,801 downwards.
AAAGCACGACTTCACCGGTCTTATTGGCGACACCCGATTGAGTACCCAACCATGTTGATCAAGAAGCCCGCCGATATCCGTCCGTCCGAAATTACCGACCCCGCGGACTACGCCGGGCGGCGCGCGTTTCTCAAGACGGCGGCGGCCCTGGGCATCGGCATGGTCGCCGGTCCCGCCGCGGCCCTGGTCAAGGTGCCGGGCAGGGGAACGCCGATGAGCGGCCTCGTCGATACCCCTTACGGGGACGACCTCGAGCCGACTGGCTACGAACACGTGACCGGCTACAACAATTTCTACGAGTTCGGTACCGGCAAGGAAGATCCGGCACGCAATGCCCACACACTGAAGACCCGGCCCTGGAATATCGTTGTCGACGGCGAATGCGAGGCACCTGGAGAGATCGGCATCGAGGACATCCTGAAGGCTTTCCCTCAGGAGGAGAGGATCTACCGCCTGCGCTGCGTCGAGGCCTGGGCGATGGTCGTGCCCTGGGTCGGGTTCCCGCTGGGTGACCTGCTCACCCGATTCAAGCCCACCTCGAAGGCCAATTATGTGACCTTCGAGACCCTGGTGGATGAGCAGCAGATGCCCGGCCAGAGGCGTGCGGTGTTGGACTGGCCGTACCGTGAGGGTCTGCGCATGGACGAGGCGATGCACCCGCTGACGATCCTCGCAACCGGGCTCTACGGCGAACTGCTGCCGAATCAGAACGGGGCACCGCTGCGCCTCGTCGTACCGTGGAAATACGGCTTCAAGAGCATCAAATCGATTGTGCGCATCAGCTTCTCGCGGACACTGCCCGAGACCACCTGGTGGAAACGGGCGCCGCACGAATACGGATTCTATGCCAACGTGAATCCAGAGGTGGATCACCCGCGCTGGAGTCAGGCACGCCACCGCCTGATTGGAGAGGGCCTGTTCTCCAGCAAGCATCGCACCCTGATGTTCAACGGTTATGCGGACCAGGTCGCCGACCTCTACCGGGGTATGGACCTGGCCAAGTTCTACTGATGCGGACGATCCTGACGCACGACCGCTGGTTGCGTTTCGTGGCCAAGCCGGTGCTTTTCTCCGCCTGCCTGGTGCCGTTCGTACTGCTGGTCAAAGGTGCACTCGATGCCGACCTTGGCGCGAATCCGTTGGAACGTGTGACCGATGTGACCGGCCAGTGGGGGCTGCGATTCTTGCTGTTGACCCTGGCGGTGACCCCGTTGCGGCGCCTCACCGGCTGGAACCGGCTGTTGCGTTTCCGGCGTATGCTCGGTCTGTTCGTGTTCTTTTACATCAGCCTGCACTTTCTCACCTGGGTGTGGCTCGATCAGGAGCTGAACTGGGGGAATATCACAGCCGACATCGCCAAGCGCCCCTATGTGACCGTCGGATTTACTGCCTGGTTGCTGTTGCTGTCGTTGGCGGTGACCTCGACCCGGGGCATGATGCGCCGTCTCGGGCGAAACTGGCAGCGGCTGCATCGTGCAGTGTATGCGATCGGTGTTCTCGGCGTGCTGCACTACATCTGGCTGGTCAAGGCCGACCTGCTGCAGCCGTTGATCTATGCCGGTGTACTCGCGCTGCTGCTGCTGGTGCGCTGGCGCCCACGGCTGTTTCACGGGGTGATGTCACTTGGGCGACCCATTAATGTCCGCTAATTTTTTGGATTTGAATTTGCCGGATATACTCGACGCACTTCTAGAACTTGCAGGCCAAGAAAAGGTTCAGAGGTGGATGGAGTAACGCCCCGCAGTGCGGGGCGTTTGTTTTGGAGCGTCGGTTCAGACGGATTTTTCCAGGAACAGGCCGCATGGTGCCGGGGCGAATCCGGCACGCGCATAGACGGCGCGCGCTCGGGCGTTGTCGGCGCGCACCTCCAGAGTGACGGCACAGCACCCCTCGTTCCGGGCGACCGCATCAATCGTCGACAGCAGCTGCCTTGCGACTGCGCGCCCGCGCCAGTCGGGCAGAACGGCGATGTCGTGGATATTAAGCAGCGGCATGGCGCGGAACGTCGAATAGCCGAGAAAGCAGGTGGCAACGCCGACAGCGGTGGCGCCGTGCCGTGCCAGCAGGCAGCGTGCACCCGGGTGACCCGCCAAGTCGTCGGGCAGGCGGTCGCGGACCGATGCGGACAGCGGCCGGCCGGCGCCCATCGGGTCACGTGCGTAGGCATCGAGCATATCGAGATAATCTTCGACGTCGCGTGGGTTGTTGAAATCCACACGCCGCACCTCGACGGTCTGTTCAGGCATGCCGCCCGGCCTGGTCCACCGCAAACTGACGGGCGACGCGCCCGCTGCGTGAACCGCGCTGCCCGGCCCAGCGCAACGCGGCGAGTCGGGTCTGTTCGTCGTTGCAGCTGCCGGCGCCCAAGCGCCCGAGCCAATGCTCGACGATCGTCAGGTAGTCGTCCTGGCTGTATGGATAGAACGACAGCCACAGGCCAAAGCGTTCGGAGAGCGAGACCTTTTCCTCGACCGCCTCGCCAGGGTGGATCTCCCCATCAATGATGTGCACCTCCTGGTTCTCAGTCTTCATTTCCGGCACCAGGTGGCGACGATTCGAGCTGGCGTAGATCAGTACGTTGTCCGCCGGGGCTGAGATCGAACCTTCGAGCACTGCCTTTAGTGACTTGTAGCCTGCATCGTCGGCCCCGAACGACAGGTCATCACAGTAAAGCAGGAAGCGTTCACGACGCCCGTCCAGGGCCTCGACGATTTCCACTAGATCGATCAGATGGTCCTTCTCGACCTCTATCAGGCGCAGGCCCCGGTCGACGTAGCGATTGAACACCGCTTTGATCAGGGTCGATTTTCCGGTGCCGCGCGCCCCCCACAACAGCGCGTTGTTGGCTGGTCGTCCGAGGACGAACTGCTCGGTATTGCGCACCATTTCGGCTTTTTGCCTGGGTATGCAAAGCAGATCGTCCAGGTCGACGCGGTGTGGCCTCTTTACCGGTACCAGGCGCGTGCCCAGTCGGTCATGCCGCCAACGATAGGCGTCGTGGGTCCAGTCAGTTGTCTTGGTACGGCCCTCCAGCATGGCTTCCCAACGGTCGAGGAGGCGGTTGGCACGGGCGAAAAAGTTGTCGGATTCTTTCATTGGGCGGTGTACCGGCAGGCGTCGAATGGGGTTCCTTGAGGTGTCGCAGGGTATCGCGGTAGGACAAGACAGGCCGAGGAAATGCTTGCATTATAAGAACATGCTTATATACTTGGACTCATATCCGACGCTCGATCGAAACCGACCGGATCGAGTCAGGCAAGCCGTTTACTGAGGATTCAAGCATGAAAAAAATTATCGCGATTGTTGCACTTGTTGCCTCTGCACAGGCCTCGGCATTCTGGGGTTGGAACGATAACAGCAGCTACGGTTATGGCAATGGCTACAACAACGGCTATTTCGATGGCAACGGCGCCGCGGATGCCGAGGCCGATTTCACTTTTGATTTCGCCATGTCGGCGCGGATGCGCGGTGAGGGTCGTGGGACCGGCAACGGCTACGGATACGGTGCGGGCAACGGATACGGCTACAACGCCAATCTTCCCTACTACGGTGCGCCCTACGGCTACCTGCCACCGCTGCCGGTCGCACAGCCGGTCGAGTAGACTCTCGCGATTCTCCGATACGCCCCGGCGGGTGCCTCGGACGAACAAGGACCCCGGCCCTGTGCCGGGGTTTTTTCGTTTGGTGCAGCGTGCCGGATCCTTGATAGGCGTCAAGTTCCCTGGCCTCTTGCCGTTAGAGCAGGAATCAATAAGGCGCGCCGGGTGTCCGCGCAATCCCGCATGTGTCTGTCCAATTGGTCAGGAGAACGATTAATGGGTTTTTTTCGCGATCTGTCCATTCGTAACAAGATTCTCGGCGGCTTCGCCCTTGTTCTCCTCGCGGTTCTGGGACTGGGCCTGAGCTCGATCGGCAGCCTGTCGACCGTGCAGGGCAAGGTGCAGACCCTTGTCGAACAGAGCACCCCGGCAGCACTCAAGTCGGTGGCGATCAGCGACCTGATCAAGGAAGCCACGGCGTCGCTTGGGTTCCACCTGCTGAGCAAGACCGAAGAGGATGCCGCCACCTTGCAACGCCAGATCGGCCAGGTCGACGGCCTGCTGCTCGAACTGGAACAACTACCCGCCATCAGTGCCGATGAATCCAGCCAGGCCAAACTCGAAGAGATCAAGAAACGTTTTGCCGAACTGAAGGGCCTGACGCCGAAGATGCTCGCGGTTGCCGCCAGCGACGAACTGAATCTCAAGGCCATGAGCTATGCCAACCGCAACACCAACCCGGTATTTCGCGAGAAGCTGCAGCAACTCACGGCGCTGATCGAGGCCGAGCGCGCGTTCGAGCCCGAGTCCCCGGCGAACGACCTGCCAGGGCCGGATGCGGACGGCAACTACAGCGTGGCTGCCGCGAATGAGCTGGTGCAACACGCGGCTGCCGCAACACAAGCACAGGACCAGGCGCGCCGGGATCTCTTCTACCACTTGGTCACTTTGCGCTACCGGTGGCTCAGCCTCAACAACGAGGTACGCCTGTTCCTGGCATTTCGGGCCCCGCAGGCGGTGGAGAACGTTGCGACCTACCAGGCGTCGGTGGTCGGCACACTTGAGGAGGTCGCTGCGCGCAGCGAGTTGTTCACCTTCGAGCAGGAGGAAGCCTTCACCGCCTTCACCAGTGGTCTTGACGAATTCTGGCGCGGGCTCGACCGCCTGATCGAGCTGCATCAGGGCGACGACTGGCGCCAGGATGCCTTTTTGGTCAGGACCCGCATATCGCCACTGGTCAAGTTGATCAGTGACGACCTGAACGAATTGGTGGAGCGGCAGAAGGCGGCGATGCACGATGCCAATGCCGAGATCGTCGACATCTACATCGGCAAGCGTACCGGCATCATCGTGACGATTGCGCTTATTGTAGCGGTCGTCGGATTCATCGCCTGGATGCTGGCACGCGGCATTACGCGTCCTTTGGCGCGCGCCGTGGAAGTGGCCGGGCGGGTCGCACACGGCGATCTGGGCAATGTCATCAAGGTCGATGCGAACGACGAGACAGGCCAGTTGATGCAGTCACTCGATGCCATGCAGCGTGACCTGAGACGGCGCATCGACGCCGACGCCGCGGTGGCAGCCGGGAACCTGCGTATCCGTCAGGCGCTGGACAACGTCGGCGTACCGGTCACCGTATCCGACGGCGACAACATACTGATCTACATGAATACCGCAGCGCGGGCGCTGTTCACCGAGATGGAGGGCGACTGGAAGAAGGAGTTCCCGGCGTTCTCGGCGCACGGGCTGGTTGGTCAACGTCTGTCCGACTACCTGTCCGATCAGGGCCTGCTCGTCGCTTTCCGGGCGAAGCTGTCGAGCGAGGAGACCATCGAAGGTCCGGTCGCGGGCCGAATCATGCGTCTGGTGGCCAGTCCGGTCTACGACACCGATGGCGGATACCAGGGGCGGGTCACGCAGTGGATCGATCGCACCGAGGAACTGGCCGAACTGGAACGCGACCAGGTGCGCCTGCAGGCGGAACGTGAAGTGGCTGCGGAGAATCAACGCATCCGCATCGCGCTGGACAACGTGTCATCGAATGTGATGATGGCCGATACCGGGCACAACATCGTTTACCTGAACCGCGCCGCCCTTGCATTGTTCAAAGAAGCGGCCGATGACTTGCGCCAGGAGCTCCCGGAATTCGATCCCGACCGTTTGCTCGGCGGCAGTATCGATGCTTTCCACAAACGCCCGGAGCACCAGGCGGGACTGCTGGCGTCGTTGACGTCGACGCATACCACCGAGGTGAATATCGGACCGCGCACGATGCGAATCGTCGCCAATCCGGTCGTCGATGAAGACGGCAGGCGTCTGGGGACCGCGGTGGAATGGACAGATCGTACCGCAGAGGTGGCAGTGGAGCAGGAGATCGACGCCCTGGTCGCGGCAGCGCGTGCCGGCGACCTGCGGCAGCGCGTGAACGAGGCCGGCAAGCGCGGCTTCTTCAAAAGCCTGGCAACCGGCTTCAATGCGTTGCTCGACGAACTGTCCGAGGTATTCGACGAAATCGCACACGTGATGTCGGCGATGGCTGACGGCAACCTCGAGCAGCGTCTGCGCGGAGAGTACCGCGGCACTTTCGGTGAGGTGCAGGGCAACATGAACCGTACGCTCGACAACCTGCGCGACATCATCGTGCGGATGCGCGATGCCGCTGACGAAGTGGGTACTGCGGCCGAGCAGATCAACGGTGGCAACCAGAATCTCTCCAGTCGCACGGAACAGCAGGCATCTTCGCTGCAGGAAACGGCATCCAGCCTTGAGCAATTGACCGCGACCGTGCGCAACAACGCCGACAACGCCCGGCAGGCCAACCAGGTCGCGACGGGTGCCCGTGCGACTGCACAACGCGGTGGTGAGGTGGTAGGCGAGGCGATCGCGGCGATGGAGCAGATCAATGCCGCATCCAGCCAGATCGCCGAGATCATCGGCGTGATTGACGAGATCGCATTCCAGACCAACCTTCTGGCCCTGAATGCTTCGGTGGAGGCGGCGCGGGCGGGTGAACAGGGCAGGGGGTTTGCGGTGGTCGCCAGTGAGGTGCGCAATCTCGCATCCCGCTCGGCCAACGCCGCCAGGGAAATCAAAGACCTGATCCGCGATTCGGTGGACAAGGTGCAGGCGGGCAGCGAACTGGTCAACCAGTCCGGGGCGACTCTGGAGGAGATCGTCGCCGGTGTGAAGAAGGTCGGCGACATCATTGCCGAAATCAGTGCGGCGTCGAACGAACAGTCGACCGGCATCGATCAGGTCAACCAGGCGGTCAGCACGATGGACCAGATGACGCAGCAGAACGCCGCCCTGGCCGAGCAGACATCGGCTGCCTCACAGGCGATGCGCGACAATGCCGCAAACATGCGTGAGTTGATGGCGTTCTTCAAGATGGGGGCGGGCGCTGCCGGCAGGCCGGTGGCACCCGCAACGATTACACCGGCGGTGGCGCCGGCCGGCCGGTCTTCTGTCCCGACGCGTGCGGCAGCGGCCACGACCAGAGCACCGGCGCCGAAACCGCGTCCGGTGCAGACGCCCAAACCCTCCGCCAGCCGCAGCGAAGCCCTCCCTGCTGCTGATGACGACGGTGAGTGGGAGGAGTTCTGATCGGCGCGTCGCGCTGATCAGTTGCCGGCAACGATCGACAGCGACTTGATCTCGCCTGCCTGCAGGGTGAATTCGCGTTCACCCTGGTGAGACTGATTGCGGGCAAAGGCGATATAGGTCCCGGCCGGCAGCACGAGTTCGGTCTCGGCATAGTACCCGTCGTTGAAAACGCGGCGTCGGCGCAGTTTGCCGTTTGCATCACGCTCCACGCGGTACACGGAGTACCAGGTGAAGGCGTCGGGCCTTGGGTGGTCTGCCTGGTCCACCAGGCTGAGGCTCACCCGTCCTGCGTCGACGTTCACGACGGCGGTCAGGCTGTCGCCGGCCTCAACGTCGAGCATGACACTGCCTGTGCTCTCGCCAACCCGCGCCGAGGCATGATAACGACCGGCCGGTACGATGAAGCGTGCCTTGTGGTCGGGACCGTGCGTTGGTGTCTTGTCTGGCCCTGGTGTCGCGCCGGCCGGCCCCTCGGGTTGGATATCGAACCATGCGTTGATCAACGGATCCTGCTCGCCGCTGAGGGCGGCGAGCAGCGTCACTTCACCCGCATTCAGTGACATTTCCAGTGTCCTGGTCTCACCCGCCTGCAGGGTCACCGGGATGTCAACCAAAGCATGGTCCAATTGGGCAGTCGCGCGGTATTCACCGGCAGGCAATACGAATGCGACCTGATCGGTGGGCTGTGCCTGCGTCATCAACGCCGGTTGCTCTGTCTGGCCGGGCGTTGAAGGCGTGCGGTAGACCCGAAACCGGGTCCCGTCGGCCCGCGCGCCCTGATCGCTGAAGGTGCTGAACAGTTCCAGGCGGGCCGCCTGCAGCACCATCTCTCGCCTTGTGACAGCGCCGGCCTTGATCTTCACCGGAAGTTCCAGCATCGCATTGCCGAAGGTCGCCTCGGCGATGTAGTCACCCGCGGGCAAGACGAAACCGGCGCTGTCGGCGTAGCCGTTGCCCGCGACCTGCACGCGTACCGGGCGCCCATAAGCATCGGTCTCGTCGCGCAGCACCCGGAACCAGGTCTCTGTTGCCGCCGGCCCGTTGTGACTCATCACACCGCTGAGCTGCAGCTCGCCGGCCTCCAGTGCGATCTGGTGATTCAACATGCCCTGAGCCGGCACCTCGACATGCTCCTCGCGTTCGACCGAACCGTTGTGCACCCGCACCAGGTAGCGTCCCGGGTGCAGGCTGAAGATCGCCTCGGCCTGCGGGCCGCTGGTCGCCATGACCGTGTAGCGTGGCTTGCCATACACCGCCGTTTCTTCACGCAATACCGTGAACGTGGTGCCCGGGAACAGGTCGGCTCCATCCTGCAGGACGCTGGTCAGGCGCACGTTGCCATGGCGCACCGTATCCATCGAATGGCGCGGTGAAAACTGGGGTGCCGGTACCGCTGCCGGCACAGTTGGATCGAGCCGCCACACGGGTTGCTCTGCCATTACGGCGGCGCATAGCGCTACCAGGGTCAGGATGCTTGTCAGCTGCAGGTTCACGCGGACCTCCTCGTACAACTGCGGGGTCCCGGCCGGCCACAACCCGCATGCTGCGGGATGGCCGGTTTCCGGTGAGTCATTGGTGGATGCAGGGTGCCGGTCGGCCGGCCACCCGCTTTCAGGCGTCGATACGCTTGTATTTGATGCGGTGCGGGTTCACGGCCTCGTCACCCAGACGGCGCTTCTTGTCCTCTTCATAGTCGGCGAAGTTGCCTTCGTACCAGACGACCCGTGAGTCGCCCTCGAACGCCAGAATGTGGGTGGCGATGCGGTCGAGGAACCAGCGGTCGTGCGAGATCACCACGGCGCAGCCGGGGAACGCGAGCAGCGCCTCCTCGAGCGCCCGCAGCGTTTCGACGTCGAGGTCGTTGGTCGGTTCGTCGAGCAGCAGCACGTTGCCACCGGACTTGAGCAGCTTGGCCAGGTGGACACGATTGCGTTCACCGCCGGACAGGTCGCCGACCTTCTTCTGCTGATCGGCGCCCCGGAAATTGAAGCGTGAGCAGTAGGCGCGTGATGGCATCTGGAATCTGCCGACGGTGATGATCTCCTGTCCGTCGGAGATCTCCTCCCACAGGCTCTTTTTGCCGTCGAGTGCGTCGCGGCTCTGATCGACATAGGCGAGCTGAACGCTCGGCCCGATGCGCAGTTCGCCGCCGTCCGGCTTTTCCTGGCCGGTGAGCAGGCGGAACAGCGTGGTCTTGCCGGCGCCGTTGGGCCCGATCACGCCGACGATGCCGCCCTTGGGCAGGTTGAATGTCAGGCCGTCATACAGCAGGCGGTCGCCATAGCCTTTCTTCAGGTTCACCGCCTCGATCACCAGGTCGCCGAGGCGTTCGCCGGGCGGGATATAGATCTCGTTGGTCTCGTTGCGCGCCTGAAAGTCGCTGTTCTGCAGTTCCTCGAAACGGGCCAGGCGGGCCTTGCTCTTGGCCTGGCGTCCCTTGGGGTTCTGGCGTACCCACTCCAGTTCTTCCTTCATTGCCTTGATGCGGCCCTGCTCCTGCTTCTGTTCCTGCTCGAGGCGGGCCTCTTTCTGTTCCAGCCAGGACGAGTAGTTGCCCTCCCAGGGGATGCCATGGCCACGGTCGAGTTCGAGGATCCAGCCGGCGACGTTGTCCAGGAAATAGCGATCATGGGTCACGGCAACGACAGTGCCGGGGTAGTCGTGCAGGAAGTGCTCCAGCCAGGCGACGGACTCGGCATCAAGGTGGTTGGTCGGTTCGTCTAGCAGCAGCATGTCGGGTTTCGACAGCAGCAGCTTGCACAGCGCGACACGTCGCCGCTCGCCCCCGGAAAGGGTGCTGACGTCAGCATCCCACGGCGGCAGTCGCAGCGCGTCGGCAGCAACTTCGAGCTGACGTTCGAGGTTGTGGCCATCGGCGGCCTGCAGGATGTTCTCCAGTTCGGCCTGACGCTTCGCCAGGGCGTCGAAATCGGCGTCGGGTTCGGCATAGGCTGCGTAGACCGTGTCCAGTTCAGTCATCGCCTCCTTGATGTGGCCCAGTGCCTCCTCGACGTTGCCGCGTACGTCCTTGTTGGCATCCAGCTGTGGTTCCTGCGGCAGGTAGCCGATCTTGATTCCGGGTTGTGGGCGTGCCTCGCCGTCGATGTCCGTATCGACCCCGGCCATGATCCGCAACAGCGAGGATTTTCCCGAACCGTTCAGACCGAGCACGCCGATCTTGGCACCCGGAAAAAAGGACAGTGATATGTCACGCAGGATCTGCCGCTTCGGTGGCACGATCTTGCTGACGCGATTCATGGTGAAGATGTACTGGGCCATAGCTCTTTGCCGCACTGGGCTGGATGGATTGCGAAGGCGGCGATTTTACACGCTCCGCCGGGGTTTAAAAAAAGCAGCTGCGGCCGCTAGTTCCTGCAACCGCTCCGCTCGCGGACGCATTGCGGATTTCACACATGCCGGGTTATTCAGATCGAGCTCGACGACAGGCCGCGACGCGCGCTGCGATGGTGTTCACCGTGCTCGGCATCGTCACCGGCCTCGCTGCAAGCCACTGGATCCGGAATGGTCCGGGTCCGGGGATGCTGCCCGGTGCCTTGCAGGCAGGCAGTCAGGGGTTGCTGCTGGGCATTGCGCTGCTTGTGGCCCTTCTGGCCGGTGTCGCGTTCCTGAGGGTGCGCCGCGGGTACGCGGATACGATCGCACGCGATGCAGTGACAGCGTTGTATACGCGCCAGTACGCGGATGAGATGGTTCCTCGGCTGATGGCGCGTGATGACCGCGGCGGATGCAGCGAACTCGTGCTGGTGCTGATCGGCGTGGATTTCCTCGCCGATATCAGGCAGCGCTACGGCGGCCGGGTGGTGGATGAGGTCATGCGCCTTGTGGGTCGGCAGATCTGTGGCCAGGCCCGGGCCGACGACCTGCCGTCGCGGTTCGACGACACCCATTTCGCGGTGTATCTGCACTGCCGTGAGGCCGACCATGCGGTGGCCTTCGGTCGCCGCTTGGCGATGCTGTTGTCCGGACAGCAACTCGATTGGCACGGTGACCTGATCAAGGTCACCGTCAGCATGGGGATTGTGTTGCGCGAAACCGGGGAGTCACTGGAGCAGCTCAACGCCCGCGCCGCGGCCAGACTCGCCGCTGCTGCCGGGCCCGGGCAGATCGTCGCTGCCTAGAGCGCCTTGCGGTCGTGCAGATCGGCGGCGATCAGGGTGTTTTCCAGCAACGTCGCAACCGTCATCGGACCGACGCCGCCCGGCACCGGGGTGATCCAGCTGGCGACTTCGCTGACCTGGGTTGTATCGACGTCACCGCACAGGCTGCCGTCGTCCAACCGGTTGATGCCGACGTCGATCACGATCGCGCCTGGCTTCACCCAGTCCGCGGTGACAAAGCGTGGCACACCGACGGCGGCGACCACGATATCCGCAGCGCGCACCTTGCCCGCGAGGTCCCTGGTCTTGCTGTGACAAACGGTCACGGTACAACGTGCCATCAGCAGTTCCAGGAACATTGGCCGGCCGACGATATTGGACTGGCCGATGATGACGGCATCCTTGCCCACCAGGTCGATCCCGGTGTGCGCGAGCATGGTCATCACGCCTTTGGGCGTGCAGGGGCGCAGCAGTGGCTGGCGCAGTACCAGGCGGCCGATATTGTAGGGGTGGAAGCCGTCCACGTCCTTGGTCGGCAGGATGTGCTCGGTCACCGTGTCTTCGTTGATCTGCGCCGGCAGCGGCAGCTGTACCAGGATACCGTCGACGTCGTCGCGGGCGTTCAGTGTATCGATCACGGCGAGCAGTTCGTCTTCGGTGGTGCTCGCCGGCAACTGCATCAGTTCCGAGAGAAATCCGACCTGCTGGCAGGCGTTCTGCTTGTTGCGCACGTACACCTGCGATGCCGGGTTCTCGCCGACGAGCACGACGATCAGTCCCGGTCGGCGTCGTCCGGCGGCGAGCCGGGCGCTGACGCGCTCCTTGATCTGTTCGCGGACGTCTGCCGCAATCGCTTTTCCGTCGAGGATCTGTGCGCTCATGAATGCCCTGTGGTCGCTGTCTGACTTGGTGGTGGAGGCGCAATGGTACCAGAGAGGGCCGGTTTTATTGACGGCCGCCGGCCCCGGCGCGTATCATTCAGCGCCTTCGCAAATCGGCGGGGAACCTTTCGGGGTATAGCGCAGTCTGGTAGCGCGCCTGCTTTGGGAGCAGGATGTCGGGAGTTCGAATCTCTCTACCCCGACCAGATTCGGGAAATGTTGAAGATCGGCCCCGATAGCTCAGTGGATAGAGCAGTAGCCTTCTAAGCTATTGGTCGGGGGTTCGAGTCCTCCTCGGGGCGCCAATTTCGCCACGGGATGCGCGTTGCAGACAGGTTGATCGGCCCTGTTGCGGCGCTGGAAGCGTATAGACCGGTCGCAATGGTGGACGTAGCTCAGTTGGTAGAGCCCTGGATTGTGATTCCAGTCGTCGTGGGTTCGAGCCCCATCGTCCACCCCAAACTGCAAGAAAGCGGCTGCCTCGGCGCCGCTTTTTTTCTGCCGCGGTGTCAGCGATTGCCGCGTGTGAGCAGGTAGGTCGCGAGCATAGTGACCGGGAACCCGACGACGAAAAACAGTAGCAGCGGCAGCATGGCCTGGCGTCGCGGCTCCATGATGGCGTTGTTCGGGTAGGTCACCGCGACCACCCCGGCGACCTCGCCGGCGATGCCCTGTGTGTGGCACGCCAGGCACGGTTGCCTGAATAGGGCGGGGTAAGCGATGTGCAAGTAGTCGCCACGGTCATCGGTCTGCGGCCTGCCTGTCGCGAATGCCCGGCGGATCATCGGGTCTGATCGTCTAAGGGCGCGGCTGTCACGCAGGTCACCAAACTGGGCGACCAGGTGGGGGCCGCGCACAATGTGAATCGAGATGCCCGAGCCCGTGTGTTCCATTCGCAGCGCCGCATCCTGCAGGCGCTCGCGCCCGGCCCCGGCCAGCATCAGGCTGTACAGAGATTCGAACGTGATCTCGGCAACATGTTCGGCATGGGTACGGGCCATTGTGGCCGAGGCTGGCTTTACCCCCGACTGGTAGGTCACCAGGCTCGCACCCGCCGCAAACAAGAGGTACAGGGAGGCGATGGCGAACCCGGCGCTCCAGGTAAGCTGGCGGCTTCGCTGTCGCGGCGACGTCCGCGCGTGTTGCTTTGTTTCAGCCGCTGGCACGATGCACCTCTGCCAGGCCGTCCCCCGCAGCGTCGTAGCCTCCTGCGTAGACGCGTATCGCAATATCGTTCTTGGTCGCGTGCTTCACTTCGTACATCAGGTCGTCGCTCAGGCGCAGCGCCTGGTCCGGGGTCAGACCATGCGGGTCGACGATACTCAGCACACCGATGCTGGCTGTAACCACGATCTGTGTCTGCAGCGAGGCATTGGCACTGCTTACAGCCAGCGCGAGTCGTTCCGCCTCCTTCCGGGCATGATCGATCGGCATGTGGTCGATAAGGAGCACGAACTCGTCGCCGCCGACGCGTGCAAAGGTGTCCTCGTCCCGCGTCATCAACGTCACCTGTCGAGCGACCGCCACCAGCAGACTGTCGCCGCACTCGTGACCATGTCTGTCGTTCAGCTGCTTGAAACCGTCGAGATCGACAAAGGCCAACAGTGGGGTCTTGTCATGGCGGCGTGCCCGGGCCAGTGAACCCTGCAGTCGGTCCATCAGCAGCATGCGGTTGGGCAGGCCGGTCAGATAGTCGTGCGATGCCAGGTGGTTGGCTTGCTGCTCGGCGGCGATACGTTCTGCCACCTCGTCCTGGAGTTGCACGTTCTTGCGCATCACCACTGCAATCGTGGCGAATACCAGCGCCAGGCCCAGGGCGCTGGCCAGCAGGTATGGCTGCAGATCCTGCCAGTGCAGTCCGTCTTCCGACGGCGTGTAGATGAATGAACCGAGGGTCATGTTGGCAGGAACCAGACCCAGTTCGGCCAGCTGGTTGCGGATCTTCTCCCAGCGCAGCTCGCTCATGTGGCCGATCTCCACTACATCCGCCATGATCGATTCGCGTATCGCGTTTGCCTCGAAGCGCAGGTGCGACACCGTCTTGTCGGCTGCATAACTGTCGAGGATCAGGCGGATGGCCCGCTCCGGATCATCGAGCGCGGCGAGCCAGCCGCGGCGGCTTGCGTTGCGAAACGCGGCCATCAACTCCGGCTCTTTTTCGCTCAGCCGTTGGTCGGTGAAAAGGACATCGCTATAGAACTGGATGCCGTAGCTTGCAGGGTCGAACTGAACGGTTCGCACACCCGCCTGCGCCAGGACATAGGGCTCGTTCGAGCTGTAAGCGTTGAACGCGTCCACGTTGCCGCTGATCAGGTCGTGGACGTCTGTGCTGGAGTCGATCCTTACGATCTTGTCGAGCAGGCCCACCTGGTCGAGCATCGCGATCAGCGCCAGGCTGCGAAAGCCGCGCAGCAACATCACTTTGCGATCGGCCAGGTCGGCAATCCTGCGGATGCCGTGGTCAGTGCGTGCGATCAGTCGCAGCGGGGATTTCTGGAAAATGGCGGCCAGGACAACCACGTTTCGTCCCTGTGCGCGATCGACCAACAGTCCGCTGCCGTCGATGCCGAAGTCGGCGCGCCCTTCCATCACCTCGGCCACCGGCGATATGCCTTTGCCGCCGGCGCGAATCTCCACGTCGAGGCCGGCATCGCGGTACAGGCCCAGTTCTTTCGCCATGTAGTAGCCGGCAAACTGAAACTGGTGGGTCCATCGCAGCTGCAGAACGATGTGCCGCACGCCGTCTTCTGCGGCGCAGAACCCTGGCGACAGGAGCAGGCCGATCAACAGCACCACTGTACTCAGTGACGTTCGGCATAATCGCCCCTTCTGGGCAATAGTCGATTTGGGGTCCATGCCGGTCCGGATTGTTCCTGGTTTCTGAAGTTCGTAGCGGCCTGTATCACCCGCTCTTTAGGATCGATGTCCGGAAACGCGCCGGCGTGGCTTGACGCAAAATACGATCTCCAGCAGACTCCGCTTTTTTCCGGGGCCTTCAGGCTGTCCCCGGCTGGCGGCCCCGAACGGGGCCGTTTGCATTTTTGATTCAAGGCTTTAGAGGTGGCGGATGTTCAGCAAAGAGATGCATATCGAGGGTTACGACGACGAGCTGTTCGCCGCCATCAAGGCCGAGGAGCGTCGTCAGGAAGAGCACATCGAGCTCATCGCCTCCGAAAACTACACCAGCCCGCGCGTGATGGAGGCGCAAGGCTCGGTGCTGACCAACAAGTACGCCGAGGGTTATCCGGCCAAGCGCTATTACGGCGGCTGTGAATACGTCGACAAGGCCGAACAGCTGGCGATCGATCGGGCCAAGCAGCTGTTCGGTGCGGACTATGCGAACGTGCAGCCGCACTCGGGGTCGCAGGCGAACTCCGCGGTCTACATGGCGCTCTGCCAACCGGGTGACACGGTTCTGGGGATGAGCCTGGCGCACGGTGGCCACCTGACCCACGGCGCCAAACCGAACTTCTCCGGCAAGATCTATCACGCGGTCCAATACGGCCTGGACCCGGCAACCGGAGAGATCGACTACGCCGAGGTCGAGCGCCTCGCCCGCGAGCACAAACCGAAGATGATTGTCGCCGGGTTCTCGGCCTATTCACGCATTGTCGACTGGCAGCGCTTCCGCGACATCGCCGACGAGGTTGGTGCCTACCTGCTGGTCGACATGGCGCATATCGCCGGACTGGTTGCGGCCGGGATCTATCCGAACCCGGTTCAGATCGCCGATGTCACCACGACCACCACGCACAAGACCCTGCGCGGCCCGCGTGCCGGCCTGATCCTGGCCAAGGCGAACGAGGAGATTGAGAAGAAGCTCAACTCGGCGGTATTCCCGGGTGGGCAGGGCGGCCCCTTGATGCACGTCATCGCGGCCAAGGCGGTTGCCTTCAAGGAGGCGATGGAGCCCGGCTTCGTCGCCTACCAGAAACAGGTCGTGACGAATGCGCAGGCGATGGCACAGGTGTTCATGGATCGTCGCTACGATGTGGTTTCGAAGGGCACCGACGATCACCTGTTCCTGGTCAGCTTCATCGAGGCGGGGCTGACCGGCAAGGATGTCGATGCGTGGCTGGGCGCCGCCAATATCACGGTGAACAAGAATGCGGTGCCGAACGATCCGCAGTCGCCGTTTGTCACCTCGGGAATCCGCGTGGGCACACCGGCGGTGACGACACGTGGCTTCGATGAAAACGCGTGCCGTGAGCTTGCCGGCTGGATGTGCGACGTAATTGACGGTCGCGGAGATGCCGCCGTGATCGACGCAGTAAAGGCCAAGGTACTGGAGACATGTGCCAAGCATCCCGTCTACGCCTGATGTCGCACGGGCCGGCTGGATCAGGGGCCTAGCTCATGCGCTGTCCCTTCTGCGGAGCCCAGGACACCAAGGTGGTCGATTCGCGCCTGCACGGTGATGGCGATCAGGTGCGGCGGCGGCGTGAATGCACGGTCTGCAAGGAGCGTTTCACGACCTACGAGGCTGCCGAGCTGAATCTGCCGCGAGTCGTGAAGAGCGATGGGCGCCGGGTCAACTTCGACGGGCGAAAACTGCGGGCCGGTATCGAGCGTGCACTGGAGAAAAGGCCGGTATCCACTGAAGCGACCGATGCCGCGATCAACCACATCACGCGGCGGCTGATGGCCGGAGGTGACAGCGAGGTGTCGTCGCGCAAGATCGGCGAAATGGTGATGGATGAGCTGAAGAAGCTCGATCAGGTGGCCTATGTGCGATTTGCCTCGGTCTATCGCCAGTTCCAGGATGTGAATGCGTTCCGGGAAGAGATCGAGCGGCTGGAGAAGCAGCTGACCCCCGAGGCGCGTCGACAGCAGCTCGATTTCCTCGAAGACGAGCAATGAACAGCGCGTACAGCGCCGATGACCACCGCTTCATGGCGCAGGCTCTGCGTCTGGCCGAACGAGGCCTGTATACGACTGATCCCAACCCGCGTGTCGGCTGTGTGCTGGTGCGCGATGGAAAGGTGGTCGGCGAGGGTTGGCATCGCAGGGCCGGCGAGCCGCATGCCGAGCGCATCGCGCTGGCGGCTGCGGGTGAGGCTGCGCGCGGGGCTACGGCCTATGTCACCCTCGAACCTTGTGCCCATCATGGCCGTACACCGCCGTGCGCGCAGGGCCTGATCGATGCGGGTGTAAGCCGCGTGGTGGCGGCGATGACGGATCCCAACCCGCTGGTGGCGGGCGGCGGTCTGGAAATGCTGCACGACGCCGGGGTGATCACTGGGGTCGGCCTGCTCGCCGACGATGCCGAAAGGCTCAACCCCGGTTTTCTGCAGCGCATGCGTCACGGTCGACCCTATGTGCGATGCAAGCTGGGGATGAGCCTGGATGGGCGAACGGCCATGGCCAGCGGCGAGAGCCAGTGGATAACCGGCATCGACGCGCGGCTTGACGTGCAGCGGCTGCGTGCCCGCAGCAGTGCCGTCGTCACTGGCGTCGGCAGTGTGCTTGCCGATGACCCTTCACTGAACGTACGTCTGGCGTCAGAGCAACTTCCCGGCGTCGACACTCCCGACTATCTCCGTCAGCCGCTGCGCGTGGTGCTCGATACCCGGCTGCGGATGCCGCCGCGGGCCCGCATGCTCAGCCTGTCGGGTGAGACCTTGATTGTCTGTGGTGAGGCCGCGCCAGCCGAGACCGAAGCGGAGCTGCGTGCCATGGGCGCCGAAGTACTGCGCCTGCCACAGCTCGGCGGACGCATCGAACTGCCGCGTCTGATGCAGGCGCTGGGTGCCCGCGGCATCAACGAGGTCCTGATCGAGAGTGGGCCGACGCTGGCTGGCAGTGCGTTGCTGGCGGGAGTGGTGGACGTCTTGATCGTCTACCTCGCCCCGCATCTGCTCGGGCACGCGGCACGTGGCCTGGTCAATCTGCCGGGTCTGGAGCGGCTTAGCGAGCGCGTGCAGCTTGCGTTCCTCGATGTGCGCCGCGTCGGCGCCGATCTGCGAATCGATCTGGCGCCGTTGCTCAGATCCGAAAATGCCTGATCAGGCCGTCCAGCTGCGCTGACAACTGCGACAGCGACCGCGCGGCGTCACTCAGCCTGTGGTTGTCGGTCACGATCTCCTCGCCGTCGCTGTTGATCCTTACCAGACTGCGCGAGATATCTTCGGCGACAGTGAACTGTTCCGAGGCCGCATTGGCGATCTGCTGGTTCATTCCCTGGATGCTGGCGACCGAGACGGCGATGCTGCTCAATGACGCGCCGGTCTGCTCGCCTTTCTCGACCGTGGACTGTGCCATCTTGCTGCTCTCACTCATCACACGTGCGGCCTCGCGCGCCTGCGTCTGCAGACGTTCGACCATCCCCAGGATCTCGGCGGTCGACTGCTGGGTACGGTTGGCCAGGGTGCGTACCTCGTCGGCGACGACCGAAAAGCCGCGGCCCTGGTCGCCGGCCCGCGCCGCCTCGATTGCCGCATTCAACGCCAGCAGGTTGGTCTGTTCTGCAATACCTTCGATGACGTCGATCACGCTCCCGATCGCATCACTTTCGCGTTCCAATGATTGAATGGTCGTGGCGGCCGACTCGACCTGCTGGCCGAGTGTCTGGATCGCCTTCAGCGTGCCCTCGATGATCGATTGCCCGGCGTTCGCCTCGGTATGTGCGCGGGTGGCGCTCTCCAGTGCACCTTGTGCGGAGTCCGCGACGTTCGAAACCGTATGGGACATCTCCTGCGTCGCTGTCGCGATCTGGGCAGTCTCCGCCTGCTGACGGCTCGAGCGGTCGAGGTTCGCGTGGGTCATCGCACCCATCTGGTCGGACGACAGATTCAGCTGACGGATTGCGTCGCTGACCCGTCTGACGGTTTCGTGGATCTTGTCGGCGAATTCGTTGAATGACTGACTGACATCGCTGATCTCATCCCTGCCGTTGACGTCGAGGCGTGCGGTGAGGTCGCCATCACCGCTGGCAATCTCGCGCATACGGCCGGCAACACGGCGCAGCGGGGCAGCGATCGTGCGGATGCTCGTAAGGTAGGCAGCAAAGGCCATCAGCAGGCCAATCAGGATCAGGCTGCCTACCAGCCAGATGGCCGAGCTGCGCGAACCCGCTGCCGCGGCCAGCTGCTCGGCGACGATGCGGCGGGTTTCGTCTTCGATCTGTCGAGCATCTTCCATCAACGCATCGGCCACTTCGCCATAGCGCTGGCGTGTGCGACGCAGGTCGACATGGATCTGCATCGCGGTGTGGAACTGCTCTTCATTCGCCGCTGCAAGCTGGTTGAGCGTTGCGTCGAATGTCTGCGAGGCAAAAGGACCCCTGCCCACCGGCTTGTCGCGCAGAGATTCCGAGTCGGCGAGCTGGGCGACGTAGACCTTGAGGTCGCCGAGGCTGACCTCCGCCGCCTGGTTGAGCTCGGCATTTTCCGGCGCATCGAGCAGCTGGCGGTAGTCGAACAGGCGCGTCATCAATGCAAGCCGGGCGTCCGAGGTGGCGGATACGACCGCCCATTCCTCGGAATTGCGTGCGCCGCTCGACTCACCCTCGGCCATTCCCGCATTCCACTCCATGTTCACGAGCGCCTGGCTGGCCTGTTCCTCAATGACCAGCAACAGATCCTTGGTCTGCTGAACCGTGGTCAGGAAGCTTTGGTAGTGCCTGACATAGCTGTCGTGCAGTTCCAGCAGCGAATGGCGCACACTGTCGAAATCGGTCATCTTGGTACGGACCCGATCGAGTTGTTCGGCGGGGACCAGGCCTGCCTTGTCGATGGACTCGAAGGCGTTGCTGGCCAGTTCGCCGCCCGAAGCAATCTGCGCGTCTGCTTTTTCTGCACTGCCGCTCAGTGCGGCGTCGACCCCGATCATTTGCAGCAATACGCCGCGGATGCCCTTGTCGACAGCACCAACTGTGCTGTCGACGGGGCCCGTGATGCGGCCGAGTGCATCACTGATACGCTCCGCGGCAAGCAGCCCCGCCACACCGATTGCTACCAGGAGGGCGGCCATGAAGAGATAGCCAAGACCGATTCGTCTGCCGACGTTGAGCACGGGATGGCCCTTTTGAAAGTTATCCTGGTGAAAGATTCGGCATCGCGGAGATGAACTTTAGATTCTGACTGCCGGGCGCAGTAGAATCCGCCGTCGGCGCCCCAAAACGGGGCTCAACAGGGTCAGGGGTATGTTCACAGGGATCATCGAGGCGGTGGGCCAAGTCGCCGAGTTGCAGTCACGCGGCGGCGATGTGCGCCTGCGCATCCGTACCGGAAAGCTCGATCTCGGAGATGTCGCATTGGGCGACAGCATCGCAGTCAATGGGGTGTGCCTCACTGCGGTAGAGCTGCCGGGCGACGGTTTTGTCGCCGATGTATCACGTGAGACCCTGTCTCTGACCAGCCTCGGTCAACTCAAGTCGGGCGGCAGGGTGAACCTCGAGAAGGCGCTCACTTTGTCCTCAAGGCTTGGCGGACACCTGGTCAGTGGCCACGTCGACGGCCTTGGTTCGGTGGTCGAGCGTCACGACGACGCCCGCTCGGTGCGCTTCGCCATCGCCGCACCGGAAGAGCTGGCGCGTTATATCGCGCACAAAGGGTCGATAACGGTGGACGGCACCAGCCTGACCGTCAACGCAGTGTATGGCAATCGTTTCGAACTCAACATAGTGCCGCACACACTGCAGGAAACGATCATGAACGACTATGCGCCCGGATGCCGGGTGAACCTCGAGGTCGATCTGCTTGCGCGCTACCTGGAAAGGCTGCTGTTGGGCGACAAGGCAGCACGGCCGAACGCTTCAGCGGTCGACCTGGCGATGCTGCTGCGCACCGGGTTCGCAAAAGAACCTTAGGCCGTCTGGACATGCCCCCGGGGTTCATTCCCGCTCGTTGCCGAGGCGCTCTATTTCGCGTTCGGCCCAGTATTCCCCGGCTTCGATGACTTCGGCCGCACGGTAGAACTCGTGTGCGGCACAGGTGTCGATCGGGATCTCGATCAGCACGTCCGGAGGATAGGCGGCGAGCATGCAGCGCGCGATGCTTGCCTGCATCGCATCCAGTGACAGCAATGCCGCATCAGTCAGCGAAAGACTCTGCCGGTCTGTCGTGTCTTCGTCGTGCAGGCCGAGGCGTGCCTGCAGCTGGTCGATGAATGCCTCGATCTTTTTCTGGTAGCGGTGTCGTGGTTTTTCGATCGCATTCGGTTCGGCTTTGCGCCGACTGGACCCACCGACGCGCTTGGGGACGCCTGACAGGCTGACCGCAATGATCGCATCGGTCGGGTCCTGCAGTGTAGGCGCGATCGGTACCGGGTTGAGGATGCCACCGTCGAGCAGCGGGCGGCCTTTGATCAGATGCGGCGTGAACACGGTTGGTACGGCGATCGACGCACGGATTGCATCGAACAGGTCGCCACGCCGCAGCCATACCTCCTTTCGGGTCAGTACGTCGGTGGCGACGATGGTCAGTGGAATGGGCAGGTCCTCGATCCGGTGGGTGCCGACGAAATCCTGCAGCGTCTGCATCAGCATCTCGCCTTTCAGCATGCCGGCGCCGCCCCAGGCCACATCGAGATAACGCAAGACGTTGAATTCGGTCAGTTCCTGCACCCATTCGGCATATTCGTCCAGCTTGCCGGCGGCGTAGAAGCCGCCGATCAGCGCGCCGATCGAACTGCCGGAAATCGTGCCGATCCTCCAGCCATGGCGTTCCAAGGTGCGAATCACCCCGATGTGCGCCAAGCCACGCGCGCCACCGCTACCCAGGACCAGGGAGATGGTCTTTTCGCTGCTCGGGTTCATCGCTTTTCGTGTGACATATTCGCTGGTGATTCAGGGTAGGGCGCCCGCCGAACAGTAGCACAGGCAGCCGTCACGCCAGGGACCGTATGCCAACCCCGCCAATTGCCTCACGAGGCCGTCATCGCGTGCAACCGGGCGGCGTCGGCAAGTGCGGCGAACAACAGCGCTTCAGCGCTGTTCATGTCAGGCGCGAAGACGACCAACCCGTCTTCGTGGCCTCCCATCGCGATGATGCCCCGATCGCCGAGGCCGGGCCGGTGCAGCAGGCGCCGCATCTCTCGCGCCATCGCCGGAGTGCCATAACCTGCGCTGGCTGCTGTCAGCGGCAGCCCTAGCGCCTGGGCGTGCCGCCAGATCAGTGGAGAATGGACGTGGACCACCGCATTCACGGCAGGCAGCTCGCGGTAGATCTGCCCATGCGTCATGGCCTCCGACGACGGGTGTGCAGGGCCGCTTGCCGTGAGGCAGTTGTTGTCGAGATCGAATTCTTCGACCCAGGCCAGATCGCCTGGAAGCAGTGTGCGGCGGCCTCCCGTCTGGGTGCCGGAGATCACGAATCCAGCGGGTGCGCGGCAACTGATGTTGCCGAACGCCAGGCCGTCGTACCGCGCCGGGTCCTGGCCGATCAGGCCGTGCCTGCGGCAGCGGGCGAACCCGTCAAAAAGCGGTTGAAGATCGACCGTGGCGGGTAAATCACCATGTCGGTAGTCGAGCCGGTACTGGACGACGCCTTCAGATTCCTTCATTCGGGCATTCTCTCGGACGGGGCAAGGCTGGTAGACTGCACCGTTTGCCAAACCAGTTGCAGCGACATGGCACTGAATACCACCGAAGAAATCATCGAAGATCTGCGCCAAGGCCGTATGGTCATCATCATGGACGATGAAGACCGCGAAAACGAGGGTGATCTGATCCTGGCATCGGAGACGACCACGCCCGAGGCGATCAACTTCATGGCCAAGTACGGTCGGGGCCTGATCTGCCTGACGCTGACCAAGGAGCGCTGCCGCCAGTTACGGCTGCCGTTGATGGTCAACAGCGACAACCAGCTCGAATCGACCAATTTCACCGTATCGATCGAGGCGGCGGAAGGTGTGACCACCGGTATCTCCGCGGCGGATCGTGCCACGACGGTACTGGCGGCGGTCAAGCCGGATGCGCAACCGCAGGACCTGGTGCAGCCGGGCCACATCTTTCCGCTGATGGCGCAGCCGGGCGGCGTGCTGGTACGGGCAGGGCATACCGAGGCCGGTTGCGACCTGGCGCGCCTGGCGGGTTTTTCACCCAGTTCGGTGATCGTCGAGATCCTCAACGAGGACGGCAGCATGGCGCGCCGCCCCGATCTGGAGAAGTTCGCGGCCGCACACAACCTCAAGATCGGCACTATTGCCGACCTGATCCAGTACCGGATCAAGAACGAGAAGACGGTCGAACGGGTAACCTCGTGCAACCTGCCGACGCGGCGTGGCGATTTCCAGCTGGTTGCCTACCAGGATGTGATTGGCAACGAGATGCACCTGGCGCTGGTCAAGGGCGAGATCAGTCCGGACCGGCCGACCCTGGTGCGCGTGCACGTGCAGAACACATTGTGTGACCTTTTCGAGAGCGCGCGCGACTGCGGGTGGCCGCTGCGCCGGGTCATGGACCAGGTGTCGTCGGAGGGCGAAGGCGTCATCGTGGTGCTGCGCAACTACGACACCGCACGCGATATCATCCATCGTATCCAGGATTACAAATGGCACGGCGTCGATGATGCAATTCCGGAACGCCAGAAATCGAAAGACGACGATTTGCGCACCATCGGTGTCGGGGCACAGATCCTGTCCGATCTCGGCGTGCGCAAGATGCGCGTGATGAGCGCGCCGAAGCACCTGCACGCACTTGCCGGATTCGAACTCGAGGTGGTCGAGTTCGTCGATACCGAGTGACAGCGTGGTGAAGACCTTGAAGAGGATTACTGCATGAGCATCAAAACCATCGAGGGTGGTCTGACGGTCACCAATGCCCGTTTCTGTGTCGTGGTCGCGCGCTGGAACAGTTTCGTCGTGGACAGCCTTGAGGCAGGTGCCATCGACACCCTGAAACGTCACGGTACGCCGGAGGACAACATCACCATCGTGCGACTGCCAGGTGCCTTCGAGATGCCACTGGTGCTGGACAGGATCGCCGCCAAGGGCGGGTACGACGCGATCGTCGCGCTGGGAGCGGTAATCCGCGGTGGCACGCCTCATTTCGAATACGTCGCCGGCGAATGCGTGAAGGGAATGGCGCAGGTGACGCTCAAGCACGGCATCCCGATTGCCTTCGGTGTGCTGACTGTCGACAGCATCGAGCAGGCCATTGAGCGAGCGGGTACCAAGGCCGGCAACAAAGGTGGCGAAGCTGCCGCCTCGGCCATCGAGATGGTCAACCTGCTGCGTGAAATCTGAGGGTATCGGAACGTGAGTCGGCAACGCAGCCGTTCGCGCAGCCTGGCGATCCAGGCCCTGTACCAATGGCAGATGGCCGGTCAGGACGTCGGCGCCATCATCAACCACTTCATGATCGAGCAGGATGCCAAGAAGTTCGATACCGACTATTTCTCCGAACTGGTACGCGGGGTACCGGCGCGCCTAGGGGAACTGGACCTGGCACTGGCGTCCTGTATCGACCGCGCACTCGAATCGGTCGACCCGGTCGAGCGTGCAATCCTGCGTCTGGGTGCCTACGAGCTGATGGAACACCCCGAGATTCCCTATCGTGTCGTTATCAACGAGGCCGTCGAACTGGCCAAGACCTTTGGCGCGGAACAGGGCCATCGCTATGTCAACGGGGTTCTCGACAAGGCCGCGCGTTCCCTGCGTCCGCTGGAGGCGGCGGCCCGGCGCTGACCGCACCGTGCTGTGTCGCTTTCCGAATTTGACCTGATCCGGACCTATTTCTCCCGTGCCACCGGAGTTCGTGCCGATGTGACGCTCGGTATCGGTGACGATTGTGCGTTGCTGAACGTGCCGGCCGGCCGTTGTCTCGCGGTCAGTATCGATACGCTGGTCGAGGGGCGGCACTTTCTGCCGACGGTGGCCCCGGATGCACTGGGCCACAAGGCACTTGCGGTCAATCTCAGTGACCTCGCGGCGATGGGTGCCGAGCCGGCATGGGTCACCCTGGCGATTACCCTGCCGGCCCCAGACACCGCCTGGTTGCGTGCGTTTGTCGACGGATTCGCCCGGCTGGCGGCACAGCACAATGTGCAGCTGGTCGGTGGCGACACCACGCGCGGGCCCTTGAGCATCACGGTGCAGGCGCATGGATTCGTCGATCCGGCGTTCGCGCTGCGGCGGTCCGGCGGCGCCGTCGGTGATCGCCTGTTCGTCAGCGGCACGGTCGGTGACGCCGGCCTGGCGCTGCGGCGCATGCGTGACAACGCGAAAATTGAGGCAGAGGATTCCTACCTGTTGGCGCGACTCGATCGCCCGACCCCGCGTGTTGCGCTTGGACGCCTGTTGCTGGGGTGCGCCACAGCGGCCATCGACGTCTCGGACGGATTGGCCGCCGACCTGCGGCATCTATGCCAGGCCAGTGGCGCCGGTGCACGTATCGACCTCGCGCGTCTGCCGGTCTCGCCCGCCGTGGCTGCCGCATGTGGTCGCGGTGAATGGCACTATGCGTTGGCCGGAGGCGACGATTACGAATTGCTGTTCAGTGTCGGTGCGGATCAGGCAGACAAGGTACTCGCGGCATGTGCCGCAGCGGGTGAGGCGGTGCAAGAAATTGGCTGCCTGGTCGATGAAGAGGGTATCGCACTGGTGTACCCGGACGGGCACGTGAGCAAGGAGATCCCCGATGGCTTCGACCACTTCCGCACCTGATTCCCTGCCAAAGCCGTCGATGGGCAATCTGGTGCACCTGCTGGCCTTCGGGTTTGGCGCCGGTTGTTCACCGAAGGCCCCCGGTACCATGGGCACCCTGCTGGCGGTGGGGGTCTACCTGCCGCTGTCACACCTGCCCATGGCCGCGTATATCGGCGTGCTCGCCACCGTGATCCTGGTCGGCATCTGGCTGTGCGACAGGGCTGCCCGGGATCTGGGCGTGCACGATCACCCGGGCATCGTCTGGGACGAGATCGCCGGTTACCTGCTTACGATGCTCGCGGCCCCGGTAGGATGGGTGTGGATCGTCGCCGGATTCGCCCTGTTCCGTCTGTTCGATATCTGGAAGCCGTGGCCGATCGGCTGGCTGGACCGGCACGTCGGCGGGGGCTTCGGCATCATGCTGGACGACCTGGTGGCCGGGGTATTCGCTGCCGTGTGTCTGCAAGTCCTGGTGCACTATGTGTAGGTGTAAAGATCATGGGCGGCCCCGGGCGCGCCTGGCCGCGGCCCTGGTCACGTTGTCCCTGCTGGTTTCCGGAGCGGCCGGTGCCGGCCCTTCGGTGCGCGTGCTGGCGTTGTTTCCGGACAAGGCAATGCTGGAGATCGACGGTCAGCGCAAGGTACTGTCGGCGGGTTCCACGGGCCCGGCCGGGGTACGCCTGATCAGTGCCGATCCGGGGAAGGCGATGGTCGAGATCGACGGCGAACGCCAGGAGCTGCGCCTGGGTTCGTCGGTCAGCGCCAGTTACCAGCCGAAGCTGCGGCGCGAGATCCGTATCCTGAAGGGCAACGGCGGGTATTTCGTCGACGGGCTGATCAACGGCCAGCCGGTGCAGTTTCTCGTGGACACCGGGGCGACCAGCATCGCGATGAGTGAGCGCCATGCGGCGCGCCTCGGGATCCGGCACCGGGTGGAGGGTACCCGCGTCGGCGTGGGCACCGCGTCGGGCAACACCTACGGGCATGAGATCACGTTGCGCACGGTGTCGATCGGCGAACTGCGCCTCAACGATGTCAAGGCGGTGGTGATCGATGGCGACAGTCCCCGCAATGTTCTGTTGGGAATGAACGTGTTGTCGAGATTCGAGATCGACCAGCGCGAAAACCTGCTGATCTTGCGTTCAACCTATTGACCGGCCCGCCATGCGCGGTGGCGTCACCCCGCCTGCCGCTCGGCCTCTTTGTCGCGCTCTATCAAGGCGTAGGCCGAGTGGTTGTGGATCGACTCGAAATTCTCCGCCTCGACAGTGTAGGCGCAGATGCGATCATCGGCGTTCAGTTGCGCGGCGACGTCCCGCACCATGTCCTCGACGAATTTGGGGTTGTCGTAGGCACGTTCGGTCACGTATTTCTCGTCCGGGCGCTTGAGCAGACCGAACAGTTCGCACGAGGCCTGTTTTTCGACCACGTCGATCAGTTCCTCGATCCAGATGAAATCACAGGTGCGCACGGTCAGCGTGACGTGAGAGCGCTGGTTGTGTGCGCCGCGGTCGGAGATCGATTTCGAACACGGGCACAGGCTGGTGGTCGGTACGACTACCTTGATATACATCTCGGGCTTGCCGTTGCGGATCTCGCCGATCAGTGTCACCGCATAATCGAGCAGGCTCTGAACGCCTGAGATCGGTGCCTTCTTGTTGACGAAGAACGGGAATGCCATCTCGATGTGGCCACGCTCGGATTCGAGGCGTTCCACCATCTCGCTCAACATGTCCTTGAACGATTCAACCGAGATCTCGCGTTCGTGGCTGTTGAGGATCTGCACGAAACGCGACATGTGCGTGCCCTTGAAGTTGTGCGGCAGGAACACGTACATGCTGAAGGTGGCGACGGTGTGCTGTTCGCCTTCGCTGCGATCCTGTACCCGAACCGGGTGGCGGATATCCTTTATCCCGACCTTGTTGATCGCGATGCGCCGGGTATCGGCGCTGCCCTGGACGTCTTCGATGTCGGCGCCGCTGGTCGGCTTGAGTTTTGCTGCGGTCATGTGCTGCTCAACGGGCCGCGCCCGCCCTAAAGTCGAGTGAATTGCTGGGAGTATATCGACCGCCACGCGGGCTGGAAAACACCGGAAAAACTGTGGCGGAGCCGCGCATTATCGCTGTCCGCCGGTCAACGTGCCATCAATTTGTGTGCGGGGACGAAAAAAACGGCTTGGAATTCAGCGTGTTCTGCCCACGATGTAGTGCGCCAGCTGGCGTAGCGGGTCGGCTGCGGCGTCGAATGACGCGATATTGTCCAGTGCCTCGTCGACCAGCTGCTGTGCCATTTCGCGCGCCGCGTCCAGTCCTATCAGTGCCGGATACGTGGCTTTCTCCGTGGCCTCGTCCTTGCCCCGGGTCTTGCCCAGTACAGCGGTCTCGCCCTCCACGTCGAGTACGTCGTCACGGACCTGGAATGCCAGGCCAATGCACTTGGCATAGCGCTCTAGCCCGGCAAGGCGGGTGTCGCTGGCGGCGCCCGCAGCCAGCCCACCCAGACGTACGCTGGCCAGGATCAATGCCCCGGTTTTGTGGATGTGCAGGTTCTCCAGTTGCACCAGATCGATCTCGCGGCCTGTTGCCTCCATATCCAGCGCCTGGCCGCCGGCCATCCCGCGTGAGCCGCTGGCCTGCGCCAGTTCGGCGATCATCCGCAGCCGGTCCGCACGGTTGACGCACAGTTCGTCGTCTTCGCAGAGCACGCGAAAAGCCAGCGTCTGCAGGGCGTCACCGGTGAGAATGGCGGTGGCCTCGTCATACGCCTTGTGGCAGGTCGCGCGGCCGCGCCTCAGGTCGTCGTCGTCCATCGCCGGCAGGTCATCGTGCACCAGCGAATAGGCATGGATCAGCTCCACCGCACAGGCGGCGGCATCGAGGCATTCCGGCCTGGCCCCCAGTGCCTGGCCGGAGGCATAGACCAGAACCGGGCGCACGCGTTTGCCATCGCCGAGTGCCGCATAGCGCATCGCACTGTGCAGACTGATCGGCTGCGTGGTTTCGGGTGGCAGCCATTGGTCCAGTGCGCGTTCGACACGGATCCGGCAGTCACCTAGAAAGACCTGAAACGAGGGGTCAAGCGTCATCGTCGAACGGCTCGGTCGGCGCATGCGGTGTTCCCGCCGTGAGGATTTCCACCTTCTGTTCCGCAGCCTGCAGGGCCTGCTGGCAGCTTCGCGTCAGCGCAATGCCGCGTTCGAAGGCACTCAGCGACTCTTCCAGGCTCAGTTCGCCGGCTTCCATACGTTCGACCAGCGCCTCGAGCGCACTCAGCGATTCTTCGAATGAAGTGGTTTCGGTTTTCTTCTTGGTCATCCCGGTTCTCTGGTTGGCTGCATAAAGCTACCGCAGGCGGCGCCAGGGCGTAAACCCGGAAGGTGCATCGGCGCCCGGCCACGAGGTAAACTCCGCGGCCATGCGATTACTTGGTTTCCCACTGCGTTCGACATGGCGCTGGTGCGCTGCGCCGGTGATCTGGGCGGCATTGCTGCCTGCGTTTGGTGCCGGCGATACGATTGTCGATCCGTATTACGACTACCGTGACGAGGTCGGCCGCGGCGAATACAACTATGACGACAGCAAGGATATCCCCTGGATAGAAAACGAGACCGAGGTGCTGGCGATGCCCAGGGCCGAGGATCTGCACGCGGTGCGAATCGATTCGATGCCCGAGGGACTGGAACTTCTGATCGACAGGTCACGAATCACCGTGGACCCCAGGGACCGCGTGGTGCGTGCGTGGTTGTGGATTCGCAGCAGCAGCGGCTCCGAGTACGGCACTTTCGAGGGTTTTCGCTGTGAAACCCGCGAGTACAAGGTATATGCCTACGCGAATCCGCGCCGTGACCCGCCGGTGAGCAAGGCGAAGCGGCCGCTCTGGAAGGCCGTCCCGGGTGTGCAGGTCCGCGAGTTTCACGGCGAGTTGTTGCGTGACTACTTCTGTGGCATCCGCGGTACGCGCAGTGCCGACGAGATACGCGACTATCTGAGCGGCGAATTCCGTCGCGAACTGTTTCTTTCCCAATAAGCTTCACGGATTACCGACAGACGATGAGCGCCTACGACGCCTCGGCGATAGAGGTATTGAGCGGACTTGAGCCGGTGCGCAAACGCCCCGGGATGTACACGGACACGTCGCGACCGAATCATCTGGCGCAGGAGGTGATCGACAACAGCGTAGACGAGGCGATTGCCGGGTTCGCGAAGCAGATCGAGGTCACGCTGTTCAGGGATGGGTCAGTCGAGGTCAGCGACGACGGTCGCGGGATGCCAGTTGACATCCACCCCGAACAGGGTATCCCCGGTGTCGAGGTGATCCTGACCAAGCTGCATGCCGGTGGCAAGTTCTCCAACGACAGCTACCGCTTCTCCGGTGGTCTGCACGGCGTTGGGGTGTCGGTGGTGAATGCCTTGTCGAAGCATCTTGAGGTCTGGGTCAAGCGCGGCGGTGCCGAATACAATATCGCCTTCGCCAATGGCGACAAGGTGTCGGAACTCGAGGAAGTGGGCAGGGTCGGGAGGGCCAATACCGGTACCCGGGTCAAGTTCTGGCCGGACCCGGTATTCTTCGATTCGCCGAAATTCAGCGTACGTGAGCTGCGCCATCTGCTGCGTGCCAAGGCGGTGCTGTGCCCCGGCCTGCTGATCCGTTTCTTTCGCGAAGGCGAGGCGGAACACGACGAGTGGTGCTACCAGGACGGGTTGCGCGACTACCTGGTGGACGCGCTGGCCGGGTCGCCTTCGCTGCCCGAGGAACCTTTCGTCGGTAGCAGCAGTGGCAATGACGAGGTCGCGGACTGGGCCCTGGTGTGGTTGCCCGAGGGTGGGGAGGCGGTCACCGAGAGCTACGTCAATCTGATCCCAACACCCCAGGGCGGCACCCACGTCAACGGTCTGCGCAGCGGGCTGACCGAGGCGGTACGCGAGTTCTGCGAGTTTCGGAACCTGTTGCCGCGCGGCGTCAAGCTGGCGCCTGACGATGTGTGGAATCACGTCAGCTATGTATTGTCGGTAAAGCTACTCGATCCGCAGTTCTCTGGTCAGACAAAGGAACGGCTGTCGTCGCGCGAATGTGCGCCATTCGTCGCTGGTGTCGTCAAGGACGCGTTCGGACTGTGGCTGAACCAGCACACGGATGTAGGCGAACGTATCGCTGACCTGGCCATCAGCGCCGCCCAGGCACGGCAGCGCGCCGGCCGCAAGGTGGTGCGCAAGAAGGTGACCCAGGGGCCCGCTTTGCCCGGCAAGCTGGCCGATTGCCTGTCGGACGATATGGGTCGCACCGAACTTTTTCTCGTCGAGGGCGATTCGGCCGGAGGGTCGGCGAAGCAGGCGCGTGATCGCAACTTTCAGGCGATCATGCCGTTGCGCGGGAAGATTCTCAACACCTGGGAAGTGGATTCCGCCGAGGTACTGGCATCACAGGAAGTTCACGACATCTCGGTGGCTATTGGTGTGGAGCCGGGCAGCGACGATCTTTCCAAGCTGCGGTTCGGCAAGGTCTGTATCCTGGCCGATGCGGACTCCGATGGGGCGCATATCGCCACGCTGCTGTGTGCGTTGTTTGTGCGCCATTTTCAGGCTCTGGTGGCGGAGGGGCATGTGTATGTGGCGATGCCGCCACTGTTTCGCATCGATGTGGGCAAGCAGGTGTTCTATGCACTGGACGAGCACGAGCGACAGGGGATCCTCGACCGGGTGGCTGCCGACAAGCTCAAGGGCAAGGTGGGTATCCAGCGCTTCAAGGGCCTGGGTGAGATGAACCCGATGCAACTGCGTGAGACCACGATTCATCCGGACACACGGCGCTTGGTGCAGCTGACGATCGAGCCGGGTGATCAGACCAATCAACTGATGGATATGCTGCTGGCCAAGAAACGCGCGGCCGACCGCAAGGCCTGGTTGCAGCAACATGGCGACAACGCCGATATCTCCTGACCGCTGTCGGCTGATCGGCACAGCGGCCTTTTCCGGTGTGAATCTGTCGACGGGTGGGCTGCCGGCTGGCGGTGGACGATTTTTGGTCCAAACTTTGATCGAACTCAATTTTTCGCCAATCCACTAAAGTTTTTTTATCAGTAATCGCTAATATTGCAACGCAATATAACCTCGGTTAGGGTTTGAGGCATGAATCTGATCCGGCTACTGCTTGGCGGCCTTGCCGTCGCCACAATCTCGGTCTCGGGTACGGCGCACGCTGCACCTGACGGGCGGGAGTTGTATATCGAGCACTGCAGCGGCTGCCACCAGATGGAGGGTCAGTCGGGTATCGGCCTGCCGCTGCTCAATGCCAAGCTGGCGGATGTCTCCGACAAGTACCTGCAAAGCACCATCCGGCTTGGCCGTCCGGGCCGTGTGATGCCGGCGTTTCAGCGTCTGAGCGACGCACAGGTCGGGGCGATCGTGAAGTTTCTGCGCCAGCGGTCGGAGACAACGGAGATTGCATACGCCGAAGAGCCCGTGGTCGGTGATGCCGCCCACGGTCATACGCTGTATACCGAACACTGCATCAAGTGCCACGGTGCCGACGGCAGCGGTGAGGGCCAGGGGACTGGTGTCACCACCTCGCGCGAGCGCACGTTCCTGGTGATGCCGGCATCGATCTCCAACCCCGGCTTTCTTGCATCTGCACCCGACCAGATGATTCGGCGGGTCATTCACGTTGGCCGCAAGTCGTCCGGTATGCCGTCGTTCGATAGCAAGCTCAGTGAGACGGATATCGACGACCTGGTGGCTTTCGTCCGCTCGTTCGAGCAGCAGGCGCGCAGTGTGGCGGAAATCGACGCCGACGAACGTCCGACGCATGTATTCGAGTCACCGCATGATTTCGAGACCACGGTGAATAACGTCAAGGCGGCACTGACCGGCGCCAACTTCCGTATTTTCCCCGACCGGCTGCTGGAGCAGGGTCTGACCGATGAGTTCAGCGTCAACACCCGGCAGGTCGGTGTGCGTTTCTGCAATTTCAATGTGCTGTATGGCATGTTGAAGATCGAACCGCGCCTCGGCGTCGTCCTGCCGTGTCGCATCACGATCATGGAGCGTGAGGGCGGTGAAGTGATTCTGGTGGTGCCCAACCTGCGTGTGATCTCGCGTTGGTTCAACAACGACGAACTGGTCGGCCTGTGGGATCGAATGGAAGAGACGTTTACGAACATCATTGACGAGGCCACGCTATGAAGACCGCGACGCTGAAGATGTTCCTGTTGGGCGCGGTTCTTGTGATCGCGCACGCCAGTGTTGCTGACAACATGATCATGGCGCGTGTGCCGCTGCGGGCGGAAATCGTCCTTGAGTATGTGAAGGCGAGTGTCGAGGAACACGGTTATACCGTGGCCCATCTGCAATTGTGCGACGGGGGCATGCAGGACTTCGGTTATAAATCCGATTTCTACCGCGTGGTGTTTTTCGGCAAGGTCGATGAAGTGCGCATGGTCAGCGAGCACTATCCCGAACTGGTGTCCTATCTGCCATTGAAGATCGCGGTGATCGCTGAGAAGGATGAGACCCTGCTCACAGTGCTCAATCCAGAGGCCCTGGCGCCGTTCTTCCCCGATGAGGCACTACAGATCCAGCTCGGGCGTTGGCAAAGCGATCTGGTGAGCATTTTCAATGACGTCCGCCGAGCGGTTGGCGCACGGATCGTGTCGAATCACTGATTGGAACAGCTGTTGCTGTTCGCGCGGATTGACCTAAACTTCAGGGGTTTATCGGCGTTTTATTGATGCAGGGAGTCGGCACGGTGTGCATTCTGGCAGTGATCTCGAGGGCATTGGTCGATTCCCGTGGCTGCGTAGGTAACTGCCCCGAGTAGCGACCGCACGGACGTCAGCCGGTGCTGTATCCCAGACCGATCTCCTTCCCAAAGCGCCTCAGCGGTGTGCTGATTGCGCTCATCTGCGCGTTTTCTGCATACGCGGACCCGGTTCTGATCGCGCATCCCGCGGTTGGCATGCGCGATGTTTCACTCAATTCCACGCGCCTGATCTTCAGCATGCAGCTGGCGCAATGGCCCGATGGCGGGCCCGTGCGCGTGTATGTCCTGCCCGACGACAGTGAGGTCCACCGCAGCTTTGCCAAGGATCTCCTGAGCCTGTACCCACGACAACTGCGTCGTGTATGGGACCGGCAGCTCTACTCCGGAACCGGCCAGGCCCCAGAGGCGGTCGCCGACCCGGTCGAGATGCGCCAGAAGGTGGCGAATACCCCGGGCGCCATTGGCTATCTGCCAAGCGAGATGATCGATGACACGGTACAAGTACTCAGCATCCGCTAGGTGCTGGATGGCGTCCTGCCTGCAAGGCGGTGTTGCCGCGCTGTTGGCACTGGTGTCACCGGTCCTGCACGCAGACGACTGGACAGATGATATCCAGGTCCATGGATTCATGTCGCAGGGTTTCGTCAAGACCACTGACAATCGCTTCTTTGGCGACAGCGACGACGGCAGTACTGAGTTCACCGAGCTCGGTATCAACGCGTCGTTCAGGGCCACACCTTCGGTGCTGCTGTCCGGGCAGCTGCTGTCACGCCGCGCGGGTGATATGTATGACGGGTCGCCCGTGATTGACTACGCGCTGGTCGACTGGACGATCTCGAATACCCCGGAACATGCCTACGGTGTCATGATCGGTCGATCGAAGAATCCGCTTGGCCTCTACAACGATACGCGGGACGTGGCTTTCACCCGGCCGAGCATCTTTCTTCCCCAGCAGATCTATTTCGATCAGGTGCGCAATCTCATCCTGTCTGCCGATGGACTGCAGTTCTATGGCCGCTTGTATGACGAACAAGGCACTTTCTCGCTGAACCTTGGTGTGGGCAGCAGTCCCGTCGACGAGAACGTCGAGATCTCGTTCCTGGGCAGTGACTATGGCGGTGACGTGGAATCCGGTGATCCGGCCATCATCGCCCGCGGCGAGTACGAAACGCGTGACGGTGCATGGCGTTTCTCTCTGAGCGCAGCGAAGGTCAACCTGTCATTCGATGCCGCCCCTGCCGACCCCATCGGCAGTGGTGAAATCGATCTCCTGTACTGGATCGCCTCCGTGCAATACACGGCCGAGCGCTGGAGCCTGACCGCCGAGTACATGGAAGAGCCGATCGAGTTCAATGGCTTCGGCCCGCTTGTGGATAACCGCGACAGCACGGTGCAGGGATACTACCTGCAGGGCAGCTATCTGTTACGTGACGACCTGGAATGGGTGGTGCGGTACAGCGAAGGGTTTACCGACAAGGATGACCGCGAAGGGACCCAGCAGTCTGCCGCCACCGGTGGTTTTGTGCCGCCGCACGCCTTCTACCGAAAAGACTGGATGGTTGGCCTGCGTTGGGATGTCACCCCGAGTTTCATGTTGCGGGCGGAGTACCAGTGGAACGACGGTACCTGGACCCTGCCACGGCGCGAAAACCCGGTGCCATCCGCGACGGTACAGGACTGGGAGATGTTTTCCTTGCTGGCCTCATACCGATTCTGAAAACGGATCGCAAATGATCGGCGCGAACCAGAAAAGCACGAAGGAACCAACTCTGTTCATCAGTCTCAAATGGAAGGTTGGTCTGATCGTCAGCCTGGTTCTTTTTGTCGTCAACTCGCTGATCACCCTGGTCGCCTACCGTCAGTCGAACAACCAGTTCAATGATCAGAAGCTGGACCTCCTGCACCAGCAGCAGCGCATGATTTCGGGGCTGCTGCAGCGCGACTATGAACAACTGGCGGGCTTTGCTGGTTTCATCCCACTGCTCGACAGTGGACAAAGCGGGGTCCAGGGCCCCGCGCAACTGCAGGCGATCCTGGGACGCCACAGCGCGATGCTGAGCCTGGAGTGGGGGATCGGGTCTCTTTCGTTTCTTGATTCCGATGGCGTGCTGCATGACGGCCTCGGTGCCGGGCAGGATATCGAAAGCCACCGGCAGTTGGCGGAGCAGGCCATCGCCAATGATGCGCCGGCGGGGCGAATCGACTGCCTGGACGACTGTGTCTTGACGCTTGCGGTTCCGCAGCTGGAAGGCTCGTTGCGCGGTGGTGTTCTGGTGATCAGTCGTTCGGTCGCCGACGGGGTCCTGGAGTTTCAGCGGCTGTCCGGCTCAGAGGTGGCAGTCCTGGTGGCCCGCGGGGGGAGCAACGAGGCAAAGGGGTTTGCCGGGCAGCGATTCCTGGCGGGCTGGGGCATGGCAGTGCCCGCGCTCAGCCACCCGGTCCTCACCTTCGGGGTGCTGGGTGCACTGCAGGATCGGTACGCATTCACCGACATCATCGACGAGGCGGTGTTTGTTGAGTATCAGCAGCAGTGGTTCGCCTGTCTGCTGGGGCGTGACAGGGCCGCGGGCGACGATACCTCGTTTCTCGTGATGAGCCCGGTAAGCGATGATCTTGCGCAACTGGCGCAGGCCAACCGGGTGATTCTGGCCGGTGGCATCGCCGGTCTGCTGGTCACCGGGTCCATCCTCCTGGTCTTTCTGTGGAAACCGATGAATCGCATCCGCCAACTGGCAACCGCGCTGCCCGACCTCGGGCGCAGCAACTTTGCCGCGTTGCGCAATGCGCTGCCGTTGCGCCGCCGTGGTATCGCTGCCGATGAGATCGACATCGTGGTCGATTCGGTTAAACGTCTGTCAGACGACCTGGAAAGCGCGCTCACGGCGCGAACCGAGGCGGAGCAGAACCTGATGTGGCTGGCCGACCACGACCCCCTTACGAACCTGTTCAACCGCCGCCGCTTCCAGGAGGTGTTCGACCGCATCCTCGCACTGAGCGTGCGCTATCAGCGAACCGGTGCCCTGTTGTTCCTCGACCTCGATCAGTTCAAATATGTCAACGACCTGAGCGGTCACCAGGCCGGTGACGCTCTTTTGCTGCTGGTGGCGAGCAGCCTGCGTGACGCCGTACGCCATTCCGACGTTTTGGCGCGCCTCGGCGGTGACGAGTTCGCCCTGGTGCTGCCCGAGGCGCAGGCCGACGAAGCGGTATACATGGCCAACAAGCTGCAGCACGAACTGCGACAGGTGGAATTCGCGGCGCATGGGCGTGAGCACAAGGTCAGCTGCAGCATCGGGATCACCCTGTTTCCGGACCACGGCAGCGATCTGAACGACCTGCTCGCGAATGCCGATATGGCGATGTACCAGGCAAAGGAAGCAGGAAGCGGCCGTTGGCATATGTATTCACCCGATGAGCAGGCCAAGGAACTTCTCGCCTCACGTGCGAAATGGCGCGAGCGCATCAGCCAGGCGCTGATCGACGATGCCTTCGAGCTGCATTTCCAGCCCATTTTCGATATCCGTCAGCACAAGGTGACCCGTTACGAAACGCTGGTGCGTATGCGCGACAACGCGGGTCAGCTGGTGTTTCCGGACAACTTCATCCCGGTGGCCGAACAATCAGGTCAGATCCACGAGATAGACCGCTGGGTGATTCGCAAGGTTATCGACCGGGTCAGGCAGAATCCTGGCCTGTCACTGTCGGTAAACCTGTCCGGGCGTGTGCTGGACGATCCTTCGCTGCTGGCCTGGTTCCACGAGCAATTGCAGGACAGCCGGATAGACCCGTCCGACCTCATCGTCGAGATTACCGAGACCGCCGCAGTGGCCAACGTGCAGGACGCCATTGCCTTCATGCGTGAGATCAAGGCCCTGGGTTGCCGGTTTGCGCTCGACGACTTCGGCAGTGGCTTTTCCTCTTTCGCCTACCTCAAGCAATTGCCGGTCGACATCGTGAAGATCGACGGCGCATTCATCCAGAACCTGGCGACAAGTGCCGACGACCAGTTGTTCGTCAAGGCATTGACCGATGTGGCCAAAGGGCTTGGCAAGGTCACCGTCGCCGAGTTTGTGGAAAACGCCGAGACGTTGGCGCTGCTGGAGGCGTTCGGAGTCGATTTTGCGCAGGGATATCACATCGGTCGGCCGTCCCCGCGGATGCTGTAGGCCTGCGGCCGGAGCGATCGGTTGCCTCGAAGGGGCAAACCCCTTAGTTTGCACACTTCGGCCCCTGCCGCAGCTAGACGGCATGGGAGTCAGTAATCGAGGAGTTGTAAGATGATCAGGACCGTGCTCATCAGCCTGCTGACCGCGGGTGTCTTTTCCACCGCCCAGGCTGCCGTGCTCATCACCGCAGACAATGCGGGCGAGACCAGCGAGCAGTATTTCGACAAAGGGGCATTCGTCCTCGTCCAGGGCGGGCAGCCGGCATTCGGCGTCGACCGTACCGGAAACTGCTGGTTCGTCGCCGATGGCCAACTGGTGATCGACCCCTGTGAGCAGATGTTTGGTGCCATGAGCAGTATGCGCGACCAGGCGATGGCCGGTATGGACCCGCAGCAGCGTGCGATGATGGATCAGATGATGGCCATGCGTAAGCCGGCGCAGCCGCCTGCGGTGACCAGCACCGGCAGCCGGACGATTGCCGGTTACAGCGCACAGTGCAGTGCGATAGGTGACAGTCGCGAGGTCTGCATCAGCGAAAAACTGCTGCAGGAGGTCAAGGCGGAGATGGGGGACGGCCGGTTCATCGAGATGTTCAAGCACTTTGGCGATTCGATGGAAAAGATGACCGGTGAAGATCCCGAGGCGAAGGCCGTGGCAGCGCTGTTCGAGCGGGGCTTCCCGGTGCTCGATATGCAGAAGGTGTCGGCAATCCCCGGCATCGATCCCGCGATGCTGCAATTCCTGCCCGAAGCCCAGCGTGCGCAGATCATGCAACAACTCGGCAGTGCTTCGGGGCAGCAGACGCGTGGCAACCTGGTGACCCGGGTGGAGCACGACAAAGCCATGCCCGATTTTGACTTGTCCCGGTTGCCGCGTATCGGCTTCAGGGACTTCATGCAACAGAGCCTGTCACAGATGAGTCAAATGCCGCGTACCAGGTGATGTCTCGTGAACAGGCCGCCGGTCGGGCCGGCGGACGGTCCGGCCTGTGCTTGTGCAGGCCTTTGTGCCCAGAACGAACGGTACTGGTAAATGCAGTCTTCACAGGTGCCTGTCGTCAAGGATGTGGTCCTGGTCGGTGGTGGCCATGCGCACGTTGCAGTATTGCGCCGCTTTGGTATGGATCCGCTGCCGGGTGTCCGCCTGACCCTGATCACTCGCGATGTCCACACGCCATACTCCGGCATGCTTCCGGGCCTGGTCGCCGGTCACTACAGCTACGACGACTGCCATATCGACCTGGGGCCGTTGGCGCGTTTCGCCGGTGCACGGCTCTACCACGCCACGGCGGAGGGCCTGGATCTCGACAATCGTCAGGTGCTGGTCGCCGGGCGACCGCCTGTGAATTTCGACCTGCTCTCGATCAACGTGGGATCGCGCCCACAGGCTGCAGGCGTGGAGGGTGCGTTGCAGCACGTGATGCCGGTCAAGCCCATCGATACCTGGTTGCAGCGCTGGCAGGATCTGCAACGGCGCGTGCTCGACGGCGCCGGGGTGTTCCGAATCAGCGTGGTCGGTGGTGGGGCAGGCGGGGTGGAGATGGCGCTGTCCATTCAGCACCGCCTGCACAGCCTGCTGGCCGCACGCGGAGGCGATCCGGGCCGGGTGCAGATTGAGCTGCTCCATGATGCCGAGACCCTGCTGCAAAACCACAGTCCGGGTGTGCGTCGACGTTTTGAGCGAGTAATGCAGCAGCGCGGGATCACGTTGCTGTACGGACACAGGGTGATTTCGGTGAGCGCGGATCAGCTGCAGATAGCGGGTCACCCGTCGCGAGTCACGGACGCGGTGATCTGGACCACTC
Organism: Chromatiaceae bacterium; assembly: GCA_024235315.1. Classification (GTDB taxonomy): domain Bacteria; phylum Pseudomonadota; class Gammaproteobacteria; order Chromatiales; family Chromatiaceae; genus Thiosocius. Next base: position 366,348 of record JACKMP010000001.1, on the reverse strand, counting down.
AGGCCGCGGCACCGGCATGGCCGGGGGCCGCCGGGCTGGCAGTCGACGGCGATGGGTTCGTTCGCGTCAACGACTTTCTGCAATCGCGGTCGCACCCTCGGGTGTTTGCAGCTGGCGATGTGGCAGCCCTGCCGGACGCGCGGCCGAAATCCGGTGTGTTCGCGGTGCGCCAGGGCGCGGTGCTGGCAGAGAATCTGCGACGCGCGAGCAGCGGCCGGCCTTTGCGGCGCTACCGGCCACAGCGCCGGTTCCTGGGGTTGATCAGCACCGGCGACCGCTATGCGATTGCGTCTCGTGGTGGCTGGTCGGCGCAGGGAAAGTGGCTATGGACACTGAAGGACTGGATCGATCGCCGGTTCATGCAGCGTTTCAATGTCCTCCCCGAGCCCATGGAAGGGCCGGCAGTGAAGCTGGCATCCGGTGTAGCCGATCGCCAGGCCCTCGAACAGCTGTCTGCCACCGCGATGCGCTGCGGCGGTTGTGGGGCCAAGGTCGGCAGTACGGTGCTCGGTCGCGTCGTGGCCCGCCTGCCGCCACAGCGCACCGATGGCCTGATGCTCGGTCTCGATACGCCTGACGATGCTGCGGTGCTGGCACTACCGGATGGAAAGCTGCTGGCGCAGAGCGTCGACTATTTCCGGGCGTTCATCGACGACCCCTATCTGTTCGGCAAGATCGCTGCCAACCACGCCCTGGGCGATCTGTACGCGATGGGTGCACAGCCACACTCGGCACTGGCGATCGCCAGCGTTCCGTTCGGGCGTGAGCAGATCGTCGAACAGACCCTGTTCGAGCTGATGAGCGGGGCAGTGGAGGTGATCGGTGAGGCCGGTGCCGTACTGGCCGGCGGGCATTCCAGCGAGGGTGCGGAGCTTGCGTTCGGTCTTGCCGCCAATGGGTTTGTTGATCCGGGGGCACTGCTGCGCAAGGCGGGACTGCGGCCAGGTGACATGCTGGTGCTGACCAAGCCACTCGGTACCGGCACACTGCTGGCGGCCGATATGCGGGGGCGTGCCAAGGGGCGCTGGATCGACGGTGCGATCGCATCGATGCTGTTGTCCAACCGCGCGGCTGCCACCTGCGTGCAGCGGTTCGGTGCAAGCGCGTGCACCGATGTTACCGGTTTCGGGCTGCTCGGCCACGTCCTGGAGATGGCGCGTGCCAGCCGGGTCGATGTGCAGTTGTTCATCGACGACCTGCCGCTGCTCGATGGTGCTGTTGCCACCGTCAAGGCGGGCATCGTGTCGTCGCTGCAGTCGGAAAACCTGCGTCTGCGCCACGCGGTGCGTGACCTTGGGGACGCCGGTCGGCACCCACACTACGCCTTGCTGTTCGATCCGCAGACTGCCGGCGGCTTGCTCGCCGGTATTGCCGCCGATCGCGCGACAGATTGTATCGCTGCGCTGCGTGAACTCGGCTACGACGCGGCGGCGGTGGTTGGCAGCGTCGTGCCGGCCGCCGGTTCGGAGGCATCGATCGGCGTGGCGGGCGGACGGACGTGAACAGGTGGAAGCGACGGGATGCCCGGGCGTCGTGATTGCACATTCGGGCCTAAATTCCCGCTGCGTGTTGCCGATACAGGTGTATGGCGATTTCCAACAACGAAGCATTGCACAGGATTTCGATGCTCGCTGATCTGCTCCCGTGGCAGTTCGAGGCGGTGGCTGAGGCTGTCGAGCCTGTCGAGGCCCGAAAAGGCACACTCATCGTAGAGCGTGGCAGCGATGACGGTTACACCTATTTCCTGACGGAGGGAGAGGTGTCGCTGGAGGCCGCCGACGGCGTCACCACCAAGGTCGAATCGAACCTCGATACGATGCGCACGCCTGTAGCAAACCTGCGGCCGCGGATCCTCGGGGTGACGGCCATGAGCCGGGTACGCGGGCTGCGCATTCCCGATATCGTGCTGACGGCCGCGGGCTGCAACGGCAAGCGCCTGAAGCAGGGCATGATCACCGACGAGGATGAGGACGACGCCGAGCGGCGTGAGGCCGAGTCGCGGTTGAGCTTCCAGATCTATCGTGACCTCCAGAGCAACAAGTCGATACTGCCAAGTCTGCCCGATCTCGCATTGCGCATCCGGCGGGCGATCGAGGACGACGTCAGCGATGCCCGGACCGTCGCGCGCATGGTCGAATCCGATCCGGCGATGGCTGCCAAGCTGCTCAAGGCGGCCAACAGTGCGATGTATGGCGGAATGACGACCGCGGAGACCTGCTCGGCGGCAGTGGTCCGTCTCGGCATGCAGACCACCAAGCAGCTGGTTCTGACCTTCGCTCTGAAGGAGGTGTTCCAGACCAAGAATCCGATGATCCGCAAGCGTATGCAGGTGCTGTGGAAACACAGCTCGCAGATTGCGGCGCTGTGCTTCGTGCTGGCACGTGAGATCAAGGGGATCCAGGCCGAGGAAGCGTTGTTGATCGGATTGCTGCACGACGTCGGTGCTATCGCCATCCTGAACTGCATCGAGAAATATCCCGACCTGGCATCCGATGAGGCCAGCCTGGAAGAGACCATCTCGCGCATGCGAGGGGAACTGGGTGCCATGATCCTGCGCAAATGGATGCTGCCGGCGCCGGTGGTGGCGGGTGCACGAGACGCCGAGTACTGGCTGCGGCAGCACCAGGGTCCGGCGGATTTCACCGATCTGCTGGTGGTGGCGCAGGTACACGAACGCCTGCGCAAGGACCAGTTGAGCGGACTGCCGCCGCTGGAAAAGATTTCCGCGTTCAGGCGTGTGCTCGGTGAGGACGCCACGCCGGAGAGGAGTCTGCAGGTTCTTCACGATGCCAAGACCCAGGCGGATGAGATGCGCAGTGTGCTGCGCGCCTGAGACCCTCGCCTGCTCTGGGGCAGCGGCTGCCTGTTGTCGTGGGAGCCGAGCCATCTCGCCGATACCAGCTCGCGCATACGGTGCAAGCGGAATGGCTAATCCGAACTGATCAGCGAGTGCACTTCGCGTACGTCCGCTGCAGCCTCCTCGAGGATGCGTAGTGAATGTGACGGTGTGAGTTCGCCCTGCACCAGTTTGCAGAATGCCGGTACCTCATCAACACGTGGCAGCCCAGCCTGCCTGGGTGAACCGATCAGGGCATGCAACTGGGCGAGGATCACGACATCGGTGTTGTCTGGAATCGCCGAACCCATGCGCAACCAGTCTTCCGCGTGTTCGACGACGTCCTGCAGTTCATCCTGAAGGCCCCAACATGTGAGCGTCTGTATCCCTGCCTCGACCCGTAAATCAGCGATCACATGATCCAGCACCTGCTCGCGCTCTGCGAGTATCGGAAACTCGCTGATCCCATCGATCACTGAAATTGCGCCGATATCGTGTATCAGGCCCGCGAGCAGCGCCTGCTCCGGATCGATGCCGGGGGTGGCGCGGCCCAACACGAAGGACAGCGCGGCCACCGACGCGGAGTGCTGCCATAGTGTCTCCATGCGCCGCCTCAGTGTCGGCGACGGGATCTTGAAGATGCTTTTCAACAGGCAGCTGTAGACCAGGCTGCGGACTTTCTTGCGCCCCAGCCGTGCCGCGGCCTGCTGGACGCTGGTGATTTTGCTCAGGCCGCCGAAGGCGGCGCTGTTGACCACGCTGACGAGACGAGCCGTCAGCGCCGGGTCGAGCTGAATCAGGCGCGCGATGTCTTCATTGGTGGTTTCCGGGTCGTCCATGGCCCTGCCGATCTTGAGCGCGAGATCCGGCAGGCTCGGCAGTACACGTTGCCGGCTGCGGAAGCTGTTGCGCAATGCCGTCAGTGCCGTGTTTTCCTGTACCGTCAATTGCATGGGGTCGATGCGCGCCTGCCGCGGCAGCTTGTGCGCCTTGCCGACCGACAATGGCAGACTGACGAAGGTGCACGGTTCGGTGGCGAGCAGGCTGACCACATCCCGCGCGCGCGGCATCGGATAACGCGCCTGCGCCGTGCCTGCGCGTAACAGCGACATCGTGCCGCTACGGGTCTGGATCTGCACACTGCCGCGTTGCAGAAAAGTCCGCCGGTCCGGCGGCAGAGAATCCTTCAACAGGCCGGGATTCACCTGGGTGGTTTCGACCTGCTCCAGTGCGGCCTGCAGTAACTCTGCCGGCAGGTCCGCATAGGGACCCAGGCCGGCAAGTGCTTCCGCACTGAGCCGGTTTGCCGGTCTGCCAAGACGTTTTCCGAGTCCGAACAACATGGTCTTTCCGCATTTGGCCTGACTGACCATATGGGTGTTCATGTGCCCGATAGGTCGTCAGGACAGGGTTGATCGATTGCGTCAGCCGGTCAGACCAAAGGCGGGTCAAGAGGCTGTCGCCATCCAGCGTCGAGGCAATGCCGTGCCGTCAGGGCAACGCATCTCGACGTAATCGTTCTAGCGGCGGACACCGCTCCTTCTTGATACGGCGTGCTTGTGGCTCAACCGGCGCCGAGCAGCGAGCGCACCTCGCGCACATCGGCCTCGGCGGCCTCCAGGATGCTCAATGAATGGCGTGGCGTCAGTTGTCCACGTGCCAGTTTGTGGAATGCCGGCACACTGTCGATACGTGGCAGCGCCGCCTGATCAGGCTGGCCGATCGACGCGTGCAACAGTGAGATCTGGACCACGTCGGTGTTGTCCGGTAACGCCGTACCGAACCGCTGCCAGTTCCCGGCATTCTCGATCACATCGGCAAACTCGTCTCTCAGCCCCCACTGCCGCAGGGAAAGCAGACCCGCCTCGGTGCGCAGGCTCGCGATGACGTAATCGAGCACCTCTTCGCGGCGTGCCAGCAGCGGAAAGTGTTTCAGGCCGCCGATTACCGCGACGGTCCCGATGTCATGAATCAGTGCTGCGAGCATTGCCTGTTCAGGGTCGACGCCCGGTGTCTCTCGGCCGAGCACGAACGACAGGGCGGCGACGTGAGCGGATCGCCGCCACAGCGCCTCCATGCGCCTGGTGAGGACTTTGGAATTGATCTTGAAGATGCTCTTGATCAGGCAGCTGTAGACCAGGCTTCGAACCTTCTGTCGTCCCAGGCGTGTCGTCGCCTGGTTGATTGTCGAGATTTTCCTGAAACTGCCGAAGGCGGGGCTGTTGACGATGCTCATCAGGCGTGCGGTGAGGGAAGGGTCGAGCTGGATCAGGCGCGCGATATCCTCGTTGTCATTGTGGGGGTCGTCTATGGCCTTGCCGATCTTCCATGCAAGGTCGGGCAGGCTGGGCAATTCGCAGCGCTGCTTGCGGAAGTTACCCTCGATCTGGCAGAGGGCATCGGCTTCGGCGAGATCCAGTCTAGGGGCGACAGGCGAAGGTGTCGGCGCAGTCGGTGCCTCTGCTGACAGGGGTATCGTGAGGAGTGTGCAGGGCTCGGCGGCGTATAGGCTGACCACCGCCGGCTTTAAAGGCAGCGGGTAGCGGGCCTGTGGTGTGTCGGCCTTCAAGACCAGAACAAATCCAGTTTGTGTCTGTAGCTGCAGGCTGCCGCGCTCCAGAAACACCCGTCGGTCGCGCGGGAGTTCGTCACGGACCAGGCCCTCATTCACCCGAATGCGCCCGACCTGGCGCAGCGTGGTCTTCAGCTGGGCGGCGGACATGCATTGATAGGGGGCGAGCGCAGACAGCCGGTCCGCGTTCAGGTGGTGCGCCTTTGCGCTTTGGCCAATCCATTGTGCAAACACGTATATCGATCCGTTGGCTGAGAGACCGGCCACCGTGGTCGCATGTCCCTGCCGCCGCACCGCCGTCGCACACGGGGTGGGGCGGGCACGTTCTGTGGCAGCAGTCCAGGCGTCGGCGTGAGGCCGTTTTGCTAATCGGCTAGCGGCCAGGGTACGCTTTCCTTTATGAAAGTACGCATCATCCCCGTGACCGCCTATGAGCAGAACTGCTCCCTTTTGTGCTGTGAATCGACCGGCAGGGCCGCCGTCGTCGATCCCGGCGGAGAGCCCGGGCGTATCCTGGCCGCTGCCGAGGACGCGGGTGTGGTGCTGGAGAAGATCCTGGTCACGCATGGCCACTTCGACCATGCGGGCGCGGTAGGCGGCATGGCGCGTGAGTTCGGCCTGCCGGTTGAAGGGCCACACCAGGACGACCGTTTTCTGCTCGACACGATTCCGCAGTGGTGTCGCCAGTTCGGTTTTCCGCCGGGCGAGTCTTTCGTGCCCGGACGCTGGCTGGATGAGGGCGATCAGGTGTGCTTCGGTGAGCAGACGCTCGATGTCCACCATTGCCCGGGTCACACGCCGGGGCATGTGATCTTTTTTCACCGGCAGGCGCGGATCGCGATCGTCGGCGACGTGATCTTCCAAGGCTCGATCGGGCGCACAGACTTTCCGAGGGGTGACCATGCGACGCTGCTGCGTTCGATACGCGAGCGTATCTGGCCGCTCGGCGACGACGTGACCCTGCTGCCCGGGCACGGGCCTGCCACGACCGTGGGCGAGGAGCGGGCGCATAACCCCTTCCTGCAGGGGGCATACGGCTGACCGGTTATCTGCCGCGCCACCCCAGAAATCGCTGATCAGCCAGTGTCGAACCTCGATCTCGTGCTCGCTGCCGCCGTGGTGTTCTTCGCCTATTTTCTGCGCGGTGTCACTGGCTTCGGCTCTGCGCTGGTTGCGGTGCCGCTGCTGGTGCAGATGCTGCCGCTGACGACGGTGGTGCCCTTCATTGCCACGCTGGATGTCGTCGCCGCACTGGTGTTGACCGGCAGCGGTCTGCGTGGCCGCCAGGTTTGTTGGTCAGAGGTGTGGTGGTTGCTGCCCGGTTCGCTGTTGGGAATCGTGGTTGGGTTGCAGCTGCTGGTGAATGTCGATCCCGACACACTGCTGACCGTGCTGGGGCTGTTGGTCGTGATATTCGGCCTGCGCAGCCTGCTCGGCCTGCACGGTGAGCGAATCATTTCGCGTCCCTGGGCACTGCTGGCCGGCATGGCGGGAGGTGGAATCGGCGCGGTGTTTTCGACCGGGGGGCCACCCTACGTGATCTACCTGGCGCATCGGTTGAGCGACAAGGGGGCGATGCGCGCGACGCTGTCGGCGATCTTCCTGATCGACGGTGGATTGCGCCTGGCCGCGATCATGCTTGCGGGCCTGTTGTGGCTACCCGATATGGGCTGGTACCTGTTGGGAGCCTTGCCGCTGATGGGCGCGGGGCTTGCGCTCGGCGACCGTGTCCATGTTGGGCTGAGTGCTCGCCAGATGGCTGTCGCGGTTGGCGCACTGCTGTTGGCCAGTGGCGCCTCGCTGTGGCTGCGGGTATGGCTGGGCGATTGAGAGAAAGGAAACATCGACCGTGGCAATCCAGGGCTGCCCACGCGGCGATGCCTCTTACGTGGCGATCTCCACTGTTTCAACCCTGAGAGCCCGTTCCCGCGTATCTACGATCCGGCATTCGATCGATGCCAGGTCTTGTGGCACCAAGTGATCGAAAACGCCCAATTCCCCGTCCGACGGAATCTGCGGCGCACGGTGTAGAATCGCGTTTCCCCAGCACCAGCACGAAGTTCAATGGACCAGGAACCGCAGTACAACGCCGACGGCATAGAGCAGCTGCCGCTGCACCGCTTTACCGAGAAGGCCTACCTCGACTATTCCATGTACGTGATTCTGGACCGGGCCCTGCCGTATATCGGCGATGGGCTGAAGCCAGTGCAGCGGCGCATTGTCTACGCGATGTCCGAACTTGGTCTTTCGGCGGCTTCCAAGCACAAGAAATCGGCGCGCACGGTCGGTGATGTGCTCGGCAAGTTCCATCCGCACGGCGACAGCGCCTGCTACGAGGCAATGGTGTTGATGGCGCAGGACTTTTCCTACCGCTATCCGCTGATCGATGGCCAGGGCAACTGGGGCTCGGCAGACGACCCGAAATCCTTCGCCGCGATGCGTTATACCGAGGCCAGGCTGACACCTTATGCACAGGTGCTGCTGTCCGAACTCGGCCAGGGGACTGTCGAGTGGCTGCCGAATTTCGACGGGACGCTGAAAGAGCCGGCGATGCTGCCGGCGCGCCTGCCCAACGTACTGCTCAACGGTGCGACCGGCATTGCGGTGGGTATGGCCACCGATATACCGCCGCACAACCTGCGAGAGGTGGCGGCGGCCTGTATCCGCCTGATCGAGGACCCCGACGCGACACTGGCCGACCTGTGTGAGCACGTGCCGGGGCCGGATTTTCCGACCGAGGCCGAGATCGTCACGCCGCGCGCGGAACTGCGCAAGATCTACGCATCCGGCGGCGGCTCGCTGCGCCTGCGCGCACGCTGGCACAAGGACCAGGGGGCGATCGTGCTGACCGCACTGCCTTACCAGGTGTCGGGCGCCCGCGTGCTGGAGCAGATCGCGGCGCAGATGCAGGCCAAGAAGCTGCCCTGGATCGAGGACCTGCGCGACGAGTCCGACCATGAGAATCCGACCCGTCTGGTAATAGTGCCGCGTTCCAACCGGGTCGATATCGAGCGCGTGATGCTGCACCTGTTCGCCACCACCGATCTCGAACGCAGCTACCGCGTCAATCTCAACATGATCGGCCTGGACGGGCGCCCGCAGGTCAAGGATCTGCGTGGGATCCTCGTCGAGTGGCTGGAATTCCGATTTGCCACTGTGCGCCGGCGCCTGCAGTTTCGTCTCGACAAAGTGCTTGAGCGCCTGCACCTGTTGGAAGGTCTGCTGGTCGCCTTCCTCAACCTCGACGAGGTGATCCGCATCATCCGCAGCGAGGATGAGCCAAGGCCGGTTCTGATGGCGCGCTTCGCACTGACAGAGTTGCAGGCTGACTACATCCTCGATACCAAGTTGCGCCAGCTGGCACGACTGGAGGAGATGAAGATCCGCGCCGAGCAGGAGGCGCTGAGCAAAGAACGCGACGACCTGGAAAAGACCCTCGGTTCGAAGCAGCGCATGAAGACATTGATCCGCCGCGAGCTGACGGAGGATGCCGAAAAATACGGTGACGAACGGCGTTCGCCGCTGGTCGAACGCGAGGCCGCCGAGGCGATGGACGAGGCCGAGCTGACGCCCAGTGAACCGCTCACCGTGGTGCTGTCCGACAAGGGCTGGGTGCGCGCCGCCAAGGGATATGACGTCAACGCCGCAGAGCTCAGCTACAAGGCCGGCGACGCTTTTCGCCAGGCGGTCAGGCTGCGCAGCAACCAGCAGGCGGTGTTCCTCGACTCGGCGGGACGCAGCTACTCGCTGGCCGCGCACACCCTGCCATCTGCGCGTGGCCAGGGTGAACCGCTCACCGGCCGCTTCAATCCGCCGGCCGGGCAGTCCTTCGTCGCCGTGCTCGGGGGCGAGCCGGACCAGTGGTGGCTGCTGGCTTCGGACGCCGGTTATGGCTTCCGTGTTCAGGCGAAAGACCTGCTGGCCAACAAGAAAGGCGGCAAAGCGGTGCTGAGCCTGCCGTCCGGCGCCAGGGTCCTGCGGCCCAGCCCAATCAGCGATGCCGACACCGATCGACTGGTCGCGGTCACCAGCGACGGCCGTATGCTGGTGATCCCGGCCAACGACCTGCCGGAGCTGACCCGTGGCAAGGGGAACAAGATCATCGGTATTCCACCGAAGGCGGTTGCCGAGCGCACGGAATACGTGATCGATATCCTGGCGGTGCCCGACGGCGGCAGGGTCCGCCTGAATTCGGGCAAACGTTACCTGAACCTTCGCGCCGCCGACCTCAATGCTTACGAGGGTGAGCGCGGCCGCCGTGGCAACAAACTGCCACGCGGGTTCCAGAAGGTCGACGGCGTCGAGCTCGATCAATGAGCCCGCGCCAGCATCTGCATCAACTTTGACAAGCCGGGAGAAAGAACATGATCAACAAAAGCCCCTTGCGCCCGATTCTCGCCGCGACCCTGGCCGGTGTGTTTCTCGCCGGTTGCTCAGGCACGACCGAGGACGTGCGGGTCACACTGTGCAAAAACCTGACCCAGTCACTGCTGCCTTCCGCGCAGTCGATCGAGTGGACAGGCAATGAAAACACCTTTGTTCGACCAGAGTATGCCGTTACCGGCCTGACCTTCGACGTGACCGACAAGGACGGTCGGCGCAGCAGCGGGCAGTCGGCGTGTCACTATGCTTACGAAACGCTGGACGAGACGGCGATGACGCTGGCGAATCCGCTGACCGCATATGCCAACCTGCCGTTTGCGATGACGATCGACGGCCGTGCGCTGTCCGATGCGGAGTTGCTCACGTTGGTCAATGGCGAGCAGCGGCGCCAGGGCAGAAAGATCGTCGAGACATTGGAGCAGGGTGCGCGCGACATGGCGGACAAGGTGCGCGCCGGCATCGGCCAGTAGACATATCTACTGCCAGCGGAAGGCCCTGGCGGACAGTGTGAGCAGGACCACGCCGAGCACCAGAAGGATGCCGATATCGAACGCGACTTCCTGCAGCCCCGCACCGTCCAGCATCACCCGCCGCGCCGCATCGACCATGTGGGTCAGCGGCAGCAGTTCGGCGATTCGCTGAGCCCAGATGTTGGTGCCCTCGAGCGAAAACCACACGCCGGACAGAATCATCATCGGCCAGGAGATCAGGTTGAGCAGACCGTCGGCCAGTTCCTCGCTGCGCACGCGCGCCGAAACGGTCAGGCCGAGGCTGACCAGTGCGATGGCACCGGCCAGGAATACCAGGCCGAGGGTCAGGTAGGAGCCACGCATCGGGAAATCGAGCAGCGCGTTGGTGCCGGCGAAAACCAGTACGGTGACGCTGCTGACCACCAGCAGACGCGAGATGATCTGCGCCACCAGGAATTCGCCGGCGCTCAGCGGTGTGGCGCGCAGCCGCCGCAGCACGCCGTTCTTGCGGTAGCGCACGATCACCCAGCCGACGCCCCACAGGCTGCTGAACATCACGTTCATCGCCAGTACACCGGGCACCACCCAGTCGACGTAACGCACCGCACGGCCACTCACGGTCTCGCGTTGCGGCGCCTGGGGTGCGTTGGTCTGGCTCTGCCACAACAGTCGCTCAGCGACGAAGCCCCTGGCAGAAAGCTCGTTGACCCAGTAGCGCGGCATCGCTCTCAGGTCGAGCAGCAGGTCGATACGGTGGTGGCGCAGCTTGTCGATCGCCCCTACCTCGTCGTCCTGCGCGATGAACTGTATGTGCGGCGTCCGCAGGAATGCCGGGGCCGTGTCCCCTGTCACGCTGCCGAGCACACCGACCTTGTACAGGGACTCGTCCGGACTGCTGAAGATGAAGGCGAAGCCCAGCACCATGATCGCAGGCATCACGATGTTCCAGCCGAGTCCGGCCTTGTCGCGGTAGAACTCACGATTGCGCGCCGCCACCACTGCAAGGATGCGCTTGAGGCTCATGACTCGCGCAATCCGTGGCCGGTGAGCTTGAGAAACAGGTCATCGAGGGTAGGCGTGCTGATCGCCAGCTCGTCCAGTGCCACCTGCAGCTGCCGCAGTTGCGCCAGCGCCTGGTCGATGTCGTCTGTCGCCGCCACTGCATCGCCGCCGCGTACCTCGAAGCCGGGCGGCAGCCGGCCAGGGTCGGGCAGGGCCGACAGCGGGACGCGTACCAGCGCCCGCGGGAAGTGCTGTGCCAGCAGACGCTGCGGCGCGCCTCGCTCGATGATCCGGCCACGATCGATCACCGCAATCTCATCACACAGGACACTGGCCTCTTCCATGTAATGCGTGGTCAGCAGCACCGTCTTGCCCTCTTGCTTCACACCCTCGATCAGCCGCCAGAAATTGCGCCGTGACTGTGGGTCGAGCCCTGTCGTCGGCTCGTCGAGGAACACCAGGTCCGGGTCGTTGACCAGCGCGATCGCCAGCAGCAGCCGCTGGCGCTGCCCGCCGGACAGGGCACGGGTGTCACGGTCCAGCAGCTCGCCGAGGTTGCACAGTTGGACAAGTTCGGACATCGGACGTTGCCGCGGATAGAAACTCGCAAACAGCCGCAGGGCCTCGTGCACGGTCTGGAAGTCCTGCAGCGCGGTGTGTTGGAACTGGATGCCGACCACTGCACGATAACTGTCGTCGCGTGGTGCGCCCCGGTACAGGACGTGCCCCGAGTCGGCGCCGGTGATGCCTTCGAGTATCTCCAACGTGGTGGTCTTGCCGGCACCGTTCGGACCGAGCAGGCCGAAACAGCTGCCTTCGGCCACGGTGAAGCCGATACCGTCCACGGCGCGCACGCCTGGATAGGTCTTGACCAGATTTTCCACCTGCAGCAATGGCATGACTTCCAACGACCCTTGATGCGACCGGTAGCCGGCCACGACGCCTGCCACACCCCGGTTGACGCGACAGCAGTGCGACAGGATAACCCCGTGAACGGGGGTTTTGGGTGGCGATTTCAGTTTCAGTTCAGGTTTCCGTCATAGCCTTTCGGGCATCGAGTCTGCTTCACGGAGAAACCGGAGTTTCTATGGTGCTGGAAAATCAAAAGGTGTTGGTCTGGGATCCCTTTGTCAGGGTGTTTCACTGGTCATTGGTATTGTTCTACCTGGTCGCCTGGGTCAGTGCAGAGGAGTGGGCATCACTGCATGAGCGGGCCGGGTACTTCATCCTGGTGCTGCTTGGATTGCGCATCGTGTGGGGCGTGATCGGCACCCAGCATGCGAGGTTTCGTGACTTCGTCTATGGCGGGACGGTGACCGTGGGGTACCTCAGATCGCTCAGGGCGGGCACACCCCGCCACTACCTGGGGCACAATCCGGCGGGTGGCTGGATGGTGATCGCACTGTTGCTCAGCCTGGCCGTGGCGGGTGTTAGCGGTATCCTTATCGGTGACGCGGAACATGGGGTGTGGAAAGAGATCCACGAAGGCAGCGCCAATATGACCCTGCTGCTGGTCGTGGTGCATGTGAGCGGTGTGGTGCTCGCCAGCCTGATCCACGGCGAAAACCTGGTGAGGGCGATGCTGACGGGGCACAAGATGCGGAGGAGTGAAGATGTCTGAGAAAAACGGTATCCGTCTTTCCTGGGTGTTCGTGGCCGTTGCCGTGGTCTCCGGTGCTGCGCTGCTGTATGACATCGCACCGGCCGGCGCTTCGGATGATCATGACGAGGCCCGCGAACTCAGGGACAGCGGCGAGGTCATGCCGCTGTCGGGCCTGCTGGCGCGGCCGGAACTCGATGGCCTGCGTGTCCTGGAGGCGGACCTCGAACGCAAGCATGGCCGCATGGTGTATGAGCTGGAACTGCTCGATGCTGCCGGCCGGGTCGACAAGCGCTATTTCGATGCCATCAGTGGAGAGCCGCTGGGCAACCGCGTGGAGGATTGAGCATTGCGTCTGCTGCTGGTCGAGGACGATACCGAACTTGCTGCCGGCGTCGCGGCCGACCTGCGCCACGAGGGCTTCGCTGTCGACACCGTGTCGAACGGTATCGACGCGGAGTACCTGGGCCGCGAGCAGCTCTACGATGCGATCATCCTCGATCTCGGCCTGCCCGGAAAACCCGGGCTCGAGGTGCTCAAGGCCTGGCGCGATGCCGGGCTGCTGACCCCTGTGCTGATCCTCACCGCCCGCGATGCGTGGAGCGAGCGGGTCCTGGGTTTGCGTTCGGGTGCGGACGATTACCTCGGAAAGCCTTTCCACCACGAGGAACTGTCGGCCCGGCTGCAGTCACTGTTACGGCGCAGCACTGGGCGAGCCAGCGCGGAGCTCCTGGTCGGCGGACTTCGGCTCGACGAAGAGCGCCAGCGGGTCTGCCGTCCTGACGGTGTCGAGGTCGAATTGACCGGCACGGAGTTTCGTCTGTTGCGTTATCTGATGACACACCCCGACCGGGTATTGTCGAAGAGCCGTCTGACCGAACACGTCTACGAGGGCGACCAGGACCGCGACAGCAATGTCCTGGAGGTCTACATCCGGCGTCTGCGCGAAAAGATAGGTCGCGACCAGATCGAGACACGACGCGGTCAGGGATATCTCTACCGGAGCAAGCCGTGAACTCGCTGGAGCGGCGCTTCGTGGTCGGTCTGGCCACGACGCTGGTGATCGTGTTCGGTTTTCTGTTCTGGGGCGCGATGGCGGCCGTCAAGTCACTCAGCGAGGCCAACGTGCTGGCGCGCCTCGAACACGATGCGGAGGCCCTGCTGGCCGCGCTGTGGGTGAATCCCGCCGGCCAGGTGAAACTTCGCGAGGGCCGCATCACCCCGATCTATCAGCAGCCGCTGTCCGGCCACTATTTTCTGTTGAGCTTCGATACGCGACCGCCGTTGCGTTCACGCTCGCTGTGGGATGAGACCCTGCAGGTGCCGCCTCTCGCGGCAGGGGCTGTGAGGGCATTTCAGGCCGCGGGCCCGCAGGGCCAATATCTGCAATACCGTTCGGCAGGGTACGAGAAGAGCGGGTTGCACTTCACCCTGACCGTCGCCGAAGACCTGACGCCGATGCTTGCCCATATCCATCGCTTCCAGGTGTTTGCGCTCGGCCTGCTGACATTCGCCCTGTTGGTGATTGTCCTGCTGCAGCGTTACGTGCTGCGCCGCGGCTTCCGTGCCCTCGACCGGGTGCGTGAAGAGGTCAGCGGCGTGGCGTCGGGACAGCTGCAGCGACTGCAGGCTCTCGGACCGGTCGAGATCCGGCCGTTGACGACCGAGATCAATCGTCTGCTGACGCAGTTGCAGCAGCGCCTGCAGCGCTCGCGCCAGTCGCTCGGTAACCTCGCCCATGCGCTCAAGGGGCCGCTCAGCCTGATGACACGGGATGTCGATGGGCTGGCGCTGCCGGCGACCGAGAGACAGCGTCTCGTCGACCGAATGGACCGCATACGCACCTTGATCGAGCGCGAGCTCAAGCGTGCGCGCTTCGCCGGCGAGGGCGGTGGGCAGCGGTTCTTGCCGCAGCGTGACGTCCCCGAGCTGGTCGAGGCGCTGGGCCAGATCCACCGCGACCGCCAGATCGACATCCAGCTCGCGCCGTTGCCCGAGGGGGGGCTGCCTTTCGATCATGAAGACATGCTCGAGCTGCTCGGCAACCTGCTCGACAACGCCTGCAAGTGGGCGCGTGGGAGGGTCCGTCTGCATCTGGAGGTGCAGGTGAACACCCTGTGCATCACGGTCGCGGATGACGGACCCGGTGTGTCCGAGGCCGACCGGGCCGGTTTGCTGCATCGCGGCACGCGTCTCGATGAACAGGAGAGCGGGCACGGCCTTGGCCTTGCCATCGTCAACGACCTGGTGAGTGACCAGGGTGGCTCGCTGGACCTGCAGCGATCGGTGGAACTGGGCGGACTCGAGGTGCAGGTGATGCTGCCGCTGAATATGCGTGGAGAGTAGTGCGCCCCGCTCGGAAATGCGTGCAGATCCACCGCAATTTTCAGCGTGATTTCAGCTTGATGGCTTAGTTTGAGAATCACACAGGGACAGGAAAGATTCAGGCCAGTGCCTGACCAGGACGGTCACCGGACAGGCCAGAGAACAGAGGAAAGCCATCATGTTGAACAAGACCATCATTACTTCCGCTCTGGGCGTTGCATTGCTGTGCGGCACCGCCATCGCGAGTTCCGACGAGAACGAGCGCAATGAGTATTACGAGCGTCGCGGTCCGATGCCGTTCGAGGTGCTCGACCTCGACAAGGACGGTGTCGTGACGCAGGAAGAACATGCGCAGGTCCGCAGCGAGCGTCAGAAGGCGCGCAGCGAACGCGGGTACCCGATGCGTAACGCGGCTTCGGCACCGTCATTCGATCAGATCGACTCAGACGGCGACGGTGCGATCAGCCGCAATGAACTCTACGGCTGGCAGGCCGGACGTATGCAGCAACGGCCGTGCATGGGGCCCGCTGCCCAGTGAAGCGCCGCTCGGGTGGACCGCACTGGCAGTCCACCCGACAAGTGACAGCGTCAGCTTTGAGTGCCGGTGCGGCGGATTTCGTCGCGCCGGTAGTCCGGGTCCATCCAGCACCGGGGCAGCTGTTCGTTGGAACAGAACGCCAGATCGGACTTGGCGAATGCCCGGGGCTCTGGCATCTCCTCGCCGATGTTGTAGCGTCCGATGATCTCGGACGCAAAAGGATCATAGAGCGCTGCCGGGTCGAGTACCTCGACCAGCTCACCTGTCTTGCATTCTTTGAGGAACACCATGCACCTCCTTTGGCCAACAGGGTGAATCGGGTTGCTCATTCAAGTATGGGTCGGGATTCACGGTACGCAATCTGTACCCCGGGTGTTGCAGGGGTATTCAGGGCCGTGCCAACGACGAATGCCGGTAGCGTGCGCCGAGGCGATATTGCGTGCCAGGCTCGATTGTGACGATTTCGTCCGCTGCGTTGGCCGTCTCTACGCATACCAGTCGTCGGTAGTCGTCATCGGCGAGATCCTGCATCGCAATCGCGATCTCCTTCCATGGATTCCACACCACGGTGGTCGTGCTGCCGCTGCAGTCAATGTCGATCCGCCGGCCAAGTACCGGATCGCTGATCGTGAGCGGCCCTTGCACCCGTTGGTAGATACGGTCCACCTCGCCGTCGAACATGACGGTGCCGGATTGATCGAACACGGCGAAATCACGCACCTTGTCGAGGTAACGGCTGCCGTCCAGTCCTGCGATGCCGACCTGCGCGATGTCGCCGACCGCAAAGTAGGTATGCAGGGCCTGGGTGATGTCGAACGCCTGTTCGCCCGTGTTGTGTGTGACCAGCGCGAGGTCGAGGACATCTCCGATTGTCACCACCAGACTCAACGCGAAACGGTGTGGCCACAGCGCGCGTGTCGTATCGTCATCGTGTAGCTGCAGCTCGATACGCGTCAGCCCGGGCTCGGGCTGTGCGGTTGCGCCGACTGTCCACATGCGCGTGCGCACGAAGCCGTGGGCAGGCCGGCCCTTACCCTCGGGGTCGGCGCCAAACCAGGGCCAGCAGACCGGTACGCCACCCTTTATCGCCTTGCCATCCGCGTAATAGGCGCGTTCGCTCAGGAACAGCAGCTCATCTTCGCCATGCCGGTGATATGACAGCACCTGTGCGCCGTAGACGGAAATCAGTGCGGTCGCGGTGGTATTGGCGATCCGGATCTGCGGCAGACCACCGGGGCCCTCGATGAACTCGACGTGTCCGGGAATTGCAAAGTGTTGGCTGAGTTCGCTGATATTCATGGTTCGTGCTGTTGGTGAATGCCGGAGCCCGGCGGGGCTCGTATTCTAGTGCAGTGCGCGGGGCCGGGCGCCGGTTGTGATGGGGTGCTGCCCGCAGGCGGCCAGCCCCCGGGCGATGGCGGGGTCGCCGAGGGGGCTCGGCTCCCGCGATCACGGGGCCGAGTGTCCAAACGCCGGGTCAGAAGTCGCGGTATACCACGGCCCACAGTTTGCCGGAGTGATCGCGGTCGCTGTCGTTGTGCTTGTCACGGGCGATGGCAGCGCTGGCCCTGTCCTGCGCCTGCGCCAGCCTCAGGCGTTCGGCGGGCGTCAGGTAACCATCAGCACTGAACCAGTGCGCCATCTCGGCGATGCGCGTCTGTTGGGCGTCGAGGCGCCGCAATTCACCCTGTGTGAGTTCTCCGCTGCGCCAGCCGTTGTCGATGCGTTGCCGCTGCTTCTCCTGCCGTGCGATGACGCGCGAGTCGCCCGCTGATGTATTGCGCCAGACCGCCACGACGGGGCCGTGGGTACCGCCGCTGTGTTGGGCATGGCCCTTCGGACCATCGTCGTGTGCAAGTGCCGGGCCGACGAGACCGACAGTGGCGAGTACCAGTGCGCTGACGCTGTTACGAATGATGTTCACGATGCATTCTCCTGTCGAGGTTGTGCAGGCCTGGAATAGGCCCTCGATCGTGATAATGGGCGCGGCTGCTTGAACCGTCGCTGAACGACGCAGTCACGAGTGTCGCCGGGTTCAGGCGGTATCAGCAGCAGACCTGTCAGCGCGCATTGTGCGGTCGCCGAGTGGCAGCCACAGGGTCACCACAACACCGGGCGGGTCGTCGCAGTTCTGTGCCCTCACCGAGCCGCCGTGAAATTCGCCGATGAGGCGCACCAGGTACAGCCCCAGACCGAGGTGGGGTTCGTCCTGGCGACCTTCGCGGCCTGAATACATCGACTGGAATACATCGGCATCCACCGGCAGCGCGGGCCCCTCGTTGCGTACGCTCAATGCGACGAGGCGTTGATGCAGCGTGCAGTCGATGGTGATGGTGCTGCCGGGGCGATGAAAGTCGACGGCATTGCCGATCAGCTTGTCGAGCGCCTGGCTGATCAGATCCGGCACGCCGGTCATCAGGATCTCGCTGTCTGCGCCCTTCAGCAGCAGCGGGGCCACTGCTTGCATGTCACCGAGACTGGCGATCTGCAGGCGCATCAGTGCGGCAAGGTCGAACGTGACCGGTTCGGCTTGTCGCAGCGCCTGCTCCAGGCCGGTGGCTTCGCGCAGGCGCGCCAGGATCTTTTCCAGGCGTTCCGCACCGAGGCGTGCCCGCTGCAGGTAGGGCGTGGTGTCACCGCCAGCCTGGTCGGCATTGTCCAGCGAGCTGCGCACCACCGCCAGCGGGGTGCGCAGTTCGTGCGCGAGACGTGAGGCCATTGCCTCCAGATAATGGTTGTACTGGTGCAGGCGTTCCAGCACGCTGGCGAAACTTCGGCCGAGGTCACCGATCTCATCCTTCGATTGGTCTGGCAGAAGGCGGCCGATGATGCGCCCGTCGTGGCTGACCGCGCCCTCGACGCGGTTGCGCAGACGGGTGATGCGCGAGGCGAGCAGGCTGGCAAATGCCAGCAGGCCGAGGCTGGTGACCGCGAACAGGATCAGAGTCACACCGAACAGGCGTTGCAATGCCAGGTTCTGGATAGACAGGATCGCATGCGTCGTCTGTTCCACCAACACTGCGCCGCGCACGCCGTCACTGCTGCGGATCGGTACGGCGGCGCTGACCACGACGGCATCACCGTGTGGCGGCTGTCGGCGCAGACTGGCCGGCCGACCACTCAGCGCCTCGACCACAGGTGACACGAACAGGTGGGTCCGGTCCGCCGGCAGGTCGGCGACAGCATCCGCGTCACGAGGCAGTACGGCGAGGATCAGGTCCTGAACGAACCAGGGAATCCGCGACTGGTCCGCACTCAATGGCGCATCGGCATCGAGGCGGCCGGCCTGGGCAATCACCAGTCCCTGGTGGTCGGTCACCCAAACCCGCGTCGCCACAGGTGTCACCGAAGCCAGCACCCGGTCGAGCAGCGTGGATCTTCCGACGATGCGCCCCAGGGATTCGGCGGGGAACAGATGACCGCTGGCCAGGACCTGCCGCGTGCGACTCTCGAAGAAACGCAGTGACAGGCGGTCGCGCAGCAACTCGCGTGGCAGGCGCAGTTCCAGCGTGTAGCCGTCGTCGCTTTCCTGCCACTCGCCGCGGATTGCCGGTTCCGGCTCGGCGCCACGGGTCGGCTGTTCGTTGTCTGCCTTCAGCTGCTGCGCCACGACCCAGCCCGGGGCCTGTGGTTGGATGCGATAGCGTCTCAGGGTGCCGCTGGCGTCGGTCAACGCCAGGTCGATCGAGTCTCCATTTTCGCCATAGTCGACCCCTGCATCGCGGACGCCGATCAGCAGGTACAGATAGCGTTCATGCTGGCCGAGAAAGATGCGCGCCTCGAGTGAGTCGTCGACTGACTGCAGCACCGTGAAGTTGTTGTCGTAGCGCGCCCATTCATCACGATAGCCGTCGAGTTGCGGGGCCTCGTCGAGGCGGTGCAGGAACAGGTTGCGGTAGGTAAGTACCGAGCCGGGCCGCGCCACGCCATGAAACGCCTCCTCGTGACCGTGCATGATGTTGGCGACCGAACTCGCCGTGGTTTGCAGGGACTGCTCCTGAACATCGCGCAGGAAGTGCTCGGTCTCCTGGATGAAACGGTAGCCGGCCCAGGGGATGCCAAGCAGGGTAAGGGACACCAGCAACAGCTTGAAGCGCACCCGGTGCCAGAAACGCGGTCGTGACATGCCCTGTTATCCCTGCGTCACCCAGCGATAGCCTGCACCATATACGGCCTCGATGGCGTCGAATCCGGGGTCCAGTTGCTGGAACTTCCTGCGGATGCGCTTGATGTGCGACGTGATTGTGGCGAGGTCGACGTAGGTGTCCGCCGCCTCCATCAGCTGTTCACGGCTCTTCACATGACCGGGATGACGTACCAGCACATACAGGATCCACAACTCCGTGACCGTCAGCGCCACGGCCGTGCCACGCCAGCTGACGCGCATCTGCTCGGGCTGCAGGCGCAGCGGGCCGTCTTCAACCGCGCGCTCGTCCGGTGCCTGTTCGCGCACCGCCTCTGCACGGCGAAACAGTGCGCTGACCCGTGCACTGAGTTGGTGAAGGCTGACGTCCTTGGTCACATAGTCGTCGGCACCGACGCGCAGCCCGGCGACGGTATCGATGTCACTGTCGCGTGCAGTCAGGAAAATGATCGGCAGGGTTGCCGAACGGCTGCGCAGCTCACGGCAAAGATCGAAGCCGGCATCGAATTCATCTCCCAGGCCGATATCGAGTATCGCCAGGTCGGGCAGCTTCCTGCCCATGCCGGCGCTGGCCGACGCACGTTCGCCATAGGTCTCGACGCGGTAGCCCTGGCGCCGGAACAGGTCAGCGTAGTTCTCCCGGATCATCGGTTCGTCTTCGACGATGGCAATGGTCTTGGCCATGTGGTGTTTGTCTGCGGTTGGACTGCGGTGATCAGTTTACCCGCAAAAAAACCACTGCCCGTTTTTCGCCACCATGTGTCGCCGGAATTCCCCGTTTGTGCGAGCACCCGGCCATTCGTGGGGACTGTAATTGCCGTCACAACCGGCGCAGGCCAGGAGGCCGCAATCCGCCATGGACGGCACGCTGGACCAATTCGAAGACCGACGGATCCACAAGGGGGCAACAGTGGCAGACGAAACCAGCCGGCCGAGACGGGTGACTTACTGGGACCTCCTCGGGGCGAGTGGCCTGCTGCAACCGCTCAGCGGCGAGTTTCTTTACCGCTCGCCCGAGGAATCGCTGCGGGTCACGTGTCGCCGCGTCAGGCCGTCGCGGGAGAAAGCGCATGTTGCGCGCTGAATCCCGTGCCTGGCTCGGTTTGCTCGGACGCGCCGTGTGGGGCGGGGTGTCGGTCAGCCTGGTGCTGGCAGCGCTGGTACTACTCGCAGCGCCGGCGGAAGCCGCCAATGAACAGACCGGGCTCAGGATCTATGCGGCTGACGGCACCGACCTTGGCAGTGCACCGTCACTGGACACCGGGGTTGCGATCGGGATTGTGGGTGTGATCGCACGGGTCCAAGTGCAGCAGCGTTTTCGCAATCCGGGGAAGGATTGGGTGGAAGGGGTCTATGTGTTTCCGCTGCCTCAGAATGCTGCCGTCGATCGCCTGCGGATGCACTACGGCGGTCGCCTGATCGAAGGTGAAATCCAGGAGCGCCAGCAGGCGCGTCAGACGTACGAGCGTGCCCGCGATGTCGGGCAGGGAGCCGGTCTGGTCGAACAGCAACGCGCCAATGTCTTCACCACCGCGGTGGCCAATATCCCGCCCGGAGAAACGGTGACGATCGAGATCGAGTACCAGCAGGACCTGGCCTGGCAGGACAGTGGTTTTTCCCTGCGCCTGCCGCTGGTCGTCGCGCCCCGATACATCCCCGGTGCGCCGGTACCGGGTGCCGCGCAAGGGTACCCGACGCACGGCTGGGCACGCGATACCGACCAGGTGCCCGACGCCTCGAAGATCACGCCGCCGGTTTCGTTGTCGGCGGACGGGGATCTGAACCCGGTGACCATCCGTGTGGACCTGGACGCCGGGCTGGATCTGGCCGAGGTGGTCAGTACCTCGCACCGCCTGGAGGTGGTCCGGCTGTCACATGGTCGTTACCTTGTCGAGCCGGCGGGTGGAAGGGTGCCGGCGGACCGGGATTTCGTCCTGCACTGGCGACCGGTACTGGGACAGCAGCCCAGCGCGGCATTGTTCACCGAGGTCTGGGAGGGCAGGCACTACGGCCTGTTGATGGTGATGCCGCCGCACGCCAGGGTGCTGCCGCGACCTGTCGGGCGCGAGCTGATCCTGGTGGTGGATACCTCCGGATCGATGCACGGGGACTCGATCGGGCAGGCGCGCTCTGCGCTGCTAACCGCGCTGCAGCAGCTCGGTCCGGACGATCGTTTCAATGTGATCCAGTTCAACAACGAGGTGCACGCCCTGTTCGACGGGGCGCGTCCGGCCGACCAGGCGCATCTCCAGCAGGCGATACCTTATGTGCAGGGCTTGCAGGCCGACGGTGGCACAGAGATGCTGCCGGCGATGCGGCTGGCGCTGCGCGACCAACGCCCCAGCGGGTTGCTGCGCCAGGTGGTGTTTCTCACCGATGGCGCTGTCGGCAACGAGCAGGCGCTGTTCGAGGCGGTCGCACAGGACATCGGTGCCAGCCGGCTGTTCACGGTCGGCATAGGGTCGGCGCCGAATGCGCTGTTCATGACCCGGGCGGCGCAGGCCGGTCGTGGCACCTTCACCTATATCGACAACGGTGCCCAGGTGCAGGACAGGATCGACCGCCTGTTCCGCCAGCTCAGTACCCCGGTGTTGACTGACTTGCAGCTGCGCTGGCGGCGGGGCGACGGCGATGCCGTGGTGAGCCAGACGCCGTCCCGGATGGCTGACCTGTACGCCGGCGAGCCGTTGATCGTGGCGTTGGCGGCAGACAGTGCACCGACGCAGGTGGAGATCACGGGCCGGTTCGGCGCGATGGACTGGCAGCAGTCGGTGGCCCTGTCCGGCGGGTCGGCCGCAGGCGGCATCCATGCACTGTGGGCGCGACGCACGATCGACGACTGCTTGGGACGCCTGGCCGGTGCAGAGGACGGGGAACCGGTCAGGCAGGCGGTGCTGAAGCTGGCACTCGAACACCGGCTGGTCAGTCGATACACCAGCCTGGTGGCGGTCGAGCGTACCCCGCGCCGTCCGACCGATGCGGAGCTGAAGTCCGGGGCAATGCCCGTGCGGCTGCCGGCTGGCTGGTCCGCCGGCGCGGTATTCGGCCGGTTGCCGGGTACTGCCACGCCGGCACCGCTGTTCCTGGTGCTCGGGCTGGCCGGTCTGGCCCTGGCCGGGGTCTTGCGGCGGCGCTGGCGATGAGTGCCGCGTGGCGATACCGGCTGGCGTTGCTGGCGCTCGTCGGTGGCATCGGCCTGCTGTCGTACGGTGCCTATATACCGGCGAAGGCCTGGCTGGCCCAGCGGTTGCTCGATCGGGCGTGGGAGCGACGGCTGGCGGGGAAGGCCGCTGCGGCACCCTGGCCGGCCGCCGATATGCGTCCGCTGGCACGCCTGCGCCAGCCGCGCCTGGACGTCACGCAGGTGGTGCTGGATGGCGCCAGCGGGCGGGTGCTTGCATTCGGCCCGGGCCACGTCGCCGGCTCGGCGTTGCCGGGCGCGCATGGCAACATCGTGATCAGCGGTCACCGCGACACCCATTTTCGCTGGCTCAGGGATCTGCACGATGGCGATCTGCTGTTGCTGGAGTCGGATGACGGGGCGACCCGATGCTACACGGTGTCGGGGACCGCGGTCCACCACGAGTCCGACGTGGGCCTGCTCGACCCGCTGGCCGACGAGCAGCTTCGCCTGCTGACCTGCTACCCGTTCGATGGGCTCTATCCGGGCACGCCCCTGCGCTACGTGGTTACAGCGCGTCCATTAGCAATGTGACCGCGGCAGCCCTGCTGGTGTCTCTGGCGATGGCGAAGCGGCTGTGGCGGATATCCCTGCGCTGCTTGATGCCATACATCGTGCTGTCAGCGGCGCTGAAGGCATCGGCTGGCTGCGGGTAGATGTGCGCATCGATCTGTGCCGCACCGACACTGAGCCGGCACAGCGGCAGGGGCGGGTCGTGTGTTTCGAGCAGACGGTGGTCGTGATCGTGGATGAGGCCGATGAGCCATTCCTCGAGACGATCGCCCGCCATGTTCGTGAGGATCAGCGCGAATTCGTCGCCGCCGAGCCGGGCGACGATGTCGGTCGCGCGCACCCGCGAGAGCAGGAAGCCGGCTGTCTCCTGCAATACCAGGTCGCCCACCGCATGACCGAATTCGTCGTTGACTTGCTTGAAGTCATTGAGGTCTATCACCACCAGCGTCGACGGTCGTCGGCGGCGCGACTGCTCGTGCAGGTGCGCCAGCATCAGGTCGAAATAGCGCCGGTTGAAGATACCGGTCAACGGATCGGACAGCGACTGCTGCCGCAGCTCCTGGCTCTGATCCTGGATCTTCAGCGCCAGGTGCTCGATGTCTGCCATCAGGATGCCTGCCTCCTTGATGGCCGGCGGCTTCTCCGGGCGCCGGTACCGGCCCTGCAGCACATCCTCGAGGGCGGTGTGCACGCGGGCCATGTCTGCCGAGAAGCGCGCGTAGGTGGTGCGCGCGACAGAAATCATCAGAATCGAGACCGCGATCAGGATCGCCAGATCCGCGACAACCAGGTCGGCGAAGTAGTTGCTGCTCGCGGGCAGCGGCCTGTGAAGGATAAGTTCCCAGGTGGTGTCCGGCACCTTCACCCGGTAGCTCGCTGTCCGCTGCTGTGCCGCCGGGACGCCGATTTGCAGTCTTTCCTGGGCATGGCCATCGAGCAGAACGAAACGGTCACCCTGAAAAGACATGCCGTCGAGGATGTCTTTTAGGATGTCGAGGCGAAAGCTGACGAACAATGTGCCTGCCGATTCGCTCGACGGCAACGAGACCCGGGTCAGCAGGTCGAAGTGCTCGAAACCCTCGACATCGCTGTGCAGCAGCGGATAGTCGATCGCGCCACCGGCGGCGAAGTGCTGCATGTCGCGCTGGCAGGCAGCACCGACGCGCAGCTCCAGCGGGTCGCCGAACACGACACCCTGTGGCGATGCCAGCGCTGTACCGAGCGTCCCGGGCAGCAGGCGTCCGACCGTGACCGACCACTGCACGATGTCCTCGTGTTCGCCGAATGCGAGCAGGTTGCTGACGTCGGGATTGCGCGAAATCAGTTGCAGGATGCCCTGGTAGAAGCGGATCTGGTTGCGGATCGCCAATGCGGCGCTGCGCACGCTATCATGTGCCTCCGCGTCGAACTGGTTCTCGATCGTCCTGAAGTTGTCCTGCAGCACGTACAAGCCGGCAGCGGTGGTCACGAACGTGGCCGTGATCAGCAGCGCAATCAGTACAGTAGCAAGCTTGCCTATGGAAAGTTGCACGTGTCGGCGTCCTAACCTTTTGATCCTATTGATGCAACATCGGCATACGCCGGGGAATCCTTGAGCATGGCGGTTGGCAATGCCCGTTTTGCGACGCAGCTCCTTCGCTTTCAGTACCGGGTGCGAAATGCTACGCAGCCCCTGATTTGCGAAGGCGGTTCGTAACGTCCTGATGGCCACCCGAAAGAGAAAGCAGCCTGCGCGGCGTCGCCGCACGACACGCAAGCGCCGGGCCACAAGGTGGAGCTGGTGGAAGCCGCTGACCGCCATGGTGGTGCTGGCCGCGCTGGTGGTACTCGGCTATTCCGTGTACCTGGGCAAGACGGTACGGGTGAAATTCGACGGCCAGCGCTGGGCCGCACCGGCGCAGATCTTCGCCCGGCCACTCGATTTGTATGCGGGGGCCGGCATCTCCGCCGCGCAGCTGAAGGCCGAATTGCGATTCCTTGGCTACCGCGAAGTCACCAAGGTCTCCGGCCCGGCGCAATGGGCACAGAGTGGCGAGCGTTTCGCCATCCACATCCGTGACTTCACTTTCTGGGACGGCAGGGAGGCCGGACAATCGGTTCTGGTGGACATCCGCGGCGGCTCAGTCGCACGGATCCGTGGCGAGCGCGGTGGTGCCGAGATCGACCTGCTGCGCCTCGAACCGGCATTGGTCGGCAGTATCTATCCGGCGCACAACGAGGATCGTGTCCTGGTGAAGAGGGAGGACCTGCCCGACCATCTGGTCAACGGCCTGCTGGCGGTCGAGGACCGGCGCTTTTTCGAGCACAGCGGGGTCGATCTGCGCGGGATAGCGCGCGCGCTGTTGGCCAATCTGCAGGCCGGGAAGGCTGTCCAGGGCGGCAGCACACTGACCCAGCAGCTGGTCAAGAATTTCATCCTGACTCCCGAGCGCTCATTGTGGCGCAAGGCCAACGAAGCGCTGATGGCCCTGATGGTCGATGCCCGCTACAGCAAAGACGAGATTCTGGAGGCCTATGCCAACGAGATCTTCCTTGGCCAGGAAGGTGGCCGTGCGATCCATGGCTTTGGTCTGGGTGCCTATTTCTATTTCAACCGGCCATTGAGCGAGTTGCGCCTGCACGAGGCGGCGTTGCTGGTCGGGTTGGTCAAGGGGGCATCGTTCTACAACCCACGGCGACATCCGCAACGTGCGCTGGAAAGGCGCAACCTGGTGATCGGACAGATGCTGGCGCAGGGTTTCATCGACCAGGCCGACGCCGACGCGGCAATACGTCAGGGGCTGGGGGTCACCGAGGCGGGCACCCTGAACAGTCAGCGCGTCCCGGGTTTCGTCGAACTGGTCAGGCGCCAGTTGCGACGGGATTATCGCGAAGAGGATCTGACTTCCGAAGGGTTGCGCATCTTTACGACGCTCGACCCCTGGATCCAGCAGCAGGCCTCCAGTGCGCTCGGCAAGCGCCTCGATGTCATCGAAAAGGCGCGTGGAATAGAGCGTGGCAGCCTGCAGGGCGCCCTGGTCGTGGCCTCCGCGCAGGACGGCGAGGTGCAGGCACTGGTGGCCGACCGCGACCCCGGGTATGTCGGTTTCAATCGCGCGCTGGACGCAGTGCGGCCGATCGGTTCGCTGGTCAAGCCGGCCGTCTACCTGGCGGCGCTGTCGCGTCCGGAGCAGTTCACCCTGAGCACGCCGATCGAAGACAAGCCTGTCGACATGACGCTGCCGGGTGGGCAGCGCTGGCAGCCCCAGAACTACGACCGCAAGGTCCACGGCACGGTGGCGCTGCACGAGTCCCTGGCGCGGTCACTCAACCTCGCCACAGTGAACCTGGGGATGCAGGTCGGGCTCAAGCCGGTGATCTCTACACTGCGCGCGCTCGGCGTCGAGCGTGACATCGATGCGTTCCCGTCATTGCTGCTCGGTGCGCTGTCGCTGTCGCCATTCGAAGTCAGCCAGGTCTACCAGAGTCTGGCGGCCGGCGGCTTTCATTCGCCGCTGCGTGCCATTCGTGCGGTCCTCGACACGAATCAGCAACCACTGCAGCGCTATCCGCTGACAGTGACTCAGGCGGCCGACCCGGCGGCAGTGTTCCTGCTGACCCGCAACCTGGTCGAGGTCACCGAATCGGGGACCGCTGCCGCACTGCGTCAGCTGCTGCCTCAGAGGCTGCAGGTCGCCGGCAAAACCGGTACCACCAACGATTTGCGCGACAGCTGGTTTGCCGGGTTTTCAGCTGATCACGTCGCGGTTGCCTGGGTTGGTCGCGACGACAACGCGCCGACCGGACTCACCGGCGCCAGCGGTGCTCTCCCGGTATGGGCCGACCTGATGCGCGGCATCGAAAATCAGACGCTGCAGCTGGCGGCGCCGCCCGGCGTCGAATATCACTGGGTGGATGCGGCAGGGCGACTCTCGGCCGATGGCTGTGCAGGCGCGATCGCGTTTCCCTATATCGCCGGCTCGCAACCGAAGACGCGTGCCGACTGCAGCGAAAACGAACAACGGGGTTTGGGGGGTTTATTGCGTGAGCTGTTCAACTAATCTTGCCGGGACAATGGCGAGATCGACGTCGAATCACACCGGCCGGGCGCTGGCAAACAGCGTACGTGCCGTGCTGGTGGCGGTCGTGTTTGCCGCGGGGCTGGTGCTTTCCGGCTGTGGAGGGCTCAGTCGGTCGGATCGGCCCGCCAGGGTCGAAGAAGCGCGCGGTACGGTTGCAGCGCCCGCGTCTGCCACGGTCACCGCAGATACACAGATTGCTGCCTATTCGCCGCCGGCCGAACCGCAGATCGCCAGGGCACAACCGAATCGTGCCGTGGCCGTGCTGCTGAGGCGCGCCGAGGATCAGCAACGCAGCGGCGATCTCGATGCCGCCACGGTGAGCCTGGAGCGCGCGTTGCGCATCACACCGGACGATGCACTGCTGTGGCAGCGGCTGGCCGGGGTGCGGATGGCGCAGCAGCGTCATGAACTCGTGCTGCAGCTGGCGGCCAAGTCGAACGCGCTGGCCAAGGCGGACGAGCGCGGGCTGCGCAGCGAAAACTGGCGCCTGATCGCTCAATCACGCCGTGCGCTCGGAGACGACGTCGGTGCACGGGAGGCGGAACGACAGGCGGCGGCATTGCGTTGATGCCGTTCCGGGCGGCGGGTGTCACCGCGACCAACGATCACCGACAGGAGGTACGCATGGCTGATATCCAGCTTTCTTCACAACTCTTCGAAGACATTCAACAGGCAGTGCTGCGCCAGCAGCCGGACGCGGACCAGGGCTTGATACTGCAGTATCTCGCGGCAGTAATGGGATACATGCTCGGCAGTCAGCGGGGGATGGCGGCGGCCGACCGCAATGCCCTGATGGATGATCTGTGCGCCTTCGCCAGGCACGTGAGCGACGACCTCACCCAGCGCGAGCAGGAGGCCAGCCGGCCGCCGGCACAGTCCTTCGGATACTGGAACCCACCCGGCGACTGAATGCACCTCGGCGGCACACCGGCGCTCGGTCGGCAACGCGTCTGAAGTATTTTCCTGCTTCGGTATAGAATCGGTGCGACCAAACCGAGAGTAGCGCCCGCGTGAGCAACCCCTATGCCGCTGACAAACTGATCGCGCAAGCCCGCCAGCTGGCGGCAGAGTATCGCCGCACGATGGGCAAACCGCTGCCTGGGATCAGCAGTGAGATCGCCGAACACGATGCGGTGCGTCTGCTCGGGCTCGAACCCAAGGCCAGCCAGGATGCGGGCTGGGATGCGGTCGATCCGGCGACCGGTCGTCGCGTGCAGATCAAGAGTCGCACCATCTTCGACGAGACCAAGGGCGGCGAGCGCATCGGCCAGCTCAAGGTCAATCAGCAGTGGGACGCGGTCATCCTGGTGCTGATGGACGAGGACTACGAACCCTACGAGATCTACGAGGCCTTGCGCGAAGACCTGGAAGACTTTGTCGATTCCTCCAGCAGCGGCCGTTCCAAGCGCGGGGCCATGTCGGTTGCCCGCTTCAAAATCGTCGGCGAACTGGTGTGGGACCGGGTCAACGGCCGTTACGACGGAGTCTGGGACAATCAGGCCGGTTGAGTCCTGCTGATGGAAATCGCCGAAGTACTCGGTCCCGATGGTTTGCTGGCACGTTCGATCGACGGGTTCGCGTATCGATCACAGCAACTGGACATGGCCGAGGCCGTGGCCGACGCGCTCGAGCAGGGCGGCACCCTGATAGCCGAGGCCGGCACCGGTACCGGCAAGACCTTTGCCTACCTGGTACCGGCGCTGCTGTCCGGCCAGAAGGTGATCATCTCCACCGGCACCCGCAACCTGCAGGACCAGCTGTTCCTGCGTGACCTTCCGCGTCTGCGCGAGGCGATGGCCAGCCCGGCCAGAGTCGCGCTGCTCAAGGGGCGGGCCAACTACCTGTGCATACACCGCATGGAATCGGCGATGCTGGACGCACGCGGCCACCGCCGCGAAGACCTGCGCTGGCTGCTCAAGGTGCGTGACTGGTCGGCTCGCACCGATCGCGGCGACATCAGTGAGCTGGGCGATGTCCCCGAGGACGCCGCAATCTGGCCACTCGTCACCTCGACCACGGACAATTGCCTGGGCCAGGAGTGCAGCGACTGGAGCCGCTGCCACCTGGTCGAGGCGCGGCGGCGTGCCCAGGAGGCCGACGTGGTGGTGGTCAATCACCACCTGCTGTGCGCCGACTTTGCACTGAAGGGCGACGGGTTCGGCGAGCTCCTGCCCGCGGCCGATGCGTTCCTTATCGATGAGGCCCACCAGCTGCCGGAAGTAGCGAGCAATTTTTTCGGCACCACAGTGAGCACGCGGCAGATCCTCGACCTGATGCGCGATACCCAGGCCGAGTACCATCGCGAGGCCGGCGACCTGCCGAAGCTGCTGGAGCAGCTCGACGTCGTTTCCAAGGCAGCACGCGACTTGCGCCTGGCGTTCGGTCAGGCACTGCGGCGCGGGCCCTGGAACGAGATCGAGAATGACGCCGAGGTGACACAGGCGTTGTGCGACTGCCGTGAGCGCCTGGGTGATCTGCACGGGATGCTCGAGGCCATTCAGGGACGCGGCAAGGGACTGGACGCCTGTCTGGCGCGCTGCGAGGGGCTCGGCCGGCAGATCGACGAACTGGTCAGCCCCGAACAGGAAGCCGACGCGATCCGCTGGTTCGAGACGCACCCGCAGAGCCTGCGCCTGAACAGCACGCCACTGGATGTCGCCGATGTGTTTCGGCTGCAGATGCAACGCCATCCGGCGGCCTGGATCTTCACCTCGGCAACCCTGGCGGTCGGTGACAGTTTCGAACACTTCCAGCGGCAACTCGGCCTCGATGATGCGCTGACCTGCAAGTGGGACAGCCCGTTCGACTACCCGAACCAGGCACTGTGGTATGTGCCGCGTGGCATGCCGCAACCCAGCGACCCCGGTTACACCCGGGCGGTCGTGGATCTGGTGCTGCCGATCGTCGAGGCGAGTGCCGGCCGCGCCTTTCTGCTGTTCACCAGTCACCGTGCACTGCGCGAGGCTGCGGACCTGCTGCACGAGCATCTGACGTTTCCGCTGCTGGTCCAGGGCAATGCGCCCAAGGCCGAACTGCTGGAGCGTTTCGTGGAGCACGGCAATGCGGTGCTGCTCGGTACCGCGAGTTTCTGGGAAGGCGTGGATGTCCGTGGCGAGGCCCTGTCGGTGGTAGTCATCGACAAACTGCCGTTTGCCTCTCCCGGTGACCCCGTGCTGCAGGCACGCCTCGACGCAGTCAGGCGGCACGGTGGCAACCCGTTCATGCAGCACCAGGTGCCGCAGGCGGCGATAGCGCTCAAGCAGGGCGCCGGGCGGTTGATCCGCGACGTCACCGACCGCGGTGTGTTGGTATTGTGCGACCCGCGGTTGCTGAAGAAGGGCTATGGCCAGGTCTTTCTCGACGCCATGCCACCGTTCGCCCGCACGCGCGAGCTCGAGCAGGTGCTGGCATTTTTTCGGTAGACTGCGCGGCAGGCCGGACAAACGCGGAGATCACGTGTTCATTCAACGAACGAATTGCCGCTGCATCCTGTTGCCGATGCTGGTGCTGATCGTCTCGGCGTCGGTAGGCGCCGAAAGCGGCGGTGTCGTGTCGACAAAGGATCCGGCGACCGGGTTGCTGAGCTGGAAATACGAAGGCGACGGGCTGGGTATCGAACTGCTTCAGGTGCCGCCGGATTTCATCCGTGCCAGCTACTCGGCCCGCGATCTTCCCGCCACGGTTTCGGAGGCGGTGGCCACGCGCTGCGTGTTCGGCACCATCGTGCGCAACATCTCCGAAAAGCCGTTGCAGTACCGTGTTCAAGACTGGCGTTACAAGGCCGCGGACGGTGTCGAGAAGCCGATCAAGACCAAGAGCGAGTGGCTCGAGGAATGGCACGGCATGGGTGTGCGTTTCAGCTGGTCGATCCTGGCCGACGATTCGGTATTCGAGGTTGGGGACTGGATTCAGGGGTTTACGACCATGCCGGAGCCACACGGCAGTGTGGTCGACTTGCTTGTGGTGTGGTCGATCGGAGGAGTCCGTTATGAAAAATGGTTGCCGAATCTGCAATGTGCGCCAGCGCCCCTGCCTGGCTGACTGGGGCGCACTGCTGCTGACCGCGTTTCTTTCAACGGCCGTGGTAGCCGCCGAGCTGCCGCCGCTGGGTCACAGCATGAACCCGGTGTCACCGCCGCTTCCTGCGCCGACATTCAGCCTGCCGGACATGGACGGTACCGAGCACGAACTCGGCAGTTTTCGCGGCAAGGTGGTGATGCTCAACTTCTGGGCAACCTGGTGTCCGCCCTGCCGTCGTGAGATGCCGTCGATGCAGCGGCTGTATGACAAGTACAGGGACCGGGGCCTGGTCGTGGTGGCGGTCAACCAGTGGGAGGATCCCGACCTGGTCTTTCAGTTTTCGGGTGGCCTGAGCCTGACGCCGGAGTTCCCGATCCTGTTTGATCGTGAGAGCCGTATCGCCGAGCTGTACGCGGTCAAGGGGTTGCCGACGACCTACCTGCTGGACAAGGACGGCAATATCCGTTTTCAGGCCATCGGTGGGCGTGAGTTCGATCATCCCGATGTCGAGGCACTGATCGAAAGTCTGTTGTGAGGTTCTCTGTCCAGGTGCGTTGGGGTTGTAGGGATTTGCAGCAAGGGGTGCCCTGATGTCTCCACGCAACCTCGTACATGGACTGCACTTCGATAACCTTCGAGGTGATCTCTACGGCGGACTGACCGCCGCCGTCGTCGCGCTGCCGCTGGCGCTGGCGTTTGGTGTCTCGTCCGGTGCGGGGCCGATTGCGGGCGTGTACGGCGCCATCTGCGTCGGCTTTTTTGCCGCGCTGTTCGGGGGCACCCCATCGCAGGTGTCAGGCCCCACCGGCCCCATGACCGTGGTCATGGCGGCGATCCTCACTCAGTACACCACGCTGTATCCCGACGATCCGGCGCACGGCGCGGCCCTGGCGTTCACCGTGGTGATGATGGGCGGCGTCATGCAGCTGGCCTTCGGTCTGCTGCGTTTTGGCAGGTTCATCGAACTCGTCCCAGTGCCGGTGGTGTCCGGTTTCATGAGCGGCATCGGAGTGATAATCATCCTGATGCAGCTGCCGCCGCTGCTTGGTTTCGAGGCGCAGGCCGGGCCGCTGGCCTCGGCGGCTGCGCTGCCGGCCGCCTGGGGCAGCCTCAACGGCCACGCAGTCATGCTCGGCCTGGTCGCGATCGTGATCGTCTACCTGATGCCACGTGCCTGGGGGAGGGTGATCCCGTCGCCGCTGCTGGCGTTGATCGTCGGTACGCTGGTCGCGATGCTGGCTTTCCAGCCGGGCAGCTCGCCGATCCTCGGTGATATCCCGAGCGGCCTGCCGACAGTACGTTGGCCGACGGTCGAACCCGCGTTGTTCGTCGAGATGTTCCTCTCTGCACTTACGCTGGCCGCGCTCGGCTCGATAGACTCGCTGCTGACCTCACTGGTTGCCGACAACGTGACGCGCAGCTATCACGACTCCGACCGCGAACTGCTCGGGCAGGGAATCGGCAACACTGTGGCGGGTCTGCTGGGTGGCCTGCCCGGTGCAGGCGCGACGATGCGGACCGTGGTCAACGTCAAGGCCGGTGGCAGGACACCGATTTCCGGTGCACTTCATGCCCTGGTGCTGCTGGCGGTTGTGCTCGGTGCGGGCGGGCTGGCCCGCGAGATTCCGCACGCGGTGCTTGCCGGCATTCTGATCAAGGTCGGGACCGACATCATCGATTGGGATTTCCTGCGCGCGGCACGGCGTACCCCGGGCACCGATGTATTCATCATGGTGGTGGTGTTCCTGCTGACGGTATTCGTCGATCTCATCAAGGCCGTTGCCGTCGGTATGGCGATTGCCGGCCTGATCTTTATGAAGCGTATGTCCGATCTGCAATTGCGCAGCATCAACATGTATCGTGATGCTGACGAGAGCACACCGTTGCAGGGCGAAGAACGCCGCATACTTCGGGAGTCCGCTGGCCAGATACTGCTCATTCATTTCGGTAGTCCGATGAGTTTCGGTGCGGCCAAGGGTATGGCTCGGCAGCTGTCACTGCTCGGCGACTACCGCGCTCTGATCCTTGATCTTTCCGACATGCCCGAGATCGACTTCACAGCAACGCGCTCGCTGTTCGATGTCATCCGCAACGCGGTGCATGCCGGGCGCAGCGTGGTCCTTTGCGGCGTGAGGCCTTCGGTTGCACGAGCGATAGATAGCCAGGGCATTCGTGAACAGGTGCTGGCAAGCCCGGGTGGCAGTATCGAGGCCAATCGCATCCATGCGCTTCAACACGTCGAAAAGCAATTGTCTCAAGCCGACTGACAGTCAGGCGGACATTTCCGGCCAAGCCCCGGGATCTTCCAGGGCAGTCATCGATCAGGATCGGGTTGACGTAGCACCGTCCACGCCTGCGTGTGAAGGTCATGTCTGCGCCCATGGCTCCTCCCGCCTTGCCGCTTGTTTCCTGATGAGCCGGCGCTGACCAGCTGCCGCACGACGCCGCTCCGGTGCGCCCGGCGCGGTCGTGATGTCCAGTGTGCGATGCGTCATTCCATAGGCTGCAATCGATCAATGCGATTTGAAATATCGAAGATTCTTTCGATGCCGGGCACGTAGACTTGCCCCATTGAAGTTGGCTGGTTGCTCAATTCATACGCACTTTTTTCCGGCCGGGAAAAGGTGAGACGCGTTCAGGTCGTGGTGATTGCGCGCTGGCTGGATACCACCGACGGCCGTTCCCGCCAGCAAAAGCGCTAAGGCAAGGCAGCGAAATGCAAGGGCTCCTGATACTACTGATCACATTGCCGTTGGTGACGGCGCTGTTCACTGTCTTGGCTTCCGGGCGCTTCTCGCAGCGCGCTGCCAGGATCAGCGTGGCCGGTACCACTGCCACGTTTTTTCTGGCGACCGCAGTGTTGTGGCAGATACTCGGTGGTCACGAAGCGCTGTCTGTAGGACTCACGCAGACCTGGGGCATTCTTGTCATCGATCCGCTGAGCGCGTTGCTGGCGTTCGTAATTTCTGGCATCAGCCTGATCGTTCACGTTTATTCCTTGCGCTACATGGCTGAGGAGGAAGGTTACACGCGCTTTTTTGCGATGCTTGATCTGATGACAGCCACTCTGCTGCTCATGGTGTACGCCGGTGACCTTGTTACGTTGCTGATCGCGTGGCACCTGGTCGGGGTTCTGCTGTACTTCTTGTTGGGCCAGGATATGCGCAGCCGTTCTGCGCATCGTTACGCGCTTTGGACATTTCTCACCTACCGCATCGGTGATCTTCCTCTCGTGCTCGCGGCCGTGCTCCTGTTCAATGCCTACGACACCTGGTCGTTGCGCGAGATATTCTCCCGCATTACCGCTGACCCACTCGGTCATGAATTCCTTGGGCTGCCATTGCCCAGCCTGGTGGCGGCACTGATTGCACTGGCGGCATTTGCTCGCTCCGCGCAGTTCCTGCTGCACACCTGGCTGCCCTACACGATGAGTGGGCCGACGCCGGTTTCGGCCTTGATGCATGCGGGCATCGTCAATGCCGGCGGCTTCCTGATCAACCGCTTTGCGCCGGTGTTTGTGCACGCTGGCGACGTGTTGCACTGGCTTTTCATCGTGGGTCTCGTGACGTCCCTGGTCGGCTCGGTCCTGATGCTCGCGCAGAGCGACGTCAAGAAGGCGCTTGGCTACTCCACGATGGGGCAGATGGGATTCATGATCATGGAGTGCGGTGTCGGTGCCTTCTCGCTCGCCGTCTATCACCTGATCGCCCACGGTTTGTTCAAGGGGACCCTGTTTCTCGGTTCCGGCGGTGTAATCAAGGCATCGCGCAAAGACGACGGGGTGCCTAAAGACGAGCTCTACACCTTTGTGGTTGAACGTCGTCCGCCCCGACAGCGTCAACCCTGGCTGCTTATGGCGCTGATCACGCTCGCGGTACCAATTTCCATCCTGGTGGCCGCGCATTTGCTGGTGTCGCAGGACTTCTTCCAGAAGCAGGGTGCGATTGTGTTGCTGTTCTTCGGCTGGGTCACGGGGGCACAGCTTATCTTCGCCACTTACCGTATGCGCACACAGAATGTGTGGCAGCTGGTCACGCTTATCGTGTTTTCGTTTGCGGTGGTGGTCGTTGGTTACACGCTGATCAGCCACGCATTCGATATCTTCCTTTATCCGGATCCGGGTTTCCGCGACCAACTCTATGCGGCGGCAGATGTCGATATCTTCTGGTTCGATGTCCTCGTGGTGTTGATGACGCTTGTCGTTGTATCGGGCTGGCTGTTGACTTACTACGCCGAACAGCAGGGTCGACGGAGAGCACTGTCGCTGGCCGGGCTGTGGTCGAGTGCGTATGCGGTGATCGCGCAAGAATTTTACGTAGCTGCGCTATACGGGCGGTTGTCGGCAACCCTGATGGGTGCCGTGAACCGGATCAATGTCCTGTTGCGGTGGGCCTGACATGTTGTCTTATGTAACGCTGGCCCTGGCAGCACTGTTCCTGCCTCTGTTTCCGTTCAGCATGGTGTTCAACCTGTTGTTGAGTCGTGTTCAGCGCGGCTGGCAGCGTGGACTGATTATTCTGCTGTGGCCGCATATCGGCATCGGTCTCTTCACCTGGCGGACATTCAGGTTCCTCGCTGGGTGGCTATTTGGGGCGTGCTGACGGCGCTGCTCTACGCGGCGCGTGCCCTCGGGCTGCGTGACATGGGTGCATGGATGGGCTTCATCGTGACTTCGTCATGGGCCTTGCTCTGGGTCGCCGAGGCCTTTGGTCCGGGGCGACTCACACACTCTCATGCCGTCATCTTTGCTGTTCCGCTGGTACTGTTTGCATTGCTGGGAGAGGGGCTGACGCAACGATATGGCGCAGCCTATACCGGTCTTTATGTCGGCTTGGCCAGTTCGCTGCCACGTTTCTCGTTGGTATTGGTCCTGGTGGTGCTTGCGGCTGTTGCAACACCGCTGTTCCCGGGTTCTTTGCCATGCTCGCGCTGATGCTCGACACGGTTCCTCACAGCGCGGCCACGGCGGTGGCGCTGGCGCTGGTGTGGTTGCTGTGGAGTGGGGCGGGCATGCGTCTGCTGACTGACTGATCGTCGGCAATCCGGTTCGACGGAGGTTGCGGATCTTGGCTATGCGTCGACCTCTGGCTTTCTGGTCGGTCTGGGTTCGCTGGTCTTGCCGGTCTGTATCTGGTCGGGGAATGTCGTGAAACTCTCGATGGGCGAAAAGCTGAATATCCGCGCGATGGTTTACGTGGCGGCCGAACCGATTCCGTATTTCTGGCCCATGCGTTCGTTCATCCACCACAATCCGCTGCATGGCCTGGAAGACATGCCGTTCGAGACGGCCGTCGAACAGGGGCGTCGTTTGTTTCACGCGCGCGGTTACCTGCCGCGAAGTGAATATCAGCGGTATCTCAAGCAGGGAGCGTGGACTATGCGGCGCTCGAATCCGGTATCGGGACTTCGCGGTGCAACAGGCCTGTCCCTCCGGGATCGATCTGGCTCGCTGGTTGCTGACTTTGGTGACCGGGACCGCCCTGGAGTTCTCGGAACTGAGTCGTATGTCAGATGCCACGCATGTGCAGGCTGCCTTGAGGAGGAACACCGAAGGGACAGACGGCGCCCGGTGGACGGGCGCAACTGTCGTCGCGGCTGCATGATCAATTTCCGCCCGACATGCCGCTCTGCGAGGTGGTGGATGCCCTGTATGGCACAGAGCTGTCTGCGGAACTGAGACGAGCGTGTCATCAGAGTCTGCCTCGATTTCTTGACGAGGGGCAGTCGGTCTGGGGAATGCCGGAACGTGAGCGCGGCCTCTTTGCCGCCTGGCGCGATTCTCCGGCACGATGTGTTTCGGTCGCCGGATGGCGAGTGGGCGAGACAGGTGTTGGAGGCGAACTCCGATCCGGAAGCAGTCATTGCTCAGGCGATGGCTGCGCTGGGAATCCCGGAGAACAATGGGTCAGCTATTTCACCCGGGAACTGGCCCGTCTGCATGGATGGGCCGGCTTCATCGCTGGCGATCCAGTGCGTCCAACTATCACTGGGCGGAGCGCTATCCGGCCGACCTGGTCGACTACCTGGCGTTGCGCCTGACGTTGTCACTGGCGCTGTTGCATCGGCGTCGAACGCAGCCTGTTCCGCGTAACCTCACCGAGGTGCACGAATCAGTGAACGAGCGGAGCTGTGAAACCTACTTGCGGCACGACTTCCACAATCGGGTCGTGATGCCGGAGTTGGCGCACCGTGTGGAGCGTGTACTCGCATTGGGGCGTCGCAAGGATATCGAAGCACTATGCGGAGACTACCTGGCGCAACGGAAAATGCGCGACAGCATTCTGCTGGCAGAGCGACTCGATCAGCTTGCGGGTCTCGTCGAAGACCGGGAACTGTTGCGTTCACTCGACGATGTGCAGCTGCAGAACCTGATCGATGCACTCGTCGCGTTCGAAAACAGCGAGGGTCGGATCTGGCTCCAGGCGGTCGAATCCCATGCGATAAACCGACTGCTCGAGGGCGCAACCCCTGCGACCGAAAAGGTGCGGGAAAAGCGGCCATTCGTGCAGTCCTTGTTTTGCATCGACACCCGCTCCGAGCGCATTCGGCGTCACCTCGAAAGCGTGGGCGACTACCAGACATACGGTATTGCCGGATTCTTCGGCGTGCCCGTGAGCTTCATCGAACTGAGCAAGGGCAGTGAGAACCATCTGAGTCCGGTGTTGCTGACGCCAAAGAACCTGGTACTCGAGATTTCCGCCAACGACAGCCGGGACGATATCGCGGTGGGCGCCCTCGAAAAGGCGCTACACGAGCTGAAAGAGTCGGTGCTCACGCCGTTCGTCACGGTCGAGGCAATCGGCCTGCTGTTCGGCTTCGACATGATCGGCAAGACAATCGCACCGCAGGGCTACAATCGCTGGCGTCGGCGCCTGCATCGCGACAAGCCTTCGACGCATCTCCTGCTGGACAAGATCAGTCGCGAGCAGGCGGATTCGATCATCCGGGCAGTGCAGCGAGCCGTTATCGTCAAGGCGGTGGAGCAGGAACTGGGTCTGGAACCGGAACGGATTACGGACGATATGATCCGGGAACTGCGCGAGGCTGCGCTGGGAAATGTGGCGGAAGCACCGCGCATTCTGTCGCTCGGGCTCAGCGGGGATGAGGCCAACGCATTGATTGATCGTCTTCGGTCGGCCTACCGCATCAATGCCTCGTACGCACGTTTGCAGTTTGAGCGCCTCGGCCGCATTGGCTTTTCGTTGGACGAGCAGGTGGGCTTTGTCGGCCAGGCGTTGCGGTCCATCGGTCTGACGCGCGACTTTTCACGTTTCATCCTGCTCGTGGGGCATGGCAGCACGTCGGAAAACAATCCTTACGAGTCCGCGCTCGATTGCGGTGCGTGCGGTGGCAACCATGGCCTGGTCAGCGCGCGTGTGCTGGCACAGATGGCCAACAAGCCGCGCGTTCGGGAGCGTCTGCATAGTCAGGGAATCATCATCCCCGATGATGCTTGGTTCGTTCCAGCGCTGCACAACACCACAACCGATGAGTTGACGCTTGTCGATCTCGATCTGTTGCCGCCTTCCCACCTGGTCTATCTCGATCGCCTGCGCAATGGCTTGACAGCTGCGTCGCGATTGTGTGCGCAGGAACGCATGCCCACGCTGCAGACAGGTGTCGGCAAGCAGGAACCGTCTCAGGCATCCCGTGCGGCGCTGCGAAATTCGATGGATTGGTCGCAGGTCAGGCCGGAATGGGGCTTGGCCCGCAATGCCTATTTCGTCATCGGACGACGCAGCCTGACCGAGAACCTGTCTCTGGATGGGCGGGCATTTCTGCACTCGTATGACTACCGTCTGGACCCCAAGCGCCGCCTTTTGGAGAACATTCTTGCCGGGCCCCTGGTCGTAGGTCAGTGGATCAACATGGAGCACTACTTTTCGACCGTCGACAGCGAATGCTTTGGAAGCGGCAGCAAGGTCTATCACAATGTTGCCGGCCGCATCGGCGTTATGACCGGAAACATCAGCGATCTGCGCACCGGCCTGCCGACGCAAACCGTACTCAAGCAGGGCCGGCCGTACCACGAGCCGTTACGCCTGATCACGGTGATTGAGGGTCCTTTCGATCATTCGAGGCACGCAATCGAACGTGTGCTTTCGGTCAAACGGCTGGTACGCAATGGCTGGATCCGCATGCTCCTGTTGGATCCGGAAACCGGCGAAGTCCACCTCTTCGACAGCGGTGACTGGCAATTGCTGTCCTGCCTTCAGTCAGACGTCCTATCCAACATTCAGGATGCGTGCATACGATGAAGAACCTCAATTTCAGCCCACTGAAGAAACTCGAGATCATTCTTGGCGGAGAGCACAGGGAGTTCGCTACGGATCTGCTCGATCGTGCGGGTGTGAAAGGATACACAATCATCAACAACCTGTCGGGCAAGGGACGTCACGGCTTCCACGAAGGTCACCTGATGTTCAACGAGGATGATGTCCTGATCATGATCATCGCTGCGGTCCCGGACGAACTCGTCAAACCCGTCCTGCAGGGCTTTGCGCCGTTCTACAGCGCACACTCAGGTGTTGTGTTCATATCCGATATCCAGGTAACCCGGCTGGTCAAGTTCAGCGATTGAGTGCGCCGCTTCTGCAGTCCAGGTAGCCATCGCGACGGCATGCGGAATATCTGCACGATCGTGCATCAATAAGCGAGGACATTTGCGCGCCGGCGGCATATCCGCCCGTGGTGGGCCTGTGCGAACGCATCACGTCGCGCGGGTATCGACGGCGTGATCGCGGTAACAACCATTGCGCCACACCTCACTGGCCTGTCTGTAGAAACCACGCCGAGACGCGCACCTTGTGCGGTCGGTGCGCTTGCGCTGCAAAGAAGACGTATTGCGGATCTGAAGTTGTCCACTGATTCAGCATCTCCTGGCGCAGATGGCTTTTCGGCCCCCGCCATAACCATAGATATGGATCTATCGAAAACAGAGACAGGATCGATTGGATGCAAGTGGATGCGCGCTACATATTCTTTCGCACACATCGCACAAACCTTACATCACCGCCAACCCAGCAAATGAACAGGAGTTGACCATGGCTGTTAAGACATATGACGCGGGCGTCAAAGAATACCGCGACATGTACTGGACTCCGGACTATGTGCCGCTCGATACCGACCTGCTTGCGTGCTTCAAGTGCACCGGCCAGCCGGGTGTGCCACGTGAAGAGGTTGCCGCGGCCGTGGCCGCCGAGTCATCGACCGGCACCTGGAGCACCGTGTGGTCGGAACTGCTGACCGACCTCGAATACTACAAGGGTCGCGCCTACCGCATCGAAGACGTGCCGGGCGACAAGGAATCGTTCTACGCATTCGTCGCCTACCCGATCGACCTGTTCGAAGAGGGGTCGGTGGTCAACGTGCTGACCTCGCTGGTCGGCAATGTGTTCGGCTTCAAGGCGCTGCGTCACCTGCGCCTGGAAGACGTGCGTTTCCCGATCGCCTACATCAAGACCTGCAACGGTCCGCCGGCCGGCATCCAGCTCGAGCGCGACCGCCTGAACAAGTACGGCCGCCCGATGCTCGGCGCCACCATCAAGCCGAAGCTCGGCCTGTCGGCCAAGAACTACGGCCGCGCGGTATACGAGTGCCTGCGCGGTGGTCTGGACATGACCAAGGACGACGAGAACGTCAACTCGCAGCCGTTCATGCGCTGGCGCGACCGTTTCGAGTTCGTCGGCGAGGCCATCCAGAAGGCCAGCAGGAGACCGGCGAGCGCAAGGGCCACTACCTGAACGTGACCGCGCCGGACCGGAGACAGATGTACGAGCGCGCCGAGTTCGCGAAAGAGGTCGGCTGCCGATCATCATGCATGACTTCCTGACCGGCGGCTTCACCGCGAATACCGGCCTGGCGAAGTGGTGCCGCAAGAACGGCATGCTGTTGCACATCCATCGTGCGATGCACGCGGTAATCGACCGTCATCCGAAGCACGGCATCCACTTCCGCGTGCTGGCCAAGTGTCTGCGTCTGTCCGGTGGTGACCACCTGCATACCGGCACCGTGGTGGGCAAGTCGAAGGTGACCGTCAGTCGACGCTCGGCTTCGTGGACCAGCTGCGCGAATCCTTCGTTCCGGAGGATCGCTCACGCGGCGTGTTCTTCGACCAGGACTGGGGCTCGTTGCCCGGTGTGTTCGCGGTCGCATCCGGCGGTATCCATGTCTGGCACATGCCGGCACTGGTCACGATCTTCGGTGACGATTCCATGCTGCAGTTCGGTGGCGGTACCCAGGGTCATCCCTGGGGCAACGCGGCCGGTGCAGCAGCCAACCGCGTTGCACTGGAGGCCTCGGTCAAGGCGCGCAACCAGGGCCGGAAATCGAGAAAGAGGCCGCGACATCCTGACCGAGGCGGCGAGCACAGTCCGGAACTGGCGATCGCGATGGAGACCTGGAAAGAGATCAAGTTCGAGTTCGACACCGTGGACAAGCTGGACGTCGGCTGAGCCGCGACGCGGCACCACGACGGACGCTGACCGAACCATTTTGAGGAGACCAATGCACAAGACACAGATGGTGATTTCCAGACCGCGCAGACGCTCGAGACCTTCGGCTTTCTGCCCAAGCTGACCCAGGACGAGGTGTACGACCAGATCGCTTACCTGATCGCCCAGGGCTGGACGCCGGCGATCGAGCACGAGCATCCGAGCCGTTCGTTCAACCACTACTGGACGATGTGGAAGCTGCCGATCTTCGGCCAGCAGGACATGACAGCGTCGCGGCCGAACTGGATGCCTGCCATCGCGCCTATCCGGATCACCATACGCCTGATTGGTTACGACAACTACACGCAGAGCCAGGGCGTGGCGTTCGTGGTTACGAGGGACGCACCTGAGCCCTGGACAAAGTATGACGGCCGCTTGGCGTTGGCAGCAAATAATACAGACGGTGGAAGCATGACACAGCGCGGTAATGCACAGGGATTGAGTGGCCGGCAGCTGGCTTTGGCGCGACGCCAGGCCATGTCCGGTGCCGGCAAGGCGGCTGACGGCTGCGGCATCGCAGGCGCCGCGCCACAGGCGCGAGGCTTAACCGCGCGACGGCGGCGACGCCTCGTGTCCTCCTCGGCGGCCGCGTCGTCTGCGTGGGTGCCGGCGGCCGGGCTGCCTCACTGGCCCGGCGCAAGGCGATGTCGACCCGCGGCAAGGTGGCGGTGTCGAGCAGGGATCGCGTGCGCAACGCCGAACAGGCTGCGGCAACGCACGCGGTGAAACCTCGAACAGGCGACGGCAAGGCGGATTGCGGCTGTGGCTGCAAGGGCGAGGCCGTGGCAGGAACTCGCCGGGCCATCCACAGCGGCCGTTCGAACGGGCGCAGCAAGGTGCGCGTGCCAAGCGGCCCGCAGCCAGCAACCCTGGCCGCGCGGCATCGCTGGCGCGGCGTCGTGCACAGTCTGACGCGCGGCAAGGCGGGTATGAGCGCCTCCGGCATGACCGCCGCACAGACGGCGCGTGCCAGCAATCCTGAGCTGTCCGGACGCGAACTGGCGCGCGTGCTGCGTGAACAGCGCAGCAGGCGCGGCAGCGCCGGGCAGAAAAATCCGAACCGACCGGTCGGAAGCGGCCGGTGCGCGAATAAGCCCGCGTGCCGCGCAGGATGCGCCGTGGAAGGTGGGCGCGAGCGAGACATCGCACGGGCAGACCGTGACCGGCACGATGGTTGGTCGCAGCCACTGTGACCGGCGACGAGCCGAGCACCTGCCGCGCCGGTGACTGGCACCGAATACATGGGCGCCGACATCTTCCGCGAGTTCTGCCAGGCCGAGCCCGGCAAGGGCGGGCGCTCGCGTGGGTGTCAGCCCGACGCAGCGCGGCAACGCCGTAACCGGCAACGAGGTTGGTCGCAGCAGGCATGTGACCGGTGATGAGCCGGGCACCTGCAAGCGCGTCACTGGTACCGAGTACCTCGGTGCCGACCAGGCCGAGGCATTCTGCGGCACTCGCAGCGAAGCGGGGCCGGCGAGGCTCGCGCAGCGAGACCCGCAAAGGAACGGCGTCAGCGGCAACAACGTCGGGCGTTCAGACAGGTGACGGGAGACGAGGCCGGTGCGCAACCCAGCTTACCGGTACCCAGTACATGCAGCCCGGGGACGAGGCGCCGGCCAAGGTCGGGCACAGCGCCACGCTGCGAGGCGGCAGCGTGACCGGAACCACGGTTGACGGCGCGAACGCATGACCGGCGACGAGGCGGGCAGCTGCCGAAATGTCACCGGCGATGACTATGTCGGCCAGGAGCAGTTCCTGGCTTTTGCCCGCGACGCCGGCGCCGAGACCAGAAGGTCGGCGTGTCGCAGACCTTCGGCGAACTGGTCAGCGGCACGATGACCGGACGCTCGCGCGCGTGACCGGTGATGAGCCGGGCACCTGCAAGTCGATCACCGGCACGCCGTATGCCGGCGCCGAGCAGTACCGAAACCACTGCAGGCACCGACAGTCTCGGGGCCGATGCGCGCATGCATCCCAGCAAGCGCAGGTCCGGCGCAGTCCATG
Source organism: Chromatiaceae bacterium (assembly GCA_024235315.1). Classification (GTDB taxonomy): domain Bacteria; phylum Pseudomonadota; class Gammaproteobacteria; order Chromatiales; family Chromatiaceae; genus Thiosocius. The sequence goes on along the minus strand of JACKMP010000001.1, from coordinate 322,206 downwards.
ACCGGCTTGCAGCCGTCAGTCGGCGGCAAGATGACCGGCGACAGCAAGGGCGCGTGTGAGACTGTCAGTGGCACGCCCTACGTCGGTGCCGACCAGGTCGCCACCGCGTGCCCGGCGACAGCCGCCGAGCCTGGCAGCCCGGATTTTCCGCAGCCCATCGGTGACACGCCCTGGGGGCAGTTCAGCGTCATGTCGCCGATGCACGGTCCGCGAGGCGCCGCAGCAGTGGCGGGTGTGACCGGCTCGCGCTACGAATCAGGCCAGATCACCGGGCCGTTCGGCATGGCTGCCGGCAAGGTGACCGGTACCGAAGATGCGCGCTTCGGCCGCGCCGACACCCCAGCAGCCACCGCGAGGCGCCGATGCTCGACGGCCGCGTCAAGACGCGCGTCACTGGCGAGGGTATCAGTGCGGTCTGAAGATCACCGGCGATGACTGGGACCGTGGTGACCGTGTTACCGGTACTGAGGGATGTCCGCGACCGTGCGCACCAGACCCGACGCGGTGGCCCGTGGGTCATGGCCGCCCGCCTGGACAGCCGGCGTGACGAAGCCGCCGGAGCCGTCAGCAAGGTCACTGGCGGCAGCGGCAATACCGACAAGGGCGCTTTGATCACTTACTCCGGCGGAGCGCGCGGCTGAGCGGCGGCAGAGGACTGCGAATGCAACGCGCATTCAATCGACCGGAGCAACACGCACGGCCGGTACCGCGCCACTGCGGCGTCCGGGCGCAGTGGGTGCTGCGGCCGGTGTGTCCGGTGCGAAGTGGGAAGGTGACACATGTGCTGTGCCGCGAGCAGGAGAACGCCCGGCTGTACGAATATGAGCGTCGCGCAAAGGCGGCGTTCGATGCCATCGTACCGACCCTCAGGCGTGTAGCGGCGCTGCAGCATGAGCAGGGCTTCGAGGACATGGCCCAGAAAATTGCGCGGGTCGAGCTCGGCTTCGAGTTGCCGCATGAGATCCTGGCCGATGCCTGGGTGGAACAATTGGACATGCGCCGGCTGTTCGCCTGGTGCGTGTTCGCGACCTACCGGCGTTACTGCGATGAGTTCTTCGGTGCCGATCCGCTGGTTGCCGACAACGCGGGAGAGTTTGACGACTTTCTGCAGTCCTGCGGTTTCCATACTCTGGATATTTCGCCCTGCGCCGACGGACGTCTGGCCCATGTCACACGTTACGTGCTGCGTCTTCCGCACGGTTCGGTGCGCCGCAAGTCATACGCCGGGGCCTTGTTCGATATCGAGGACAGCCTGCAGAAGTGGGTCGAGGTCGAGATGCTGCGCTTCCGCGAGGACGCCCGAACACGGCAGACCAGCCGACCCGTTACCTGAAGGCCGTGGTCTATCACTACAGCTCCGTCGATCCCGCACACGAAGGCTGTGCCGCGCACGGTTCAGATACCGCGAGAGCGGCTGCGGCTGGTCGAGCGCCTGCTTGAATTTCCAGCAGGCGATCGAGAACAGCTTCTGCTGTGGGGCATCGATCGATCTGTTGCTGATCGGGCTCGACACCGACACCGACGCCATCCGGATACATGTTCCGGATGGCGAAGGCGCGATCGATCTCGAGCGCTCATTGATGCGCTGTCGCTGTTCGAGTCCAGCGCACATGCCGGCAGCACAGGCTGTTCTGCCATCGGCGATGCGCTGCTCGCGCTGTCTCCGGACATCGCGCCGGGCATGGCACGCCTGATCGAGCACCTGATCGAGAACAATTTTCGCAGATTGCGTACGTCCGCCGCTATCACGGCAAACACTACAACGACATCGGCCATGCGGAACGTTTCATCGGCGCCGGTGTCGGCTTCGAGGAGATCCAGCTGCGCAATCTGATGTATTTCGCCTACCTCGACACTGTCGAGGAAGCGACGCAGGACCTGGACGTCGGTATCAAGATCTTCGGTGCCTGAACGTCCGTCATGGTCTGCCGGTACCGGTGGTGGTGCGCTTCGATTATCACGGCCAGGTGCCAGGCGCGCGTGAGCGTGCGGCCGAGCACTGCCGCCGGGTAAGCGACGCCCTGCAAGCACGCTATGCAGACCTGGCTGCGCGCGGGTTGCTGTATGTGTTGCAGGTCGTGCGTGACTGCAATGCCGATGCGCCGATCGAGGTTCTGGCCTGCTCGGTCAATGCCGATGCCAAGGCCGGGGGCACTGATGAAAATCTGCCAGGTTGAACGTCCCTTGGTTGCAACCAACCGTATCGCCGGGCTGGAACACAAGCACCTGCAGGTGGTTCGCGACGGCTCGACGACTGCGGTCGCGGTGGATGCAGTGGGCTGCATCCCGGTGACTGGGTCATCTGTGTCGGCAGCTCGGCTGCTCGCGAGGCGGCCGGCAGCAAGAGTATCCGAGTGATCTGACGATCGTCGGCATCATCGACCGCTGGCCACCGGAGGTGGCAGCTGATGGAGATCTTTCAGGTGGAATCACCGCTGGTTTGTACGCGACGAATAGACGGCTTGAAGCAGGTGAGTCTGCGAGTACTGCGTGACGTCAATGGCAAGCGCCAGGTGGCTGTCGACCCGATTGGTGCCAGAGCGGGGAACCATGTGTTCACGGTCAGTGGTTCGGCGGCGCGTTATGCAGCGGGAGATTTCGATGTACTCACCGATCTCACGATCGGCGGCATCATCGATCGCTGGAAGATGAATCGGATGGGGCTGGAATGGTCATTGATCAGAAGCCGGCAACCGTTCGCGACTAGACGCATTCAAACAATCGAGTCAGCAGGAGACACGACGATGGCAAGTGAAAACTACGGTATCGCACTGGGCATGATCGAGACGCGCGGGCTGGTACCCGCCATCGAGGCCGCAGACGCCATGACCAAGGCGGCAGAGGTTCGCCTGATAGGTCGTGAGTTCGTCGGTGGTGGTTACGTCACAGTCCTGGTTCGCGGAGAGACTGGCGCAGTCAACGCCGCCGTCAGGGCGGGAGCCGATGCTTGCGAGCGCGTCGGTGATGGTCTGGTTGCGGCGCACATCATTGCGCGCCCGCATCGCGAGGTCGAGCCGGTGCTCGGCAAGAAATGAGAGCGTGTGTTGCGGCGGGCCGCAGCATACGACCAATGAATCCTTACTTCGAGAACGGAGAGTAGACGATGGCAAGCGAAAGTTACGGAATTGCGTTGGGAATGATCGAAACGCGCGGCCTGGTGCCCGCCATTGAAGCGGCAGACGCCATGACGAAAGGCGGCGGAAGTCCGGCTGATAGGTCGAGAATTCGTCGGTGGTGGCTACGTCACGGTGCTGGTGCGTGGCGAGACAGGTGCGGTAAACGCTGCAGTGCGTGCCGGCGCTGATGCCTGTGAACGTGTCGGTGACGGGTTGGTTGCCGCGCACATCATCGCACGTCCGCACCGTGAGGTTGAGCCGGTACTGCCGACTGGCGGTGCTGCGCAGACGCCGCGGCCTGATCAGGCGGTTGTCCTGGAGGCGATAGGGTAATCGTTGATGTCAGCAACCGCACCGATCAGCGGATTCTGGGCTATCTGGGCCGAGCGCTCAGCCTGGAACTGTCTGCGGTACAGACGTACAGCACCCAGGCGCGACTCGTCGCGACCTGGGGGCTGGACGAGGCAGCGAAGCGGTTGCGCGACGAGGCGCATGAAGAGATGCAGCATGTGGAAGGATCATTGCTCGCATGCTTGCGCTTGGGTGGCGCCGAATGCCTCGCAGCTCAGGCCGGCGCAGCTGGGCGTCGACCTGCTGTCGCTGTTGCAGGCGGACTACGTATTCGAGATGGAACTGGTTCAGCTGTATTTCGATGCGGCAAGCCACGGTGCGCGGATAGGCAGTCGCGACGACCGCGTGTTCTTCCAGAGTCTGTTGGAGGAAGAGCAGGCGCATGCGCAGGAGCTGACAATGTGGATGCGGCAGCTGGAAAGGCCGATCAGTGGTCAGCGAAGGCTGAGCAAGACTGCATGAACCAGAACCGACCAGACAATAGGAGAGTGTAGCCATGAATCATCAATGGCACGAGCGACCACGTCCGGCGCGTCTTGAGCGACGTTACGAGTTTGAAAACTATCTTGCGCTTCGTGACTTTCTTGATTGTGCCGCCGAGCTGTCAGAACGTGAAGATCTTTACCCTGACATGGGTTTCGGCCGGAACTACGTCAATATCACGATCCACGCTGATGAGGGCAGCTCGTCGCTCGACAGCAGAAACACCGCTTCGCCGAAATGCTGGACGAGCTGTGCCCCGCCGCTGCGACAGCCTGATCGAACGCCATGCCGATCATTGCGCTGGTCGGAAACAAGGGCGGTGCCGGCAAAACGACGCTGTGCGTGAACTCGCGAGCGCGCTCGCCGAGAGGTCGCCAACGGCGATACTGGACGCAGATCCACAGCGCTCGTCACTGCAGTGGCGTGAACTTGCCGTGCGTGATGATGCGGTAGCCGTTATCGACGCGGTGGACGGGTTGGCCGCGCAGGTCAGCAAGTCGATGAAAAGCTTCACGAATCTTGTTGTCGATTGCCCGCCTTCAGTAGACGCCGTGCAGACGGCTCAGGCACTCGAGCTGTGCGAGTTGGCCTTGATCCCGGTGCAGCCGTCTCCTCTCGATCTTTGGGCCACGGTGCACATCGAAAGCAGGGTGGAGACAGCGAGGCTGGCAAACCCGAGGCTTCGTGCGCTGCTGGTTATCAACCAGCTGGAACCAAGAACCCGGTTGTCGCAGCTGATGCGCCAGGCACTTGCCGAGCTCAATCTGCCGGCAGCACGGACCGCTATCAGGCGCCGGGTTGCCTACCGCAGCAGTGTGCTGGAAGGGCGGACGGTGATGGATCTTGGCAGTCGCGGCGCCGTGGCCGCCAACGAAATCCGAGAACTTATCGAGGAGGTAATCAGGACATGACGAGCAAAGACAAGACCGGAGATCAACTGGTTGCTTCGATCCGCCGAACCAAGGCAGCGGCCGCCAAGGCGGATCCCACAGCAGCGCCGGCCAAAGCCGCAACGCGGGCACGTAGTGTTGCCGGGCAGAGCAAGGGTGCGAAAGCGGGAAAGGCGGCCACAGACGTCTCTGCCGGGCATTACCAGGCCGGCCGGCGTGTGTGGCCTGATTAGCCACAACGGGGATTGGTTGCAGTATCGTCCGAGCGGAATACCGCGTCGATTGCGCGTTTGTCAGTCTGCCATCAGAGGCAACATTAGGTGTGCCAGAGCGAGCAACGATGATCCCCACCCAGATTTGGGCCACACAGACGTAACCGGGCGACGGCGTAGCGTACGCCGAACCCCGACGTGAGGATTGAACATGCCCCCGTCCAGAGATCAGTCATACACACCACCTGCTGCGATGCCCGATTATCTGATCCGGCACGCAACATTGCGCCAGTTGCAGTTGTTTGAGGCAATCGTGCGACTCGGCAGTTTCACGCGCGCTGCGGAAGAGCTGTTCCTTACCCAACCCACCGTTTCGATGCAGATCAAGAAGTTGGCCGACTCGATGGGCTTGCCGCTGTTCGAGCATGTCGGCAGAAACGTCAGCCCAACGGAAGCGGGCATGGAGCTATACGAATCCTGCCGCCGCATCTTCGAGACGCTGGCGAACCTGGAGATGAAGCTGGCGGATCTGAAAGGCATAAAGCGTGGTCGGCTGCGCTTGGGTGTCATCACGACCGCCAAATATTTCGCACCTGAGATTCTCGGCGAGTTTTGCCAGCAGTATCCGGGCATCGAGGTTGCACTCAAGGTCTCCAACCGTGACCGCATCATTGAGCGCATCAACGCCAACGAGGACGATCTGTACATAATGGGCCAGGCACCCTCCGATCAGTCGGACATTGAGGCTTTCCCGTTCGCGCCGAACCCGCTGGTGGTGATGGCTCCACGCAACCACCCGCTGGTCGGCAAGAAGAAGATCGCGCTGTCACAGATCATGGAAGAACCATTTATTCTGCGCGAACCGGGCTCGGGCATACGCGATGCGACATTGCGGATGTTCGATGAGTTCGGTGGTCGTCCACACGTGCGCATGGAGCTGGGCAGCAACGAGGCGATCAAACATGCGATCGTTGGCGGTTTGGGCCTCTCGGTCTTGTCGCTGCATACCCTGGCATTGGAGGGACCCGATGGCCCGGTAGCGATCCTTGACGTAGAGGGCTTTCCGATCATGCGCCAGTGGTACCTGGTCCATCCAAAGGGTAAGGAGCTGTCGCTGGTCGCAAAGGCCTTCCTGACGTTCGCCCTGGAACTCGAACCGCGTATGCGTGAGCGCATGGAGGCCATGTGGCCTGACCTGAGCAGGTTCATGAGCGGCTCGATGCCGTCGCGCCGAAAAGCCGCCAGGAAGAATCGCTGAACTGGCCTGAATCTCTCTCGGCATCACGGATGCCGGCGAATCCTGCAGCCATTCAGGCGCCGCGCATACGCCTCGTCTTCTCCACCATCCGGCGGGTCGAAAGGTTGTTGTTGAAGCGCGCCACGTCGCCAAGGGGTACCCAAAGGATCTGGTGCGACTCGTCGTTTCCAGGTATGGCGAGGTCGTCGTCCATCTCCACCAGGAAGCGGATGTCATAGTGATCATGCTGCGGACCGCGGCGGCTCGCGGGTATCCGGTGGATGTCGACGTCAAAGATCGTGTTGCCAATCAGGCGAACGTGTGACTGATCAAGCCCCGTCTCCTCCGAGGTCTCGCGAAGCGCGACCCGCAGGATATCGGCGTCACCGTCGGCATGACCGCCGGGCTGGAACCATTGATCGTGCTTGCGGTGGTGGAGAAGCAGCACCCTGTCCCTGCGAGGGTTGACCACCCAGGCGGAGCCGGTAACGTGCCCTGGCCAAAGGTCGCAATGGAAGCAGTTCTGGTGAGTCGAGACGAATTTGCGAGTGCGTGTGACATACGCCGCCTCATCCATGAAACGGGTGCGGTGTCGGTCCAGCAGGTTCAGCAGTTCGCGGCGATGCATGGGATGAGGGATCAGGTGCCCGAGGGGCTTTCGACCGCCGCGATCGCGGCTGCCGCGGCTTCATCGATGTCGCCTTCCCTGCCCGACAGGATCAGGCGCCCGAAGGCGCCGACCGCACGCACGTCGATCAGCGTTATATTCGCGGCCTTTTCGGCCTGGTTGGCGGCATACACGACATAGCCAGCGGGTTCGGTTTCAAGGATGAACATGCTCTGTCCCGGCAGGATCATCGAGCCACGCCGGTCCTGCCGGTTGATCAGCACTGTGTGGTCGGGCGTCATGCCACGGATGGTCTCCTGCCAGGCAATGCGGCACCTTTCCCTCTGGTCCTGGCTGGCACCTATGTTGGCCAGCACCACGCGGCCTGCCTCCCGCACGTCACTCTGGTCGCGATGATGCACCACCATGGATCCGTAAGAGCGCTCCACGACCTGCTGGGCCAGGTGCACGCGGGTGGCCTTCAATGCGATGTCGGTGAGACGGTGGATTGCCATGCCGGGCGAAACCTCGACCCATAGGCATGCGTCGCCCGGGACCGGCAGAAAGCCCTGCGACACGGTCGCCATGTACGCCGCCAACTGCGGCTGCAGCGAGTCGATGTAGACGTAGGTCCGGAGGTTGATCATGCCTGCGCATCGCCCTGCAGAAAGGCGCGAAAGCATAGCGCACCGGGCTTGCGCCTGCTCCGATAAAGTACCCGGGAGGAGTTGCGTTGCTGAGGCCTGCAATCACTGCAGCGGACAGCATCACCCAGGTTCGATGCGTAAAGGGAGCACGCCCGGATCAGCCCTCGTTGGTCGGGCTGTGAACCACGAGCGAGAAGCGGCTGCGGAAGCTGTAGTCCTCGATGTTCAGTCGTATGTGATGGTCGACGTGCGCGTCGCGACAGCGGTCGATCTCGGTGCAGATCTCGTGGACGTCGCCACTGTAGCAGCAGCGTTTCCCCCAGGGTTGCCAGGGTGTAAAGCGTGGAGCCATCAGTGGTGTGTGTTCGATGCAGATTACACAGCCCCTCCTGAGGCATTCGCCGATCTGTCCGAGGGCGCGGACTGTCCTGGAGTCGCAGTCTTTCATGTCCTGTTGTTCCATCGCCAGCATGTTTGCATCTCCCAGGCCGATGTGCCCGATAATCGGTGCGTGCGGTAGCCTTTGTTGACGGCCTGTCGCTTCGAGAGTCAAGACTAGTCAGTGAACTCGTGCAGCGGAAATAGGAAATGGGCGAGGACGCGATAGATGCGGATCTATGATCTATGGGTCTGTCGGGATTCATCGGTAACCGGTGGCGCATCCTGTTCATGCCGCCACTTCCCGGCTGGCGCCGACCGGTGGGGCGCCAGCACGGTCGCCGCTGTGGCTGCGTTCGAGGAGTTGTGTCGCCTTTTCCAGGGCCGCCTGGCGCGTGGTGACAATGTATTCCACGGGTAGCGCGTCGATCAGGCCCAGTGTCTTGAGTCGCTGGAGCACATCTCCTTCGGCGCCGACTATGAACACCGGATGTTTCTGGGAGAGATCCTCCAGGATCATCGTCTCCAGTGCCAGCGACGACGAGACACCGAGCACCGGCACCTCGCTGAAGTCCAGAATCAGTATCTCGTGATCAGGAAGTACCGCATGCTGCCGTGAGATTGCCTTGGCGACTCCGAAGATCAGCGGTCCGCCGAGCGCGAATACCAGTATTCGGCCCTTCGCTTGCTGCAGCAGGGTCTGCTCGTCATGGGTAAGGTCGTTCGACACATCCCGGTGTTCGATCGTCTTCATCGAACGGCTCTGCAGCCTGACCATGCGTTCGATCGTCAGTACATTGGCGACGAACACTCCAAGTGCCACCGCGGTGATCAGGTCGACGAACACCGTCAACGCGATCACGCCGTACATGATCATCGCCGCTTTGGAAGATACCCGGTGTGCGCGTCGCAGGAACGACCAGTCGATGATGTCGACGCCGACTTTGAGCGCGATGCCGGCGAGTACTGCGAGAGGGATGTGTGAGGTCAGCGGTGCCGCCCAGAGCACGACGACCATAAGCAGCAGGGCGCGGGTCAGCCCGGAAAGGGCGCTACGGCCACCGGTCTGGATATTGACCACGGTGCCCATGGTCGCCCCGGCGCCCGGGATGCCGCCGAACAGGCCGGAGGCGAGGTTGCCCATACCCTGGCCAAACAGCTCCTTGTTCGAACTGTGTTCCTTGCGGGTCATGCTCTCGGCGATCACCGAGGTCAGCAGGGCGTCGATGCTGCCGAGTACCGCAAGTACCGCGGCGTCGATCACCATCAGCTGCCACTGTGATGCGGTGAACACCGGCATCTGCAGTGCGGGCAGGCCGGTAGGTATCTCGCCGATCTGCCGGATGTCCACGTTGGCGAGCAGGAAGACCGAGAGCAGCGTGCCGGCGACCAGTGCGAGCAGTTGCGGTGGCAGCAGCCTGATCAGACGCTTGGGGAACAGCGCGATCAGGCCGAAGGTGAAGATTGCAAGTGCAGTTTCGGCGGGCTGGATGTCCGCGATCATTGCCGGAATCGCCCCGATCGTACCGATAACGCCGCCCGGCGGTGTTGCGTGGCCCAGGAAAGGACCGAGCTGCAGCACGATCAGGATCATGCCGATCCCTGTCATGAAACCCGAGATCACCGTGTACGGCATCATGGTCACGTAGTGCCCGAGTTTGAGTGCACCGAAGACCATCTGGAGTATTCCGGCCAGCATCACGACGGTGAACGCCATGGCCATACCCTGCTCGGGATTGGCCGCGACCAGGTGGGCAATGATGGCCGTCATAACCACGGTCATCGGCCCGGTCGGTTCCGAGATCAGTGTCGGGGTGCCGCCGAACAGCGCTGCAAACAGGCCGACCAGCACGGCGCCGTACAGCCCGGCCGCCGGCCCGGCGCCCGAGGCCACGCCAAAGGCAAGCGCCATCGGCAGTGCGATGATGGCTGCCGTCACGCCGCCGAACAGGTCGCCGCGCACGTTGTCGAAGCGAATCTCGTTGAGAATGGGCATTGACTGCCACCCGCAAATCCAAGCTTGCCATTGTTATAAGCTGCAACGGGGTGGCGATGAAAAGTGATAGTTTCGATCAGATTCATCGACGATCGTCGATCGACGTGGCCGTTTGAGTGAACGGTCGGCCACGAAGGGATAGCGCACCGGCGGTGCCGGCGCCGGCCGCCGGATGCGCGGCTGGACTGCGCGCCCGGAACTAAAGCGCAACGTCGACGCGCCGTTAGCAAGTCGAGGGAGACCTATGACCAACGATGGTTTCGAACAACTCAGCACTGTCGTAGGGTTGAGCCGGCAGAGCGACGGTATCGCGCTGACGCGGCACCTGATCGGCAGCCTGCGCGAGATGTCCCCTGGAACCGAGGTTTCGGTACTCGATGTATTTGGCCGCAGCGCAACAGGCAAGGCACAGTCCGACATCGGGCCTGACGATATCAGCATCCGCCGCTTCGACGACACTGGACAGCGCCTGGAGAAGCGCGACCGTGTGCTCGACCTGATGGGTGTCATTCGAACCCTGCAGCCGGCTGCCATCGAGTCAGAAGACGGCGAGTCCGGACTGTTGATCATTCCGCTGTCGGGCGAGATCGGGCCGCTGCGCCTGGTCGTGTTGGAAAAGGTACCGGTGGATCCCTGGTTGCGCGCCAAGTTGCTGCAGGTTATCGAGATATACGGCAACCTCGTCAGGCTGATGGACAGCCGCGAACGCGACGCGTTGACCGGCCTGCTCAATCGCCAGACCTTTGCCGTTTTGTTCGAGCTGGCCAGCCGGCGTGCACGCGAGCAACCGAATCATGCGTTGACCCTCGCCGTGCTGGACATCGACCATTTCAAGCGCGTCAACGACACACTGGGGCACCTTTACGGTGATGAGGTGCTGATTCATTTCGCCCGCCTGATGGAGCGTTCGTTTCGCTACACCGACGACCTGTTCAGGTTCGGTGGCGAAGAGTTCGTGGTGTTGCTGTGTGCGGCCCGCCCGGATCGGGCAAGGATTGCCCTCGAACGCTTCCGCAACATCGTCGAGAACTATGACTTCCCCGGCGTCGGTAGCATCACCGTGAGTATCGGATATGTGGGTTGCGCTGAGAATGTGCTGCCGACCAGCCTGGTAGACCAGGCTGACCGGGCGTTGTACTTCGCCAAGGAGAACGGGCGCAACCGCAGTGTCGATTTTGCCGACATCGATGACCAGAGCACGGGCGGAAGCGGAAGCGTGGACCTGTTTTGATGTTATGCGCGGTGTTCCGTGTACAGGCGCAGCGGGATGCTAGGATGCCGGCCTTCATCTGACCGGTCTCCAACATGCTGAGCTATCGTCACGCCTTTCATGCCGGCAACCATGCCGATGTTCTGAAGCACTATGTGCTGTTCGAGATACTTTCGTACTACGGTCAAAAGGGCAAACCGTACTGGTACATCGATACGCACGCCGGGGCGGGGCAATACGATCTCAAAGGGTCGCAGGCGGCGCAGAACGCCGAGTACCTCGAAGGGGTCGGGCGTCTGTGGGAGCAGTCACAGTTGCCGCCCGCGCTGGTGGCGTTCCTGGCCGCATTGCGTAAGTTCAACAGCGGGCCAGACTTGCGGATCTATCCCGGATCGCCTTTGCTGGCCGGATCGCTGATTCGTGACGAAGACCGGATGCTGCTGTTCGAGATGCACCCGGCCGATCTGCGGGCACTGCAGGCCGGGGTCAAGGCCGCCGGCAGGCAGGTGAAGGTGCGTGGCGAGGATGGTTTCGCCGGCCTGGTCGGCATCCTTCCGCCGCCGACCAGGCGGGCGGTGATACTGATCGACCCGCCCTACGAGGTGAAGGCCGACTACCGTCGTGTCGAAGAGGCCCTGAACGCAGCGCTCAAGCGATTCGCGCAGGGCACCTACGTGCTCTGGTATCCGCTGCTGCGCCGTAATGAAGTGCAGGTGATGCGCGAGCGGTTTCGACGTCTTGGGGCGCCGGCATGGCTGCAGGTCGAGCTGCAGGTACGGCAACCGACCGACAGCGGGATGTATGGCAGCGGTGTCTACGTGATCAATCCGCCGTGGACACTGCCGCAGCAACTCGCAAGTATCCTGCCGACACTGCGTGACCGCTTGGCGATTGATGCCGGGGCGCGTTTCTCACTGGAGTCGCACATCCCCTGAATGCGGCCCGCCGCCATGGGCCGGCTGGGGGCTGCCGGCTATTTCACGCCCTGCAGCATCTCGCGGTAGCTGTGCTCGCGGAACATCGTGTCGGATATTCGCACGGTAGGCATGGTCAGACAGTTGTTCAGCACCTTGGGGCCATGCACGAAAAGAATCGACGGCTTGACGTTGACGTGCGGCATGCCGCCCTGCGCGGAGGCAAGGTCCTCGAATTCGACCATCGTCAGGTATTCGGCCGGGATGGTGTAGCCCTCCCACACCTCGGCGGTGCGCCTGAGTTTGCTGCCGGAGCTGTCCTTGAGGTCCTCCATCAGCGACTCGACGGTCGCGTGGCCGCTGCCCAGGGTCGACAGGCCGACGCGCTTGAGGATCTGGTAGCCGACCACGCCGGCGGTCTCCTTGAGCATCTCCATGGTCTGCACCTCGCCATCCTCGAATTCACTCTCCTTGCCCGGCTTGATATGGTGAGTCGCGAGCACTGTGATGCCGGCACCGGAGTCCATTGCGTAGCCACGTGTGTCGCCGCTGTTGCCGAAACCCAGTTTCATCATCTGGTTTTTCGAAATCAGCTTCGGCAAGTCGCTTTTGACGATGCGGTAGATCGGCTCCTCGGGTCCGTCGAGCAACATTCCGCCGCATTTTGCGCACGACTCGACCACGACGTCCTCGAATGTCTCGTGAAAGTTCTCATGGGCCTGCCAGGAGTCCCAGTAGGTGAACTGGTCGATCCAGATATGGGACAGTTCGTCCGACATATCCGAGCTGGCCGCCCAACGCATACCCATCGGGCAGTTGCCGCGCTGGCGCATCAGGTCGAAGCCGCGGAATCCCGGCGTCAGTGCCGTGGCCAGGCACATCTTGCTGCTGGCCTCCTTCATCATCCGCAACAGGTTGGGGTCGTTGCGCACCAGTACCCGGTTCACTGCGACGTACAGTGGCGATTGGGGCTCGGCATCGAACAGGGCTTTGATGTCCATGGCTGCAGGTTCCTCTTGTCGGCAGTAGTGTTGCTTGTTGCGTGCTGTGACCGCCCAAGCCCCTCAAGGTTGCCGCAATCACCCACCGAATGCCCGTGGCCTTTGTGTGGTGGTACTGCCGCGTGGCTTGTGTTGGCCGCCAGTGGCGCCGAGAATCGACCCAGGCCACTTAGGAGCACGCCGGTGACGCATGCGATCCGAATCCACAGCCACGGGAATGCCGACGTTCTGCGTTGGGAGCACATCACAGTACCGGCACCGGGTCCCGGTGAGGTGAGGTTGCGGCAGACTGCCTGCGGCCTCAATTTCATCGATGTATACCAGCGTGACGGGCTTTATCCGGCGGGCGACCTGCCAGCCATACTCGGTATGGAGGCCGCGGGCGTGGTGGAGGCGCTGGGTGAGGGTGTCGACCATCTCGTGGTCGGCGATCGCGTTGCCTACCCGATGTGCCAGGGCGCGTACGCGGAGTCACGTGTCATCGCAGCCGACAAACTGCTGAAGCTCCCGGAGACGATCAGCGACCGGCAGGCCGCCTCGATCATGCTCAAGGGATTGACCGCACACTACCTGCTGTTTCGCTCCTATCCGGTGCAGCCGGGTGACAGCATCCTGGTCTATGCAGCCGCCGGCGGTGTCGGGCTGCTCTTGTGCCAGTGGGCCAGCCATCTCGGGGCACGGGTCATCGGATGCGTGGGCAGCGAGGAAAAGGCTGAGCTGGCGCGGGCCAACGGCTGCGACTACACGATCCAGTACCGCCACGAGGACATCGCCGCCAAGGTACGTGAATACACTGATGGAGAGGGGGTGGCCGCGGTCTACGATTCTGTTGGCAGGGATACCTTTATGGCATCGCTCGATGCGCTGCGGCCGTTCGGTGTGATGGTCAGTTATGGCAATGCCTCGGGCAAGGTCGAGCCATTCAGCCCGGCGATCCTCGCACCCAAGGGGTCGCTGTATGTGACCCGGCCGACGCTGGCCACACACATTGCGACCCGAGCACTCCTCGAGGATGGGGCCGAGCAGCTGTTTCATGCCGTTGCGGACGGCTTGCTGCACATCCAGATCAACCAGGTCTTTCCATTGTCCGAGACCGCGCAGGCGCACCGTAATCTCGAGGCACGCAAGACCACCGGCTCGACGATCCTGCTCCCCTGACCACGATGAAACTGCTTGCAATCGATACGACCGAGGATGCGTGCTCGGCAGCCCTGTTGTTCGACGGTGATACGGTCGAGCGATTCGAGCTTGCCCCGCGCCGTCACAGTGAGTTGATCCTGCCGATGATGGATGGCCTGCTGGCCGACGCCGGATTGCGCATTGGCGACCTCGACGCACTGGCGTTCGGCTGCGGTCCCGGCGCCTTCACCGGCGTGCGAATAGCGACCGCGATCGTGCAGGGCGCTGCACTGGGTGCCGACTTGCCAGTGGTGCCGGTGTCCAGCCTGCAGGCTTTGGCCCAGGGCACGCTGCGCGAGCACGCGACGGCTGCTGTGCTCGCCGCCTTCGATGCGCGGATGGGCGAAGTCTACTGGGGGGCGTTTCGGGTCGACGCCGGCGGCATCATGCGGGCGGCTGGCGCAGAGGGAGTGTACGCACCCCATCAGGTGGCCGTGCCGGCGGGTGACGACTGGGTCGGCAGCGGCAGCGGTTGGCAGGTCTATGCCGATCAGCTGGTGGCGCGATTGGGCGACGTGCGGCGCTGCCACGGTACCGCCATGGTGCATGCGTGCGATGTCGCGCAGCTTGCCGCCGTGTTGTATGCGGAAGGCGCTGGTGTCGCTGCGTCGCAGGCGCAGCCGGTGTACCTGCGCAACCAGGTCGCCTGGGCCAAGTCATGAGCCAGACCCAGTCCTTCTATTGGCACGATTACGAGACCTGGGGCGCGCAGCCGGCGGTCGATCGGCCGGCACAGTTTGCCGGCCTGCGCACCGACCTCGATTTCAATCCGATCGGCGAGCCGCTGGTGATCTATGCGCAGCCGGCCGACGATTTCCTGCCGCAGCCCGAGGCCTGCCTGATCACCGGTATCACGCCACAGCTCGCCCGCGAGCGCGGCGCGCCGGAGGCGGATTTCTTCCGTTTCATCCACGAGGAACTGGCACGGCCCGGGACCTGCGCCCTGGGCTACAACTCGCTGCGATTCGACGACGAGGTGACGCGATACGGCCTCTATCGAAACTTTTTCGACCCCTACGCGCGCGAGTGGAAGAACGGCAATTCGCGGTGGGACATGATCGACGTAGTGCGCCTGACCCGTGCGCTGCGCCCGGAGGGCATCGACTGGCCGGAGAAGGAACCCGGCGTGAGCAGTTTTCGCCTTGAGGACCTGACGTTGGCCAACGGCATTGAACACAGTGGCGCGCACGACGCGCTGGCCGATGTCAGGGCCACCATTTCGCTGGCGCGACTGCTGCGTGAGCGCCAGCGCAGGCTATACGATTTCGCGTTGAATAACCGGGACAAGCACAAGCTGGCGGCGCAGCTGAATGTGCGCGCTGGCAACCCGGTGCTGCATGTCTCGGCGCGTTACCCGGCGCGCCTCGGATGCATCGCCGCGGTGGTGCCTCTGGCAATGCATCCGAGCAACCGCAACGGGGTGATTGTGTACGACCTGCGCACCGACCCGACACCGCTGCTGCGGCTTTCGGTCGAGGAGATCCGGGCCCGGCTGTATACAGCCAGTGCCGACCTGCCCGAGGGTGTTGAACGTATTCCGCTGAAGGTGGTGCACCTCAACCGCTCGCCGGTGATCGTGCCGATGGGTACGATCACCGATGCCGCACGTGAGCAATGGCAGATGGATGCCGTATCCGAGCAGCTGCATCTGGATGCATTGCGTGGCGCGCCCGGACTGGCCGAGAAGGTGGCCGGGGTGTTCGACGTGGGTGATCGGTTTCCACCACAGACGGATCCCGATCGCGATCTGTACGGGGGCTTCCTGTCGGATGAGGACAGAAGGCGTTGCGACATCGTGCGGAGCAGTGCGCCGGAGGAACTGGGGCGGCTCAATCTGGGGTTTGAGGCGTCGAAGCTGCAGGAGTTGCTGTTTCGCTACCGTGCCCGCAACTGGCCGCACACGCTGGACCGTGACGAACGCTTGCGCTGGGAAGAGTTCCGGCGTGAGCGGCTCACCGAGCCGGCGGCCGGCGCGTCGATCGTGCTGGACGACTATCGTCGGCAGTTGTCGCGTCTGACGGTGGATCCCGCCCTGACCCCTGGGCAACGCGAGGTGGTGAACGCCTTGCTCGACTGGCCGGCTGAACTTGGCCTCTGAACAGCGCGCCGACGCAAGGTGACACCATGAATCAGGGCGACTATGCGGCCTTCAACTCACTGCGCTGGCGGATCTATTTCATCCTGGTGATTTCGTACATGCTGGTGTTCTTTCACCGTATGGCGCCCGCGGCCGTGGCCTCGGATCTGATGCAGTCGTTCCACACCACAGGTGCGGCGCTGGGCTCGCTTGCGGCGATGTACTACTACGTCTACACCGCGATGCAGGTGCCGTCCGGCATCCTCGCTGACACGCTTGGTCCAAGAGTCAGCGTGACCATCGGTTCGCTGGTGGCGGGTATCGGATCGATCCTGTTTGGCCTTGCTGACGATTTTGCGATGGCATCGGTGGGGCGTTTCCTGGTCGGCCTCGGCGTGTCGGTGGTATTCGTCGGCCTGATGCGCAGCAATGCGGTGTGGTTCAGCGACCGGCACTACGGACGCGTCAGTGGCCTCACCCTGCTGCTGGGCAACCTGGGGTCGATCATGGCGGCCGCGCCGCTGGCCTGGGCGCTCGGTGTGCTCAGCTGGCGCGAGATCTTCGTCGGCATCGGCATGATGTCATTGTTGATGGCGGTGGCGACTTGGCTGGCGGTGCGAAATCAGCCACAGGAGGCGGGGTTCCCCTCGGTACGTGAAATGGAGGGACTGCCCGCCCATGCCAGGTCGCATCCGCACTGGTTGGGCGCACTCAAGGCCGTGTACGGCAACCTGGCGGCGTGGCCCGGCTTTTGGGTCAACCTCGGCGTGACCGGCAATATGTTCAGTTTTGTCGGCCTGTGGGGTGTGCCGCTGCTGCAGGACGTGCATGGCCTGTCGCGTACCGACGCGTCGCTGTATACCACCGTCAGCCTGGTCAGTTTTGCGGTCGGTTGCATGCTGATGGGCTGGTTCTCCGACCACCTGGGCCTGCGCAAGCCGGTGATCCTGGCGACCGGTCTGCTTTCCGCGGTGGCATGGCTGTGCCTTTTGTTCGTCGATTGGGGGCCGGGCCTGAGCGGCTATGCCCTGTATGGCCTGCTGGGACTGGGGGCGAGTGGCTTCGTGCTCACCTATGCGGCGGCAAAAGAGGTCTGCGCACCGGCCAGTGCCGGGATGGCGATCGCGCTGGTCAATACCGGGCTGTTTCTTGGTGCCGCGGTCATGCAGCCGGCATTTGGCTGGGTGCTGGACCGGACCTGGGACGGCACGCTGGTCGAAGGAATGCGGCGCTATGCGGTGGGTGACTACCGCAACGGCCTGTGGCTGTCGTTCGCCTTTGCGGTGCTGGCCGTGGTCGCTGCGCTGCGTGTCCGTGAGACACATTGTCGCAACGTCAGCAGCGAAATAAGGTAGATTAGCCGACGTTGGCGCCGCGGCGTCGGCAACGAAAAACGAAGCGTGCGGAGCGCGCTATCCGGGGGATACGCCGTGTCGAGAAGTACCGTCCTCCTGGCCGGTTTGGCCAGTCTGTTGCTGTTGACCTGGATCACCGTGGCGGTGCGCCATGTACCGATCGAGGCCGATCTGGTGCAGCGTGTCAAACAGGCGCTGGCGTCGTATGCGATAACCGGACTGACAATCGAAGCGGACGGGCGCGAGTTGCGGCTCAGCGGCGAGATATCGCGACACATCGATCCGGGCCATGTCGCCACGATCGCGCGTCAGGTCTGGGGTGTGCGGAGCGTCGATGTGGACGAACTGAGGCAACGTTCGTCGATGCTGGACGCAGACGATCCCCTGAGCCCGAGATTCGATGTGAGCCGAATCGTGCGCCTCGGCGGCGATCTTTCCAACCCGATGGACGCCGGTACCTGCCAGCGCACGATGGCCCGGCTGGCGGCCGCCGCCAGCGTGCGTTTCGAGGCCGGCGGCGCCTCGCCGATGCTCGAGAGCTATGCGGTACTCAACGATCTCGCCTCGGTGGCCTACCAGTGCCCACAGGCCGCCATCGTGATCGGCGGTCACACCGACGCGTCGGGCGACCGTAACGCCAACCTGCGCCTCAGCCAGGCGCGTGCTGAGGCGGTCGAGCGATTCTTCTATCTCGCGGGCATCCCTGCGCAGCGCATGCAGATCATCGCGTACGGTGACAGCCAACCGGTCGCGGGCAATACGACCGCTGAGGGCAGGGCGGCCAACCGTCGTATCACCTTCGATGTGCGGCCCGTCCGGTGATCCGTACGCCGATATTGTTTGAGTAGATTTCATGAGCTATCTGATTTCACAGACCTTCATTCTGCTGCTGATCGCGGCGTTGCTCGGCATGCTCCTTGGTACCTTTCTGACACGGATCACTGCGGCGACTTCGCGCGCCGCGCTGCAGGCCAGGTTGCGCAATGCCGAAACCGATGCGCGCGAACTGCGGGCCGAGCTGGATGTCGCGGTGACGGCGCGCGGGGCGTGCGAGGCAGAGCGCAAGTCGCTACGGGAACGACTCGATGCGCTGGAGACTGCGCCTGACGCCAGACCGATCGACGCGGACCAACCGGCGCCTCCCCCAAAAGTGCGACCGGCACCCGCGGACAGTACTGTGCTGTCGGCGATCAACACCGGGAGTGACGAATCTGATGACCTGCAGCGGATCAAGGGCATAGGTCCGAAGATCGCCGGGATATTGCAGGAACTGGGCGTCCGGCGATTCGAGCAGATTGCCGCATGGACACCGCGGGATGTTGCGCGTGTGAACGATCATCTGCGGTTCAGCGGGCGCATCGAGCGCGAACAGTGGGTCGCGCAGGCGCAGGCCCTGTTGACGACGGGCGGCGCAGACAGCTGATGGCAAGGGGCATGGTCCGTCGGTGCATGCGGCGGCCGGCGAGCGCGGACCTTTCGGTCAGTCGAGGTGCGTGGTGACTACTCGTCGAGCCACTTGTTCAGCGATTCGATCAGCTGGCGTGCCTGGTCAGGGCTGGAGATGTTGAACTTGGATTTCTGCTGGTATTCGCCGTTGCGTTTCTGGTAGCGGCGAATCGAGAACCTGTCCTTGCTGTATTCCTCCTTGCGCGGGTCCCAGTCCTGGTAACGAAACAGTATCGTGGTCCATGCCCCCTTGCTGAGCACCGCCTTGTCCAGTTCCTTGACGACGTCGATACCGCCTTCGCTGTAGTTGATGGTGAGTTCATCAGGGGTGCTCGCCATGCGTGATTCTCCGTCCGGGGCAGTGTGGTGAGGCGCGCGACCTTAGCAAAGGTGCCGCCCCGCTGTCATCTCAATCGCTCGTCGGGCGGGCGCCCTGGCGCTTCAAGAGGCTGACCAGTTCGGGAGCGTTGAGCCGAGTGGCCAGGCCCAGCGCAGAGTCCCCGTCCGCGGCCCGGACATTGACGTCGGCCCCCTGGCCGACCAACTGGGTCGCCAGCCGGTGATTGTCCTGCCTGATCGCGACCAGCAGAGGCGTATCGCCGTTGTCGTTGCGATGTTCGAGGTCGGCGCCGTGGTCGATCAGGAAACGTACGGTATCGCGGTCGGTGACACCGTTTGCCGCCGCTTTCAACAGTAGCGCCGAGGCGTCGAGCGTGGCACCGGCGGCAAGCAGCACATCGGCGACCTGGGTGCGCCCGGCGAGGATGGCCAGATCCAGCGCCGTGTCGCCCGCTGTCGTTGTGCGATCGATCTCGGCCCCGTGTTTGACCAGGTTCCTGACCATGATGATGCGGCCGTTCTGTGCTGCTGTCTGCAATGGGTACTGGCCGTTGGGGAGTATGGCGTTGATGTCGGTGCCCCAGTGCAGGTGACGTTCCAGCTGGTCGAGGTCACCTCGCTGCACTGCCAGGTAAAGGGCAATGCTGGGCTTGTCCGGTTCGCTGCAGGCGGTGAGCAGCAGCAGACAGATCAGTGCGGAAACAATGGCCGGGCGTTTCATGAGGGTTTTCCATTCACTCGGGAACCACCGTCGTCAGCCCGACCGTTTCCCATGCCTGCATGCCGCCGCGGTACCACTTCAGCTTCGCAGCAGGGTAGCCGATGCGCAGCAGGCCACGGATATTGGTGGGCGACTGACCGCACCATGGCCCGTTGCAGAAAAGCACCAGGGTCTTGGCGTCACGGAAGTTCCAGAACTGCCCGGTACGCTCGGCGCCGAACTGATGTTCGAGGATCGCGGCAATATCCGCCTCGTCGGCCGAGCGCATGCTCAGGCGCTTGTAGTGGATGTTGACCGAGCCGGGTATGGTGCCCTGCCTCAGCCAATCGGAGCCGCGCGAATCGATGACCAGGACCGAGTCGTCACCGGCCCCGATTCGTTCGAGGTAGCGGAGCATCTCGATCTCGCCGATAGTTTCGACCCCGTCAGGCATGTGCATCGGCTGGATACAGAACGGTGGGCAACTGCGAGACGTGCGCTGGAAGCTCGGATGGATGGTATTGGTCTGATCCTGGTTGCGCTCGATGCGCACCGGTGCGCCGTTGTGCAACGTGGTGACGCCATCGATTTCCGAGGTGATCCGGACGGCTTTCCCGGAGGTTTCGCTGGCGGCCGCACCGACAACGTTCAACAGCATAGCCGTGGCCAGCAATACGTGGCTGGCGGTCATATAGGACATTGCTTGTTCTCTTTGTCTTTCGCTGTTCCAATCATAACGAATTCGCGGCCTGTTAAGATTCGCCCATGATCGGAAAAATCCTCTTTACTCTGGCGGTGATTCTGCTTGTGGCGTTGATCTGGCGCACACGCCAGCCGCAACGGCAGCAGCTCGTGTCGCGGCCGCGACTGATCAATCCGCCACCGGCGCGTCGTTCCACGCTGCGAATGCTGGCGCTTGGTGTGGTGAGCCTGATGTTGCTGGCTTCGGGTTTCCTGCTCTATGAGCACTGGCGCGACAGCACTGAGGTGATCTTTATCCGGGTGGTCGATGCGGGCACGGGTCGGGCTACCGAGTATCGGGCACAACGCGGTGACATCGAGGACCGCGAATTCCTCACCACCGATGGCCGGCGTGTATTCCTGGCGGAAACCGAGCGGCTCGAGACGTCGACGATCAGGCCGGGTCGTCCGCCGGGCCAAAATTGAACGCGATGGAAAGGCGCGTCTGCCGACTCGCGTTGATTTCCACCTCATGTGGCAGGTCGGGTGCAAACAGTACCAGCAGACCGGGGCGCGGCTTCACCACGACCTGCGCCTCGTCGTCGTGCAGGATCAGGCGGCCGCTTTCTTCCGGACAATACACGTAGTACACCGCCGACAGCAGTTCGTTCCCTTCTGCGTGATCGTGCACCGTGGTGCGCTGGCCAGGGTGCATCTCGTTGAACCAGAAACCCTGTCGTAACCGGGTGCGGTCGAGGATCCGGCATGCAGTGGCCTGCGCCAGTGCACTGACCGGGGCAAGTTCGGGTATGCGCCCGGCCGGCAGGTAGGTGTTTTCGTAACGTCCGGCAAACAGGTGGGTGCGCCGCACGTCCGCGCCGTGCTTTTCGCGCTCGAACGCATCGAACAGGGCGCTGTTGACGGCCTCGGCATTGGCCAGGTCGGCGAAGTACACCGGCGTCAGCTGTGCGATCGGGTTTTCAGTCATTGCCATTGCCTGCAGAGTGGGTGCAACGCACAAGTCCACCGTCAAGGCGTTCACAATCGTCCGGCAGGTCCGAGGGCGTACGGCAGGTCGCAGCGACACCGAACAGGACGAAGAATCCGAGTACGAGGTAGATAACGCGCATTGTTTTAGTGTCAAACGCGGCACCCGGAAATGCAATTGTCGACTGACGCATGGCGCAAAAGAAAACCCGGCTTCCGCCGAAACGGGGCCGGGTCAATGGCGAGATATGCTCTCGCCTGTGCCGAGAAAGGATTGACGGGTCAGGTGCTGGGTCTTGCGGTGGCAGCCTCGAACTGGTTCACGTTCAACCGGCCCTGCGCCCGCATGGCCAGTTGTGGATCGGTGTCCAGTTGCTCCTTGAGCAGTGTGATGCGTGCGCGGGCCTGAGCCAGCGTGTCCACCGCGAGCGGCCTGGGCGCCCCGGTTTCCTGCATCAGGCGCTGTTGGGCGCGTTCGACGTCCGTCTGGGGAGATGGCGCAGCCGGCTGTCCGGCCACCCCGGGGTTGGCCCGGGTGCTGTCAGCTTTATGTTCTTTTGGTGTCGGGCGCGCCAAATAATTGTCGCCAGCGATGCGATTCGTCACGATTACGTCCCAATTTCGTCAATATTTTGACTTTTCTGCCGTGTTCGGCGGTATTCGAGTTAAATTACGCATGACACGTGCCAACTGGAACTCGATAATCCTTTTGTGTACTAACCGGAAGATTAGCACCGGGTTCGAGGCAGGGCGGGGTTACTTTTGAACGTCAGTCATCGCTTTCTGATTGTCCTCCTGTCGTGGCTCCTCGCATCGCCCGTCATGGCCACTGAAGCGGTGGAGAAACTCGAATATCGGGTCATCTATCGCGGTGTGTTTTCGCTGGGCGCAGATCTGCCGATCGCGGACCTGAGCCTGGAGACCGCTGCCGCGCGGGGCGCGGCGGGTCTGGTCGAGATGCGGCTCGATGCGACATCTGCGAACTATCCCAACGTCGAGTCGCTGTACCCGATCCGCTACCGGTTTCGCACCTGGTCGATGCCGGATGCAGGGCAGCTGGTTGGATTCGAGACCTACGAGAAATCACGCAAGATCCGCCACCGCCTGTATCTGCGTGACGCCTCGGAACTGGGGGTTCAGCGACTCGATGTCAATGCCGGAGTCGGGCGTGACGAGATCGCCCGACTGGATACTGGAGAAGTACCCTCCGCCACCGTGATCGTGGGTGATCTCCTCGATCGCCTGGGCATGCTGCAGCGTGTCCGTGCACAGGCCCTGGCTGATGCAGCCGAATTCAGTTTTCCGGTCACCAACGGTCGTGAGCACCTGACCTACCGCGTCAAAGTGGAAGGTCGCGAGACGGTGAATATCGGGCCCCTCGCGGTGCCGGCCTGGAAGGTCAGTTTTGCCGGCTTCCATCTGAACAAGCGTGGAGAACAGGAAGCGGCACACCGTCCGGCGATAATCTGGTTCAGCGAGGCACCGGAGCATATACCGTTACGCGCGGACAGTGATCACCCGGTTGGTCTCTTCCGGATCGAGCTGCATCCACCGTCGGCGCTGCAGCATCTGGCATTTTCGGGACGCTGACGGGGTGGCGGCTGGGGTGCGCCTCAGTCGTCGACCAGTCGCAAATGGCTGATGTCCGGTATTGGGCGGTGCGGTTTTTCGTTGCGGCAGTCCTCCAGCGACCCGGTGTTTGGTGGCAGGGCCTGCAGTCCGCTGGTGTCGATCTGGGCCGGAGGGGGCGGAGTGGCGTGATCGAGGATTGCGCCGGGTTCGGCCAGGCCGAAATCGATGCCCCGCTTCTGTACGCCGGCAGGCGCGTCCATCCCGTCGCCCATCACCTGTGGCGAATGGTCGGGCGGCGTCTCAGTGTCCGTTGTCGCGTCGATGGATGGGGCCGCCGTAGGCTCCTGCAAAGACCGTGGTCTGGCCGCCGGCGGCGCCGATCCGCTCGGAATGATCTGGATCAATGCACCGACATCGCGAAACGCAGCGCGATAGCGGCTCGCTGCATCCGCGTCCACGGACTGTTTCACGCGCAGCGGCTGGCCGGAAAACAGGCGCTCAATAGATGCTTCCTGCACCTTGAACAACTTCGCCACGCCGCGACGCACGGCGACCGGGTCTGCACCAGGCAGGGACTCACCGAGGAAATAGATATCGAACGATTGCATCCGGGCCTCTTGGTTCAATCGATTGTTTGTCGGACAGGTGGCCGTCCCGTGGAGAACCGGGGGCCAATCCGCCTTTGGCTGTTGGCGGCAGCGGGGCCGATAACCTTATGCGGGGCTTGGTCAGATGTGCGATTCCCGCCACTTCCTGAACTGCGACACGACGATCTCGCCAGCGGCGTTGTGTTCGCCATAGGCCCGCATGGTGGTGAAGATCACGAGCAACGCCTGGCGCAGTGCCTGCGCATCGATACGAGACTGTGCTGTGAAGCCGCCGGCAACCGCGAGGTCGACGGCAGCCACTGCGGCGGTACCATTCCACCATTCATCGCTGTTGATCTCGCGGCAGGCCGCCTGCGGATCCCTGTCGAATGTCTCGAGCGCGATGGCGACGAGATTGGCTTCGTAGTTGCGGCCATAGTCGCGCAGCAGTTTTTCGGCCTGGTTCAGCGCCTGACGCATGCGCCAAAGATTAGCTCACGGGGAATTCTTCGTGGTCGCGCCGGTTGCCAGAAGGTTGCCGATCAGGTCACCGTCCTGCGGCGTCAGCAGGTGTCCCTCGGACATCGAATAGGTCTTCACCCGGCCCGCCAGCGCGGGAACCCGGTTCAAGTCCTGGCTGAGCGGCGGCACCACCTGATCTCCCGGCATGTAGAAGGTGCCGGTACGCATGATGCTGGTGTACTTGATATCCGGGTGTGGCTGCTGGTTGAGCCAGAACAGCAGGTTGCCGGGAACCGGTGGGGTGAGGTCAAACAGCACGCCTCGACTCTGTAGCAGGGTGGCGTAGAGCGCATCACCGGTCGAACGGCGTACCAGCCAGTTCTTGACGAAGCCGAACATTCCGCCATTGTTGGTGGCGTCGATTGCCTGGAGCGCCCGTCCGGTACCGAAATGTGGTGTCGCTATCGTGATCAGGTGCTGGACCCCGAGCCTGCCATGACGCACCAGTGCCATGCGCGCGGCGAGGCCGCCAGCGGAGTGGGCGACCAGGTTGATCGATTGGTCGGGGTGGCGCTTGCCAATGTCGCGCAAAAAGGCGGCCAGCCAATCGGCCTGGATCATGACCGGTGCCTGGGAGGGCAGGTTTACGGCGTAAACCGGACGCGCTGTGTCGGGCTTGCCCAGGCGTTGGTAGACCATGCCTTGTGGGCTATAGCCGTAGATCCCGACCTGCCGGTATCCACGCTGGTAGAGACGATCCATGGTGCCGGACTCCGCCCAACTCTGCGCGGTTCCGAGGTAACCGTGAACCAATACCAACACGTCCGCGCTGGCCGCACGCACGCTGACCAGGCCGATGATAGCGATCAGCAACAGCACCTTTTTCATTGCGAGGCTCCTCTGGCGGTACGACGCCGCATCAGTAACTTCAGAACAAGCTAATACGCTTATAGTCTGATTTTTCCGTCACGAGTTCAAAAGATTTTATAAAAACCTACCGTTTTTCTGGGGGTTCCTATACTTGGCTGGAACGACCCCGACGACGGCGAATATCGCCGCGGCACATGAAGTGGTCGACAAACCCTCGACGGAGGCAATCGAAATGCGCAGACGGCTGTACTTTATCCTGCCGGACGTGGATTCGGCACAGACCATCGAGAAGGAACTGCTGCTGGCCAAGATCGATGATCCACACATTCATTATCTCGCGAAGGACGGGGTGAATCTTGGCCGCCTGCATGTGGCCAATCTCTTGCAGCGATCTGATGTTCTTCATGGCATCGGCATCGGCATGATCGCCGGCGGGATCACCGGCGCCCTGGCCGGTGTGGCACTGACGTTCTATCCAGAGCTCGGTCAGTCCGTCGGCAACGCCGGGATACTGGTGCTGGCGGTCGTGTTCGCAATGATGGGTTCCTGGGTGTCCGGAATGATTGCGGTCAGCATCCCCAACTCACGCCTGAAACGCTTCCAGCCGGCAATTGATCGCGGCGCGATTCTGCTGATGGTGGACGTTCCCGTGCGTCGAGTACACGAGATCCGGGAGCTGATCATGGCGCATCATCCCGAGGTCCAGGCCAAAGGGCTGGAGTCGCAGATCCCGGCATTCCCCTAGCTGGCAGCATCCGGCAATGCCAGACGGTGGTACCTGTCGTCTGGCATTGCGCGTCGTTCAGTGCAGCGGCGGCCGGGTCGCGGCAGGCGGGGTCTCGACCAAGGGCAACGAGGCGTGGTGGGCCACCATGCGCCATCCACCATCGATGTAGCCGTAGATGTTGGTGGCGAGTACGACCGCGCGCTGGCTCCCGGAACCACTGTTGATGTCTTCCCGGACCGTGTGGACAGCGAGGCGTTCATCGGTGCTGGCCTGGATCAGGCGGTGTTCAATGCGTGGCGGGGTACTGTCACGAAAGATTTCAGCCCAGCTTGCAAGAATGTCATCGATGCCCTGCAACAGGCCGCCTCCCGGATGGATGCAACTGCTGCTGCTTGAATCCATCCAAACGCTTTTCATCTGTTCGAGGTCGAGGGAGCGAAACGCGGCGTAGAAGGCCTTTTCCGCTGCTGCAGGGTCTGGGTAGGGCATCGCTTCACTTCACTACGTTGGTTATCGGTTTCAGTCGAGATATCGCGCCTGCCAGCGTTGGTAGAGGCCATGGACATGCTGACAGTAGCTGATTTTGTCATGAAACAGGTGTGGCTCGATCGCGTCAAACACGTAGTAGTTTGCGCGGTTGTTCCGCGACGCGATGATATTGCGCATATTTCGCACGAGGCTGTGCGGCCCCCAATGGAAATCGTGTGACGCTTCGTAGTGCAGATACACAGGCACGATAGGTATGCCGGTCTGCATTGCAATGGCGAAGGCGCCGTGGCGGAACGACGGCTGCAGCCTCGGCCCCTTGATCCCACCTTCCGGATACAACGCAACGCTGCGCCCCTGTTCGAGGCGCTGTTTTATCTGTTGAGCGGCAATGGTGCGCGATGCCCTGGAGTCACGCTGCACGAAGATCGTGCCGGCTGCTGCGCTGATCCGCCCGACCAGCCACCAGTCCCGGACCTCGTGCTTGGCCAGGCTGTCGACGTCGAACAGTGAAGGAATGCCGACGTCCTCGAACGACGAGGGGTGGTTGGCGATGAGAATGTAGCGCCCAGGCAGCGGGTGAATGTTTTTGTGGTGCATTCGCAGGTCGACACCTAGTGCGTGAATCCAGGTACGGCTCCAGGCCTGAAACAGGTGCCGGTACCAGGTGCCGCGCCATGCGGCGGGCAGAAAACTCAATCCGTAGAGCAGCAGGGTAAAGACCAGGAGTTCCACCCAGCCCAGCAGCAGCCAGAGGGCTCGAGCGAATAGTCTTGTCATGACGGCTCAGGTAGCCTTTTGGTGGTGGCCCTGACAGCAGTTTAGTCCGGTGAGCAGAGGGGGGCCTTCGAACTATGCCGGCGTGGCATCCATCAGTCGCTGCATGTAGCTGGCATTCTTCACGCCGAGCACCATGCGCGCGACGGCGCCGTCCTCGACCACAATCAGGGTCGGGGTCGCGCGGATGCCGAGTTCGCGAGAAATCTCCGGGTGCTCTGTGATGTCGAGTTTGAAAACCGGCGCCCCGCTGGCGGCAAGAATATCCACGTCTCTGGACATCGGCCGGCAAGGACCACAGCGCGGGCTGAAGCAGTAGACCAGAGCGCGTCCATGCAACCCGGCAAGCGACGGGAATACCGCGAACAGCGGTGCGGCGGCCCGGCCCTCAGAGGCGCGCGTCGCCACCACCATGTACAGGACGTATCCGCCCCAGGTGGCCGCGAGGCCGAGCACCATGTACAGGAACAAATCCACTCGTACTGCAAGCCTTGGGAGAAGAGATCCTGATGGAACAGGGTAGCTTCTCGGACTGCGCCTTGGTAGTCGGGAAAACGTACTGTTTCAGTATCGGATCTGTGTGTCAGCGCGTGTCAGTGGGTCTTTGCCGTCACTTCGTTGCTGACGTTGGGGGGTCAGGCGCTTGTGCCTGAGTTCACGCAGGTTGCGCATACCCATAAAGAGTGCCCAGACGCCCAGCAGGACCAGCAGGGACGCGAGGTTGCTGCCGACCTCGCCCTCGACCGGCGCTGCCGTGGCATGGCCGATGCCCAGGCTGGCGGCGAGCGCGACACAGCGGCTTTTGTGTGCAAGCAACATGGTCTGCACCTCCTGGTCCGATGGATATGAACAGGTTAATGCAAGTTATCTGCCATTTCGGGAATTATCTCTTGATACAGAGGGTTGAAGGATTGGCGAGGGTCAGGGGCCGCCAATCTGTAAAACGTCCCGACACCCTGGTCCGGCAGGCCAGGCCAAGGCGGTCAGGTTTCGGCACGAGCGGCCGTTACCTCAGGCATCGAATTCAACCGGAGGTAGGTGGTGGTGCAGCTGGAACAGTGGGGGATGCCGCTGGCCGTGGTCGGCATGTTGTTGCTGATGCTGTTCATGGCCTCGGCGCTCAATCGTTATCAGGCGCATCAGACCAGGGTCCAGGCCGCCGTAAGGCGCCTGGAGGCCGGCGTGAATGCCGTTACAGGCGCGCTTTCTGCGCTCCGCTCAGTCCCGTTGTCTCGCGAGATCCGCGTCACGCTGCGCAGCGAGGTCCTTGCGCGTTGCCAGAAGATCAGGCGCCTGTACCGCCGATACCCGTCGATCGCGGAAAAAATCCGCTCCGCCGAAACGGCGCTGAACGCCGAGGGTGCGCAAGTCACGAAGAGCGTGGGCCCGATCGAGAACGACGTGGCGTTTCGTGCCACCGTCGGGGCGCTGGACACCTTGATCGAAACCGTCAGCAGCGGATACACGCTGCAGCCGATTCCCCGCGACGTGCGCGCCATCTTTGGCAGGGAGTTGGGTGAGCGCCGGGCCGAGGTGGCTACACGTTTTCACCTGGTCCAGGCGAGGCGTCTCGAAGAAGCCGGCAGCGTCGGCAAGGCGCGCGCGCACCTGACGACGCTGATGCAGATCCTTCATCAACGCGGCCCCAGTACGGATTTCGTGCGCGAACTCTACAGCGAGGCCGAGGCCGCGCTGGCGGCGTTGACCGACCGCCAGATCGGCGCGCTGTCCGATGCGACAGATGCTGGCGGCGGTAACCGCGAAGCGCGCGGCGATGTCGCCTGATCCGGCACCTCGTGAAGGCGTCAACGGGCGCGGCGTATTTCGTTCAGGTCGTCGATGTTTGCACAAAAGCCCAGGTCTTGCTTTTCCGTGGCTGGCTCACTGCCCAGCACCTGGTCGCAGCGCGACTTGGCGTCACAGGCGTCACAACGCTCCATGTGTTTCTTGATCTCGACCGCCTGTTCCGTGTGCAGGTAGATCGCGGCGTCGATCCCGAGGTATTTCAGCATTCGCGAAAGCCGCAGCTCGGCGAGCGCGCCCGCCAGGCCTTCGCGGAAACGGTGCCCTGTGCGCAGATTGCCGAGGATCGCCAGTGGTAGGCGCACCAGCAGCAACAGCATCAGGCCTGCCAGCAGAAAAGTGATGACGAGACTTGCAATGTCCAATGACGGGTCCCCCGATGAATTCGTTGCATACTTGACGGCAGGCCAGGTCTTTACCTTGATTTAAATCAGTATGGCGGCCGGCGGAGGCAATTCACAAGCGGATCGACCATTGAAAGTTCAAATGTCGAACAGCTTGTCCGCCGCTGCCCTGAGTGCCGCCGGGTCCGGACCGGTCTTGTGGACGTCGGCGCCGGGTTCGAAATAGTCGCAGAAATTGGCTCGCAGCTTGTCATTCACGACCTCGGCCACGGGTTCCTGGCAGTCATTCGGACGCCCCGGCTGGAAAAAACGACAATTGCGGCAGACGTGGGTCTGCTTGCGGCAGTGCGGACATTCTCCTTCGCGCTGATACTCGCTCGCGGTGAGTCTTGTCCCGCAGAACCAGCAGACGCCTTCGGCGTTGGGTGACATGTTGCAACTCCTGCTCTAAGGAAGCGTTCATTCTAGCCGATACCTATCGAAACCCCTGGGCCACGAGGCGTTTCCCCCTTCAGTGAACGACGCAATCGAGATGAATGTGAGTGGACGCGTGATGCTTTTGTTGTCACGCCTGGGGATTCGTGACGCTCGTTGTCTGTCGATCTACAGGGGGGCGGTGGTGGCTGCCCTGCGCAGTGTTACCGGTTCGCGCCCGGTGTCGAGTCTCGCCGATATCGACCCGCTGCTCGGTGCACAGCTCGAACTGCTGGAAGACGCACTGAGGGCGAGGCTCAAGCCAATGTCGCGGTCTCCAGACGGCGACACGCAGGCACTGGGGGGAGCGGGGACCGCGATGGTGCAGGCTGTATCGGAAACCGCGAATGCCGAAACGCTGTATGCCGACGACGCCGATCTTGCGTCTGTGGATGAGCAGCCGGGGGGCATCGTGGCGGAGGATGGCCAAAAGCTGCAGCGCCACGCGAAAACCCCGAGCGGATACGTACCGTCGGTCAAGAGCATGGAAGACAAACTCAAGGACGAGCGCAAGCCGGTGCAGAAACTGCTTCTCGAGGATTGTGTCCAGGTCGGCCTGATCGATCTGCCGACCGCGAAGCGAATGATTCTGGAGATGACCGGCAAGACCAGCCAGGACGCTGAGCGTGACATTGTCGAAGATCTGCGTCAGTTGCTGCAGCTGCAAGTGAAAAGCTTCATCCGCAAGGCCAGGGGTGGCCCCTGGGCGGACCCGCGCACGCAGGAGGATCTGCGCAAGGACATCCATGCGGCCAACAGTGTGCGCAGCGTGGTGATGTTGTCGCGTCAGGTTGTGAAGGAGCACCGGATGTGGGAGCAGGAACACGGTCGTATCGGCATCCTCGGCCTGTTCAGCGGCCGCAAGCGTGTGGTCAAATCCTGATCCGGCGCACCTCCGCACCCTGGATTCCCGAGCGCCGTTTGTCCCCCTCGTCGCAGTTTTTTGCGCCGGTATCCTGGAGAACTCAGGCACATGATTGAATTCAGTCTGCACCGGCAGCTACACGAAGATTGTCACCTGATCGGTGATCTCGAGCTGTCGCGCGTGCTGCTGCTGAACGACTGCCGTTATCCCTGGGTGGTATTGGTGCCGCGGCAGGCGGCGATCACTGAGGTCTACCAGCTGACGCAAGCTGACCAGCACCTGCTGCTCGACGAATCGTGTCGAGTCGGCCGACTGCTGATGCAGACCTTTGGCGGTGACAAGCTCAACCTTGGTGCGTTGGGCAATCTGGTGCCGCAACTGCATGTCCATCTCGTTGTGCGGCGACTTGACGATCCCGCGTGGCCGGGACCGGTCTGGGGACATTCGCCCGCTGTGCCCTATCCGGCGCCATCGGCTGCGCAGCGGGTGCAATTGTTGCGGGTGGGGCTGGGTCTGCCTGTCTGAACGCGTTCCCTGGGTTCAGGCAGGCAGCGGGGATTCCCTGCGAATCAGTCTTTCCTTTTCCGCGCGGCTCAGCTTCTTGACCCTGTGCTCGATGCGCAGGGCCTGGCTGTGGTCGCCAATGGCCTGCGAAAATACCAGTTCCAACGGTCCCCGGCCCCGCAGGCGGCGTGCGCCGCGACTGGCACCGTGGGCCGCAAACCGGCGTTGAACATCCGTGCTGATGCCGGTGTACAGCGAGCCGTCGTTGCAGCGCACCAGGTATAGATGCCACATCTTGATCAGCGTCCGCGGACGTGGCTGGTGGGCCAGTGCCCGGATTCGAGTACCGTGAACTGTTTCAGGTAGTCGTAGGCGTTGTCTGAGAACTGCAGATAGTAGGCGTCAACCCGTCGACCACGCTGTACCGGGCGTATGCGCTGCAGGTGGACACCGCGATCCTCGAGCGCGGTACTGATCAATTCGATGGCCCTGATCGCGCGTTGACTGCTCGACTGCCCAATCCTGTCGGTGCGAAACGCGAGGCCGTTGTGGTCCATGGATTCGCGCACACGTGACACCAGGATCGTCCTGCCGCCGCCACCCGCCGCCAGCGACATCCGGTAGTCGCCAATGGCAATCGGACGCGTCGCGCCCTGCCAGATCGAACAATCGTGAGTAAGACGCAGTGGGCTCTCGCAAGTCAGCCGGTGAATGGAGAAGTCGGCAGGATCGGCAGGTCGCGGCACTGCCTGCGCGGACACGAAGGGTCCGCAAAGCATCACGGAGGCCAGCAACAGGAAACGCCATGGCACAGGACTTACGATCGGCATGACGGAAAAAGATAGCGCAAAAAGCACTGGGCGTCAGGACAACCCGGCGATGGTTCTGACGATCCGGTGCGGGGTCAGCGCTTGCCGGACTGGATATCCAGATAACCGCGTTGAATGGCGGTCTCCAGCGCCTTCGCGCCATTGACCAGTTCGTCGTAGGCGCGCCGCAGTTTGGCCAGGTCGTCGAGCTGGCTTTCGGTCGGAGACTCGTCCTTCGTGCTGGCACCAAGGTCGAAGAGCGCCTTCAGGTAGCGTGCGCGTGCATTGGCCACCAGGCACAGAACGGGACGCAGTCCGTCGATCGTCAGCGCCTGGATCTGCGGATTGATCACTTCATGGTTTACCGAGCGCATCGTGCGTTCGAGTTCCATCAGCAGGCGATTGATGTCTGGATTCATCTTCCCACCTCCATGCGCAGGCACAGGCGACTCTCTTGACAGACTGAATGCAGTAGCGGCACAGACGTCAGTCATCTTGAGGACCGGACGAGGCGAGCGCGGCACAAAGCGCATCCCGGCCGGTCGGCAGTTGCACGACAGCGTGCAGCACAAACAGCTCTGCCAGGCGCGCGACATGGGGCATCTGGCTGCGGTCGGCGAGGACGATGGTCCTGGCCCGGGGTGCAAAGCGTTGCAGGCTGCGGAGCAGTACGTCGAGATTACTGACGTTGGCGCCCGCATAGTTGTTGCCGAAGCCGAAGAAGAAATCCGCCACGACGATATCCGGCGGGCGGCGCCTGAGGCCGGCGATGGCCTTGCGCTGCATGCTGAATACCTGGTGCTCGAGTTGCAGCTCGCGGCACAGCTCGGACAGATCCGGGTGCAGTGGCGATTCGACGATGTCGTACAGCAGGCGGCGGGGCTGAGTGTTCATTGCTCGGGTGGGTCGTGTCTCGGCGGCGGCCGCTGCCGTTTCCGCTCGATATATTTCAGTGCCTGCATCGCGCCACCAACGCTGCCGACGAGGAAGAGTATGACAAGGATGGCAATTTTCATCAGGACCCGTGGCGCTCGGGCGCCTGCCAGTTCGTTCGGCTCATCATAGCCGGCAAAGCCTCTCGGGCAAGCCATTGCGTATTCCGGCGGCGGTCGGTGAGTCGGCGCAGTTTTGCCGCGTGCGAACGCTTGGCCGACTCATTACACTCGGGTATTTGCGTCGCGGAGGATTGGTCATGCGTAGTGTTTTCTCGATTGTCTCTGCCGTTTGTCTGTTGGCGGTGTCCGCCGTACATGCCACAGACCTGGAAAAGGAAACGCGCTGGGCCGAGCAGGTGGTGGACTCGCTTCTCGACGGGGAGGCGGTGTATCTGAATGACGGCCGGGCGGATTTTCTGGCCATTGAGACCGCCAGCACCGATGCTGCCTCGCGCAGGGCGGTGGTCGTGATGCATGGCACGGGGGTTCATCCGAATTGGCCGACCGTGGTGCAGCCCTTGCGCGTGGGCCTGACCGAGTCGGGTTGGCACACGCTGGCGATCCAGATGCCGGTACTGGCCAACGAGGCGGAACATGCACAGTACGCGGGTATCTACGACTGGATCCCCGGGAGAATCGATGCTGCCATCGCCTACCTTCGCGGCAAAGGGTTCGACAGGGTGGTGCTGGTGGCACACAGCCAGGGATCGACAATGACCGCATACTATCTGAGCGGTGCGCATCTGCCGGTCGAGGGGTTCGTTGCCGTGGGCATGTCGGGCGGCATCCCTGGCGGCCCCATGGATACGCTGTCCCAGCTGCCGGGTCTGAAACTGCCGGTGTTCGACCTGTACGGCAGTGACGATTTGCCGGAAGTGGTGGCAAGTGCCGCCGATCGCGCCTCCCAGGCAGCCAAAGCGGGTGCCGACTACACGCAGCAGGTGGTGGCCGGCGCAGACCACTTCTTCGACGGTGAAGAGGCGGAACTGCTCGGCGCGGTGAACGGCTGGCTGAACCAGCGTTTCTGATGCCGGCCCTTCGGGTGGCGCTCAGCCGAGCAACCGGCTGAGCGCGTCTTCGATTTTTTCAATCGACTCGCCGGGCAATATGTCGAGACCAATCTGTCCGCACAGGCGGGTCAGCGAGAAGATGCCGCAGATCTCCGTAGTCTGCTGTGAACCGTGATCATCGAGCACCAGCGCATGGCGCCTGCCGGCATGGCGCAGACTGTTCAGGACCTGGCCGACACTGGCGTTGGCAACGTCTTCCAGGCGCAGCACCTCGATCCGCCCACGCAATGTCATGATGTCCTGAACCAACAGTTCCTGAGGTTGTTCGCCGGTCTTGGCAGCGATCTTCTCGGGCCGGCCGCTATCGAGATCGGTAACAGTGATGACACCCATCACGGCGCCGGTGGCGCCTGTTACCAGCAGCATGCGTACGCCGAGCTTGGCCATGCGTTCACGTGTCGCCGCCAGGGTGTTGGTGCGCTCCACGGTCAGCGCGGTGACTTTGCGCAGGTCAGTCATCGCCTGCAGCGCAGGGCTGTCAATGCTCAGGCCACCGGGGAACTGCTGCTCCGGTCGCGCATAGCCCGCACCGACCGGCATCGTATGAAAATTCAGGGCTTTGTAATGTTCGCTCATTGGTTTCAATCCCACGATCCTGGTGTGGTCCCAGCTTATGACGCTGTGGGCGCCGCGCAAGGCGGCGACGCTGAAAAATCGACCATGCTCACTATTGTGCAGGGCAATCCGTTCGTGAAGGGACGTGTTGCAATGCGCTGCCGCAGCGTGGGCAATGATAGCGCGTGGTTCCCGCCTGCATGCGCTTGTGCCTGGTCGTGCTCAGCTCGTGCGTCGAGCAGGCGCAGCGGTAGTCCCAGCGACGCTGCCGCTTCACCCTGATCCCATCGAGTGCATAGTCGTGGCAACGGCTGGCGTCGGTGATGCCCAGATGCGCCATCACGGAACGCCACTCCGCACCATGCGGGCTGGTACGCCCATGACAGGCGGCAGTGATCAGGTGGGCGACCTCGTGGGCAACCGTACGGGCAAGAAAATCGCGTTCGTGACGGCATGCGATTTCCAGGTTGTAGCGTAGGGTCGGGCGTTCGCCACTGCACCAGCGCGCCTGTCCTGCAGCCTGTCCACTCAGGTCGAAGCGGATGACCGGGTCCGGCAGCGCGACCCGGTGCACGGCGCAGAGGCTGGCGGCGCGTTGCAGCATCTGCCGCGTCTTGTCCCTGATGCGTGATGAGACGGCTTCGTCAGACATGAGGACCCGGGATCCGAATATTGTCAGTCAACGAGCGGTTGAAAAGGCTTTCCAGGTAGACATCTGGTGCAGATGGTCTGCATCGCCGGCGGTCAGCCGAAATGGCAGATGTAGTGCAGCGTCTGCGCAACCTCGATATCGAAACGGCTGTCACCCGGGACGGAAAACCGGTCTCCGGCTCCATAGCTGCGCCATGCCTCTTCTCCGTCCAGCAGTACCCGGCATTGCCCGGCGACCACTTCCATCGTCTCGGGTGCACCGGTCGAGAAGTTCAACGTCGACGGCAGGATCACGCCGACGGATTTGCGTTCTCCCGCCTCGGTCTCGATGGTATGACTGACGCATTTGCCGTCGAAATAAATGTTGGCGTTGGGGAAAACGGATACGTTCTTGATCGGTTCCATGGTGTGCTCTCGGCGTCAAAGAATAGGGTCAGGGGCGGGGACGTGTCTCAATCGGCGATCAACTGCAGGTACTCCATCCGTGTGGCCTGCGATTCGCGGAACGCACCGAGCATGACCGAGGTCTTCATTGTCGAGTTCTGCTTTTCCACACCGCGCATCTTCATGCACAGGTGTTCGGCCTCGATAGTGACCGCGACGCCGGCCGGACGGATCACTTCGCTGATCGCGTCGGCAATCTGCACCGTCAGGTTTTCCTGTATCTGCAGGCGCCGGGCATACATATCGACGATGCGGGCGATCTTCGACAGCCCGATCACCTTGCCGCGGGGCAGATAGGCCACGTGTGCACGACCGATGAATGGCAGCACGTGGTGCTCGCACAGAGAGTAGAGCTCGATGTCCTTGACGATGACCATATCGTCGTTCTCAGTGGTGAAAACCGCGTCATTGACCACTGAGTTGAGATCTTGATTGTAACCACGGCACAGGAACGCCATTGCCTTGGCGGCGCGTTCGGGCGTCTTGACGAGCCCCTCGCGTTGGAGATTCTCCCCCAGGCCCTCGATGATTCCGGCGTAGTGGGCCTCAATTTGATCAATCTGCATCTGGTCCCCGTTACCGGCGCTGCGGCTGCATGTAGTCCGACGGTACTTTAACGGGCGCCCGGCCGGGAATCCATGGTTTGGTTTTTGTGGTTGGTGGCGCGATGGTCCCGGGCGCCGTGCGAGGTCAGAGCAGCAGGCCCAGTCCCAGGAAAATCGCCGCCAGAACCGCCATTATGATCGCCGATGGTTTCCAGTTGTTGTAGTTCAGGTAGAGCGGGTTGTTGTGCGGAATGACCACCGCCAGCAGGGCGCCAACTGCGCAGGTGCCGCCGATGATGAATACAAATCGCTGCAACCATTCCCGCTTGAATCCGGAGGACCCGCTGAATCCGCCGCCGATGGTTTCGAATTTGTTGGCGAGCGCCGGGTCGGCAATGCACAGGACGAGGATGCAACCGAGCAATCCGAGCCAGCGTGTCGACGAAGCAGCATCGAAAGAACCTGTCATTTCACGTCACACAGCCGTTCGAGGGGCAATTGTCCGCGCTCCAGCAGGTCGCCGATCGCCGCTGCCGGCATGGGCCTGCCGTGCAAAAAACCCTGCAGATGGTCGCAGTTGCTGTGGCACAGGAAATGCTGCTGCGCCTCTGTCTCCACCCCTTCGGCCACGACCTGGAGTCCAAGGGTATGCGCCATCAGGATGATGGCCCTGACAATGGCTGCATCGTTGGTGTCCTCTGGCAGGTCGTTGATGAATGAACGGTCAATCTTCAGTTTTCCGATCGGCAGGAGCTTCAACTGGCTGAGCGAGGAATGGCCCGTGCCGAAATCGTCCATGGCGATCCGCAGTCCCAGTTCGTTGCGCATGTCCGCCAGTTGTCGAAGGGACGAGCCATCGTCCCCGACCAGCAGGGTCTCGGTCACCTCGAACTCGAAGAATTCCGCCGGGAATCCGGTCGTGCGAAAGATATCTTTCAACCGTGTCGTGCAATCCGTACGCAGCTGATATGGCGACAGGTTGACGGCAAGGATGAAATCACGATGGCCGGCATCACGCCAGGCCTTGGCCTGGGTACAGGCGGTTTCGGTCACCCAGGCGCCGAGTTCGATGATCAGACCGGTCTCTTCGGCTATCGGAATGAATTCACTGGGTGGCACCATGCCGCGTTTCGGGTGTTGCCAGCGCAGCAATGCCTCGACCGCGACCAGGCGGCCGTCCGCCGCATCGAACTGTGGCTGGTAGTGCAGCAGAAACTCGTGATTGGCCAGGCCGCGGCGCAGGTCGTTCTCCATGTCCAGGCGCTGCTGGATCGCATGGGTCAACTCGGGGGCATAGAAGGCGAGACGGTTCCTGCCCATGGCCTTGGCCTGGTACATTGCCGCATCGGCATGCTGCAGCAGGGTTTCGGGTGCCGTCGCGTCCTGCGGATAGAGGCTGATGCCGATGCTGGCCGTCGCAAACAATGCCTTGCCCCTGATTTCCACCGGGATGGACAGGCGTTCGATGATCCGCTCGGCGATCAGATGTGCACTGTTGGCATCGGCAATCCCCTCCGCGACCACAACGAACTCATCGCCGCCGAGCCGGGCTACCGTATCGTCTTCCTTCACCGAGGTACGCAGGCGGTCGGCCACGTCCTTCAGCAGTTCATCACCAACCTGGTGACCCAGTGTGTCGTTGATGTTCTTGAACCGGTCGAGATCGATGAACAGCACCGCGACACTGGTCCCGGTGCGGTGGGCACGTTGCACCGCATGCTCCAGCCGCGCATTCAGCAACAGGCGATTGGGCAGATTGCTCAATGCGTCATGGTGCGCCATTTGCCAGAGCTTGCGCTCGGAGTCTTTTGTGTCGGTGATGTCGGCAAATACCGATACATGCTGGCCGGCTGTGCCGTCCGGGCCGCGGACGGCCTTGACCGACAGCCACTGCGGGTAGACGTCACCATTCTTCCTGCGGTTCCAGATTTCACCCAGCCATTCGCCGCGTTGTGCCAGCGAACGATAAAAGCCCCGGTAGAAATCGGCGCTCTGATGGCCTGAATTGAGCAGTCTCGGGGTCTCGCCAATTGCTTCCTCTGCGCGGTAGCCCGTGATCCGCTCGAATGCCTGATTGACCTGGATGATACGGTGGTTGGCGTCCGTAACCATGACGCCTTCGCGCATGTGTTCGAAGGCGATACCGGCGGTGAGGAGCCGTTGTGCCTGGCGATCGCGCTCCAACACGATGCCGGCGAGATAGCTGCCGGTATCCAGCAACCGCCGGTGGAAAGGATCCGGAGGGCGGGTCTGAAAACTGGTCAGGGCGAACGAACCGACCACGTCATCATTGGCGACCTTGATCGGCATTGACCAGCAGGCCTGCAAATCGAATCGCTTTGCGATATCCAAGTAGCGCGCCCAGCGCACATCGGTGAGGATGTTGGCGATAAAAACGGGTTCGCGCTTGAATACCGCAGTGCCACAAGACCCGGCATCGGGGCCAGGCTGCAGCCCGTTCAGGGCCTCGATTGCCTCGCGCGGAATGCTTGGTGCCGCACGGACTTCCAGACGACTACGGCTCTGATCCAGCAGCATGATCGAGGCGACAGAGTCATCGACCATGGTCTCGGCCAACATGCAGAGGCCATTGAGAATCTCATTCGTCGGCCGGTCGAGTGTGATCATCTCCAGGGCATCACGCTGGAATTGCAGCAACTGCTCCATCTGCTGATGCGCGATGGCGTCGGGTTGCTGGCTGTGGTCGTGGCGTGTCGCGGTCATGGTTTTGGTGGCTGATGCATCCGGCCCATTGGGTATCGGCAGGGACCGAGGATGTTGAATGGCAATTCAAATAAACACCGGTTCCTTTTTCCGTCCGCTGCCGTGTCCGGGGTGGCGACACAAAAAGAAAAGGGCCAGACCTGCGGATGCAGGCGGCCCAATGATACAGCTTTTCTAATGGCAACCGTCCCTGTCGCTTATTTCCCGATGCCCACACCTTCTGCTGGAGAAGTCATTTGCGCACCCCGGCGCTCGAAAACAACCGCTTGGGACCAACCCAGGCTGCAACGCAGGGAGCTGCCGATACGACGCAGCGTGCACTCGACTGGCTGGGAGACCGTCTGGTTGGCGCCACATGCCGGACACTGATACCAGGTCTGCCGCACGTGTCCCTCGGAAACGGATTCGGTCAGCCGCATCACGGTGCGGCAACGATGACATTGCATGCCTTTCTCCTGCCGCCGGACCGACGTTCAATCCCAATTGAGTGCACCACCAGTCTGGTACTCGGTGACGCGGGTTTCGAAAAAATTCTTTTCCTTCTGCAAATCCAACACCTCCGACATCCAGGGGAACGGATTCGTGGCGCCGGAATACTGCTCCGGCAGACCGATCTGCGAGCAGCGGCGGTTGGCGATGAACTGCAGGTATTCTTCGAACATCGGGGCATTCAGGCCAAGCACTCCGCGCGGCATGGTGTCGTAGGCGTACTGTGTCTCCAGTGCGACGGCGTCGCGAATCATCTTCACGATCTCGGCCTTGAGCGAATCCGTCCACAGGTGCGGGTTCTCGATCTTGATCTGATTGATCATGTCGATACCGAAGTTCATGTGCATCGACTCGTCACGCAGGATGTATTGAAACTGCTCTGCTGTGCCGGTCATCTTGTTGCGCCGACCCATGCTGAGCAGCTGAGTGAATCCAACGTAGAAGAATATCCCCTCGAAGATCACGTAGAAGGCGACGAGCTCACGCAGCAGCTTCTGGTCATTTTCCGGCGACCCAGTATGAAAGTGGGGGTCGGCCAGGTTCTGGGTGAAGGGCAGCGCCCACTCGGCCTTGCGTGCCACCGCCGGCACCTCGCGGTACATGTTGAACACTTCACCCTCGTCGAGGCCCAGTGATTCGATGACGTACTGGTAGGCGTGTGTGTGCAGCGCCTCCTCGAATGCCTGGCGCAGCAAATACTGCCGGCATTCAGGATTGGTGATGTGCCGATACACCGCGAGCACGAGGTTGTTCGCGACCAGGGAGTCGGCGGTGGAAAAGAAGCCGAGGTTGCGCTTGACGATGGTCCGTTCATCGTCGCTGAGGCCGTTTGGATCCTTCCACAGCTGGATGTCGGCGTTCATGTTGATCTCTTGTGGCATCCAGTGGTTGGCGCAGCCATCGAGATACTTCTGCCACGCCCACTCGTACTTGAACGGCACCAGCTGGTTGAGATCGGCGCGGCAGTTGATGATCCGCTTGTCATCGACTCGGATGCGCCCTGCGCCCATCTGCACGGCCTCAAGACCCGTGGCGCCCGCATCGGCGGAGAGTGGCGTCGCGTCGGCGAGGTCGTGCGGATAGGGATCGACGCTGGGCGCGGCACCGGCTGTCGCCATCAGCTGCTCATTGCCGATCAGGCCGTCTCCTGCGTGGGGGTGCAAAGGTGGAGCGTGCGGACGTTGTGCTTCTGCGGGGCCGTGGCTGTGCAGCGCTCTGTTCGGTGGGGCCGCGCGCTTTGCCATAGGCGGGTGTGCGGCTGTTTTCAGCGGATCATCCCAGTTCTGCATCTCTACCCCTTGCGCGTGCCTCTGACCGCCGTTTTGGCGGTGATCGTTGCGGCCGCGGGAACCCGCCAAGCCGCGCGTTGTATGGTGCCGGAGTGACCTCAATCCCCCTTTGGGTGGTGGTCTATGACATTGAAAATGTCGGGCGAGAGTTCTTGTGGCCCCTCCAGCATTGAATTGCTATACGGCGCTCGTTCGCGTCATTCCCACTTCAGGCCACCGGCCTGATACTCGGTGACGCGGGTCTCGAAAAAGTTCTTTTCCTTGCGCAGATTGGCCTGTTCGTCCAGCCAGGCGAGCGTTGGCTCTGCCCCGGGGTAGGGCTCGTCGAGGCCGAGGCTGCGGGCCCGCCGGTTGGCGATGAAGCGAAACTGCCCGACGTGGTCTTCCTTGCTGTAGCCGAGGATCGGGTCGCGCAGGATATATCCGGCGTAGGCCTCTTCGGCGGCCTCGCATTCGGCCCACATATCTGCGACCGCCTTGGTGTCGGGTCGGATGTTCTCCTCGAGCATGATCTGCTTGGCGACCCTGATGCCGAACGAGGCATGCAGCACCTCGTCGCGCATGATGTACTGCAGCTGCTCCGCGGTGCCCTTCATCAGGCCGCGCCGCTGCAGCGCGAAGATCGGGCTGAAGCCGTTATAGAACCAGCATCCCTCGAAAATACCGGCGAAGAAGATGTAGGCCATCAGGAAGTTCTGCAGTTCGTCACGATCGGTGAGATCGATATCGGCTCGCAGGATCGAGTTCAGACGGCGGTTGGCGATCTGGATCTTGCCGTTGATCTCCGGTACCACCCGGTAGCGGTTGTAGATCTCGCCCTGGTTAAGGCCGATGGTCTCGATGCAGTGCTGGTAGGTCCAGGTGTGCAGGGCCTCCTCGTAGACCTGGCGCGCCTGGTAGATCTGCAACTCGGGTGCAGACATCTTCTCCATGACCGCAAGGCCGATGTTGCGCATCGCCAGGATGTCGGACGTGGTCAGGTAGGACAACACGTTCTCGTACACGTGGCGCTCTTCCAGCGTCAGCTTGTGATGATAATCGTGCACGTCCTGCGCCATGCCGATATCCAAAGGTGTCCAATGGTTGCGGTTTGCGTTGAGAAAGTACTCCCATGCCCAGGGATACTTGAATGGCGCCAGCTGGTTGATATCGGTCATGCCATTGATGACGCGCTTGTCATCGGGATTGACCGGGCGAACGTCGACCTGCGCCGGTGCCTTCTTGCCGGCGGATGCCGCGTTGTCGCCCGCCAGTACCGGATTGGCGGCTGGAATGGGCATCTTGACCTGTCGGCCGATGGGTGCGAGTGGATCGTCCCAGTTCATCATGCTGTTTGCTCCTGATGGTTGCCGGCCAGGGTTACTGGCAGGCCTCGCAGTCCGGGTCGAGGATGCTGCACGCCTTGGGCGCACTGCCGGCATCTGCCGCAGACAACGCCTGGTAGCTGCCACCGACCGCGCTCAGCTTGTTGGCCCGGCTGGTGTCGTCCATGGTCGATTTCTCGACGTGTGTGGCACCCATCGAGCGCAGGTAGTAAGTGGTCTTGAGGCCACGCACCCAGGCCAGCTTGTACAGATTGTCGAGTTTCTTGCCGGAAGGCTCGGACATGTAAAGGTTGAGGCTCTGGGCCTGGTCGATCCATTTCTGGCGGCGGCTGCCGGCCTCGACCAGCCAGCGCGGATCGACCTCGAAGGCCGAGGCATACAGTGCCTTGAGGTCTTCCGGGATGCGGCTGATCGGCTGTACCGAGCCGTCGTAGTACTTGAGGTCGTTGACCATCACCGAATCCCACAGTCCGAGTGCCTTGAGGTCGCGCACCAGGTAGGGGTTGACCACGGTGAACTCGCCAGACAGGTTCGATTTGACGAACAGGTTCTGGTAGGTCGGCTCGATCGACTGGCTGACGCCGCAGATGTTCGAGATGGTCGCAGTCGGGGCAATCGCCATGGTGTTCGAGTTGCGCATTCCGACCGTGGTCACGCGTTCGCGCAGGCTATCCCAGTCGAGCGTGCTGCTGTCGTCCACCTGCAGGTAGGTACCGCGCTGTTCTGCCAGGCGGGCCAGCGAGTCGATCGGCAGGATGCCCTGGCTCCACAGTGAGCCGTCGAAGCTCTGGTAGCGGCCACGCTCCTCGGCGAGGTCGGTCGAGGCCTGAATCGCGTAGTACGACACCGCCTCCATCGAACGGTCGGCGAACTCGACGGCCTCCTGGCTGGCGTAGGGCAGGCGCACCTTGTACAGCGCGTCCTGGAATCCCATTATCCCCAATCCCACCGGGCGGTGGCGCAGGTTGGAGTTACGCGCCTGCGGCACGCTGTAGTAGTTGTACTCGATGACGTTGTCGAGCATGCGCATGGCGGTACTGACGGTCTTCCTGAGCTTGTCGAGATCCAGGCCGTCCTCGTTGGTGTGGGCGGCCAGGTTCACTGATCCGAGGTTGCACACCGCAATCTCGTTGTCGTTGGTATGCAGGGTAATCTCAGTACACAGGTTGGAACTGTGAACCACGCCTATGTGTTGATTGGTGTAACGGATGTTGCATGGGTCCTTGAACGTCACCCAGGGGTGGCCGGTCTCGAACAGCATGCCGAGCATCTTGCGCCACAGGTCGTTGGCCTTGAGCGTCTTGGCGACATTCATCTCGCCGCGCGCAGCCTTTTCCTCGTAGCGTGTATAAGCCGCCTCGAATGCCGCACCGGTGAGGTCGTGCAGATCGCCGGTCTCGTCGGGCGAGAACAGTGTCCAGGGGCCATCTTCGGCGACACGTTTCATGAACAGGTCCGGGATCCAGCTGGCGGTGTTCATATCGTGCGTGCGCCGACGGTCGTCACCGGTGTTCTTGCGCAGATCGAGAAACTCCTCGATGTCCACGTGCCAGGTTTCGAGGTAGGCGCACACGGCACCCTTGCGTTTGCCGCCCTGGTTGACCGCGACCGCGGTATCGTTGGCCACCTTGAGGAAGGGGACCACGCCCTGGGACTTGCCGTTGGTGCCTTTGATATGGGCGCCCATGCCGCGCACGCGGGTCCAGTCGTTGCCCAGGCCACCGGCGAACTTGGACAGCAGCGCGTTGTCCTTGATCGAGCTGTAGATGCCGTCGAGGTCGTCCGGCACTGTGGTCAGGTAGCAGCTGGACAGCTGTGGACGCAGCGTGCCTGAGTTGAACAGCGTCGGGGTCGAGCTCATGAACTCGAAGCTCGACAGCAGGTCGTAGAACTCGATTGCACGGCCCTCACGATCGATCTCGTTGATTGCAAGCCCCATCGCAACGCGCATGAAAAACGCCTGCGGGAGTTCGAAGCGTGTGCCCTGGGAGTGGATGAAATAGCGGTCGTACAACGTCTGCAGTCCGAGGTAGGTGAACTGCAGGTCGCGTTCCGGCTTGAGTGCCGCGCCAAGCCGCGCGAGGTCGTACTGGGTGAGGCGCTTGTCCAGCAGTTCGAGGTCGGCGCCGCGCTTGATGTAGTTGGCGAAATAGTCACTGTATCGTTCGCCCATTTCCGCCTGGGTGCTGATGCTGGTATCCATGCCGAGGAAACCAAGCGCCTCGCGGCGCAACATGTCCATCAGCAGGCGTGCTGCGGCGTGCGAATAATTGGGCTCCTTCTCGATCAGCGTGCGCGCGCTCATCACCAGCGCCTGCGACACATCGCGCTCTTTGACCCCGTCGAACAGGTTGCGGCAGGTGTCGTCGA
The DNA here is from genome assembly GCA_024235315.1 of Chromatiaceae bacterium. Taxonomy (GTDB): domain Bacteria; phylum Pseudomonadota; class Gammaproteobacteria; order Chromatiales; family Chromatiaceae; genus Thiosocius. Next base: position 277,723 of record JACKMP010000001.1, on the reverse strand, counting down.
GGATGGACTCGACGGTCACGGCCTCGAGTCCACTGCACGCCTCGCCGACCAGGCGGCGCAGGCGTTCGACGTCGAGCGGCTGGGTGCTGCCGTCGGCTCGCACGATATTGACCAGGTGCTCTGGCTTGGCCGTCTGCTTCTTGGCCGCTTCTTCGCTGCGTTTGCGCTTCTGTTCCTCGCGATAAAGAACGTAGGCGCGCGCAACCTTGTGCTCGCCGGAGCGCATCAGCGACAGCTCGACCTGGTCCTGGATGTCCTCGATGTGGATGGTCCCGCCGGCCGGATTGCGTCGGAACAGGGCCTCGCTGAGTTGTTCGGTCAGGGCCTGGACCAGGTCGTGTACGCGACGTGAGGCGGCTGCGCTGCCACCTTCGACCGCAAGGAAGGCCTTGGTCATCGCGACTGCGATCTTGTTGGCGTCGAAATTCGTTACCTTGCCGTTGCGCCGGATCACGCGCAGGCCGCCGGGTGCATTGGCGCGGATATCGGGAGTCGCGTCTGCCGCGGTGGTCTTGCCCGGGGGAACGGCAATGCTGTCCGCACCGCCATTGGATTGCGTGATTTCGGTCGCCATTAGGCTCCTCCTGAGATGGTGTTGTTCTGTGCGGACAGGACCGCGTTGCGCGATCAGGCAGGGTGCTGCCGGGATACTGCGAGGCGTCCACACAGAACACAATATATACGCTGCTTGCGGAGTGTCAACCACAATATCTTGTGTATAAAACCTGTGGAAAACGGTGTGAAAAATGTGTGTTGTCTGTGCAAAACGTTGCCGGAATCAGGCCTTTTTCAATGCATTCAGCAACTTAAAAAGGCGGTGCTGTACAGTGTGCGCAGACCATGGATGCAGCTGTGTGCCTCGTCATTCCGGCGGGGAAAATTCTGCTCCCCGAACCGGTTTTGAGTCGCGGAAACAATTCATCAGAATCGAATATTCGCACGTCGCGATAGTGGCCGGGCCGCGTCGAGATCGACGCAGGGTCGTGGCAGATGCACAGGGGTGCGTCAGCGGTGGCGGTCGATGATCGACTGCAGGTGTGTGGCTGTCACCGGGCCTACGTGGCGCTCCAGCATCTCGCCGGCCGGGTTGATGATGGCGGTGGTGGGAAGACCTTCCAGTGGCTCAAACGGCACCAGCGGGGTCTCGGCGATCTTGAGGTTGGGAAAATTGATCCCGAAGGGGGCGAGGAACTCGCGCGAATGCGCCGACGAGGTCTCCTCGAAATTGATGCCCAGGACCTGCACGTCCGGATTGTGCTGCTGGTACCGCACGAGTTCCGGCAGTTCGCGCACGCACGGGCTGCACCATGATGCCCAGAAATTCACCACCACCCAGCGCCCCCGAAAATCGGAAAGGCTCACCGGCTTTCCATCCAGGTCTTCCAGCGTGAAGTCGACAGGTTCGGCACGCACGCCAGCGCACAGCACGGTGATGAGCAGGGTTGCAAGGAATGGATGGCGATGCAGGGTGTTCATGCAGGCGTTAGTCTGTCTGGCGCGGAAAAAGTTTTTTGGTCTGCCGGTGGGCGACGACAATGACTTTTGTCGCACCGACCTGGTGCAACTGTCGTGGCTCGACTGTGAGGCTGGTGCAAATTCGGCGCCCCCGCGCCGCCACGATCGCGTCGTATTCTGGCCAAGTGCTTAATATGCAAGCAAACTGAGATGTTGGCACGGCAAATGCCTAGTTGTATCTGAAATCGCTTCGCGGTGATTTCTCCTAACTCTCTGTCGAAATTGCCAGAATGGCCAAGCCGCCGTACCAACATCATTTTGGTTCGGCGGTTTTTTTCGTGGTGGCCGGTATGGCTCGGCGGCCGGTTTGCGGGATATGCATGTCACAGTTCGGGAAACAGCAAAAGAAACTCAGGGTGCTGCTGGTCGATGACAGCCCCGAACGTCGCGCGTCAGTCGAACAATCGCTCGGCGAGGTCGGTTGCGAGATCGTGGGGTTCGCCTCCAGCAGCGACAACCTGCTGCACAGGGTCCAGGTCGACAATCCCGATGTCATCATCATCGATATGGAGTCGCCTGGCCGGGACACGCTCGAAAGTCTGGAGTCGGTACGCTCTGCGGCGCCGCGCGCCGTCGTGATGTTCACCCAGGACGACGACGGCGAGACCATAACCCGTGCCACGCGGGCGGGGGTCAGTGCCTATGTGGTCGACGGAATCGGCGCGAAACGCGTGCGACCGATACTCGATGCTGCAATCGAGCGTTTCCAGCAGTTTCACCATCTCTCCCGCGAGTTGGAGCAGACCCGGGCACAGCTCGCCGAGCGCAAGATCATCGACAAGGCTAAGGGCATCCTTATGAAGCAGCGTGGGATGAGCGAGGAGGAGGCCTACAAGGCGATGCGAAGCCTTGCGATGGGGCGCAACAAACGCCTGGTCGACGTCGCCGACAGCATCGTGTCGGCAGCCAGCCTGCTGATCTGAGCGGCGCACCAAATGATGCGGATCGTGTCCCGTTTGGGACGCCATCTGCACGCGGATGGTGCAGCGCGTTCCCCATCCTTTCGGTAATGGGACTGGATCGTCGGCGTGTCTTGGTCTTGCCGGTCTTCGCGGCTGCCCTCAGTGCATGTTAGAAAACGCTTAAATACAAAGACTTAGTAAGCCAATGCCGCGACTGCCGCAGTGCCGTCAACACGGTGGGGTCGGAATTGGCACGGAAATCGCCTCCCCTACGAGCAACAGCTCGGCGTTTCGTACCACGGCGAACCCAATGGCGGGTCAGCCGGAAATCCGGGTTCTGAGGGCCAATGGCGGCCCATCCAGACAACGGCGTCCTGCTTCGCGTCCCTCGGTACGCGTGGCGGTACGCCTTTTTTATTGCCCGAAATCCATGCAGTAGTGAATGAGGTATCAAGAAATGAGCAAGTACAACGACAGCCTGACCCGCCGCGGATTTCTCCGCCGCACGCTGATCGCCGGAGGTATCGCCGTGGCACTTGGAACGGGAATGATAACCGCTACAGCGGGCGCCGCCGTAGGCGAAGCGGAAAAAGAGGAACTCAAGTTCGGCTTCATCAAGTTGACCGACATGGCACCGCTGGCGATTGCCTATGAGAAGGGCTACTTCGAGGACGAGGGTCTGTACGTCACCCTTGAGGCGCAGGCGAACTGGAAGGTGCTCCTGGACGGCGTCATCGACGGCCAGCTCGACGGTGCGCACATGCTGGCTGGCCAGCCGCTGGCCGCGACCATTGGCTTCGGCACCAAGGCGCATATCGTCACGCCGTTCTCGATGGACCTCAACGGCAACGGCATCACCGTATCGAACGAGGTCTGGGAGCAGATGAAGCCGCATGTGCCCAAACAGGCCGACGGCAAGCCGCAGCACCCGATCAAGGCCGACTACCTCAAGCCGGTGGTCGATAAATACAAAGCAGAAGGCAAGCCATTCAAGATGGGGATGGTGTTCCCGGTGTCCACGCACAACTACGAGCTGCGTTACTGGTTGGCGGCGGGCGGTATCCACCCCGGTTACTACGCCCCCGAAAAGGGCGACATCAGCGGCACACTGAAGGCCGATGCGCTGCTGTCGGTGACACCGCCGCCACAGATGCCCGCGACCCTGGAGGCGGGCACCATTTACGGCTACTGCGTCGGTGAGCCATGGAACCAGCAGGCGGTATTCAAGGGTATCGGCGTGCCAGTCATCACCGACTACGAGATCTGGAAAGACAACCCGGAAAAGGTCTTCGGGATGACCAAGGAGTTCACCGACCAGTACCCCAATACCACGGTGCGCGTGGTCAAGGCGCTGTTGCGCGCGGCCAAGTGGCTGGATGCCAACGACAACGGCAACCGTCCTGAGGCCGTGAAGATCCTTTCTCAGTCGAACTACGTCGGCGCCGATTACGAGGTCATCGCCAATTCGATGACCGGTACTTTCGAATACGAGAAAGGTGACAAACGTGCGGTACCGGATTTCAACGTCTTCTTCCGCTACAACGCGACCTATCCGTATTACTCGGATGCCGTCTGGTACCTGAGCCAGATGCGCCGCTGGGGTCAGATCGCCGAGGCCAAGGACGACAGCTGGTATGACGAGGTCGCCAAATCGGTGTACCGCCCCGATATCTATGCGACGGCCGCGAAGGAGCTGATCGCCGAAGGCAAGATGACTGCCGACGAATTCCCCGACTTCGCCAGCGAGACCGGCTACCGGGCACCGCAGACCGAGTTCATCGACGGTGTGACCTTCGACGGTACCAAGCCCAACGCCTATCTCGATGCCTTCGAGATCGGATTGAAGGGCAGCGAGAAACCATGAGGCACAGGGTCCGGGCGGCTTGGTACGCCGGGACCCCCTCAGCGAACAGAGTGCTAACGGAGTACGACATGATCGGGATTATCCGCAACCGTAAGACATTCGCATCGGCGCCGCTTGCCGGGGCGCTAGATTTTCTGGCCGGTGAGCGCCTGGTGAACCTGACCGGCAACCTGGCGCGCAACGTCCTGGTGCCCGCCGCAGCGATCCTGGTCTTTTTGCTGCTGTGGGCTGCCGGTGCCAGCAAGGTACAGACGTCGCTAGGCGTATTGCCAGGCCCCGACAAGGTATGGGAGCAGGGCGTTGCCCTTTACGGCGAGCACCATGATGAGAGGGCACGCGAGGCTGCATTCTACGCGCGCATGCAGGCGCGCATCGACAAGGCGATGGCCGCCGGAAAGTCAGACGAGCACATCGCGAAAATGGAAGACCGCAAGTACACCGGCAAGGCGACCTTCATCGACCAGATCTTCACCAGCCTGTGGACGGTGATGACCGGCTTTGCCATCGCTTCGTTGATTGCGATCCCGGTCGGCATCGTGATCGGTATGAATCAGACGCTGTATCAGGCCTTCAATCCGATCATCCAGGTGTTCAAGCCGGTGTCGCCGCTGGCCTGGCTTCCGCTGGTCACGATGGTGGTGTCGGCGGTGTACGTGAGTGACGACCCCTGGTTCTCGAAGTCGTTCCTGAACTCGGCGATCACGGTCACGCTGTGCTGTCTGTGGCCAACCATCATCAATACCGCAGTCGGCGTCTCGGGTGTGAGCAAGGACCTGATCAATGTCAGCAGGGTACTGCGGCTGAGCTGGCTGACCAAGACTGTCAAGATCGTCCTGCCTTCGGCCATTCCGATGATGTTCACCGGTCTGCGCCTGTCGCTGGGTATCGGCTGGATGGTGTTGATCGCCGCCGAGATGCTGGCGCAGAACCCTGGCCTTGGCAAGTTCGTATGGGACGAGTTTCAGAACGGCAGCTCCAACTCGCTGGCACGCATCATGGTGGCTGTCGTCGTGATCGGCTTCATCGGCTTTCTACTCGACCGTGGCATGTTGGCGATGCAGCGCGCGGTCAGCTGGGACAAGAACGCCATCATGCGCTGAGCGCACCGTGCAAGCGAAAGCATCACGACCCACCACTTGAAAAGAGCCCTTCTCCGACATCTGGATCTGCACCATGAACACATACCTGAACATCGACCACGTCAGCATCACTTTTCCGACCGATCATGGTCCACTCAACGTGCTGGACGACATCAACCTGAAAGTCGAAGAGGGCGAATTCATCTCGCTGATCGGTCACTCCGGCTGCGGCAAGTCGACCGTGCTCAATATTGTCGCGGGTCTGCTGCAGGCAACGGCCGGCGGTGTGCTGCTGGAGAACCGCGAGGTGCGTGAGCCGGGACCCGATCGCGCCGTGGTTTTCCAGAACCATTCCCTGCTGCCCTGGCTGAGTGTCTACGACAATGTGCGACTGGCCGTCGACCAGGTGTTCCGGCACAGCAAATCAAAGGCCGAACGGGATGAGTGGACGCGCCACAACCTCGAACTGGTCAACATGTCCCATGCATTGCGTCGCAAGCCGGACGAGATCTCCGGCGGGATGAAGCAGCGTGTCGGGATCGCGCGTGCGCTCGCCATGCAGCCCAAGGTGTTGTTGATGGACGAGCCCTTCGGTGCGCTCGACTCATTGACCCGCACACACATGCAGGACTCCCTGATGGAGATTCATGCACACCTCAACAACACCGTGATCATGATCACCCACGATGTCGACGAGGCGGTGCTGTTGTCGGACCGCATCGTGATGATGAGCAACGGACCGTCCGCCACGATCGGCGAGATCCTCCATGTCGACCTCGAACGCCCACGCAACCGCCTCGCACTCGCCGAAGACCCTTCCTTTAACCACTACCGTGCCGAGGTGGTGAAGTTCCTCCACGAGCGGCACCGGAATCCCGCCACCCCGGCTGCGGCAGGTGTATCGGCTGAAGTGCCTGAAAACGTCGTGCGTCTTCCGGTTTCGCCATTGCCGGTGGGGGCGTCAGTCGCCCCTGTCCTCGAGAAGCGCAAGCTCACACTGGGCTTCATCCCGCTGACCGACTGTGCGCCGCTGGTGGTGGCCAAAGAGAAGGGGTTCTTTGCTGCGCAGGGACTGGACGTTGAACTTTCTCGCGAGTCTTCCTGGGCCAACATCCGGGACAAGGTATGTACCGGGATGCTGGACGGCGCTCAGATGCTGGCGGCGATGCCACTGGCGACGGGGCTCGACAACCGGCACTGCCAACCGATGGTCACGGCGATGAGCCTCGATCTGAACGGTAATGCGATCACGGTGTCGAAGGAGCTCTTCGGGCGGATGCTGGCCACCGGTATCGATGGTCTGGATACGGCTACGGGATCGGCGAGGGCGCTGAAGAAGGTGATCGATCAGGACCGCCTGGCGAATCGTCCCAAGCTCAGCTTCGCAGTAGTGTTTCCGCAGTCATCGCACAATTACCTCTTGCGCTACTGGATGGCCGATGCGGGTATAGACCCCGACGAGGACGTGCGTCTGACGGTCGTGCCGCCGCCGCAGGTCGGGCACTACCTTAGGGCAGGGCTGATCGCCGGCTGTTGCGTCGGTGAACCGTGGAACACCTATGCGGTATCCGAAGGACTCGGTCGCACGCTGATTACCAGTCATGACATCTGGAACAACCACCCGGAGAAGGTATTCGCTGTCACCCGCAGCTGGGCGCAGGGCAACCCGAATACACATCAGGCGGTATTGATGGCGCTATTGCAGGCCTGCGCATGGCTGGATCAGGCGGATAACAGGTCTCAGGCCTGCGAACTGCTCAGCCAGGGGCGGTACGTCAATGCACCGGTCGATGTCCTGGAAAAGTCGCTCACCGGCACCTTGCAGTTCTCGTCCGGCGAGAAGCCGCGGAAGGCACCCGACTACAACGTGTTCCATCGCTATGCCGCGAACTTCCCGTGGCGCTCACATGCGCTGTGGTTCCTGTCGCAGATGATGCGCTGGGGGCAGATCGAATCATCGGTCAAGGTCGAAGACATCGCGATGTCGGTATACCAGCCAGAAGTGTTTCGTGCGGCGGCGCAGGCGCTGAACCTGCCTTGCCCCGAACATGACTACAAGCTTGAAGGCGTGCATACCGCGGGCTGGTCGCTGACAGCTGAAGGCGATTCGATTGCCATGGGGCCGGACCAGTTCATGGACGGCCGGCAGTTCGATGTCGCGCGGCTGCAGTCCTACATCGAGGGCTTCGCCGTCTCACGGTTGCCACGTCTGGACAACGAATCATCGACGGAAATCGGGGATGCGCCCCGCGGCCTGGCCGAGAAGGCGATCTGAAACGAAAAACGACGCTGCGAAACAGCACGCACGGCGTCACCCAGTTGTAGAGAGGCAGATAAAATGAAACAGAAACTGGTATTGATCGGCAACGGCATGGCCGGTGTACGGACGCTAGAGGAACTGCTCAAGCTCGCCCCGGACAGCTACGAGATAACGGTGTTCGGTGCAGAGCCGCATCCCAACTACAACCGCATCATGCTGTCGCCGGTGCTGGCGGGCGAAAAGACGATCGACGACATCATTCTGAACAGTCGTGAATGGTACGCCGAAAAGGGTATCAGGCTGATCAGCGGTGATCCGGTCGTGGAGATCAATCGTGCCCGGCGACATGTGCGGACCCGGGACGGTGTGGTTGCCGGCTATGACCGCCTGCTGATCGCGACCGGCTCGAATCCCTTCATCATACCGGTGCCTGGCCACGACAAGGCGGGTGTGATTGGATTTCGCGACATCGCCGATGTCGAGACCATGTTGCACGCGGCAAAGGACTACAAGCGGGCTGTCGTGATCGGTGGTGGCCTGCTTGGGCTCGAAGCGGCCAACGGCCTGATGAAGCAGGGCATGCAGGTCCACGTTGTGCACCTGCTGGACAGCCTGATGGAGCGCCAGCTCGACAAGGCGGCCTCGGCACTGCTCAAGTCCTCGCTCGAGACGCGTGGCATGCAGTTCCTGATGGAGGCGCAGACCGCCGAGATTCTCGGTGACGACCGCGTGACCGGCGTGCGCTTTGCCGACGGCTCGGAAGTGGCCGCGGATCTGGTGGTGATGGCTGTCGGCATCCGCCCCAACATGGCGCTGGCGCAGCAGGCCGGCCTGCATTGTGAGCGCGGCATCGTCGTCAACGACACCATGCAGACCTTCGATCCGAGGGTCTACGCGGTCGGCGAGTGTGTACAGCATCGTGGTTCCTGTTACGGCCTGGTTGCGCCCTTGTTCGAGCAGGCCAAGGTGGCGGCCAATCATCTGGTCGAGATGGGTATTGCGCGCTACGAGGGATCGGTCACCTCGACCAAGCTCAAAGTGACCGGTATCGACCTGTTCTCAGCCGGCGAATTCAACGAGGGAGAGGGCGATGAGACGCTGGTGCTGCAGGATCCGTCGCAGGGTGTCTACAAGAAACTCGTGATCCGTGACAACAAGGTGAAGGGCGCGGTGCTCTATGGCGACACCATGGACGGCACCTGGTATTTCACGTTGCTTCGCGAAGGCACTGACATCTCGGCCTTCCGCAGTACCATTCTTTTCGGTCAGCACGACCTCGGCGACGCCGGTCACGGTGACGCCTCTGCCAGCGTGATGGCGCTGCCGGCCAGCGCCGAGATCTGCGGCTGCAACGGCGTCTGCAAAGGTGACATCGTCGACGCCATTTCCAAAAAGGGGCTGTTCACCCTCGAAGAGGTGCGCGCGCATACCAAGGCATCGAGTTCCTGCGGTTCATGTACCGGCCTGGTGGAGGCGATTCTCGCCGGCACTGTGGGTGAGGGTTACGACAAGGCGCCGAGCAAGAAAGGCATGTGTGGCTGTACGGAGCACAGTCACGACGAAGTGATTGCCGCAATCCGCAAAGGAAAACTCAAGACCATGCAGGCGGTGCGCGATGCGCTTGACTGGAAGACCCCGGACGGCTGCGCGAGCTGTCGCCCGGCGCTGAACTACTACCTGCTGGCCAATTGGCCTGCGGAGTACGAAGACGATGCACAGTCACGTTTCATCAATGAGCGTGCGCACGGCAATATCCAGAAAGACGGTACCTACTCGGTAGTGCCGCGCATGTTTGGTGGCTTGTGCACCGCCAATGATCTGCGCGCCATTGCGGACGTGTCGGACAAGTACAAGGTCCCGGAGATGAAAGTTACCGGCGGTCAGCGTATCGATCTGTTCGGCGTGAAGAAGGAAGACCTCCCGGCGATGTGGAAGGATCTGACAGATGCAGGTTTCGTCAGCGGTCATGCCTACGGCAAGGCGATGCGCACGGTGAAGACCTGCGCCGGCAAGACCTGGTGTCGCTTCGGCACGCAGAACTCGACTGGCCTCGGTGTGAAGCTCGAGGAACTGACCTGGGGCTCGTGGATGCCGCACAAGTTCAAGCTGGCGGTATCGGGCTGTCCGCGCAACTGTGCCGAGGCCACGATAAAGGACTTCGGTGTGGTCTGCGTCGACTCCGGTTATGAACTGCACGTCGGCGGCAACGGCGGCATCAAGGTGCGTGTCACCGACCTGCTGTGCAAGGTCGAGACTGAAGAGGAGGTCCTCGAGTACTGCGGCGCCTTCACCCAGCTGTACCGCGAGGAGGCGCACTACCTCGAACGTACAGCACCCTGGGTCGAGCGCGTTGGTCTCAATCACATCAAGCAGCAGGTACTCGAGGACGAGGCCAACCGCAAGGCGCTGTACGAACGTTTCCTGTTCGGCCAGAAGTTCGCCCAGATCGACCCCTGGAAGGCCCGCGCCGAGGGCTCCGAGGCGCACGAATTCACCCCGCTGAAGATTGCATGAAGCAAGAGGTTTCCGACATGAACAACTGGATCGACATCATCGCCCTGGACGAGATTCCCAGGCTCGGATCGCGGGTGATCCGCACCGACACCATGGACGTCGCCGTTTTCCGTACCCGCGACGACCAGGTATTCGCGTTGCGCGATGCCTGCCCGCATAAGGGCGGACCTTTGTCACAGGGTATCGTGCACGGCACCTCGGTAACCTGCCCGCTGCACAACTGGAAGATCGACCTGGCCTCCGGCGAAGCCCTGGGCCCGGACGAGGGCTGCACCAACGTTTTTGCGACCAAGGTCGAGGGTGGCCGCGTGCTGCTCGCTCTGAAGGCCGACGTGGCCGCCGCCTGACCGGTATCCCGCCCTGGCACAGAACCGCAGAGAGAAAGCCCCAATGCTATTCGGACGCGCCAACAAAAATCCGATCAAGATCGCCGACAAGGGCGTGGTCGAGTGGAAGTATGCCACCTGCGGTTATTGCTCCACCGGGTGCTCGATCGAAGTCGGAATCGACCGCTTGGGCAAGGCGGTGGCCTCGCGTGGCGTGGCGGATGCCGATGTCAATCGCGGCAAGCTGTGTATCAAGGGCATCTTCGAGCACGAGCTGTTCACCAGCGCGGGTCGCGGCACGCAGCCCCTGCTTCGTGAACAGCGCTGGGACGCGTTCCGTGAAGTGGGCTGGAACGAAGCGCTGGATCACACAGCCGGGGAGATCCAGCGAATCCAGGCCGAGCATGGTCGTGACGCCTTCGCAATTGTCTCCACCGGCCAGATCATGACCGAAGAGTTCTACACCCTCGGAAAGCTGGCGCGTGGTGTGATCGGCACCAACAACTACGATGGCAACACCACGCTTTGCATGGCGTCTGCGGTGTCGGGCTACAAGCGCTCGTTCGGTTCTGATGGTCCACCCGGCTGTTACGACGATTTCGAACACACCGACTGTCTGCTGGCATTCGGATCGAACCTGCCAGAGCAGCACCCGGTAATCTTCTGGCGCCTGCGCGAATCGTTGGAGAAGCGTAAGTTCCCGATCATCGTCGTCGATCCGCGTGTGACCATGTTCGCGCAGATGGCCGACATCCACCTGCCGATCGAGCCCGGCACTGACGTCGTCCTGCTCAACGCCCTTGCTCATGTGATTCTCAAGGAAGGGCTTGCCGATCAGGCCTATATCGATGCGTTTACCGACGGCCAGGGCGAGTTCAAGGCACTTGTCGAGCGGTACGACCCGCAGACTGCGTCGCGGATCTGCGGCATTGACGAAGACACCATCCGCAACGTCGCCCGCACTTATGCCAGGGCCGGTGCGGCGATGACGATCTGGACCATGGGGATCAACCAGTCGACCCATGGCTCGGACGGCGTTGTCGCAATCAACAACCTGAGCCTGATCACCGGAAATATCGGCAAGCCCGGCGGTACAAGCCTGTCGATCACCGGCCAGTGCAATGCCATGGGTACTCGCGAGTGGTCATCTTGCTCGGGTCTGCCGGGTTACCGTGCTCTGGAGAAGCCGCAGGACCGAGAGGACATTGCGCGTTTCTGGGGTATCGACCCAGAGTTTTTCCCGAAACGTCGCGGTCTTTTCATGACCGACATCCTGCCGGCGATCGAGACCGGTCAGATCAAGGGTCTGTGGCTGATTGCGACCAACCCCATGACATCGATGCCGAACACGCCGCGCATACGCAAGACGCTGGAGAGGCTCGAGTTCCTTGTCGTGCAGGATGCCTACCGCGACGTCGAGACCAACGAATATGCACACGTCTACCTGCCCGCTGCGCTGTGGGCCGAGAAGGAAGGCTGCATGACCAATACCGAGCGACGCGTGAACCTTATCCGCAATGTCTCGCAACCACCCGGCGAGGCGAAGGCGGACCTGTGGATCTTCAATCGCCTGGCGAAACGGTTTGCGCAGGCCGAGGGCATGGAATTTCCGGAACAGGCCGAACAGGTCTTTGATGAGATCCGGGAGCTGTCGCGCGGACGCATGCTCGACTATTCGGGCATGAGCTACGCCAAGATCGAGGCATATCGTGGCATGCAATGGCCGTGCTCTGATTCACCCAACGAGTGGGCCGGCGACGATTCGAGCGCTGGTACCAAGCGACTTTACGTCGATGGACGCTTTGCTTTCCCGTCGGGCAGGGCCAAGCTGATCCCGTTGCCTTTCGTCGACAACAACGAGCGTCCGGATGCCGAGTACCCGTTCTGGTTCAATTCCGGACGTGTGGTCGAGCATTTCCACACGCGCACGCGCACCGGCAAGGTTGGCAACCAGAACAAGTTCAGCCCGACTCCGTACATGGAGATGAACCCGGATGCGGCGAGCGAGCTGGGCATCCGACACGGTGAGTACGCACGCGTGGTGTCTCGCCGCGGTGATGCGGTGGTGATGGTGCAGACCACGCAGCGCGTATCGCGCGAGATGGTGTTCGTGCCCTTTCATTTCCATGATTGCGTCAACCGCGTCACCCTGGGTCTGCTCGATCCACACTCTCGTCAGCCGGCTTTCAAACAGTGTGCGGCGCGTGTCGAACGCATCGCCGACCAGAAGGCGGCCGCCGTACGCAACAAGGCCGCGCGCGCCTACTGAGATCAGCAACAATGTTTCAGCCTCGTCCAAACGAACAGCAATACGCCTGGTTGCCGCGAGCGGCGCATCCCGAGAAGAATCGCTACGGAAAGTCGATCGAGACCGTACCGGAAGGCCACGCGCTGCGCGGTCAATCGCTGAGCATCAATGGTGACACTGCGGTCTCCGACAACCCGAATCGCTACAAGCAGCATGGGTTCTACTTCAATGCCGACCGCTGCATCTCGTGCCATGCCTGCGAGGCGGCCTGTTCGGAAAAGAACGACCTGCCGCCGCACCTGGCTTTTCGTTCGGTTGGTTACCTCGAGGGTGGAAGCTACCCTGCCTATACCCGTCTGAACATCTCGATGGCGTGCAATCACTGCGACAACCCGGTGTGCCTGAAGGGTTGCCCGACGCGCGCCTACACCAAGTTTGCCGAATACGGCGCGGTGCTGCAGGACCCGGAAATCTGCTTCGGCTGCGGTTACTGCACCTGGGTATGCCCGTACAACGCACCGCAGTTGGATACCAAGGCGGGGCATGTGTCCAAGTGCAACATGTGTGTGGATCGTCTCGAAGTGGGCCTGAAGCCGGCATGTTCATCGGCCTGTCTGGCCGGTGCCCTGGATTTCGGCATTATCGAGACCACGCCCGAGAACCGGCATCAGACCGAGACACGCATTCCCGGCTTTCCGACCCCCGAGATCACCCATCCGAACATCCGATTCCAGCAGGTCAACAGCCTGCCGCGCGAGATGCGCCGCACGGATTCGATGCCGATCCGTTATGAGCGCGATGCGCAGGGCGAGGGTGGAATCTATCGTTCAAAGGTCACCGAGGATGGACGACCGCGGCGCTGGGGCCTTAAAGGCCTGTCGACGCGCGAGAATCCGCTGGTGGTGTTCACCCTGGTCACCCAGGCCGTGGTCGGCGCCTTCCTGGTCCTGTTTCTCGGCCCGGCATTCGGACTCGCGGTACCGACGCCGTTGAACAACCCGGTGGCGTGGCCGCTGCTCGTGTTCGGCCTGATCGGCCTGCAAACCCTGGGGCTGGTGCTGTCGACGCTGCACCTTGGGCGCCCGCACCGGTTCTATCGTGCGTTCAACAACCTGCGCCACTCGCCGGTGAGTCGCGAGGTGGCCGGTGTTGCCGTTTTCTACAACCTGCTTGGCCTGTACGCTGTGTTTGCCGGCTTGCCGCAGCTGACTGCATGGCTGCCCGGTGTGTTGGTCGATGGCTTGGCCGCTGCTGCTGGCTGGGGCGCAGCGCTTTCGGGCGTGGTCGCACTGTACTTCATGCAACGTATCTACCGAATTCCGGCGCGTCCGTACTGGGACCATTGGCAGGTGTTGACCAGTTTCTACGGCAGCATGCTTGTGCTCGGTGGGCTGTTCGTCGGGTTCAGCACCGCAGTGCTGGCAATCATGGCCGGAAGCGGCTTTGCACCCACGCTGGCGGTGCTTGCGTTGCCGGTGTGTGCCGGCCTGCTGCTCGAGGTGCTCGGTCTGTGGCGACATGCCCATGACATGCAGCACTCCAGCGGCGAGGGCAAGGCAGGTCACTATCTGCAGTCGACCGAATTCGGTAAGACCTACATGGCGCGCAATATTGTGCTGGGGGCATTGCTGCCGATGGTCGCCGGCTTGGCGCTGGGCGGCGTCGAGGGTGTTCCCGGGGTTTTTCTGTGGGGTGTGGTCACGCTGCTGGCGATTGTTGCTGCAGTCATCGGCCGGGCGATCTTCTATGCCGTCGTGGTGCCGACCACCATGCCGGGTGCGTTCTTCTGGAAGAACGCCGGTTTCCAGCAGCATGCGCGTGAGACCGGACTGGCGGATATGCCACAGGTGGGTGTGCTGGCTGACGCCCACTGAGTTGCAACGCACCAGGACACTCGGGATGAGCAACGTCGAAATCGCCGGTCCCGGCACCCCGCCAGACAAACCGGTTCGTACCACATGTCCGTACTGCGGGGTCGGCTGCGGGGTCGTTGTGTCACGTGATGCCGATGGTGCGTGCGAAGTGCATGGCGATCGTGATCACCCGGCCAACTTCGGCCGGCTGTGTTCGAAAGGGGCGGCGCTGGGTGAGACCCTGGATCTCGAAGGGCGCCTGCTGTATCCGCAAGTCGATGGGGTGCAGACCGACTGGGGCCACGCGCTGGACGAAGTGGCCGGTCGATTCCGCCGCATCATCGACGAGCATGGCCCGGATGCCGTGGCGTTCTATGTCTCCGGCCAGCTGCTGACCGAGGACTACTATGTCGCCAACAAGCTGATGAAAGGCTTCATTGGTTCGGCGAACATCGATACCAACTCCCGCCTGTGCATGTCGTCGGCGGTTGCTGCCTACAAGCGTGCCTTCGGCAGCGATACCGTTCCCAACTGTTACGACGACCTTGAACAGGCCGACCTGGTGATCCTGACTGGCTCGAACCTGGCGTGGTGTCACCCGGTTCTGTACCAGCGGTTGCTGGTTGCCAAGAAACAGCGCCCCGAACTGCGCTATATCGTTATCGATCCGCGGCGAACATCGAGCTGTGACGGTGCCGACCAGCACCTGGCGCTGCGCAGCGGCAGCGACGGCGTCCTCTTCAGCGGCCTGCTGAGCTGGCTTGCTGAACAGGGTAAGGTCGACGAAGGCTTCGTGCGCGACCACACCCATGGACTCAACGAGGCCTTGGGCCTGGCGCGCTGGTACGCACCATCGGTCGCCACGGTCGCCGGGCAGTGCGGGCTCGAGGTTGACGAGGTGCGGCGTTTCTATGAATCCTTTGCCAGTACCGAACGTGTGGTTACGCTGTTCTCGCAGGGCATCAACCAGTCGAGCAGCGGCACCGACAAGGGAAATGCGATCATCAACTGTCACCTGCTGACCGGCCGCATCGGACGTCCCGGCGCCGGCCCGTTCTCGATCACCGGACAACCCAATGCGATGGGCGGGCGCGAGGTGGGCGGCCTGTCCAACCAGTTGGCGGCGCACATGGAGATCGACAACCCGCAACACCGCGACTTGGTTGGCCGGTTCTGGAATACCGACAGCGTTGCGACACAGCCAGGGCTCAAGGCGGTCGAGCTGTTCCAGGCCGTGGAACGTGGCGAGGTCAAGGCGCTTTGGGTGATGGCGACCAACCCGGCGGTCAGCCTGCCGGACACCAACCAGGTACGCCGCGCCCTTGCCGAGTGTGAATGCCTGGTGGTGTCCGACTATGTTGCCGGAACCGATTCGCAGGCAGATGCCGAGATCCTGTTGCCGGCGCTGGCGTGGGGCGAGAAGGACGGTACTGTGACCAACTCCGAGCGCCGTATCTCACGCCAGCGTGCTTTCATGCCGGTGCCGGGCGAGGCGCGACCCGATTGGTGGATCATTGCCGAGGTGGCCAAACGCCTGGGCTTTACCGGCTTCGACTATGCTTCGCCGGCCGAGGTGTTCAATGAACACGCACGCCTGTCGGCGTTCGAGAACCACGGTGAGCGCGATTTCGATCTTTCGGGGCTTGCGGGCCTGTCGCCGGCATCCTATGCGCAGCTGGAGCCGGTGCAGTGGCCGATTGTCGCCGGTGGCACCCCGCGTGAACGCCTGTTCAGTGACGGGCGTTTCTTTACCCCCAGCGGCCGCGCCAACTTTGTTCCGATCACGCCGCGTCCGCCCGCACGCCATACGGATCTGGCTTATCCACTGATACTGAACACCGGTCGGGTACGCGATCACTGGCACAGCATGACGCGCACCGGCAAGTCACCGCGGCTGTCCGGTCATATCGGTGAACCTTTCGTCACGCTGCATCCACGCGATGCCGCCGGCAACGGCCTGCGGGATGGTCAGCTGGCGACCGTGATCAGCACTCATGGTGAGGCGATCCTGCGTGTACAGATCAGCGACACGCAGCCGTGTGGCCAGGTGTTCGCACCGATGCACTGGAACGACCAGTTTGCATCCGCGGCGCGTGTCGGCAGCCTGGTGAACCCGGTAGTCGATCCCTTGTCCGGTCAACCCGAATTCAAACACACGCCGGTGCGGGTGATGCCGTATCGCGCCAAGTGGTACGGCTTCCTGCTGACACGCTGCGAGCTGGTACCACGGCAGGCGAGCTACTGGTCGAAGGCCAGGCGATACGGCCTGTGGCACTACGAGCTGGCCGGCGAGTTGTCTCCCGACAACTGGGCGGCGTGCGCGCGGGAGCAGCTGTGTGGAAGTGGGGATGCCGCCGAATGGCGCGAGCTGTATGACTCCACGCAGGTGAATTACCGCGCCGCGCGCATCGTCGACGGGCGGCTCGATGCGGTGATCATCATCGGTCCCGATTACCGCCTGCCACCGCGCGACTGGCTGACCGCCCTGTTCAAGAAACAGCGCCTCGAAGACGCCGAACGCGGGCGCCTGCTGCGTGGTACGCCGCCCCGAGGTCAGGAGGATGCCGGCGCCATCGTTTGCTCCTGTTTCAGTGTCGGGATCAATACGCTCAGCCGTGCGATTCGCGAACACGACCTGGCGACTCCAGAACAGATCGGCGAGGCGCTCAATGCCGGTACCAATTGCGGATCCTGTGTGCCCGAGTTGCGTCGGCTGATCGCGGACGTGCAGGCTGAGCCCGGTGGCGCAAATGCCCTTTGAGCCGGAACTGGCGGCGGTCGGGCGACGCGTAGACCGGGTCGAGGGTGCGCTGGAGAGAGCAGTTTCCGAGAGCCTTTATCACTCACCAGCGCAGCGCCGCCAACGGTTTGGGATCATCCTGATGCTCGTTCTGAAACACACCCTGCGTGGGCTGCTGTTCAGCTGGCCGCTATACCTGCTCGGCGTGGCGGCACTTGTTCTGCCGGAGCATGGCAGTGCCTGGCTGGGCCTGTTCCTGCTGCCCGGCATCGCAGTATCGTTCACGATCCTGCGGCGTGGTATCCGCGAGGATTATCAGCGCTTCGTGCACCGTGTGTTGCTCAAACCCGGTGCGGCACGGCATATTCTGTGGCCTTCTTCCTGAAGAGACGTGCCAGTGAGTATTGACTTCCCTGTGCCGCTGCTCGGCTTCGTGGCGTGTTCCGGCACCGGCAAGACCACGCTGCTGACCCGATTGATTCCGCAGCTGAAGGCGCGGGGGCTGCGTTGCGCGGCGATCAAGCACTCGCACCATGATTTTGCCATCGACATCCCGGGCAAGGATTCGCAACGCCTGCGTGAGTCAGGTGCAACGCAGGTGGTGTTGGCCTCTCCGCATCGCACTTTCTGGGTCCGCGAGGGCGATGGACACACCGAGCCCGGCTTGTCCGAATTGCTCGAATTCATCGATGTTACTGCAGTCGACGTAGTCCTCGTCGAAGGCTTCCGTCATGAACCTTTTCCGAAAATCGAGGTGTATCGCAGCGGGCGTGGCCAGCCGTTGTTGTGCGTTGGGGACGATACGATCATCGCGGTGGCGGTGGACAGCGCGCCGGTTGAATCGCTCGCGATTCCCTTGCTGCCGCTCAACAATCCGGAGCATGTCGCCGAATTTGTAGTGGATTGGATGGCGCGCAACCGGATTTCGGACTGATACCGGTGCTGCCCCGGTATTGACAACCGTCATGGGCAGAAACCGGTGGCCGCAGGTTATGCTGCTCCCCCTGTTTTTATTTGGTGTTCTGATGAGCGAACAGATTCGCCGCGTGGCGGTGTGGAGCGGATGGATGCGACTGGCACACTGGTCGCTGGCCGGCTCGGCACTGTTTCTGTTGACGACCGGTTGGCTGATCGGTCATGCACCCGCACTGGCGGCAGATGCGGCCGAACTGCACTATCTCGGCGCAAGTCTGCTGGTATTTGCGTTGGGGTTGCGTGCGTTTCTCGGCTTCTTCGGCAGGGGCGCCGAGCGCTTCGAATACCTGCTGCCGCGGCGCTCGGAAATCGATGCCATACGGGCCAGCCTGCTGTTCTACCTGTCGCTCGGCAAGTCGCCGCTGCCCAGCTGGTTTGCCCACAATCCGCTGTGGAAACCTTTGTACCTGGTGCTGTTCGTTGCATTGGTGTTGCTGGCACTCAGCGGCTGGCTGATGCCGGACATGCCGGTGATCGGCCGCCTGTACCTTCCGCGTGTCCACGGTTGGCTGGCCAACGCGGTTGCAATATTCACCGCAGTTCACCTGTTCAGCGTGATATTGCAGGATATCAGGGGTCAGAACGCCGATATCTCGGCGATGGTCAGTGGGAGTCGCTACTTCAGCGTCGATCGCGAGGGCCTCGTGAAACCCGAACCGCCGAAGGTATCGATCAAGCTGGACGACATCGGCAAGCGCTGAGGGTCAGAACGGCCAGGGAGATTTTTTCACCGCGACCAGTCCGATGTAGGCGAAGCAGACAAGTGCCGCAGCGAATGCGGCGACCCTTGACCTGTATGTCCGGCCCAGCCGCAGTGCGACGAACCCGAGCGCAATGTAGATCAGCAGAGCGACGATCTTGGCCGTCAACCAAGGGCTGTTGGCCGGACTGAACTGCAGGTTCAGTGCCATCCACACGCCGCTCACCAGCAGTGTCGTATCGATCAGGTGCGGCCAGCTGCGCATCCAGCGTTCGCGCAGCACGGCCGACTGGCCGATCATCAGGCCGCCACGCACGATGAAGCCCAGTATCGACAGCACCGCGGCTGCCTGGTGGATCAGCTTCAGTTCAGCGTGTCCGATCATGTGCACTGCAGGCGCGGCGCGCGCCGTTTACCGACGATCTTTCAATGCGTCGCGCAGGGCCTTCACGACGGTCTCAAGGACCTGTACGCGGGCAAAGCGCTTGTCGTTGCCGGCAATCAGGTTCCACGGTGCGTGTTGCGCGCTGGTGCGCGCCAGCATTTCGTTGACCGCATCGCGGTACTCATCCCATTTTTCGCGGTTGCGCCAGTCGTCGTCGGTGATCTTGTACTGCTTGTATGGGGTGTCCTGGCGTGCCTGAAAGCGCTCTAGTTGTTCCTCTTTGCTGATCTGCAGCCAGAATTTCTGGACCACGATCCCGGCCTCGGTCAATTGTTCCTCGAAGTCGTTGATCTCCAGATAGGCGCGTGCCCAGTTGGCGTGTGAGGTGAAACCCTCGACACGCTCGACCAGAACCCTGCCGTACCAGGAGCGGTCGAAAACGGTCATCCGCCCGGCGCGGGGGATGTGACGCCAGAAGCGCCAAAGGTAATGGTGGGCACTTTCCTCGTCGGTGGGCGCGGCGATCGGTATGACCTCACGCAACCGCGAGTCCACCGCCTGGGTGACCCTGCGGATCGCACCTCCCTTGCCCGCGGCATCGACACCCTCGAACACGAATACGGTCGATAGCTTTTCGGTATAGGCGCGCCAGGCGAGGTCGTTGAGTTCCGCCTGCAGCGCCGCAAGACGGTCACGGTAGTCTTCGCGTGCGATCGTCTGCGTCAGGTCGATGCGGTCGAGCAGCGTGATCCGCGCCTCGGGCGCACTCGGCAGCATGTCGCCGTTGCTGCCTGACGGTGAATCGTCGAGACGGCGCTCGTCGTGCGGCGCCTGTGCCAGCGCTTCCTGCATCTCGTGTAACAGCGTGCGGCCGGTGGTCATGTCGCGGTAACGCTGGTCGGTGGCCTCGATGATGTGCCAGGGGGCGCGGCCGATGTCGGTGCTGCGCACCACGCGGTCGGCGACTTCCTCGAAACGCTGATACTCTTCGCTGAACTTGGATTTCTTCGGCAGCATCTTCCAGCGGCTGCGATCGCTGCGGGACAGTGCCTTGAGTTTGCGGCGCTGGTCCTTTTCAGAGAAGTGGTACCAGCACTTGACGATCACTGCGCCATCGTTGATCAACATGCGTTCGAGTTCGCGAATGCCCCGCATGCACTGGTCGAGTTTGGCATCGTCCCACTCGCCGCTGAATCGCTGCTCGATCGGACGCAGGTACCAGCCACCGAAAAACACACCGATCTCACCGCGGCGCGGCATCGCGCGCCAGAATCGCCAGGCACGCGGACGCAGTTTCTCTTCGTCGGACTCGTCCCAGAAGGCATAGACATTCACGCCACGCGCGTCGAGCCATTCATCCAGCGTGTTGACCACCCCGCCTTTGCCGGCACCTTCCATGCCTGCAATCAGCAGGTAGACGGGGATATTGCGCTCACGCAGTGCAATCTGCGCCTCCAGCAGCTGTGTGCGCAGGTCTTCGACCTCCGCCCTGTAGGCCTCTTTGCTCAGTGTGCGGCCGATCTTTGCGGTGTCGAACATGGGTCTTCCTTATCTGCCGGGGAGGGCGCCGCTGATGGCGTTCGCAGCCGCGAAGTCGAGCATGCGCTGAATGGACTTGACGGCCAGTGCGCCGGTTGCCGGGTCGACGGTGATCGCATTGTCGCCGGTGATCAAGACCTGTTCGAGGTTCTGCAAGGCGTTCATCGCCATCCACGGGCAATGGGCACAGGACTCGCAGGTCGCGCCGGCGCCGGCGGTGGGCGCGGATATCAGTTTTTTGTCCGGCGCCAGTTGGTGCATCTTCCAGAAGATGCCGTCGTCGGTGGCGACGATGAACTCCTCGTTCGGCATCTGCGCCACCGCCTTGATCAAGGCCGTCGTCGAGCCGACGACGTCGGCGTATTGCAGTACGTCCTCCGGTGATTCCGGGTGCACCAGCACCGCGGCATTTGGGTGCAGGCGCTTGAGCCTCTCCAGGGCAAAGCCCTTGAACTCTTCGTGGACGACGCAGCTGCCTTCCCACAACAGGATATCGGCGCCGGTCTGCTGTTGCACGTAGTGGCCGAGGTGTCTGTCCGGTGCCCAAAGGATCTTCTCACCGCGTTCGTGCAGGTGCCTTACGATCGGCAGTGCGATACCGGACGTCACCATCCAATCGGCACGCGCCTTGACCGCTGCGCTGGTGTTCGCATACACGACCACGGTGCGATCCGGATGGGCATCGCAGAATGCACCGAACAGGTCGGCCGGGCAGCCTTCGTCGAGCGAGCAGGTTGCACCGAGGTCAGGCATCAGTACGCGTTTCTCGGGGTTGAGGATCTTCGCGGTCTCGCCCATGAAGCGTACCCCGCACACCACCAGCGTATCGGCTTCCGTACTGCTGCCGTAGCGGGCCATCTCGAGCGAGTCGGCGACGCAGCCGCCGGTTTCTTCGGCCAGCGCCTGCAGGTCACCGTCGACATAGTAGTGCGCCACCAGCACCCCGTTCTGCGCCTTGAGCAGGTCTTTGATGCGTCCTTTCAGCGCGGCTTTTTCGTCGTCGCTCAGTGGCGGCCAGACAGGGTGCTGCGGCACCTTGACGCGGGGCGGGGCCGGGTGCAGTTGGATCGCTGGCGTGATCATTTGATGATCTCCACGGTATTCGGGTGTTTGGCCCTGTATTCCCTGGCGGGTCGATGGTTGCCGGTGCGCCTGGATCGGCCGGTCTCAGCGATCAGGTCGAGCGACAGGATGCGCTTGCGGAAATTGCGCTTGTCGAGTTTCTGGTTGAGCAGCGACTCGTAGACGCACTGCAGTTCGCTGAGCGTGAACGTCTCGGGCATGAACTGAAACGCGATGGTGGAGTAGTCGAGCTTTGCCACCAGCCGGCGGTGCGCCATGGTGATGATCTGTTCGTGATCGAACGCCAGCGGTGGCAGGGCGTCGAAGGCATGCCAAGCAACGGCAGCGGCATCGCTTGCCGCGCGTGGTGTTGCCAGCGAATCCTGCGGAATCAGCGCGTAGTAGGTGACGCTGATCACGCGCTCCCGCGGGTCCCTGTGCGTGGCGCCGAAGGTGTAGAGCTGCTCCAGGTAGACACCGCGGAGGCCCGTTTCCTCGGCCAGTTCACGGGCGGCACAGGCATCGAGATCCTCGTCGATATCGAGAAAGCCGCCCGGCAGCGCCCATTCCCCCTGGTGAGGTGGATTGGCCCGTCGAACCAGCAGCGTGCTCAGACGCCCCGCAATGATCGTGAACACCACCACGTCAGTGGTCACCGCCGGGTGCGGGTAGGGGTAGCTGAATGTCTCTTTCGGTATACGCATGTCTGACTAAGTGTCGTTCGTACACGACGAAAGATAGTGTCGATGCTACACCTTGTCAACAAACGGTCATATTCGAGCGCTTGGTCCGGGTGTCAGCGATCTCGCGGCCGGGGGGTGCACATTTCAAGAATTCCCGCTATCTGCCGCTGCACTCAACGACGAAATCAAAGATGCTGCCGTGTGGCCCAGTGCAAAACGAAAAATCGCCTCTTCAACAATTGATACAGGTCGAATCCATTCCGCCGCTTCCGGCGACTGCTGCGACACTGCTGGCGATGGCGGCAGACCCGGATGTGGATATCGATGCCCTGTCGCGGGCGATTGAAACCGATCCTCCCCTGAGTGCGCGGATCCTCGGCACTGCGAATTCCGCTTTCTACGCGCCGCGTAAACCGGTATTGACCGTAAAGGGCGCGATTGTCAGCGTCCTCGGCCTCAACGTCGTGCGCAACATTGCGTTCGGTATGGCGCTGACCGGTGGTCTGAACACCTCGGCCTGTCGTCGCTTCGACATGCAGGAATATTGGATCATGGCTTTGGGAACGGCGGATCTGGCGAGCGGCCTGGCCCGGGCATCGAGTACCCCGCATCCACCCGACCCGGATGCGACCTACCTGGTCGGGTTGCTGCACAACCTGGGCGAGTTGCTGTTGGTGCATCTGTGGCCGCGCGAAATGGACGAGGCCCTGAAACGCCTGCAGGACAATCCGGGCAGCTCGCTGGAGGATCATGAGCGCACCCTGATCGGTGTCGACCACTGGGAGGCTGGTGCCTTCCTGGCACGCCACTGGCAGCTGCCGGCCATTGTGGGTGACTGCATCGAGCATTTCGCCAGTCCCCAGATTTCGGAGGAATCGGTGCCGATGCTGCAGGTACTCCGTGCTGCACGGCTGTGGCTGGCCGGTGTGATGGCCGGACGCTCCGATCTGCTGAGGGTGGCCGGTGTCGATGACACCTATTGCGAATACCGCTCCAGCGCCTTCGTCGACAGGTACCAATCCCTCGCGCTGCTGGCTCGATCGCTCGCCTGACCGCCCAAGGTGTCCAGAAGGTTCAGTCGTGACTGCCGGCGGTCGCTGGCGTCGGCAGTGGGCCTATGTCGTCCGGTTCGTCGAGTCGGGCGGTCTCCACATCCAGTGGCGGATTGCCTGACGGGTTGGTGAAGCGGTCGTTCAGATCCTGTACGTAGCGATCGGCGTCCTCCAGCACCCGTTGGATGCGGCGGCGGCTGCGCCTGGACCAGCCGGCAGGATGACGGGCGAATATGCTCCGCCAGAACCTGGTGTTGGCAGCAAATGCGGACCCCAGACTGCCGCGTATGCCCAGCTTCTGACCGAGCCTCTCAGCTGGCCCAAACAGGCTCTTGGCGGCCAGGCGACGCACGCCGTAATGCACTGCCAACCACAACAGGTAGATGCCCAGCGCGGTGAAATACATGCTCATCGGCGTCGCAGTCAGGGTATCCCACCAGGCCGCGTTCAAATGCATTCCGTCCCATTGACCGAGTTTCGATGTGATGGCGATGAAGCCGCCGATCAGCAGTGCCGCTACCACCGCATCGCCGATCAGTGTGCGTTTGCGCCAGCGCGCGAGCATCTGGTCGAGCGCCGGGATGACCTTCTCCTCGAAACTGCGCGCGGTCTTCTCGAGCGAGCCGACAATGCGATAGGCACGTTCGATCTCCACCTGTGCCATGCGTTCGTGGATCTCTCCGAGGTCGGCATCGCGCTTGCCCTCGAAACGCCGGCGCAGTGCCTCGTCGGCGATCGGGCTGGCGGCCTCCTGGTTGTATATGGTGAAGAAACGCCCTGCGGTGAGGCCGCGCTCGCCAAGCGCGCGCTGCCATGCCGCGACCACCTCTTCCGGATTGTCCTCGCGCGCCGTGGTGTCGATCTGGTTGAGGATGTACAGGAACTTGCCGGAATCGGCGCGGTTGATTGTCTTGCTGACCAGGTGGTCAAGTGTGTCACGCATCGCGCCCGGCTCGGGGTGGCGTGCGTCGAAAAACACCAGCACCAGGTCGGACAGGTCGATGATGTGGTCTGTGATCTTCAGCGTCGACGTGCGTTGCGCGTCGGCATCGAATCCCGGGGAATCGATCAGAATCTTTCCACGCAGCGCCGCGCTCGGGCTGGTCTTCAGCTGCAGGTAGGCATCGATGCGTGATCCTTCGCCCGAGGCAACCTTCTCGATCTCGCCACTGATCTTGTAGAAAGGGAATCGCGGGTCCGAATCGAGCGCTTGGCCCGGCAGGGCGTGGGTGGTCGAGTGGCTGCTGAAGCACAGTACTGTGAACTTGTCATCGACCGCCTGGTTGCCGCTACGCTGCAGCTTGCTGCCCAGATAGTGGTTGATAAACGTCGATTTCCCCGCGGAGAAGGTGCCAAGCACTGAGATCAGCGGCCACCAGGGTATCTGCGTGGCGAACGACTGTTCGGGGTTGAACAGGCCCATCCGGTAGGCCACGTTATCGAGTTCACGAAAGCTCTGTACCGTGGTCAGCAGAACCGGGTTCTCCTGTTCGAGGTGGGCTTCCAGATGTTTGAGACGGGTCTCTATGACCGGGCCGGCACCACGCATATGACCTTGCTCCTCGTATCCTCAGCGGTTGTTTCGCGCATGGTAGCGCGTTGTCTCCGGGTGCGTGTAGGTTCTGCGCGCCCGGAGTGTTGGCGACTGTGGGCACAGCGGGGGCACGAATCACTGATTTGGCGCCGCTGTGTGCGCTGCAGCATAACGTGGGAGGCCATCGTTTTATTGCAATCGACGTCCTTACTGGCGGATAATCGCGCCACTCAGCAATACTCGAAACGGACCTCAAAAGGTCGCGTAATTCCACGTAGACGAGCGATTTTTTCGCGCATGTTCAGGGAGTTAAAGCGGCCTTGTTGAAGCTTCAAACGCCATCGGCGGTTCGAAATCGTTACGCGCTCCGAGGGAGGATATCCAGAATTGCCGCTGAACTCGTCAATGCTGCACCTTCCGCGCAACAATCTTGCTAAAGCCATTCAACCTCAAGCAGGGCCCGGGCGGCGTCCGTGCCGGATTTTCAGTCGCCCGTTGCAGAAACAGGTTAAACAATAATGCATAAGACATTGATTGCCACAGTCACCGCTGCAGTCGTAGCGCTTTCCGTGTCGACATTCGCACGGGACCGCGACTTCGAGGACGTATTCGTCGTCAAGGAGTCGTCAGAGACCCCGACCGTGGTATTGAGCGGTAATGTAGTGCCTTTCAAAGAGGTGACGCTGGCGGCGCAGCTGCCCGGCCGCGTCAAGTTCATCGCCGGTATAGAGGGCGAATTGTTCGACTCCGGGACGACCCTGGTCGCGCTGGACGAGGACGAACTGCTGGCCAAGCGCAGCGCGGCCTATGCACAGGCGGCTGCGGCCGATGCCGACCTGCGAAATGCCGGCGTGCAGTACTCACGTGAACTCTGGTCGCCGCAATCCAAGAATGCCCCTGGCGGGATGGCGATCCCAAACCTGTTCGATCAGATGTTCACCCGGCCGGCGGAGGATTTCTTCGGCCAGCGTGACCGCGGTGCGGAACGCAGTGCCGATCTGTACGCCTCCGGGACGCGGATGGAGCAGGCACGCAGTGCAATGTTGCGCGCGCAGTCGGAGATTCGTGCGATCGACGCCAAGCTGCGTGATGCCAAGAGCCTGGCGCCGTTCGACGGCGTGATCGTCGAGAAGTACGTCGAAGAGGGCGATACCGTCCAACCCGGTCAGCCGATGCTCAAGTTTGCCGACATTACCTGGCTGCAGATCGAGGTGGATGTGCCGGCAAGCCTCGCGCAGGGGCTGCAGCCGATGAGCGTGCTGCAGAACGCCGCGACTTTCGACAATCATCCAGAACCCGTCGCGATACGGGTCGCGCAGATCTTCCCCATGGCTGACGTCCAGCGCCACACGGTCAAGGTGAAGTTCGACATCCCCCAGGGTGTGTCGAAGCCAGGCATGTACGCCAAGGTGCTGATTCCTGATACCAGTGGGCCCGCCAAGAGTCAGCTGCCGGTGATTCCGAGCACGGCCATCCGCTACCGTGGCAGTCTGCCGGTCGTGTACATTCAGAACGAAAAGGGCGAACCGGAACTGCGCATGGTTCGCCAGGGCAAACGCCTGGACAACGGCATGACCATGGTGCTTTCCGGTATTGCCCCGGGGGACCGTGTGTACCCCAATCCGGGGCCGGACATCATGACGCGGAGCCGCGGCGAGTGAACCGCGCAGGCACCTGGTGTGCCACTGGTTGCGGCTGGTGCCGCGAAGCAGCTAACTGGATTAGATCAAACGCATGAGCGATCGTGAAAACCGGCCCTCCGGGCCCTCGGAGGAAGGCGCCGCACCTGCCAGCAACCTTGGCTTGGCCGGCAACATGGCGAAGTTCTTTATCAAGTCGCCGCTGTCGCCGCTGCTTTACCTGGCCATGCTCATGCTCGGCATCCTCGGGCTGCTGGTCACCCCGCGCCAGGAAGACCCGCAGATTTCGGTGCCGATGATCGACCTGATCGTACAGTACCCGGGCGCCGAACCCGAGCAGGTGGCATCACTCGCGGTGCAGCCGCTCGAACGCATCATGTACGAGATCGAGGGCGTCGATCACGTCTACTCGGCCAGTCAGCGCGGCATGGGGATCGTGACCATCCAGTTCGATGTTGGCGAGGAGATGGAGAACTCGCTGGTCAAGGTCAACGACAAGCTCGAGTCCAACATGGACCGGATCCCGTCGGGCGTGAAGCCGCCGCTCGTCAAGGCAAAGGGTATCGATGATGTGCCGGTCGTCACGCTGACCCTGTGGTCGGAGCACGACTACAACGGCGACGGTGTGCCGGATGTCGACGATTCGCAGCTGCGGCGTCTGGCGCAGTCGGTGTTACAGCACATCAAGGAGATACCCGACACAGGCGACAGTTTCGTGGTCGGTGGACGAGCGGAGCAGGTGACCGTGGAGGTCTATCCCGAGCGCCTGGCCGGTTACGGCCTGAGCCTCGGTCAGGTCGCCCAGGCAATCACCGCATCCAACGTCGAGACGCAGATGGGCGGCGTCGAGTCCGGTGGCTCGCATATGATGGTGGTGTCCGGTGCCTTTCTCGAATCGGTCGAGGACATCAACCGCCTGCAGGTGGGCAGCCACAATGGTGTGCCGGTCTATGTGCACGACGTCGCCGATGTGCGCCAGGGTCCCGAAGACGCCTCGCAGACCGTTGCCTATTACACAGGTGCTGCCTCCGAAGATCCTGATCGCGCAGTCAGCGTGCCGGCGGTGACGATTGCGGTGGCTAAGAAGAAGGGTACGAATGGTGTCGATGTCGCCGACGCGATTATCGATCGGGTCGAGAACCTGCGTGGTCGGCTGATCCCCAACGATGTGAACATCAGCATCACGCGCAACTACGGGCAGACCGCGGAGCAGAAGGTCAATGACCTGATCTTCAAGCTGTTCATTGCCACGATGTTTGTGTTTCTGCTGGTGTGGATCGCGTTTCGCGCGCTCAAGCCGGCCTTCGTCGTACTGTTCGTGGTCCCGGTGGTGCTGCTGTTCACGATCCTGTGCGCGTTGCTGCTCGATTTCACCATCGACCGGGTATCGCTGTTCGCGCTGATTTTCTCGATCGGTATCCTGGTCGACGACGCCATCGTGGTGGTCGAAAACATCTATCGCCGCTGGCTGGAAGAGGGCGAGACGAACCTGGAGACCGCGGTCGATGCGGTCCGCGAGGTCGGCAACCCGACCATCCTGGCGACCCTCACGGTCATTGGCGCGCTGCTGCCGATGGGTGCGGTGACCGGGATGATGGGTCCCTACATGCTGCCGATCCCGGTACTTGGCTCAGTGGCGATGGGCATCTCGTTGTTTGCCGCCTTCGTATTCACACCATGGTTCGCGATCCATGGCATGTTCCGTCCGACCATGCAGTACCTTGAGAGCGCAGAGAAGCGCGAGCACAAGGAAGCTGAGTGGCTCGAAGGCCTGTATCGCCGCATCCTGATGCCGATGATACTCGACCCGCGAAAAGCGCGGCTGTTCAAGTTGGCGATGTGGGGCACGCTGCTGGTGATGTGCTCCTTTTTCTATTTCAAGTGGGTGGCGGTCAAGATGCTGCCGCTGGACAACAAGCCCGAGTTTTCGGTGGTGCTGGACATGCCGGAAGGTACGCCCCTGGCGGACACCGGCAACATGGCGCACGTGATTGCCGAGCGTCTGCGCCGCATGCCCGAAGTGACAGCGGCGCAGATCTACGTCGGCACGGCACGGCCGTTCGATTTCAACGGCATGGTCCGTCACTACTACCTGCGTCAGTCGCCGTGGCAGGCCGAGGTTCAGCTGCAGCTGCTGAACAAGACCGAGCGCAAGCGTTCGAGCCACCAGATAGCAGTGGATGCCCGCGAGCAGGTAAAGGCGCTGGTGGAAGGTACGCGCGCACGTTTCTCGATTGTCGAAATGCCACCGGGGCCGCCGGTTCTGCAGTCCGTGGTTGCCGAGGTGCACGGACCTGACCCCGAGACCCGGCGTCAGGTCGCGAGGGACCTCACGGCCATGTTCGCCCAGACCGAGAGCCTGCGCGATGTCGACAACTACATGCGCGAACCCTACGACTACTGGCACTTCGAGGTTGATCAGGAGAAGGCGCAGCGGCGTGGCATCTCGGTGGAAAGCATCAACCGTGAGCTGTCGATGGCGTTGGGTGGATTCGTGCTCGGCGACGTCAAGCAGCGCGCCGGTCACGAGCCGATCAATATCGTCATCCAGGTCCCCATGGCGGAGCGGTCGCAGATCAACCGTCTCGGCGACATCCTGGTGCAGACACCGAACACCGGGGGCAGTGTACCGCTGCGCGAACTCGGGGTGTTCGAACGGCGCACCGAGTCGGACATCATCTACAACAAGGATCTGCGACCGGTCGAGTACGTGGTCGCGGATGTCGGCGGGCGTCTCGCGGCACCCATCTACGGGATGATGCAGGTCGAAGACAAGCTCATGGAGCTGGGTTGTCGCACCCCCGACGGGGTACACCTCTGCGACCACATGTACTACACCGGGCCGCCGCCCGATGACAGCCGGTCGGCGATCGAATGGGCCGGCGAATGGACTGTCACCTACGAGACGTTCCGCGACATGGGCATCGCGTTTGGTGCGGCGCTGATCCTGATCTACATCCTGGTGGTGTGGGAGTTTGGCAACTTCCGTGTGCCGGCACTGATCATGGCGCCGATTCCGCTGACCCTGCTCGGGATCATCCCGGCGCATACCCTGTTCTTTCAGATGGGTTGGGGTGGTGAGTTCACCGCGACTTCAATGATCGGCTGGATCGCACTGGCCGGTATCATCGTGCGCAACTCGATTCTGCTGGTTGATTTTTCCGTGCACCGAATTCAAGAGGGCGATTCGGTCGTCGATGCGGTCATCAGTGCATGTAAAACACGAACCCGGCCGATCCTGATCACGGCGCTGGCCCTGGTGTGTGGCTCTTCGGTGATCTTCTTCGACCCGATCTTTCAGGGGATGGCGATATCCCTGGCCTCCGGCGTCCTGGTCTCGACCCTGCTTACGCTGGTTGTGATTCCTCTGGGTTGTGTCGCCGCGGCCGATTCCCTGTGCGCCGTGGCCGGCACGAAATGCAGAAAATTCTCTAAGGGCAGTGAACCTGATGGTGGCCCCGACGGTGGCCCCCAGGGGGGCGGCCGGCGCATCGGTGACCCGCTTTGGGTCCGCGCATGGAGCGGTTTTGCGACGGTGATGTTCGCAGTGATCGGCGGTGTCGTCGCGCTGGTCGATATCGTTGGCGGGGTTTTCAGGTCGAAACAGCCGGTGAGGGTCCCACCGCCGAAAAGACAGAACGAATCCGGCGCTCAGGCGGCACCGGCAACAGCGCGGGCAGCCCAGACACCGTCGTCGGCTGTCACGACAGTGAAACCCGAGGAGACTGCAGCGCCGGCAGTCAAGGCGACTGCTGGGGTGCAGGCGGCGGGTCATGATTCACGTGATCGACAGCCCAGGGTGCAGGCGCAGGAGAAGCCCGCTGCTGACGCAAAGGCGGTGCAGAAGACGCCGACCGCAAGACAGGCTACCAGGAAGAAAGCGGCCCCGCGCAAAGGAACGGTCAAGGCCGCAAAGGGCAGTGGCAAGCGGGTGGCGGTGAAACAGGCCAAGCCGGGTGCCTCGGGAGAGGCTGCGGCCGAGGCCAAGACAGCTCCAGCGGCGATAGAGCCGGCAGTTTCGTCGACCACGCCTGTCCGCGCCACGGCGGCGTCTAAGCCCAGGGTCGCCGCAAGCCGAAAGAAAACCTCAGGAAGAAGGGGTATCCAATTGAAAAGTTTGGGGAAACCTGGCGGAGACGGTCTAAACTAAAGCTAGGCACATGAAGTAAGGGTAGCGGCGGCCGCCAATATCAGTGGCTGCGGGTTGTCGGTTGCCCGATGTGTAAGCTGGAGGTCTGGATCGTGGCGTTGCGGATGTTATCCCTGGGCTTGGTGCTTGGGTTTGTCGCCCCGGCATTGCTTGTGCTGTTGCCGAATTCCGCAGCCGGTGCCGCGTTTCATGGCGATTCGACGGCCCACCGTCAGCCGTTCAAGGTGCATGAGCCGGGTTTTCGATTGACGGCCACTGCGGCGGATTCGGCGGCGCGCATGGCAGGCACCGCGACCCGTGTGGCTGGCCGTGTCGACGGCAGACGGCCGTTCGCGGCGGCGCAGCGCAACAGCAGCGATAGGCCGTTCGCCTCCCCGCGATCCGGTGCCCGCAAGGCCGTTCCGATTACGCGCGGGCAGGACCTTGGGTTGCGGTTTCGCCCGGACGAGCGCGATTCAAACGACGGGTATGTGGTGGCACCCCAGGGAGGGGTCGCAAATCACCCGTTTCAGTCGGATGAGCATACGCAGTTCCGGCCGGCCCCGGCCAAACGCAGGCGCACCTACGAGGAATTGCAGGCCGAATCCGCAACGCCGCAGCCGCTGACGCCGCCACCCCTGCCGTACCCGATGATGCCCGCGCCACCGATGCCGGCCTATCAGCCTTATTTCCCCCATTGGTGAATCTGGCGCGCCGACCCGTCGGTGGCGTCTTCCCTTCGTATTGTGCCAACGTCCCAGCGCGGGCAAGCCGGATCCCGACAATGGGCCGGTTGCCATCAGGGTGTTTCCCGCCGTGGCCGCGGAGGTTTGCGATAAAGGCATGAAATTACTGCGAAAAAGCTGTCAGTTTCCGATTCTGCACAATCCGCAAACAGCTTGTACACCGTTTTCCACAGGTTTTCTACACAACATATTGTGGTTGACTCTCAGTCAATAGCTTATATATTGTGTTCTAGGCAGGCGCCACGCAGTTCGTCGGGTCCTGCAGGACCTGGAGGAAGGGATATTGGTTGCAAGAGTGCTTTCCGTGGGGCTCGCCCTGGGGCTCGCCACCAGCGTTGGCTTGGGGCTTGCGCCGCTTTCCACGGCGCAGGCGGCGTACCCGGCTTGGTCCGGCTACTCCTCGGTGACCAAGCGCCCGCAGTTCCGACCCTGGTATCGCAATGACCCGTCGGCCATTGCGGGCCGTTGGCGGCCGCATGTGGCGGCGTCCGGTCGCGTTGCCGATCAGCCGGGGTACAGCCACCCGATGGCGACGGAGTACCAGCGCCGCTGGCAAGCACCGCTGTTCGAGAGCAGGCGTGCGGTGTCCCGCAAGGTGGAGCCGGTGGGACGCGGTCGCGATGTCGGCGTGAGTTTTCGACCGGATGGTCGGGGGGCGCTGTTCGACGAAGCGTCAGTGACCCGGGACCAGGTGGATTTGGCGCCTTACGGCGCCGACGCGCATTCACAGTTTCGGCCGGCCCCGGCCAAGCGCAAACGGACCTACGAGGAAATTCAGGCTGCCAACAGGTCGCTCCGGACCTCGGCGGACGCAGGGATACCGTATCCGACAATGCCGGGGATGTTGCCGAGCCCCTATGGTGCCTATTGGCCGGCTTGGCGCTGATGCCCCCTGGGGCAGACTTAGACTGCTGTTGTTTTTGCAGCTAATCACTGGCGGCCCCACCGGAGGATCGCCAGCCGGAATTACGAGAGGATGAGCATGAAGTTTGGAAGGCAAATGATCGCATTGGGTGGGATCGTTATTCTGGGAGGCTATCTGCTCCCGGTAGACAGCGCCCACGCCTTTGGCCAGCAGTGGCGACCGGAGCCGGGGTTTGCGCCGGTGGCCCAGGTGCGTCCCTACCACCCCGTAGCCAATCTGCCATCGTTCCGCCCACGCAGTCCCGCACCTGTGGCCTACCAGCCGCCGCGCCGGGATCACTACGGTCAGTTTCCCTATGTCCAGCAGGCACCGGCCTGGGCCGGGCAGTACGGTTACGCGTACACCGGATATCAGCCGGCCGCGCACTACTATCCGCAACAGCAGATGGTCCCCTACCATGCCCCGGTCTGGACGCAGCCATTCAATGGAATGGCACAGATGTGGCCGCAGCAGCTGCCCCTGTTTGCGCGGCAATTTGCCTGGCGCCCCGCCGATCAGCCGTGGCGCGCCGGCTCAGTCCCGGTGGTGCAGGCACAGCGTAATCCGATGCGGTCGGCGCCGCAGATGGCGGGTTTCCGGCCGGCTCAACCGGCCTATGCTCCAGCCATCGGCAGCTGGCGGCCGGCGCCGAGCTATGCGTCAAATTACGCCGGGTATCGGACGCCTTTCTATGCGCCCGGCGGCGCCGCGGACTTGCGGCCTTCACGGTCGCCTTCCAGGCCGGTCGCGGCAGTCAGTCTCGCCGATCCGCGCTATGCTGCAACAGGGCGTGGGTATTGGCGGCCTGAAGCGGCCGCCGGCATGCCTTGGCGCAACGACAATGCCTTCCGGCCGACCGCCTATGGCCGCAGTGTGGCCGGCCGCGTCGAGGCGCCTCCGCGTCATCCCGAAAGCTTCGGTTTCACCCAGGACCATCTGCCCGGCTGGGTAACGACCTATCAGGAGTCGCAGTTCAGCGGATCCTGCAGTTGGTGCAGCGGCAGCTAGAATCCAGCGGGGATCTTGATGATCACGGTGATAGGGAGTCTCAAGGGCGGATCGGGAAAGAGCACCGTTACCTTCAATCTCGCGATTTGGCTGGCGATGGCGGAGCGCAATGTCGCTGTGATCGATGCCGACCCGCAGGCGACGCTGACCGACGTGCTCGAGGTGCGCAGGGAGGAACGGTTTCAGCCAATGGTCGAACGGCTGGATTCGGCGCAGATGGAGGACCGTGGCAACCTCCTGGCGGAGCACGAGGAAATCCTGATCGACGTCGGCACGGCATCGATGGAGAACCTCAAGCTGGCGGTGATGATCGCGGACCGTCTTCTGGTGCCCGTGCCGCCCAGCCAGGCGGATATCTGGTCGACCCAGCGTTTTCTGCGTTTTGTCGACTCTGTCGTCGGCAAACGCAAACCTGAGATCCTGGGGTTCATCAATCGTGCCGACACCCATCATGCAGTCCGCGAGTCGGATGAGGCCGCTGCCGCGCTGGTTTCCCTGCCGGGCATCCGCCATCTCAAGCCGCGTCTGTCGCAGCGTACCGTTTACCGGCGCTCCTTCAGCGAGGGATTGGCGGTGTTTGAACAGGAGCCGCGTGGCAAGGGTGCGGCAGAGTGGAATGCCCTGGCGGCCGTGCTGTACGCCAACGTGCTGGCCTGACGACGCGGATGCCGGGCAATCTTCTGTCGATCATTGTCGGGTGGCTCGCCACCCATCTGGTGCTTTTGGGTTTTCTCGGATTTGGCGTCGCCGGACTGATGGTCGCTGGCGTGATCGACTGGCCGCGTGTGACCGCGGATGGCGCATCCTCCAACAGGGTTGCGCCGGCATCGGAAATCGACGAGGCGGTTTCTGCGTCGGGACCGCGACTGGCGCCGCTTGACGAGGTGGCCGGGAAGTCGATTTCGAAGCCAGGTCAGGCATTGTCACCCACTCAGGATGCGACGCCGGATGGCGAGCACAGGCCGGCGCCGCCGCGCAAGGCACCAAAGCTGATCGGCGGCAGCATCCCGGTTTATAGCGATCCACGATTTGCTCCATCCGCCGCCGCGGCAGGTGCGGCGCCCGCGGATGACCCCTTCCGGCCGGCAGTTGTCGAAGGTGGCGATCCGCCGCTTGCCGGCCAGATGACGCGCGATGAATTCGTGCAGCAGGCACGGCGGGCCTACTGGAATGGTGACTTTGAGGCCGCAGAAGCGGCCTACATGGAGATGTTGTCGGTCTTTCCGGGAGATGCCGACGCCTTCGGCGAACTTGGCAACCTGTACCAGTCGATGGGCAGGCCGGCGCAGGCTTTGGATGCCTACTTCGAGGCGGGCCTTCGGCTGAAAGCGGAAGGAAACGGGGAAAAGTTGCAGCAAATCATAGAGTTGATGCAGAAGGAGGGCGACGGTCGCGGCGATCAGTTGCGACAATGAATGCCACGCCCGAGTCTTCCTCGTCCGGCGAACCCGGCCCGCAGCCAGTGCGCGGACAAATACTGCTTATATCCTTTGTGTGATGGTTTATGGTAACTTTAGCAGGTACCGATAAACGAAATACAGAGGATCGACTGTGGGCAATACCAATGATGTCGCTGACGTTGTTGCCGACGCCAACGCCGGGTATGCGAGACTTTCGGAGGTCTTCGAATCCAGTGCGCGGCGCTGGGAACTCATCGTCTATCCTTCGCTGTTCGCCTTCATCATTCTGGCGGCATACGGCTTCTACCTCATCTATAACCTCGCCCGGGATGTGCACTACCTGGCGATCAGCGTCGACACCAACATGACGACCCTCGCGGGCAATATGCAGAATGTCTCCGAGAACATGAGCCAGCTGACCGCGAATATTCGCGCCATGACGGTCACGATGGATTCGATCGACAACAAGGTGGCGACACTCGAGCCGATGCTGGCCAATCTCGACTCGATGGACGGCGCCATTCAGTCGATGACCCATGCCACCCACACGATGGGGCGCTCGACACAGTACATGCAGGTGGATCTGGCGCGCATGAACAACAACATCGGGCGGCCGATGTCGTTCATGAATTCGTTCATGCCCTGGTAGGGCGCCGCAGGGGCGACTGCCGAAATAAGCCCCTGCGGGGGCTTATTTTTTTTGATCAGCCGCTTGCATGCAGCTACTCTTCAAACACGATCGCGTTCGAGGGTTCCTGCAGGAAATAGCCCTGGATGTAGTTGATGCCAATGTTCCACAGGATTGCCAGACTGCTGGCGTCCTCGACACTGCTCGCGATGGTCTTGTAGCCATCGGCCTGAAGCTGTGAATTGACGCTGCTCATCTTCTCCTGCTGCTCGCTATCAATCGCCAGATTACGCATGTACTCGGGCGACAGCTTCACGATATCGATCTCGAGGTGGTTCAGCAGCGGTTGCGCCGTATCCCTGTAGTTGTTGAGCGCTATGCGGCAGTTGATCCTCCGCAGTCCGCTGATCAGGTCCCGAGCCGGCTGCAATGAACTGCGAAGATCGTTCTCTCGGAACTGAAACACGAACCATGAACCCTTTGCACGGAACTCCCGAAGGCAGTCACAGATCCACATCAGCATCGAGTCGTCTTCGATCCCTGCACGGGACAGGATGATGTAGAAGACGATCTTTTTTCCGTCCCTGCGGTGGCTGGCCATCTCGCGGATGGCATTGCGCACTACCCAGCGATCGATCTCGGCGAGGCGGCTGGCGTCACGCGCCGGCGACAGGAAGACGTCGGGCACCAATTCCTTGCCCCCTTCACCGATCAGACGCAGGTACACCGAGTAGTTCTCACGCGTATCGCCCTGCAGGCTTACGATCGGCTGGTACTTCAGGCGGAAACCATCGTTGGCCAGGGCGTCGTCGATCAGCCTGACTACCGCGGCATCGGCGTCGGCCATGTGTTTCGTGTCGCTCGGTATCTCGTCGTTGTAGAAGACGACGCGATTTTCTCCCTCCGAGCGGGCGATACTGGTAGCGCGGCATGAACGGTTGATCAGTTCATGAGCGCTGATCTCCTTGCCGGCTGTGGTGCGGGTCACGCCGATCGAATACACGGGCTTGACCGGTGAATTCTGGATGCTCTTGAACGCATGGTTGCGCAGGTTGTGCAGGCAGCGTTCGGCCACTTCCAGCGCCGGCTCTTCGTCGTCGGAAAGGATCATGAAATCGTGGTCGCCGAACCGCGCGATCGAGTGTGCCTGGTTCATGGTGGCCGCCAGGATGCTGGCGACCTCGGTCAGCATCTGCTCGGCACAGGCGAAGCCGCAGCTCTCGCGCATGTTCGTGTAGTTCGTGATCGACAACTGCACAAGGGAATGCGTCGCCTGCGTATTCTTCGCCTGACTGACCAAGGCATCCAGTCTCTCCATAAAGGCCTGGCGATTGAAAAAGCCGGTCTGCGGATCCTTGCTGGTGAGTTCTTCAATTCGCTGCTGCAGGGCCAGGTTCTGGCTCTGATCCCTGATCATGACCTGAGTGCAGCGCTCGCCATCGATGCGTGCGGGCGAAAATTCCATCAGGGCGCTGAAACCCTGGCCGTCGCCGGTGACGCAACGGAATTCCTCGGCGTGTTTGCCGGACTCGTGCATCTTTCGCAGGGCGGCCTTGAATGCGCCACGCGATTCTGCGTCGATCATGTCCATGATCGGCAGCCCATCCAACTCGTCGGCGGATTCGTAGCCGAACATGTCCAGGTAGGCCTGGTTGGTGTTCAGATACATGCCCTCGTGAATGTACGCGATGGCGTCACGTGAGCTTTGCACCAGCAGATTGCTGCGTTCTTCGGCCTCGTCCAGTTGTCGCCTCAGACGAGCGGTCTCGTGGCGCTGCTTTTGCGCCATGTGTTCGCGCCTTACGGCGAGCGCCACATGTTCCTCATCCTTGATGTCGAGCAGGTCCTGCAGTGCATGATCGATCGCCAGTCGCCGATGGGCGGACGGGTCGCGCGCAACCAGCAGGATACTGGCACTCGGTGCGGCGTTGCGGATCCTTCCTATCGCGTCGGCTGCCGATGCGCCAAAGGTGTCGGCATTGAGGATGACCAGGTCGCATGGGTCTGCGAGGAGCAGCTGATTGAGGGAAGAAGGGGTTTCCGCAATCTTCAGGTGTGCCGCCTGGCCTTGATTGCGCAGCGCATTGGCGAAGCCATCGGCCACGGCCAGGGCGCAGCCGGCGACCAGCATTTCAACCGGGTTGCCTGTCAGTTCGACAGGAGGTAGTGAGATTTCAGCGTTGGCGGGCACAGTTTGACGTTCCTTTGCCTGTATTCACTGGCCGGTCAGGCATCTATAGGTTGCTCCAGAGATCGTTGAATTCGTCGCCGGGGCGAACGCGATCGGACAGGTCGTCTTCTTCGGACTGGACCAATTCGAAATGATAGCGCGCGAAAGCACTACTGAACTCCACCAGCTTGGTGAGACGGATCATCTGCTCCCTGCCACCAATCGACAACCACAGGTCGACCCCGGTCTGCAGGCTCATTGCGCTCATCACCAGGCTCGCGGTCGCGTTCGATGACGGGTCTGTGTCGTTGATGACCAGGCACTTGAACGCAGGCGCGCGGTTGCGCGGGGAGGATTTTGCGGCTTCGCGCACATCTGCTGCCTCGCATCGGGTCGAAATTACTTCGAGGCCGAGGTCCAGATCATGATCCGACAGCTGTTTCATCCAGCGGATCACCCCCAGGCCGTACTTGCGGCGATCCGCTGGCGACTCGACACCGACCAGTTCGCCGATCTTGACCCGAGGGATGTTCTCGCCCTGCCAACGTATGCAGTAGCCACCCGCGCTCTCGTTGACGGTTTTCACCGAGTGGCGTCTTTCGTCTGGTTCTTCGTCTGAATCAATGGCCGGTTCGACAAATTCGTTCAGCGTCGATGAATAGGCCTGGCCACGCCCGGTCGCGAGGTAGCTGTCGGCCAACAGCGAATCACTGCTGACGAAGTCGCTGTCCAGCGGGGCGAGCGAGGCGTTTTCCAGGCTTCCCGATGTCCAGGTGATCTTGTTCCGAGTGCCCGATGGCGGTGCGTCGGTCTCGTCGAGTTTGAACAGGGCCGCGCGAGCGGTGGCATAGGGCGGGTTCTCGTCGGCCTGCAGGTTGGCATGGATCGCATGCAGCCCCGCGACCACGCGCAGATCAAAATTCAGCTTGGTACGGACGAAGCGGCGATCGGGTGGACGGCTCCACGCCACGATCAGCAGTCGCAGCAGGGGCCGCGTGACCACCGGCTTTCCCGATTGCAGGCCCGAACGGTTGTCCCAGGGGGCTTCTTCGAAGTCGCCGCGCAGTTTCTTCAGCAGTTCGCGGACATCCAGGATGGCCATACGTTTGCCGGGCATCGGGGTACGCAGTGAGTTATGCATCGGCGCGGAGTCGGACCAAAGGTCCACGTTGAACCGGCCCAGGCTGGTGCCACCGTCGTCTTTGCTGAGGATGGTGGTGTAAGAGGACCACTCGGACAGGCGCGAGAACAGCAGACGCGCATGACTCTGGCGCAACCGGAACGGGGTCGCGCTGGCAAACAGCATCAACGACTTGAACAGGTCCTCGATGCTGGTTGTGTTGCTGCCCTTGCCGTCGTCTGACTTGACCGGCACGTGGTGCACATTGTTCTGTGATGCGTAAGCGTAGATGCTGTTGATTTCGCGCCAGATCCCTTCTGGCCATCCGACGTAGATCAAGGCGTTCTGCAGCAAGGTCTGTCCGAGATAGTAGAGCGCCCGGTGCAGGGCGATCACCAGCAGGCGCCGATCGAAACTGGCACTGTCCCCGGCGATCATGCGCTCGACGACCACCTTGTACGAGATCGCCATCTCCTTTTGCAGTTCGCGGGCGAGAGAGGCCGTCTTCCAGCCCTTTGGCGACAGCGGCAGGCCTGTGTCGACGTAGTATTTCTGCAGGTTGGTGGTGATGTATTCGACTGGCGGCCGGAACTTCTCGACTGTCTTCGCGCGCAACAGGTCGGGCACTTCGACGCGGTTGAACTCCACCAGCGTGCTGTAGATCTGGCGCGCCGTCTCGCCGACGTTGGCCATGGGCAGGGCAGCGAACCATGCCTCGGTTTCACGCTGGTCGAGCAGGATGTTGTCGGCCTTCGGCGCCGACTGGTTCGGGATCTGAAGGCCAAGCAGCGGACGCTGCGAGATCTCAGCCGATTTGCCTGTCTCAGGGGTGTCCGGGTTGTTTTCTGGGTGGTTCAAATTGGCCGCCAACACCTGGGTGTTTGTGTTTCAGATAACGCGCGGGGCGCCTTCCTGGCGGTCTCATGCCACTTGATCACAGCATTATCACTCGCATCAATGGGCAATCTTAGTCGCGCACCCGCGATATTTGCAGTCCCGGCTGCGATCCGGTTCACAAACACGCCACTGGCGTCTTGCAGGGTTCGCCTGCGATTTCCTGCACCATGCGCGGTACCAGGTAGCCAGGCAGGCGAGACTGCAGCTCGTTCAACAGCACCTTTGCCCGTGCCAAGCCGACATCAAAGTGCGCGGCACCGGCGACCGGATCAAGGAGATGCAGGTAGTACGGCATGACCCCGCTCCGAAAAAGCGACTCGCTCAGGTTTTCCAGGGTATCGGCATCATCGTTGACAGACTTGAGCAACACCGACTGATTGAGCAGATGTGCCCCGGCGGCCCTCAGCCTGATGAGTGCCTCGCCGAGCCTGGCGGTGACCTCGTTGGGGTGGTTGCAGTGGATCACCACCACGGTCGGGAAGCGACTGCGGGACAGAACATGTTCGAGCCTCGATGTCACGCGGCCGGGCAGCACCACCGGCAGTCGGGTGTGGATGCGCAGGCGTTGCAGCTGAGGGATCGTTTCGGCCTGGGCGATCAGTTCACCGAGGCGCTGATCGGACAGGCTCAGGGGGTCGCCACCACTGAGGATCAGTTCGGTGGTATCCGGGAGATCGCGCAGCCTGTCCAGGGCAGCCTGCCAATGGCGCAGGACCGATTGCTCGGTATACGGGAAATGCCGGCGGAAACAATAGCGACAGTGCACCGCGCAGGCACCGGTGGTGATCATCAACGCGCGTCCGTGGTACTTCTTCAGGATGCCGTTGGCCTGTGATGATGCCTGGTCGCCGACCGGGTCGTGCACGTAACCCGCGACCGCTTCGTCCTCTGCCGCCAGGGGCAGCACCTGCGCCAGCAGGGGGTCGCTTGCGTCACCCCGCCTCATCAGGCCGACGAAGTAGCGTGGCACGCGCAGCGGAAAGCCGGGCCGCGTACGCAGTATCCCCGGCATTTGCGCCGGATCCAGGTCGAGCAGGCGCAGCAGTTCCATCGGATCGGTAACGGCTTCCGCCATCTCGCGCTGCCACGCTTCCGATTCCAAGCAAGCTGGGGAAAGAGGTATCATTTGCGGCTTTGGTTGCTCTTGATAATTGCGAGGATCGAATGGCGACATACAGCACAAGTGAATTCAAGGGTGGTCTGAAACTGCTGCTCGACGGCGACCCCTGCACCATTATTGAAAACGAATTCGTCAAGCCGGGCAAAGGCCAAGCATTCAACCGCGTAAAGATACGCAACCTCAAGACCGGGCGGGTACTTGAAAAGACCTTCCGCTCGGGGGAAACGGTCGAAGCCGCCGATGTGGTCGACCGGGACCTGCAATATCTGTACAACGACGGCGAATTCTGGCACTTCATGGACAACGGCACCTTCGAACAGTGTCAGGCCGACGCCAATGCGATGGGTGATGCGGTCAAATGGATCAAAGAGCAGGACGAATGCATGGTCACGTTGTGGAACGGCTCGCCGATCGCGGTCGAGGCGCCCAACTTCGTGGTGCTGGAAGTCACTCAGACCGATCCGGGCCTGAAAGGTGATACCTCCGGTGGCGGCGGCAAGCCGGCGACCCTGGAGACTGGCGCGGTGGTGCGGGTGCCACTGTTCCTGCAGACCGGCGAAAAAATCAAGGTCGATACCCGTACCGGTGAATATGTCAGTCGGGCCAGGGACGAATAAGCTGCCGGTGAATGCCGACTGGCGGCCGGGTGCGGGCTTGGAGGCCCTGCGCGCACGTGCCGTTATGCTGGCCGATCTGCGCCGCTATTTCGCCGCGGCGGAGGTGCTTGAGGTCGAGACCCCGCTGGTAGGCACGAGTGCCGGCACGGATCCGTCGTTGCAGCCGCTACGTGCGCGTTACCGGGGGCCGATCTTCCCGCGCGGCAGCGATCTTTACCTCCAGACCTCGCCCGAGTTCGCGATGAAGCGTCTGCTCGCCGCCGGGACGGGTGCGATCTATCAGATCTGCAAGGCGTTTCGCGACGGTGAGGCGGGGCGGCTGCACAATCCCGAGTTCACGATCCTGGAATGGTACAGGCCGGGCTTCAACGTTGCGCGATTGATGACCGAGGTCGCGACCGTGACAGGCCTCGCGTTGGACAGGCCGGACCTTGAGGTCGAGCACCGCAGCTACCGCGAGGTTTTCGAATCGGCGCTGGGGATCGATGTCCTCGATGCTTCCGCAGAAGACCTGCGCCAGGTTGCACTTCGCAGTCATGTGCTGGGTGCCGAGGGCATGGACCTGGCACGGGACGGTTGGCTCGACCTGCTGATGAGCCACCTGATCCAGCCGTATCTGGGCGCAGAGCGGTTGTGTTTCGTGACCGATTATCCGGCCAGCCAGGCGGCGCTGGCGACCTTGAACGAGGATGGCCGCACCGCGGCGCGTTTCGAATTGTTCTTCCAGGGCATCGAACTGGCCAACGGATTCCATGAATTGACCGATGCAGGTGAACAGGCAGCGCGCTTCGAGGCCGACAACTGCCTGCGTCGCGCGCAGGGTCTGGCGCCGATCCGGGTCGACCGGGGTTTGCTTGGAGCCTTGGAGCACGGGATGCCGGATTGTGCCGGTGTGGCGGTCGGCCTGGACCGCTTGCTGATGCTGCGTCTGGGGGTCGATGACATCGATGCCGTGCTGAGTTTTTCCCTGCAACGCAGCTGACGCCCTGCCCGGGTGCGGATCATCAATGCCTGCCGGCCATGGGTCGGGCATATTGATACGATGTTCCGTCTCCTCCTCTCGTTCCTGATGTTGTGCCTGGTCGGCTGCGAGGCAGAATCGCCAGACCCCGGCCCGGCATCGATCGTCCATGGCCTGGCCGAGCAGGGTGACACCCCGCGCCTGCTTCTGGCCTTGTCCGAACAGGGCGGTGTCGATTCGCGCGACGTCTGTTACCGCACGCCGCTGATGCTGGCCGCACAGTTCGGACACCTGGACACGGTCAATGAACTGCTGGCCGCCGGCGCCCGCGTCGATCTGCACGAAAAAGGCTATTACACGGCGTTGATGCTGGCTGCCGGCAACGGCCATACCGAGGTGGTTCGTGTGCTCGCGGCCGCCGGCGCGAACATCGACGAAGTGGAGATCACGCGTGGTTGGACGGCGCTGATCTGGGCCGCCAAGCGCGGTCACCGCGACACGGTGGCGTTGCTGTTGGCGCTCGGCGCCAACCGTGACCTTGTCGATCACCAGGGACGCACGGCGCGCGACTGGGCGTCGGCACAACAGCCGGCATTGGCAGCCCTGTTCTGATCGGTCTGGATTCAGATCCGGGGCAGGGGATGGCCGATCGCCTCGCCCATCCTGACTGCGGCGGCGGTGTCGAGACCCTCGTCCCACGCTGCTACACCGGCCGGCATCAGGGTGATTACTGTCGAGCCCATGTTGAACCGCCCGATCTCTTCGCCGGTACCAAAGTGCCGACGTTCGGTGTCACGGTACACCCAGCGCGTCGGCTGATCCCGTTCGCCACGGACTTCGCCGTGCCACACGGTTTCCATACTGCCGACGAAGATTGCCCCGACCAGGATTACAGCCATCGGTCCGAGATCGGTTACGAAGTGACAAATCACGCGCTCGTTGCGTGCGAACAGCCCGGGTACGAGCTGGGCGGTCGCGTCGCTGACACTGAACAGCTCGCCGGGCACGAACACCATCGATTCGAGCGTGCCGGCTAACGGCAGGTGCACGCGGTGGTAGTCCCTGGGCGACAGGTAGACGGTCGCAAACAGTCCATCGTGAAACGCCGCAGCCTTTTCCTTGTCGCCGGCAAGCAGCGCGAGCAATTCGAACTCGTGGCCCTTGGCCTGCAAAAGGCGCTTGCCACGAATCCTGCCAATCTGGCTGATCCTGCCATCGGCCGGTGAGACCACGGCGCCCTCGGCTATCGGTCTGCTGCCCGCCTTCAGGGCGCGGGTGAAAAAGGCGTTGAAGCTCGGATAGGCGGATGTATCCGGCTGTTCCGCCTCGCTGAGATCTACGCCGTAACGCCTGACAACCTGGCTGATCAGCAGGTCTTTCAAGCTGGGTGCGGTTGCGCGTGCCAGGCGGTACATGCCGGCAGCCAACAGGTGTTGCGGCAGGATGCGCAACAGATCTGTAGACAGGCGATCCAGTATGGTCGGTTTGGCCGGATCCGGCATGTGCTCTGTCACTCCACGAAATCGATAATGGTGCCGATGTTGCGCGCCATGATAGCGGCTTGCTCGTGCGGAATCAGTGCCCAGTTCCGGCGTTCCGGCGAGACCAGGATGGCGTTGGCCTGGTTGCCACTGCACCAGCCGTTGCCGACCGGCAGGATACCGAGTTGCGCGCTGAGTTCATCCAGTCGGCTTTGATCGCCGGTGATCACATCGACCCACTCCCGTGCAGCGGTGAACGCATGCTGTGCGGCAGCGTCGGGCAAGTCGTAGGCCAGCACGCTCAGGCGCAGCCGTGCCTGGATGGACGGGCGGGCCGCGAGGCGGTTGAATACGAAGCTATAGTGATCGAGCAGCTGGCTGCAGGCGGGCTCACGCGTATCGGCGGCCAGGAACAGGCGCCAGACGGGCGAGGCATGGTCTGCGCCGGGGATCGCCAGATCCGAGGGGAAAATGACCTGCTGCCCAGCCGGGTATACCACCGCGGACAGGTTCTCGAGTGGCTGCCGCTGCCAGTACTGCCCGAGGTAATAACCACCGACCAGACTGCTCAGTGCCGCCAGGATCAGAATCAGGCGTGCCTTGGGGCTACGCCGCATGGCTCTGCCCACCCCCGGTTCAGGCGTTCAGG
The DNA here is from genome assembly GCA_024235315.1 of Chromatiaceae bacterium. GTDB lineage: Bacteria > Pseudomonadota > Gammaproteobacteria > Chromatiales > Chromatiaceae > Thiosocius. Next base: position 233,022 of record JACKMP010000001.1, on the reverse strand, counting down.
ATCTTCTCGGCCGCCGGCAGTGCCATGCCGTGATTGACCGGAGCGCCCATGTCCGCGAGTACACCGTCCAGCGCCGCCAGGCAGCGTGTAATGTTCTCGATACGGCTGCTGTAGCCCATCAGGCCGATGCGCCAGACCTTGCCGGCCAGGTCACCGAGGCCGGCACCGATCTCCAGGTGGTGTTCTTCGAGCAGCCGCCGGCGTACCGCGGCGTCGTCCACGCCTTCCGGTACCGCCACCGCGTTTAGCTGCGGCAGACGGTGCGCCGCATCGACGATGAACGTCAGTCCCATCGCCTCAAGTCCGGCTTTGAGTGCCTCGTGGTTGTTCTGGTGACGCGCCCAGGCGTTCTCCAGGCCCTCCTCCTGGACCATCAGCAGGGACTCATGCAGTGCGTACATCGCATTGACCGGCGCCGTGTGGTGATACGCGCGTCGTGCACCCTGGCCCCAATAGCCCATGATCAGGTTCATATCGAGAAACCAGCTCTGCACCTTGTGGCTGCGGTTGCTGATCTTGTGTTGGGCGCGTTCACCGAAGCTGACCGGCGAGATACCGGGGACGCAAGACAGACACTTCTGGGTCCCGGAGTAGACGGCATCGATCGCCCATTCGTCGACCATGAGCGGGGTGCCGGCAAGCGAGGTCACGGCGTCGACGATCGCCAGGCAATCGTGTTTGTGCGCCAGTTCAACCAGTGTCTTCGCGTCGGACTGGGCGCCGGTGGATGTCTCCGCATGCACGAACGCGACTGCAGTCGCGTCCGGGTGCGCCAACAGGGCGTCCTCCAGTTTCTGCGGATCGACCGCGCTGCCCCAGGCGTCCTGCACCAGGACCACCTCGGCGCCGCAACGCTCGGCGTTCTCCTTCATGCGTCCGCCAAACACCCCGTTTTGGCACACGATGACCTTTTCACCAGGTTCCAGCAGGTTGACGAAGCAGGCCTCCATGCCGGCGGAACCGGGCGCCGATATCGGCATTGTCAGCGCATTCTCCGTCTGCATGACGTATTGCAGCAGTGCCTTCACCTCATCCATCAGGTCGATGAATCGCGGGTCCAGGTGCCCGATCGTCGGCCGCCCGAGTGCCTCCAATATTCGCGGCGGCACGTCGGAGGGACCCGGGCCCATCAGGGTGCGGAGTGGCGGATGGAAGGCGCTGAAGGACATGATGCAACCCGATAAGATCATTGCTGGGAGCGGGCGAGTATAGTGAGCGCGGCAAATCGCGATCAAGCGCAATCACCCCGTACGGCCGGTCCGGGACGATATCCTGCGTCTTTCGGGGGCGAATCACCGCATGGCCGACAACGCCGGATAGCGGGGTGCGGAAGGGAAGCTGTCTAGGGTTCCATTGCCAGAAGCGCGGCGATCTTCTTGCTGCTCCACAGGCCGCCGCCGGGTGCTGGGCGGCCGGCATCGTTCCACAGCTGTGCGGTCTGCTCGGCCGAAATACGGTTCATCTCCAGCTCCGCGGCCTCGTGCCGCAGTGCCTCGATATAGGCCTTTTCGCCAACCAGCTGGATCAGCTGGCCGAGGCTCAGCGTCAGACCGTGTTTGTCATTCAGCGTATCGATGACGTCTTCCACCGGCATCGCACGCAGCAGTTCGGTGGCAACACCGCTGAGGTCGGGCAGTTCGCTCTTGCGCGGCGGCATCCGCAAGGTGACGTCTTTCAAGCGCTGGCGCACCAGCGGGACCACATTGCGAGTGTCGGCGCTGGCCAGATGCGGGAAATGTTCGTTGAAGCGCGCGATAGCGTCCACGACGACGGTGGTGGTCTCCATCTTCTTCCACACGTCGTGAGCGGGTATCCATTCGCCGCCGAAGCAGATCATCGGCTCTTCGGCAGGTGGGCCTTTCTTCTGGTTGGGCATTGGGCTCGCAGTCCTCTCCCGGGGTTTGATCACTAGCGGCGACGGCTGGCCGAACTTGAGCCGCTGCCCGTGGATCGCGGCGCGGATGCGCGTTTTATCCGGGTAGGGTGATGCGGACCCTCGCGCCACCGGGGTCTGCCGACAGGATCTGCAACTCGCCTCTGTACTGCCGCACGATCTCGCTGACCACGGCGAGACCGATGCCTTCCCCAGGGTGCCGCTGGTCGGCTCGCTCGCCACGCTGCAGCAGGCGGCTGATGTCCGAGTTGCGGAAACCCTCGCCATCGTCCTCGACATCCAGGTGCAGCCGGTCGTCGGCCAGGGTCGCGCTGACCGAGACCCGCGTGCGGCAATGTTTGTAGGCGTTTTCCAGCAGGTTGCCGAGCAGTTCGAAAAGGTCGCCCTCGTCGGCGCGAATCTGCAGATCGGGTGGGACCCGAAGGCTGCATTGCACCGCACGGTCGCGATGCACCTTGTCCAGGCTGGCACACAGGCGCCGCAGGATGGGGGCGAGCAGGATCGGGCGGGTCACGCTGCTGGCACCAGCCACTGCGGCCCTTTGACGCTGGTAGCTGACGATCTCGTCGATGCGGGTGGTCTGTTCGCTGATCAGGCTGCACAGCGCAGGGTCGGTGTTTTGTTCGGCCGTACCACGCAGCACCGCCAGCGGTGTCTTCATGCTGTGCGCGAGATCGGCGAGGCTGTTGCGAACGCGCTCCTGACGCCTTCGGTTCTGCTCGATCAGCGAGTTGAGGTTGTTGCTCAGGCCATCAAGTTCGCGGGCGACCGGGCCCTCCACCATTGTTGCCTCACCTGCCTCGATGCGCTGCACGGCGGCACTCATGTCGTGCAGTGGCGCCAGCCCCCAGCGTGCGGCGAGGACCTGTGCGACCAGCAGCAGCAACGCCACCCCGCCCAGCCAGCGCCACAGTGTGCCGCGGAAGCTCGCCAGCTCGGCATCCAGGGCGCCCCGGGTGATGGCCACCGAGAGCGCGTAGTCGATCGCTTCGCCGCGGTTGTCCTCCCACGCGACCCCCTGGGTGAATATCGCGAGTTCGGTGGTGATGTGAAAACGGATCTCCCCGGGTCTGGCGTCCTCGACCAGCGGCGCGGGGCGTCCGAGCATGGAACCGGACCGCCAGTGGTAGGTCCCGCTGTCGCCGCGGATTTCGGCATACAGGCCGGAGTCAGGCTGGTTGAAACCCGGCGCCGCCAGCGATGACGGCAGGCGCATGTGCCCGCGCTCGTCTTCCTGGGCAGCGGTCAGAAGGGTGTAGACGTGCGCCTGCAGCTGCTCGCGGACCGCGGTCTCGGCACTGTTGCGGAATGCACGGTCGAGCGCCGCGCCGGCCAGGCCGAGGAACGCGACCAGGATCAGCAGATTGCTGATCAGCAGACGATGGGTGATCGAGCGGCTCACGCCCCGCCGTTATCTCTGTTCAGGCGATAGCCACGGCCGCGCAGGGTCTCGATCGGTCTGCGGTTGCCGTCGGGGTCGACCTTCTTGCGGATGCGTCCGACCAGCACCTCGACCACATTGCTGTCACGGTCGAAATCCTGATCGTAGATGTGTTCGGTCAGCTCGGTCTTCGAGACCACCTTGCCGGCATGCAGCATCAGGTATTCCAGGATGCGGTACTCGTGCCCGGTAAGCGAAACCTCAGTGCCCGCGCTGCGCACGGTCTGTGCCACGGTGTCGATGTCGATTCCGGCGAAGCTGAGCAGCGGCGTGCTGTGACCGGCGGCGCGGCGCAGCAGGGCATTGACCCTGGCCATCAGCTCTTCATTGTGGAAGGGCTTGGTGAGGTAGTCGTCGGCGCCGCTCTCCAGCCCCTCGACCTTGTCCTGCCATGCATCACGTGCGGTCAGAATCAGTATCGGGAAGGGTCGTTGCAGTGCGCGCAGCTGGCGGATCAGTTCAATACCGGACATGCGGGGCAGACCGAGGTCGATGATCGCCAGATCCATCGGATATTCGCGCCCCAGGTACAGGCCGGTCTCGCCGTCGGCTGCGGCATCGACAGAGTAACCCCTGCCTTTGAGCTGGTCACCCAGCTGCGCCAGCAAGGTCGGTTCGTCTTCAACGATCAGGATGCGCATTGCATCGACCCCGGGCTAGCGCTGTGGACGACGCTCGTCGCGTCCCGAATCAGGATCCACACGCAGGCGTTTCACCCGCCCGTCCTTGGTCAGGATACGAATGTTGTATGACTCGCGGTCACCGCGCCGGTCAGTCTCGGCGGAGAGCACGCGGCCGTCGTAGCGTTCGCGGGCTTCCGAGACCGCCTGGTCCAGCGATTTCCGGCGATCCGGCTGGGCCAGCGTGGAGGTGCTCATGACGACCGCGGCGAGGAGAATCAGCAATGTCGGTTTCATGGTTCTATCCCTGCGGCATCAGCGGTGATGACCGTCTGCCTTGTGCCGAGTTTACCCCGACAACGACACCTTCGCTGGTATTGGCAGAGCTTGGCTGGCGGTGGCTGAACCCAGGCTGAATGTGGCTGCGACCGGGGTCAATGGCGGCGGTGCAGCTGGCCAAGCAGGAACAGCAGTGTCGCGGCGGTGACGATAGACGGTCCGGCGGGAGTATCGAGCCACAGCGAGGCCAGCAGCCCGGCCACCACAGCGGCGGCACCGATCAGGGTGGCGAACAGTGCCATCTGTTCGGGACTGCGGCTGAAACGCTGCGCGGCAGCAGCCGGGATGATCAGCAGCGCAGTGATCAGCAGCACGCCGACCAGCTTCATCGCCACTGCAATCACCAGTGCGACCAGCAACATGAAGGCCAGCTTGATACGTGCCACCCGCACCCCGTCGACCGCGGCCAGTTCGGCGTGCACGCTGAGGTTGAGCAGCGGGCGCCAGATGCGCATCAGCGCAGACAGGCTGAGCAGGGCGCCACCCCAGATCCACAGGACGTCGCGGGTGCCAACGGCCAGGATATCGCCAAACAGGTAGGCGAGCAGATCGACGCGCACGTCGTCACGAAAGCTGATCGCAACCAGGCCGATCGCCAACGCCCCGTGCGCGAGAATGCCGAGCAGGGTGTCGGTGGCCAGGCCGCTGCGGCGCTGAAGCCCGAGCAGGGCAACCGCGATCAACACCGCAAGTACCAGCACACTGAGCTGCAGGTCCACCTCCAGCAGCAGGCCGAGGGCGATCCCGAGCAGCGCCGAGTGGGCGAGGGTGTCGCCGAAATACGCCATGCGCAGCCACACCACGAACACACCGAGCGGGCCACTGATCAGGGTCAGGCCAAGCCCGGCCGCCAGCGCGCGCAGCAGGAAGTCATCCATGGTGATGGCCTCCGTCGTTGCCCACCACGTCGCCGTGCAGGTTGTGCTTGTGGTCGTGGTGGTGGGTGTACACCGCCAGTGTCTTGGCATCAATGGCACCGAACAGGTCGAGATAGGCCGGGTGTTGGCTCACTGCGTCGGGGTGCCCGGAACAGCACAGATGCTGATTGATGCACAGGACCTCGTCAGTCGCGGCCATCACCAGGTGCAGGTCGTGCGACACCATCATCACCGCGCAGCCGCGCTGGTCGCGCAGGCGCACGATCAGTCGGTACAGCTCGGATTGGCCGTTGACGTCGATGCCCTGCACCGGCTCATCGAGGACCAGAAGATCGGGTTCGCCGAGCAGCGCGCGCGCCAGCAGTACACGCTGGGTCTCACCACCCGACAGCCCCTGCATCGGGCGCTGCAGCAGGTGCGCCACCCCGACCTCGCGCGCATCAGCCTCGAGACGTACCGGGTCCGGGCTGGTCAGCATCATGAAGCGGCGCACCGTCAGAGGCATGTTTTCGGGCAGATTGAGCCGTTGCGGCATGTAGCCGACCTTCAGTCCGGACGCACGCGTCACTGTTCCCTCGGTCGGTTGGAGCAGTCCCAGGGCCAGACGCACCAGCGTGGTCTTGCCCGCACCATTGGGACCGATAATCGTCAGGATCTGCCGCCGATTCAGTTGCAGGTCGATATTGCGTAGCAGCTGTCGGCCGCCGACCGTGACGCCGAGTTTCCGGCCTACCAGCAGCTGATCAGGCTTCATGTTGGTGCTCTGCGCAGCGCGGGCAGATCCCGGTGATTTCGACCGTCTGTTCGCGAACCAGGAAATGCATGCCCTGCGCGTTACGAAGGATGCGCCTCTGCAGCGTGCCATCCGACTGCTCCACCGCCACGCCGCAACGGTCACAGATGAAGATCTGCGCCGCATGCGGGTCACCGGGGTGGACACAGCCGACAAAGGCATTGCGCGAATTCACCCGGTGGACCAGCCGGTGCTCGACGAGGAAATCCAGTGCACGGTAGACCGTCGGCGGCGACGGCTTGTGCCCTTCTGCCGCCAGTTGTTCGAGAATTTCGTAGGCACCGCGCGGCTTGTGACCCTGCCAGATCAGTTCGAGGACGCGGCGCCGGATGGGGGTCAGGCGCAGGCCCTGCGCCGCGCACAGCGTCTCCGCATCGTGCAGCGCGTGGTCGACACAGGCGCGGTGGTCGTGGCGTACGCTCGGAAAGGGGTTGCGTCCGGCACTCATTGCGGGTCATCCCGGAGGCAGTCGCTAAGGGTGTCAGCGATCGAGCGCATCAACAGAAAATACGCGTCCGGCCCCGGAGGGATGTCGCTGCCCAGCGGGTCGAGGATGGCGTGGCGGATCGGCAGGCCCTCACTCAGCGCTGCGACCATCCGCGGCTGGAACTGTGGCTCGGAGAACAGGCAGCGGACCCGGCCGCTGGCCAGGCTGGCGCGCAGAGCGTGCAGATGAGCAGCGCCGGGGCTGCGCTCGGCGTGTGTGGTCACCGTACCGGTGGCGTGCAGGCCGTAACGCTGTTCAAGGTACTGGTAGGCATCATGGAATACCGCATAGGGCGCGGTGGCGTCGCTGAACTTGTCACGCAGATCCTTGTCGAGTGTCATCAGTCGCTGCACCAGTTGCGCCGCATTCACATCGTAGCGTTCGGCGTTCGCCGGATCGACCTGTGACAGCACGCGGGCGATCTCCTCGCTCATGGCGATGGCATTGCCCGGGGACAGCCACAGGTGGGGATCGGCGAACGCAGTTGCTCCTCCGTACGGTGCCGCATGATCGTGATGCGCATCGTCGCTGTCGCCGAGTTCGCGTGCCGGCAGCAGTTCCATGCCGGCGGCATCGAGCATCGCGACCGATCGGGTCACACGCAGATTCGGCAGGATGCGCTGCAGTGGCTGTTCGAGGGTTGGCCCGATCCAGAACAGCACGTCGGCGCCGTCCAGCGCGCGGGCGTCGGATGGACGCAGGCTGAAGGTGTGTGGCGATGTACCGCCGTGCAACAGCAGCAGCGGGGACTCGACGCCGAGCATCACCGCAGACACCAGCGAATGCAGCGGGGAAATGCTGGCGACCACACGCGGTGCACCGCCGGTGCGGGCGTCCGCAACATGGCTGCTGAGAACGATCGCGGCAGCGGCAACAAGGGTGGCCAGTCTCACAGGCACGGTGGGTCCAGTCGGAAATCGGATGTAATAGCATAACATTGCATCTGCGCGCCGTCGCTCGCTCTGTTACGGTCATCGGCTGGTGCAACGCCGTGGTCCGAATTAAGGTGTGCGGGATCGGCATTCTCAGCCCGCTGCCCGGTCCGGGCTGTCGGCAAAGGCGATGACATGACGAGCATGAGGCAGGAACCGCAATATGGGGTACGCGCGAATCGCAATTGGCTGCGTGCCGCATGGCGTCGCTACGAGAACTCGTCCATACCGCTCGGACTCAAGTGGTCGTTGAATATCGCCACGCTGATTGTGACGACCATGGGTGTACTGGGATTTTTTCTGATCCAGCAACAGGAGACCGGATACCGGGGACAGGCCGACCGTTTCAGTCGGGTCATTGTCGAGCAGCTGGTACGGATCAGCGGCGAACCGCTGATGGCGGCGGATACGCTGGCCCTGCAGATACTGCTGCAGCGCCATGTGCAGAGTCCGCTGATCCTGGGGGCAGCGCTTTACGCCGCTGATGGTGCCTTGCTCGTCGAAGCAGGCGTCAGCCCGCCCGATTCGCCGGATGAATATTTCGGTCGTTCACCTTCCTATTCCTGGGACTGGGAAAATGGTGAATACAGGGCGGTATCCTATGTCAGTCCGGTGGTATTCCAGGATGTGACGGCAGGCTACCTGACAGTCAGCATCGATCGCTCACCGCTGGAGCAGGACATCCGCGATACGCTGCGCTTCCTGGTGGTGTCCGCGGTCCTGTTGACCTCGCTGGGCGTGATGCTCGCCTCGGTACTGGCGCACCGTCTTTCGCGGCCGATCGAGCACCTCGCCCGTGCCGGAGAGGCCCTGAACGCGGGCCGCCAGCCGCGGCTGGCGGGCCGTCGGGACGAGATCGGTCAGGTCCTGGAGACCTTTCAACACCTGGCCGCCGGGGTTCAGCGCCACAACCAGGTCGAGGCCGCGCTTTCACGCTATGTCTCGCCGCAGGTGGCGCAGCAGGTGCTGGCGGATGACGCCAACATCGCGCTGGGCGGCAGTTCGGTGGTTGGCAGCGTGCTGTTCTGCGATATCGTGGGTTTCACCCAGTTGTCGGAGTCGCGTCAGCCCGCCGAGGTGGTGGCCCTGCTGAACGACTATTTCGGTTATTTCGCGCTGGCGGCCGAGAGCTGCGGCGGCACGGTCGACAAGTTCATCGGTGACTGCATCATGATCGTATTCGGTGTGCCCAACGATGACCCGCACCATGCACTGCACGCCCTGACCTGCGGCATGTTGATCCAGGCACTTACGCGGCGGATCAATCAGGCCCGCGAAAACCTCAACGAATCGACCGTGATGCTACGCGTGGGCATCAGTTGCGGTCCGATGCTGGCTGGCAACCTGGGCAGCGCCGAGCGGATGCAGTACACCGTGGTCGGCGACACCGTGAATGTCGCGGCCCGTCTGTGCGGCATGGCCGAGCCCGGTGGCGTGTTGCTGACCGGGGCCATGCTGGCATCCGGCCACCCAGGGTCGGCCAGCCACTATGCCGACCTCGGTGCGGCGCAACTGCGCGGGCGCACGGAAAACGTCGAGGTCTGCGCGATGAACGTGGATGCGGTGGCGCACGACGTGAACGCAGACCGGCTGATCGACCACATACTGTCGACGGTGAGTCGATGAACGTGCGGGCTTTGCCGCTATTGCCGATGCTCCTGCTTGGCGGTTGCGCCTTGCTGGAGCGGGAATCGGTGCCTGAGGTACCTCGTATCGAAGCACCGGTGACTGCCAGCGAGGCCATGACGATGGCAAACGATCTGGCGACCCGGGGACGCTGGTCGGCGGCGCAGCAGGTTCTCGACGCGGCCTTCAGGCAGTTTCCCGGGGACCGTCGGCTGGGCGAGGAAAGGGCGTCGATGGTTGCCCGGCGCCAGCGCGCTGAGCGCCTGCTCGAGGATCGCATCATGGTGGGCGATGCCGAGAATCAACATACCAAGATCCAACTGCTCGAACAGTTGTCGCTGGCGCGGCCGGACGATCTGGTCGTGCTGTCACGACGCATCTATTGGAAGGAGGTGCTGGCTTCGAAGATCGAGCAACTGACTGCGTGTGGCGAATTCCACGCGGCAGATACCACGGCGCTCGCCCGGCGGTGCATCGATCTGGCCAGTGCAATTCCGACCACCGCCGTCATCGATCAACGCCTGGCCAGGGTCAGCGCACAGTTGCGGGCAAGCGATGACATCGCGGCTGAACGCCGTCGGGCGCGCGAGGAAAAGGAGCGTCACCAGCGTGCCAAGGCATTGCTCGTCCAGGCCAAGGCGGCGATTGATGCGAGTGACTACCGGCGTGCACTGGATATCCTTGAGAAGGTGGCGCAATTGCAGCCGGACAATCGCGAGGTCTCAGGTCTGCAGCAGAAGGCGTTGGCCATCATCAGCCCGCAGGTCGATGCGCTGGTCAAACTGGGCGATCACCTGTACCTGGAAGAACAGCTCGATGCGGCCGTTGCGACCTGGCAGGCGGCGCTGACCCTGACGCCGGGTGACGAGGAAATCGCTGCCCGAATCGAACGCGCCAGGACGGTGCTGACAAGACTCGATGCCCTGCGCCAGCAACAGAAAGCGGTGCCGGCGGAACCACCGGCCGCATTGGGAGATTGATGAGCAATCCGGGCCGACCGTCATGGCTGCCAGCCGTCCCGGATCATGAAACACCTGCCAGCCACAATCGTTTCCCAACGCCGCGGTGCCGGCTTCGCTGGCTGAGTCGTGCGTGGCGAGTTCGATGCAAAAGGCGCCCATGGGGCGGCTTGGGGGGCGGCCCACCGCTCGCGGTGTTGCGATGGCAGTCTGCGGGCAGCGGCTTCAGTCGGCAGGAGGGCGTGCTGCGCCCTTGGGACGAAATGCCTTGGTCACAGTCTCGTCGGTCTCGAGGTAGGGCCCGTCGATCAGGTCGATGCAGTAGGGCACCGCGGGAAACACCGCATTGAGGCAGTCGGCGATCGCACTGGGTTTGCCCGGCAGGTTGATGATCAGTGACTCGCCGCGGATGCCGGCGATCTGCCGCGACAGGATCGCGGTGGGGACGAATTTCAGCGAGACCGAGCGCATCAGCTCGCCGAAGCCGTCGAGAATCTTGTCACAAACCGCCTCGGTGGCCTCCGGGGTGACGTCACGCTTCGCCGGTCCGGTTCCGCCGGTGGTCACCACCAGGCAGCAGCCCGATTCGTCGCACAGTTCGCGCAACACCGCCTCGACCTGTTCCTGTTCATCCGCCACCATCCGGGCCACCGGTTCCCAGCTGCTGCTGAGCGCCGAATCCAGCCATTCACGGATCGCCGGGCCGCCCAGATCCTGGTATTCGCCGCGACTCGCGCGGTCCGAAACGGTGACGATTCCAATGCGTGCGGGCTGTTTCATGCGGTCGGGCTCCAGTGCTGCAATGGCGGTGGAGCATAACGCCTGAGGCGGCGGTCGGGCCAATGGGACCGACCGGGTGCACGGATTGGATCCGTCTCGGTGGGCGAATCGCGTGCCCGCCGCCGCGTCGTGACGCCATCGGGATGCTGGTCCCGCGTCGCTGCATTTGACCGGTGTCAACTAATCCTCACGGGCGTACTCGGTCGAAACGCAATTTTCATCGGATCGTGCCGTCTTGCCGATACGGGATTAATAAGGCTGCGTAACAAATTGAAATAAAACAATAAAAACGGATTCCGCAAGTGCGCCCGAATTGTGCAATGCACAATATTTCGCCGGTCGCCGTGGCTATTCCAATAGCGACCATTAAAAACATCCGTGTTTCGCTTTTGTTGCCGGTCCCTAGACTGGGCCAATCCACGAAGTTCAGAGGGCCTTTTACCAACAGGCCCTCCGGGTCAGGAACCGGTCGTCTGACGCCCGGCTCTGGACGAAGTCGGGCGAATCCTGCCCGGGGCGTCCGCAAACGGCCACAAGCCGTACAACTGTAAACCGAGGCGGACGCTGTCTGTCCGCTTCAGACTGAGGACTTGAAGTTGAGTTCCTTGCAGTTTGTCGGCGTAGCGGTGGCTTTCATGTCCGCGCTGGGCGTTGTCCTGGCGAGCATCCTTGTCGTCGCCAATCGCTGGTTGTTCGTGCTGGAGGATCCGCGCATCGATGATGTCGAGGATCTCCTGCCCAAGGCCAACTGCGGTGCCTGCGGTACGCCGGGCTGCCGGCCGTTCGCCGAAAAGCTGGTGAAGGGCGAGGTGGACCCGGGCCTGTGCACGGTCAATTCCAAGGACACCAACCAGATCATCGCCAACTTCCTTGGTGTGCAACTGGGTACGCACGAAAAGCGCGTGGCGCGCCTGGCGTGTGCCGGCGGTGCACACGTGGCCTACATCCGCGCCTCGTATGCCGGTCTTGGCAGCTGTCGCGGCGCCAGCCTGGTTGCCGGTGGCGGCAAGGGCTGCGCCTGGGGATGCCTGGGCATGGGCGACTGCGCCACCGTTTGCACCTTTGACGCCATTCATATGGATCGCCACGGCCTGCCGGTCGTGGATGCAGACAAGTGCACCGCGTGCGGTGACTGCGTGGATGTCTGCCCGAAGGATCTGTTCGAGATCCACCCCGTCAGTCACCGGCTGTGGGTGGCGTGCCGCAACCGCGAATTCGGCGACGCGGCAGAGGCGCAGTGTGAGGTGATCTGCACCGCCTGTGAGCGCTGTGCGGTCGACTCGCCGGAGGGCCTGATCACGATCCGCAACAACCTCGCGGTGATCGATTACGGCAAGAACCGCCTGGCATCGAAGGTCGCCATCGAACGCTGCCCGACCGGTGCCATCGTCTGGCGCGAGCCGGACGAGAGCGTCATCAAGGGCCGCGATGCGCGGAAAATCATCAGAAAGACTGCGCTGCCGGTTGGCTGACCGCGGCTAGACAGAGACTCGAGGATCGACAATATGTTCGGCAAGAAGAAAGACGACAAGCAGTTCAAGTACCCGGGTGTACGCATGGCGATGGATGGCAACAGCGCCGTCATCATGTGCGAACGCGAGGCCTCGGATGCCGCGGGTGCCTACCCGATCACGCCGTCGACCCAGATGGGCGAGTACTGGGCGGAGGAGACGGCCAAGGGGCACGTCAACATCTCCGGACGTCCGCTGGTGTTCGTCGAGCCCGAGTCCGAGCACGCGGCAGCCGCGGTCACTGCCGGCATGTCCATGTCCGGCCTGCGCGCCACCAACTTCTCGTCGGCGCAGGGCGTGGCGTTCATGCACGAGTCGCTGTACGCGGCCGTCGGCAAACGCCTGCCGTACCTGCTCAACATCGGCAGCCGCGCGATCACCAAGGCCTCGCTGAACGTGCACTGCGGCCATGACGACTACCACTGCATCGACGACACCGGCTTCTTCCAGGTGTTCGCCAACAACGCCCAGGGTGCCGCCGATCTCAACCTGATCGCCCGCAAGGTCGCCGAGTTGTCGCTGACACCGGCGGCGGTCGGCCAGGACGGCTTCCTGACCACCCATCTGATCGAGCCGCTGCAGGTACCGGAGCGTGCATTGATCGAGGAATTCCTCGGTCGTCCGGATGACATCATCGACTGCCCGACGCCTTCGCAGCGTCTGGTGTATGGCGACAAACGCCGGCGCGTGCCTGAGATCTGGGATGTGGACAACCCGATGCTGTCAGGCTCGGTGCAGAACCAGGATGCGTACATGCAGGCGGTCGCCGCGCAGCGTCCGTATTTCTTCGAACACATCTGCGGCATCACCGATCAGGTGATGGACGAGTACTACGCGCTCACCGGCCGCCGCTATCAGCGGGTCGGGGCCTACCGGGTGGAAGATGCTGATTACCTGATCGTGGGGCAGGGCAGCATGATCGTGCAGGCGCACGCCGTGGTCGACTACCTGCGTGACACACGCCGGCTCAAAGTCGGTGTCGTCGACCTGACGATGTTCCGGCCGTTTCCCGGCGACCTCATCGGTCAGGTGCTGCGCGGACGCAAGGGCGTGGCGGTACTCGAGCGTACCGACCAGCCGCTGGCCGAGGATCTGCCGATCATGCGCGAGGTGCGCGCGGCGCTGAGCAAGTGCCTGGAGAACGGGCATGGTGCGCACAATGGCGTGAAACCCTATCCGAGCTATGCGGAATACGGTCATGCCGACTTGCCACCGTTGTACTCCGGTGCCTATGGCCTGGGATCGCGAGACCTGCAGCCGGAGGGGCTGATCGCGGCGATCGAGAACATGCTGCCGGAGGGTGAGCGCCGCAAGTTCTACTACCTGGGCATCGACTTCGTGCGCGAGCCGACCGATCCCAAGGACGAGATCCGCGTGCAGAAGATCGCCGACAGCTATCCCAGGGTACGCGACCTCTCGCTGCGCGGCAGCGAAAATCCGGACCTGCTTCCCGAGGGTGCGATCACCGTGCGCATGCACTCTGTCGGCGGCTGGGGCGCGGTGACCACCGGCAAGAACCTGGCGATGACGCTGTACGAACTGCTGGGCTTCGATATCCGCGCCAATCCGAAGTACGGCTCGGAGAAGAAAGGCCAGCCGACCACCTACTTCCTGTCCGCGGCACCTGAGCCGATCCGTCTGAACTGCGAGTACACCTTTGTCGACGTCGTGATGTCGCCGGATCCCAATGTGTTCACCCACTCGAACCCGCTGTTCGGTCTCAAGCAGGGCGGGGTGTTCATCATGCAGTCGGACGTGACCGATGCCGACGCCGCGTGGGCGCGCATCCCGGTGCAGGCCCAGCGCTTCATCATCGAAAACGACATCCGCATGTTCTTCGTCGACGGCTTCCGCATCGCCCGCGAAGAGGCCTCCAACGTCGAGCTGCAGTTCCGTATGCAGGGCAACGCCTTCCAGGGCGCGTTCTTCGCGGCATCGCCGTTGATGGAGCGCGCCGGGCTGAACGAGGAGGGGTTGTTCCAGGCAATCGAGAACCAGTTGCGTGACAAATTCGGCGACAAGGGCGAGCGTGTCGTGCAGGACAACCTGCGCGTGGTGCGGCGCGGGTTTGACGAGGTGTTCGAGGTTACCGACAAGGTGGTCGGCGGCCAGGCCGCGGCCAAACGCAAGGAGCTGACACTGCCGGTGATGTTGCGCACGCTGCCACAGGCCGATGGTGGCATCTCGGATATCCACCGTTTCTGGGAGCAGACCGGGTCTTTCTACAGCAGCGGCCGCGGTAACGACAACCTTGCCGATCCCTACCAGGCGCTGTCACTGATTCCGGCATCGACCGGGATCTTCCGCGACATGACGCAGATCCGCTTCGAGTATCCGAAATTCGTTGCCGAGAACTGTACCGCCTGCGGCAACTGCTACACGGTGTGCCCGGACAGCGCGATTCCCGGACTGGTCAATACGATCAGCGATGTATTCACCGCGGCGATCCTGCGCATCGAGACCGGCGGCCGCCCGACCATGTACCTGCGCCGCGAGGTGCGGGGCGTGGAGAAGCGCCTGCGTGCACTGGTCGAGGAACAGGGCGAGGCGGCGAATGTTGCCGCGCTGGTCGACCGGGCGGTACTCGAGCATCTCGCCGAGTCGGCGCTGCAGGGCGATGCGCGCACCGCGCTGGAACAGGAATTCGGGCTGTTCTCGGCGCAGCTGGGCGACTTCCAGTTCAGTATCACCAAGCCTTACTGGAGCAACCGCGAAAAGAAACAGAAGGGCAGCGGCGGACTGTTCGCGATCACCGTCAATCCATACACCTGCAAAGGCTGCATGGAATGCATTGAGGTGTGTGACGACCTGGCCCTGGTGGCCGAGCCGCAGACCACCGAGGCGATTGCGCAGATGCGGCGTGACTGGGATTTCTGGCTCGACCTGCCGACCACGGACCCGGATTTCATTCGTATCGACGACCTCGAGGAGAAGATCGGTGCGCTCGAGACCCTGCTGCTCGACAAGTCGAACTACCAGTCGATGCTGTCCGGCGACGGCGCCTGTATGGGGTGTGGTGAGAAGTCGGTGATCCATATGTTCACCGGCACGGTCACTGCGTTGATGCAGCCGCGCGTGAAGCGCCACCTGGCCGAGATCGACGACCTGATCAACCGCCTCGAGACCCATGTGCGGCTCAAGCTGGCTGCCGGCATGGACCTGTCGAACCTGCAGAAGATCGATGAAGCGGTCGAGGCTCACCAGGACAGCGACCTGACCCTGGCCGAGCTGTCCGACAGCCTCGCCGGCGGCGCCCGGCCGGTTGACCAGAAGTGGCTGCGCTGGGTCACTCAGCTGCTGGAGAAGCTGCGCTACCTCAAGTGGCAGTACACGCAGGGCAAGACCGGCAAGGGTCGCGCCGAGATGGGCATCATCAACGCGACCGGCTGCACCTCGGTTTGGGGTTCGACCTATCCGTTCAACCCTTATCCGTTCCCCTGGACCAGCCACCTGTTCCAGGACTCGCCGTCGGTCGCGATGGGCATCTTCGAAGGCCATATGCGCAAGATGGCGGAGGGCTTCAAGGTGGTGCGCCAGGCCAGGATGGAGCTTGACGGCGAGTACAGTGCCGCCGAGCATGAGGCGTTCTTCACCTATTTCGACTGGAAGCAGTTCAGCGACGAGGAATGGCTGCTGTGCCCGCCGGTGGTCAGTATCGGTGGCGACGGCGCGATGTACGACATCGGGTTCCAGAACCTGTCACGCGCATTGGCCTCGGGCGTACCGATCAAGGTGCTGGTACTCGATACACAGGTGTATTCGAACACCGGCGGCCAGGCCTGCACCTCGGGCTTCGTCGGCCAGGTCGCCGACATGTCGCCCTATGGCAAGACCTGGAAGGGCAAGACCGAGATCCGCAAGGAGATGGGCCTGATCGGCATGGCGCACCGGACCTCGTTCGTGCTGCAGAGTTCGATGGCGCACGTCACCCACCTGATCGAAGGCTATATCGACGGCCTGAACACCCGCCGCCCGGCGCTGTTCAACATCTACGCCGTGTGCCAGCCGGAGCACGGGGTGGGCGACGACATGTCGAATCACCAGTCCAAGCTGGTGGTCGAGTCGCGTGGCTACCCGTTGTTCCGCTATGACCCGGATGCCGGTGTGACCTTCGAGGAGTGCTGTTCGATCGAAGGCAACCCGGCGATCGACGACGACTGGCCCGAGTACACGCTGCAGTACCTGGACGAAGACGGCAAGCAGGCGGAGCTGCGCGTGCCGCTGACCTTCGCCGATTTCGCACTGACCGAAGGGCGTTTCCGCAAGCACTTCCGCAAGGCGCCACCGGAGACCTGGCACGACGACATGGTGCAGCTGGCCGATTTCATCCAGCTGGATGCAGACGAACGTGAAGGCAAGTTTCCGTATATCTGGGCCACCGACAACAAGAACCGCCTGATGCGGGTGCTGGTTGCGCAGGAACTGGTGACCTCGACCGAGGAGCGTCGCGATTTCTGGAAGCAGCTCAAGTCACTGGTCGGTGCCGATCAGCGGGTCGATCTCGACCAGGTGCGTGCGACGGCCAGGGCCGAGATGGCCCAATCGATCACCGCCGGTCTGCTGGCACTGGCGAACGGCGGCGATGCCTCGGCGCTGGCCTCGATCGCAGCACCGATGGAAGCCGGTGGCGTGGCGCAGGCAATGCCGGCTGCAGCCAATCTGCCGTGGGACTACGAGCCCGTATGGGTCGAGACGCCCGAGTGCACGGCGTGTGACGAATGCACCGATCTCGCACCCAGGGTGTTCCGGTACAACGACCAGAAACAGGCGGTCGTGATCGATCCCAAGGGTGCGCCGTTCAAGGACATCGTCAAGGCGGCGGAGAAGTGTACTGCCGGCTGCCTGCACCCTGGCACGCCCTGGAATGCAGCTGAAAAGGATGTCGAGAAGCTGATGAAGCGTGCGGAGAAGTACCAGTAGGCCGTGGTCCATCATGATGCGCTTGCTCAACCTCTTCAGACGACACAAGACGTTCTCGCACGGTGGTATCCATCCGCTCGAGTACAAGGAGCGTACGGCCGGCCTGGCGATTCGCCGCCTGCCGTTCGCACCGCGCATCGTCGTCCCGCTGGCGCAACACAAGGGTGCGCCCGCAGTACCGCTGGTGACGGTGGGTCAACAGGTCGTGCGTGGTGAACCGATTGCCGGGGCCGATGGGCATGTGTCGGTGCCTATGCATGCGCCGGCGACCGGGCGCATCGCAGCGATCGACCTTTGGCCGACTGCCGAGGGCCCGAAGGCGCCGGCCATCGTGATCGAGGTCTCCCAGGCAGCCAACCAGGCAGTGCTGTACGACGAGCCGGTCGACGTACTCGCGCTGTCACCTGAAGAGATCGTGCAGGCGGTGAAGGACGCGGGCCTGGTCGGTCTCGGCGGTGCGGCCTTTCCCAGTCACGTCAAACTGGCTGCACCGCCGGACAAGCCGATACGCACGCTGCTGATCAATGGCTGCGAGTGCGAGCCCTACCTGACCTGTGATCATCGCGTGATGCTGGAGAAGACAGACGCGCTGCTGCACGGTATCCGCATCGTGATGCATGCGACCGGCGCCGACCGCGCACTGATAGGCGTCGAAGACAACAAGATGGATGCCGTTCGGGCGATTGCCGACAAGCTGCCCGACGACGGCCCGATCTCGGTCCATGCGGTCGAGGCCAAATATCCGCAGGGCGCGGAAAAGATGCTGATCGAGAGCCTGCTCGGCGAGCAGATCCCCGAGGGTGGGCTGCCGCTCGATCTGGGTGTGGCGGTATACAACGTCGGTACCCTGGCGCAGATGGGCGAGTTGTTGCCGCTTGGCCGTGGGCTGATCGAGCGCGTGGTCACCGTATCGGGCCCGGCGGTCGTGCATCCCGGCAACTACCTGGTGCCTATCGGCACGCCAGTCGGATTTCTTCTGCAGCAGGTCGGTGCCGACGCGGCGGCCAACGAGGTCATTCTCGGCGGCCCGATGATGGGCATGACGGTGGCCTCGCTGGACGTGCCGGTGACCAAGGGCGTGTCGGGCATCGTGGTCTATGCGGCGGGCGATGCGGATCAGCAGCCACGTACCGTTTATCCCTGTATCAAGTGCTCACGCTGTGTCGAGGTCTGCCCGATGCACCTCAATCCCTCGATGCTGGGGCAGCTGGCGCAGAAGCGCGAATACGGACGCATGGAACATGAGCACCACCTCAGTCAGTGCTTCGAGTGTGGCTGCTGCGCCTACGTGTGCCCATCCAATATTCCGTTGACGCAGTATTTCCGTATCGCCAAGGCGATCAACCGCGAAACCCCCACAGTGGCCGTTTGAGGTAAGCATGTTCAAAGGCAAACCGGTGGAGATCCGTACGGCACCGCATCTCAAGCGGCCGCAGGGCGTCGACGAGATCATGCGCAACGTCGTGTATGCGCTGCTACCGATCGCTGGATTCTCGGTCTGGCAGTTCGGTATCAGCTCGCTGGCGCTGATCGTCACCACGACGCTGGTGGCGATGCTCACGGAGCGCCTGTTTTCGCACCTGTCGGGCCGGGGCAATACGCTCAAGGACTGGAGCGTGGTGATCACCGGTATCCTGCTGGCACTGACCCTGCCGCCCGGGTTCCCGCTGTGGATGGCGGCGGTCGCGGCGTTCGTCGCGGTCGCCCTGGGCAAGGCGCTGTTCGGTGGACTCGGCTACAACGTGATGAACCCGGCGCTGGTTGGGCGCGCGTTCGTGCAGGCGGCGTTTCCGGTCGCTATAACGACCTGGACGCCCGCTTTCGCGCCCGGACGCTTCACGGAATTCGTGCCGTCGACCCTGACCCTGCCGTTCATGAAGCCGAACCCGGTGGGCGAGTGGATCGTTGGGCTGAACATCGACGGCTTCACCGGCGCCACGCCGCTGGCGATGCAGAAGTTCCAGCACATCTTCGTCAGCACCACCGACCTGTTTCTCGGCGGGGTGGTGGGCTCCTCCGGTGAGGCGCCGGCGCTGCTGATCCTGTTGGGTGGCCTGTACCTGGCGGCGCGGCGCATGCTCGACTGGCGGATCCCGGTCGGCGTGTTTGCCGGTGCCGCGGCAGTCGTTTTGCCCCTGTGGCTGTATGACTCCTTCACCTATCCATCACCGCTGTTCGTGTGGTTCTCCGGCGGCCTGATGCTCGGTGCCTGGTTCATGGCGAGTGACATGATCGCCTCGCCGGTGACGCCGTTGGGGGCCTTCGTGTATGGCGCGTTGATCGGCGTACTGACAGTGGTGATCCGGCTGTTCGGTGGCCTTTCCGAGGGCGTGATGTACGCGATCCTGCTGGCAAATGCCGCATCGCCGTTGATCGCCTCGATCACCCAACCCAGGGTGTACGGTCAGGCGCGGCGGCAAGGGGGCAGGGCGTGAGTGATTCACCGATGATGCAGGCTGCACCCTCGACCCCGGGTTTCCGGATGATCCGGACGCTCGGCGCGATCGCGATGCTGTCCGGCCTGCTGGTGGTGCTGGTGTTCCGATGGACCGAGCCGATCATCGCCGAGAACCAGCGCATCGCGATTGAGAAAGCAGTGTTCCAGGTCGTGCCGGGTGCAACCCGGCGCGTCGATGTCGTACTTGGGGCAGACGGCATTGCGCTTGCCACCGACGCTGCCGGTGAAGGCGAGACCGTGTATGCCGCATTCGATGAGCAGGGAAAACTCAAGGGTATCGCGCTGGCTGCCGGTGCCCAGGGATACCAGGATGTGGTCAAGCTGCTGTATGGCTACGACCCGGCATGCAGCTGCATCCGCGGGATCAAGATCCTGAAGATGACAGAGACGCCGGGCCTGGGTGACAAGATTGCGTTCGATCCCGGGTTCCTGCGCAATTTCGAGGCACTCAGTGCGGTGGTGAACGCCAGTGGTGATGGACTGACGAATCCGATCGAGGCGGTCAAACACGGCCACAAGCAGTTCGCCTGGGAGGTCGACGCGATCTCCGGTGCGACCATCTCATCGGTCGCGGTGGCGAATGCCCTCAATCGCAGCATGCAGCGAATGGCGCCGCTGATTCAGCGTCACCGGGATGCACTGGGCGAGGTGGTGCGATGAATGGTCGTCCGCCTGTTCGAATGTGTCGGATACAACCTTTCGGGGGTGATCGGTAATGGCGACCCTGCGGCACCAACAGGAAAAGCTCGGGCTGGATACCTTCCTGCGCGGCCTGTGGGAAGAGAACCCTGTGTTCGTGATGCTGCTGGGCATGTGCCCGGTATTGGCGGTGACCAACTCCACGATGAACGCGATCGCGATGGGGCTGGCGACGACCTTCGTGCTGGTGGCGTCCAGTGGCCTGATCTCGCTGTTGCGCAACCTGATCCCCAAGCAGGTGCGTATCGCCAGTTACATCGTGATCATCGCCACTTTTGTCACTGTGGTCGACTACGCAATCCAGGCGATCAGCCTCGACCTGTACAACGCGCTGGGGGCCTTCATCCAGCTGATCGTGGCGAATTGCGTGATCCTCGGCCGCGCCGAGGCCTATGCCTCGAAACAGCGACTGCATACCACGCTGGTCAACAGCCTCGGGATGGGTGCCGGGTTTACCGTGGCGCTGCTCGCCCTGGGGACTGTGCGCGAAGTGCTGGGCAATGGCACGCTGCTGGGGTTCCAGGTCATGCCCGCGAACTTCGAGCCCTGGGTGGTGATGATCCTGCCGCCTGGCGGATTCTTTGTGCTTGGCAGCTGGCTGCTGCTGTTCGCCTATATCCGTCAACGGCAAGACCAGCGTGTGCTCGAAAAGGGAGGGGTGTCCGATGCAAGGTGAATCACTCGGTTTCATCTTCCTCAACGCCGCCGTGGTCAACAACTTTGTGCTGGCGCTGTTCCTCGGCATCTGTCCGTTCCTCGGTGTGTCGGCGAAGAAGGAGACCGCGTGGAACATGGGGCTGGCGACCCTGTTCGTGATGCTGGTCAGCTCGGTGTCGGCCTATGGCATCAACTGGCTGCTCACCGAACTCGACCTGATGTTCCTGCGCCTGATCTGCTACATCGCGGTGATCGCCTCGGCGGTGCAGCTGGTCGAGATGTTCATCAAGAAGTTCAGTCCGTCGCTGTTTCGCAGCCTCGGTATCTTTCTGCCGCTGATCACGACCAATTGCGCGATCCTGGGCCTGGCACTGTTCCAGACCGCCAAGGAATACGATTTTCTGCAGAGCGTGGTGTATGCGCTGGGTGCGGGGGTTGGCTTCACCCTGGCGCTGCTGCTGATGTCCGGACTGCGCGAGAAGCTGGAACTGGCCGAGGTGCCGGCGGTCAGCCAGGGGGCGGCGATGAGCCTGATGCTGGCCGGCCTGCTGTCGCTGGCCTTCATGGGCTTCGCCGGGCTTGGGGGGTCGCATGGCTGAGTTCGCATTGACCAGTGTCCTGATCTTCGCGGTGATGGTCGGTTGGCTGTACGTGCAGGACCTGTACCGCCGGTTTGCACAGCGCAACCCGAGCCTCGGGCCGTTTCGCGGTGAGGCCGGGTGTGGCGGCGGGTGTTCGTGCAGCCAGGGCAGCTGCACAACAAAGACGAAGTCCGGACAGGCGCGCCCCATCAGGGTTGAGATGGCGGCGCCAAATGGGCGTCACGAGTAATCCACGGAGTACGACAAGATGATCGAAAGCACGCAGGAACTGGGCCCCGTCAGCGAGGCCGTCATTACCGAGAGTGTGCGTATCACAGAGCCGGCGCGCGACGAGGTACGGCGTATCAGGTTGAGTATCGATGATCCGGCGTTCCGGTTCTCCGTCGGCCAGACGATCGGCGTCGTCGTTACCGGTCCGCATCCCATGGGCAACAGGTTCCACACCCGGCGTTACTCGATCGCCAGCGGTCACAGGGTGGGTGAGGGCGATCGCATCGAACTCGAGCTCCTGGTGCGGCGCTGTTTCTACGTCGACGAGGTCAGCGGCGAACGCTACCCGGGTATTGCGTCCAACTTCCTGTGTGACGCGGCCGAGGGGCAGAAGGTGACGATCACTGGGCCATATCGCAGTCCGTTCAAGGTGCCGGTCGACAACCGTTCCAACATCCTGATGATCGGCACAGGGACCGGCGTTGCGCCGTTCCGTGGCTTCGTGCAGGAGATCTACCGCCAGCGCGGCGAGTGGCTCGGCCAGGTACGGCTCTACTATGGCGCGATCAGCGGCCTCGACCTGCTGTATCGCAACGATGCCGACGACGACCTGTCGAACTACTACGATGAACAGACGTTCGCTGCTTTTCGTGCGTTGATCAGCAAGCCGCTGTCATCGGAGAGCGATGCACTGGCGCTGGCACTGCAGGATACCGCGCAGCAGGTCTGGGACCTGATGCAGGAACCGAACACCCATGTCTATCTCGCGGGACTTGGCAAGGTCGCGGAGACCTTCGACGAGGTCATGGAACAGGCCGCCATGTCGCCCAAGGCATGGCGCGAGACCAGGGACTGGATGCGTTCACAGGGGCGCTGGTCCGAGCTGATCTACAACTGAGTGACACGCCGCTGTCGAGCCGGCCTGACGCGTCCACGAGCACCCTCGGTCAGTCCGGTTCGGCCTCGATACGGATGGCGCCACAGGGACATTCTGCAACGCACAGGCCACAGCCTTTGCAGTAGTCATAGTTGAACCTGAAGCGTTTGCCGGGGCCGAGCTTGATCACCGCGTTGTCCGGGCATACGCCGTAACAGGTATCGCATTCGAAGCAGTTTCCGCATGACATGCAGCGCCGTGCCTCGTACAGGGCGTTGGCCTCGTCCAGGCCGCCGACCACTTCATCGAACGTCGACTGCCGCCGGATGATGTCGAGGACGGGACGGATGCTCTTGGGCGCATCCGAGTAGTACCAGGTATTGAGCCGGTCGAAGGTCGCCAGTTCGTGTTTGCCGGCTGGTTTGTGGTGGACCCCTTGAAGGTACGCATCGATTGCGCGCGCGGCGCGTTTTCCGTGCCCGACGGCTACCGTCACCGTGCGCTCGCCGCCGACCATGTCACCGCCGGCAAACACGCCGGGGACACCGGTCGCCCGATTGGCATCGACCTGCACGACACCGCGTTCGATCGTCAGACCGGGCAGCCGGTTCAGCAGGTCGAGGTCGACGTCCTGGCCCAGTGCCAGCACCACAGAGTCCGCCGGCATGGTCTCGAACTCACCGGTCGGCTGCGGGAAACCATCGTCGTCCAGCTCCATCTTCTCGACTGTGATGGTTTCCTCGTCCGCCGCAGTGATCGTGCTCAACCACTTGAGCTTGACGCCTTCCTCCAGGGCCTCGCTGACCTCGTGGCTGTGCGCAGGCATCTTGTCGCGGGTGCGCCGGTAGACGATCACTGATTCCTCGGCACCGAGACGACGCGCCGTGCGCGCGACATCGATCGCGGTGTTGCCGCCGCCGTAGACGATGACACGGCGGCCCAGCAGCGGCTTGTGCTCGCCTTCCATCTGGTGCAGTACGCCGACCGCATCGGTGATCTTGCGTGCGTCGCCGGCCGGGATATAGGCGCGTTTGCCGATCTGCGAGCCGACACCGAGGAAGCAGGCGTCGAATCCCTCCTGCTGCATGGTCGCCTGGATGTCTTCGATCCGCTGCCCGAGGCGCAACTCGACGCCCATGTCGATGATCCGCTGCACATCGCTGTCGATTACCGCGCGCGGCAGACGATATTGCGGAATCCCATAGCGAAGCATCCCGCCCGCGAGTGGTTCAGCCTCGAAGATGACCACCCCGTGGCCCTTGCTGCGCAGGTGATAGGCAGCGGACAGGCCGGCTGGCCCCGAGCCGACGACCATCACCCGCTTGCCGCTCTCGGTCGTGACCGGATCAAAGCACCACCCCTGTCGTGTGGCCTCGTCGCCGAGGAAGCGCTCCACCGCATTGATGCCGACCGATTCGTCGAGCTGGCCGCGGTTGCAGGCGCCCTCGCAGGGGTGATAGCAGACGCGTCCCATGATCGCGGCCAGCGGGTTGTCACGGGTCAATACCCGCCAAGCCGCCTCGTAGTGGCCTTCCTCCGCATGGAACAGCCACTGCTGGATGTTTTCGCCGGCGGGGCAGGTCGCGTTGCAGGGCGGGAGGCGGTCGACGTACACCGGTCGCTCGCTGCGCCAGGAACCGGTCAGGTTGGCCAGGCTGGATCCGACATCGAGGGTGACGGCAAATGGCTTGCGCATTACAGCTCTTCCTTGTCGAGCAGGCCGAAGCGGCGGATGTTGCGATCGGCCATTGCCTGCAGTTGGGCGATCACGTCGGTCCGCAGTTCCGGCTTGAACAGGTGGGCGAAACGCTTCTGTCGCCTGAGGTAGTCCTCCACCGGGACCTTGCGGCGAATCGTCCGCCGGTCGGTGATCTCGCCATGCTCGGCCTCGAACACCGGGAACAGTCCCGACTCTGTCGCCAGGCGGGCCAGATTCACGGTGTCGTGCGGTGCGGCACCCCAGCCCAGCGGGCAGGGCACCAGGATATGGATATAGCGGGCGCCATGCATCGACATAGCCTTAGTGACCTTGGTCTCCAGGTCCCGGACATCGGCTACCGACGCGGTGGCCACGTAGGGGATCTCGTGCGCCATCGCGATCAGTGGCACGTTCTTGCCCTGGCCGAACACGTTGCCGGGTTCGCTGCCGACCGCCTGGCTGGTCGCAGTGCGCGCGGCCGGCGGCGTGGCCGACGAGCGCTGCACACCGGTGTTCATGTAGGCCTCGTTGTCGTAGCAGATGTACAGCACGTCGTCGTTGCGCTCGAACATGCCCGACAGGCAGCCGAAGCCGATGTCGGTGGTGCCGCCGTCGCCACCCTGTGCGACGACCCGGGTCTGCGTGCGGCCCTTGACCCGCAGTGCCGCGGCCACGCCGGTGGCGACGGCGGCGGTGTTGCCGAACAGCGAGTGGATCCAGGGGATCTGCCAGGAGGTCTGCGGATACGGCGTCGAGAACACCTCCAGGCAACCGGTCGCGTTGGCCGCGATCAGCTGGTTGTCGGTGGCGCGCATCGCGGCATCGATCGCGTAGCGCGCACCCAGTGCCTCGCCGCAGCCCTGGCAGGCACGGTGTCCGGAGTTGAGCGCATTGGTCCGCTCCAGGGTCGATTGCACCGAGCGCTCCGCCTCACTGAGCAGGCGGTTGCCGACGGTGAAGGTCCCGGTCTGATAGAACTTCACATGAGATGTGCGCATGCTCGAACCCCCTTAACCGATGTGGTCGGCGACACTGCCGAGTTCACGCAGGATGTTTTCCGCCACCGGGCCCGAGCGGCGCTGGGTCTCCAGGCGTTCGATCTCGCGATGGATGACATCGTGCCGCAGGTCGAGAAAGGTCAGCCGCTGCAGGGCATCGTGATGTGCCTTCGTCAGGACATCGTGCAGCGATGCCTGGGTGATCGCCCGGCCGCCGAGGCCGGCGATCACTGTGAACACCGGTATGCCGGCACCGGCCAGCGCCATGCGCACGTCGGTCGACACGATGCCGCCGATCCCCACCGCCAGCGACTTCTCGATCACCACCACGCGCCGGGCGTGCCCGATGGTCTCGCGCAGTTTCCTGGCTGGGAAGGGGCGAAACGATGTGATGCTGACGCAGCCGATCGCCACGCCCTCGTCATTGAGTTGATCGACCACGTCCTTGATTGTGCCGTTGACCGATCCCAGCGCGACGACCAGGGTTTCCGCAGCCTCCGTATGATAGGGGCGCAGCAGGCCGCCGGCGGCGCGTCCGAAGTGCTGCTCGAACTCTTCCGCCAGCTCGGGGATGAGCCACAGCGCCTGCATCTGCCGGTAGTGTGCGAGGTAACGCACCTCGGTGAACGCCTCGGGTCCGACCATGGCCCCGATCGTGACCGGCTCCGCCGGGTCCAGGACCTGGCGCGGCTCATACGCCGGCACAAAGGCATCGACCTGTTCCTGCGACGGCAGGTCCACACGCTCGTAGGCGTGGGTCAGGATGAACCCGTCGACGCACACCATCACCGGCACCGACAGCTCCTCTGCAAGGCGCACCGCCTGGATATGCAGGTCCACCGCCTCCTGATTGGTCTCGGCATACAGCTGGATCCAGCCGGCATCGCGCATTGACATGCTGTCCTGCTGGTCGTTCCAGATGTTGATGGGTGCCCCGATCGCGCGGTTGCCGATGGTCATCACGATCGGCAGACCGAGGCCAGAGGCGTTGTAGACGGCCTCTGCCATGAACAGCAGTCCCTGGCTGGCGGTCGCTGTGTAGGCCCGGGCGCCGGTCGCGCTGGCACCAATCGCCACCGAGAGAGCGGCGAATTCGGACTCGACGTTGATGAACTCGCAGTTGCTCAGTTCCCCGGTTTTGACCAGCTGTCCGAGGTTCTCGACGATGTGGGTCTGCGGCGTGATCGGGTAGGCGCAGATAACCTCCGGTCGGCACAGTGCCACCGCCTCGGCCACGGCACGGGATCCTTCGATCTGTTTCAACATGCGGCGCTTGCCTCCCGGGTCGCGGTGACGGCAATCTCGTAAGCGGCTTTTGCCGCCGCGACGTTGCTGGATGCAATCCTGCCGGAGAATTTCTCTGCGATCGCGGCTGCGACCGAGTCGAAGCGGATAATGCCGGTGAGCGCGGCGAACCCGCCGAGCAGCGCGGCGTTGGGCAGCGGCCTGCCGACGTGCTCGAGTGCCAGCTGTGATGCCGGAACAGTCAGTACGCGGATACCCGGGCGACTGGCAAAGAAATCATCGAGCCCGAGTTCTGAGGGCGTGCGGGTCGAATTGATCAGCACGTAGCCGGCGTCGCAGACACCTTCGAACAGATTGACCTGATGCAGCAGCGTCGTGTCCTGGATGATCAGCGCGTCTGGCGCCATGACCGGCTCGCGCAACCGGATCTCCTTGTCGTCGAAGCGGCAGAATGCCATGACCGGCGCGCCCATGCGCTCCGATCCGAAGCTGGGGAATGCCTGCGTGTGCCTGCCTTCGAGAAAACCGGCGATGGAGAGCATCTCGGCGGCGCTGACCACGCCCTGGCCCCCTCTGCCATGTATCCGTACCTGGAACATGTAACCTCGTGTGGTGAAGCTTGATGGTCTGACCTGACAGGCAGCGATCCTAGCGCAATCCGACGCGTCCGTCCGTTACCGTCGACGCAACATGGGTACTGCGGTGGCGGGGATCCGGTCCATGGGGAGCGTGGATACCGGGCGACGAGGGCGGTCGTAGAGGAACCAAGGTAGGTGCTGCATCGCACAAACCGTGCCGTGTCGCAACGGCCTCCGTTGAACGGCTGGTCCGGTTCATGACTTGCTGCGTGCTCAACGCCAGTAATTCGGCCGGAGCGGTCGTGCGATGTCGGACCAGGCTTCGGCCGCAGTGGGCTGCGGCCATTCGGTCTGGGCCGACTCAGCGTACCGGTCGGAGGCTCGTGAAGAACAGCTTCGGGAACAGGGTTACAAGAGCTGCATCTACCGCAAAGGCAGCAGCCGTCGTGCCCTGAACCGGCAGGAGCAGGCGGCCAACCATCGACGTTCGAAGATTCGCGCCCGTGTCGAGCATGTCTTTGGTGATCAGCGCACCCGCCAGGGCAACATCCTGGTGCGTACCAAGGGCAAAGTGCGGGCGGCGGTGAAGATCGGTTTGATGAATCTGACCTACAACATGCGCCGGCTGGAATTCTTACTCAGGCCGCAATCCGCTTGGAGCGCCGCCTGAGTGGATGGAAACGCGCCGAGGGCGGCGGGAAACGCCAAACAAGGCAAGAAAACCTGGGCGCTGGAATCGAGAAACGACGATGAATGCAGCTCAACGGCGTCGCCACTGCCACCATGATGCTATTCGCGGCGTCAGAACCGATTAATCGAGCCGCCCGTAAGCCACTCTCATTGCTGAAAAGAATTACAAACCCAACTAGGCTTCCGTGAACGACTCGGTTTCGAATTCGGCGACCAGAATATATAGGAGGTTAACGTGCGCAATTTCAATTTATGGATACTGCTTTTTACTACATCATTTTTCCTCATATCCTGCACCGCAACGAATACAAAGTTTTCCACGAAGAGCTTTGGACAACCTTACGAAAATCCAACAACAGTTAAAGGCATCCTTTATAAACCTGAGGGCGACGGCCCCTTTCCCGCAGTTGTCTTACTGCATACTTGTGGCGGCTTGAGGCCACACGTAACTCAAGATTGGCCCAATTTTCTGACGGACTTGGGCTATGTTGTGCTCACCATTGACTCTTACGGACCTCGTTGGGTAGGAACTTGCGGTCAATTGATTGGATGGAAGATTCTGCAGGCTGAAGATGCGTTCGGCGCTCTAGATTACCTCGTGTCGCTACCGGTCGTGGACCCTGATCGGATCGGAGTCATTGGCTTTTCGGCTGGTGCCATCGCGATTAACAGTGTCTTAGCTAATCAAATGCAAACAGATTCAGACAAAAAGTCTTTCCGCGCTGCAATTGCTATGTATGGGCATTGCCGCCAATTGTTTAATTACAATGAAAATAGTATCCCGCTGTTAGAGATCATGGGAGAGTATGACACCCAACATACCCAATCGTGCATCGATGCAGGAAAGAATTTTCCAGGCCTTGAAATCGAGGTTTTGCCCGGAGCGCATCACGCGTTTGACAACTATGGCGCAAGCGGAAAAACTGACCGTGGCGGAAGCTATATGCAGTACAGCGAATCAGCTACAAAACGCGCCCAGGAGTTAACCAAAGAGTTTTTTTCAAGACATCTTGGTGGATAGGACTGGACCGACGTTACCCCATGTTGAGTAGCGGTCTGCTTTAGAGTCCGGGATCAAATGTAACCACCTTTTCAGCGAGCTGCTTGGCATATTGCGCGGGCGTCAGCCCGCCGAGGGCTTTCTTCGGACGTTCCTCGTTGTACTCACGTACCCATGCGCGGATGACCACCCGAGCATGATTGAGGCTGACGAACCAGTGTTCGTTCAGGCATTCATCGCGCAACCGGCCGTTGAAAGATTCGATGTACGCGTTCTGGTTCGGCTTGCCCGGCTCAATCAGGCGCAGGGCGATGCCGTGACGGTGCGCCCAGTTCAACATGGCCCGGCCGGTAAACTCCTTGCCATTGTCCGTCCGAATGATCGAGGGCCAGCCGCGGAGCGCACAGACCTCGTCCAGCAGTCGCACCAGGTGGTCGCCGCCAATCGCATGCTCGGGGATCACGGCCACCGCCTCGTGCGTGGCGTCATCGACGATTGCCAGGCACTTGAGTGCGCGGCCTGAGGCAATCCGGTCGAAAATGAAATCCATCGACCAGACCTCATTGGCCGCGCCAGGCCGGATCAGCGGCTGTCGATCCGCAGGTGGAATCTTCTTGCGCCGACGTCGGCGCACCTGCAGCTTCTCCTGCGCGTACAGGCGCTCCACGCGCTTGTGATTGACCCGATGTCCGGCCTGGCGCAGCTTG
Source organism: Chromatiaceae bacterium (assembly GCA_024235315.1). Lineage (GTDB taxonomy): Bacteria > Pseudomonadota > Gammaproteobacteria > Chromatiales > Chromatiaceae > Thiosocius. Next base: position 203,422 of record JACKMP010000001.1, on the reverse strand, counting down.
AGGTAGATCATCGGGGCACCATACCGGCGATACCGCTGCGCCATGTCCACGATCTGCTGGCGCAGCTCGATGTTGCTGTCCGGCCTGGGCAGGTAGCGCAATGCCGAAGCACTCATGCCGACAACCCGTAGCGCGTGCCGCTCGCTCATCCCGCGCTGCTTCATGAGCCGCACCACTTCCCGACGGGCCGGTGCGGTCACCACTTTTTTCGCAGGACTTCCTTCGTCACCTCGTTCTCCAGCAAGGCTTCGGCGAGGAGCTTTTTCAGCCGCGCGTTTTCCGACTCCAGTGCCTTCAGGCGCTTCGCGTCCGATACCTCCATGCCGCCGAACTTGCTGCGCCAGAGGTAGTAGCTGGCCTCCGAGAAGCCATGCCGCCGGCACAACTCCTTGATCGGAATCCCGGCGTCTGCCTCCTTCAAAAAACCGATGATCTGCTCTTCGCTGTACCGCTTCTTCACGTCCAATCTCCTTCGTCATGGGATTGGACTCTAAATGGCCGTGCTACTCAATTTCGGGGTAACGTCGGGACCGTCGGAGTTGCTCTAATACTCGGCGTGACAGACGAAGGCAACCACATGCCAACGAAAGGCGATGAGCAAAACTCTTAGCTAGACTCCCGCATTGCCTCGCTAGTAGCCGATGTCCTTTCGCTAGCGGGCTCGCCGGTCGCAGTCAAGTTAGGAAAATCCGTTTGTGGCCGGAAGCGCCAATTGATCCAGTGAAGAAGCCGCCTCGATGGGCGGCTTCAGTTTTTGTGCGGTGCGTCAGGCGGCAGACGACCAGCTATCGAGACGGCTACGTCTGCTTCCGTTATGGAGTCAGCAAAATACTCTGCGCCGCAAACTCTTCGCTGACGGAACGTTCACCAGATCAGTATTCGACGAAAAACCCGGGCGAAAAACCGATGAAGGGGCTTTCACGCACGGAATTAGATCCGTTGGTTAGAAAATCCACGGATGTCAGATTACTTTACGATTCTGATCAGTTGGATTAGCAGTATTTTACATGCTAATAGGGCATCTAAATAAGAATCAATAGGTTGTAATTGTTGGCGTGTATCTTGCTGCGTGCCTCACCAATTTCCTTCATCAGTATCACGTCGGCGATTTTTTCTTTCTAGCTCCCCAACATGCTACAAGGAGGTAAAGATGCTCCGCGGAGTCAAAAAAAAAGCTGTATTCGTGGCTTGCTCATTGTTGATCGGCTGGAGTTCAAATGCAGCGGCAACATTCGTTGACGTCAGTGGTGTGTTTCACTTTCGTGGGTTAGCCAGCGCTAATACCGCAGGCCTTCTGCCAGGCGCGACACAACAAATTGGTGCAGTAAGTGTTGTGCCAAGCGGCTTTCCCGAGACACTGGGCGGCGCACGAGCACCCGGTTCAACCTGCATGGATCCAAGCTGCCTTGATGCGCCGCTGTTATTTTCCCCGCGCCCCGGCGGTCAGCAGGATACCTATAGGGGGGTCGTGGATTACGATGCATCAAGAACAGGATCATGGGGTTTGTTCTTCTTGAACGGTGGCGACCTGTCGGGACCGTTTCAGACGCCCAGCATTGATGGTGTTGCCGAGATGCCGTTCGCAACGGACGTTTCGGTGTCAGGCACCGGTACAAGCCCAACTATCGAATGGACGATTCCAGAGGATGTCATTGCTGGGCGTGGTCTAAACGTTGATTACGTGAACATAGCAGTCCGCGATCTGTTGGCTGATAGAATGGGGGGGCCTACCGCTCCTGTCATTTTCAACGGCGGTGCGTTAGATCCTTCAACAACTAGCTTTACCATCCCTGAAGGCGTACTTGACCCTGACGGCTATTACTCAATCCAACTCTCACTGAATGACACCCGCGACGGTACGGGACGCCTTAGTCAGATCCAATCCTCATCGACTGGCCTTTTCAATTTCAAGCCTTCAGTGACCGATATGACCGGTGGGGCCGAAGTAATCATTCCAATCGTTGACCCCGGTTCCGGCAACCCGTATTTCCAATTCGAAACACAGGTTACCGCCGGTGATATTGTGTTTATCGACCCGCTGATCGCAATTGGGTACGACTACGTGATTGGCGCCGGGGATCCTTTCTTCAACTCAGTGGTTCTGCCGGAAGTTGGTGACAATCTGTTCGAGTTGTGGCTGTGGGACGGCATCGAGTATGTGTTGACCGACATCTTAACCGCGGGCGTCGAATATGCATTTGCTGCTGGCGGCGTAGACCGTTTTCGCATCCTCGGTATAGAGGCTTTAGCGGCGCTCGATCCGAACGATGCGGCTGCTTTCGTTACCGGCCTTACGTTTACTGACGACGGCAGGTTTACGGGCACGATGACACCTATCACGGAGTTTGTTCCGGAGCCCGCTAGCATCGCTCTTCTCACTCTTGGCCTAGCCGGGGTCGGTTTCCAACGGCGCAAGCAAATCAAAGCGGCGTAAGACTGTTGCGAGAGCAGCCAAATATACCCCGCCTCAGTGCGGGGTTTCTTATGTTCGCTTATTGCTGAGTTTAGCCGCAGGCTGTTCGCGCTGCTTCTGACGGCTTCTGGGTGAAAGCGCCAATTTGCTGAGCCGGCGCTGCAACCCTTCCCGGTGGCTAAGCCGATCGGCCAAGACATGTCCGGTTATGGCCGACTGCACGCGTCCAGCTGAGCACCTGAAAGCGGCCGTCTCCGACTCGGCGACACAATCGGGCTTCCATTCACACTGCGAGGGGGCCTGACATGGAAACCGACCAAACTCGCGAGTCCTGAAACAAAGGCAAGCTGGTCGGCCAGAAGCCACCGCTCAAGGCGAAGGATATCTGGGCCAATTGAATCCACCTCCAGAACGATCACCAGCTACGCAATCTGGCCGTGTTCAACCTGGCGATTGACGGCAAGCTGCGGGGCTGCGATCTGGTGACCCTGCGCGTCCGGGAGATCCTACGCGCCGATCAGGGCTTGTCCCGCACGATGGTGGTGCAGCGGAAGATACAGCGGCCGGTGCAGTTTGAGTTGACCGAGCCGACCCGATCCGCTGTCGCCGCATGGATCGAAACGGCGAATTTGAAGGCGGAGAACTATCTGTTCTCCAGTCGCCCGGCGAGATCTCCACATATCTCCGCGCGCCAGTACGCACGGGTCGTACATCAGTGGATCACAGCCATCGGACTTGATTTCACCGTCTCACGGTACCAATAGCATGCGGCGGACCAAGGCGACGCTGATATGTAAGCGAACCAAGAACCTGAGGGCGGTACAACTCCTGCTTGGCCATACCAAACTGGAAAGCACCGTGAGATATCTCGGCATCGAGGTCGATGACGCACTGGAGATTTCGGAGCAGACCGAGATCTGACGTGGTTGTGGCCGCACGCAGGCGCCATGATGCGAGTTCGGCATCGTGCGGCCGCTTGGGGAAGTCGGTCAGGGCCGTGGTTGATGTGCTCGTGGTGCCTGACTGTTCGAACTGCGCGATCAGGCGATCCGTAGCAGACACTCAGAACTGCGCGTTGTGATAGATGTTCTGCACGTCGTCGAGGTCATCAAGCATGTCGCAAAGCCTGTTCAGCGTATCGACATCCTCGCCGCTCAATTGCACCGCGGTCTGCCCCAGGTACTGGATTTCATCGACCTGGAAATCGAGTTCGCCGAACGCCTCAAGGAGGTTCTGCTTGGCGTTGTAATGTTCGGTATGGGGTACGAAAAGGGTGATTCGGCCATCCTCGGTTTCGATATCGGTAACGTCGACATCGGCCTCGAGCAGCGCTTCGAGGACAGCCTCTTCATCGTTACGGCTAAAAGACAGCACACCCAGGTGGTCGAACATGTGGCTTACGGTGCCCGGCGTACCCATCTTGCACTTGGTCTTGGTGAAGCATTGGCGAACATCGCCGAACGTGCGATTGGGGTTGTCGGTAAGGCACGCGACCATGACCGCACAGCCTCCCGGGCCGAAACCTTCGTACATGGCGGGAGAGTAGTCCTCGCCGCCGGCACCCTGGGATTTCTGCAGTGCTTTCTCGATCACATGGCTGGGCACCTGGTCCTTCTTGGCGCGATCAATGAGCCCTCGCAAGGCAAGGTTGCTGCTCGGATCGGCCCCCCCGGCCTTGGCCACCACGTAGATCTCACGGCCATACTTGCTGTAGACCCTGGCTTTCTGATCGGAGGTCTTGGCGATCGACAATTTTCGGTTCTGATAGGCGCGGCCCATGGGGATATTCCGGTACAAGCAAAAACTGCGGGGATTTTACGCGTTGTGCCTGCGCTTGGCATACCCGCCCACGGCCACTTCGTTTATCTCAGGATCAAGGCGCCTACGGAGATCGAACTGACCCTGTTGACCCACAGCCAGGTGCACCGCACAGGTTGCCAGTTCGAACGCCATGGTCTGCCTGAACGGGGCGCCGAGAACAGCTTTCGGGTGAGCGATGATCTTGAGACCGCCCCAATGGCGCAACGGCAACGCGCGTCGATTGCCCGCCGGGTCGCAGTTGGCCCACGACAGGGGCGCAAGGTGTTGACCTTGAAGGCGCTGCCGGCGCGTGGCGAGGCGTTTTGATATCGAGGCCGGAGGGGAGGTGGGTGACTCATCGCAAGCCGGTGCGGCTGTGGCTTCACGCTGGCAGACGATGGGCGCGACACCCACGCGATTCAGCACCACCTGGGGCACAAGAACATCCAGTACACGGTGCGGTACACGGAGCTCGCGCCGGATCGGTTCAGAGGTCTTGGGGGGTTGACGGGATTGTTGGCGATGCCCTTAGCAGGCCGTTGAAATTGGCTCCGATTTCTCCGCAGCACTGCTGACAGAGTGAAATCGATAGCCGTTTCCGAGGGCCGAGTTGGCCTTCGGCGCTCGAAATACGGAAAAAACCGCACGGCAGGCGGACTGCTCCCTCGGCACCCGGATCGTCAGCACGACACCACCCCCAGGTTGCGCATCCGTACCAGGTTGTAGGCCGCCATCGTCAGGACAAATTGGAAATCCAGCTTTTCGCGGCCGACAAACCGGCTCTTGCGCAGGCCACCGACCGTCTTCGCCCAGCCGAAGCATTCCTCAATGCGTTTGCGGAAACGCTGGCTGGCGACATAGCCGGGGTGGCGGGTGGTGCGTCCATCGATCGACGATGAACGGTTGCTCGTATTCTGTGCGACATGCGGCGTCACATTGGCGCAACGCAGCGCATCGACACAGCCTCGGGTGTCGTAGGCTTTGTCCGCGCCCAGCGTCACGCGATGCGTGCCACTGAGCGCCTGGACCATATCGACGGCGGCCTCGCGTTCGGCGGTGCCGGTGGCCTGTGTGACCTGTGCATTGACCACCAAACCGTGGCGGTTCTCTATCAGCAGATGCCCCAGATAGGCCAGCTTCGATTCTGATCCCTTGGTCTTCTTGAACAGCAGGGCATCCTTGTCGGTCTTCGATTCGTGGGTATCGCGACGGCGCTTCTCACCGTGGAAATCGACGTCGGGATTGCGACCACCGCCACCCGGCGGGCCGTCTTCGTCTTTCGGACGATAGCTCTTGTGCGAGGCCAGCGCCTCGATCAGCGTGCCATCGACGCTGAAGTGCTCCTTTGACAGCAGACCGGCCTGATCTGCCTGGCCCAACACCAGGGCGAAGAAGCGGCGTGCGACCTTGCCGTCGAGCAGCCGGTCGCGGTTCTTGGTGAAGGTCGAGTGATCCCAGACGGCGTCGTCCATCGAAAAGCCGACGAACCAGCGGAACAACAGGTTGTAGTCGATCTGCTCCATCAACTGCCGTTCGCTGCGGATCGTGTACAGCGCCATCAGCAACTGCGCCCGCAAGAGCTTCTCCGGCGGAATCGAATCACGGCCCGAAGCGGCGTACAGCGTATTGAAGTCCTGATCTAGCTCCCGCAGCGCCGCATCCGTCATGGCCCGGATCGGGCGCAAGGGGTGATCTTTCGGCACCCGCGATTCCGGGCTGACCGTGCTGAACAGGGAATCCTGCTGAATATCGGGTCCGCGCATCGGGTTGATTGTCGTCCTTGGTGGATAGCCCGTATCTTCGCCGTCAGGCAGGGAATTTCAACAGCCTGTTAGGAGGTAGGGCTTCAAGGACAGCAACCGGCCGAGGCTGTGTGAAAACTGGGATTCTGTTCTGATCTGCGACCAAAGGGCGCGTCGCAGCCCCAGTAGCCGCCAGCGAGGGTATAGGCAGCGATCTTCGGATGACAGGCTTATCGAGCCGTTCGATCTTGTCACTACTCCACAGCGTGCCCAGGCTTGTCGATATACGCAGAAAATGGGGCCTCAGGCCCGCATTGCTGCCATTAGCGGTTTGATCCCCAATATCGCCATGGCACGCTTGAGGTTGTACGCGAGCACATGCAAGCTCATCTCGGTCCGGACGTGTGGCAGCGTCTTGGTGAGGAAGTGGGTGTGCCCCATCCAGGCCTTCAGTGTTCCAAAGGGGTGCTCGACAGTGGCGCGACGCAGTCGCATCACATCGGGATGCTGCTCCAGGCGCGCTTCCGCCGCTTCGACGGTTGCTTCATGTTCCCAGCGACTGACACGCCGGTAGTTGCTGGGTGTGCATTTCGATCTGATGGGGCAGCGTATACAGGCGGATGCCCAGTAGCGCCGCATCATCTTGCCGGCCTCTTTGCTGGCAAACCGATAGATCAGCCGCTCGCCCGCGGGGCATTCGTACTCGTCATCCTCAGCGATATAGCGAAATGCCTTGCGGCTAAACTCACCTTTCGTGCGCTTGCCCGACGTATCAGTCTTGGCCACGTACGTGACAATGCCGGCCTCGTCACAGGCCCGGATTTCTTCACCTCGGTAGTAGCCCTGGTCAGCGACCGCGCTGAGCGATTGCTCCGGGGCGGGCGCTAGGATCGCCTTGGCTTGCTTGGCCATCGCAGCCAGCAACCGACGATCGAGACCAATATTGGTGACATCATGCGCCACGATAAGGTGGTGCTGCGTATCCACGGCAGTCTGGACGTTGTAACCCACCAAGCCACTGCCGCGACACTTCATTGAGCGTGCGTCCGGGTCGGTTAGCGAGATTTGCTGGTCCGGTGATTCACGCAGCCGGACCTCAAGCTTTTTTAGCCGCGCCATCTCCGCCTTCATCGCCGTAATCTTGTCCTGCAGCCGCTGTGTCTTCGCCTGCGCAGTGCCACGTTCCGCGTGATCAGCGCTCGCCACCTGCTCCAGATAGCGGTCAATGCTTTGGTCGACTTCTTCGATCCGACGTCGTAGCTTCGCCCTGGTGAAATTCTTGTCGCGGTTGTTGACCGCCTTGAACTTGCTGCCGTCGATCGCCACGAAGGCCTCGGCGAGCAGCTCGAGCTTGCGGCACAACAGCACGAACTCGCGGCAGACCAGGCGAATCGCCTCACCGTTGTCCTTGCGGAAATCGGCAATCGTCTTGAAGTCCGGTGCCAGCCGGCCCGTCAGCCACATCAATTCGACGTTGCGCTGCGCTTCCCGCTCCAGGCGGCGGGATGACTGCACCCTATTGAGATAACCGTAGATGAAGAGCTTGAGCAGGGTCGATGGGTGATAGCCCGGACGGCCTGTCACTTCAGGTACCGTCTTGAAGCCCAGCCCCGAGAGGTCGAGATCATCAACGAAGACATCGATCACCCGGACGGGGCTGTCTTCGGCAATGTAGTCATCGAGGCGTTCTGGAAACAGCGTGGCTTGACGGCGATCCTCACCCTGAATGAATCCGCTCATCTGGCCTCCCGGGAACAGAAGCCCTGAGTGTAGCGGTTACCCAGTTTTCACACAGCCTCGGCCAATTGCAGACATAGAAAACCCCGCCGAAGCGGGGTTTTCTGATGGTCCGTGAAGAGTCTCTTAGCCTGTATTGACCCGCTTGCGTCTTCCGTATCCGATACAAGCTAGTCCGAGGCCAATAAGTGCGAGGCTGGCCGGTTCGGGGACACTTACAATTTCCACCTCGTTCGCTATAGCCTGAAACCGCAAAGAGGTCACAGTGATCGGATTAGCTCCCCCGTTGAATACTTCCAAATGCAGATCGCGGAAGAGTATCGAAAACTGTGTGACGTCGAGCGCCACATTCAAGAACCGCGCAGGGTCGTTAGGGAAGGAATCGTTGAACTCACCAATTCTTATCCCGTCGTCAAACAATTCAGAGGCCCCGGCGTAACTTAGTACCGTTTCATCATTCACCTGTATGTTGGTGCTGGTGTCCTGACGATAGGACCCAGAGGCACCCGTCAACCGTACGATCGGATTGACCTGCGAACTACCAGTCCCCTGGACGTCGAAAATCACACCTTCGTTCGGTAGGCCATTACCCAAATCTGTCAAGCGAATGAACTGATTTCCAACGCCAGAGTTGAACTCGAAGTCAATGGAAAAAGTTTCCGCAGCGCCGATTGTCACATCGTCAATGTCAAACGTCGGCGACTGGTAAACCCCTGTGTAGTCGACAGACTGACTTCCCACCGCAGGTAGAGTAACGAAAGTTCCATCGTTCAAATCGAAAACAATCGGTGCAGCCAGTGAATTGGATATTGGCCAAAGTGCCGCGAGGCACAGCATTAAAGTCACACGTTTCACATTGACCTCCCCTGAGTGAGGCAAATAAATGTTGCCGAGCCCGAAGCAATTTCAGGGCCACTTCCAGCTTCTCCGAAATATCAATAACTTAATCTGAGTAAGAGTTGGAATGCGTAAAATTTCTTGACGGTCGGCGTGATCGATTGGATGTGAATGCGGAAACCTAGATTTTTTGCCCCGTCGTCTGTTCCAAAAAATGACGGTCTCTACCAACTCCACGAGACATTGTTTTCTGGTTGCGAGCAACCGGACGACTGGCTTATCGCTAATGGCGGGTTGGGGTCGACTACGGCCGGATGCCGAAACAGAAAGCCGCTCTTCGATCGGATTTCGTGGCAGACGACCGGTAACTACCCCTTTGCAGTCACTGCTGGGCCTGACCCTGAATGGCTGCTTCGGCCGAATTGCAGGCGTCCCGCAACATGCAAGAGACGGCCACTTAGGACGGCTGCCGATTGTCATACTGCGCAAAAGGCTGAGTCGCTCTGCGTCAAACACTCCGCATTCATGGGCTGCCAACCACGGTGAGGTATGCCACGGGAAGGTCTGTACCTTCGACACGGAACACCAGGCTCTCGTTGGAGTACACGCCCAGAGACACACGTTGACCACCTACCGCCACTCCCGCCTTGACAGTGCCATTTTGGAGAATGTCGTGGGTACCGGTGCCCGCAGGTGTCTCGAAATAGACGGTGCAGGGGTCAGACGCGCAGATCACCGATGAGCCGGGGCGCACCGTCACCTCAAAAAACGTATTCGCAGAACCTGTGGCAAGGGACTCCGGCGACAGTACGGCCAGGCCTATCGCGCCCAAGGCGCTGGTGAATCGGGAAACGATCCTGGTCGGGTTCTTCATCTTCTGCTCCTTCGTCAGCAAATTTGCGCATTCAAGAGCGGATACGTCGGTAAATTATGTGCGGTTGCAGGAGAGTGTAGCGGACCCGAAACGCTCAATAGGTGGGTGGACTACCGGGTTTTGCAACGATATCGATCGAAAGCGGGCCGATTTGCCGCCGACGCCAGTGCCCGTACCGGGATCGCGATTGCCTATTGCCGAGCTGGGGCGCCCGCCTGCAACGCAACCTTTCGACAGGTCCGGTGCTCTTCTGGAGCAGAATGCATCGATGCTGCATCAAGAACATCGTGATGGTACCGAGGGTCGGACTCGAACCGACAAGCTGTTGCCAGCGGGGGATTTTGAGTCCCCTGTGTCTACCAATTCCACCACCCCGGCAGGGAGTCGCGCAGTATAGCGACATCCGCGGCGGCGGCAACACCCTGTGCTAACATCGCGCGCCCATGCAGCTGAGCGATTTTCATTACGACCTGCCCGAGCGCCTGATTGCGCAGCAGCCGAGTGCGCGTCGCGGCGACAGCCGGTTGCTGCACCTGCCGCAGCGCGGCGATCCGGCCGACCTGCGGTTTGGCGATCTGGCAAGCCTGCTCAGGCCGGGCGACCTGCTGGTGTTCAACGATACGCGGGTGCTGCCGGCGCGGCTGCTGGGGACCAAGGAGTCCGGCGGTCGCGTCGAGGTGCTGATCGAGCGGCTGGTGGCGCCAGACCAGGCGGTCGCGCACGTGCGTGCGAGCAAGTCACCGAAGGCCGGCAGCCGCATCCGCATCGGCGATACGACCCTGCTGATGGAAGGTCGGGAGGAGGCCCTGTTTCGGCTTCGCACCGAACAAGGCGGCTTTGCCGAGCTGATGCAGCAGCACGGCCACATGCCGTTGCCACCCTACATCCAGCGTGCCGATACCGCGTCGGACCGCGAGCGCTACCAGACGGTCTATGCGGAGCGCCCGGGCGCGGTCGCCGCGCCCACCGCGGGGCTGCATTTCGACCATGCGATGCTCGAACGGTTGGCCGGGATGGGTGTGGAATCCGCCCGTGTGACCCTGCACGTCGGTGCCGGTACCTTTACGCCGGTGCGCGAGCAGGACCTCGACCGGCACAGGATGCACAGCGAATGGCTGGAGGTCGGCGAGGCGACCGTCGAGGCGGTGGACAGGACGCGGCAACGCGGTGGGCGGGTGGTCGCGGTCGGAACCACCAGTGTGCGCAGTCTGGAGACGGCGGCAGCCGCCGGGGGCCTGGTACCGTACCGTGGCGAGACACGATTGTTCATCCGTCCCGGCTACCGCTTCCAGGTGGTCGATGCCCTGCTGACCAATTTTCACCTGCCCGAGTCGACACTGCTGATGCTGGTCTGTGCATTTGCCGGGTATGACCGCACGATGGCGGCCTACCGCCACGCGGTGGCGGCCGGCTACCGCTTTTTCAGCTACGGAGACGCGATGTTCATTGAGCCGGCGGTCTGAACGCCTTGGCTGCGCGGGGATGCCGGCAGGCGGCAACGCCAGGCATAAAAAAAGGCGCGGCAGGGGGTGCCGCGCCTAAGGTTCCACCAAAGGAGGATGGAGGAGTGTACTGACGAATCAGTACATGAGTATTTTCTAATATGATGACGGTCGAAGTCAACTATTAATTGAATTTATCGGGGTATGTCTTGAAATTCGAGCTTATCGGCCACGATCAGTCGACCCGGCGCGGCAGGCTGTCGTTTGCGCGCGGCTGCGTCGACACCCCCGCGTTCATGCCGGTCGGGACCTACGGCACGGTGAAGGCAATGACGCCGGAAGAACTGGAGGGCATGGGGGCCGAGATCATCCTCGGAAACACCTTCCATCTGTGGCTGCGGCCCGGTACCGACATCATCGCGGCGCACGGCGACCTGCACGACTTCATCCATTGGCAGCGCCCGATCCTGACCGATTCGGGTGGTTTCCAGGTCTATTCGCTCGGCAAGATGCGCAAGATCACCGAGCAGGGCGTGCATTTCCGTTCACCGGTGGACGGGGCGAGGGTGTTCATGGGACCGGAGGAGTCCATGCAGATCCAGCGTGCACTGGGCTCGGATGTCGTGATGATTTTCGATGAATGCACGCCGTATCCGGCGACCGAACGTGAGGCGCGTGATTCGATGGAACTCTCGCTGCGCTGGGCTCAGCGCAGCCGGGCGGCGCATGCCGACAACCCGAACGCGCTGTTCGGGATCGTGCAGGGCGGGGTCTTCACCGCGCTTCGGGAACGCTCACTCGGCGGTCTTGCGGAGATCGGCTTCGACGGCTACGCGGTCGGCGGCCTGTCGGTCGGAGAACCCGCCGATGACCGCTGGCGCGTGCTGGACTTTCTGTCGGACCGTCTGCCGGCCGGACACCCGCGCTATCTGATGGGGGTTGGGACGCCCGAGGATATCGTGGAGGCGGTACGGCGCGGGATCGACATGTTCGATTGCGTGATGCCGACGCGCAATGCGCGTAACGGCCACCTGTTCACCCACGACGGGGTGGTGCGCATCCGCAATGCCGTGCATCAGAGCGATACCCGGCCGCTGGATGCGGACTGCGACTGTTATACCTGTCGCAACTACAGTCGCGCCTACCTGCGTCATCTGCTGCGTTGCAACGAGATCCTGGGAGCCCGGCTGAACACCATCCACAACCTCTATTACTACCAGTCGCTGATGCGCGCCATCCGCGGCGCCATCGAGGGGCAGTCCTTTGCTCAGTTCCGTGCCGACTTCTACGCACGGCGCGGTTTGCCCCTACCTGTCTGAGCTATGGCATAATCACGCGCCTTTGGTCCGCCAGACGACCATGCGGCACACTTTTTCTGACTGGAGCGCACGATGAGTTTCTTTATTTCCGATGCCATGGCCGAGGGGCCTCTGCCGGCAGGCGATGGTGGCATGTCGATCATTTTCCTGATCGGCATGTTCGTGATCATGTATTTCTTCCTGATCCGTCCCCAGGTCAAGCGGCAGAAGGAACACAAGGCGATGGTCGCGGGTCTCAAGAAGGGCGACGAGATCCAGACCATGGGCGGCATGATGGGCAAGGTTACCGAACTCGGTGACAACTTCATGAAAGTCGAGGTCGCGGACAACGTTGTCGTCACCGTACGTAAGACCGCGGTCGAAGCGGTCATGCCCAAGGGCAGCCTCAAAGAAATGTAATTGCGCCGACGGCCGCCGTTCCTGGTGGCCGCATTCACCTCAGCTTCGACTTGAAACATGCTTAATTATTATCCCTCGTGGAAAAACCTGCTGGTGGCCGGCGTGCTGCTGGTGGGGCTACTGTATGCGCTCCCCAACCTGTTTTCGCAGGATCCCGTGATCGAGATCACCGGGACACGTGGTGAGCAGGTCGGCGAGACGCTGCAGCAGAACATCCTGGCGGCGCTTGAACGGGCACAAATCACGATCAAGTCATCGGAGCTGAAGGCAGACCGTCTACAGGTCCGTTTCAGGGCCGCGGAAGACCAGCTTGCCGGCCAGGATGCGATCTCAAAGGTGTTGCCACCGGAATTCACGCACGCGCTGACGCTGTCGCCGGATATCCCGGGCTGGCTGACGGCGATCGGCGGTCGGCCGATGAACCTCGGCCTGGACCTGCGCGGTGGTATCCACGTGTTGATCGATGTCGACATGGATGCCGCGATCGAAAAGACTGTCGAGCGCCACGCGGGCAATATCCGCACTGCATTGCGTGACGAGAAGATTCGTTACGTGACCGTCAAGGAATCTGGCAACGGCGTCGATGTCCGTTTCAAGGACGCGGCCTCGCGCGACCAGGCGGAAAAGGTGCTGCGATCGGAGTTTCGCGACCTCGCCACCAGCGTGCGCGACGAGGGCGAGGAATTCTACGTACGCGTGTTCATGTCACAGGATGAAGAACGTGCAGCGCGGCGTCTGGCGCTGGAGCAGAACATCACCACGCTGCGCAACCGTGTGAACGCGCTGGGCGTCGCCGAGCCGGTGATCCAGCAGCAGGGCGACCGCCGTATCGTGGTGGAGCTGCCGGGTGTCCAGGACCCGGGCAAGGTGAAAGACCTGCTCGGCGCGACCGCGACGCTGGAGTATCGGCTGGTGCACGGTGATCCGGGACAGGCCTTCGAGGCGGAGTCGAGTGGACGTGTGCCGGCGGGTGCCGCGCTTTACCACGAACGCAACGGTCAGCCCATTCTGCTCAAGCGCCAGGTCATAGTGACCGGCGACGAGATGACCAGTGCCTCGTCCGGGTTCGACCAGCAATCGGGTCAGCCGGCGGTGTACGTCAACCTGGACAGCAAGGGCGCGCGCAGGATGCGCAACGTCACGACCGAGAACGTCGGAAAACCGATGGCGGTGGTGTTCAAGGAGAAGCGCACCGTCGGGCGTGACGCCGAGGGGAAACCGATCCGCAAATGGGTCGAAGAGGTCATCAACGTCGCGACCATCCGCGAGGCGTTCGGGCGCCGCTTCCAGACCACGGGTCTGGACAGCGCGCAGGAGGCGCACCAGCTTGCACTGCTGCTGCGGGCCGGCGCACTGGCCGCACCGATCAATATCGTCGAGGAACGCACCATCGGCCCGAGCCTGGGACAGGACAATATCGACCAGGGCATGGTGTCGGTCGCGGTGGGCCTGCTCGCGGTCATGGTCGTGATGGTGGTCTATTACAAGGTGTTCGGCATGGTTGCCAACCTTGCCCTGATTGCCAACCTGGTGCTGATTGTCGCCGTTCTGTCGATGCTGCAGGCGACGCTGACCGTTCCGGGCATCGCGGGTATTGTGTTGACTGTCGGTATGGCGGTCGATGCCAACGTGCTGATCTATGAACGTATCCGCGAGGAGTTGTCGATCGGCTCCACGCCGCAGGCCAGCATCCATGCCGGCTATGAGCGTGCCTTCAGCTCGATCCTGGACGCCAACGTCACCACCCTGATCGCGGCGGTGGTGCTGTTCTCGATTGGCAGTGGCCCGGTGCGGGGATTTGCGGTGACGCTGGCGATCGGGATCGCAACCTCCATGTTCACCGCGCTGATGGGCACGCGTGCTGTGATCAACCTCGTCTATGGCCGTAAGCGCGTGGCGAAACTCGCCATCTGAGCGCGGAGATCTGCAATGGAAATCGTCAGCAAGAACCTCAATATCGATTTCATGCGCGTGCGCAAGGCGGCAGTCGGCCTTTCGGTCGTCTGGCTGCTGGTGGCGGCGGTTGCCCTGGCGGTGCGCGGCCTCAACTTCGGCATCGATTTCACCGGCGGTACCTTGATCGAGGTCGGCTACCAGCAGGATGTCGAGCTCGACTCTGTGCGCCGGGCGCTCGCGGATGGCGGATTCGGTGGCGCGGCCGTGCAGCGCTTCGGGACCTTGCGTGACGTGCTGATCCGTCTGGCACCGGAAGAAAACGCCGGCGTCGATGCAGAGGCCGCCAACGCCCAGCTCAGCGACCGTATCTTCAATGCGCTCAATACCGCGGCACAGGGCCAGGTGGAACTGCGGCGCGTGGAGTTCGTCGGCCCGCAGGTCGGCGATGAACTGGCCGAGGATGGCGCCCTGGCGGTACTTGTGTCGCTGATCGCGGTGCTGATGTACGTGGCGATGCGATTCGAGTGGCGATTCGCAGTCGGTGCCGTGGTCGCCCTCGCACACGATGTCCTGTTCACGGTCGGCCTGTTTGCGCTGTTGCAGATCGAGTTCGACCTGCCGGTGCTCGCGGCCGTTCTCGCGGTCATCGGTTACTCGCTCAACGACACCATCGTCATCTTCGACCGCGTGCGCGAGAATTTTCGCAAGATGCGCAAGGGCTCACCGGAAGAGATCATCAATGTGTCGATCAACCAGACCATGGCGCGTACGATCATGACCTCGGGCACGACGTTGGTGGTGTTGCTGGCGCTGTTTTTCCTGGGCGGAGAAAACGTACATGGGTTCTCGCTGGCGTTGATCGTCGGTGTGGTGATCGGGACCTACTCGACCATCTACGTGGCGTCTGCCGTCGCACTCTGGCTCGGTGTCAGCAAGGCGGATCTGATGCCAGTGAAGAAGGAAGGCGTCGTCGACGACCGGCCGTGAGCCTGAGGCCGCGCTTGAGGCTGTTCTCCGGCCCGCGGTGCGGCAGGGTGATCAAGGTACATCGATCGGGAAGGTCAACTTGAAGATCCTGACTTTCAGTTCCCTGTATCCGAATGCACGTCAACCCTCGCATGGGGTCTTCGTCGAGAACCGCCTGCGGCAGCTGCTGGCCTATGCACCTCAACTGCAGGCAACGGTGGTCGCGCCCGTGCCTTGGTTTCCTTCGTCGAACCCGATGTTCGGCAGCTATGCATCCTATGCGGGCGTCGAGCCCCACGAGGTGCGTCACGGTATTGAGGTCTGGCACCCGAAGTATCCGGTGATCCCCAAGATCGGTATGCAGATTACCCCGTGGCTGATGTACCAGTCGGTACGTCGAACCGTGCGCCGTTTGAAGGATAGGGGTTTCGATTTCGACCTGATCGATGCCCACTATTTTTATCCGGACGGCGTTGCCGCAATGCGACTTGCCGCAGAGTTCGAGCGTCCGTTTGTGGTTACCGGCAGGGGGACAGACCTCAACCTGATTCCGCAGCTGCCGGGACCGCGGCGCAGGATCCTGCAAGTGACCGAAAGCGCTGCGCACATGATGACGGTTGCCGCTGCCCTGAAGGACTACCTGATCGGCATGGGCGTGCCCGATGATCGTGTGACGGTGCTGCGCAACGGCGTGGATCTGGATTTCTTCCACCCGCACGACAACCGTGCGCGACTACGCGGGAGGCTGGGCATCGGTGCACGCCCGACATTGTTGTCTGTCGGTCACCTGATCGAACGCAAGGGCCACCACCTGGCGATCGAGGCGGTGGCAGCACTGCCCGGCATGGACTTGCTGATCGCCGGCGACGGGCCGGAAGAGAGTGCCTTGCGGCAACTGGTGGATCGACTCGCGCTGGGTGACAGGGTCAGGTTCACCGGACGTCTGGCGCAGGAGCAGCTGCGCGAACACTATCAGGCAGCTGACGCCCTGGTGCTGGCCTCCAGTCGCGAGGGCTGGGCAAACGTGCTGCTCGAAGCGATGGCCTGCGGCACGCCGGTGGTCGCGACGCCGGTGGATGGTACACCCGAGGTCGTGGCGTCAGTGGACGGTGGTCGACTGACACGCGACCGCAGTGCCGCATCCATCGCCGCGGCAATCGAAACGCTGTTTGCCGATATGCCCGCGCGCGAGGCAACGCGGCGCTATGCGGAAGGCTTCAGCTGGAACGATACCTCACAGGGACAGCTGGCGATATTCGAGCGTGTGGTTGGCGGTGCGCGCTAGGTGCGTGAGCGGCACGACCTGGAGGGATCGTCGGGAAGGACCGGATCCTCTACGGTCAACTTTTTCTCATTGCGACCGATACTGAATCCATGTTGATACTCCACGTGCTCGACCACTCGATCCCGCTGCACAGCGGCTATACGTTTAGGTCGCGTTCGATCTTCGAGCACCAGCGCAAGCTGGGCTGGGATACCGAGCACATCACCAGTACCAAGCACGCGGATGCGGTCAGTGAACAGCCAGCGGAAGAAATGGTGGAGGGCCTGCATTTTTTCCGCACGCCGAAACACAGCCGGTTTCTGCATTCGCTGCCGATCGTCAGCCAGTACGCGGTGATCAGCGATCTGCAGGCACGTCTCAGCGAGGTGGCGCGGCAGGTAAAGCCGGACCTGCTGCATGCCCATTCGCCTGCCCTGAACGGTATCGCCGCGGTGCGTGCCGGCAGGGCGCTGGGTATACCCGTTGGCTACGAGGTGCGCGGTTTCTGGGAGGATGCGGCGGTCAGTCATGGCACGGCCAAAGAGGGTGATCTGCGTTACCGGATTACCCGCGGACTGGAGACTTGGGCGCTGAAGCACGCCGATCATTGTTTCTGCATCTGCGAGGGGTTGCGTCGCGATATCGTGGCGCGCGGGATTCCGGCCGACAAGGTGACAGTGATTCCGAATGCGGTCGACATCGAGAACTTCCAGCCGGTCGAGAAAGTCGATGAAGAACTGTGCAGCAGGCTCGGTCTTCAGGGCCGGCAGACCATCGGCTTCATCGGATCGTTCTACTACTACGAAGGCCTCGAACTCCTGCTGGAGGCCGCGCAAATCATGCGCCCGCACCATCCTGAGCTGCATGTGCTGATGGTCGGTGGCGGCCCTGCAGAGGCATCGTTGAAGCAGAAGGCAGTCGAACTCGGCATCGCGGACATCACCACCTTCACCGGCCGGGTGCCACAGCGTGAGGTCGGCGGCTACTACAGCCTGATCGACGTGCTGGCCTATCCGCGTCAGATGATGCGCATCACGGACCTGGTGACACCACTCAAACCGCTTGAGGCCATGGCGCAGAAGCGGCTGTTTGTCGCGTCCGACGTCGGTGGGCACAAGGAACTGGTGGTCGATGGCGTGACCGGGGTGCTGCACCGCGCCGGGGACGCGGGGAGCCTGGCGGAGAAACTGGGCGGACTGCTCGACGACCCGCAAAAGGGCGTCGCGCTCAAAGAGGCAGGCCGTCGCTACGTCGAGAATGAGCGCAACTGGGACGTTTCAGTGGCGAACTACCGCGCGGCCTACGACCGCATGCTGGGGCGCTGACACCTCTATCAGCGGGCTTCTGTTAACCCCCGGCTTCTGCGGCTATCATCCGCGGTTATCCTTTCCCAGGATACGCAGGGCCCTGGCCCTGACCACAAGAACACCCGGAGGAGCCCATGAAACTCGAGACCCTGGCCTTGCACGCCGGCTACGACAGCGAGCCGACCACGCGTGCCGCAACCACGCCGATCTATCAGACCACCTCGTACACCTTCGACAACACCCAGCACGGCGCTGACCTGTTCGACCTGAAGGTTGCCGGCAACATCTATACGCGGATCATGAATCCGACCCAGGCGGTGCTCGAACAGCGCCTGGCCGAGATGGAGGGCGGCATCGCCTCGCTGTGCATGGCATCAGGCATGGCGGCCATCACCGCGTCGATACAGTGCATCGCCGATGCCGGCTGCAACATCATCAGCACCAGCCAGCTTTACGGCGGTACCTACAACCTGTTTGCGCACACCTTTCCACGCCAGGGCATCGAGGTGCGTTTCACATCGCACGATGACTACGCGAAGATCGAGTCACTGATCGACGACAATACCCGTGCGCTGTTCTGTGAGTCGATCGGCAACCCGGCCGGCAATGTCGTCGATATCGCGAAATGGGGTGAGATCGCCAACCGCCATGGCGTTCCGCTGATCGTCGACAACACGGTGCCGACACCTTTCCTGTGCCGGCCGTTCGAGCTTGGCGCACACATCGTCGTGCATGCCCTGACCAAGTATATCGGCGGGCATGGCACCAGCATCGGCGGGGCGATCGTCGATTCAGGCAAGTTTGACTGGGCCGGTAATGCCAAGCGCTTCCCGATGCTCAACGAGCCCGATCCGTCCTATCACGGGGTCGTCTATACCGAGGCCCTTGGGCCCGCCGCATACATCGGCCGTTGCCGCGTGGTGCCGCTGCGCAACATGGGTGCGGCGATCTCGCCGATGAACGCCTTCCTGATCATGCAGGGACTGGAAACGCTGGGGCTGCGCATGGAGCGCCATTGCGAGAACGCGTTGAAGGTCGCCGGTCACCTGAAGCAGCATCCGCAGGTCGAGTGGGTCAGTTACGCAGGCCTGCCAGACAGCCCGTATCACGCGGTCTGTCAGAAGACGACCAGTGGAAAGGCCTCGGGCATCCTTAGCTTCGGCATCAAGGGCGGAAAGGAGGCCGGCGCAAGGTTTATCGATGCCCTGCAGATGATCCTGCGCCTGGTCAACATCGGTGACGCCAAGTCACTGGCCTGTCACCCGGCAACCACGACACACCGCCAGCTCGGCCCTGAAGAACTGGCTTCGGCGGGTGTACCCGAAGACATGGTGCGCCTGTCGATCGGCATCGAGCACATCGACGACATCATCGCGGACATCGATCAGGCGCTGGCTGCTGCCGCCTGAGCCTGTCACCGCGGCTGGCAGACTTGTGTAGATAAGCCCGTGGCCTCGAGGGGCCACGGGCTTTTTCATGTTTGCTTCGCCGCTCAATTGCCCTCTGTTGCTGCCGATACAGCGCTTATCGCACCAAGAGAAACGAGCAGGCATGAAACAGGGGATCACGCCGGTGTCGCGCGAACGCATCATGCGCGAAGAAGATTTCATCGTCTCCAAGACAGACGCCAAGGGCAGGATTACCTATGCGAACCGGATATTCATGGAGTTCGCCGGTTATCGCGAGTCCGAGCTGCTCGGAGTACAGCACAATATCATTCGACATCCGGACATGCCGCGGGCGGTGTTTAAACTGATGTGGGAAACGCTGCAGGCAGGGCAGGAATTTTTCGGTTACGTGAAGAACATGGCCAGCGACGGCTCTTTTTACTGGACGTTTGCCAATGTCACACCCACATGTGATGAACGTGGTTCGACCGTCGGCTATTACTCGGTCCGCCGGCGACCGAAAAAGGATGCGGTAGCCTATTTCGACCCACTATATGCCGAGATGGTGGCCAGGGAGAAGGCGGATGGACCAAAGACTGCCATCGATACATCGCGGCAGATTCTGGCGGAGCGTTTTCAGCCCAAGGGCCTGAGCTATGAAGAGTTTGTTCTCTCGATGTAATCCAGCTTGCGCCCTGCTGGGCACAGCCGGTGTGACCGTGCTGTTGGCGGTGTACGTCACCATCGCGTACGGTGCGGATCCGGTGTTGCTGCTTGCCATGGCGCTGGCTGGATCGTTCGCGTCTGCCGGCTGGCTTGCCGTGCGACGCGACCAGTTCGTGTTTGCGCAGATTCGCAACCTCGGGAGGGCGATGCAGCAGGGCGATGCCGACTTCCGTATCACGCAGATCGATAGCAGCCACGCGGTTGGCGATGCACTTTGGAACATCAACGAGGGACGAGACCAGGTCGAGGCTTTCTTCCGTGAGGTCGACACGGCTTTCTGCTACGTCGAGCAGGGCAAGTTCTTCCGCCCGGCACTGGCTGCCGGATTGCGGGGGCAGTACCGCGCCACGATGGAACGCATCAACGACTCGATCACGGCCATGCGGCAGAGTGCACAAAACCGCCAGTTCGAGGCGTTCAAGTCGGGGATCGACGAACTGAAGACACGCAACCTGCTGCACAATCTCCAGGGCACGCAGAAGGACCTTGCGGAGATTACAGCGCAGATGCGATCGGTGGGCGACAATACCGCGCGCTCGGTCGATGTTGCGACCCGCGGTCGAGCATCGATAGCCAGGGTCATCGACAATCTTCGGGAGCTGGTGCCCCGGATGACCGGTGTGCGTGAAACTGCCATCGAGCTTGGTGAACACAGTCACGAAGTGGGCGAGACCCTCGAAATGATCACGGGGATCGCAGACCAGACCAACCTGCTGGCGTTGAATGCTGCTATCGAGGCGGCGCGTGCCGGTGAACACGGTCGCGGTTTCGCGGTGGTCGCCGACGAGGTCAAAAAGCTTGCATTGCGCACCAAGGAGGCGACCGGCAACGTGTACCGTGTGATGGAGGGTTTCTCGGGATCGACCCGGCAGGTGACTGAGGAGGTGACGGCCATGTCGGCGATGGCTGGTGATTCACAGCAGATTGTCGAGGCCTTCGAGAACGATTTCTCGACCTTCTACGAGAACGCAACCAGCAGCCACGCCTCGGTCTCCTACACCCAGACCATCAGTGAATCGTGCCTCAGCAAGCTCGATCACATGATCTACATTCAGCACTCCTATCGCGCCCTGGATCTGGGCGAGGAATCAGAATCCTGGGGCCGTTGCGCGGTCGGCCCGGATCACTGTCGCTTCGGCAAGTGGTACGGGCACGGCGATGGCGTGAAGGATTTCGCTCATTTGCCGTCTTACGCGGGCATCGACTCGCCACACAGGTCAGTGCATGACGGCGTGCATCGTATTCTCGATATCGTGCAGGGTGACTGGCGCGAATCGGCCACGGATCGCCAGGCAATTCTGGATGAGTTTCAGCAAGTCGAGTCCCATAGCCATACCCTGATGGGGCTGCTCAGCGGCCTGGCAGATGAAAGACAGCGTTTTGAGAAACCCAGCAGCAGCCAGGAAAGCGACATAGATCTCTTCTGATCCTGGCGGTATTTCAGTCGGCAGGTTCGCTGAGGCGCCGTACCAGCCAGCCGCGAAAGAACGGATTGTCTGTGTCGGCGAACAACTGCTGCTCGGTCAGCCAGGCACGCAGCTGCTCCGGGCCTTCGGCCGGTTGGCCATGATGGGCGAAATAGCAGTCGAGATAGAACTCGCCCTGCAGAGTGCGCCATGCCTCTTCGTCGATCGCGTCACGCAATCGGTTCGGAAACGGGAGGATGTTGTCTTCTGCCATGTTGATCCTTTTCTTGGGGGTGAGTCCGGCACGCCTTGACCGTTTCCCTTGCCCCGACCCATCCACCTGCGGAGGGTGTCGCAAAACTGTATCGCCTTGTTCCACTGGTAGACGGCCGGGATGAGGCAATCTTATCGATTCAGCGCGTTGACCATTCAAATCCCTTCACCCCAACGCTCTCCCAGATGGGAGAGGGGGGTTTTTTGCAACACCCTCTGTGGGAGTGGGGAGTGGAAGCACCGTGCGTCGGCTCACGTCAACGCTGCTGTCGCCACCAGTGATCGACGATCGCGGTGACGTCGAGATCATCGGGTCCGGTCTTCCAGCTCTCCGCCACCGGTGCGTCGCTGCTTGCCGGCGCCGGGTCGGGTGGATAGAGATTCACGCGTGTCGGCAGTGGAATCGCCTCGCCGACCGCCAGCGCCTCGCCACGGCGCAGCGTGGTCAACACATCAGCCAGATCCTGTTCACCCTCCGGCATCAGCTTGCGGATGTAGTCCTGGTCCTGTGGGTTGGTGGTACGAAGGCAAATGAAGTTGCTGCACTGTGAGAGCACCGTCTCGGACAACTCGGTCGGGCGCTGACTGACCACGCACAGGCCGACACCATATTTGCGCCCCTCTTTGGCGATGCGCTCCATCGCCCTGCGGCTGCCTTCGTGCCGTGACTCCGCGTCCTCACGGGGAATGTACTGGTGGGCCTCTTCGCACACCAGCAGAATGGGGAACTCACGACGCAAGGGATTCCAGTAGTTGAATTCGAATGCGAGGCGGCCGATCTGTGATGACACCGTCGGCCTCACATCGTGCGGTACCGCACTCAGGTCGATGACGGTTATCTGCCGCTTCGGTTCACCGAGACCGATGAAGTCGCGCAACAGGTCTTCGAGGTCGGCGGATTTCACGCGCTTGCGAGGTCGGAACAGAAAATCGTAGCGCGAGTCATTGAACATCGCCTGGAAGCGCACCAGGAACTCGTCGAAGGCACCGAACAGCGGCCCCTTCGTCTTGCCGAAGTCGAACTGCTGCTCGTTGGCCTGCTTGAAGTGCAGGTACAGGTCCTTGAGCGAGAAATGCACCGGCGAGTCCACCGACAGGCGATCGATCCCGAGATCCGAGTTTCCCTTCTTGCGCAGCGTGTACAACACCTCGCGCATGAACGAGATCTGCAACGAGGCATTCGGGTCGGTACGGTCGACCAGCAGGTCCACCAGTTCCGAATAGGTCAGCAGCCAATACGGGATCTCCAGCGTGCGGGCATCGACATGTCGCACCATGTCGCCCGGGAAGGCGCTGTGAAAGCGGCCGTTGGCATCACGCCAGCCGTACTCGCCATGCAGATCGAGGAGCACGATGTGCGCCTTGGGCATCAGCTTGACAGTGCGCTGCAGCAGGCTGCTCACCGCCCAGGACTTGCCCGACCCGGATTGTCCGAGGATCGCCAGATGGCGGTTGAACAGCAGGGTCGGATCGGCAAACACACGCAGTTCCGGACGCTGGCTGAGGCGACCGATGTGCAGGCCGTGGCGTCGCACCGAATCGAACATCGCTTCGAGCTGGTTGCCCTCGGCCATATACACAGGCGTCTCCAGAGGTGGGAATCGTCCGACGCCGCGAAAGAACTGGCCGTCGGCGGTGACTTCGCCGAGTGGCAGCATCCGCACCAGGCGCGCCGTTTCCTGTCCGCGCGCCTCAGTCCATGCGCTCACGATCTGGCAAAGTACCTGCTCGTGCTGGCCACGTGCGATGGTGTAGGCGCCGACCTGCCCGATGGCGACGTGTTCGACGCCGACCTGACGGTAGCCCTCGAAGCGCTCACCGACCGAGTGCAGTCGTGCGACGAAGGATGCACCGGAGACGTCGGTGAGTGTGCCGAGCAATCCTGGATCTGTGTTCGTCATCAAGCGTCCTTTCAATGTGTCGATCGTGGCCAAGAATACCCGCAAGTACCTGAATTCCCAAGAACGCGCAGGGGATACTGTGTCTGACATCTCGGTTCGGCGGCCTTAGAATAGCCACTCGAAATTCGAGGAGAATCACCCAGATGTCACGAGTCACGGTTATTGGTGCCGGGTTTGCCGCCCTGACGGCCGTCCGCAAGCTGCGCGCGGCGGATGCGCGTATGGGTATCGACCTGATTGCCCCAAAACCTGAGTTCGTCTATTACCCGGGGACCATCTGGATCCCGACCGGGTTGCGACAGCCAAAGGATCTCGTGGTCCCGCTCGGCAACTTCTTTGCCCGTATGGGCGTGACCTATCACCAGGCCGCGGCAACTGGACTGCGTGATGCCGGGCGCACGGTGGTGACTGACCAGGGCGAGTTGGCCAACGACGGCCTGATCATCGCCAGCGGTGGACGCTTCATCCGCAAGCTGCCGGGAATCGAGCATTCTTTCCTGCCGTGTGGCGGTGTCGAGGTGACCACCCAGATCCGCGACCGTTTGGCGACGATGGAGGGTGGCACCCTCGCGTTCGGCTTCGCCGGCAATCCCAATGAGCCCTCCGCGATGCGCGGCGGCCCGGTGTTCGAGTTCCTGTTCGGTATCGACTCCTTCCTGCGCCAGCAGGGGCGGCGCGACAGATTCAGGCTGGTGTTTTTTACTCCCGCTGAGAAGCCCGGCCAGCGACTCGGCCCCAAGGCCGTGGACGGCCTGATGCGCGAGATGGCAAAGCGTGACGTCGAGACCCACCTGGGTCACAAGTTGAAAGGGTTTACCGCCGACAAGGTAATGACCGAGGGTGGTGAGTTTGCGGCCGACCTGATCCTGTTCATGCCCGGAATGACCGGCAACCAGTGGTTCGACAACACCGATCTGCCGCGTTCACCGGGCGGTCTGCTGCAAGGCGACCGGTTCTGCCAGGTCGAGGGTTGGGACAAGGTGTACGTGGCCGGTGACTCGGGGAGTTTCCCGGGACCCGATTGGCTGCCGAAGCAGGCGCACATGGCCGACCTGCAAGCCGAGGCGGCAGTCGCCAACCTGATGGATGCGTTCGATGGTAGGCCGGCGAGCCACACTTTCAAATCAGAACTGATGTGCATAGTCGATACGCGCTCCAGCGGCATGTTCGTGGCACGCACGCCCAGTCGCAACATCGTGCTGCCATCGTTCATCGGCTTTCACTGGGCCAAGCGCTTCTTCGAATGGATGTACCTGCGCCAGTACCGCTAGGATCCCCGGTACGCAGGAGGCCAGCCGCTGGCCGATGGGGTGGCGGCGGAATCGCCAAGAGGGTTCAATCGCTGAGCAGCAGCTTGGTCGATATAGCCAGCGAGACGACGACAAGCAGGGGGCGAATCAGCCGCGTGCCGTGGCGGATCACCAGGTGCGAACCTATCCAGGCACCGGCCATCTGCGCCAGGCCCATCGGCAGGCCGACCTGCCACACCACTTGTCCGGCCAACGCGAAGAAGATCAGCGACGCAATATTGCTGGTGAAGTTGAGCACCTTGGTCCCGGCGGTTGCGCGGCGCAGGTTGTAGCCCAGCAGCAGCACGAATGCGGCAGCAAAGAAACTGCCGGTGCCCGGGCCGAAGAATCCGTCGTAAAAGCCCAGGCTGAAACCGATCAACAGACCGAACAGACCATGGCTGATACGGTGATGCGCGTCCTGATCGCCGATACGTGGTGAGAACAGGAAATACAGTGCGAATGCGATCAACAGCGCGGGCACGATGTGGTTCAGCAGGTCCGAGCCCAGGCGCTGCACCGCCAGCGTGCCGGACACAGAACCGATGAAGGTCATCACGATTGGTATGCGCAGACGCCGCAGGTCGATCTCGCCGCGGCGGATGAAGTTGTACGACGCGGTAAAGGTGCCAAAAGAGCCCTGCAGCTTGTTGGTGGCCAGCGCCTGAACCGGCGGTAGCCCGGCCCACAGGATCGCCGGCAGCGCCAACAGGCCGCCGCCACCGGCAATCGCGTCGATCATGCCGGCCAGGCTGGCGACGCCGACCAGCAGCATCAGGGTATCCAGAGGAAGTGCTTCCACCATCACTTAACCGATCCGCGGCGATTGCACGACGGTTGCGGGCCGAGGTCGGCGTGCGCGTCGCAGGGGCGGGCTGACTGGCATGGCGGGTCCTTGGTGTGCGGCCTGGCGAGACAATGGCCGTCAAGGATAGGGCAGCGGCAGGCGCGGCCAAAGCGAAATCGTGTGGACCGCGATAGCTCCGATTGCACAATCTCCGGAGCAACTGCGGGGGCTCAATGGGCTGCGGTGATCTAAGATACCCGCTCCGCAGGTTTCGGGTCGGGCAACGACGGCATTGGCGATGACAGCACTGGCACTGGAGAACTTGAGCAAGACCTACCGCAATGGCCATGAGGCGCTGCGCGGCATCGGCCTGCAGGTCGAGCGGGGCGACTTCTTTGCGCTGCTGGGGCCGAACGGGGCGGGGAAGTCCACCGCCATAGGCATCATCAGCTCGCTGATCAACAAGTCCGCCGGGCGGGTAGGCGTGTTCGGTCACGATCTGGATACGGAACCCGCCGCGGTGAAATCCAGCATCGGCCTGGTTCCGCAGGAATTCAACTTCAACCAGTTCGAGCCGGTGGTCGAGATTGTCGTCAACCAGGCCGGGTATTACGGCATCGCGCGGCGTGAGGCGTACCAGCGTGCCGAGGTCTACCTGAAACAGCTGGATCTGTGGCCCAAGCGCGACACCCAGGCTCGGACGCTGTCTGGGGGAATGAAGCGCCGCCTGATGATCGCCCGGGCATTGGTGCACCGCCCCCGGCTGCTGATCCTCGACGAGCCGACCGCCGGTGTGGATATCGAGATCCGGCGCTCGATGTGGGACTTCCTGCGTGAGATCAATGGCCAGGGTACGACGATCATCCTCACCACCCACTACCTGGAGGAGGCCGAGAGCCTGTGCCGCAACATCGCGATCATCAACCATGGCAGGATCGCCGAGCGAGCCAGGATGGCCGACCTGCTGCGGCGCCTGCACACGCAGGCGTTCGTGCTGGATATCCGTGATGCCCTACCATCGATCGACGACATTCCCGGGTTCGGCGTGACACTGCTCGACAGCACGACACTGGAGGTCACGGTAAACCGTGATCAGGGGCTGAACCCCTTGTTCAGCGTGTTGAGCGAACGCGGCATCGAGGTATTGAGCCTGCGCAACAAACAAAACCGGCTCGAGCAGCTGTTCATCGATATGGTGAAAGGTGGCGTCGAAACCGGGGGGCGTGGGGCATGACACAGACCACCGTCTACTGGGTCGCGTTCAAGACCATTCTTACCAAGGAGATCCTGCGCTTTGCCCGTATCTGGGTGCAGACCGTGTTGCCGCCGGCGATCACGATGGCCCTGTACTTCGTGATCTTCGGCAAGCTGATCGGGGCGCAGATCGGCGACATGGACGGATTTCGCTACATCGACTTCATCGTCCCCGGCCTGATCCTGATGTCGGTGATCTCCAACAGCTACGCCAACGTCGTGGCGAGTTTCTACAGCAGCAAGTTCCAGCACAACATCGAGGAGCTGCTGATCGCGCCAATTCCCAATTTCGTGATACTCGCCGGCTATGTCGGGGGCGGTGTGGCGCGCGGTGTCGTGGTCGGCGTGGTGGTGACCATGGTCTCGATGTTCTTCACCGATCTGAGCATCCACAGCTACGGCGTCACGCTGGTGGTGTTCGTGCTGACCTCGGTGCTGTTCTCGACCGCCGGTTTCATCAACGCGGTGTATGCGAACAGTTTTGATGACATCTCGATCGTACCGACGTTCGTGTTGACGCCGTTGACCTATCTTGGTGGCGTGTTCTACTCGATCAGTCTGCTGCCGCCGTTCTGGCAGACCGCATCGCTGGCCAACCCGGTGCTTTACATGGTCAATGCGTTTCGCTATGGCCTGTTGGGGGTCAGCGATATCGCGATGTGGCAGGCATTCGCGATCATCATCGGCTTTGTGATTGCACTCGGCGCCTTCGCGATGTGGCTGCTGCGGCACGGCGTGGGTATCAAGAGCTGATGCCCCCCGGCCCCGCAGCCAGCCGCAGGCGCGCGCAGTGGTCCTGGGCCTTGTACGACTGGGCCAACTCGGCGTTCGCCACCACGGTCATGGCCGGCTTCTTTCCGGTGTTTTTCAAGTCGTACTGGGCGACCGGCATGTCGGCGACCGAGAGCACGCTGCGCCTGGGTATGGCCAACGCCGTAGCCTCGATGCTGGCCGTGCTGCTGGCGCCGGTGCTCGGTGTGATCGCCGACCGTAGCGGACGCAAGAAGGGCCTGTTGCTCAAGTTGGCGATGCTCGGTGTGCTGATGAGCGGCGGGCTGTTCCTCGTCGGCGAGGGCTACTGGCTGGTGGCGGCGGGGCTCTATGTGCTCGGTGTGATCGGGTTCACCGGCAGTAACGTCACTTACGACGCGATGCTGCTCGATGTTGCCGGCAAGGACGAACTGGAACGCGTGTCGGCACTCGGTTTTGCGCTCGGCTATCTCGGCGGTGGCCTGCTGTTCGCGATCAACGTGCTGATGGTGCTGTATCCCGAGGCGTTCGGTCTGGCGGACAAGGCCGAGGCGGTGCGGGTGGCGTTTCTCACCGTGGCGGTCTGGTGGGCGGTGTTCTCGTTGCCGGTGCTGCTGTTCGTGGACGAGGTGCCGCACCCGCAGGCCCGCTCTTTCTCCAGTGGGATGCGCCACGCCTGGCAGGAGTTTTCCGCGACATGGCGGATTCTCCGGCGGTTGCCAATGGCGTTCACCTTTCTGATCGCGTACTGGTGCTACATCGACGGGGTCGACACCATCGTGCGCATGGCGGTCGACTACGGCCTGTCGCTTGGGTTTGCCGCCGACAGCCTGCTGACCGCGTTGCTGCTGACCCAGTTCGTCGGCTTCCCGGCCGCGTTGCTGTTCGGTCGCATCGGTGACCGCATAGGCGCCAAGCGCGCCATCTGGCTGGCCCTGATCGTGTACGTGGTCGTGGTGTTCTGGGCCTGGCGCATGACGGCCAGCTGGGAGTTCTACGGACTGGCGATCGTGATCGGGCTGGTGCAGGGCGGCATCCAGGCGATGAGCCGTGCGCTGTATGCGCGCCTGATACCCGCGGAACACGCCGGCCGCCTGTTTGGTCTGTACAACATGATGGGCAAGTTTGCGGCCGTCGTCGGTCCACTGCTGGTGGGGTGGTTTGCGGTTTGGAGCGGCAGTGCGCGCACCGGGATCCTCAGCGTGCTGTTGCTGTTTCTCGCCGGCGCCTGGCTGCTGGGTCGCGTGCGCGTCGCCGAGGGGGAGCGCGAAGCGGCGGCCCTGGGAGCTTGAATGGTCTACCTCGCCCTGTTGCTGCTGGTGCTGGCCGCTATCTTTCTGCCGCAGGTCTGGGTGCAGCACGTGCTGGCGCGCTACAACCGTGATCCGGAGCCGAACTTCCCGGGCACAGGCGGTGAACTGGCGCGCCACCTGCTGAAACGTTTCGGTCTCGATGACGTCAAGGTGGAGAGCACCGAGACAGGCGACCACTATGACCCCGCCAGCCGCTGCGTGCGTCTGACCAGGGACAAGTTCGACGGGTGCACGCTCACCGCGATCACGGTCGCCGCGCACGAGTGCGGTCATGCACTGCAGCATGCCGGCAGCGAGCCGATGTTCATGCTGCGCTCGCGACTGGCGGCGTCAGCCGTCTGGGCAAGCCGTTTGGGGTCATTTCTGATCTTTGCCGCACCGATGCTCGCCCTGGTGTCGCGTGCGCCGTCGCCGGCACTGGTCTCGGCGCTGGGCGGTTTCCTCATCATGGGGTTCGGCGTCGTGGTGCAACTGGTGACCCTGCCGGTCGAACTCGACGCCAGCTTCCGCAAGGCCCTGCCGCTGCTCGAGGCCGGCTACCTCGAACCGGACCAGGTGCCGGCGGCGCGGCGCATCCTGCGCGCAGCGGCCTGGACCTATGTCGCAGCCTCGCTGGCCAGCCTGCTCAACTTCTGGCGCTGGCTGGCGATCCTGCGGCGTTGAGCGGCTAACAGCGGTACCTCGCGGTTCAGCCCGTGCGGGCCAACGTCGAGGACGGGCGCTCGCCGAACAGGGCGATGTACTCGCGGCTGAAGCGGCTGAGGTGGAAACACCCGCTGGCGTAGGCGACGGCCGCGACCGTGGTCTCGGCGCGGTCTTGCGTCAGCAACATGCGGCGCGCGTGCGACAGCCGTGCCAGCATCAGGTAACGCTGCGGTGTGACGCCGAGCAGGGTGACGAAGGCGCGCTCCAGCGTCTTCACGCTGGTGCCGGCCGCGGCGCACAGGTCGGTAACTCTGATCGCCTCGTTGAAGTGGCCATGCAGAAAGTCGCGCGCCCGGGATACCGCGAGGCGCTGGCGGCCTGTCGCGCAATGACTGCCCGCAGCCAGTGCCTGCGGCAGCGCGGTCGCGTACGCCGCCAACAGTCCCTGCAACATTCCCTGCACCGAAAAGTCACGGCCGCTTGGATCATCCCCGGCGGCGGTCGGCGACGCCGCGGCGACCAGCAGTTCGGACAGCTGTGCCACGCGTGACGTCGCGGCAGGGGTGGCAGTGACAATGCCGCATTGGCGTGGCGGGCAGTGCACGCCGAGCCGGTCCAATGTCGCGCGGTCGACCTGCAACGCACTCCAGCGGGTTTGCGTGGCAAGACGGTAGTCCAACTCCGATCCTTCGGTATAGAGCGCGAGCTGCGCGTGCTGCAGGCCGCGCCCGTTCAGGATGCCGTCACCGTGGGCCGACTGCACCAGTCCCAGGGTGATGCGGTCGGCGGGCATGTCGCCGTGGGCATGCACCGGCAGGTTGTAGTTCCCCCAGTCGAACCGGGTGGTGCCACTGTGAATGCGTACCAGGTCGGCGCTGAAACGGCCGGGCGCGAGCTGGATGTGCTCGAGGCGGCCCTGGTCGACCGTGCTGTCCATGGCCGCGGGCAGGAAGGCCTCGAGGTGCGCGGTTGTGATTACCGGCGGTCCCAGAGAAGGCGACGATGAGTCCATGCGCGTCCCTTTTTGACGAATTCCGGCTAGATATTACACCCGGGCTGGACTAGGGTTCGGCGACGAAACAATAAGACGAGGAGGTTTCCCCCATGGGCAGATATGGCCTTACGAATTCCAAGCGGCTCGTCGCCGCCGCGACCCTGCTGTTTGCAGGTGCGGCCGCGGCGGCCGACAAACCCAATATCCTGGTGATCTGGGGTGACGACATCGGCACCTGGAACATCAGCCACAACAACCGCGGCATGATGGGCTACAAGACACCCAGCATCGACCGTATCGCCAGCGAAGGTGTCGCGTTCACCGATTATTACGGTCAGCAGTCGTGCACTGCCGGACGTGCCGCGTTCCTTGGCGGTAACGTGCCGGTGCGTACCGGCATGACCAAGGTCGGCCTGCCGGGGGCGAAGGAAGGCTGGCAGACGACGGATGTCACCATCGCGACCGTGATGAAGAGCCTGGGCTATGCGACCGGCCAGTTCGGCAAGAACCACCAGGGTGACCGCGACGAGCACCTGCCGACGAACCACGGCTTCGACGAGTTCTTCGGCAACCTGTACCACCTCAACGCCGAGGAGGAGCCGGAGAACCGCGACTACCCGCGTGACATGGTGCTGGCCAACGGCAAGAAGTTCATCGATCAGTTCGGTCCGCGCGGCGTGATCCATTCCTGGGCCAACGCCGACGGCACGCAGAAGATCGAGGATACCGGGCCGCTGACCAAGAAGCGCATGGAGACGGTCGACGAGGAGACCCTGGCCGCCGCGATCGACTTCATCAAGCGCCAGCATGCCGCCGGCAAGCCGTTCTTCACCTGGTGGAACGCGACCCGCATGCACTTCCGCACCCACGTCAAGGCGGAGCACACCGGCATCGCCGGGCCGAGCGGCGACGAGTACCACGACGGCATGGTCGAGCACGACATGATGGTCGGTCAGCTGCTCAAGTTGCTCGATGACCTCGGCATCGCCGACAAGACCATCGTGTTCTATTCCACCGACAACGGCCCGCACTACAACACCTGGCCCGATGCGGGCACCACGCCGTTCCGCAGCGAGAAGAACTCCAACTGGGAAGGCGCCTACCGCGTCCCGGCTTTCGTCCGCTGGCCCGGGCATTTCCCGGCCGGTACCACGGTCAACGGTATCGTCGCCCACGAGGACTGGCTGCCGACCTTCGCGAGCATCGCCGGCGCGCCGGACATCAAGGATCAGCTGATGAAGGGTGTCGATCTCAACGGCCGCCACTACCGCAACTACATTGACGGTTACGACCAGAGCGCCTATCTGGCGGGCAAGGCCGAGGATCCGCGCAAGGAATTCTGGTACGTGAACGACGACGGTCAGGTGGTTGCCGCGCGTTACGACGACTGGAAGGTCGTGTTCCTCGAGAACCGTGGTCAGGCGTTCGGCGTGTGGCGCGAGCCGTTCACTGAGCTGCGCGTGCCGCTGTTGTTCCACCTGCGCCGCGACCCCTTCGAGAAGGCGCAGCACAACTCCAACACCTACAACGACTGGTTCCTCGATCGGCCGTACATCATCGTGCCGATCCAGGCCCTGGCGGCCAAGTTCCTCAAGACCATGCAGGACTACCCGCCCAGCCAGAGCCCGGGGTCGTTCAACCTGACCAAGATCGAAGAGCAGCTGAAGCAGGCCACCAGCGGGCACTGATCAGTGTCAACCGGGACCGTCAACCTGAGAGGGATGGCGGTCCCTTTTTTTTCAAGCAGAGGGGTTTCGACATGGCAACGACGACCGGGCATCGCCTGGCGCGGCTGGGGCTGGCCGGCGCGTTGATGCTGGCCGCGGTGGGTGCCATGGCGAATGATCCCTTGCAGTCGTCGAGCGCGTGACCA
Organism: Chromatiaceae bacterium; assembly: GCA_024235315.1. Taxonomy (GTDB): domain Bacteria; phylum Pseudomonadota; class Gammaproteobacteria; order Chromatiales; family Chromatiaceae; genus Thiosocius. The sequence goes on along the minus strand of JACKMP010000001.1, from coordinate 170,827 downwards.
GCCCGGGTGGGGCAGATTTCGTGCCAGCCGACGAGCGCGAATGGGCCTATGACTGCGCGTCACACATCGGCACGCTCGACAAGGCCCTGAATCTGGCGGCTGGCAGCGCCTGGGTGGTGGTCGACATGAAGAAGGACTGGAACAGGGTCTACCCCTGATCCGCGAACGCGGCGGTGACGGCCGTGGCCTCATCGCCGGACCGCACTGGAGGCGCATCGCGTTCAGCGCTACAGTCAACCGACCGCGTCACTGTGCCAGGGCCTGCCATGTCGATCCACCGCATGCGTCACGAGTCGAAAAGCAACCGCCTGTTGTGGGCGGTCGCATTGCTGCTGGTGCTGGGTGCCACCGTTGGCTATTTCAAACTGCACCCCGAAGACATCCCGCAATGGGCGGCAAGGACGTCGCTCGGCCGGGACCTGCAGACCACGACGGTATACAAGTGGCAGGACGCGAGCGGTGCCTGGCACGTGGGCGATGCGCCGCCGGCGTCGGGTATCGACTATCAGTCGCAGACCTATACGCGTGATTCCAATGTCCTTCCGCTTCCGCCCCAGCTGCAACGCTGACGACGGGTTTTTCTGCCGCTGATCGCCTCGGCAGGTCTTCAACACCGCCGAAATTCCGCCTGAACGGTTCGGTCACATTCGTCAAACGCCTGACGTTGCGCGCGCGGCAACTTCCAACCCATTGAGTTTACAACAGAAAAAAGTTCACCAAACAATGGCACAAGGGTTGCATTCCTGTGTGCAGGTCGGATTCGACCGCATGTTGCAAACTGGATGGAAGGGCGCCAATGGCTGACGAAAAAGACATCGCCGGTGAAGGTGAAGGACAGGGTGGTGGCAGGAAGAAGCTGATCATCATCGCGGCGGCCGCGGTGCTGTTGCTCGGTGCCGGTGGCGCAGCGTTTTTCCTGCTCGGCGGCGAGGAAGTGCCTGCCGACGGGGTGGTGGTGGAGGAACAGGCGCCGGTAGCCGAGGACGGCGAGCCTGCCTACCACAAGTTCGATCCGCCGTTCGTCGTCAACCTGGTGCCGGGTGGGCCGGCAGAGATGCTGCAGATCGCGCTCGAGGTGATGACCCGGGCGCCGTCGGTGCTCGATACCCTGAAAAACAATGATCCACTGATCCGGCATCATTTGTTGAACCTGCTCGAATCGCAGCAGTCGGCGGAACTGATGACAGTGGACGGCAAGCAGGCGTTGCAGGCGGCGATCCATGAGCTGCTGAATATCCAACTCAAAGAACTCCACGAGCCCGGGACGATCAAGGGCGTGTTCTTCACCCAATTCGTGATGCAGTAACCATGGCCGCCTCTGATCTGCTTTCCCAGGACGAAATCGACGCACTCTTGCACGGCGTTGACAGCGGCGACGTAGAGACCGGGTCGGACGAGGTCCTGGACCCTGCGGAGGCACGCAACTACGACTTTGCCAGCCAGGACCGGATCGTCCGCGGCCGCTTGCCGACGCTGGAGATGATAAATGAGCGCTTCGCGCGGTACTTCCGCACCAGCCTGTTCAACATGTTGCGGCGCAGCGCCGACATCTCGGTGTCGGGCGTGCAGATGCTCAAGTTCTCGGAGTTCGTGCACAGCCTGTTCGTTCCCACCAGCCTGAATATCACCAAGGTCTCGCCGTTGCGCGGCAAGTCGCTGTTCGTGCTCGACCCCAAGTTGGTGTTCAGCGTTGTGGACAGCTTCTTCGGTGGCAGTGGTCGTTTCCACACCAAGATCGAGGGCCGGGATTTCACACCGACCGAGCTGCGCGTGGTGCAGATGCTGCTGGGCATCTCGTACAACGACCTCAAGCTGGCCTGGCAACCGGTGCTGGACATCGAGTTCGAGTACGTCAACTCCGAGGTCAACCCGCAGTTCGCCAACATCGTGTCGCCGTCCGAGGTGGTGGTGGTCACCACGTTCAACGTGGACCTCGAATCCGGCGGCGGTGATTTCTATATCTGCCTGCCGTACGCGATGCTCGAACCGATCCGCGATCTGCTGGATGCGGGTGTACAGAGCGATCGTGGCGAGCGTGACGAGCGCTGGGAGCTGGCGATGCGCGAAGAGGTGATGGGCGCCAGTGTCGAGATCAGCAGTGTGTTCGGTGAGGCAACGCTGCCCCTGCGCGTGCTGGCCGGTCTGCAGGTGGGAGACATCATACCGATGGACGTCAAGGATGAAGTCGAGGTGTGTGCGGAGAGCCTGCCGATTTTCCGGGGCAGGGTCGGGGTACACAACAACAGTTACGCGATAAAGATTTCCAATTGGATTGAGCGCAGCAGTTCGCGGCAGTTGCACGAACTGATCTCGACATCGAAGAACGAAATGGGCACCGGGCTGGTGCCAGGCAAGCGGGCATGACAAGGCGGGATACGCAATGAGCGACGATCAGAAAAGCGCAGACGAAGCATTGGCCGACGAGTGGGCAGCGGCGCTGGAAGAGCAGGGCCCCGGCAAGGGTGGGATGGCTGCCGAGGCGGCACATTTCCAGGAACTGCAGCCAGACGCGCACGGCATGGTTGCCGGAGACATCAAGATTGATGCGATCCTGGATGTGCCGATCACGATCTCGATGGAGATCGGACGCTCGCGGATCAATATCCGCAATCTGCTGCAGCTCAATCAGGGCTCAGTGGTCGAGCTCGACCGCCTGGCCGGAGAGCCGATGGACGTGCTGGTCAACGGCACACTGATCGCGCAGGGCGAGGTGGTGGTGGTCAACGAAAAATTCGGTATTCGTCTGACCGATATCGTCAGCCCGGCCGACCGCGTCAAGAAACTGGGGGCATGAGCGGCATGTCGATCATGACGCAGCACGATCGCATGGGCCCAAGCAGCCGGTAACCAGTATGAACAAGACATCGTTTATCGCTGCGCCCCTGATCCTGTTGGCCGAGGCGATCGGGGCAGCGCCGGGCGAGGCTTCGTCGCGCCTGGTCGAATCACCGCTCAGCACCGCCAACCTGGTCGAGACCGCACTCGGCCTGGTGGTTGTGCTGGGCGTGATGCTCGGTCTCGCCTGGCTGGCCAAGCGCTATGTCCAGGTACCGGGTGTCGGCAAGGGAAAGGTACAGATCCTGGGCGGCGTTTCGCTGGGCGCACGCGAAAAGGCTGTGTTGCTGTCGGTCGAGGGCAGGCGCCTGTTAGTCGGGGTGGCGCCGGGCCGGGTGCAGACGCTGCTGATCCTGGACGGATCCGAGACAGCTGAGAGCGCGTTCGCCGGGCACTTGCAGGCTGCCACCGACAGCGTGCAGCCCGCGGTGCCGGGAGACCCGGCATGAGGCCTTGGTGGCTGATACTCGGCCTGCTGATCGCCCAGGGGGCAGCCGCTGCGCCTGGCGTCGAGGCCCTGACGGTGACGCCGGGCGCGGGCGGCGAGCAGACCTATACCCTGTCGATCCAGGTCCTGCTGCTGATGACGGCGCTGAGCATGCTGCCAGCGGCGCTGATCCTGATGACCTCGTTCACCCGTATCGTCATCGTGCTGTCGATCCTGCGCCAGGCGCTGGGTACCGCGCAGACACCTTCCAACCAGATCCTGATCGGGCTGGCGCTGTTTCTGACCTTTTTCATCATGGGCCCTGTACTGAGCGAGATCTACGAGGTGGCGTTGCAGCCGTACCTGGCCGACCAGATCAGCGCACAGGCGGCGATCGATGCGGCACAGGTGCCGCTGCGGGAGTTCATGATGGCGCAGACCCGTGATGACGACATCGCGCTGTTCGCCCGCATCTCCGGTCGCGAGGAGTTCCAGGGCGAGGCCGATGTGCCGTTCACCCTGCTGATGCCGGCGTTCGCCACCAGCGAACTCAAGACGGCGTTCCAGATCGGCTTTCTGCTGTTTATCCCGTTCCTGGTGATAGACCTCGTGGTGGCCAGCGTGCTGATGTCGATGGGCATGATGATGCTGTCGCCGCTGATCATCTCGCTGCCGTTCAAGATCATGTTGTTCGTGCTGGTGGATGGATGGGCGCTGGTACTAGGCACCCTCGCCACCAGCTTTTACGTCTGAGGAGGAGCGATATGGATGCGGATTCGGTGGTAAACATCGGGCGCCAGGCGATGGAAGTCACGATACTGCTGGCGGCGCCGATTCTGCTGGCATCGCTGGCCGTGGGCCTGATCATCGCGATGTTCCAGGCGGCCACGCAGATCAACGAGATGACATTGAGCTTCGTGCCCAAGCTGATGGTGGTCGCAGTGGTGATGATGTCTGCAGGACCCTGGATGCTGCGCCAGATCACCGGCTTCATGCAACGCCTGGTCGAGAACATCCCCTACCTGATCGGTTAGCACCTGCAATGCAATTCACCGAGGCGCAACTCAGTCAATGGCTGGCCGATTTCTTCTGGCCGCTGCTGCGCATTGGCGCGATGATGATGGCCGCGCCGATCTTCAACATCCGCCAGATCCCGGTGCGCTTTCGGATGTTGCTTGCGGTGCTGATCACCTTCGTCGTGCAGCCGGCGCTGCCGACATCGCCGGTAGTCTACGTATTCAGCAACGACGCGCTGCTGATCGCATTGCAGCAGATCGGGATCGGGGCTGCGCTCGGTTTCCTGATGCAGATGGTGTTCAACGCCCTGATCTTCGGAGGCCAAGTGATGGCCTATAGCATGGGCCTGGGTTTTGCCACGATGATGGATCCTGCCAACGGCGTGCAGGTGCCGGTGGTGGCGCAGTTCTGGCTGATCCTCGCGATGCTGGCGTTCCTGATGATGAACGGCCACCTGGTACTGATCTCCGCGATCGTGGATACCTTCACAGTGTTGCCGGTTGCCACCGATGGGATCAGCCGTGCCGGGCTGTGGGCGCTGGTCTCGTGGGCATCGCGCATGTTTGCCGCGGGACTGCTGATGGCGATGCCAGTGATCATTTCGCTGCTGCTGATCAACATCGGTATGGGTGTGGTATCGCGTGCTGCACCACAGCTCAATATCTTTGCCATCGGGTTTCCGATCACCCTGATGATGGGCTTTCTGCTGATCTGGGTGACCTTGCCTCAGGTCATGACCAATTTCGGCAACCTGGTGATCGAGGCCTTCGATCATTCGGCGACCATGCTGAGCGTGAGGTAAGGCGCCATGGCGGAGAACCAGGACGGCCAGGAAAAGTCACAGGAACCCACATCCAAGCGCGTCAACGATGCGCGCAAGAAGGGCCAGGTACCACGTTCGCGAGAGCTCAATACCATGGCGCTCACGCTGCTCGGTGTGGGGGCGATCATGGTGCTGGGTCCGCGTTTTGCGATCAGCCTGCACACGGTTTTCGTAGAGCAGTTCTCGCTCAGGCGCGACGATATCTTCGATCCCAATGCGATGCTCGCACACCTGGTCAATGCACTGGGAGACGCCCTGGTCATGTTACTGCCGTTCTTCGGCGTGATGATCGTGGTCGCGGTGCTGTCTTCCGTGGCGCTCGGCGGCTTCAACGTGAGTTTCGAGGCGATGCAGCCGAAACTCTCGAAGCTGGACCCGATCAAGGGATTGGGGCGCCTGTTTTCCGTCAAGGGACTGATGGAGCTGCTCAAGTCGCTGGGCAAGTTCCTGCTGGTCGGCTCGGCGACCGTGGCCGTGCTCAGCGCGTGGTCCGACGAGCTGATCGGGCTGGGTGACCTCGATGTCGACATCGCGTTGCGCGAGGGGATGTCGCTGGTGGCCTGGTCGGCGCTCATCCTGTCGTCGACGCTGATCGTGATGGCGCTGATCGACGTGCCGTTCCAGCTCTGGCAGCACCGGCGTGACCTGAAGATGACCCAGCAGGAAGTGCGCGACGAACTGAAAGAGACCGAGGGCAAGCCCGAGGTCAAGGGGCGCATCCGCCAGATGCAGCGTGAGATTGCGCAGCGCCGCATGATGCAGGAGGTTCCCAAGGCCGATGTCGTGGTCACCAACCCGACCCACTATGCCGTGGCGCTGCGCTATGACCCGGACCGCATGGGTGCGCCGATTGTGGTGGCCAAGGGCAAGGATCTGGTGGCGGCGAATATCCGTGAGGTCGCCGCGGCGCACGATGTCCCGCTGGTCGAGGCGCCGGTACTGGCGCGTGCGATCTATTTCAATACCGAGCTGGAACAGCAGATCCCTGCGGCATTGTTCCTCGCGGTGGCACAGCTGCTGGCGTATGTGTTCCAGCTGCGCGCCTACCGCGAGCAGGGCGGCGACATTCCGACACCGCCGCAGGAATATCAGGTCCCCGCGGAGGTGCAGCATGACTAACGTGAAACGCGCAATGCGAGCCTGTTGGGTCCCTCTCTCCCGGATGGAAAGAGTCAGAACAGAGGGAAAGGGCCATGGCTGGCAGCCGTTTCATGATCTTGTGCGGCTGACCACCACGGCCGTCAGTGCCACGAATTCGGCGTGTGTGATCTTCGCCAGAGGAAAAGCGTAATGGAGCAGGTATTGGTGGCGTTCCGCCAGGTCGGTGCACGCGGGCTGGGTGCCCCCATCGTGATCCTGATGCTGCTGGCGATGGTGGTCCTGCCGCTGCCGCCGTTCCTGCTCGACCTGTTCTTCACCTTCAACATCGCATTGTCGCTGGTGGTGCTGTTGGTAACTGTGTATGCACTTCGGCCGCTCGATTTTGCAATGTTTCCGTCGATGCTGCTGGTCGCGACGCTGCTGCGCCTGGCGCTGAACGTCGCGTCGACGAGGGTGGTGCTTCTGGAAGGCCACAATGGTGGTGATGCGGCCGGCAAGGTGATCGAGGCATTCGGCGAGTTCGTGATCGGCGGTAACTATGCAGTCGGCCTGGTGGTGTTCGCGATCCTCGTGATCATCAACTTCGCGGTCGTCACCAAGGGCGCAGGCCGCGTATCGGAGGTGTCGGCACGCTTCACCCTGGACGCCATGCCCGGCAAGCAGATGGCGATCGATGCCGACCTGAACTCCGGCCTGATTGATCAGGCCGAGGCGCGTACGCGCCGCGAGGAGGTCGGGCGGGAGGCGGATTTCTACGGTGCGATGGATGGCGCCTCGAAGTTCGTGCGCGGCGATGCGGTCGCCGGCATCCTGATTCTGATCATCAATATCGTCGGCGGCCTGGCGATCGGTATGGGTCAGCACGATCTGGACCTGTCCACCGCGATGCGTTTCTATGCCCTGCTGACGATCGGTGACGGCCTGGTGGCACAGCTGCCATCGCTGCTGCTGTCCACCTCGGCGGCGATACTGGTGACCCGGGTGTCGAGTGCGGAGGACCTGGGCAGCCAGGTCAACAGCCAGCTGTTGAACAACCCTCGTGCACTGGCGATCACCGCGGTGATCCTGCTTTTGCTGGGGATGATTCCCGGTATGCCGAACCTGGTGTTCCTGTTGCTCGGTGCCGCGGTGGGCGGTCTGGCGTACATGGTCGCCAAGCGCGGCCAGGAGCAGAAAGTCGAGACCCAGGCAGTGCAGCCAGCCAGCCGTCCGGAGGAGTCCGGCGAGGTGCGCGAACTGACCTGGCAGGACGTGCATCCGGTCGACGTGATCGGCCTGGAGGTCGGTTATCGCCTGATCCCGCTGGTGGATCGCAACCAGGGTGGTCAACTGATGACGCGGATCAAGGGTGTGCGCAAGAAGCTGTCGCAGGAGCTGGGCTTCCTCGTGCAGTCGGTGCATATCCGGGACAACCTCGATCTCGCACCCAATGCCTACCGCATCACCCTCAACGGTGTGCCGGTGGGTGAGTCGGAGGTCTTTGTCGACCGCGACATGGCGATCAATCCGGGACGGGTGTTCGGCGAACTGAAGGGCAATGTGACCAAGGACCCGGCGTTTGGTCTGGACGCGGTGTGGATCGACGCCGCACAGCGCGATCAGGCACAGACCATGGGCTACACCGTGGTGGATGCAAGCACGGTGGTGGCGACGCATCTGAGTGAACTGCTGCAGTCGCATGCGCACGAACTGCTCGGCCACGACGAGGTACAGCAACTGCTCGACAACCTGGCGCAGGTGGCGCCGAAGCTGGTCGAGGACCTGGTGCCGAAGCTGCTGCCGCTGGCCGTGGTGCTGCGCGTATTGCAGAACCTGCTGCAGGAGTCGGTGCCGATTCGCGACATGCGCACCATTGCCGAAACGCTGGCGGAGCAGGCGACCAAAAGTCAAGATGCCGGCACTTTGACAGCTTCCGTCAGGGTCGCTCTGGCGCGTTCGATTGTTCAGCAAGTTGTTGGTCCGAAAGGAGAAATTCCTGTCATTGTCCTTGAGCCAGGATTGGAACGGCTTTTGCAGCAGACCTTGGTGAACGCAGGAGAGGATGGGGCCGGCGTCGAGCCAGGGATGCTCGAGCAACTGCAGAACGCCCTTCAGGACACCGCGAAACAGCAGGAGCTGAGCGGCCAGGAGAGCGTCCTGCTGGTAGCGGCGGCGATACGTCCCTGGTTGGCGAAGTTCGCGCGCCACTCGGTACCGGGTGTACGCGTCCTCTCCTACAACGAGATCCCGGACAACCGGCAGATAAAGGTGATCAGCACCATCGGCCGCAACGCGAAAGAAGTCTGAGGGCCGCAACGCGGTCCAGGCGAGCAACGAGGACCGCAGTAAATGAAGATTAAGCGATTCGTCGCACAAGACATGCGCCAGGCGCTGCGCATGGTGCGCGAGGCACTCGGCGAGGATGCGGTGATCCTGTCGAACAAGACTGTCGACGGTGGTGTCGAGCTCACTGCTGCCATCGACCTGGTCGACAATATCTCCAGCGACACGGTCGACCAGCGCATCCCCAGCCAGTCGCGTGCCGCCGCACGCGTGAATCGTACGGGCGATACCGATCGTCCGAGACAACAGGACGATGCGCTGGAGGACATGCGGCGTGAGATGCACAACCTGCGTCGCTGGATGCAGGCCGAACTCAGCGGTATGAGCTGGTATGACCTCGGTCAGCGCGCACCGCATTCACAACAACTGCTCAGTCAACTGATGGCGCTCGGTGTCAACGCCGAACTGGCACGCCGCCTTTGCGAGCGCGTGCGCGATATCGAGGATATCGAACAGGCGTGGCGCAAGGCCCTGTACTTCCTCGCCAGCGAGATCAGGATCTGCGAGACCGACGTGCTGGAGCAGGGCGGTGTGATCGCGCTGGTCGGGCCCACAGGGGTCGGCAAGACCACGACCATCGCCAAGATGGCCGCGCGCTATGCACTGCGCCATGGACATCGCAGCGTCGCGCTGATCACCACCGACAGCTTCCGCATTGGTGCACGCGACCAGTTGCAGACCTATGCGCGCATCCTCAATGTCCCGGTGCGGACGGCGACAACGCCTGAAGAGATGGATGAGTCACTCAATCTGCTGGGCGATCGTCGGCTGATCCTGGTCGATACCGCCGGCATGGCAGCGGCCCATGAGCGCGTCGCCGATCAACGCGAGACACTGGCGGCGGCGGGACGCGGCATCACCACGCTGCTTACGCTGTCGGCCACCACCGAGCCGGCGGCGATCCAGCGTGCGCTGCGGCTGTTCGCCGATTTTCGCCCTGAAGCCTGCGTGCTGACCAAACTGGACGAGGCCGCCAGCCTCGGCGGCCTGCTGGCGGCACTGGTGCAGGCCGATCTGCCGACGGCCTTCGTCACCGACGGGCAACGTGTACCCGAGGACCTGCAGGTGGCACGTGCGCATCCCCTGGTGACGCGTGCGGCCGAGTTGCTGGCTGAGAACCCGGCCAATCCCGACTCCGGGTACCTGGCACTGGCGTTCGGGGGGGCAAATGCAAATGTTAACGTCTGAGACGCGTGTCGATCAGGCCAGTGGTCTGCGCCAGATGGTCAATCCGCGCCCGGTCAGGGCAGTGGCCGTGACGGGCGGAAAGGGCGGCGTGGGCAAGACCAATGTGTCGGTCAACCTCGGCGTGGCCGCTGCCGAGATGGGACAGAAGGTGATGCTGCTGGATGCCGACCTGGGCCTGGCCAACATCGACGTGGTGCTCGGCCTGCATCCCAAGTACGACCTTTCTCACGTGATGCGCGGCGAGTGCACGCTCGAAGAAGCGCTGGTAGAGGGACCGTCGGGCCTCAAGGTGATCCCCGGTGCGTCCGGTGTGCAGGCGCTTGCTGAACTCAGCCCGGCCGAACACGCCGGCCTGATCCGCGCCTTCAGCGAAGTCGCCGCCGATACCGAACTGCTGATCGTCGACACCGCCGCGGGCATCTCCGACACGGTGCTGAGTTTCTCGCGGGCATCACACGAGATCGTTGTCGTGGTGTGTGACGAGCCAGCCTCGATCACCGATGCCTACGCGATCATCAAGCTGCTCAATCGTGACTACGGTCATCAGCGTTTCCGGGTCCTGGCCAACATGGTCCGCAGTGCCCAGGAAGGCCGCGATCTGTACAACAAGATGTGCCGGGTCACCGATCGCTACCTGGATGTAACGCTCAGTTTCATGGGTGCGATCCCTTATGACGAGAGCCTGCGCAAAGCGGTACGTGCGCAGCGCCCGGTGGTGCAGGCCTTCCCGCGCAGCCGGGTGGCGCAGGTGTTCCGGAGTCTGGCGAAAAAAATCGAGACATGGCCCCAGCCTTCCGGTGCGAACGGCCAGGTGCAGTTCTTTGTCGAGCGATTAATAAAATATTCCAACGATTATGGGGAGATGGTGCTGTGAGCAATCTTGCAACTTACGGTGCAGTACAGGAACGCAGCTTCGATGATCTGGTGACGCGCCATGCGCCCCTGGTCAAGCGCATTGCCTATCATCTGATGAACCGCCTGCCGCCGTCGGTGCAGGCCGAAGACCTGATCCAGGCCGGCATGATCGGCCTGATAGAGGCCAGCCGAAACTACGACCCCAGCCAGGGTGCGAGCTTCGAGACCTATGCCGGCATCCGCATCCGCGGTTCGATGCTGGATGAGATACGTCGTTCCGACTGGACGCCGCGCTCGGTACACCGCAAGGCAAGGATGGTCGCGGACGCGATGCGCGAGATCGAGAACGCGGAAGGTCGGGACGCGCGTGACGTGGAGGTCGCCGAGTCGCTCGGCATGACCATCGAGGACTATCACCAGGTGCTGCAGGACGCCTCCGGTGCACGCATTTTCAGCTACGAGGAACTGTGCGAAGTCGGCGAAGTGATTCCGACAGAGGGCAGTCTCGCTCGGCCACGCAACATACTCGAGGACGGCCCGGCACGTGGACTGGAGAAGAGCCATTTCCGTGAAGCGCTGGGCGATGCAATTGCCAGCCTGCCGGAACGCGAGCGACTGGTCATTGCGCTGTACTACGACGAGGAGCTGAACCTGCGCGAGATCGGCCAGGTGCTCGGTGTCAGTGAGTCACGCGTGTGCCAGATACACAGCCAGGCAGCACTGCGCCTGCGTTCGCGGCTGTCGGAATGGCTGACCGACGACGAGATCTAGGCGTCCTCGAAATAAAGAAAGAAACCCCTACGGTTTTTCGAGCTGGTGCCGATACCGGGGGAAATCAATCGAATTGGGCCTGAGCATGGGCCGCTTGTCTGAAGTCCGGAGGTTGCTTTGAACAAGAACATGAAGATCCTGATCGTGGACGACTTCTCCACGATGCGCCGCATCATCAAGAATCTGCTGCGGGATCTCGGCTTCACCAACACGCAGGAAGCGGATGACGGCACAACCGCACTGCCGATGCTGCAGAGCGGCAGCTTCGATTTCCTGATCACCGATTGGAACATGCCTGGTATGCAGGGCATCGACCTGCTCAAGGCGGTACGCGCCGACGACCGGCTCAAGGGCATCCCGGTGCTGATGGTGACCGCTGAATCGAAGCGTGAACAGATCGTCGAGGCCGCTCAGGCCGGTGTGAACGGCTACGTGGTGAAGCCTTTCACCGCCGGTACGTTGGAAGAAAAGATCAACAAGATTTTCGAACGCGTTGCCGCGTGAATGAGGATGGAAACCGCCATGGCGAACAGCCCAGAACAAGGCACCGACAAGCTCCAGCTGGCCAGGTCTCTGGTCGATTTCCTGGAAGCCGGCAATGACCAGGACGCCGTGTCGGTGATTGCCGAGCTGGCCGGATTTCGCGACAGCATGCTGTTCCAGGAAGTCGGTCGCCTGACGCGCGAGCTGCACGATTCGATCAATGGCTTCGTGATGGATGCGAGGTTCGCCGATATTGCCCAGAACGAGATGCCGAACGCCGCTGAACGTCTGCGCTACGTGATCGCGACGACCGAGCAGGCCGCCAATACGACCCTCGGCGCGGTCGAGGAGAGCCTGCCACTCGCCGATTCACTGCGCAGTGATGCGCGCCACCTCGCGGATCAGTGGGCAAAGTTCAAATCGCGCCAGCTCACCGTCGAGGACTTTCGTGATCTGAGCGTGGAGCTGTCGGACTTTCTAAAGGTTACGCAGGCGAATACCGAGGCGCTGCATGAGCGTCTGTCCGAGGTGCTGCTGGCGCAGGGCTATCAGGATATTACCGGTCAGGTGATCCGCAAGGTGATCGACCTGGTAAACGACGTCGAAGGCAAGCTGGTCGAACTGGTGCGCTTGTCCGGGCATCGCAGCAAGCCGGCAGCGGAGACCACGGGCAGGGAGAAAGATATCTCTGCACAGGGGCCGGCGGTTCCGGGCGTCGACAAGGGTGATGTGGTGCACGGGCAGGATGACGTCGACGATCTGCTCTCAAGTTTGGGGTTTTGAACCATGAGTATCGATGCCGATGACGAGATCCTCCAGGACTTCCTGGTAGAGGCCTCGGAAATAGTCGAACTGCTCGGCGAACAGCTGGTTGATCTGGAGCAGCGTCCGGACGACAGCGACCTTCTCAATGCCATTTTTCGCGGCTTTCATACGGTCAAGGGCGGCGCGGGTTTTCTAGGCATCACGCCGCTGGTGGAGACCTGTCATCGGGCCGAAGACGTGTTCAATGTGCTGCGCCAGGGTCAGCGCTCGGTCACCCCTCACCTGATGGATGCCATCCTTCAGGCACTGGATGTCGTCAACGCCTGCATGGACAGCCTGCGCGAAGGTGAGATGCCGGAGCCCGCGGATCCAGCGCTGCTGCAAAGGCTCGAGGGACTGACGGAGGCGGATGACGGCGGCAGTGCCGAGGCAGAGCCGGAAGTGCCCGTGGTGATCGAGCCACCGGCTGTCAGTGAACCGGCCGTGGCAGAGGCGGCTGCGCCGGATCCATCGGGCGGAGATGAGATCAGCGAAGATGAATTCGAGGCCCTGCTCGACGAGCTGCACGGAAAGGGCAGGCATGGAGGCGCGCCCGCGGCAGCGTCCGAGGCGCCCGCCGTGGCCGCCTCCGGTGACGAAATCACCGATGACGAGTTCGAGGCCTTGCTCGACCAGTTGCATGGCAAGGGTCAGCACGCAGGTGTGCCATCAGCGGCGGCACAAGCGCCGGCTGCCAAGTCGGGCGAGGAAATCACCGAGGACGAATTCGAGGCCCTGCTCGACGAGCTGCATGGCAAGGGTCAGCACAAGGGAGCACCGGTTGACGCCAGGGCGCCTGCTGCACCGGCGCCGGAGAAGGCCGGGTCAAGTGCTGCAGTGGCCGCCAAATCCGCTGCCAAGGCTCCGGCGCAAGCCGCACCCAAGCCGGCTGCAAAGACACCGGTGGCGAAAGCTGCGCCTGCACCCGCGAAGGCGGCAGAGAAAGCGGCGGACAGTGCACGCGGTGGTGCCAAGACGCCGACTGTCGAGACCACGGTGCGGGTCGATACCCAGCGCCTGGACGACATCATGAACATGGTCGGTGAACTGGTGCTGGTAAGGAATCGTCTCGCGACACTGAAGGCGACCATGGCCGATGAGGAGCTGGCAAACGCCGTCGGCAACCTCGACGTGGTCACCGCCGACCTGCAGCTGTCGGTGATGAAGACCCGCATGCAGCCGGTCAAGAAGGTGTTCGGTCGCTTCCCGCGCGTCGTCCGCGACCTCGCGCGCAACCTCAAGAAAGAAGTCGACCTGGTGTTGCACGGTGAGGAAACCGACCTCGACAAGAACCTGGTCGAGGCACTCGCCGATCCGTTGGTCCACCTCGTACGCAACGCCGTCGATCACGGCATCGAGTCGCCGGAGGATCGGGAAAAGGCCGGCAAATCGCGGCAGGGCAAGGTGGTGCTCTCGGCGGCGCAGGAGGGTGATCATATCCTTTTGTCGATCGAAGATGACGGCAAGGGAATGGATGCCGAGGTGCTGCGCCGCAAGGCAGTCGAGAAAGGCATGATGGACGAGGATGCTGCGGCGCGTCTGGAAGAGAAAGATTGCTACAACCTTATCTTCCATCCTGGCTTCTCCACCAAGACAGAGATCTCCGATGTCTCGGGTCGTGGTGTCGGCATGGACGTGGTGAAGACGCGTATCGCGCAGATGAACGGCATGGTCGAGATTGACTCGGTCAAGGGCAAGGGCAGCAAGATCACGATCAAGTTGCCGTTGACGCTGGCAATCCTGCCGACGCTGATGGTGATTCTCGGCCAGCAGCCGTTCGCATTGCCGCTGGCCAGCGTGGTCGAGATCTTTAACCTCGACCTGTCCCGTACGAATACGGTGGACGGACAGCTGACTATCAGGGTCAGGGATCGTGCACTGCCGCTGTTCTATCTGCGCAACTGGCTGGTCCGTGACAATGCCTATGCGAACGGCCAGGACCGCCCGCAGGGTCACGTCGTAGTGGTCAATGTTGGCGGTGTTCAGGTCGGGTTGGTCGTCGACTTCCTGGTGGGACAGGAGGAGGTGGTGATCAAACCCCTCGGTGCCCTGCTGCAGGGTCTGCAGGGTATGGCAGGTGCGACGATTACCGGTGATGGAAAGATCGCCCTGATTCTCGATGTGCCGGGTCTCATGCGCAAATATGCGCGCCGCCACTGATTGCTTTGCAAGGGAGGCAGGACGAGGTCAGCGTAGTCCTGGATAGCAGATGGTGGAAAAAGTCCGGGTCCTGATCGTTGACGACTCCTCGTTCTTCCGCAATCGGATCAGACAGGAACTCGAGCGCACCGGTGAGGTCCAGGTGGCCGGAGAGGCCGCCAATGGTGCCGAGGCCGTGCGCCTTGCCGCCTCCCTGCGCCCCGATCTGATCACCATGGATGTCGCGATGCCGGTTATGGACGGTATCAGCGCCGTCAGGGAGATCATGCGCGAACACCCCACCGACATCGTGATGTTTTCTGCCCTGACCCGAGAAGGGGCCAAGGCCACACTGGAGGCATTGGAGGCCGGGGCAGTCGATTTCCTCGCCAAGCAGGACGGCATCGACGGCCATGCGATCAAGGGTGGCGGAGAGAGCCTGAGCCAGCGTGTGATCAATATCGCCAGGCGCAAACGCCCCCACAGGCCGCCTGTCAGTACACCGGCGCCGCCCCTGCCGCCACGCGTGGCACCGCTGCCCGCGGCGCGCCGGAGCGAGCGTCGGAGCTCGGCACTTCGGCTGGTGGTGATAGGAGCCTCGACCGGTGGTCCGGTTGCCATCCAGCGCGTGCTGTCTTCGCTGCCGACAAACTTTCCCTATCCGGTACTGGTGGCCGTACACATGCCGGCCGAGTTCACCGCCACCTTTGCCGAGCGCCTCGACACGATCTGCTCGATAAAGGTGAAACATGCGGCAGACGGTGATGAGCTGCTGCCGGGGTGCGCACTGATTGCCCCGGGCGGTCTGCAGACACTGGTCGATGCCGGGCGCGGCCGGCTGTCCGTGAAAATGACCTCCGATCCCGCTCAGCTGTACAAACCCAGCGTCGATATCACCTTCGGTTCGGCGGCCCGCGCGTTGCGCGATGCGGTGCATGCGGTGGTACTTACCGGCATGGGTTCGGATGGCACTGAGGGCGCACGCCTGCTCAAGGAATATGGCTCGACGGTGTGGAGTCAGGATCAGGCATCGTCGGTGGTTTTTGGTATGCCCTATTCGGTGGCCCGTGCGGGACATTCCGATCGCGTCCTGCCGCTCGACGAGATCGGCGCGGCATTGAGCGGGCTGGCGTAGGCCGATGGATCTGCTGAGCTTCATCGGCGTCATCATCGCGTTTGCCGCGATACTCGGCGGCAACTGGCTCGAAGGCGGACACCTCGATACGCTGGCCAACGGGCCGGCAATGGTGATCGTGCTCGGCGGCAGCATCGGTGCCGTCCTGCTGCAGACCCCGCTGCGAGTCTTCCTTCGCACGATGCGCATGCTCGGTATGGTGTTCGTCCCGCCGAAGCATGGCCTCGACGAATCCATCGTCAAGCTCGTGGAGTGGAGCAGGATCGCGCGCAAGGAAGGGCTGCTCGGACTGGAGAAGGCACTCGAGTTTGAGCCGGACCTGTTCGTACGAAAGGGCATGCAGCTGCTGGTGGACGGCAACGAGCCGGACGAGATCCGGCACACGCTCGAAGTCGAACTCGACAGCCGCGAACGTTTCGACCTGCAGGCCAGCAAGGTGCTGGATGCAATGGGCGGGTATTCACCGACGATCGGGATCATCGGCGCTGTGATGGGACTGATCCACGTGATGCAGAACCTGTCCGATCCTTCGAAGCTGGGCAGTGGCATCGCCACCGCGTTTGTGGCGACGATCTACGGTGTCGGTCTGGCCAACCTCTTCCTGTTGCCGATGGCAAACAAGCTCAAGGCATACGTGCTCCAGGAGAGTCACTATCGCGAACTCGTGATCGAGGGCCTGGTGGCGATATCGGAAGGTGAGAACCCACGCCAGATCGAGACCCGCCTGCAGGGTTTCCTGCGTTGAGGTAACAGATGGCACGACGCAGAAAGCCACCGGAGGAACACGAAAACCACGAGCGCTGGCTGGTGTCCTACGCGGACTTCATTACCCTGTTATTCGCCTTCTTCGTCGTGATGTACGCAGTCTCTTCGGTGAACGAGGGCAAGTACCGCGTGCTTTCCGAGACACTGAGTACCGTGTTCTCCGCAGAGCCGCGCAGCGAGCAGCCGATCCAGATCGGCGAACCGCCGCGCGATATCCTGGCGTTGCCTCAGGGCCCCCTGGCGCCCAGGCAGTCGAATCTCGATGCCGGCAGCGCGCCACAGCCTGCGCCGGCTGGTGTGGACGCGCGCGAAGACGGCGCACACAACGACAGCGGTGGTCGCTTCAGTCGCGATGGAGCGGATGCCCGCATCGCTGACGAGCTGGCGGTGTCGCTGCAGCAGTATGTCGATGCCGATCTGCTGACGATCAACCAGCGCGGTGGTCGCATCGAGATCGAGATGAAGGAGCGGATGCTGTTCGGTTCGGGCGAGGCGCGCCTGTCACCCGATTCCTTGCGGCCACTGCGCGAGCTGGCGCAGACACTGGCACGCCTGCCCAGCCACCTGCAGGTCGAGGGGCACACCGACAATATCCCGATTGCCACAGCCACGTTCCCGTCCAACTGGGAGCTGTCTGCGGCACGCGCGGCCAGTGTCGTGCATTTCCTCGCCCGCGCCGGCGTCGAACCGTGGCGCATGTCCGCGGTTGGTCTGGGTGAGCATCGCCCGATCGCCGAAAACACCGATGAAAAGGGTCGTGCTGCCAATCGTCGCGTCACCGTCGTGGTGCTTACCGGACAGCGGGAGGCCGAGCCCGTGATCGACCACGAAGTGCCGTGGGCCGAAGGGCCGGCTGTGGAACAGCGATGAGGATCTGGACGGTTGCCAACCAGAAAGGCGGCGTCGGCAAGACCACGACGACCGTCGCCCTCGGCGGCCTGTTGGCAGCCTGGGGTTTTCGCACGCTGATGGTGGACGTCGATCCGCACGGTTCTTTGACCAGTTACTTCCGGCTCGACCCCGATTCATTGCAGCGCAGCAGCTACAGCCTGTTCGAGGCGGTCGCCGAAAAGCGGGATCTCGATCCGGCATCACTGTTGGTGGACACGTGTACCGGGGGCCTGAGCCTGATGCCGGCGGCGATCGCCCTGGCGACCCTGGACCGCCAGTCCGGGCGTATGGAGGGGATGGGCCTGGTGCTCAAGCGTGCACTCGAACGCCTCAGTACGCGTTTTGACTATGTGTTGATCGACTGCCCGCCCATCCTGGGCGTGCTGCTGATCAATGCCCTGGCCGCCTGCGAATGCCTGATCGCACCGGTACAGACCGAATTCCTGGCGATCAAGGGTCTGGAGCGGCTTCAGCACACATTGAAAATGGTGACCAGGGCACGCCCGACGCCGCTCGAAGTGGTGGTCGTGCCGACATTCTACGACCAGCGGACCCGCGCATCGCGCGACAGTCTGGCGGTGTTGCAGCGTGATTTCGCCGCACAGTTGTGGGACGGTCTGATCCCGATCGACACACGCTTTCGGGAGGCCAGCCGGGTCGGGCTGCCGCCCGCGATTTTCGACCCGCGCGCGCGCGGGGTCGAGGCCTATGCGCGCCTGCTCGAGGAACTGGTACAGCGCCAGCCGGCCGCGCCGCGTGAGGCCGCCGGATGAACGAACCGGCGATCCAAGCGACACGCCTGGCGGAACATGACACGGCGCTGGGCAGCCTGCTGGAGTCCCTGCTCGCCGAGGTGCCCGAGTACCTGCCGGCCACCACCGAGCCGGAATCGCTCAACCCGGCTGGGATTCAGCCGTTAACCGGACAGGAGCCTGGGGAACCCGAGATCGGGGCTGTGGTCCCTGACTGGGCAAAGGTCGCCGCCGGTTTTCGCGTCCTGCAGTTCCGGATTGGCGAGTATCGTTTTGCGATGCCGATGGTGTTGATGCGCAGCGTGGCGCTCCTGCCGGACAGGGTAACAGCGCTGCCAGTGCAGCCGCGCTGGCAACGAGGGGTGGTGCGGTACAGGGGCGGTAACCTGGCCCTGGCCGATCTCGGCGTACTGATCGGGGTGGCGGCCCGGTGTGACAGCGCCCGCTATATGCTGGTGTTCGGTGACGGGGGGCAGGCCGTGGTGTGCGACGACATCGAGGATGCGGTGCTGGTCAATGCCGGCGAGGTGCGTTGGCGCAGGGAACGACAGCACCGCGCCTGGCTGCTCGGATTGCTGGTCGGACAGATGTGTGTGCTGCTCGATCCGGACGTGGTCGCAAATGGAATCAGGCACGGTTAGTGCAAGCAACTTTCTTAAATGGTGCTCGGTGGCGATGTTTTGACATCTCGCCGACGGTGTAAGCGGAGACGAAGACATGAACAAATCGGCGGCAGAGAGCACGGCGGGCGACCCGGTCATCCAACTGGTGACCTTCCGGCTGAAGGATGAGTCGTACGGCATCAACGTGATGCAGGTGCAGGAGGTGCTGCGGATCAGCGAAATCGCGCCGGTGCCCGGTGCTCCCGCCTATGTGTTGGGGATCATCAACCTGCGCGGCAACGTCGTGACCGTCATCGACACACGCACGCGCTTTGGTCTGCCGACCACCGAGCGTGACGACGCCAGCCGGATCGTGATCATCGAATCGGATCAGCAGGTGGTTGGCATCCTGGTGGACAGTGTCGCCGAGGTGGTGGAACTGCGCCAGTCGGAGATCGATTCTGCACCCAATATCGGCAACGACGAGAGCTCACGTTATATCCAGGGTGTCGCGAGCCGCGACGAGGATCTGCTGATCGTCGTCGACCTGAACAAACTCCTGACCGATGAAGAATGGTCAGAGATGGCCATGTTCTGACACCGCGGCGATGGCAGACGAGATCAAACAACCGGGCAATATCGGCGGTATCTTGCCGCTGAACCGTGCGAGGGACGCCGGGCCTCGCAAGCGACCTCGTCAACCGCCGGAGAAAACCGACCGGCAGAAACGCGAGCAGCGTCCGGACGACGATCAGCCACACCAGGTGGACGAATATGTCTGACCTCGAACTCACTCTGTTGTTTTCCCTGACTGCGGCCGTGCTGGCACTGCTGGCATGGGTTGCGGTTGCGATACTGAATCGACGCCTGCGTGACGCTCGGGACCAGAACAGTGAACTGCAGCAGCAAATCGACCTGGTGCGCCAGAGCATCAGCGGACTGACCGCGGGCGCGGTTGGCGTCGACCGGCGGATGCGCCAGCTGGCGGCCCGCGAGAAAGTCCTGTCCGAGCGCCAGGAGACCTACGAGATCCAGCAGGCTGACGAGCAGCCCTACGGCCACGCGATCCGCCTCGTGCAGCAGGGCGCCGGTGCGCACCGTCTGGTGCAGGAACTGGAACTGAGCGAGAGCGAGGCCGAACTGATCGTGCGCCTTCACGGACAGCGCGATACCGCCTGATCAACTGGTCTTTTTTGACCGCATCCAGGGGCCCGCCGTCAAAAGTGGTGGGCTACACGGATTCGTGTTACCAATGCCGCCTGACGTTATTTCCACGGGTGGTGCATTATGAAAACAAATCGCTTCCTCACCGGCCTGCTGACAGCATCAGTCATCGTCGCAGGTGCAGCGCATGCGGGCTTCGACGATCTGATGAAGTCGGCCGGTGGACTGCTCAATAGCCCGAGCGCCACGACCGCAGGCCGGGCAGGCGGGTCGCTGAGCGACGGCCAGATCAATGCCGGTCTCAAGGAGGCCTTGAGCGTGGGTGCCGAGCGCGCCGTCAGCGTGCTGGGGAGCGACGGCGGTTTCCTCAACGACGCCAGTGTGCGTATCCCGTTGCCCGGCGTGCTTGGCAGCGCGGCCAAGGGGCTTCGTGCTGCCGGGCAGGGCAAGTACGTCGATGCCCTGGAGACGACGATGAACCGTGCAGCCGAAGAGGCGATCCCGGAGACGTTGGGCATCGTCAAGGACACGGTGAAAAACATGACGCTCGACGACGTGCGCGGCATCCTCGGCGGTGGCGACGACGCTGCCACGCAATTCCTGCGCAAGCGCGCCGGCGGCTCGATGCGCAAGGCGGTGCTGCCGATCGTGTCGCGCGCCACTGACAGTGCCGGTGCGACGGTTGCCTACAAGACACTGAAGACCCAGGCGGACGGTGCGATCGGTGGCCTGGGCGGTCTCGGCGGCCTGGTCAATACCAACTCACTCGATCTCGACGGCTATGTGACGGACAAGGCGCTGGACGGCCTGTTCCTCAAGCTGGCCGCTGAAGAGAAGGCGATCCGGCAGAATCCGCTGGCCCGCTCGACGGATCTCTTGAAGACAGTATTCGGCAAGTAAAGCAGCCGGCCTGCGATTCGGCTGTGGGCTTGCCGTCGGGAACGGCGCCGACAAGGGTCCGACAACGACACTGGACCCTGTGTGGGGTGATCTCGGCGTGCGGGTGTGGTGCAATGTTGCTCTCGATTTTGCCCGATAAAGGATTGAGCTATGGGTTCTCTGCTGAAATGGCTGTTCGGACTGATCCTTCTGCTCGTGGTGCTGGTCGTGGCCGCGGTCGTCGTGCTGCCGATGGTCATAGACCCCAACGACTACAAGCCCCAGATCGTCGCCAAAGCGCAGGAATCGCTCGGTCGTGACCTCGCGATCGAGCAGGACCTGCGCCTTTCGGTGTTCCCCTGGCTGGGACTCGAGACCGGTGGTGTAAAGGTCGGCAACGCCGCCGGCTTTGGCGCGCAGCCGTTCGCCGAGATCGACCAGCTCGGTCTCAAGGTCAAGCTGATGCCGTTGCTCAGCCGCCGGGTCGAGGTCGATACCCTCGTACTCAAGGGTCTGCGCCTCAACCTGGAAAAGGACGCCAAAGGCAAGACCAACTGGGACGACCTGGCAAAAGCCGACGAGGAAAAACCGGCGGCGTCGGCGACCCCGGCCAAGGATGATGCCTCACCTGTGTCGCTCAGCGTGCAGGGGATCCAGATCGAGGACGCGCGCGTGTCCTGGGACGATCGCCAGGCCGGCGAAAAATACGTGCTCGATGGGGTGCGTGTGGTCACTGGTGCGTTGGCGCCTGGCGCCACCGTCCCGGTCGAGGCCGGCGTGACCTTCAGCAGCAGCAAGCCGAAGATGACCCTCAAGGCCGATCTCGAGGCCAGCGTGTCCAGCAATGCCGAACTCAGTGTGTTCCGTGTTGCCGGGCTGGTCCTGAGGCTCGACGCCAGCGGCGAGGGGCTGCCGCAGGGTGGCGCCAAGTTGACGCTGAAGACCGATATCGAGGCCGACACCAAGGCGGAGACGCTCAAGCTCGACAGTCTCGAGATCAGCGGGCCGGCGATGGCGGCCAAGGGTGAGCTGGCGGTCAGCGCCCTGCACACCAAGCCGGCGCTCAAAGGGCGGTTGAGCATCGCTGAGACAAACCCCAAGACCCTGGCCTCGATGTTCGCCAGCCCGATCGAAACCACGGATGCTAGCGCGCTGACGCGGCTCAGCGGCGATGTCGGCATCGCATATTCTGATGGTGCGCTCGAACTCGATCCGCTCCAGGTGCGCCTCGATGAGTCGACGCTGAATGGTCACGTGCATCTGCCGAGCCTGGCGGGCCCGACCATCCGTACCAGGCTGGAGCTCGACCAGATCGACCTTGATCGCTATATGCCACCGGCAACGGATGCACCGGACGAAGCGGCGGGCAAGGATAAGCCGGTGGACGGGGCGGCGGGAGATCCGTTTGCGGCACTGCGCACGCTCGATCTGGTCGGTGAGTTCAAGATCGGCAGGCTCACGATCAGCAAGGCGAAGATGAGTAACGTGACCGCCAAGGTGGTATCGAAGAAGGGTGTGCTGAGTGTCGATCCGATGGCCGCCAATCTTTACGACGGCAAATTTGCCGGAAACCTGGAACTCAATGCCAGTGGCAAGCGACCGAAGATCAAGCTGCACAATGCCCTCACCGGTATCCAGATCGGGCCCTTGCTCAAGGATGTCGCGGACGAAGACCGGCTGAGCGGGCGCGGCGAGTTGCATGCCGATGTCAGTATCGTCGGCCTGAAGGAAAAACAGATTCGACGCAGCCTGAACGGCACCTCGCGTTTCGCGTTCACAGACGGGGCACTCAAGGGCGTCAATATCGCGCAGCTGATCCGTGATGGCAGCAGCGCACTCGGACTGGGTGGCAGCCAGCAGGACACAGGCACACCGGGGCAGACCGATTTCACGGAACTCAGCGGTTCGCTGACCATGACCGATGGCCTGGTCCGCAATCGTGATCTGGCGGCCAAGTCGCCGCTGCTACGTATCGACGGCAAGGGGGACGTCGATCTGCGCAAGGATACGATCGACTACCTGATCACCACCGAGCTGGTCAGTTCACTCGAAGGACAGGGCGGCAAGGGCAGGGATCAGCTGTCCGGTGTGCCGATTCCAGTGCGCGTAACCGGTTCCCTGAGCAATCCCAGCTATCGTCCTGACCTGGAAGCAGCGCTGAGCGCCAAGACCAAGGCGCAACTCGAAGAGAAGAAAGAGGAAGTGCTCAAAAAGGTCGAAGAGAAGACCTCGAAAGAACTCGGCGGTGCGCTGAAGGGATTGTTCAAGTAGTCCAGCACGACTCCACGTGGCCGTTTCCTCTCCCTCTGGGAGAGGAGGACCTAGGCTCGCTACGCGAGTGTCACGTCGGCCAGCGCCGGTCGGCACCGGCCTCGTGCTTTTTCATTTCTCGGCAGTCAGGTAACTGATCCAGCCCGCATCCGGCGCGGCGCTGGTTGCCGGTTTGAAGTCACCATCGGGTTCGCCCTTCTTGTCCCAGCCCTGGCAGTAGACGGTGACACGGCGAAAGCCGCTTTCTTCGAGCAGATCGCGGATCTCGGGCAGGGTCCAAAGGCGCCAGTGATAGCTGAAGGCATTGCGCATCTTCGAGCCATCCGGAAAGGCGAAATGAATGTTGCAGCTCATCGCGTGCGTGACCGGGTCGAACGCGGCCTGCTCCCAGATGTAGGTGAACCCCTTGCCACCGTCGTCGATCTCACGTTCCTCGATGATCTCCTTGTGGCTGTCGTAGCCGCCATAGGCATCGAGAAAAAAGATGCCGTCGTCCTTGAGTGCGCGCCATACGCTCTGGAAGTACTGCTTGAGCAGCTTGCGATCCTGCAGCAGCCAATAACTGAAGTTCATCGCCGAGACGATGTCCGGCGGCTCGGTGACCGCCTCGAGGACGTCTTCCTGCAGCAGCGTGATGCGTCGCCGCTGCGCGTCATTCAGCTTCGCCAGATTGTGCGTGCGTCCCCAGTCGAGAACCTCGCTGTCGAGGTCGATGCCGATCGCGTGCCGCTTCTTGCCGCGCCTGACCCATTCGCAGCACACATTGGCGGTGCCGCAGAAGTCTTCGCGCAGGAGCTGCGCCTTGCGCTTGCGCAATTGCTTAAATGTCTTATCGACGAAATCGATCTCGGCCTCGGCACACTGTACCGAGTGTTCGTAGAGTTCGTGTCGATCTGCCTGAGCGGCCTGGCTGGGGGTGGATTTTTTTCGACGCCTGGCGTTCTTTTTCATCCTGAGGTCTGGTCCCTTGCTGTTTCGAACGCTGACTATACTTCAAAGCAGCCGATCAACCCCTTTGTCACTAGGCCAGGGTCTGGTCGTCGATGGGGCGGGGCTGCCGTCAGAAAGAATTCACACGTCGGGAGGAGCCAGTCATGGGTATTGCAACGACACTCCGGGAGTACCTGGAGAGCCGAGGCATAGCTTACGAAGTCGTCGGGCATCCACATACCGATTCCGCGATGCGCGCCGCCCAGGCGGCGCATGTGCCGGGTGATCAGGTCGCCAAGCCGGTCCTGCTGGGCGACGAACACAGCTACCTGCTTGCAGTAATCCCCGCCACCCACCGCCTCGAACTCGACAGGCTCAACCAGGTGCTGTCGCGTCACCTGGAAATGCTGCCGGAGGAGGAGATCGAGACGGCATTTTCCGATTGTGAACGCGGGGCGATCCCGGCGGTCGGCGAGCCCTACGGGATCGATGTGGTGATAGAGCCCGCCCTGCTGCAACAACCCGAGGTGTACTTCGAATCGGGCGACCACGAGCACCTGATTCATCTGTGCGGCGAGGCGTTTCGAGACCTGATGGCGAATGCCCCACGGGCCCATCTCAGCCATCATCTGTGAGTCCCGGCCGGCCCCCGGGCAGGCATTGCGTCCGTGCGTCGTCTGGTTTACCCTTGCGCGCTTCGTTTTTGGAGAGATGTCCGAGTGGTTGAAGGAGCACGCCTGGAAAGTGTGTATACGTTAATCGCGTGGCGCAGCACCGCTGGCCCGAAGGGCGGAGGGCAGGATGCCCGGAGTAAGGAGCACGCTTGGCGGGCGTGCCACGAATCTGGAGAGATGTCCGAGTGGTTGAAGGAGCACGCCTGGAAAGTGTGTATACGTTAATCGCGTATCGAGGGTTCGAATCCCTCTCTCTCCGCCAAATGCAAAAAGGTCCCTTGTGGGGCCTTTTTTCCTTTGTGGCATCGAGCAAGTCGTTCGAACCCTCGATGTAATAACGGTGGTTCGACGGAGCGGCCGCAGGCCGCGGAGAACGTCGCCACAAGGTGGCGGCGGCCCGAAGGGAGGGCGTCAGCCCGAGTAATCTCTGTTCGGCGCAAACTCGACCTGCAGCATCAGGTCGACTCGGTCATTCCGCCTGGCGTTTCAAGTCCAGGCCGTTGCCGCGGATCCACGCGCCCTGTCGCGTGTACACCTGGTTGGTCCCCGGCAGGCGGACAATGACCCGATCGCCATCAACGTCGTAGCCGGCTTCCATGACCTCATCGAACAGCGTCACGTAGACGCGGTTGCGCTCACGGAATTCAAATTTGGCGCGCCCGTTTCGGTCCACGAAGATGCCACCGGGCAGCGGCAGTTTCGCGAGACGCGCATCCGCCTGCTCGACCGCTTTGGCGATTTCGGCGCGGCGCGCCGCCGCCGCTTCGGTGTATCGCGTTCGCAGCAGCGGATCCAGGCCGGCGACTGCACCTCCGATCTCCTGCAACGCCAGGTCCAGGCCGGCAAGGCCTTCGTCGGTCGCCGGCAGTTCACCGAGGGCCTTGCGGAACGGACCAAACGCCGCTTCGCCGATCGTCGACGCACGCCGGCCTGCCGCCTCGCCGAACCGGGCAGCCGCCGCGGGACCAGCCAGTTCGCCAAGCCCCCGCATGGTCGTATCACGAAAACGGCCGAGCTCGGTAAGCCCGTCCAGGGTCTCCGGGAACTGGTCGAGCCGCCGGATCTGCTCGTCGGCGACCGCATCGCCGATCGATTCGCGCCGTTCGGCGATCCGCTTGTCGAGCAAGGCGCTGCGTTCCGGGGAAAGGGCGGTCCGGACGGGGTCCTGCGATGCGAGATGCAGGCGATTGAGCCCTTCGGCAGTAGCCGGCGCGGTATCGATCCCCACTAACTGCTGTGCGACCAGCGCGTCCTCGATGGCGCCTCGACGCGCCTCCGCGACTACGTCGAACTGCGCCAGTTCGGCCGCCGGAAAGGCGCCTGCAAGCTCAGTCTTGGTTCTCGACAGCAGCCGGTTGAGCATAGTCAGACCCTGGACCGTCTCCGGGGTCGCATTGATCTGGGCATTGGCGTCGTCGATCACCCACTGGCGAACGGTGACGATGCGTGCGTCGACGGCGGGAAATGCGCGCGCCCACGACTTGGTCGGGAGGTCACTCAAGGTGTTGATCACGAATTGCGCGTGGCTGTGCACGCTGGTCGATTTGTTTAGACGCAGCGTGCTCTCCTTCAGCGCGGCCGCTGCCCGCTGGTTCAGACCCTCCGCACCGTCGTGTGCAGACGCGACGACGATCAGCGCGTCGAGGGCCTCGCGCGACGGTGGGTCGTCAAGCAGCACCTGCAGGCCTTTGTCGAGCTTCGCCTCGCTGGCCGCGAGCGCGCCGACCGTTGCCCGCAGGCCGCCGAAACCTCGCCACAATGCCGTCAGTGCCGTGATGTCGTCCTTGTTACGTGCCTTCTTGGCGGCATTCGCACAGTCACCCGTTGCCTTGACCGCGGCGGCCACATCGTCGGCGGTCCAATCGACCGCAGGCAGGCCGAAGTCCTGCTCGAAGCGCGGCGAGGCAAACGAGGTGGGGATGCTGAACCTGCTCGGTGTCGGGTTGATCGGCGTCGTCGCGTTCGGCGCCAGCTCCTTGCCCCACGCGGAGAGTTCCGCGCACCCCGGTATCTTTACTGCCGCCTCGGCGGCGAAGGTTCCGGCTGCCACCGCACCCACCACGATCCACGATACTCTGGCCAACGTTCCGACACCGCGCATTGTTATTCGCTCCATTTCCCGACGACCCGATACGCTGAGAGCGCGAATTTGGCGCATAAGGGTGGTGGCTGTCCAGCCAATCCGTGAGGTGCGCAAAGGCAGAACAAAAGTCGCCGTTTCAGCGGTTCGCAGGAGGCAGCCCACGCTGACGGGGGTCGACACCTACCGTCGGCAGGAAGCACCCCGTGAAGGACGGCTTGGGCTGGACTCTCCAACAGCAGTTTCAGCCGACGGGCCGAGACAGCAAAGACGCGAGCATGGCAGCCGTACTCAGCTTTGCGCATGCCTTGCCAGCATGGCGTCCTTTTCTGCCCTCACGGTAGGGTGATAGCAATCTGCAGGTTGCGCCCCCAAGTGGCCGACGCAGGCGTTGCAGTCGACGCAGCGGGGTCCGGGCTCATTTTCGCGTAGGTGCCGGTAGAAATAAGGATCAGCGATGAACGGGCGACCGGCCGACACTGCATCGCATTGGCCCCGATTGATTGCTGCTTCCATCACTGCCCGCGTACGAAAGCCGCCTACGCAGATCACAGGGATCGTCAGCGTCTGCTTGAAATCCGGTGTGTAGTCGAGATTGAAGCCCTCACGGCCCTTCCAGAGCAGATTGGAGGCCAAGGTGATCGCCGGCCGGAAAAGCCGCATCAGAATGCGCCGTGCGGGTGGCAAGTGAGCCATGCTCCCGCGCAGCATGTTCTGCAGGCAGCGATTGAACGTTCCACAAACCATGGGGAAGCCGGATTCATAGTGCCCGACCGAGATCTCCACCGCGTCCACCCTCCGTCTGCATGATCTGCGCAACCTTTACCAACTCTGATGTTTGCAAACCGTCGCGCAACGGCAAGCGGTCCGCGCCGTTCATCTTGATGATCACCGGAAAGTCAGCGCCTACCTCGGCACGGATGGCACGATAGACTTCGCACCCGAATCGTGTGCGCCGCTCGAGGGAACCACCGTATTCGTCCTGGCGCCGGTTGGTGTAGGGCGTAAGAAACTGGCTCAGCAGGTAACCATTCGCCGAGTGCATCTGAACGCCGTCGAAGCCTGCGCGCTGGCAGCGCCCGGCGGCTGCGGCAAACTGTTCGACGATGCGGTGAATTTCCGTTACAGACATCTCCCGCGGGACGGTGCCAGTCAGCAGATCCTTTACCCCGGAGGCCGAAACCACATCCACCGCACCGACGAAGCCGGGCACCACCTGGCGACCGCAATGGTTTAGCTGGGCGAACATCTTTGAGCCGTGTGCGTGCACCGCGTCGACCATTTGCGCCAGCCCAGGGATCTTGTCGTCGTCATCCACCCCCAACTGGTGGGGCGCCGACTTGGCCTGTCGGCTGATGTAGATGTTTCCGGTAATGATCAGCGGCGTCCCGCCCTGCGCTATCGGTACATAGAAATCGATCACGTCCTGGGAGACAAACCCATCGATCGTCGCCCGTGTCTCTGCAGTGGCGGTTTTGAACAACCGCCCGGGTAGATCGAGTGTGCCGATGCGAATCGGCGAAAAAAGGATTCCGTCGGCGGCCATCACGTGCAACCTCAAAACAGTTTGTGGGGAACTCTGAGGTTTCCCTTGCTTAGGTTCTAGCTCACAAAAGAGCTGGCTGCCCGGGTTTGATAGCAGAGGATGAACAAGGTGCATGGTCTCGAGCGCGGACCTCGCCGGACGGCGGGTTTCCCAGGACGAAAGGCAGCGCAACACCCGCCGGTCAGCCGTACAGGCAATCTGGGATCAAGTCAGAAGTCGTCTGTCCGAAGCCCGGACTGAGATTGCCTCAGTTCCCCAGGTTCTCTTCGAGCATCTTTCGATATTGATCACAGAGGTAGACGATGGCGCGTTTCCGCGTCTCGCGGTCGGCCCCCCTCCCCGATCGCGTGAAACGCGTTGAAACGTGCGGCGGCATACATGAATGCTGCGCTGAGCATGGGGTGGCCCAGTCTTCACTCATCTGGTTGGCGAGATTGATGAATTCGTCGGCGACTTCGTGAAAGACGTCTTCCTGCATCTCGTATACCTCAAGGTGCTGCGGCGGGGCACGTCATACAGACGACCCGATGTGTTCGGGTTCTGCCCGGTGCGGATTGTTCACGGCAACGGGCTGAACCTGGAAGGAATCGCGGTGGATCAACCAGCCTTGTCGAGGCGGCGCGGCTGCACAACCACCAGCGCGGGTACCACTTCGTCCAACCAGGCGTCGATACGTTCATCGGTCAGGAGATGTTGCAGATGCTGGTCGAGCGCCAGGCCGACGAACCGGCCGCCCACGACAGCCCGCGATCGCTCAAACTGAAAGCCATCGGTGTTGAAACCACCGACCATTTCAGCGCCGGCGGCGCTGAAGAAGTCGTGCAGTTCCCTCATCGCGTCGAGAAAGTGAGCGGGGTACTCCTCCTGGTCGCCCAGGCCGTAGAGCGCAATGCGGCGACCGGAGAGGTCTCGCCCGGCAAGTTGCGACAGAAATTCCAACCAGCTCTCCTCCAGTGTTCCTGTGGGCCTTGCCGGCACGCCCCTTTGCCGTAGGTCGGCGTTCCCATGATCAAAGACGAATGGGCGAGAAGGTCATCCGGTGTGGCGCGGTTGACGTTCAAAGGCTTCGCAACGGCTTCATCGCCGAGACGCAACTTGAGCTTCTTCGCGATCTTTTTTGCGATCAGGCGTGTCGTGCCTGAGTCAGTGCCGAAGAAAATGCCGATCTGTGCCATGGGACCACCTTGCAATGTGCGTGCTGCAATGCTGAATGAGCATGACGGCGGCAAGAATCGAACCATGGTTTCCGGCGGCGCTAAGATTAATTGACAAGTCAGAAGGTTAGGTGACAACACATCCATGTTGTAGTGCCCGCTGTGGCGGTGAATGTCGCAAAACCTACAATGGATCGATCGCGCCCGTGTCGACCAGGACTCATGCCAAGTCTATATCCGCACTTTTGTCCTGAAGAAAGATCGCGCTTGCTTTCTCGGCGATCCCAAGCGGCGTCTACGATACCCCGGCACAGATCTCACTTTGGTACCTGCCGCTGGCGGGATCATAAGATGATGCCGTGCATAGCATGACCTCGATGAACATGCGCTGGCGCGTATCCTCTCCGAACCCAGCTATGTACTGGTAAAACAATATCAGCGGTTATTCGAGATCGACGGCGTCCGCCTGAGCTTTACCGAATGGTCGCTCATTGAGATTGCCAGGCAGGCAATCGGCCGCGGCACCGGTGCGCGTGGATTGCGCGGTGTGCTCGAAGGACTGCTGCGCAAGGTCATGTTCGATCTGCCTTCAATCGACGGTGCGATCGAATGTGCTGTGACGGAAACCGCTGTGACCGAAGGTGCGGAGGTAAAGATCACCTTTGCCTCTGAAGGCGCGGCAGCTCCGGCGGCCCTCGCGGGTTACACAGACTGAACCAGTTGGGATAACCCGTTCTGCCCGGAAACGGGTGCAACAATCTGATATGTTGCCGTTTGATTGCTTCCCTTGAAGTTTCCCTGTTTCCCAACCCGCATCGAACAATCAAAAATGAGCTAGCTGCTATCAGGTACCTGGAGGGCGCCTGAGCGCTCGCTGCACACAGCGGATATAGCAGGCAATATCGCGAAAATTCGCTGTAGCTCGCGAAGTCTCCGTGAAAGTAAAGGTGCGCCGCTGCCCGGCCGATAGATTTCCGTGGATTCATGGCTATTTTTTGCCATTGGAAGCGGCTCGCAGGCCGTCCACAAATGAAACGGCAATTGCTCGCCCCGATCCACCGGTGGACGAGGCCAAGGAGGCATGGACCGGTGGCAACTCTCATACCCGCACTGAACAGCTGCAAGCCGCGAATGACGAGCGGCGAGCGTCGTCGTCTCGCCGAGCGACTCGAATCCAAGCTTGAGGACGACTATCTGCTCTGGTATGAGGTAGCCGTCGGGCCAAAAAATCTTCATCCGGATTTCATCGTCTTCCACCCGCGCC
The DNA here is from genome assembly GCA_024235315.1 of Chromatiaceae bacterium. GTDB lineage: Bacteria > Pseudomonadota > Gammaproteobacteria > Chromatiales > Chromatiaceae > Thiosocius. The sequence goes on along the minus strand of JACKMP010000001.1, from coordinate 139,955 downwards.
GTGGCATCCTGATTCTCGAGGTCAAAGACTGGCGGCTGGAGACGATTCAGTCGATCAACCGAACTACTGCAACCATCTTCACACCGTCCGGCGCGAAGGCAGTGGCAAATCCGTTGGAACAGGCGCGCCAGTATGCGCATGAGGTTGTGAGCCTGTTGCAGAAGGATTCATCACCAAAGCCGAGCACCAGGAAAAGAATCGTGGGAAGCTGATGTTCCCTTGGAGCTACGGCGTGGTCCTGCCGAATATCACGAGGCGCCAGTTTGAGTCGACCGACCTTGGCGAAGTGCTCCTGGCACATCGGGTCATCTGCAAGGATGAAATGTACGAAGAAGTGGATGAGGAAGCCTTCCAGTCGCGCCTTTGGGGAATGTTCCCCTGGGATTTCGGCGGTGTGCTGACATTGCCGCAGATTGATCGTGTGCGCTGGCACCTCTTCCCGGAGATTCGTATCGAAGCGCCGGAGCAAGGAGAGATATTCGAGGACACGATCCCCGATATCATCCGCATTATGGACCTGCAGCAGGAGCAGCTGGCGCGCAGTCTCGGCGAAGGACATCGGGTGATCCACGGTGTCGCGGGATCCGGCAAGACGATGATCCTCGGCTACCGCTGTCTGCATCTGGCAAAGGTGCTGCACAAACCCATTCTGGCGCTTTGCTACAACAAGACCTTGGCAGTGCGACTCGCCGAAATGATGATGGAGCGCGGTGTTTCGAATCAGGTCAACGTGCGCAATTTCCATGCCTGGTGCCGCGATCAGCTTACGCACTACCACGTGCCACTGCCAGAAACCCATAGCAGCGGTCAGTACGCTGAGCAGTTGGTTGAACGGCTGATCGAGGCCATTGACAGGGGCCAGGTGCCGCGAGGGCAATACGGCGCGATACTCATCGATGAAGGCCACGACTTTCAACCGGAATGGCTGAAGTTGGTAGTGCAAATGGTCGACCCGGAGACCAATGCGCTTTTGGTTTTGTACGATGATGCCCAATCGATCTACGGCGGGCGTCGTCGCAAGTTCAGTTTCAAGAGTGTCGATGTGCAGGCCCAGGGCCGCACCACGATTCTGCGATTGAACTACCGGAACACGGCCGAGGTGCTCAAGGTGGCTTTCGAGTTCGCCAAGGACGTGCTCACGCCAGAGGATGCCGACGAGGATGGCATTCCATTGATACGCCCGGAGAGCGCGGAACGCCACGGACCGGTCCCCGAGCTGGTACGCCTGTCCAGCTTCGCGAAAGAAGCCGATTATTTGGCACGGGCGTTTCAGCACCTTCATTCGGATGGGGCCAATTGGGGCGATATGGCGGTTGTGTACCGTACTGCTTTCATGGGTGAGAAGGTGGCTCAGCGCCTGCGCGCCGCCGGCATTCCTGTTTCCGTCCTCACGGGTAAGGCAGGCCGCAACGGAGCAAAAGTCGATCCCAACAGCGTGAAGGTCGTCACCTGGCACTCGAGCAAGGGCCTGGAATATCCGGTCGTCGCGATTCCGGGGCTCGGCTACCTACCCTACGACAAAGGGGATGTCGGTGAAGAGGTGCGCCTCGCTTACGTGGCGATGACGCGCGCGATGGACCGTCTGATTATGACCTGCCATCAGGAATCACCCTTCGTCGAGCGCCTGAAAGCGGCCGGCACGCGCTATGCGGCGTAAGACGGTGCGGCCGCTGTGGCCGGAATCTGGACCAATGGCAAGTAGGTGTCGAGGTGCGCCCGGTTCAACCTTGATCGTTACAGAGATGCTGAATGAAGACTAGGACGCGGATTGCCCTACTGATCGATTGCGACAACGTCAGTCATGCCTCGATCGAGGGAGTGCTACAGGAACTGGCAAAGTACGGAACGGTGAATGTGCGCCATGCCCATGGCGACTGGAACAGTCGGAATCTTGTTGGGTGGCGGGAAAGGCTCCAGCCCAACGCGATCCGTCCCATCCAGCAGTTTGCCTACACTACCGGAAAAAACGCGACGGATTCGGCGATGATCATCGACGCGATGGATCTGCTGTATAGCAAGACCGTCGATGCCTTCGCACTGATGACCAGCGACAGTGACTTTACGCCCCTTGTGATGCGGATGCTCGAAAGCGGGTTTTCCGTCTACGGATTTGGGGAAAAGAAGACGCCACCGCCTTTTGTACAAGCGTGTTCGCAGTTCATCTACACGGAAAATCTCGAAGCAGAACCGTCTGAGGACCATGGCACTGTTTCTCGTGTGACAAAGAAGACACGCAATGAGCTGCGAGGAGACACCGGATTGGTGCGACTGCTCCGAACCGCCGTCGAACAGTCTGCCGAGGACGACGGCTGGGCCCACCTGAGTCGGGTGGGGCACTACATCTCGAACAACAGCTCTTTCTCCCCGGTCAACTATGGCTACAAGAAGCTCAGCGACCTGATCCGGGCGAGCGAGCTATTTCAGGTGGAGATGCGGAACAACGGCACGGCGATGTACGTGAAGGATGGGCGTGCCTGAGTCGTTGGTCGATGCGTCTCCGGGCGGAGGGGTCGGAAACGGGAGACGAGAGTTCGTTGAAAATAGCAAAGTGCAGGACCGTTCCCCGTCAATTCCCTGTTCCGGGACCTGGGCTAGAAGGCGGCCGGGGAAAACGGGTTATGAATCAGTAGAGTGTGGCGAATTGCTGGTGTCGGAAGGCGACTTGGGGTGGTGATTTCTCTGTAGATTTCGCGCAAACAGGGAAGTTTCCTGGCGTCGAATTGCGGCCAGACTGCCTCCCACCGCCAAACGCAAAAAGGTCCCCTGGGGCTTTTTTTGTTTGTGGCAACGAGCAAGTCATTTGAACCCTCGATGCAAAAATGGTGGTTCGACGGAGCGGCAGCGGGCGGCGGCCCGAAGGGTGGTGCGCTGCCCGCGTAATCCCTTCCTCTCCGTCAACAATGCAAGCCGAATTGGTGTCACCCGGGGGCGTCATTGCGTATAGTGGGCGCTGGGTGCCTTTTAGGCTGTTCGTGCACCGTTATCGCAACCCCTTACTCGAACAGGATCAAAAGGTTGACGAATCGTTGCGCGACGGATTCAGTGCAACAGAACCGGGCTGTTGGGTACATCATGCTGAAGAAATTGACCTTGGCCATCGTTGGCCTGGCGCTGGTTATCGGCGCCATCGTTTATGCTCAAGCTTGGGCAGTTCTCGGCCATGGGCGACGCAGCGGCCAGTATGGTAATGCCGCCCGAGACGGTCACTGCGGTGGCGGTGAATCCCGCGCAATGGGAACAGGTGATCTCCGCCACAGCTACGGTTTCGGCGGTACAGGGCGTTACCGTCAGCGCCGAGGTCAGCGGCCGGGTGTCCCGGATTGCGTTCGAATCCGGCGCGATGGTGGCCGCGGGTGAGGTGCTGCTGCAGTTGGATACGGCGAGCGAAGATGCCCAACTCGCATCTGCCGCGTCCGCTGCCGCGCTCGCTCAGGCCGACCTCGTGCGTGTCCGCAAACTCGGCAAACGGGATCTGGCATCAGAGGATGCCGTCGATCGTGCCGAGGCCCAGGTCAGGACACCGTCGCTCAGGTCGGCATGACCCGTGCGTTGATTGCAAAAAGACGGTGCGCGCCCCATTTTCCGGCCGGCTCGGACTGCGCCTGGTCAACCTCGGGCAGATCCTGCGTGAAGGGGACCCGATCGTGGCGCTGCAGACACTCGATCCTGTACATGTGGATTTTTCCATTCCGCAGCGGCAGCTTGCGCAGCTGCGCCATGGCATGCAGGTCCGCGTCACAGCAGATGCAGCGCCCGGACAGACCTTCAGTGGAGAGATAATCGCGGTGAGCCCGGAGGTGGATCCGGCGACGCGCAATGTGAGGGTGCGCGCACTGGTCGGGAATCCCGGCGAGACGCTGCGCACCGGCATGTTCGCCAACCTCGATGTGGTGCTGCCAGACAGGCGGTCGGTGTTGCCGGTCCCCGTGACTGCAGTGCTGTATGCGCCTTTCGGCGACTCGGTGTTCGTTGTCGAGGAGCAGAGAGGAACGAGCAGTCGGTGTTACCGAGCGCGTTCTGCGACAGCAGTTCGTTCGCCTGGGACAGGCGCGCGGTGACTTTGTCGACATAACGGATGGCCTGAAGGCCGGTGAGACCGTGGTGACCAGCGGTGTATTCAAACTGCGCAGTGGTGCAAGTGTGGTCATCGACAATACTCTGGCACCGGAACCCAGGCTCGAGCCGCGCCCGAGCGACTCATGAGCTCGCGGATATGAACAGCTTCACCGATCTGTTTATCCGCCGCCCGGTGCTCGCGACCGTGGTCAATCTGTTGATCGTAATCGCCGGGCTCAGCGCCTGGCATTCGTTGAGCGTGCGCCAGTATCCGCTCAGCGAAAACGCCTCGGTGCAGATCTCCACCGTGTATGTCGGCGCCAGCGCCGAACTGGTGCGCGGCTTCATCACGACGCCGCTCGAGCGAGCAATATCCGCAGCTGAAGGCATTGACTATGTCGAGTCGAAGAGTCTGCAGGGCATCTCGATCATCACTGCGCGGCTCAAGCTCAACTATGACTCCACCAAGGCCCTCGCCGACATCTCCTCCAAGGTCGATCAGGTGCGCAACGACCTGCCGGCCGAGGCCCAGGTGCCTGCGATCAGTGTGCAGTCTGCCGACTCGGAGTTTGCCGCGGCCTATCTCAGCTTCTGGTCTGAGATCCTGTCTCCCGAACAGATCACCGACTACCTGACTCGGGTGGTGCAGCCGCGCCTGGCTGCGGTCACGGGAGTACAGCGGATTGAGATCTTCGGCGCGCGCACCTTTGCAATGCGGGTCTGGCTCAAGCCGGACCACATGGCAGCGTTGCACATCAGTCCTGCGCAGGTCAGGGCGGCGCTGGCCGCCAACAATTACCTTGCCGCCATCGGCAGTACCAAAGGTGCGCTGGTGCAGACCTACCTCGCCGCCAATACCGATATGCACAGTGCCGAGGACTTCCGGCGCCTGGTGATCTACCAGCGGGATGACACCATCGTGCGGCTGGAGGACATCGCTGACGTCGAGCTGGGCGCCGAGGACTATGACACGTTGGTGCGTTATTCCGGCCAGACCGCAGTATTTGCCGGTGTGTTTCCCCAACCCAACGCCAACATCATCGATGTCATCGGTGGTGTGCGTGTCGAGCTGGAAAAACTCAAGCAGGAGATGCCATCTGGGCTCGATGCCAGCATCGGCTATGACGCGTCCGAATACGTCAGTGATGCCATTCACGAGGTGACCGGCACACTCGCCGACACGCTGCTGATCGTGGTGGTGGTGATCTTCCTGTTCCTGGGTTCGGTGCGCTCGGTGCTGGTGCCGGTGATGGCAATCCCGGTATCGCTGATCGGCGGCATCTTTCTGATGCAGATGTTCGGGTTCACGCTGAACCTGCTCACGCTGCTGGCCATCGTGCTATCGGTGGGGCTGGTGGTCGACGACGCCATCGTCGTGGTCGAGAACGTCGAGCGCCACCTGCGCGAGGGACGCAGCCCGCGCGAAGCGGCGATGCTGGGTGCGCGCGAGTTGCTTGCCCCGGTAATAGCCATGACGCTGACCTTGGTCGCCGTGTACATCCCGATCGGACTGCAGGGTGGGCTGACCGGTGCGCTGTTTCGTGAGTTCGCCTTTACCCTGGCTGGCGCCGTGGCGATCTCCGGCGTGGTCGCACTGACACTGTCTCCGACGATGGCCGCCAAGCTGTTGCGCAGCGCGCAAGACGAGGAGCGCGGCCTGACCGGTTGGCTGAACCACCACTTCGATCGCTTGAGTGCAGCCTACGGTCGTGCCGTCGGCGCGACCCTCAATGCCAGGCCAGCCGTCTACCTGGTGTGGGTCGTGGTGAGCCTGTGCACCGTGCCGATGTACACCTTTTCGCCCAAGGAACTGGCACCGACAGAAGATCAGAGCGTGCTGTTCGGCATCATCAACACGGCCGCCAACGCGACCACCGATCAGAATGCGATCTACGCCGAGGCCGCCGAAAAGATCATGCTGGACATACCAGAGGCGGCATTGACCTTCCAGCTGCTGTTTCCGCCGTCGATCGGTGCGACGCTGGGCGCCGATGGTTTCAGCGGCGTCGTGGTCAAGCCCTGGGCCGAGCGCAGCCGGACCGTGACCGGGATCCTGCCGGAGGTGCAGGGCAGGGTGTCGCAGATCCCGGGTATCCAGGTCTTCATGACGACACCACCTGCGCTGCCGGGTGGCAGCAACTTTCCGGTGGAGTTCGTCGTCACCTCGACAGCCGACTCTGCGCGCCTGCTGGAAATCGCCCAGACGATTCAGAGCAAGGCCACCGCGAGCGGCCTGTTTGCCTTTTCCACCGACGATCGACCTGAAAATGGACCAGCCACAGGCGACCGTGGTGTTCGACCGCGACCGGCTCGCCGATCTGGGGCTCTGCTGTCCGAGGTCGGCGTCGACCTTGCCGTTGCCACGGGCGGCGATTTCGTCAACCGCTTCAATATGGATGGCCGCAGTTACAAAGTGATACCACTGGTCCGTCGTGCCGATCGTCTCAACAGCGAGCAGTTGCTGGACATCCAGGTGACAGGCCCGGATGGCCAGATGGTGCCTCTGTCGTCGATGGCGAAGATAGAGCATTCGGTCGTGGCCCGCTCGCTGAACCGCTTTCAGCAGCTCAATGCGGTCAAACTTTCCGGCGTGACCACGCGCACGCTGGACGATGCACTCAAGCTGCTGGAGGAGACCGCGCAGGAGGTCCTGCCCCCGGATACAGCTTCGACTACACGGGTGAGTCGCGCCAGTTGCGCACCGAGGGCAACAAGTTTGTGCCCGCATTCGCATTGGCGGTGCTGATGATCTTCCTGGTGCTCGCGGTGCAGTTCAATTCCTTCCGCGACCCCTTCGTGATCCTCGCCGGATCGGTACCACTGGCGATGTTCGGGGCGCTTATCTTCACCGTGTTGAAGATGCCGGATCCGAACATGCCTTACTGGACCAACGGATGGACCACGACCATGAACATCTATGCGCAGGTCGGGTTGGTCACCCTGGTTGGGCTGATCGCCAAGAACGGCATCCTTATTGTCGAGTTTGCAAACAAGCTGCAGGAACAGGGCATCAGCAAGCTCGATGCCGTGCGCAGCGCCGCGATGATCCGTCTGCGCCCGGTGCTTATGACCAGTGTTGCCACCGTCGCCGGCCACTTTCCGCTGGTGCTGGTCACCGGTGCCGGTGCGGCGGCAAGAAACTCCATCGGCCTGGTACTGGTTGGCGGTATGGCCATCGGAACGCTGTTCACGCTGTTCGTGGTGCCTTCCCTGTACATGTTGATGGCGAGGGACAGGTCGGTGGAAGGGATCGAAGGTCCGGTATCGTCGCAGCGGGGGCGTGTGCGGATGCCAACGGAAACAGGCGAGGTTCTCGACTGAGAAGGATTGCGGCCTGTGCGGCTATGGCTCCGCATCGGCGAACCATGGCCGCGGAACAGCCGCGTCACCAGGGTCATCGACTCAAACCAGGTCGCGCCCCAACTGCCATCGAAGCGCCCCCACGGGTGCTGATCGATTGCAAAGGGCCGGACATTGGAACGCGGGTCACCGCTGTCTGTGGAACTTCCCTGCAGCTTGCTCCTGTCGCACTTACAAGATTCGATTCAGCGGGCTACACTTTTTCGCATGGGAATCCGCCGGCACACACTGATCGCCGTATTGTTGACCTTCCTGGTTGCGCTGGGGCCGGTGGCCAATGCGCTTGCGATGAGTCATTCCTGCGATAGCCGCAACGGTGACATGCCGATGGAAGCAGGGCAAGCCACCCACACGCAGCAACTCGTACATGCCGTGGGTGGCACAGCAGTCGGCCAACAGGCGGACAAGTGCCCGGGCTGTTCACCGGATTGCTGCAACGGCGGCCGGTGTTCCGGCCACGCCTGCGGGAACGTGGTGGCGCTTATGATGACCAGCCACGATGTGTCCTTCAATTCGACTTCCGGCGACCTGTCGTCGACTGATCCACAGATGATGCCCGGCGGGCGTCTGACCTCGCTCTTTCGACCTCCCCGCAGCTGACTTTCTCTTTATCCCTGTGAATGGCCGGCCCTGAGCGGTTGGCTGTCGTTGCGTTGGTCCCTTTCCGGGACCCGTGATCCGGAAGGAAGTCGTTACCATGTCGAAGCTTTATCTTCCGCAGCGAGGTGTTGTCTCGCTGTCGCGCCGACGTTTCGTTCAAGGATTGGCGGTCGGCGGTGCTCTGCTGGGTCTGGGTATGCGCCCGAACCTCAGCCATGCCGGGCGGTTGCGCACTCGTATGGGACCGCAGGTTCTAAAGGGGTCGCGCTTCGATCTGAGCTACAGTCCCACAGCGGTCAATTTTACCGGTAAGGACCGGTTTGCCACTGCAATCAATGGTTCAGTGCCAGCGCCTGTGCTGCGTTGGAAAGAGGGTGACACGGTCACGCTGAACGTGACCAACAACCTTGCCGAAGACACCTCGATTCACTGGCACGGCATCATCCTGCCCAGTGCGCAGGACGGGGTCCCAAACATCAGCGATGGGTTCCGGGGCATAAGGCCCGGCGAGACTTTCAGTTACCGGTTTCCGGTGCTTCAAAATGGCACCTATTGGTATCACAGCCATTCCGGCTTCCAGGAACAGACCGGCGCCTACGGTGCGATTGTCATCGATCCGAGGGAGCCGGAACCCTTCTCTTACGACCGTGATTATGTGGTCGTGCTCTCGGACTGGTCCGACGAGGACCCCAATGCAATCTACGCCAAGCTGAAGAAGCTCCCCACTACTACAACTTCCACGAACGCACGGTTGGTGAGGCAGTGGCTGAGATCGAGCAAAGGGGCTGGAGCGGATTCTGGGCCAACCGCGGGATGTGGAACGAGATGCGCATGTCCGACCGCGACATCTCGGACGTCACCGGTTACACCTACACTTTCCTGATGAACGGGGTCACGCCGGCCGATGGCTGGCTCGGCCTGTTCAAACGCGGTGAGCGTGTCCGGCTGCGCTTCATCAATGCCGCCGCCATGACGTTCTTCGACGTCCGCATCCCCGAACTGAAGATGACCGTGGTCGCCGCGGATGGCCAGTACATCGAGCCGGTGACGGTCGACGAGTTCCGTATGGGCGTCGCGGAGACCTATGACGTGCTGGTCGAGCCGAACGACGACCGCGCGTACACAGTCTTTGCCCAGGCGATCGATCGCTCCGGCTATGCGCGTGGCACGCTGGCACCTGACGCCCCACTGGTTGCGGAGGTCCCAGCGATGGACGCTGCGCCGGTTCTGACCCATGGCGATATGGGGATGTCCATGGATCACAGCATGCACGATAGGTCCGCCAAGGACGAAGACAAGCCAGAGATGGGTGGGATGAAATGCGGTGCCGCGATGATGGCGGGATGGATCACGGTCAACACGCCATGGCGGCCGTGGGCAGGCGGGGAGGCCGGCGATGGGGTCCGGTGGTGCAGGCTATGGGACGGCACAAGCCATGTCCTACGACGAAGTCCGCATGGGTCCACAGGTCGACATGCTCGCGGATGCCGCGCAATACCGACTGGATGATCCTGGCGTGGGGCTGCGCAACAACGGCCGGCGGGTGCTGACCTATGCCGACCTGTTTCGACTCAGGGCCGACCGACGACCCGCGCGATCCGGGACGTGAGATCAACCTGCACCTCACCGGCAACATGAGCCGTTACATGTGGTCGATGAACGGCATCAGGTTCGCGGATGCCGAACCCCTGGAATTGCAGTACGGCGAGCGCGTACGCATCAACCTGATCAACGACACCATGATGAGTCACCCGATTCATCTGCACGGCATGTGGAGCGACCTGGAGACCGGGGAGGGCAGCAGGATCCCACGCAAGCACACGGTGATCGCGCAGCCGGGCGCCATGGTCAGTTACCTGGTCACCGCCGATGCAATGGGCGGCTGGGCCTATCACTGCCACCTGCTCTATCACATGCCCGGAATGTTCCGGAAGGTCGTGGTCAGTTGAGGATCCGGCAGATGAAAGAATCCATTTACGGATTGGCGGTGATGCTGATGATGCCGGGATTCACGCAGGCGGCCAGCGAGGACGACCCCGTCCTCACCAAGGTGATGATCGATCAACCTCGAGGTGCGCGCAACCGACGGCCTGGATCCCTGGGTGATCGATGCCCAGGCATGGATCGGCCAGGACCTGAACAAGTTCTGGCTGAAACTGGAGGGCGAGTATCTGGATGGCAAGACGGAAGAGGCCGAGGTTCAGGCGCTGTACAGCCGGGCTGTAGCCCCTTACTGGGACCTGCAGCTGGGTTGGCGACATGACATACGGCCCGAACCGAGTCGCGATTGGCTGGCGATCGGCTTCGAGGGGCTGGCGCCATACTGGTTCGAGATCGACGCTGCGGCGTTCATCGGCGAGAGTGGGCAGCTCGGGGTGCGCCTCGAAGGCGAGTACGAGTGGATGCTCACCCAGCGCTGGGTGTTGTCACCGGAGATGGAACTCAATCTGCACACCAGGAACGACGAACGGACTGGCACCGGTTCGGGCCTGTCGGACCTGGAGCTGGGACTGCGCCTGCGCTACGAGATCCGTCGCGAGTTCGCACCCTACATCGGCGTGAACTGGACCCGGAAGTTTGGCAATACCGCGGATTTTGCACGTGCCGAAGGTGAAGACACCAATGACGTCCAGATCGTTGCCGGCGTGCGTGTCTGGTTTTGAGGAGGGCTCGATCGATGCGAAGAACAATTTGGCTGGTCGCCGCAGTTATCACTCTGGCTGCCTGTGAGCAAGGCCAGGAAGATCCGAAGGCACGCTGGACTGACAGCGCTGCACCGGCGAGTGCGCCCGTTGAGCGGAGGTGGTACACGCAGGACCAGGTTATGGCAGGAGCGCCTCTGTACCGGGAAAACTGCGCGACCTGCCACAAGGAGAATGCCGAGGGCACGCCCGATTGGAAGACTCGCGATGCCAACGGCAAGTTGCCACCGCCTCCATTGAACGGAACCGCTCATGCCTGGCATCACCCCTTGGATATCCTGCGTAGCGTGGTGAAGCGGGGCGGCGCTCCGGTGGGCGGCACCATGCCGGCCTTTGGCGAAAAACTCGACGAGGCGCAGATCGATGCGATTCTGGCCTGGGTGCAGTCGCACTGGTCGGATGAGGTCTACAAGATCTGGCATGAGCGCGACCTGGCCTCGAGTGCCGGATTGCAGTCAATGCGTTAGTGGCTTCGGATCTTGACGACGCAGCGTGTCGGGCGACGTCTGTTGTGCATGGTCCCGGTCCGCTTGCCTGGTGCTGAAGAACACTGTTCACGTTCGGCGCCCATGAGGGAGGATCTGCCATGCGTACTTTGAGTTCATCGTCGGATACAGTCAGGCTACACGTGGATCCGGTCTGTGGCATGACGGTGTCGGCAGGCAGTCCGTTGCACGCCGAGCACGCCCATCAGACCTATTACTTTTGCAGCGAGCACTGTTTGCACAAGTTCGAGGTTGAACCCGATGCCTGCGTGGGTGCGCAGCACGGACCGGATGCATCGGCAAATCATGGCGCGGTCGACGCGGCAGGTGCCAGCTGTTCACAGTGTGCCGCCGGCCCGGTTGGGCTGGATTACACCTGCCCCATGCACCCGGAGATCCGTCAGAAAGGACCGGGCAGTTGCCCCAAGTGCGGCATGGCGCTCGAATCGGCGTCACCGATTCCGATGGCCACGCACACAATGTATGTCTGTCCCATGCACCCCGAGGTGGTTCAGGATGGCCCCGGCAACTGCCCGAAATGCGGCATGGCGCTCGAACCGCGCGAGGCGGTGGGCGTGGAGGAGAACCCCGAACTTGCTGATATGAACCGACGCCTGTGGGTGAGCACAGCATTCGCCCTGCCGGTGTTTCTTCTGGCGATGGTCGCTGATTTGGCACCGCAGTGGCTGCCCGGCTGGCTGACAATGCATGCCGTCCAATGGCTCGAGTTTCTGTTGGCCACGCCGGTGGTGCTGTGGGGGGGCTGGCCGTTCTTCGTGCGCGGCTGGCAGTCCGTGGTGTCCTGGAACCTGAACATGTTCACCCTGATCGGGCTGGGTGTGGGCGTCGCCTGGATCTACAGCGTTGCGGCCCTGCTGCTACCGGGGCTGTTTCCACCGGCGATGCAGCACGCCGGCGGAACGGTGGCGGTCTATTTCGAGGCCGCGGCCGTGATCACCACCCTGGTATTGCTGGGCCAGGTGTTGGAACTGCGCGCGCGCAGTCGAACCGGCGACGCCATTCGGTTGTTGCTCAGACTGGCCCCGAATAGGGCACGTGTGCTGCGTGCCGATGGTACCGAGGAAGACATCCCACGCGACCAGGTCGTGCCCGGTGACCGCCTGCGCATCCGGCCGGGTGAAAAGGTGCCGGTCGACGGTGTTGTGACCGAGGGCGGCAGTTCTGTCGATGAATCGATGATCACCGGTGAGCCGATTCCGGTCGAAAAGCGCAGCGGTGATCACCTGATCGGTGCGACTGTGAACGGCACCGGCAGCCTGATCATGCGGGCCGAAAAAGTCGGCAGCGACACGCTGCTGGCCCAGATCGTACAGATGGTCGGGGAGGCGCAGCGATCGCGGGCGCCCATTCAGCGGCTGGCCGATGTCGCTGCCAGGTGGTTCGTACCCGCGGTGGTGCTGGTCGCGTTGTTGGCGTTTGCGGTATGGGCGACGGTTGGCCCTGAGCCGCGCCTGGGACATGCGATCGTCAATGCCGTGGCGGTGCTGATCATCGCCTGCCCCTGTGCGCTGGGTCTGGCCACGCCGATGTCGATCATGGTCGGTACCGGCAAGGGTGCCGGCATGGGCGTGCTGATCAGGAGCGCCGAGTCCCTGGAGGTGATGGGGCAGGTGGACACGCTGGTGGTCGACAAGACCGGCACCCTCACCGAGGGTCGACCGGGGCTGGTCAGTGTGCAGAGTGTTCAAGGGTTCGAGGAAGACGAGGTGCTACGCCTTGTCGCCAGCCTGGAACGGGCCAGCGAGCATCCCCTGGCTGCAGCCATCGTCCGCGGTTCGAAGGAAAGAGGGCTCGCGTTGACGCCCGCCGATCAATTTGAGTCGATCACCGGTCGGGGGGTGACAGGCAGGGTCGATGGCCGGGCGGTGGCGCTGGGAAATCCCGGCCTGATGCAGGTCCTGTCGATCGACGCGGACAGTCTGTCTGCAGAAGCGGAGTCCGGGCGTGCGCAGGGGCAGACCGTGATGTTCGTTGCGGTCGACGGTCATGTCGCCGGATTGATCGGCGTAGCCGACCCAATCAAGGCGTCGTCGGCGGATGCCATCGCCGCACTTCACCGCGAAGGGTTGCAGGTCGTCATGCTGACCGGAGACAACCGCACCACTGCCAAAGCGGTTGCAGAACGGCTCGGGATCGACCGGGTCGAGGCCGAGATCCTTCCGGACCAGAAGGCTGAGATCGTCAGGCGGCTCCAGGCCGAGGGGCATACGGTTGCGATGGCGGGTGACGGCATCAATGACGCACCGGCTCTGGCCCAGGCGCATGTCGGTATCGCCATGGGGACAGGTACGGATGTCGCGATGGAAAGCGCCGGAATGACCCTGGTCAAGGGTGATCTTCGCGGAATCGTGCGCGCCCGGCGCCTGAGCAGGGCGACCATGCGCAACATCCGGCAGAACCTGTTCTTCGCATTCGTCTACAACACCCTTGGCGTGCCGGTGGCGGCCGGGGTCTTGTATCCTGTATTCGGCCTGCTGCTCTCACCGATGATTGCCGCGGCGGCCATGAGCCTCAGTTCGGTGTCGGTCATCGGCAATGCCCTGCGCTTGCGGCGCCAGCAATTCTAGAGGGAAGTCGAAGCTCATGTTCACTGGACACGGTTTTGGTTTGGGTGGGGGCTTTATGTGGTTGTTCTGGATTCTTGTGATCGTGGTGATCGTCTGGGCCGTCAAAGCCGCGGTGGTTAGGGGCAGGAGGGGCAGCGGGGCGGACAGGTCACCACTGGAGATACTGCAGGAACGTTTTGCCCGTGGCGAGATTGATGAAGAAGAGTTTCAACGCAAGCGAAAACTGCTGGGCCGCTGAATGCCTGGCGGACAACGGGGGCAGATCATGAGACTGACACGGGCGGTCCGCGCCTGGGGGATGCCGGGTTTTCGCGATGAACTGGCGGCGGAGATCGCCAGCATGGACACCGCCGAATTACCGTTGCAACGGGCGTTGCGCTATGGCAACTATGTGCTCGACCAGCCGCCGACGGTGATCATCAACGGTGTCGACGAGCGCGAAGGCGCCATTGTGGTGCGTGCCGGGCTTTTCTTTGCCGGTGTCGATGCGGGCTCCTGCTGTGCCAGCGATCCCACGCCGGTCGAATCCCATCAGGAATACTGTGTACTCCAGTTGACCATCGATCCTGCTACCGGGGATGCCCGGATCGAGCTGTTGGATACCTGACGCGCCTGCGGAGGGACAGTCGGTCTGCCGGCTACATCAGCCGGTGCTCCAGGCGCGTGGTCGCTGAAATCCCGCGATCTTGCATGCCTGCTGCATATAACCGTACGGGAACAGCTTGAAGAGCTGTTCTTTGGCATGCTTCTTATCGAACCTGCCTTGCGTCACCAGGAAATCCACGACGTGACGCACGTCGGGTGCGACCCCCTCGCTCGCCAGATGGTGCCGCATGAAACGCAGGATGCCCCAGTGCTCGTCGGTCAGGTCCAGGTCCGTCTCGCGTGCCATCGATTCGGCAACGGCATCGCTCCACTGCTCCGGATCGAACAGATAACCGTCACTGTCACGGCGCAATTGGTCAGCTGCCAGCATTGAAACCTCTCCAGTCAGTCTTCCGGACGGACAAGATAGGCAGGCCGGAGGGTTCCGGTAAAACGATAATTTTCGCTGTTTGGCATCAGGGATATCGATATCAAGTTCTTGCGGGGCCGGGGATTCGAAGAAAGTACTCTTTGGCAGCCGTGCCGGCGCTCCGTTATGCTTCGCTTCTTATGCGTCTGTCGATTTTCAGCAAGCTCTTCCTCAGCCATTTCGCGGCCATTGTGCTGGTCTCCGGTAGTGTCGGAAGCTATTTCTATTTCAGCGCCATCGATAATCTGATGCAGGCGCTGCGGTCACGGCTGCAGAACAGCGCAGCGTTGATCAGCCAGGGACTCGATGTCAGGGATCTGGACCAGATTCGGGGTGTCGGGGATATGGCCACGCCGGTGTACAGGCAGTACATCGAAAGCCTGCGCGCATTCGCCAACGCCAACCCGGATATCGCTTTCATCTATGTGATGCGCAAGGAAGGTGAACGCGTCAGCTTCGTGCTCGATTCGGATGCCGACCGGCCCGCGGTGGCCGGTGAGGAATACCCGCACCGCATCCCGGCAATGATGGAGGGTTTCGTTCGACCGTCGGTCGACGAGGTGATAACCGGTGATCGTTGGGGCTATTTCCTGTCCGGGTATTCGCCGTTGAAGTCGGGTGTCGGACAGTACCTTGTCGGCATCGATATGTATGCGGACAGGGTGCAGGACAAGTTCGAGCAGATCCGGCTGGCAGGTCTGTTGTCCCTGGCGTTCTCCCTGCTGCTCGCCGCGATTTTCAGCAGTCTGCTGTCGCGCAGTTTCACCCGGCGCATCCGCAACCTGTCGCAGCGTTTCACGGCGGTGACCCCGATTGATGCGACGGCCATCCCCGAGGCTGCCGGCGACGAATTAGACCAGCTGTCGATGTCGTTCGATTTCATGGCAACCCAACTGACCGCCAACCAGCAATCGCTTCAACATGCGCGGGATGAACTGGAAAAGCGGGTTGACGACCGCACGGTCGAGCTGGTGCGCGCCAACGACAGCCTGCTGGAGGAAATCGCAGAGCGGCGGCGGGTGGAACAGCGCCTCGAAGCGGCCTCGCGCACCGACTATCTGACCGGGGTGCTGAACCGTCGGGCCATGACGCGACGGCTGGAGCAGATCGCCGGCAGGTCTGCCGAGGAATTCTGCGTCATTCTGATGGACATCGATCACTTCAAGCAGGTCAATGACCGCCACGGCCACGACGCAGGCGATCAGGTGTTGCTGCGGATCGTCGAGGAGATGCGCCTTGGCCTGCGTGAGACCGACGAACTGGCCCGATGGGGCGGTGAGGAATTCCTGTTGCTCCTGCCGCAGACTGCAATCGCTGCGGCTACCAGTCTTGCCGAGCGACTTTGCAGTCGGCTTGCAGCGGCGACGATCGACCTGGCGGCGCAACGGCTCACCGTCACCGGCAGTTTCGGGGTGGCGCAGTATCGTCACGGAGAAGATCTGGATGCCTGCCTGAAGCGCGCGGACGAGGCGTTGTACAGTGCCAAGGCGCAGGGGCGAAACCGCGTGGTGACGTCCCCGAACTGACCGCCCGGCCGGTATCCGACAGGCGCGGTCATCTGACTATCGCAACCTTGCAGACTCGGAAGGACCGGGATGTCCCGGTGTCAGTGATTGGAGGTTGATGTGTTCAAAAGCGGTTTCCTGATTCTTGTTTCCTCGATGCTGGTGGGAGGCTTGTGGGCCGGCGTCGCCGGTGCGGATGATGCCGCCGATCAGCGGGCGCTGTCGCTCGAAATGAAGCCCTGGACCGGCGATTTCAGCGGCATGAAGGAACGACGTGTGATTCGTGCGCTGGTACCGTTCAGTCGCAGCCTATATTTCAACGACCGCGGTCGCGAGCGCGGCCTGAGTGCCGAAACGATTCGCGATTTCGAGACCTTCATCAACAACAAGTACAGGAAAGACCTCGGCAAGCGGCCAATTACCGTTGTCTTGATCCCTACCACGCGTGACAGGCTGCTGTCTGGCCTCGTCGAGGGGAAAGGCGACATTGCGGCAGGGAATCTCACGGCGACCACCGAACGTCGGGCGACTGTGGATTTTTTCGCCCCGGACGACGGTGTTACGGTGCGTGAGGTGCTCGTCACGGGGCCGGCGTCGCCGCAGATTGCAGTCACCGATGACCTTTCGGGAAAGACGGTGCATGTGCGCCGTGCGGCAAGCTATTACGACAGCCTTGTGGCGCTGAATGCGCGCCTCGTCGAAGCTGGCAAGCCTGCGGTGAACATCGTGCTGGTGCCGGATGCGCTCGAAGATGAGGACATGATGGAGATGTTGAACACCGGACTGTTGCAGGCAATCGTGGTGGACGACTGGAAGGCGGCGATGTGGGGGCAGGTCCTGCCGAAGATCAAGGTGCACGATGAGATCGTGCTGCGTGAAGGTGGAAAGATCGGTTGGGCATTTCGCAAGGGCAGTACGGAGCTGAGCGCGGAAGTCCAGGACTTCCACAAACGCCACCTGAAAAAGCAGGGCGTTACCGCGTACCGGCTCAAACAGATGATGAATCGCGTCCGCCAGATCAAGGATCCGACGGGCGCCAAGGAATGGCAGCGATTCGAAGACACCATCGCTATCTTCAGGGAACGCGGAGAGCAGTACGGCTTCGACCCGCTGATGTTGGCGGCACAGGGATTCCAGGAATCCCGCATCGACCAGAATGCCCGCAGTCACGTTGGCGCGGTCGGAATCATGCAGATAATGCCGGCGACCGGCAAAGAGCTGGCGGTGGGGGATATCCACCAGGCTGAACCGAACATACATGCAGGCGCGAAGTACATGGACAGACTGATGACCAGGTATTTCCAGGATGCGCATTTCAGCGAAAATGACCGTACCCTCTTTGCATTCGCCAGCTATAACGCCGGTCCGGGAAATATCTCGAAAATGCGCAAGCTTGCCGCGCAACGCGGGCTCGATCCGGACAAGTGGTTCAACAATGTCGAGATGGTTACCGCAGAGAAGATCGGCCTGGAGCCGGTCACCTATGTCCGCAACATCTACAAGTACTATGTTTCCTATCGCTTGACCGTCGAGGCGCGCGAGGCCGGGTTGCGTGCGCGCGAAGATATCAAGAAAAATACGGCACGGTGACGCGTTGGCCGTGCCCTGCTTCGGCCTGAACCGTCGGCGCATGCCGGACGGTATTTCGATGCGGGGCCGGCTGCCGAACCCGGCCCGAGGCACACTTTCACATTCCCGATCCGTTCGCCTTGGCCCGGTACCGGCCGGTCCAGTTGCAAGTCACATCCTGTCTGAGGAGCAAGAGCATGCCCTTTCGTGTCGTTAAACATCTTGCGATCGCCTGGCCAGGGCTGTTGCTGGCACTGTTGCTGTCAGCCCCGGGTTATTGCGATACGGATGGCCGAACGAATCCGGTGGCCGCCGAGACGCTGACGACGCTTGCCAACATCATCAGTCTGCGCATCTCTCTGCAGGACGATATCAAGGATATCAAGGCGCGGATTGCGCAGGCCCAATCGGACCCGGAGCGGGCGGGGTTGCTCAGGGATCTGGAGAAGGCGGAAGCAGATCTGCAGACCGTCAGCAGAAACTTCGAAAGTGTTGCCACCGGGGTCGATGCCAGCAAGCTGCGTGCTGAAACGACCGAGGCATTCGACTTTCAGAAAGAGATCTTCGCGCTGTTGCGACCGGCGATAGATGAGATGAAGGAGATGACTGCGCATGTCAGGCAGAAGGCCGACCAGAAGGAGAAGATCGCTTACTACGAAGAGCGGCTGCCGATCATCCGGCAGGCTATCGGCAACCTCGAAAATCTGGCCGGGCAGGGCGATGATCCCCGGCTGAATGACGCGGTTGCAGCTGTGCTGGCCAACTGGAAAAAGCAGCTGGCCTTCATGAGCAGCGAGTTGCAGGCGGCCGAGTTACAGCTGTCCAAGCTGATTGCGTCGGAAACCTCCATCACCGAAGCTTCGCAGAGTTACCTCAAGTCGTTCTTCCAGAAGCGCGGGCTGTACATCACCGAGGCACTGCTGGTCGTGTTCGTGGTGGTGCTTCTGTCACGTCTGAGTCTCTCGATGCTGCGGCGCTACTTTCCCGGCTTCAAGGCCCGTCATCGCAGTTTCCGGGTCCGCCTGGTCGAATTGATCCACCGCATCCTGACGTTCGCGCTGATCGTGATCGGGCCGATGATCGTATTCTACGTGGTCGAGGACTGGGTGCTGTTCAGCCTGGGTCTGCTGCTGTTGATCGGGGTTGCGTTGACGGTGCGTCAAACGCTCCCGAGATACTGGCACCAGATGCAGATCTTTCTCAACATCGGCGCGGTGCGCGAGGGGGAGCGGCTGTACCTTGACGGTATTCCCTGGCTGGTCGAGGAGATCAATTTCTTCTGTACTCTCAACAACCCGGTCGCGGACCTCAGCCAGCGTCTGCACATCGAGGACATGGTCAAGCTGAAATCGCGGCCGTGCAAATCCGACGAGCCGTGGTTTCCGTGTCGCAAGGGCGACTGGGTGATTCTGAACGACGGGGTTCGCGGCAAGGTCATCGGCATATCGCCGGAGCTGGTTCAGCTGGTGGAACGCGGAGGGGCGAAGCTGACCTATCCAATGGGTGACTTCCTGGCGAAATCGCCGCGCAACCTGGCGGTGAGTTTTCGGCTCAAGGAAATCATCGGTATCAGCTACGCGCTGCAGCGAGAGGCCACGACGACCGTCGTTGCATCGCTGCAGGACTACGTCATGTCGCGGCTGCAGGCAGAGGGTTACGGCGAGCAGCTGGTGAATCTTCGGGTCGAGTTCAATCGTGCTGCCGAGTCGTCACTGGAGTTGGCCGTGATAGCGGACTTCAAGGGTGAGGTGGGCGATCTCTACAACCGCCTGCGCCGCGCGCTGCAACGCTACTGCACCGATGCCTGTACCGAGTACGGTTGGGAAATTCCATTCCCGCAGCTGACGCTGCATGGTGCGCTGGATGGGTCGTAGCGGGCTCTCATGCATGCCACCACCCGGCCCGGGGTTTTGGGCCGCGGGGCGAAAGCCTGCTAGGCTTTTCAATTGACAGGATGGCGGTGAGCGCACCGGGCCAGGTCCGGCGCAGGTCCGCCTCAGCCCCGTCGTCCATCGAGTCCTGCAGCGGGACATCGCGGGTACCCGCGGGTTCCGACCGTGTCTGCCAAAGGGAGGGTTCAGACAGTTGCGAGGTTTGGCCAACAGTAAGCTGTTCAGGCAGCAGTGTTACGTCGATGGCAGATGGACGGATGCGCAAAGCGGTGCCACTGTCACCGTCAGCAATCCGGCCACTGGGGAGTCGATCGGCAGTGTGCCTGATTGCGGGGCCGACGACACCCGACGGGCGCTGCTGGCAGCCGAGTCCGCGTTGCCACAATGGCGTGCCCTGACGGCAAAGGCGCGCACTGACCGCCTGCGCGCGTGGTACGAGCTGATCCTGGCCAACCAGGACGACCTCGCGCTGATCATGACCTGCGAGCAGGGCAAGCCCCTGGCAGAGGCGCGCGGTGAAATCGCCTACGCCGCGTCATTCATTGAATGGTTCTCCGAGGAGGCCAGGCGGGTCTACGGTGACGTTATTCCGCAGCACCAGCCAGACAAGCGGATCATCGTGATCAAGCAACCGGTCGGGGTCTGCGTCGCGATTACGCCATGGAACTTCCCGTCCGCGATGATCACGCGCAAGGCCGGTGCGGCGCTCGCGGCGGGCTGCACGATGGTGGTGAAGCCGGCACTGGAGACACCCTATTCGGCGCTGGCCTTGTGTGAGCTGGCCGAAAGCGCGGGGGTTCCGCCAGGTGTGCTCAACGTGGTGACCGGCGACGCAAAGACCATCGGCGGTGAGATGACCTCGAGTCCGATCGTACGCAAGCTCAGCTTCACCGGATCGACGGCGGTCGGCAGGCTGCTGATGCAGCAGTGCGCCGGTACGCTCAAGAAGGTCTCGCTCGAACTGGGTGGCAATGCGCCGTTCATCGTGTTTGATGATGCCGACCTCGATGCGGCGGTCGAGGGCGCTATCGCCTCCAAATACCGCAACAGCGGTCAAACCTGTGTATGCGCCAATCGCATCCTGGTGCAGGACGGCATCTACGATGCTTTCGCCGACAGGTTCTCGGCGGCGGTAAGGCAGGGACTGAAAGTCGGCAACGGTCTGGAGGAGGGAGTGGTTCAGGGACCATTGATCAATGAGGCCGCAGTGCAAAAGGTCGAGTCACACATCGCAGATGCACTGGGCAAGGGTGCGAAACTGGTGGCCGGCGGCGCAAGACACGCGCTGGGTGGGACATTCTTCCAACCGACGGTGTTGACTGGCGTGAGTCGTTCGATGGCGGTGGCGAGTGAGGAAACCTTCGGGCCGCTCGCACCACTGTTCCGGTTCAAGACGGAACAGGAAGCCATTGACCTGGCCAACGACACCGAGTACGGGCTGGCGGCTTATTTCTACAGCCGCGATCTGGCGCGGGTCTGGCGTGTGGCCGAGGCGCTGGAGTACGGCATGGTGGGTATCAATGCCGGTGTCATCTCGACCGAAATTGCGCCTTTTGGCGGGGTGAAGTCCTCCGGTCTCGGTCGCGAGGGCTCGAAATACGGGATCGAGGAATACCTCGAAATCAAGTATCTGTGTCTGGGTGGAATCGGCGCCTGACAGCCGCGAAAAACTTGGGGGACTTGAGCCATCATGTGCTGCGTTTATGACGAGGCCGATCTGAAATGACCAGGAATGCCGACCTCCTCGCCCGTCGCAACCGGGCCGTCGCACGCGGTGTCGCGAACATGCACGACATCTATGCGGTGCGTGCCGAGAATGCCGAGGTATGGGATGTGGACGGCAGGCGCTACATCGACTTTGCCGGTGGAATCGGTGTGCTCAACACCGGGCACCGGCATCCGAAGGTGATGGCGGCGGTCCAACACCAGTTGGCGCAATACACGCATACCTGTTTTCAAGTGCTGCCTTACGAACCCTATGTGGCGCTGGCAGAGCGGCTGAACACACTGGCGCCGGGTGGCGATCCCAAGAAGACGCTGTTTCTGACCACAGGCGCCGAGGCCGTCGAGAACGCAGTCAAGATCGCGCGCGCCTACACCGGTCGGCCAGCGATCATCGCGTTCAATGGGGGCTACCACGGGCGCACGATGATGACGCTGGGCCTGACCGGCAAGGTATCTCCCTACAAGACGGGGTTTGGCCCGTTTCCCGGCGATATCTTCCACGCGCCTTTTCCGATCGAGGTGCACGGTATATCGGTGGAGCAGTCGCTGGCGGCGATCGACAATCTCCTCAAAGCAGATGTGGAGCCATCGCGGGTCGCAGCGATTATCGTCGAGCCGGTGCAGGGGGAAGGGGGGTTCTATGTGGCACCGCCGGAGTTTCTCCAGCGCCTGCGTGTACTGTGCGATGCACATGGCATCCTGCTGATTGACGATGAGATCCAGGCGGGCGCGGGGCGCACGGGCAGGATGTTTGCGATCGAACACAGTGGTGTGGTGCCTGATCTGATCACACTGGCCAAGAGTATTGCCGGGGGATTTCCGATTTCGGCGGTCGTCGGGCGTGAGGACATCATGGACAGCGTCGGTCCCGGTGGGCTGGGGGGCACTTACGCCGGCAACCCCCTGGCCTGTGTGGCGGCGCTTGCCGTACTCGATATCTTTGAGGAAGAGGACATCTTCGCACGGAGTCTGGCGCTGGGCGGCCGTCTCATGGCGCGCCTGGATGCGATGGCGCAGCGGCATGACTGCATTGGCGATGTACGCGGACTCGGTTCGATGGTTGCGATGGAGTTGTTCACAACGCTTGACGGCAAACGTGTCGCGGACGCCGGTCTTGCTCGCAGACTCGTGAAGCTGGCGGCCGAGCGTGGGTTGATCCTGTTGTCGTGCGGCATGTACGGCAATGTGATTCGTATCCTGGTGCCTGTCACCGGTTCCGATGAGTTGGTGGAAGAGGGTATGGTTATCATCGAGCGGTGTCTCGAATCCCTGGATAAAGGGTAAGGGCTCGAGCCCGTTACGAGGAGATGGGGAAGTGGCCGCGCGGGTGTAAGCTGCGGGTGGGCCTGGATGATCAGAAGCATACCGACGGCCGAATTGTTGGCCGGCAGGCTGCGTTCGATGAATGAAAAAGTCGGTCCCGTTGGGGTCCGGTAACAACCGGGAGGAATATTCCAATGTTTGGTGGAAAACTATTGTTCTGTGCGTCGCTGGTGGCAGGTCTGGGCCTTGGCGCCGTCGGTACCGCGAGTGCCGAAAACTTCATTACCATCGGTACCGGTGGTGTTACCGGTGTCTATTACCCGACCGGCGGGGCAATCTGCCGTCTGGTCAACAAGGGGCGCAAGGAGCACGGCGTCCGCTGCTCCGTCGAGTCGACAGGCGGTTCGGTCTATAACCTCAATACCATCCGCGCCGGCGAACTGGATATGGGGGTTGCGCAGTCCGACTGGCAGTATCATGCCTACCACGGCACGGACAAATTCGCCGAACAGGGTCCCGACAAGGAACTGCGTGCAGTGTTCTCGATCCACCCGGAGCCGTTCACCGTGGTGGCGCGCGCTGATTCCGGCATCAAGACCTTTGACGATCTCAAGGGCAAACGTGTGAACGTCGGCAACCCGGGGTCGGGACAGCGCGGCACGATGGAAGTGGTGATGACGGCAAAGGGCTGGGCCAACGAAGACTTCAAACTGGTGTCGGAACTCAAGGCCGCGGAACAGTCTCAGGCGTTGTGCGACAACAAGATCGATGCCATGGTCTATGTCGTCGGTCATCCCAACGGTTCGATCAAGGAAGCCACGACCTCCTGCGACACCGTGCTGGTGCCAGTGGAGGGACCGGTCATCGACAAGCTGATTGCCGACAATCCTTACTATCGTGCAGCCGTGATCCCGGGCGGTATGTACACCGGTAGCGCCAACGATGTCACGACTTTCGGTGTCGCTGCGACCTTCGTTTCATCCACCAGGACGCCGTCCGAGACGGTCTATCAGGTGGTCAAGGCGGTGTTCGACAATTTCGACGATTTTCGCAAGTTGCACCCGTCGTTCGAGCACCTGACGAAAGAGGAAATGGTCAAGGCGGGGTTGTCCGCACCGCTGCATGACGGGGCGTTGAAGTACTACAAGGAAGCCGGATTGATGTAGGGCGGTCAATGGCACCGGGTATGGTGGCAGACAGACCACCGGCCCGGGCCAACCGGATCGGCCAGACCGGCCGCAACAGTTTTGCCCCGAAGGCACTGCCGGTCTTCCCAAGTGCGGTACAGCAACAGGGTGCGACGCCCGTTCGCTCGGCCTCGTGGAGGTGACCATGGCAGAAGACAGACCTGACGCAAAGGAGACCGGAGCGCAGGAACTGGTCGCACAGGTGGACACGGGTGCGCGACATCCCGGTGGTGTGCCTGGCAAGCTGCTGTTTGGTGTCCCACTGGCGTGGTCCCTGTTCCAGCTGTGGTATGCGTCTCCACTGCCGTTCCTGTTCGGCTTCGGCGTATTCAACAATACCGAGGCGCGTGCGATCCATCTGGCATTCGCAATCTTCCTGGCGTTCACGGCGTTTCCCGCGTTCCGGCGCTCACCGCGTGACCATGTCCCGATCCAGGACTGGGTGTTTGCCGCACTCGGCGCGTTCAGCGCGGCCTACATCGCCATCTTCTACAGTGAGTTGTCCGGTCGCTCCGGCTCGCCGACGACCTTCGACCTGGTGACCGCGGTAGTCGGCATGTTGATGCTGCTCGAGGCCACGCGTCGTGCGCTCGGGCCACCGCTGATGATCGTCGCGATCGTGTTCCTCGCCTACACCTTCGGCGGGCCCTATATGCCGGACGTGATCGCGCACAAGGGGCAGAGTCTGAGCAAGGTGATGTCGCACCAGTGGCTGACCACCGAGGGAGTGTTTGGCATTGCGCTCGGAGTCTCCACCAGTTTCGTGTTCCTGTTCGTCCTGTTCGGCGCCATGCTCGACCAGGCCGGGGCGGGCAACTATTTCATCAAAGTGGCGTTCGCTCTGCTCGGGCATTTGAAGGGCGGCCCGGCCAAGGCGGCGGTCGTGGCTTCCGCCACCACAGGGCTGATCTCGGGCTCGTCGATCGCCAACGTGGCGACCACCGGGACCTTCACGATCCCCCTGATGAAGCGTGTCGGGTTTCCGGGAACCAAGGCCGGTGCCGTCGAAGTCGCCGCATCGACCAACGGCCAGTTGACGCCGCCGGTGATGGGCGCCGCCGCTTTCCTGATGATCGAGTATGTCGGCATCTCCTATCTGGAGGTGATCAGACATGCGATCCTGCCAGCGATCATTTCTTACATCGCGTTGTTCTACATCGTGCATCTGGAGGCGCTGAAGGCGGGTATGAAAGGGTTGCCGCGGCGTCGCCATCCGACGATTGCGCAACGCCTGATGACTTTCGCGGGGATAGTGTCCGGGGCCTGTGTGATCGGCTTCCTGGTGTACTACGGGATCGGCTGGATCAAGGATGTCGCGGGTGCGAGTGCCATCTACATCGTCGCGGTATTGGTTGGCATCGCCTATGTGGGGTTGTTGAAGTTTGCGACCACCTATCCGGAGCTGCAGATGGATGATCCTGCCAGCGCATTGCTGGAGCTGCCGGAGACAGGTCCCACGGTGAAGGCCGGGCTGTATTTCCTGTTGCCTATCGTGGTGCTCATGTGGTGCCTGGTGGTCGAGCGTTTCTCGCCCGGGCTGTCCGCTTTCTGGGCCACTGTACTGATGATCGTGATCGTGCTGACGCAGCGGCCGCTGCTGGCCTATTTCCGTGGCAGTTCAATGCAAGGCCAGGTCAGGCGCGGCATGACCGAATGCATCGATGGCCTGGCGCACGGTGCACGCAATATGATCGGTATCGGCGTCGCGACTGCTGCTGCGGGCATCATCGTCGGCACCATCACGCTGACCGGTATCGGCCAGGTGATGATCGAATTCGTCGAGTTCATTTCGGGCGGCAATCTGATGGCCGCACTCATCTTCACCGCGATGATCTGCATCATCCTCGGCATGGGGCTACCCACCACGGCCAACTACATCGTGGTATCCAGCCTGATGGCGCCGGTAGTGGTGTCGCTCGCGTCGATCAACGGCATTATCGTGCCGTTGATTGCGGTGCATATGTTCGTGTTCTATTTCGGCATACTCGCGGACGACACGCCACCGGTCGGGTTGGCCGCATTTGCCGCCGCGGCGATTGCCAAGAGCGACCCGATCAAGACAGGTATCCAGGGTTTCATGTACGACATCCGTACGGCGATTCTGCCTTTCCTGTTCATCTTCAATACCCAACTGCTGCTGATCGGCATCGATCACTGGATCGAGCTCATCGTGGTGATCGCCTCGGCGACCGTGGCGATGCTGCTGTTTGCCGCGGCCACCCAGGGCTATTGGCTGGTCCGAAGCCGCCTGTGGGAATCACTGGCGCTGTTGCTGGTCGCGTTCACGCTGTTCCGACCGGGGTTCTGGTGGGACGAGATCTATGCGCCGACACATTTGATCCCGGCCTCGCAACTGGTCGAGCAGGCAGCCAGTGTGCCTGATGGCGGCAAGTTGCAGATGGTGGTGCAGGGCGAAAACCTGGAAGGGAAGTTCATGACCCGCACGGTGCTGCTGCCGCTCGGCAAAGGCGGTGACGGTCTGCAGCGCCTGGCGGCGGCCGGCCTGGAGATTCGCGAGGAGGAGGGCAGGATACTGGCGGACAACGTGATGTTCGGCAGTGACGCACAGCAGGTCGGCATCGATTTCGACTGGGAGATCGTCAATCTGCAGATCGAGGCCGACCGCCCACCGAAGCACCTGATGTTCATCCCGGCATTGATACTGTTGGCCCTGATCTGGCGGTTGCAGTTGCGCCGCAAAGACCCTGATTCACCCGCGGCCCAGCCGGCCTGATCCGGAGACCTGAAATGTTCAAGGAAATCCTGCTTCCCATCGACCTGGAAGAGACCGATCTTACGTTGCGGGCGATCGCTATCGCGCAGGACCTGGCCGACCGCTATGGCGCCCGAATCACTGTGGTCACCGTGATCCCTGACTTCAACATGCCGGTGGTGGCCAGCTACTTTCCCAAGGATGCAATCGAACGTGCGCGCAAGGAGGTCTGCGTCGAGATGGAGAAGCTGGTCAAGGCGCGGTTTGCCGATCCCGACAATGTCCGCTGCGATGTCGGCGAGGGCAGCCCGCACAAGTTCATCGTCACCTATGCGCGCGACAAGCAGATCGATCTGATCGTGATGCCGGCACGCCGTCGCGATATCAGCAAGGTGTTCCTCGGTTCGAGCACCACGCACGTGGTGGAGCGTGCACATTGTTCGGTGCTGGTGATACGGCCTTGAGTTGAATGACGGTGCCAATCTGGCAGCCATCGCGAGACAGGGTTTCAGGGGCCCTGGTCACGCAGTTCGTGGCACTGGTCAACCGGCGCCACGCCATGTCGATCGAGACGTTCGGCGATCTGTATGCGTGGTCAGTCGCGCAACCGGAGTCATTCTGGTCGCTGGTGTGGGAATTCGGCGAGGTAAGGGCGGCGCATCGTGGTGATGCCGTCCTGGTGGATGCGCAGGAAATGCCTGGCGCCCGCTGGTTTCCTGATGCACATCTGAACTTCGCCGAGAATCTGCTGAGACGTCGCGACGATGCTGTCGCAGTTTATTTTCGTGGCGAGGACCGCAGGGCCTCCAGCCTCACATTTGCCGAACTCCATGCGCGTGTGGCGGAACTGGCCAAGGCATTGCAGGGTTGCGGTCTTCGGCCCGGCGACCGCGTTGCCGGGTTCATGCCGAACATACCTGAAACCGTAGTCGCAATGTTGGCTACGACGGCGATTGGCGCTGTATGGTCCTCGTGCTCACCCGACTTCGGCGCGCAGGGTGTGCTGGATCGCTTTGGCCAGATCGAGCCGCAGGTGTTGTTCGCCGTTGACGGCTACTTCTACGGCGGAAAGACACACGACTCACTGGACAAGCTCATCGAGATTGTCGCGGCATTGCCCAGCCTGCAGAGGGTCGTTGTCGTGCCCTATGCGAGCGTTGCCCCGGACCTGTCCGGCATCTCCGGGGCGGTCCTGCTTGATGACTTCGCTGCGCAACCGGTGGGCGGCGAGATCGAGTTCGTGCAGCTGCCGTTTGATCACCCGCTGTACATCATGTATTCCTCGGGCACCACCGGTGTACCCAAATGTATCGTGCACGGCGCCGGTGGTACCTTGCTGCAGCATCTGAAGGAACATCAGCTGCACACTGACATCCATCACGGTGATGTCGTTTTTTACTTCACGACCTGCGGTTGGATGATGTGGAACTGGCTGGTCTCGGCACTTGCCAGCGGGGCGACGCTGGCCCTGTACGATGGCTCACCGTTCTTTCCCGATGGCAATGCGCTCTTCGACTACGCAGACGAGGTCGGCATCACGGTATTCGGTGCCTCAGCCAAGTATCTGGACGCCCTGCGGAAGTCACAGCTGCGGCCTGGCGAGACGCACAGACTGGACGCGCTGAAGACCATCCTGTCGACGGGCTCTCCGCTCGCAGCGGAAGGCTTCGACTACGTCTACAGCAAGATCAAGCGAGATGTCTGTCTGTCGTCGATCTCCGGCGGCACTGACATCATCTCGTGCTTTGCACTGGGCAGCGTGGTGCTGCCGGTCTGGCGTGGAGAACTGCAGTGCCGCGGGCTGGGCATGCGGGTCGAGGTGTTCGACGAGGACGGTCACCCGGTTCGGGAGAAAAAGGGCGAACTGGTGTGCACTGCACCGTTCCCGAGCATGCCGCTCGGATTCTGGAATGACCCCAATGGCACCCGATACCGTGCCGCCTATTTCGAGCGCTTTCCCGGTGTCTGGTGTCACGGTGACTTTGTCGAGCTCACTGCGCACGATGGGATCATCATCTATGGACGCTCGGATGCGGTGCTCAATCCCGGTGGCGTGCGTATTGGTACCGCGGAGATCTACCGCCAGGTCGAGCAGATCGATGAGGTGCTCGAAAGCCTGGTCATCGGCCAGCGCTGGGACAACGATGTGCGTGTCGTGCTGTTCGTGAGACTGCGTGAAGGCCTGCGGCTGGATGAGGCGCTGATCGACAGGATCCGCACCCAGGTGCGACGCAACACCACGCCGCGCCATGTCCCGGCCAAGGTGATCCAGGTGGCGGATATCCCACGTACCAAGAGCGGCAAGATCGTCGAGCTGGCCGTGCGCAACCTGGTGCATGGCGAACCGGTGAAGAACCGCGAGGCACTGGCGAATCCCCAGGCACTGGACCTGTTCATCGACATCCCGGAGTTGCGTAGAGGCTGAGCGTTTGCGCTGTGCCTATGCCGTCGGCCGCAACAGGGTGCGCGCCGTCGCGCCGTCGGCCAGCGGCCGTCCGAGTGCCGCCGCCAGTTCGCGGACCTGCATCACCAGGTCGGCGTTGCTGCCGGCAGGCGAGCCGTCCTTGAGCGCCAGGTTGTTCTCGAACCCGACACGCACGTGCCCACCCAGGGCGGCTGCCGTTGCTGCGCAGCGGTGTTCGCCGGCGCCGAATGCACACACCATCCAAGGCGCTTCGTGAGACAACTCGTCGAGAAAGGGCAGCAGTGCGCGAGGGTCCGATGTCTGGCCGGCACTGTAGCGGCCTAGTACGAACAGCAGCGGCAGCGCGAGTGCCGGGATCACCCCACCTTCGCGCAGTGTCTGGTAGCGGCGCAGCTCAGCGGCTGAGTACAGGATGAACTGCGGGATGATGCCGGCCTCACAGACCCAGGCGAAGAATTCGGCGGCGGCCGACTCGCTGGCTGCGTCGGGTACCAGTTCGCGGATCGCCAGCGATACGCAGTCTGGTCTGAGTTCCCGTACGAGTGCCATCTGCGCCGGCGCAAGGAATTTTCCGGCGGCCTCTGTCGTGACCTGGATCAGCAGGCGATCACCGAGGGCATTGCGTACCGCGTCGATGGCATGTCGGTAGGTATCGGCATCCAGACTGTGGGCGCCGTTCGCATCGCGCACATGCAGGTGCAGCATGCTCGCGCCCTCGTTCGCACAGGCCGCCGCTGTGTGCGCGATCTGCTGCGCGGAGACCGGCAGGGCGGGGTGGTCAGCCGGGCTCTTGTAGGCACCGTTCGGTGCCACCGCAATGATCAGTGGGCCGGTGTCGTCGTTCACGGCAACACGACATCGAAGGTCTGCACCAGCAGTTCAACCACCTGGTCGATCTGCGGGGCATCGATGATGAACGGTGGCGCCAGCAGCACGTGGTCGCCGCGCGCGCCGTCGATGGTGCCGCCCATCGGGTAGCACATCAAGCCGCGTGTCATTGCCTCCTGCTTGATCCTGGCGTGGATCTTCCGGGCGGGGGAGAAGGGTTCCCTGGTGTTGCGATTGGCGACGATCTCGATGCCGCGAAACAGCCCGCGCCCGCGGATGTCACCGACATGCGGGTGATCACCGAGACGTGTGTGCAGGGCGGCATCCAGCCGCTCACCCATGATCTGCACATTGTCCAGCAGCTTGTCGTCACGTATCGCCCGCTGCACCGCGAGTGCTGCGGCGCAGGCGGTCGGGTGCCCCATATAGGTGTGTCCGTGCTGGAAGAAACCGCTGCCGTCACGAATCGTCGCAAATATCTCGCCCGACACCAGGAGCGCCCCGATCGGCTGGTAGCCACCGCCCAGCCCCTTGGCGACTGTCAGCAGGTCGGGCGCGATGCCGTCCTGCTCACAGGCATACAGGGTGCCGGTACGACCCATGCCGCACATCACCTCGTCGAGCATCAGCAGTACGCCGTGACGATCGCAGATTTCGCGGATGCGGCGGAAGTAGCCTGGCACCGGTGGTACCGCGCCCGCGGTGGCACCGACGACCGGCTCCGCGACGAAGGCCAATACCGACTCGCTGCCGAGTTCCTCGATTTTTTCCTCGAGCTCGTTCGCCACGCGCAAGCCGTAGGCCTCCAGACTTTCATCCGGACGCTGGTCGCGATAGGCATAACACGGTGCGATGTGATGAGTCTCGATCAGCAGCGGTCGGAACTGCTGACGCCGCCATTCGTTGCCACCGGCTGCCAGTGCGCCCAGGGTGTTGCCGTGGTAGCTCTGACGTCGGGCAATGACGTGGCGGCGCTGCGGCTGCCCGCGCTCGACCGCATACTGGCGCGCCAGCTTGAGTCCGGCCTCGACCGCCTCCGATCCACCAGACACGAAATACACGCGGTCGAGTCCGGCCGGTGCCGTCTCGATCAGGACATCAGCCAGCTCCTCCAGCGGCTCATTGGTAAAGAAGCCTGTGTGTGCATAGGCAATCTTGTCCAGCTGCTGTTTGATGGCCGCGATCACGGCAGGGTGGCTGTGGCCCAGGCAGGACACCGCGGCGCCTCCCGACGCATCGAGGTATCGCCGGCCGTTGCTATCGACGACGTAGATGCCGTCCCCTTTCACTGCTACCGGCAGATCGCTGCGTGTGTGACGGTGAAAGACATGTTGCATGGCTTGGCCCGGGTCTGGGTTGGTCAGTGAACGGGCACTTTAGCGCATGGCGACGGGTCCGGCGATGCCTGGATACCGTGCCTGCCGATGCGTGCAGCTAACACTTTTCCTCGAGGTGGCTCACCGCGACGTGACCCGGAGGCAGTCTTTCCGGTGTTCAATTTTTGCTGCACGCGGCCGATACAACTGGCATTCCGCGTTTCGAGTACACCAGGCGTTTACAGGGGAAATCGATGAGTCTGCAGATACCGGGTCTGACCCAGGGGGCGACGGTCAGGGGGAAGATCTATCGCATGCTGGCGGTTCTGTTCGCCGTGATGCTGGTATTTACCGCGGGCTATCTGGCCTATAGCCAGCGCGTCCTCGTGGAGCACCTGGTCGAGCATCAGACGACCGACCTGGCCGAGTCCTACTTCGACAATATCAACACGCTGATGCTGACCGGTGGCATGGCGAATCGTGACATCCCGCGCAACAAGCTGCTCGCACGGCCCGAGGTCCTGGATGCGCGCATCATCCGTGGCGATGCCGTGGTCAGGCTCTACGGCCCGGGAAGCGACTATGCCGCGGCGCGCGATGAGCTGGACCACAGTGCACTCACCGGGGAGGCCGTCAAACAGATCCGCGAAGGCGCCGATGGCCGGGTCCTGACCGTCCTGGTCCCGCTGAAGGCCAGCAAGGACTTTCGTGGCACCGATTGCATCAGTTGCCATGCCTCGGCAGAGGGCGAAGTGTTGGGCGCAGTGCGTGTGGACTATTCACTGAGCAGGCTCGATGCGGCGGTCGATCGCGATCTCATGATCAATATCGGTATCAATTCTGCGCTGATGGTCGCCGGTCTGCTGGTCATCGGGGCAATGTTCTCACGCATCGTGTCCAGCCCGCTAAAGCAGTTGACGGCCATGATGCGTGCGGTGGCCGAGGGGCGTGCCGACTGGTCGCAGCGCCTGGAGGTCAGGTCGAAGGATGAGATCGGCGAACTTGCATGCCATTTCAACACGGCGATCGAGAAGTTCGGCAGCATCATCGAGGACACCCGGCACCAGAGCGATGAAGCGACCCGGGTAAAGATCGCGCTCGATTGCGTCAGTACCAACGTGATGGTTGCGGACCGGGATTACAACATCATCTATATGAATCCCGCGGTTCAGACGATGTTCCGGGAGGCCGAGGGTGATCTGCGGGAGCGCCTGCCTGACTTCAACGCCGACGATCTGATGGGGCGCAACATCGACGTCTTCCATGCCAGACCGACGCACCAGCGCCAACTGCTCGATTCGCTCAGCCAGACTCATGAATCCCAGGTGACTGTGGGTCCACGAACCTTCCGCATCATTGCCAATCCGGTGATCGACGGCGAGGGCAGGCGGCTGGGGACAGCCGTCGAATGGTCGGATCTGAGCGCTGAGATCAGGGCCAGGCAGGAAGAGGCGGCGCGCCTGGAAGAGGAGCGTCGCTACGCCACCGAGAACCTGCGTATCCGTACTGCGCTGGACAATGTCAGCAGCTCGGTGATGGTCGCCGACGCGGACTTCAACATCATCTATTGCAACAAGACGCTGTCCACGATGTTCAAGAACGCCGAGCGCGAGCTGCGCAAGGTGTTGCCGCGCTTCGATGCCGACAAGCTGGTCGGCAGCAATATGGACATCTTCCACAAGGATCCGGGCCACCAGCGGCGACTGCTCGAACACATGCAGTCCACAGTCAGCAGCGAGATGGAGGTGGCCGGACTGACGCTGCGGGTGGTGGCCAACCCGGTGCTGGCTGATAACGGCGAGCGGCTGGGAACGGTGGTCGAATGGGCCAACCGGACTGAGGAAGTGGCGGTAGAGGCCGAAATCGACGGTATCGTCGATGCGGCACGGCGTGGCGATCTGGGCAATCGGGTGTCGTTGCAGGGTAAGCAGGGGTTCTTCCTGCAGCTTGCAAAGGGCATCAATGACCTGGTGGACGTGGTTGACAAGGTGTTCGGTGATATCGCCGCGGCGATGGGCAGGATGGCGTCCGGCGACATGACGCAACCGATCGAACACGACTATGCCGGTACCTTTGGCAAGGTCAAGGAAGACGTCAATTCCACCGTGGCCAATATCGGCAGCATCGTGCGCCGGCTGCGTGAATCGACCGAGGACATTACCACCGGCGCCGGTGAGATCTCTGTTGGCAACAATAATCTTTCCTCACGCACCGAGCAGCAGGCGTCGGCGCTGCAGCAGACGGCTGCCTCGATGGAGGAACTGACGTCGACGGTGCGTAACAACGCGGCAAATGCCCAGCAGGCAAACCAGTTGGCGAGCAGCGCCAGCCAGCTGGCATTGCGCGGCGGTGAGGTGGTTGGCCGCGCCGTGGGTGCGATGGCCGATATCAACTCGGCGAGCAGTCGGATCGCGGAGATCATCGGGGTGATCGACGAGATCGCATTCCAGACCAATCTGTTGGCGCTCAACGCCTCGGTCGAGGCCGCCCGTGCCGGCGAACAGGGGCGTGGCTTCGCCGTCGTTGCCACCGAGGTCCGCAATCTCGCAGGACGTTCAGCGACTGCGGCGAAAGAGATCAAGGAACTGATCCGTGATTCCGTCTGCAAGGTACAGGTCGGCACCGACCTGGTTGATGCCTCGGGCAAGACACTGGAGGAGATCGTCGCCGGCGTGAAGAAGGTCGGTGACATCATCGCCGAGATCGCGGCCGCTTCGGCGGAGCAGTCATCCGGCATCGACCAGGTCAACCAGGCAGTGACCTCGATGGACGAGGTCACACAACAGAATGCAGCTCTTGCCGAGCAGACTTCAGCAGCATCTGCCGCCATGAGCGACAAGGCGCGGGAGATGGCGGACCTGGTCGAGTTTTTCAAGGTGTCGGGCAGGATGCCGGCGGCCACTGCCGAAAAGGTGCCTGCGGCAAAGGCCACAATGCCGCCCAGGTCAAGCTCAGGGCCGCGTGCGAAAACGGCAACCGGGGCAAAGGCAAAGCCCGCGTACGCGAAGCCGGTCCTGGACTCG
This sequence comes from Chromatiaceae bacterium, assembly GCA_024235315.1. GTDB lineage: Bacteria > Pseudomonadota > Gammaproteobacteria > Chromatiales > Chromatiaceae > Thiosocius. Next base: position 105,703 of record JACKMP010000001.1, on the reverse strand, counting down.
CCGCCGTCGATCGACGAGGATGAGTGGGAGGAGTTCTGATCGATCCTTCCCGAACCGACAAGAAGGGCCCCGGTGGCCCTTTTTTTCTGTCTTCGGGGCGGTGATCGACAGACACCGGCGCGGCCGGCCGGCGTACGCAAAATTGCAATCTTTGTTACTTATAGTTGCAACACCCTTCCCAAGGCCCGCCAGTTGCACCCATGAGCCGCCAGATCGATTCACGTTTCGTCAACCGCCTGATCCATGACGTCGACGGTCTCCTTCAGGAGGCACTCGATTTTGAACTGCTATACGCCAGGGAACTCCAGCAGGTGGCACCCGGCTTCGTCGACAGTGCACGCAACCTCCTGCATTACCTTGGCGTACGTCGCCACGACATCCGCAGGCTGCAGGGCGATCTGTCCAGCCTCGGCCTTTCGTCGCTGGGGCGCATGGAGGCACATACACTGGCGACGCTCGAGGCTGTGCTCGGCGCGCTTTCTCATCTCGCCGGACGTGCGCAACCCGCGTCCCTGGAACGCCGCCCGCCGGTCGGTTTCAATGCGGGGCCCGCGCTGCTGGCGGAGCACGCCAATGCGCTGCTGGGTCCCTCATCGTCACGGCACTCGGGTCGGGTAATGGTCACGATGCCGAGCGAGGCGGCCCGTGACGGAGACCTGATCAGGCAGCTGCTCGGGGCCGGTATGAACATCATGCGGATCAACTGCGCACATGATGATGCCAAGGCCTGGCTGGCCATGATCGACAATCTGCACTCGGCCGAGCGTGAACTCGGTATGCGTTGCCGCATCCTCGCCGATCTGGCCGGCCCAAAGCTGCGCACCGGCACGATCGGCGGTGGTGAACCCGTACTCAAGATTCGTCCACGTCGCGATGTACGCGGCCGAGTCATCGCCAACGCCTTGGTATGGCTGCATCCGCCGGAGGTGCCTGGGCAGCAAGTCACGCCGGCAGATGCCGCGGCGACGCTGCCGGTGCAAGGGGAACTGGTGGCAAGGGCCAAACCCGGCGACACCATCGAACTGCATGACTGTCGCGACCGGCGCCGGCGTTTCATGGTCAGTGAACGCCATGGCAGCGGCGTGCTCGCCGAGTGTGATCGCACCAGCTACGTCGAGAGCGGTATTCCGCTGCGGCTGCGGCGTCGCGGCCGGACGATCGCCACCGGCATCGTTGGCCCACTGCCGCCTATCGAGCCTGCCATCACGTTGTTTCGCGGCGACCGTCTGCGGGTCACCGGTGAGGGCCAGGTCGGACGTCCGGGGCTGCGCGCGGCTGACGGCACTCTGATTGAACCGGCGACCATACCGTGTACGCTGGGCGCAATCCTGCAAAGGGTCGTCAGCGGCGAGCGTGTCTGGTTTGACGACGGCAAGATCGGGGGGCTCGTCACCGAGGTGGGGCAGGATGGCTTTACTGTCGAGATAAGCCATGCCAGGCCGGGAGGCGCGAAACTGCGCGCCGATAAGGGGATCAATCTGCCGGATACCACGTTCGACCTGCCGGCCTTGACCGAAAAGGACCACCGCGATCTCGATGTCATGGCGGCACATGTCGATATGATCGGCTTGTCGTTCGTGCGCAAACCGGACGATGTGGAACTTCTCGAGGACCGTCTTGGCGAACTCGGGGCCTCCCACCTGGGGATAGTGCTCAAGATCGAGAACCGCCGCGCCTTCGATCGGTTGCCGCACATACTGCTGACGGCGTTGCGTTCACCACCGATCGGCATCATGGTGGCGCGCGGCGACCTCGCGGTCGAGATGGGCTTTGAACGGCTTGCCGAGGTACAGGAGGAGATTCTCTGGATGTGTGAGGCGGCACACGTGCCCGTGATCTGGGCGACTCAGGTACTGGAAGGCCTGGCCAAGACCGGTGCCCCAACGCGGGCCGAGGTAACGGACGCGGCGATGAGCGCCCGCGCCGAGTGTGTCATGCTGAACAAGGGGCCATACATCGGCGAGGCCACGCACTTCCTCAGCAGCGTGCTTCAGCGCATGGGGGAGCACCAATCGAAAAAAAGCGCGACCCTGCGCAAACTGTCGGTTTCGCAGATGATTCGCTGACTCAAGCGTTCCCGGATGCCGGGGACGCTCAACTTCGGTAGCTGAACCGGCCGTGTGTCGCGTCACCCAGCAGCTTGCGAAAGTCCGCCTGCGTCATGTGAATGAGTTGTTCGTGGTCGCCGGCCTCGAAATACACCTCTGCCTGTTCGAGCAGTGTGTCGTCGACCAGGGTATCGATGTCATACAGGAGACCCGTCGGAGGCACAGCGCCGACTGCGCAGTCGGAGAATACCTCCGCCACCTCGGCCTCGGTCGCCAGGCCGATCCGCCTGTTCAGGACCCGGTGCAATTGGCCGAAATGCAGGCGCCGGTCTGCCGGCAATACTGCGAGCAGGTAGCTGCCCTCGTCTTTCAGCAGCAGTGCCTTGGCGACCCGCTCGCCGGGCTGCCTCGCCGCAACCGCATTCTGCCGGCTGGTCGCGGTGCGCTGATGCAGCATCGCATCATAGGGTAGGTGGTGTCCGTCGAGAAACTCGCGAAGGGTGATTGCGATCGCCATGATAGGCCTCCTTCATCGGGAGAATGCGCATGCCTGCAACAACTATAGCCAAGCGCAGGCCGTTGGGAGGGCGATCCGGCCGGCTGAGGTGCGGCAATACCAAGCTGAAAATCAGGGTTTTCCTTGCCCGATGGGTAAGGTGATCGCACTCAGGTGCGGAACTGCCGCAGCAGTCCCTGCAGTCCCTCGGCCATGTTGGTCATCTGGCGGTTGGCCCCCGCCACTTTGCCGGCATCGGCAGCGGTCTGTGATGCCAGTCCGCTGATATTGCCGACATTGCGGTTGATCTCGGTTGAGACCTTGTCTTGTTGCTCGGCGGCGGCTGCGATCTGTGTGCACATGTCGGATATATCGCAGACGACGCGGGTGATCGTCTGCAGCGAGGCCTCTGCCTGAGCCGCCTGCTCGACACTGGCCTTTGCCTGATACTCGCCGCGCTGCATCACATCCACGGCATCTTTCGCACGCCGCTGCAGACTCTCGATCATTTTCTGGATCTCCTGGGTCGAGCGCTGGGTGCGCTCCGCCAGGGTGCGGACCTCATCGGCGACAACGGCAAAACCACGACCCTGTTCGCCGGCGCGTGCTGCCTCGATGGCGGCATTGAGCGCGAGGAGGTTGGTCTGTTCGGCGATGCCGCGAATGACATCGAGCACGACACTGATGTCGTTGCTGTCTTTCGCCAGTTGCTGGATCACGCCGCCTGCGGTTTCCACCTCGCCAGCCAGGGCGTCAATGGCGCGAGAGGTCTGGCCCATGATGTCCTTGCCCTGTCTCGCCTCGTCGTCGGCGCGCAGCGCGGCGTCAGCGGCCTGAGTGGCATTGCGTGAGACTTCCTGCACCGCCGCGGCCATCTGGTTCATTGCAGTGGCCACCTGGTCGGTTTCGGTCTGCTGGCGCAGCACGTTGGTGTTGGTCTGCTGTGCAATCTGCTCCATGGAATCCGATGCCTTTCGAAGCTCGCCGGCATTGTCGAAAATCTCCAGGATCATCGCGCGCAGTTTGCCGACGAAGGAATTGAACCAGTGCGCGCATTCGCCGAGTTCGTCGTCGGATGATTCCGCAAGTACCTTTGTCAGATCGCCATTTCCGGTCGCAATGTCTTTCAGCCTGTTCTTCATCTCGACCACCGGCTGGACCACGACGCGGTTGAGAAGGGCATAGAGTGCGATCAGGGCCACGATCAACAGGGAGGCCAGTACCGCAAATTTCTTCACCAGACCGGCGAACGCCAGGCTGTCCGCTTGTTGCAGCGAGTAACTCAGGCGTATCGCTCCACCAACGGTTCCCGATTCGACTCTGCGGTGGCATTCGAGACAATCGGTGCCACGCGTGTCCTCGGTGAGGCGGTAAGGTTCCACGATGGTCACGGTACGATGCCCGTCACGCTCTCCGATCTCGACCACGGATTCGCCGCTGAGGGCAAGACGGTCAAGTTCGTCGACGGCCGCCTCGGCCGGAAGGCCGGGGCCGAACTTCTGGATGATCGCGTCGCTGCGGTTGACGCGCACATCAAGCATCCCCGGCAGCTCGAGCATCTTGTCACGCAGGGTCTGGCGTTCTTCCATCGCGTCGGCCAGCATCAGCGTATTCAGGGAATCAAAATAGAAGGCGTTCATGCCCTTGAGTTGGGTGATTGCCAGTTCGAGATTCTTGGCGCGTTCCTCGACGTAGGAGTAGCCCATCACCAGCAGGCCGACGACCAGAAACACCGCCGACAGCGCGAGGTTGATCTTGAGGCGCACAGAAAGTCTGTACCGTGCGGGGCGCTGTGAACGTTCGAGGTCTGTCATGTCGGTTGGAATCCTTTGCTCGTGCCTGTCGTGGGCCAGCCTGATCCGCGGTGGTCATCGGCTGTCGTACTTATCGGCAGCCTCGAATTACCCTTTAGAAATACATGGTCTTTCGCCGGCATACCCACCTTCGTCAAGCACGGACTGTGACCCGACCTCATTGCGGAGGCAGCGGCTGACGTTTCCCAAGTGCGAGGTAGTAAGCTGCGAGCGCATCGATTTCCGCAACGCTGAGCGTCTTGGCTGCATCGCGCATGACGGCATCGGCGTCATTCTGGCGGCTGCCTTCCTTGAAGGACTGCATCGCCGCGACAAAGTAGGGCCTGGGCATTCCTGCCAGTGCGGGTGCGTCATATTTGTCAGCTTTGCCCTTGCCATCGGCGCCGTGGCAGTCCTTACAGGGCGACAGGTTTCGCGCGGTGTCGCCGCTCGATACCAGTTTAGGTTCCGGTGGCAAGGGCTCGTCTTGCATCGGGGGCAGTTCGGTCGAAGCGAACAGGGCCACAAGATTCGCCATGTCCTGTTCGCTCAACTTGCGCGCCGTTTTGTTCATACGTCCACCGTCGCGCCGATCGGCAGCGAAATCCAGCAGCTGCTTGAACAGGTAGCTTGCCGGCTGAGCCGCCAGATGGGGTATTTCGTCGTCATCGCTCACACCGCTTTCCCCATGGCACTTGCCGCACTTTTTGGCCGGTCCGGCTGCTTCTGCGGGGTTGCCCGCGGCCAGCAGCTGCTGCTGTTCAGCACTCAAGACACCGGCTGACGTGCTGGCAGCGGCCAGCAGGAGGCCGCCGGCCAGAAGCGGTCCGATCATTGCGGTAGTGTGAAAAAGCGGGTTATGGAGATGAGAGGTAAGGGTGCTCAATAACATCATCTTGTCTGCCGTCATCGTTTTGCGTATGCGGCTTGTTGCGGCGGAGAGGCGGAATTCTTGATTGCGGGTGAATGCGGCGAGGGGCTGTCAACGCCGAGCGGCTGCCATTTCGACCAGCACTTCGCGTGCTTCGTCAGCCGAGGCGATCGGCCGTAACAGCGCGACCCTGTGCAGCGTGTCGGCTACGCGCAAATCCATGCCGGTGGCGTCGATACCGACCATGGCGACTGCCGCGTCGGAGGGTATGTCGGTCCGGTTCAGGTACTGCGACAGCGCGTCGCTGTGGTCCTGGTTCATGTGCGCCACGATGCGCGCCCGGACGTCACATGGCAGAGGATTCGCCCTAATGAGGCGGTCGGAGGCAAACCAGCGCGCGGTGGCAAATCCGCCGTTCCAGTGAAAGCGCCTGGGGGTGAAACGGTAGAAGCGGAAACCCAGTTGATCGTAATAGGGGCGGCTGTGCGGAAAGTAGTCGAAATAGTGGCCCGCGTCAGTCGCCGGCGCGACCGGCAGCACCTCGCCGATCGCACTGAGGCGCCCGCGTTGCTGGACGTCGCCATCGCCGGGTTCCATAACGGTCAGGCCGCAACGCGGGTCGGCATCGAGGTTGCGGGTATGTTGTGACAGATGGCTGAGCAGCATCAGCGGCAGCCCGTTCGCGTCGAGCACATACGGCACCACCGAGCCGAAGGGGTAGCCTTCATGCTCGTGCGAATGGGTCGACAGGACGCCATGAAAGGCCCCGGCCAGCAACTGCCGCGCACGCTCGGCTTGTTCGTCTCCGGTCTGCATGTACACAGTCTAGCCAAACCCGGCGTTGTCATGGTCCTGTTTGGGCGGTTGCCGTTGTCCCTGACGTTCGAGCGGTGCCATGATGGCGCCATCGACGTGGTGTTGGCGAAATCCATGAGCCCATTGGAAAACTGGTCGGAATATTCGCGCTTTTTCACGGCGCTGCTGGTGATCCTGGACCCGTTCATGGCGATCCCGATCCTGTTGTCGCTGACCGATGGCTACAGCGCCGCTGAACGCAACCGCGTGGCCAGGACGGCGGCCCTCACGGTCGCCGCGGTACTGGTACTGATGGCACTGCTTGGCGAAACCCTGCTGCATTGGCTCGGGACCAGCCTGGGGTCGTTTCGGGTGGGTGGTGGCATTGTGCTGTTTCTGATGGCGCTGGCGATGCTGCAGGCACAGATCGACCGGGTGCGAACCTCGCGACAGGAGGAGCGCAGTGCGGCGACCCGGGCGAGTATCGCCGTGGTGCCGATCGCGGTTCCTCTGCTGGCCGGGCCGGGTGCCATGAGCACCGTGATCATCGCAATGCACCGTTCGACCGCGCCTTACCATGCGGCGATGGTCATCGGGATCATCGCGCTCGTGTGTCTGATCCTGTGGATAGTGTTGAGGCTCGCCCGACCGATCGGCGCCGTGCTCGGTGATATCGGCCTGAACGTGCTGAACCGCCTGTTCGGCCTGATCCTTGCCGCGATCGCCGTTGAGGTCATCGCCAATGGCCTCAAACAGCTGTTTCCGGTCCTGGGTGCCTGAGTTTTCCTGTTCAAGCGACACGGAGGAGTATCGCCATGCTGTGGTTTCATGATGGAAGGGCCGACCAGATCGATACCCGCCAGCCGCTACCGCCTGACGGCGTAGTGTGGCTCGACCTGGTGCGCAGCGGGCCCGACTGGCGCGGGCAGCTTCCACCCGGCACTGAATTGCCACTGCACGCCCAGCACGATGCTGACGTGCTCAACACCACGCATCCGCCATTTTTCAACAAGACCCGCGAGTACGATTTCCTGGTCTTTCGTGGCTATGATGCGACCTCGGATGTGCATCATCCGCGCACCCGGCCGATCGTCTTCGTGCTCAAGGACAACCTGGTGGCGACGATCCGGGAACAGGGCGATGACAGCTTCCTCGATCTGCGCCGCAGCTGGCTGGCCGGGGACATCAGTGTCCCGAACAGTGCGGCGAGCCTGTTGCACCGGCTGCTCGATGCGGTCGTCGATGCCCTGCTCGGCCTGCGAGAGCCGGTAAACCGCCTGTTGACCGGCTGGCAGGAGCGTCTGCTCGACCCTGCCGATCCGTTCAACGACTGGCGGCTGTTGATGCGCCTGCGCAACCAGCTGCGCTGGCTGTCCGGCACGATGGAGACGCAGCTGAACGTGATCGAGAACTGGCGTGAGGACTACACCGGGGATTTCAGCCAGAACCTGGAGATTCGCTTCAAGGACCTCGAGGATCACATCCGGCGCGTCGGCAGCCATGCCGAGCAGAATCAGGGTGCGATCGATGCACTGGTACAGATCCACTTCGCTGCCAACGGCCAGCGAACCAACCAGGTGATGCAGTTTCTGGCCGGGATATCGGCGATCTTTCTGCCACTCAACCTGCTGGTCGGCTATTTCGGAATGAACTTCGCCGACATGCCGTTCCTGAGCCAGCCGCATGGCGGCCTGATATCGCTGGTGCTGATCGTATTGGTGGGTGTCGCGCTGTTGTGGGGATTCCGTCGCCGGCGCTGGCTGTAGCCCGATGTTGGCCAAGGCTACCCGTATTGTGTCGGCTCGCCGCCGACTGACTGCTCGCGGTCGTCCCATTTCGCCTTGATCTGCAGGATTTCGTCCTTGATCGCGATGAAAGTCTGCACGAGTTGCGGATCGAAATGACTGCCGGCATCCTGCTGCAGCGTCGCGAGTGCCCTTTCGACCGGCCATGCGTCCTTGTAGGGACGACGCATCGTCAGGGCATCGAACACGTCGGCTATCGCCACGATGCGCGCACCCTCGGGGATCGCGTCACCTGACAGACCATGTGGATAGCCGCTGCCATCCCAGCGTTCGTGGTGCGACAGGGCGACCGTGGCGGCAAGCTGAAAGAGTTCTGTTCGACTCTTGCTGAGAATCTTGTGGCCGATCTCGGTGTGGGTCTTCATGATCTCCCATTCCTCGGCCGTGAGTTTGCGCGGGGCTTTCAGGATGCTGTCCGGGATGCCGATCTTGCCGGTGTCGTGCATCGGCGCGGCAAGCTGCAGCAGGTGTGCCCGATCAACCGGCCAATGCACGGCGCTGGCCAGCGCGGCAGAGTAAGCAGCCATCCGCCAGATGTGTGCGCCGGTGTCGTTGTCGTTGTAGTGACCGGCATCACCCAGCATGAAGATCGCGGCCTTCTGCGCCTCTTCGAGCTCTTGCGTGCGTTCAACGACCTGCGCGCGACAGGCGCGCTGCTGATCGGCAAGTGCCAGATGGGTCTTGACCCGCGCCTGCACCAGCGCCGGGTTGACCGGCTTGATGATGTAGTCGACTGCGCCGACATCGAACCCTGCCTGTTCGTCCGCGGTCTCGGTCTTCGCGGTCACGAAGATCACCGGGATGTCCGCCGTCTTGGGATTCGACTTTAGCCGGCGACAGACCTCGTAACCGTCCATCTGCGGCATCATCACGTCGAGCAATATCAGGTCGGGTGTCTGCTTGTCGGCGATCCGCAGCGCGAGTTCGCCGTGCGTTGCGGCACGTACACTGTAGCGGTCCGCCAGAATGCCCTTGAGGACATCGATATTCTCAGGGGTGTCATCGACCACCAGTATGCTCTGTCTGCGTGTTGCTTCCATCGTTGCTGCCGTCCTTATCGCGACCGGCGGATGCCGCCGTCGATCCTTATGATGGTCATGTCGTCCACTTCATCGGGGTTGGCCACCTGGTTGAGCACTTCATCGATTACCGCCTGGAGTGATGTTGTGTGCCGTTCCAGCGCGTCCTTTAAACGGGTCAGTCCGAGCATTTCACCTGAAGGCAAAACGGCTTCGATGGGACCGTCTGTCATGAGATAAAGTGCTTCGCCTTCGACGAGCTGCTGCCGACAGGAGGCGTAGGGCACCGACTGCGGCACGATGCCCATTGGCAGCTCGGTCGACACTATCTGCGTCCAACGGCCATCCGCGCCGCGGTGAAGCAGGTCAGGGTTGCCGAAACTCCACAGCTTGGCGTGTTCTGCGTCCGCGGTAATGCATACCGCTGCTGCCGCCATGAAGATATCCACTGGCAGCCGTTTGACCAGGACGTTGTTGATCTCCCGCAGGACTTCATCCAGGGGTCGGTCGGCTTCAGTCATCGAGTAAAAAAGATGCGACACCAGGGGTGTTCCTACGGCGGCCGGCAGGCCGTGCCCGGTGAAGTCGCCGATCAGCACGTGCTCGTCACCGCTGGGGCGCCTGGCCGACAGCACGAGGTCACCGCCAGCGGTATCGTGCGAGTGGCTAACCCAGCTCAGGCGTTCCTGAAAAAACTGGTCGTCGGTACGCATGCTGATGATGATCTGTGCGACAAGTTCGCGCTCGATCGCCATGCGATTATTGGCCTCGCCCAGTGCACGGCGCACCGACGACAACTCGATCTGGGTGCGTACCCTGGCCTGCAGGATGATCGGTTCGATCGGCTTGGTAACGAAGTCGACTGCCCCCAGTGAGAAGCCCTCGAGTTCATCACCCTGTGAACCCATGCCGGTGACAAATATCACAGGGATATCGCGGGTGCAGGGATCGGCCTTTAGGCGTCTGCACACTTCGAAACCGTCGAGCTCCGGCATCACCACGTCCAGCAATATCAGGTCCGGCCGGTGTTGCGCGGCCAGTTTCAGTCCCGTGGCAGCCGAGACGGAGGCGAGGAGCAGGAATTCACTTCCGAGCGCGGCGCGGATGGTGTCGATGATCTCCGGAGAATCATCGATCGCCAATACGCGATAGGGCAATGGCCGTGCTGTGCCATCTTTCGTCGCGCGATTCAAGTGCGTGGATCCAACGACGTTATGGTTTCGCGTGCAGCGTCGAAATCGTATTGCGCGATCGCCCTGCGGACCTGCAGCAGTACCTCTTTTTGATCCGCGACGCCGGTGGCGGCGATCAGGTCTTCGATCGTTTCCTCGGCCGAAGTGTCAAAGTCCTCCAGCTGGCCGATGAGGCGCTGCAGAAGAGTGTCGGCATCGATGGCCGATGTCTGGCCGGGTATCGGTCTGTCGCCGAGGCTGTCAGGCAGCGCAGCCAGTTCACCCAGGACGTTGTCGAGTTCCTGTTGCAAAGCCTCGCAATTGGCCACCGATATCGGGGAAACGGCGTGTTGCAGCGTCAACTCGGCATCCGCCGCCAGATGCTGCAGACGCATGGCGCCGATACTGCCGGCGGTGCCCTTGAGCGTGTGCATAAGGCGCCTGGCGGTCGCGCTGTCGCCCTTGTGAAGCGCCTCGTGTGCGTGACTTACGACATCGGCCTGGTTCGTTGCGAACTTGTGAAGAAGCCTCAGATAGGTCACTTCATTGCCGCCGACACGCCGCAGGCCATTGTCGACGTCGATGTTTTGCAGTACGTCGAATACGCGATGCTGTCCGTTTCCCGGTGACTGTGGCGATGGTGTGGTGTCCCTGGCCGGGTGGGCCGGGGTGATCCATTTCGCCATGATGCTGAACATATCGCGGATGTTGATTGGTTTGGCGATGTGATCATTCATGCCGGCAGCCAGCGCCTCAACGATGTCGTCGTTGAGCACGTTTGCGGTCATTGCGATGATCGGAAGATCCTGGAACTGCGGTTGCCTGCGGATCTCGCGTGTTGCTTCGTAACCGTCCATCACCGGCATCTGGCAGTCCATCAGCACACCGTCGTAGGTATGCATCTGCAACTGACGCAGTGCCTGCTCGCCATCACAGGCAACATCCACCTCGATGTTCTGTTCGGTGAGCAGCGCCACGGCGACCTCCTGGTTGTACTCGTTGTCCTCGACCAGCAGGATGCGGGCGCCGCGCAGCGCAGAAACGGCTGCTTCAGCCGCTGCCTTGGCGTTGGCCACACCGGGCTGCTGAGGTGCCTGAGCCCTGCCGGTGGCCAGGCTCACCGCGCCAAGAAGGTCGGCCGGTGACACGGGTTTGGCGAGAATCGCTGCGACCCCGATGCTGCTGGCACGCAGTGACTCGGCCAGCTCTTCGCGCCCATAGGCCGTGGTCATGATGACCGGCGGCATTCGCGTACCCATGGCCGAGTGCTGGCCACGGAGAAACTCGATGCCGTCCACGCCGGGCATCCGCCAGTCCACCAGCAGAAAGTCGTAGTGCGATCCGGCGTCACCGAGACGCGCCGTGGCGGCATAGGCGTCTTTGACCGCATCCACCTGAATGCCACGGGCCTCGAGCATCGAGGCGAAGATCACCCTGGCACTCGAGCTGTCGTCCAGCAACAGGCAGCGCATGCCGCGCAGGTCTGCCTGCGCTGTCGGCGACTCGTCTTTCTGCCATTGATCGTCGACCTCGATGAATGGCAGGCGGACATGGAAGGTGCTGCCTTTGCCGGGCTCGCTTTCGACCGAGATGGTACCGTCCATCATCTCCACCAGACGTTTGCTGATCGCCAGTCCGAGCCCTGTGCCACCATAACGACGGGTGGTCGTCGCGTCGGCCTGGGAGAACGACTGGAACAGCTTCAGCTGTTGCTCTTTCGAGATCCCGATACCTGAATCGCGCACCGAGAACTGCAAGATGAGGTCGTCTGCCCGGCGCTGCTCGACACCGACCGACACCACGACCTCACCGCTACTGGTGAACTTGAGCGCGTTGTTGCACAGATTGAGCAGAACCTGGTTCAGGCGCATCGGGTCACCGATCAGGGCTCGCGGCACGTCGTGGGCGATGTCGAACAGCAGTTCCAGACCTTTTTCTTCGGCCTTGAACCCCAGGACGCTCGACAGGTCGTTGAACACGTCCTGCAGTTTGAAGCCGATGGCGTCAATGTCGAGTTTGCCGGCCTCGATCTTGGAGAAATCGAGTATGTCGTTGATCAGCCCCAGAAGCGACTCGGCCGAGCGGTTTACCTTCTCGATATAGTTGCGTTGCTTGCTGTTCAGGTCGGTCTGCAACGCGAGGTGCGACATGCCGATGATGGCGTTCATCGGCGTGCGGATCTCGTGGCTCATATTGGCGAGAAAGTCGGACTTGGCGCGGCTTGCATCCTCGGCGCGGCGGGTCGCCTCGCGCAGCCGGTCCTCGACCAGTTTGCGTTCCGTTATGTCCTGGAACACGGCGACCACGCCGACCGCATCCTCGTCTTCGATGATCGGGACCAGTGTGATGGCGATTGGGAACAGATGCCCGTCCTTGGCGATGAAGGTGTCGTACTCGGAGCGGTATTCCCGCTTGTCCCGCAGTACCTCCTCGATGATGTCGTTTTCGCCGAACATCGGATTGCCGACCAGGTCGGTGAACTGCAGTGCCTCGTGCAGTGGCGTCATCGAAAGGTCCATCAGCGACCAGCCGAGCAGGCGTTCCGCCTCCGGGTTAAGGAAGCTGCAATAGCCCCATTTGTCCAGGGCATAGACGCCTTCACCCAGCGACTCCGTCATGCTCTGCAGGAACACCCGGCTGCCGCGCAGTTCCTCCTGCATGCTCTTCTGCAGCGTGATGTCGGTGCTGATGGAAATGAACTGTTCTGCGGTCCCATCCACATCGAGAAATGGCACGATCGCCGCCGACACCCAGTACAGGCTGTCGTACTTCGCGCGGTTGCAGATCTCCCCGCGCCAGACCTCGCCGGAAATGATGGTGTTCCAGATCGTTGCATAGAATTCCGCCGGGTGGACGCCTGAGCTCAGCACGCTGTGTGTCTGGCCGAGCAGTTCCTCGCGCGGGTAGCCGCTGATCTCGCAAAACCGGTCGTTCGCATAGGTGATCACACCGGCGGCGTCGGTGATGCTGACAATCGCATGTTGGTTCAGGGCGAACATCTGGTGCTCGACGTCACGGCGCAGGCGTTCGCGGTCTTTCACGATCTCCGTGACCACGCGCAAGACTTCGGCCATGCTGCCGCTGCTGTCATCCATCGGCTCCAGTCCAACGCTGCGCAGCAGGCTGTCCGCGGTGGTACGCAGCATCTGCAGGCTGCGTGCCTGTTCGTCGGACAAACGACGCAGGTGTTCGTTGGATTGATAGAGCTCGAGGCTTTTCTTTTCGAGGAGCGATTCTGCCTGTTTGCGGGCGCGGCGCTCGCGCTCGAACCGGCGCTGCAGCAGTTCCAGCTCGTCACTCATCAGTCGATGCGCGACAGGGTGAAGCGGGTGCGGTGCAGCTCACCGTTTTTTCCGTCGCTGCGTGTGATGGTGATGCGCTCGGCAAAATGGCTCGCGCAGCCCTCGATCAGGCCCTCTGCGAGATCGGCGAAAGGCCGGCGTGACTGGTAAACCATGACCATCGAATCGGGGCCGGTTCGTTCGGTACTGAACGTGGGCAGCTCTGCGTCGGGGTAGAGTTTGCGTACCTCGACGTGGACGTGCTGTTCGATAGTCTCGAGAAAGTCGAATGTGCCGCCGACGCCTTCGAAAAACGCAGGATAGAGAGCGGAAAAACGTGCCGCGAGGTGACGCCCGAAAGTCCTGACGAGGTCGCTCGCGGCAATACCGGTTTCCCCGCTGAGGCACGTGACGAGCGCCAGCAGTTCCTGGTGGTCATAGGTGCCGACAGTGGTATAGGCACCACCTGACGCAAGGTTCGCCTGGGTGATGATCCTGTCGGCGAGCGCGGGGGAGTACATCTCTTCGACCATCTCGTTGAACTCGCTGAATACGATCCCCTTCATCTCTGCTCCTGCAGGTCTTTCTCTGTCCGCCGGTGTAATGCCGGCAGGTTCGGCCGGCCAATCTGCATAGCGGCGTCCATCCCCCGAACTGAATGCCTGCATCGGCCGGTACGCGTGTGGTTTTCGGTATCGCCGACAGCGGATGCCGCGTAATCCCTGCGAGCATGTACTCGCCGCGTGTGCTGTCGAGCGCACGGTCGGCGTGCACCAGCTGGACTGAGGATCAGAACGCCCCCCTTGTCGTTTGTCAGGCCATCACACGTCGCCCCCGGAGGGGCTGTATCCGGCAAGGCGACGTCGATCAGACGCACAGGGCGACGCTGCGACATGTTCACACAGTGGTTTCCGGGCTGGCTCGGAAAAACCGAAGGATACGCGGCCCTTATCCGATCAGTGCCTGCACCTGCAGCGGCAATACTAGGTGTCACGGTGATCACCCATGGAGCCGATCGATGCAAGCTGACACACAACCGCAACTGGCCGACATCACTTCGCTGGTGGGTCAGACACGGCAATTGGCGATGCTGGATGTCAACGACACGCCTTTCCTGAGTGTCTATCTCGATACGCGGCCCGGGATGCGCGATTGCCGGCAGTTCATCGAGGACAAGGCGGCGCGGATCCGCCCACAGCTGCCGGGCATGGAGCGCCTCGAATTCGAGAACGCCTTCAACATGGTCTGCCGTGGCCTCGAACGCGGTTGGCACCCGGAAATGCAGGGCGCGGCGATCTTTGCGCGCGGGCTCGCCGGCGGTCGGCACCTGACCACGATTCCACTGGCGATTCCCGTCCGGAACAGCCTGGCGGTCTACCGCGCACCCGAGATCCTGCCGCTGCTGGCGGTAAAGGACAGTCACCCGGCATTTACCCTGTTGTTGGTGCGCCAGGGCAGCGTCCAGGTGCTTGAGTCGAATGCCGGCAGGGTCGTACAGCCCGCGAGAACGCCTGTCCAATGGCTGCATCCGGCTGTGCAGAGGACGCCGCAGGGTGCGCTGTCTGTCAGCAGCCTGCAACGCATCCATCGCCTGCTGTCAGCGGATACCTGCGGACCACTGGTCGTCGCAGCCGATGCCGACAGCCTGGCGGCAGTCGTGGCATGGCTGCCGCGGCGCGCTGTGTCGCGCCTGCTGCACCGCCTCGAGGTGCCAGCGGATCTCGGCCATGCCGAAGTGGTGGATTTCGTGCAGAGCTCGGTGACGGCGGCGCTCGCCGAGACACGTACCCAGCTTGCCGCACGGCTGGTGCGGGCGATGCGCCTGCATGGGCCGGCGGTGATCGGACAGGTGGCGACACTGGAGGCACTGCGCGGGGGATTTGCCGAGACGCTGGTCATAGCGGACGGTTACGACGCCAGTGGTGTGTCGCAGTGGGAAGCCAAGATCGAGTTGCCTCGCCTCGCCTGCGCACAGGGTGTGGACGTGGTCGTCGCGGACTCGGACGAGCTGCGCTACCTTGGCGGGGTCGGCTGCCTGCTGCGTCGACGTGATCGTGAGCACGCGATGCCGCTGCCAGCGCACTTCGGTCAGCTCGATCTGGTTGCCTGACCGACCACCGGGCCGAAATGAACGTTTGCGTCGATGCACCGGTTCCGGCGATGGCGGCGCAGATCGAGCAGCTGTCACGGTTCTATCTTGCCGGACTCGATGCGGAGGCCGGCGAGGTGAGGATCAGTCTGACGCTCGCGCATGACCGTCTCGGGTCCGTCCTCCACCAGTGCCAGGTGGTCGTGGTCGGAGGGCCTGCTGCGGGGTTTGCGATAGAAGAGACCCACGCCGACCCGGTGCGGGCGGCGACCAGGGCGCTCGCCCGCACCGTACGGGCAGTACACCGGAGGCTGGTGCCGGGACCGTTCCGGCGATTGGCCTGACGACTTAGGGCCCCTGAACAGGGGCCGGTTCTATCTCTTTTCGTCAAACATCCCCCGCGTTGCACATTCCGTGTGCGGCGCGGGCATCGTGCGTGCAGTCGGCGGGTAGTCGAAACATCGAAAAAAACGAACGATTAATCTGCATTAATCGATTTTCCATTTGGCTTGCGAAACGCGATAACTGTCTCGACGGCACCTGACTGGCAGGTGGTTCCAATAGACCCAACAAGGAGAGCGAGATGATTGCAACGATGCTGACCGGCATTTTGTTACTGGGGCTGGCCGTGCTCGCCGGTGGGTTGCTGGCACCCCCGGGCCGGCAACTGGCACGCAGGCCGGCACCTTGCGCTGACGCGCTTCGTATCCGGCGCAATGCGCAACGCGCGGCATCGGGCCGGGGGCGCTGAATTGTCTGCCCACAATGCCACCGTGTTGTCACTTGCGGGGCTGGCGGGGCTCTGGTGGCTGCTCAGCGGCGGTGCGCCGTCGTCTTGGTTGATCGGGGTGCCGGTCGTGGTGATGGCGATCTTTGCGGCGCGGCGCCTGGGTGCGACCGCATTGCCCGGGCTTTCGCTGCCGGGGCTTGCGCGCCTGCTGCCATTGTTTCTCTGGGAATCTGTGCGCGGCGGTGTGGATGTCGCGCGTCGCGTGCTGGCGACGCCGATGCGGATTGCCCCCGGCTTCGCGACCTATCCGCTACGCCTGCATCACCCTGGGGCGCGCCTGCTGTTCGCCAACAGTGTCAGCCTGCTGCCAGGCACCCTTGCGGTCGACCTGCGTGACGATTGCCTGGCGATCCATGCACTGGATCGCGACAGTGATTTCACTGCCGAACTGCGGCGCGTCGAGTCGGCGGTCGGGCGTGTGTTCGGGGAGGCATTGTGAGCGGCGCGGATTTCGCCAACTCGGCTGCTGGCAGCGTGATCATTCTCTGCGTGCTGGTGCTTCTGGTCACGCTGACGCTCGGCCTGGCACGCGCGCTTCAGGGCCCGTCCCTGGAGGACCGGCTGGCCGCGGTATTGCTGCTCGGCACGGGTGGGGTCACCTTCCTGCTGCTGCTGGCGCTGCTGTGGTCCTCACCGGCGCTGATCGATGTCGCTCTGTTGCTGGCACTGTTGGCCGCGGTGGTCGCGGCAGCACTGACCCGGCGGGAGAACCCCGGTGATTGATGTCGTCGCCGTTGGCCTGATCTGCATCGGGATAGGTTTCTTCGCCGCCGGCAGCATTGGTCTGCTGCGCCTGCCTGACCTGCATTCACGGCTGCACGCATTGACCAAGGCCGACAACCTGGGCCTTGGTCTGGTGGCTCTGGGGATCGCCCTGGTCACCGGGAGTCTGGTGATCGCGCTCAAGCTCATTCTGATCTGGCTGCTGGTGCTGGCGGCCAGCGCGGCCTCGGCGAACCTGATTGCCCGGCACGCTCTCGATCGTAGGGAACAACCATGAACCCACTGCTCTGGATGCTGCTCGACCTGCTGCTGGCGGCCATGCTCCTCGGTCTAGGCTGGGCGGCCGTCGCCACTCGCGACCTCAAGCGCGGGTTGGCGCTGTTCATCGCATTCGGACTGCTGCTTGCCCTGGCCTGGGCGCGCCTGCGGGCACCGGACCTGGCGCTGGCAGAGGCGGCGATCGGTGCGGGCATCGCCGGTGCGCTGCTGCTGGCCGCCCTGCGGAGCGAGCCGCAAGACGGGCAGCCGGCGGCGGCACCTTCCCGAGTCTTCCTGTTGACACTGAACCTTTTCAGCGTGCTGCTGGCGGTCGCAATCGCCTGGGCGTTGCTGTCCGCGCTGGCGATGGGCGACGGCGTGCGCCTGGCGCAGGCGGTAACCGAACACCTCTCGCAGAGCGGGGTCTCCAATCCGGTGACGGCGGTGCTGCTGAACTTTCGCGCCTATGACACCCTGCTCGAACTCGCCGTCATCCTCAGCGCGGTGCTCGGGGTGCTGGCGCTGGGGCCGGCACGGCCCGGTTACCGGCTGCCCGGCCCGGTGCTGTACGGCCTGATCCGCTGGCTGGTGCCCTTGCTGATCGTCACTGGCGGTTACCTGCTGTGGGTCGGCGCCCATGCACCCGGCGGCGCCTTCCAGGCGGGCGCAACCCTTGCCGCTGCCGCTGTCCTGCTGCGCCTCGGGGGTGTCGACGCAGCCGGGCTGCCAGCCGCGGTCGTATCGCGCTGGCTGCTCGCTGCGGGTCTGCTGGCGTTTCTCGCCGTCGGCCTGCTGGTCACGGCGTTCGGATACGGTTTTGTGCAGTATCCGCCCGACCTGGCAGCTGGACTGATCCTGGTGATCGAGAGCGCCGCGACACTGTCTATCGCGGTCGCGCTGGCGCTTGCCTATATCGGTGGCTGGCCGTCGCGCCGGGCGCAGTCTGGCTCCCTACATACGCACACTACCGAAGGAGGCACGCATTGATGCTGTCTGCAGAGATCATCTACGGACTGACTGGCGTTGGCCTGTTCACGCTCGGGCTACGTGCCACTTTGCTGCAGGCATCGCTGCTGGCGCGCATCCTGGCGATCAACGTCTGCGGTGCCGGGGTGTTTCTGATGTTCGTATCGATCGCCTACCAGGGGCTGGCACAGATGCAGGTGCCCGATCCGGTTCCGCACGCGCTGGTGCTGACCGGGATCGTCGTCGCCGTGAGTGCCACGGCGTTGGCGCTGGCGCTCGGCCGTCGGCTGCGGGAGAGCAAGGATGAATAACCTGCTCGCCTTGCCGGTCGTGCTGCCGCTGCTGGGCAGCCTGCTCGCACTGGTGTGGCCGCGGCGTGCCGACTGGGCAGGTCTTGGCGCCAGTGTGGCGGCGTTCGTGGCAGCCGGCCATATCGGCGCGGAGGTCATGCGCAACGCCACGCTGGAGCTGGCCGTCGGCGGTTGGGCGCCGGGTTTGGGGATTGCGCTGCGCGCCGATGGACTGTCGGCATCCCTGTTATTGATGAGCACGCTGGTCGCGCTGGCCGCAGGCCTCTATGCGACGACCTACTTTGCCGAGGCGCAGAAGCGGGCGGACTTCTGGCCGTTGTGGTTGTTGATGATTACCGCACTGCATGCGCTGCTGTTGTCGGGTGACCTGTTCAATATCTACGTCACGCTCGAGCTGCTCGGGCTTGCTGCCGTCGCGCTTGCGGCACTCGGTGGCAGCAGGGCGGCGCTACAGGCGGCTGTGCGTTATCTCACTGTCGGCCTGCTCGGCTCACTGGCCTTTCTCACCGGCGTGGGACTGATCTACGCGGGTTATGGCACGCTCGACATGGTCATGCTCGCCGGGCGGGTCGATGCAGAGCCCGCCACTTGGGTGGCACTGGCGCTGATGACCGCGGGCCTGCTGATCAAGTCGGCGCTGTTCCCAATGCACTTCTGGCTGCCGTCAGCACACGCCAATGCCCCGGCCCCGGTCAGTGCCGCGTTGTCTGCACTGGTGGTCAAGGCCGCGTTTTACCTGGTCCTGCGGCTGTGGCTGGACGTATTCGACGTCGCGTTGAGCCAGGCGTCGGCCGGACTGCTCGGGCTGTTGGGCGCGAGCGCGGTGATCTGGGGTTCATGGCAGGCGTACCGTGCCGAACGCCTCAAGCTGTTGGCCGCCTATTCGACGGTTGCGCAGATCGGCTACCTGTTCCTGTTCATACCGGTGCTACTGGCGACCGAGCCCGGTGAAGCGAGAGACCTGTTGTTCGGCGCTCTGGTGTTGTTCGCCTTGACCCACGGCTTTTCAAAGAGCGCGTTCTTCCTTGGCGCCGGGGTGATCCTGCACCGCGCTGGCCACGACCGCATCGCCGAACTGGGTGGCACCGCACGCGCCCTGCCGGTCACGACTTTCGTGCTGGCCTTGGCCGGGATTGCGCTGATCGGGTTGCCACCGAGTGGCACCTTTCTGGCCAAGTGGCAGTTGATGACTTCGGCGATCGCGGCGGGCCAGTGGCTGTGGATACCTGTGATCGCCATCGGCACCCTGCTTGCCGGTGCCTACGTGTTCCGGGTCCTCGGCCATGCATTCGGGCCCGGGGAGGGTGTCGGCCCGTCGCTGGCGTGGGCGCGTGCAGAGTTGCCGGCATTGTTACTCGCGCTGGTTGCGACCGCAGTGCTGGGTCTGGGTGCCGCACAGGTCTGGACGATGGTTGTGCCTGGATCAAATGCCGAAGGGGTCAGTCTATGAGCCTGTCCAACTCATTGCCCTTACTGATTCTGCTGAGTTCGCTGTTGCCCGGGCTGGCAATTTTCCTGCTGCGCGAGGAGAGCTTCCGCCTGCGCACGGCGCTGAACCTGTTCGGTGCCTCGGTGAAGCTGATCCTGGTGGGCGTGATGATCTGGGGGGTGTTTCACGAGCAGGTCTACGAGACACGCTGGACGCTGGCGCCGGGGTTGGACCTCGTGCTGCATGCCGATGCCCTGTCGGTCCTGTTCGTCAGCCTTTCCACGTTGCTGTGGTTGGTGACGACGGTGTACGCAATCGGTTACCTCGAGGACTCGCCGCATCGCAGTCGCTTCTTTGGTTTCTTCAGCCTGTGCGTCACGGCGACCGTCGGGCTGGCACTGGCCGGGAACCTGTTCACCTTTGTCGTGTTCTACGAGTTCCTGACGTTGGCGACCTATCCGCTGGTGGCCCACAAGGGAACCCCGGAGGCGATCCGCGGTGCACGCATCTATCTGGCCTACACACTGGCGGGCGGTATGGCGCTGTTGATCGGTGCGGTGTGGTTGCGCACGCTCGCTGGCCCGCTCGATTTCGTGCAGGGCGGTATCCTCGGTGGTATGGATCATCTCGATCCCTGGACCCTGCGCTGGATCTTCCTGCTGTTGATCGTCGGTCTTGGCGTCAAGGCGGCGCTGGTGCCGCTGCACGGCTGGCTGCCACAGGCCATGGTGGCACCGGCGCCAGTCAGCGCACTGCTGCATGCGGTGGCCGTGGTCAAGGCGGGGGCGTTCGGCATCGTACGGGTGGTGTACGACGTCTACGGCGTGGAATTCGCCGCGTCGCTCGGCGTCCTGGCGTTGCTGGGTGCGGCGGCCGCGGTGACGATAATCTACGGTTCGGTCAAGGCGCTGTCGCAGGACAACCTGAAGAAGCGCCTGGCTTACTCCACGGTAAGCCAGGTCTCTTACATCGCGCTGGGTACGGCGATCCTCGGTCCCCTCGCCACAGTTGGCGGCATGGTTCACCTGGTGCACCAGGGTGTCATGAAGATCACGCTGTTTTTTGCTGCTGGCAACTACGCCGAGGCACTGGGTGTCCACCGCGTGAGCGAGATGGACGGGGTGGGGCGCCGCATGCCGGGTACGACGCTTGCGTTCACCATCGGTGCACTGGGCATGATCGGCATCCCGCCGGTCGCCGGTTTTGTCAGCAAGTGGTATCTCGGACTCGGCGCCGCCGAGTCGGGTGCCGCGCTCTGGGTGCTGCCGGTGCTGGTCGGGAGCAGCCTGCTCAACGCCGCATACTTTCTCCCGATCCTCTATCGCGCCTGGTTCGGGCAACCACCGGCCAAATGGCCAGGTGGACATACGCACGCGGGGCGCTGGGAGATCAACCAGGCGCTTCTGTGGCCGCCGTTGCTCACGGCCGGTTTGGCGCTGGCAGCCGGGTTGTTCGCCGCGGCACCCTATAGCCCGCTGGAGTGGGCGAGACTGATTGCCGAGCGTGAGTACAGCTTATGAACGAGATTGCACTGTCCCTTGTCTTGCTGTCGCCGTTCGTCGCGATAGCCGTGCTTCTGGCAACCTCCACGCGCTGGTGCCTGGTCCTTGCCACAGCACCGGTGCTCGCCGCGGCGTTGATGGTTCCGGTCGGCAGCACGCTCGAGCTCGGCTGGCTATTGCTCGGCGTCCATTTCACCCTGGATGCAACAGGCCAACTGTTCCTGGTGTTCAGCAGTCTGGTCTGGCTGGTGGCCGGCATCTACGCCGCGGCATCGCCGGCCGATCCCCGTGCGCGCCAGGGTTTTGAGCTGCTTTTTCTGCTCACCCTTGCCGGTAACCTCATCCTCATCCTTGCCGCCGACATGGTGACGTTCTACGTCGGCTTCGCGCTGATGGGTCTGGCCGGCTACGGCATGGTGATCGGGCGGCGCTCGCAACGTGCGCGCCGCGCCGGGCACATCTATATCGCGTTTACCCTGGTTGGTGAACTGGCACTGTTCAGTGCGTTATTGATCCTGGTTGCCGCCGCCGACTCCCGGTTGTTCGCCGATCTGTCCGGGATCACCCTGCCACCGGTCGCGGTCGGCCTGTTGCTGCTGGGTTTCGGTATCAAAGTGGCGTTGCCCGGGCTGCATCTGTGGCTCCCGTCCGCTTACACAGCGGCGCCGATCGTTGCGGTCGCGGTGCTCAGCGGGCCGATGATGAAGGCAGGCCTGCTTGGCTGGCTGCGCTTCCTGCCGGCAGAGGCGGACGGCTTGATGGAGTGGGGTCCGGTGTTGATGCTGCTGGGCGCGGCGGGCCTGGTACTCGGTGTCTGGCTCGGCCTCGTTCAGCGCGAGCCGCGAGCCGTGCTGGCGTACTCCAGCATTGCCAAGATGGGGCTGATCACGGCGTTGTTCGGTGGGGCCCTGAAGAGCCCTGCTGAGGCGGCGCCGGTCGCTGCGGCCCTGGTGCTGTTTGCGATGCACCATCTGCTGGTGAAGTCGGCGCTGTTTCTCGGCGTCGGTGAATGGGAAAAACGCGGCCGGGCGCGCTGGGTGATGGCGGGACTTGGCCTGCTGGCGCTGACGATGATCGGCGCCCCGTTGACCGGTGGAGCGCTCGTCAAGCAGGGACTCGGCACCGCAATCGCCGGTGATTTCGGCGTGCTGTCGGCGTTGCTGACACTCTCGGCAATCGGTACGGCCCTGCTGATGGCGCGCTTCATGTGGCTGCTGACGCGGAAGGTCGTGCGCCCGACGCTGACCGACAGCATCCCTGCAGCGGCATGGCTGGTGTTGTTGCCAGTCGCATTCTTGGGGCCATTCACGCCGTTTGTGATCACCCTGGAGGTGGCAGGCATGCTGCCGCTGGGCGTCTTCCTGCTGGGGCTCGCGGGTATGTCGTGGCTGAATGCACGCTGGCCCGGATTGTGGGCACGCGGCAGGTCTGGTGATGCACTGACCGCACTGAATCGCGTGCTGCAGCACGCAAGGCGCCGCCTGCCGACGCCGCAGATCCAATACGGGCGCCTGCAGGTTGCGCTGATACGGCCTGAGACGCTACCAGCACCGCAGGGCACCCTGGCAGGCCCCGGGCTGCTCTGGCTGGCACTGTTTCTCGGCCTCTTGGCAGCGACCCTGCTTCCTCATTAATGCAAACCGGAGGGCATCCATGAAGCGCTTCAAGAACATCCTGTATTTCGCCGATGGCGAGAGCGCACCGTCGCCCGCACTGCAGCGCGCCCTGCGCCTGGCCGACACCAATGGCGCACGCCTGACGGTGGTAGATGTACTCGAACCATTGGACACGCCGGGCGAGATCGCGTCGCGCCTGAATCGGGACCTGGGCGAGATCCTCGCTGAACAACGCCAGCAGGTGCTGGATGAATTGGCGGAGACGTCTGCACACGACAATACGCTGATCTACACGAAGGTGCTGTTCGGCATCCCGTTCGTCGAGGTGATACGTGCCGTGAAACTGGGCGGGTACGACCTGGTGGTCAAGTCCGCACGCTGTCCGGCCGGTCTCAGTGAGCGCCTGTTTGGCAGCAATGATATGCACCTGTTACGCAAATGCCCCTGCCCGGTATGGATCGATCGGCCCAATGCCGCGCCGCACTACACACACATCCTGGCTGCGGTCGACCCGATGGCGCCTGCCGGCGAGGGCTGCGACGACCAGGTGATGTCACTGGCCAGTTCGTTGGCGGTGCGCGAATCTGCCAGCCTGTCGGTGGCGCACGCCTGGCATCTCGATGGAGAATCGATGTTGCGCCACGGGCGGTTACGGGTGCCGGCGATCGAGCTGCAGCAGTTGCTGCAGGGGGCTGAGGACCGGCATCGCGAAAAGCTCGCGGCATTGCTCGGCCGCTACGGACTGAGTGACGGTGACCCTGCCGTGCACCTGGTAAAGGGCGAGGCGGCGCCGTCGATCCGTCAACTTGCCGAGCAACTGCCGGCTGATTTGATCGTGATGGGCACAGTGGGGCGCAGTGGCATCCCTGGCTTTTTCATAGGAAACACTGCGGAAGAGGTGCTACAAACCACGCAGGCGTCGGTGCTGGCGGTCAAACCGGGCAACTTTGTTTCTCCGGTAACGTGATGATGGAAACCCGGAGCAATGCAGAACCTCAAGCTGAACCTCAAACACCTTCGCTACTTCTGGAGCGTCGCCAGCCACGGGTCGATCGCGCGGGCTGCGGAGGCGCTGTACCTGACGCCACAGACGATCAGCGGACAGATCGCCGAGTTGGAGAAGCAGATCGGGGCGAAGCTGTTTCAGCGTGACGGTCGTCAGCTGGTGCTCAACGAGACTGGGCGGCTGGTGTTCTCCTATGCGGACGAGATGTTCCGACTGGGGATCGAATTGCAGGATGTCCTCAGTGGCGGGGCCCCGGGCACCACGATCACGGTCAAGGTCGGTGTCGCGATGGTCGTGCCCAAGCTGTTGGCGTACCGGGTGCTCGAACCCGTGCTGCAGATGCCCGAAGCGGTGCGGCTGATCTGCCACGAGGCGCCACTGGTCGATCTGTTGGCCGATCTGTCGGTGCACAAGCTGGACGTGGTGCTCGCAGATGTACCGGTCAACCCGGCGCTCAACATCCGCGCCTACAACCATTCCCTGGGCGATTCCGGTATCTCATTTTTCGCAGTTCCCGGGCAGGCCGGGGTGCTGCGTGATGGTTTCCCTGGCAGTCTGAGTGGCGCCCCCATGCTGATGCCGGGCAGCGGCAGCAGCCTGCGACGCAGTCTCGAGAGCTGGTTCGAACGTCATGCACTGCAACCACTGGTCATCGCCGAGTTCGAGGATCGTGCGCTGATGAAGGCGTTCGGCGAACGCGGCTCCGGGGTGTTCACCTCGCCGACTGCGGTCGAACAGGACGTGTTGAACAAGTACGGGGTAGAGGTGATCGGGCGCACGCTGGAGATAAGGGAGCACTTTTACCTGATCTCGCCGGAACGACGGATAAAACACCCTGCGGTCACGGCGATCACCGAGTCGGCGCGTACCGAGCTTTTCGTCTGAGCGCATTGCCGCAATAGCCGCTGGGCGAAGCAGGTCGCCTGTACCGTCAGGTCGACTGTTTCGGCCATCCGGTCCTCGGGTAAACTGATCCGACATACAGGCTTCCAGCCTGCCTCCACCCACCCCCGGAGAACCCGATGAGCGACAACACCACAGGCAATGCACTGGACAATCCCCGCAGCCGCCTGCGGGTGCGCAATGCCACGTTGAACGACATCCAGGCGATCGTCGACCTCAGCAACAAGGTGTACGGTCCTACCGGCATTGCACCGTATACCGAGGGTCCTGTCGTGGGGCAGATCAACAACTTCCCGGAGGGCCAGTTCGTCGCCGTGGTCGATGATCGCGTGGTCGGGCACTGCGCGACTTTCCGTATCGCCGAGGAGATCGGGCTCAAGACCCACACATGGACCGAGATCACCGGCAACGGTTACGCCTCTCGGCACGATCCCCAGGGCGACTGGCTGTACGGCATGGAGGTCTGTGTCGACCCCGACTATCGCGGTTACCGCATAGGTCAGCGCCTGTACAACGAGCGCAAGGCCCTGTGTCAGTCACTGGGTCTCAAGGGGATAGTGTTTGCCGGCCGGTTGCCGTCGTGGTCGAGGCGGGCGAGAAAGTTCAGCAGTATCCACGACTATGTCGAGCAGGTGACGCAGAAGAAGCAGCGTGATCCGGTGTTGTCGTTCCAGTTGAGCAACGGCTTCGAGTTGATTGGTGTCATCCCGCGTTATCTCGCCAGCGACCGTGAATCGCTCGGTTATGGCGTCCACCTGGTGTGGCGCAATCCCAAGGTCGCCACGGGGCAGGCACAGGGACCGGTCAAACGTTATGGTGGCCGCCTGCCGGACACGGTCCGGGTAGGCACCGTGCAATACATGCAGCGGCGCGTGAAGTCTTTCGAGGAGTTCCTGTCGTTCGTGGAGTATTTCGTCAACGTGGTTGCCGACTACAAAGGGGATTTCGTGGTGTTCCCCGAGATGTTCGTGCTTCAGTTGCTTTCGATCGAAGACCAGGAGCTGAATCCTGCCGAGTCGATCGAGGCGCTGAGTCGCCACACGCCACGCTTCAAGGAGGCGCTGCGTGACATGGCGATCCGTTACAACATCAACATCATCGGCGGATCACATCCGACGCTGATGCCCAACGGCCGGGTCGAGAACATCGCCTATGTGTTCCTGCGTGACGGTGCCGTGCACGAGCAACCGAAGATCCACCCGACGCCGAACGAGGCCTATTGGTGGAACATCGAGGGCGGCAACTCCTTGAACGCGATCGATACCGATTGTGGTCCGATCGGTGTGTTGATCTGTTACGACTCGGAGTTCCCGGAGCTGACGCGCCACCTGGCGGATCAGGGTGCGCAGATCCTGTTCGTGCCGTTCTGTACCGATGAGCGCCAGTCCTACCTGCGCGTGCGTTACTGCTGCCAGGCGCGTGCGGTCGAGAACCAGTTCTACGTCGTGATGTCGGGCAACGTCGGCAACCTGCCGGGCGTGGCGAACATGGACATCCAGTATGCGCAGAGCTGCATCCTGACGCCGTGCGACTTCCCGTTTGCACGTGACGGCATCGCTGCCGACACGACACCGAATGTCGAAATGGTTGCGTTCGCCGATCTGCGCCCGGAGACGCTGCGCATGGCGCGCAATGGCGGCACAGTGCAGAACCTGCGCGACCGCCGGCACGACCTTTACAGCGTGCAGTGGCGCGGCAAATAGACGGTCAGCGGGTGCTGCCCCAGACCCAGGGCAGCACGAAGGCAACAAATGCCGCGATCACCGTGATGCCGATCAGGTTCATCCAGATCCCCGCACGTGCCATCTCGGCGATCGTCACCTGACGACTGGCGAACACGATGGCATTCGGCGGCGTGGCCACCGGCAGCATGAAGGCGAACGATGCCGCCAGGGCCGTGGCAACCATCGGTGTGAACGCCTCCTGGCCAGCGGCTGCAGCCAGGCCGGCCACGATCGGCAACAGCATGCTGGCGGTGGCCGTGTTTGACGTCATTTCGGTGAGGAAGATGGTGACCGCAGCCACCGCGACCACCAGCACGAACCAGTGCAGGTGTTGCAGGAAGTCCAGTTGCTGGCCGATCCAACCGGTCAGCCCCGACTGCTGAAATCCCTGGGCCAGCGCGAAACCGCCGCCGAACAGGATCAGCACGTCCCACGGAATGTGCACTGCCGATTCCCAGTCGAGCAGGGCGGAGCGGTCATCGGTGCCGGCGGGAATCACGAACAGCGCCAGTGCGCCGGCCATTGCGATGGTCGAGTCGTTCAAGCCGTTCAACCATGACCAGGGAAACAGACCCTTGGCCACCCACAGCACGGCGACCGTGCCGAATACCAGCATCACGCGCTGCTCCGCCCGGCTCATTCCCCCCAGGCCGGCACGTTCCTGCGCGATCATCTGTATTCCCCGGTCGCCCTCCCGAGCGCCCAGCCTCGCATTCAGGTGCGTCAGGTACCACCAGCAGATAAACAGCATGACCAGCGCCAGCGGTACGCCGAACTGCATCCACTGGCCGAAACCGATGCTGATGCCCTGCGTCTTTTCGACGATGCCGGCGAGCACTGCGTTCGGCGGTGTGCCGATCAGGGTGCCGACACCACCGATCGAGGCGGCATAGGCGATGCCCAGCATCAGCGACCGGCCGAACGGTGTGTGCGCGCCACCATCCAGGCGGCCGGCAACCGCCATAGCGATGGGCAGCATCATCATCGTGGTCGCGGTATTGCTCAGCCACATCGACAGGAAGGCGGTGGCGGCCATGAAGCCGAAGACGATCCGGTCCTGGCGATCTCCCACCAGGCCGAGCACCTGAAGGGCGATCCGCCGGTGCAGCCGGCTGCGCTCGACCGCGGCGGCGATCCAGAAACCGCCGAGAAACAGGAATACGAGGTGGTTGGCGTAGTTGGCAGTGGCGTCCTCGACGGGCATGACACCCAATACCGGGAACAGGGCCACGGGCAGCAGTGCGGTCGCCGGTATCGGGATTGCCTCGGTGATCCACAGCACTGCCATCAGTACCGCAATCGCGGCCACACGGTTTGCGCTCGCCGGCATCGCACCGTCCGGGGTCAGGAGCAGCACCATCAGCGACAACAGCACGCCGACCGACAGACAGGTCGCGCGGCGATGGCACTTCAGCGTTGTCATGCCTGGGGTCGATGGCCGAGTTGCGCCGATATCTGTTGGCCGGCCGCCACCACGTCGTCGACCCAGGCCGTGCGCCGGCGCTCGATCGGCGCGGACACCGAGAGGCCCGCGGCGACATTGCCGGTGCCGTCATACAGCAGCACCCCGATGCAGCCAACATCGATCTCCGCCTCTTCGTTGTCCAGCGCGTAGCCGCGCTGCACGGCCTCGCTGCATTCGTCCTTCAGCCGCGCGAGCGTGGTGATGGTGTTGCGGGTGTAGGCGGGGAGGTTGGTGCGCTGCGCATACCCGCGGATCGCCTCGTCGCCAGCGGCGCCGAGCATCAGCTTGCCGACTGCGGTCACATGCAGCGGCGCCCGGCTGCCGACCAGCTGCTGCACGTGCATCATCCGGTTCGGCGTGGCCTTCTCGATATAGACGACGACGTCGCCTTCGCGCAGGGTCAGGTTGACCGATTCGCCGAGCTTGTCGCGCAGTGCCTCCATCACCGGCAGCGCCACGGCGCGCAGGTCGATGTTGCTGTGCAGGCGCACCCCCAGTTGCAGCAGGCGCAGGCCGAGGCGGTAGCGTCCGGACGGGTCGCGTTCGACAAATCGGTTGCCAACCAGCGAGCCGAGAATCCGGTGTGCCGTCGAGGCGTGCAGGCCAGTCTCGGCGCCCAGCACCTTGAGACTGACCGGTTCCTGGTAACGCGCGATCGCATCCAGCAGCGCCGCTGCCCGGTCGATCACCTGGATGGATGTGCCGATTCTGCTGTCTTTCATCTGGGATACGTTCCGCGTGGTGAAAAAATGTGCCGTGAGATGCCGTTCTGGTCGCCGTATTGTCGGTGATTGACAAAAATATCACACGGTTCCCACAATGCGAAATTATATCAGCGCGCTGAACCGTGTAGAGAAAAAAGCCGCAACGCATCAACTGCTTAGCCGGCATATTCGATGAATTTGCAGACGAAATACCACATAGTGAAAACATTGCGCCATTGCGGAAAATGATTGATAGCCCTAGCTTTGCCTTCAACGCGGAAAGACCGCATACCCGATTCGACAAAGCCAGGAGCAAACGTCATGAGTACAGCAGCGCAAGACATCTTCAACGCGGGAACGGAATTCTGCGAGGGCATCCTGCATTTCAACGGGGTGCCGTCGGACTTCGCCAGGCTGGGCCGTCACCCGGTAATCGCCGAGGGACATTCGGCCATCGACAGGATCGACGACGCGGCAGTGTTTCAGACGAAGCTGGTGGTCGATGCGCTGCGTTACGCCACGCTGCAGCTGTGTGCATCGAAGGAATCGGGTCACCCGGGTGGATTTGCCAGCAGCGCCGACGCCTATGCAGCGCTGGTGATGCTGGGCCATACCAATATCGTGACCGAGGTGGGTCACCATGCGCCCGGGTTCTACAGCGCGATGTTCATCGACGGCTCGCTCGAAGCGATGGGCATCCACACCATGAATCACCTGCAGGAGCGCTTCCGCGAGCGCGACGGCCTGCTCGGCCATCTGTCAGGCGCCATTCCGGGACTGTTGGCTCCGGCCGGCCCGCTCGGCCAGGGTCAGCACTTTGCGATGGCCGGTGCTTACCTGAACCGTGACAAGCTGTTCCCGTGCACCATCGGCGATGGCGGCCTCGGCGAGCCATACATCATGTCAGCGATGAAGCATTTCCATACCAGTTATCCGGAGATCACCAACTTCCTGCCGGTGCTGGTTTGGAACGGCTACAGCCAGGAACACCACTCGATGGTGTCGCTGATGGACAACGCGCAGATGACCGCGTACTGGCACGCCCACGACTTCGCCAACGTGGTGCTGATCGATGCCAAGGACTTCGACGACGCCGGTCAGCCAGGCGCCTATGTCGACAGCACGCTGTTCAGCGAGTCTGCGCGCACGGCCTTTACCCGCGCGGTGCTGGAGGGCGCGAAACAGGCCGCCGACGCCGCGATGGGCGGCACCTTGAGCGTACTGATCGTCAAGCAGCTCAAGGGTGCCGGGGTGCATGCACACGGCGCCAAGGCGCACAACCTGTACCCGGGCGATAACGCTGGCAAAGACAACATCGCTGCTGCGTTGAAGCGCGGCGCATTGGCGCCGCAGGCCTGGGAGCTGGTGCGTGCCAACATGCGGCGCGCCGGCGGCGGCCCGGCCGGCCGCACCGTGGTGACGGAGTTCGAGCGGCAGATGCCGGAGATCGGCACGCTGCCGACCCAGCCGTTCGCAGTGGGTGAAAAGGCAGTGCCGGCGACTGCGATGGCGCACATGGTGGCCGAGCTGGGGCGGCGCGATCCGACCTTTGTCGTGACCAATGCGGACGGCAACGAGGCGTCGAATATGAAGCCGATCAACGAGGCTTTGCAGATTCGTCATCCGACGACCGACCCGCTGTATAACCAGGCGCCGACAGGTCAGGTCTACGAGCCACTCAACGAGGATGCCTGCGCAGGCCTGGCCGCTGGTCTGGCGCTGTTCGGTGGGCGGTCCCTGTGGCTGTCCTACGAAAGCTTTGCGATCAATGGCTGGCCGATCGTGCAGACCGTGGGCCAGGCGATGGCCGAGCTGCGGCGCAAGACACCCGCAGTGGTGTCGATGTTCACCGCGGGCGCACTCGAGCAGGGTCGAAACGGTTGGACCCACCAGCGTCCGGAGATCGAAAACTATATCGGCGGGCAGATGCGCAACGGCAACGTCTACCTGCTGTACCCGGCGGATGCCAACATGATCCAGGCCGCGTACGGCTGGTCCGTACAGCAGTCCAACAAGTGCATCAGCATCGTCGCCTCGAAATCGGCACTGCCGGTGCATACGACGCCGCAGCAGGCGGAGCAGGCGATCAGTGAAGGCGCCGTCAGCCTGTATGAGTCACCGGATGCCGGCAAGGGCACGGTGGTGTTCGCAGTTACCGGCGACATGATTCTGCTGCCGGTGTTCGAGGCGAGGGACGTGCTGGAGGCACAAGGGTACCGCGTGCGTATCGTCAGCGTCGCCAACCCGCGGCGTCTGTACCGCCCGACCGACGTTGCCTGGCAGCATTCGGCCGAGGCCGACGGTGATTTCATGGACGATGCGGCATTCGATGCGCTGTTTGGTGGCGATGTGCTGGTCGGTGTCAGCGGTGGCGGCACCATGGCGCTGGAGCCCGTGATGTTGCGCAGTCGTGCCGTGGGGCGCGAACTGTTCGGCTGGCAGCGTGGCGAGACCACGGCCAGCCCGGCCGAAATCATGGCGTTCAACGGCATCACCGCCGACCGTCTGGCCGGGCGCGCCGCCGAGTTGTTCGGCTGACGACGGGTGGTCTGGCCGGTTGGCAGCCGGCCAGACCGCCTACCCAAATCACACAACGGTGAATGTCATGAAAGAATTGCAAGCGTCAACGGACACCAAAATCATCGTGATCGATGACGACCCGACCGGCTCGCAGACCGTACACAGTTGTCTGCTGCTGACCCGCTGGGACCCGGACACCCTGATCGAGGCGTTGAAGGACAGCTCGCCACTGTTCTTTATCCTCAGCAATACGCGCGGCATGGGGGCGGCCGAGGCGGCAGCGGTCACGCGCGACATCTGCATCAATCTGAAGGTGGCATTGCAGCGGGTGGAGATGGATGGCGCCAGTGTCCAGCCGGTGATCGTCAGTCGCTCCGATTCGACGCTGCGCGGCCACTACCCGGTGGAAACCGACGTGATTGCCGAGGAACTCGGCCCCTTCGACGCGCACTTCCTGGTGCCTGCATTTTTCGAGGGCGGGCGTATCACCCGCGACGGCATGCACTATCTGCTGGTCGACGGCAGACCTGTACCGGTCCATGAGACCGAGTTCGCTCGCGATTCCGTATTCGGATTTAGCACGGCTTTTCTGCCCGACTATGTCGAGGAGAAGACCGCCGGGCGTATCCCGGCCACCCAGGTCGAGCGCTTCGGCCTGGCTGAGGTGCGAGGCGACATCGACACTCGCCTTCGCTCCCTGCGGGGCAATACCTGCTGCGTGGTCGACGCCGAGCAGCAGTCCGACCTGGATGGTTTTGCGCGCCAGGTGCTGGCTGCCGCAGCCGGTGGCAAGCGTTTCCTGTTCCGCAGTGCAGCCAGCCTGTTGACCGCATTCGCCGCCTTGCCGATGCAGCCGGTGGCTGCCGTGGAGATGTCGCGCCTGGTCCGCGATGGCAGGCCGGGCGTGGTGTTGGTCGGTTCGCATGTAGAAAAATCCACGCGGCAGCTGCGGCAGCTGATCGAAACCACCGACGTCCTGCCGGTCCATATCGACCTGGACTGGATGGTGCGTGACGAGGAGGGGCTGTTTGCCGAGCTGGTGCAGCAGATGGTCGAGGCTGAACGCGGTGGACGCAACATCGTCCTGTACACCAGCCGCGGCGAGCGTGGGTTCGACAGCAAGGCGGAGCGCCTGGCGTTCGGTGACCGGGTGTCGGCGTTCCTGGTGCGTCTGGTGCGCAATATGCCGCGCGAGATCGGTTTCCTGATCAGCAAGGGTGGTATCACCTCGAACGACACCCTGAGCAAGGGCCTGGCGCTGCGAACCTCCCGTGTGGTCGGGCAGATCCGTGCGGGTTGCTCGGTGGTGCTGTGTCCGGATGATCATCCCCGGTACCCGAACCTGCCGGTGGTGATCTTTCCCGGCAACGTCGGGGGGGACGATGCGCTGGCCGAGGTGTACGGCACCCTGACGCGCAAAGCGGTCGAACGGCCGACGGGGCGGACCGCCGTGGCCTGAAGGCGCGAACGGGCGCGTCGCTTTGGGTATGCTGCGCGCATGAGCGACGACGAATTGCGATTGAAGTGGGATGGGCGTTACGCCGACGCCGTCGGTGAGGGCGTGCCGATCGAGGTGCTGGTCGACAATGCGCACCTGTTGCCGGCTTCCGGCCTGGCCCTGGATCTCGCCTGCGGGCTCGGCGGGAATGCGCTGTTTCTGGCACGCCGCGGCCTTCAGACCACTGCCTGGGACCTGTCACCGGTTGCAATCGCAAGCCTGCAAAGTGCCGCCGGCGGACTGCCGATCCGTGCCGAGGTGCGTGATGTCACGGTGCTGCCACCGTCTCCTGGTCAGTTCGACGTGATCTGTGTCGGTCATTTTCTGGACCGCGAGCTGTGTCCTCACATTGTTGCCGCACTGCGGCCGGGCGGGTTGCTTTTCTATCAGACGTTCACGCGCGAGCGGGTCGATGACAGCGGCCCGGGCTCGGAACGATTCCGGCTGGCGAGCAACGAACTGCTCGACCTGTTCCCGGGCCTGATCGTCCGCGTCTACCGGGATGAGGGGCGTTGCGGCGATATCACCCGCGGCTGGCGCAATCGCGCGCAGCTGATCGCGCAGCGCCCGGCCTGACATTCACGGTCCCTGTTCCCCGCACGGGCGCGCGGATTTTTTGGCTGTCTCTCGGGGTGTTTCCATCGAGGCCTGTCAACGAAACTTTACGATTGCTTCCGACGCCCGAATTGTTCAGGCGGCTTCTTATTCGAGAAAAAGAATTAGATAGAACACCTAACAATCTGTATTTAATGAGCTAAAAATAGTCATAGATCATCCAAGGGTGACCCGGTGGCCTGCATGGCACAGGTGATGCTTACTTTGGATTACCGACGGTAGAACCGCCGATGCGAGCAGTTCCGGAGGTCGTTGTGTCAGCTCAGAGGTCGAGGGGTTGTATTGGGCAAGGTGCCGCGCACGGTGATACCGACCGCGCGATGGCGAAAGCGGGCGGCCTTTGCGCCTGTGATCTCGACAACCAGAATGCACGCTATGCCGGTACCGGCGGCGTCAGCTTCAACAACCGTCAGGCGGGTTTTTCGCCTGCCTACCTGAACACCGACACCGGTGAGATGGTGGTCTCGTGCTTTGCCGATGGCAGTCCTGCACCGGTTCACGTGCTCGATGGCCTGCCGGGTGACTGGGTCGCGGTGCGCGGTGACGACGGCGGCGTCAGTGCGGCGGTGTCGTCGGTGGTCGCCGGCTTTACGCGCCATGGCGTGTTCTACACCCGCGCGGATGCGGCCAGGCTGGTGTCTGGTGGCGATGTCGATGCGGAGTCCATGCCGTCTGGCCCCGATTGATTCCACGCTTTCCCGCGGACGGGCGCCAGTTCGGTCCGGAGTCCGGTCAGGTTCTCCGTCCTGCGGCTGCAGTCGATGCGCGGCGTGCGCCATGAATGCCTCCGGCGCGCAGGAAAAAGCCCTGTGATCCGTAAACGGATACAGGGCTTTTCTGTTTGTCGTGCCGGGTTGTCGGGCCCCGGCGGTTGGCGTCAGAGCTTGCCGGATGCGCCGGCGGTCATCACGTCGAGCATCTGCTGATTGACCTTGACCGCCGTTTCCACGACCGATGCCGGCAGCAGCTTGCTGTTGATCAGCATGTCGAGGTTCAACATCATCAGCCAGAGTTTGCCATTGGCGTCCTCAACCATCGATATGCGGCACGGCATGTAGCTGGAGAACACCGGATCGGCGATCACCATCATGCGGGCGTCGAGTGGATTGCAGAACTGGAAGATCGAAAGGTGCGGCATCTTGACGTCCTGTTTGGACAGGAACTGTGAGACCTTTTGCTGCCCCACCTTCTTCAGCCCGATCTCTTCGGCCTTGGCCAGCATCGCCTCTTCGGCTTTTTCAGTGGTCACGCCCTCGTCAAGCGCCATGCGCACCACGGTCTGCGTGATGTCGGTGATCTGAATGCTGTCGCTAAGATCATGCGAGGGACGCGCGAAACTCGGCCGGTACATCGGCGGTGAGAACTGATATCCCTGGGCCACCTTGACGTCGTCCAGCGTGCTCAGATAGGCAGCAAGGTTGATGAAGTCGTTGTCCTTGTAGTCCGAGAACGTATCGTCTTCTTTATCGTTCGCGTGGATGCGGTGCCCTTCTGCGAAGCCGCGCATCGTCGTATAAAGATACTCGGGATGCTGTCCGGCCAGCGGAGGAGCGTCCTTGCTGGGTTTGCCGTAACCGTCGTTGTTGTGACAGTTTTTGCAGTCGGCCCGGTAGATGTCTTTGCCCGCTTTGTCATCGCCGAACGATTTGTTGATGTTGAACATCTGGTCCGAACTGAGGTCCAGCGAGGAGAGGTAAGCCGCGACATCTTCGAAATCGCGCTCGGTGAATTTGTCGATCTGCGAGGTCCGCACCATCAGGGGGTAGGTGCGGGTGCCGGCAACGTAGTCTTTCATTGCCTTGACGATGTATTCGCGCGGCAGACCGGCGATGCGTGGCGAGAGTTTGCCCGAGGCTCCTTGACCGTAAGCGCCGTGACACAGTGCGCAACTCTTGTTTATCTGCTGTCCGTTGGCCATGTCGGCCGACCAGGCATGTACGCTCAGCACGCAAAGAGCGGCAGTCGCAATTAGTTTTCTGAACATGATTCGGTACCCCATTAGTTTTTTTGGTGCGATCGAGGCTGCCGGTTACTGCACGGGGTTGGCAGGCAATATCACGAGGGCGCGCAATATACCCGCATTAGAAAGTCCTGAATTATGATCTAGAGCAAGAATTTGGCGTTTCGACACGCGTGACCGGGAGGTCGGTCAACGTCTTGGCCAGGGTTTTGGCGAGTGTCACCGCACTGTCGGCCACTGCGCCACTCAATCCGGTGCGTTGCAGCGCATCGATCTCAATGCCATAGATCTCGACCTGTTCCGGCAGGCAGTCGAGCGCGCCCGCCAGCGCCAGCGTCTGCGCAAGGTCGAGTTGATGGCTGCTTGTCCCACCTGCCAGTGCGTCCAGATCCGAATCGGTCAGCCGGGCGGTATGACCTGGGGCATGTCCGGAGACGAGGGCGTCAACGATCACCAGCCGTCGTACACCGGCCATCCAGTTGATCAGTGCTGCGCCGGGCCGGTCCAGGGCGACGAGGTCGACCTGCGGATCCAGCCTGTCTTGCAGCAGTTCGATCACCCGCCAGCCGACCTGATCATCGCCAAATGGTGAGCCCAGGCCGATGATCCGGATCACCGGCGCGTCACCCCGATCTTCAGAAAATGGGTGGCGCAGGAGATGCACGGATCATAGTTGCGGATCACTGTTTCGGCACGCAGACGCAGTTTGTCATCGGGCCGGTTCAGACCGTATTGGAGCAGGCTGCGACGCAGGTCCGCCTCGATGCGCGCCTGGTTCTGGCTGGTCGGCGGCACGATACGCGCCGCACGCACGATGCCCCGATCGTCCAGTTCGTAGCGGTGCCACAACAGCCCGCGTGGTGCCTCGGTGGCGCCGTAGCCGATCCCGGCGCGTGGCGTCACCGCGACCTGGGCCGCCGTTGGCCGCCGGTAGTTCTCGAGCAGGCGGATCGCCTCGACGATCGCCACGTGGATCTCCAGTGTGCGTGCGAGCAGGCTGTGAAACATGTTGCTGCTCGGGAACACCACGCCGGTCTGCAGCAGCAGCGTGAGGCTGGCCGCCGGCAGGTGATCGCGATTGAGGTTGAGTCGCGCCAGCGGGCCCACCAGGTAGGGCGCGCCGTGCAGCAGCGAAAACAGCGCCGTCGAGTGTGGTCGGTGTTCCTCGACGAAATGATCCCCATATTGCGCGATTGCGATATTCAGGCCATCGTCCGATACGATGCGCCCCTGCGCGAACGGGTAGTCGGTGTCGTGGCGCAGGGCGACGCTGGTGAACGCCTGCTCGTCCTGCGGCAGCTTGAGCGCGGCCGCCCACAATACCAGGTCATGTGCGTCGGGCAGCGCGGCGTGCAGTTGTTCGAGCATGTCACCGACCTCGGCCTCGACAGGCGCGCGAAAGAAACCGCCGACACTGGCCCCGACCGGGTGCACCGAGCGCCCGCCGAGCAGCCGGATCAATGCGTTTCCCAGTCCCTGCAGGCGCAGGCCGCGGCGCACCACCTCGGGGTGGCGTGCCGCCATGCCGACGACGCTGTCAAAGCCGAGGAAATCCGGTGCGGCAAGCAGGTGTACGTGCAGGGCGTGACTCTGCAGCCACTCGCCGCAATAGAACACGCGGCGCATATCGCGTACCCAGGGGCCGGGTTCCAGGCCAAATGCGTCTTCGACTGCCTGTGCGGCACTCATCTGGTAGGCGACCGGACAGATTCCACAGATGCGAGCAACCGTGTCCAGCACCTCGTGATAGCGCCGGCCCTCGAGGAATTTCTCGAAATAGCGCGGCGGCTCGAAGATATCCAGTGCCAGTTCCCGAATCTCGCCGTGCTCGATGCGCAGGCGCAGCGAACCCTCACCCTCGACCCGGGTCATTGCCGGCACATGGATGGACACGGAACGCTCAGTCATCGCTGAAGCCCTGCCGGTAGTGCTGTCTGCCGGCCTCGTTGAATGCCGGTGCATGGCTGTTGATGAACAGGAAACGACGCGCCACGTCCGCCGGCGCAAGACCGAGTCCTTCGAGGCGGCGACTCAATGCGGCAGTGTTGGGGTTCTCGGCCGGGCCGAAACAGGCATAACAGTCACGCCCGAAACGTGGGCACAGGGCACCGCAGCCGGTACGCGTGACCGGTCCCAGACACGGTCGGCCCTCGGTTACCATGACGCAAGTCGCGTGTTGGCGTTTGCATTCCATGCAGACCTTGTCGCGTTGCTCCAGCGGTGCCACGCCGAACAGCAGTTGCTGCACCGCCGCGAGTACCTGGCGGCCGTTGACCGGGCAGCCCCAGAGCTCGAAATCGACCTTGACATGGGCGCTGACCGGCTCGGCCTGGTCGAGCGTGTGGATGAACCCCGGTTGTGCATATACCGCGTGCTTCCATGCGGTATTGCTGCCGTCCAGGTTGCGCAGCGCCTGCAGGCCGCCGGCGGTGGCGCAGGCGCCCAGGGTGACCAGGTAACGGCTACAGCCACGCACACGCTGGATGCGGGTAAGCTCGTCGGTGGTCGAGACGCTGCCCTCGACGAAGGCGATGTCCACCCGTGCGTACTCGTCGGCGACGCCGGCCTCCAGGAAGTGCCTGATATCGACCAACCCGGCGAGTTTCAGCAGGTCCTCACCGGCATTCAGAAACGCCAGCTGGCAACCGTCACAGGATGAGAACTTGTGCACGGCGATGCTTGGTTTGTCCATTTCAGAACCCCCTTACGCCGAGCAGCTCGCGCACCTGTGGCCAGGCGAATACCGGGCCGTCACGGCACACGAAATGGCCACCGAACTGGCAGTGTCCGCAGTGCCCCACCGCGCATTGCATGTTGCGCTCCATGCTCAGGTGTATGGCATCGGCGGCCAGGCCGCGTTCGTGCAGGTCCTGGGCGGCGGCACGCATCATCAGTTCCGGTCCGCACAGCATGGCGACGGTCTGCCCGGCCCGCAGCGACAGTTGGTCAAACAGTGCGGTGACCAGTCCCACATGTCCCCGCCAGCCTGGTTCGGCGACGTCAGCGGCGAGCAGGACCTCGACGTCGGG
Source organism: Chromatiaceae bacterium (assembly GCA_024235315.1). Classification (GTDB taxonomy): domain Bacteria; phylum Pseudomonadota; class Gammaproteobacteria; order Chromatiales; family Chromatiaceae; genus Thiosocius. Next base: position 67,315 of record JACKMP010000001.1, on the reverse strand, counting down.
CAGTCCGGCCCAGGCATCGTACTGTTCGCGCCAGATCAGGTCGTCGGTGTGTTTGACACCTTGCAGGATGCTCAAATGCCCGTAGCGTTCACGGTGCATCAGGACGTGGTGGATGATCGACACCGCGGGTGCGCAGCCGAGCCCTCCGGTGACGATGATCAGGTCGTGTTCCTCCGCCGCGCGCATCGGCCAGCCGCGACCGTAAGGCCCGCGCAGCCCAATCCGGTCGCCGACCCTCAGCGCCGACAGGCCCTTGGTGATGCGTCCCAGCGCGCGGATCGTGTGGACCAGCACACCGTCTTCGGCAGACCCGGAGACGATCGAGATCGGCACCTCGCCGGAGCCATACAGGTACAACATGTTGAACTGGCCGGGAGCGAAGGAATAGGGCGCGGCATCGGTCAGTTGCAGATGCAGGCTGAAGGTGTTGGGCGACTCTTCAGTGCGGGCCACGATCTGTGCCTCGCGCGGCAGGTAGTGGTTCATGGTGAACCCTCCTGTGGCAGGTCCCCGGCGCAGATTGCGTTGGCCTCTTCGGTGATGTCGATGCCAACAGGACACCAGGTTATGCAGCGGCCGCAACCGACGCAACCGCTGCGTCCGTACTGATCGTGCCAGCTGCCCAGCTTGTGGGTCATCCACTGACGGTAGCGATGATGCGTGTTTGGCCGGACGTTGAATCCATGCAGATGGCCGTGTCCTTCGCTGAAACATGAATCCCACTCACGCAGATGCCGGCTGGCGGTGCCACCCAGTTCTACATCGTCATGTTCCGCATGACAGAAGCAGGTTGGACATACGCTGGTACAGTTGCCGCACGCCAGGCAGCGCGCCGCAACATCGTCCCAACGCGGGTGCTGAAGCCGGCTGAACAGGGTGTCGCGCAGATGGGTGGATGGCAGTTGGCGAAACTGCCGGTTCGCGGCCTCGGTGATCGCGTCGGTGGCCTCGCGAACCTGCTCGCCGGTGGTGGCCAGCAACGGCAACTGCGCGGCAATCGCGCGGCCCCGTTCACTGCCGATCTCGACGATAAAGCCGTCATCCAGTTCGCTCAGTGCGAGGTCGAAGCCCTGCTTGGCACGAGGGCCATCGCCGGTCGAGGCGCAGAAGCAGGTGTCTGCCGGGTAGGCGCAGTGTACGGCGACGACGAAGAGACCCTGGCGCTTTGCCGCGTAGTAGGGATCGTTGATCGTGTGCAGGAAATGCCGGTCCTGCAGGTTCAGCGCTGCGAGGTCACAGGCGCGGGCCCCGATCACCGCAAGGCGCCGGACATCGGGCTCTTGTTCGCTGAACGCCAGCCTGCCGGTGTCGTCACGCCGCGCGCTCCAGAGCACCTCGCGTGCATGAAACAGATGTGGCTTGAGAGCCTGTGCGCCAGTCGCCCAGGCAAAACAACGCGGTGAGTCCACGTGGGTGAGTCGATAGCGCCCGGGTGCCTGGTCGTCCGTCCAGCCACTGGGCAGCTGGTCGGTGGCATCGATGTCACGGTATTGCACCACCGAGTCCTGCACCACCGGGCCGATGGTGCGATAACCCTGCCGACGCAATACGTCGAGCAGCGTCTGTAGCGCTTGGCGGGGAAGAAATCCGTTGTCGTCCATGGGTCTCGCGATGCGGTTGAGCGTCGGTATCAGCTTAGCTCAGCAAACCGGTACGGGTATGGTGCGGGCACGCAATCATTGACCCAGGGAGGTCTTTGCTGCAATGAGCGTTGCATTGGAACACCGTCGTCGTCAGGTTACCGGCAGACTCCCGTTTGCATTAAGCTGAAGCTGACACCACCGCAAACCGTGGCGGCCGCTTGCAGGGGAAAAATATGACGTTTCACCTCAGGGTATTGACCGTAATCCTTGTATTGCTGGGGTCCGGTTGTGCAGGTCTTGGCACGCAGCGCGACAGCATTCGGGTCACCGTGTCGGATATCCGGGTGATCGAGGCCACGCTGCTGGAGCAGGTATACCGGGTGACGCTGCGGGTGCAGAACCGGGCGGCCGATGCGATCGATATCCGTGGCGGCAGTTTCGACCTGGCGATCAACGGCAGGGATTTCGGCTCGGGTGTGACGGATCAGTCAGTGACCGTGCCGGGCTATGCCGATGCGAAGATCGAGGTGCGGATGGTGAGTACGGTGTTTGGAATGCTGCGCATGGTCGAGAGCATGCGGTCGCGTGAGGGACGCGCGCTGGACTACGAGATCTCCGGCAGTTTCTCGACAGGCAGCGGATTTGGCGGTGTGAGTTTTCACGAGTCCGGCGAAGTGGCACTGCCGAGCGGTCATGGCGCACTAGACGATGATGTGGCCTACGAACTTGCTCATGTTGTCGAGGATGGCCCCGCCACGACGAAAACCCAGCCCGCAGGCCTCGTGCGCATGGAACACACCGGCCTGGTAGTTGGCGCCCCCGGCGTCCTGCGCGAAAAGCGCACGTTCCTGGTAGATCGACTTGTGGTGGGCGTAAGGGCCACCGGTGCTCGCCACTGTCGAGCCGTCAGCCGCAAGCACCGCCATGTTGGCCCCCTCGCGACCGAAGAGTTTCTTGCTGACCTGCTCGACACCGGCCAGCGGCGCAAAATCGGTGCGCAGCAGGTAGGGTGAGTCAGGGAACATGTCGTACAGCAGTTTCATGATGCCCTTGCTCTGAAACAGCAGTGTGTAGGCCGGATTCAATATCCGCGTGTGCCCCTTCCTGCTTGCCTTTTCGAGCATGCGTGTGAGTTCGAGTTCTTCGCTGGCAATGTCCTCCCAGGGAAACAGTTTGAACCAGAAGTCTGCCAGCTGTGCCTCCTTGTTGAACACGCCGTCCTGTTCGCTGAAACCGGCCTCGTGCATGTAGCAGAAATCGGTATAGAAACCGGCATCGTGCGCGATCTGCTGCAGATAGCGCACGGTACGCTCCTCTTCGGGCTGACTGTCGACACTGGAAAACAGCAGTTTCTCACCGCCATAGCGCTCACCGAATTCGTCCAGCGGCTTGTTACGAGTGATCAGGCGGCGCAGGTTCTCGCCCAGCATCTCGTGCAGGTTGTTGAACTGGCGGGTCTCGTCCATGCCGTTGGCCTTGAGCAGTGCCCATTGCACGATCGAGGTCTCGAACAGGCTGGTCGGGGTGTCGGCGTTGAACTCGATCAGCTTGATCGGCAGGCCGTCGAGGCCACCGGCGAGATCGAAGCGCCCGTACAGGTGGATGTCGTCTTTGTCCCAGCTGTCCTCGATCAGGCCGACCAGGTTGGACGGGATGCCCAGCTGCATATACAGCTGCCTGTCGATCACCTGCTGCGCCGCTTCGACAAAGAGGCCGTACAGCGTATTCGCCGCCTCGTAATAGGCTTCCGCCTCTTCTTCGGACACCAGCACCAGTTCCCGGCCGATGTAACTGCTGCCATCGGGATCGGTATGCCAGGTCATGCCGATTTCCTCCATCAGCGCCCGGTTCAGCGGCTCGACCGTCTGCGTTCTCATGCGGGCATCAACCGCCGAAGGAGCCAAAGCCGCCGCCGGATGCCGGCCGTCCGCTGCTACCGCCGAAGAACCCGGTGCGCGGCTGGGCCTTGGCGGTTGTCTGCGGTTTCGCCGGCTGCGAGATGGTCGCCGTCGGTCGCCCGCCACCGTAGCTCTGCTGGGTGCGCTGGTAGTTGCTGTTGGAGGCAAGGCGGTTGGCCAGCATGCCGCCGACCAGCGATCCCGCGGCGGCGGCCAGCAGCGTCTCGCCCAAGGACAGGCCGCCGCTGTGCATCGAGGGCTCCTGGGTCAGGCGGGACGTGCCCGCCTCGACGCGCGCGGCCTCGGCGGCGGCGATCTCCTTGAGTTCCATTTCGGACAGGAAACGCTCGCTGCCGTCTGTGGTGCGCAGAATGGCCCGGGTCGGTCCCGAGGTCGCATGTTTCTCGATCAAGCGGTAGGTGTCGGGTGCGCTGCCGGTCTGCTCGATGACCAGGAAGTAGTTGCCGTCGATGGCGTCGCCCTGCGCGCTCCCGAAGCTGTTCGATCGCGGTTGCCCGGGACCCTGGTCACTGCAGCCCTGCAGGCTGGCAATCACGCTCAGGCCGAGACTGCCGGCGATCGAGTAGGAGAGGGCTTTTTTGATATGCCGCATCGCGCATCTTTCCGTACATGAAATCCCGTGCCGAAGTCTACGGAATCGAGTTCGCAGGCTCGCGCACAAATCGCGGGGGATTGTGTGAGGTTGGCCAGGGCGGAGCGCCGTTCCTGCTGTGTTGACTTACCCGATCGGTACTTTTCGGGCATAATCGCAGGCTCAGTGGCGGTCCCGTTGGTCTCCCGCGACAATAGATTGCGAACCCGGTCAGGCCTGGAAGGGAGCAGCCGCAGCAGTTGACTTGTGCGCCGGGAATCGCTGGCGGGGCCGCCGCCCAATCTCTGCCGGACCTTCCGCCGGCTTCCTGTTTCCTCCCTGTTCCTTGGGGTAGACTTGACGGCCTGTTTCGTCGGATCCGTTTTCCCCGCATGTCATACCAGGTACTTGCCCGCAAATGGCGCCCGCGCAACTTCACCGAGATGGTCGGTCAGGAGCATGTGGTGCGCGCGCTCAGCAATGCGCTGGATCATGATCGACTGCATCACGCCTACCTGTTCACCGGTACCCGCGGCGTCGGCAAGACCACGCTGGCACGGATCCTGTCCAAATCACTTAACTGCGAGACCGGGGTCAGTTCGACACCCTGCGGTGAGTGCAGCGTGTGCCGCGAGATCGACGAAGGGCGCTTTGTCGACCTGCTGGAGGTGGATGCCGCCTCCAAGACCGGGGTGGACGATACGCGCGAGTTGCTGGAGAACGTCCCTTATGTCCCGGTGCGCGGCCGCTACAAGGTGTACCTGATCGACGAGGTGCACATGTTTTCCGGGCACAGCTTCAACGCCCTTCTGAAGACGCTCGAGGAACCGCCGCCGCACGTCAAGTTTCTGCTCGCCACCACTGACCCTCAGAAGGTCCCGGTGACCGTGCTGTCGCGCTGCCTGCAATTCAACCTGAAACGCCTGCCGGTGGCGCAGATCGAGGGCCAGATCCGGCATATCCTCGAAGCCGAGCGGGTCGAATTCGAGGCTGATGCACTGGGCATCCTGGCGCGCGCGGCAGACGGCAGCATGCGCGACGGCCTGAGTCTTCTGGATCAGGCCATCGCGTTCGGTGGTGGCTCAGTCAGGAGCGCCGACGTGCGGGCCATGCTCGGGGTGGTGGCGACGGAGCGCCTGCCGGAGATGATCACCGCCGCACACCAGGGTGCGGCCGAACGCGTGATGAGTGAAATCGAGGCCATGTCGGAGCACGCCCCCGATTTCGGCGGCCTGTTGCGCGAGGTGGTGACCCTGTTGCATCGTGTGGCGGTGCTGCAGCAGGTGCCGACCGCCGCGCAGGACAGTTGGGGCGATGCCGCGCGCCTGCATGCGCTGGCGTCGCTTGTCCCGGCCGACGAGATACAGCTTTACTACCAGATCGCGCTGACCGGGCAACGCGACCTGCCCCTGGCACCGGATGCGCGCAGCGGCTTTGAAATGGTCATGCTGCGCATGCTGGCGTTCCGCCCCGACAACGCGAACACAGGGGCTGATGTCGGTGCTGGCGCTCAGCGTCCTGCGGCGACCCGGTCCGGGCATGCACCGGCAGCACGACCCGTGGAACGGGATATGCCGGCCGCCAGCGAAGTTTCGGGTGTCCCTGAGGCCACACGGCAGTTGCCGCAGGAGGTGACCGCCAACGATCTGAGCGACTGGCATGGCTTCGTGCGCCGGCTCGGGCTCAAGGGCATGACGGCGCAACTTGCTGACAACTGCGTCCTCGACGGCTGGGACGGCAAGGCACTCTCGCTCAAGGTCGACCCGGTGTGCCGGGGCCTGATCGGCAGCCTCGCCGAACGCCGGCTGCAGGAGGCGATCAGCGAGGCGGTCGGTCACGCGGTGTCACTGCAGTTGCAGGTGCAGGAGGCGGAGGAAGAGACGCCGGCGCAGCGCGAGGCACGCGAGAAGCGCGAGCGCCATGAGGCGACGGCCGCCGACATCGCCGGCGACCCCTTGGTGCTGGCGTTGCAGGATACTTTTGACGCCGAGATCGTGGCTGATTCGATCCGTCGTATTGAATAGCGTGGACATTGAGAGGATCCAAGTATGAAAGGGCCTATGGGAAACCTGATGCGCCAGGCGCAAAAGATGCAGCAGGATCTGCAGAAGGTGCAGGACGAACTCGCCAATGCGGAGGTCACCGGCGAGTCGGGTGGCGGCATGGTCAAGATCACGATGAACGGCCGTCACGAAGTGCGCCGCGTCGAGATCGACAGCAGCCTGATCGGTGACGACAAGGAAATGCTCGAAGACCTGATCGCGGCGGCATGCAACGACGCGGCACATCGCATCGATGCCCACAGCAAGGAGCGCATGGCCGGCGTCACCGCCGGCCTGAACCTGCCGCCGGGCATGAAGCTGCCATTTTGACGGGGCGGGGAAGCGCTGCACCCGATGTCTGACAAACCGCTGCTCAGCGAATTGATCGACAGCCTGCGCTGCCTGCCGGGCGTCGGGCCGAAATCGGCGCAGCGCATGGCGTTTCACATCCTGCAACGCGACCGCGCCGGGGGAGCCCGACTGGCGGCAGTGCTTGCCGAGGCGGTTCAGTCGATCGGTCATTGCCGGCTTTGCCGCACGTTGACCGAGGACGAGGTATGCGGTCTGTGCAGCAACGATGGGCGGGATGACAGCATCCTGTGCGTGGTCGAGAATCCATCGGACGTGATCGCATTGGAGCAGGCGACCGGCTTTCGGGGGCGCTATTTCGTGCTTGGCGGGCGTCTGTCGCCGCTGGATGGTATAGGACCGGCGGAACTGGGAATCGGCCTGCTCAGGCAGCGCCTCGACGAGCTCGCTCCGCGAGAGCTGATCCTGGCGACGACCACGACCGTCGAGGGCGAGGCGACTGCGCATTACATCGGTGAACTTGCGCAGGAACGCGGTATTGCAACGACCCGTATCGCTCACGGAGTGCCCCTGGGTGGCGAACTGGAGTTCGTCGATGGTGGCACGCTCGCACATGCGTTCGCCGGCCGGCGCCGCCTCGCTGCCGACTGAGCGGTACTGCATCCACTTCGAAATCAAAGGTACGACGCAATGGACAACTGCCTGTTTTGCAGGATCGCCAGCGGAGAGATCCCGGCGGAAAAGGTGTACGAAAACGATGCACTGGTGGCCTTCCGCGACCTCAATCCACAGGCCCCGACACATGTCCTGGTGATCCCGAAAAAGCATATCGCCACCCTCAACGACCTGCAGTCGGGTGACGAGGCGCTGATCGGCGGGCTCTACGGCGCAGCCCGTGACATCGCGGCGGCCGAAGGATTTGCCGACGCCGGTTACCGCACCGTGATGAATTGTAACGAGGCAGGTGGGCAGACGGTGTTTCACATCCATCTGCATCTGCTGGCCGGCCGTATGATGCACTGGCCGCCGGGTTGAGTGTCAAAAGGCCGTGTACTAGAATCAACCACTTAGGAAGATAGATTCCCGGTCAGACGAAAATGTGGCGCCTGGCACGGGAACAAAAATAATAGCGGCTGTCTATACTGATAAGCCGCGCTATAAAGTGCCGAGCGACGACCGTGAACATCACACCCGCATTGCCGAACCCGTACCAGCCGGCCGCGCAGCAGGCGCGTGGGCCCGTGGCCCCGGTGCAGGCCGCGCAGCGGACACGTGATGCAACGGATGATGCAGAGCGTCGTCCGACCTCATCCGGGTCTGTGGTGCAGGTCGAACACGAACGTCTGCGAGTCAGCAGGGATACGGTGTTCGGCCGTCACCCTGACGCCACGGCACGTGCCCATCGGGCTGTCGCGGCCTATGCGGCGGTGTCTGACAGCGGTGAGCGCAGCAGCCTTCGTGATCTCCTGGGCTTTGACGCCTACGCCTGACCTGCCCCTGCCTGGAATCCCGTCGAAGGGTGTCACACCAGGTGTCGCCGGGATGAGCCATACTTAATAGTTGATTGCTGACCCAATACGAATCAACAGACCAAGGAAACCCGAACATGTTGTCTGCAGAAGCCGACGGAAAGGTGGAATCCGGTGCTCCGGAGCCCGTTGATCTGAACGATCCCTCGCTGTACCTGAACCGTGAGCTGACCTGGCTGGAGTTCAACCGCCGCGTATTGCACGAGGCAGAGGATCCGCGAAATCCGCTGCTGGAACGACTCAAGTTCCTGGCCATCGTAAGTTCAAATCTGGACGAGTTCTTCATGAAGCGTATCGGCGGGCTCAAGCAGCAGCTGGGCGCAGGCATGTCGATCAAGACCGTCGATGGACGCACGCCGAAGGAACAGATCGCCGCTTGCTACGAGGTCGTGCGTCAGCAGGAGAGTGCACAACGCGAGGTCTATCAGCAGTTGCGCTCGGAGCTGGGCGCCCACGGGATCGAGATCCTGAGTTACGACGGGCTCAGCCGTGACGATACGGATTTCCTGCGAGCGCATTTCCACGACAACGTCTATCCGCTTATTACGCCGCAGTCGATGGACCCGGCACACCCGTTTCCTTTCATCTCGAACCTGTCGCTGAACCTGTTGGTACAGGTGCGTTTCCCCAACCAGGAAGGACGCACCTCGCTGGCCCGGATCAAGGTGCCGACCGGTGAGAACCTGCCGCGCTTCATCCAGTTGCCGAACCGCAATCATTTCGTTCCGATCGAGGAGGTCTTGCGCAGCAACCTCGACATGCTGCTGCCCGAAATGGTCGTCAACAGCGTCTATATGTTTCGGGTGACCCGCAACGCCAACACCGAGCGTAACGAAGAACACGCAGACGATCTGTTGTCGATGATCGAGTCCGAACTGCGCGATCGCCGTTTTGCGCCGATCGTCCGCCTGCAGATCCAGGGTGATATGGACGAGACCAGCCGCGGGATGCTGGCTGCCGAGCTCGGCCTCAACGAATCAGAGGATGTCTTCAATGCAGGGGGGGACATGCTCGCCATGCGCGACTTGTTTCAACTTGTCGGCATCGATATCCCCGAATTGCACGACGAACCCTTCCAGCCGGTAGACCATCCCTGCCTGGCCGAAGGCACCAATATCTTCCACCTGATCCGCGAACGCGGCCCCTTCCTGCTGCAGCATCCCTACGAGTCGTTCGGCACTTCGGTCGAGCGCTTTCTCAAGGAGGCGGGCACTGATCCGAAGGTACGCGCGATCAAGATGACCCTGTACCGGACCTCGAGTGATACCAAGGTCATCGAGCACCTGGTGCGTGCGGCGCGCAACGGCAAGCAGGTGGCCGTGGTGGTGGAGCTCAAGGCACGTTTCGACGAGGCGGCGAACATCCGCTGGGCGGCGAGGATGGAAGAGGCCGGTATCCATGTGACCTATGGTGTGGTCGGGCTCAAGACACACTCGAAGATCGTGCTGGTGGTGCGCAACGACTACAACGGTCTGAAGCGCTACCTGCATATCGGTACCGGCAACTACCACGCGGGTACGGCGCGTCTGTATTCTGACCTGGGCATTCTGACTAATGATCAGGATCTCGGACGCGATGCCACGGAGCTGTTCAACTACCTGACCACCGGTTACACGCCGGAACGCTACTACCGCAAGCTGCTGCCTGCGCCCAAGGTGCTGAAGGTTGCACTGCTGGCGCGCATCGACCGTGAATGCAAGCTGCATACTGCGGAAAAGCCCGGGCTGATCCAGTTCAAGATGAACGCCCTCGAGGATGTGGACATCACGCGCGCACTGTACAAAGCCAGTCAGGCGGGAGTGAGGGTGGATCTGATCGTGCGTGACACATGCCGCTTCCGCCCGGGGGTGCCGGGGGTGTCGGAGAGTGCCCGTGTGATCAGCGTTGTCGGCCGTTTTCTCGAACATACGCGCATCTACTACTTCCAGAACGGCGGCGACGAGGAATATTTCATCGGCTCGGCTGATTGCATGAAGCGCAATCTGGAGTCACGTGTCGAGGTCGTCACACCGGTTATCGGCGACAGTCTGCGTGCCGAGTTGCGGTCGATGATGGACAGTCAGCTCGGCGACTACCGCAACGGTTGGGAGATGCAGCCCAGCGGTGAGTACATCAAGCGTGAACCGCGCAGTGATGCGGAACAGTTCAGCTCGCAGCAGCAGCTGATGGAACGCGCCAAGCAACGTGTGAAGCAGGCGACCCGATACCAGAGCGGCAAGACACGCCGCCACGTCGCGGGCCGCAATCTGCGTTGAACCCGGACAAGTCGACCGCATGTGGCACGCGGTGTAATACTGCGCCGGTTAAACATCGTCTTTGGGTATCTGCATGACGTTCGACGTACAACAACAGCCCGAGGTCCCGGCGCGCACAGGTGGTCTGCGTGGGATTCACGTGGTCTGGATCGTTCTGGCGACGATACTGGTGACCGGTGCGCTCACCTACTGGGTGGTACGGACCTATATCTACGCCCGGGATTTCAAGCCGGTGGAGCTCAGCGCCGGAGAACAGCGCAAGCTCAACGGCAAGCTGAGGGCGCTGGGTTATGAACCCGGCCCGGTGGCAAGCGGCGACCAGGCGACACCGGAGACCGACGAAAAATGGCTGCGGGCAGAGCGTTACAGTGAGGCGGGCGCAAAACGCGAGGTCAGCTTCAGCGAGCGCGAACTCAATGCGATGGTGGCCAACAATCGCGACCTTGCGAAGAAGCTCGCGGTGGATCTGGGCGACGATCTGGTCAGTGCACGCCTGCTGGTGCCGGTCGATCCGGATTTCCCGGTCCTGGGCGGCAAGACCCTGCGCGTCTCGGCAGGGGTCGAGATGGCTTTTCGTGATGCCAAGCCGGTGGTCGTGCTCAAAGGCGTCAGTATCATGGGTATCCCGATCCCCAATGCCTGGCTCGGTGGGCTGAAAAACATCGACCTGATCAGCGAATTCGGTGATCAGGCCGGGTTCTGGAAGAGCTTCGCCGACGGGGTGGAGAACATCCGCGTCGAAGAAGGTCAGCTCAAGATAAAGCTCAAGGAATAGCCTTCATGGAATTCGACGACGAACCGATGTCATCGCCGGTGGTCGGCGTACTGACCGGCATTGCGATGGTCCTGGGATTGGTCCTGATCGTGTTCGGTCTGTGGTCTTTGGGGAGTGCGATCTATTTCGCCTGGGGATTGTTTCGTGACCCCGAAAGCATCGCTTACTTTGCCCGCTATTTTCTCGAGACCACCAAGATCGCGACGCTGGTGCCAAACGGGGGCGAGGGGCTGGCCCACTACCTGTCCTGGATTGCCGTGATCCTGTTGTTGCTGGTGCTGGGTAAGCTCGGGGCCTGGGCGGTGGGCGCAGGTGCTCAGCTGGTGGCGCCAAAGACACGCCGACGCACCGCCTAGTCTGGCCCGACCCGTAGCCGGCCGGCCCTGGCAAACTGCACCGCGAAGGCAAAGTTTCCCGCCGGTCGACCGCTATACACGGCATGGACCGAACACCACGCCACCAATGCCGCCAGATTCTGACCAAAGCGTGATCGACGCCAGTGGTGGTGCGATCGAATTCCTGTTGCGCAGGATGCAGCGCAGCAAGGACTTTCCTGCACTTTCCGAGACCATTCGCACGCTCAACACCCTGTCCGCGGCGGCCGACAAGTCGGCCGAGCAGCTGGCAGCGGTGATCGTGCGCGACTTCGCGCTGACCAACAAGACACTGAAAGTCGTGAACTCGGCCTACTACGCCGGCTTCGCAGGCAAGGTGGGGACCATCTCGCGTGCAATCGTGGTCCTCGGGATCGAACCGATACGCGCACTGGCGGCGTCGCTGATGCTGTTCGAGCACCTGGCAGAGGGCAGCAATGCAACCCGGGTCAAGGCGCTGATCGGCAAGAGCATGTTCGGTGCACTGGTAGCGCGCGAGGCAGCCACGGATGCGGGTCTGCAGCACGGTGAGGAGGCCTTTCTCGCCGCCATGTTCCACAACCTCGGCGAGCTGCTGGTGGCATTTTACCTGCCCGACGAAGATGCGGCGATCCAGGCGGAAATGGTGGAGGGCAATGTCTCGCCGGTGCGTGCACAGTACAAGGTGCTGGGTGTCAGCTTCGAGCAACTGGGCGTCGCCGTCGGCCGGCACTGGAATTTTCCACACGCCATCACCTTCAGCATGCAGCGCCTGCCGAGCGGCAAACAGCGTAAGCCGGTCAACGAGGACGAGGTCCTGTGCCAGCTGGCCTGCATGGCCCACGATGTGACCGAACGCCTCGCCGCAGGCGAAGGGATTCGCGACCGGTCGTTGTCTCTTCTGCTGTCGCGTTTCCGTGACTGCGTGCCACTCAATGGCGAGCGTTTCGGTGACGTCGTGCAAGAGGCGCGTACCGAGTATCGGATGCTGGCCGAAGGGCTTGCCAGCCCGGAGGGTGCGCCGCCGGCGATCCGCGCGCTGGCCGGCCTGCAACAAAAGGATGCCGCGACCGACGATCAGGATGAAGCGATCGCGGCGGTTGCGCTCCCCGGAGATGACAGTGAGCAGCAGGCCGTGGATCAGACGAATCCCGAACCGATACTCCTCGAAGGGTTGCAGGAGGCCACTGCGATATTGGCGGAGGGTGCGGACCTCAACCACGTCGCCCAGGTGGTGCTTGAGACGCTCTACCGTGCCTTCGGGCTGCGCCGGGTGGCGCTGTGCCTGCGTGATGCGGCGCGGCGCCAGTATGCCGGTCGCCTGGGATTTGGCAGTGATATCGACGTCTACCTGCGCAAGATGCGCTTCGATGAGGCCTACGAGCGCGACGTCTTCCACGTCGCGCTGAAACAGAAGACCGATGTGCACATCGCAGACCTGGCGGTGGGCGGTGCAGGGCACGGGATTCCGGCGTGGTTCAACGCGCTCAGCCCCAACGGTGCGCTGCTGTTCCTTCCCCTGGTCGTGCAGGACCGTCCGGTGGGGTGCATCGTCGCCGAGCACGAGCGCTGCGGTGGTCTACACCTCGAACCCGGGGCCTTGCGGCTGGTGCGGGCGCTGCGCAATCAGCTGGCGCTCGGTCTGCAGCTGCGTCGCAGCGATCGGCCCTAACCACGGCGCTGCGCCCGGGTTCCACGCCATCGCCAGCTATACTGGTGCGAGGGATCCCTCCGAGGCTGCCGGCGACATGCAACGTTCCATACTGACCAGGCAACGTCTGATTGGCATTTTTCTGGTTGGCATCGTGCTGCTCTGTTCGCCAGCATTGACGATCTTCGACCGTGCCACCACGTGGCACGGTTACCCGGTGAGTTTCCTGTACCTGTTCGGCGTGTGGCTGTTGCTCGTCGTCCTCGCAGCCCTCGCGGTCGAGGGCAGCGACCGCTGAGGCGGCCGCAGGCCTATGCTCGGCCCGAAGGTCATCGTCGTATGTGCGTTGCTGTATCTGGGCTTGCTGTTCGCGATCGCGTATTGGGCGGACCGGCGGGCGGATAGAAAACGCTCGGTGATCAGCAGTCCGACGGTCTATGCGCTGTCACTCGCTGTCTACTGCACCGCCTGGACCTACTACGGCAGTGTCGGGCGCGCAGCTGCGAGTGGGATCGGGTTTCTGCCGATCTATCTTGGTCCCACGCTGATTGCAGCGCTGTGGGGCACCCTGTTGCTGAAGATGGTCCGGGTCAGCAAGGCGCAGCGCATCACCTCTATCGCGGATTTCATCGCCTCGCGGTATGGCAAAAGCCAGGTGCTCGGCGGCATCGTGACTGTCATTGCAGTTCTCGGCGTCGTGCCCTATATCGCACTGCAGCTCAAAGCGATCTCGCAGAGCGTCACGATCATGCAGAGCTACCCGCTGGTCAATGATACGGGCGTGGTGGCCGCGATTCCGATCCTGCAGGATACCGCGCTGTATGTTGCGTTGGCCCTTGCTGCATTCACCATCCTGTTCGGGACCCGCCATCTCGATGCCAGCGAACGCCACGAGGGTATGGTTGCGGCGATTGCGTTCGAGTCGATCGTGAAACTGGTCGCCTTTCTGAGCGTGGGCGTGTTCGCGACCTTCGTGCTGCACGACGGGTTTGTCGATGTGTTCGACAAGGCGGCCGCAGCGGGCGTCATGAAGACCATGACCGTGGCCTCGGCCGGGGGATACGGGAACTGGTTCTCGCTGACCCTGCTGGCGGCATTGGCAGTGATGATGCTGCCCCGGCAATTCCAGGTCGCTGTTGTCGAAAACAGCGACGAGAGCCATCTGCGCCGGGCCGTTTGGATGTTTCCTTTGTACCTGCTGCTGATCAACATCTTCGTGATTCCGATCGCGCTGGCGGGGCAGCTGACATTTGCCGGCACGGCAGTGGACGCCGACACCTTCGTGTTGACACTGCCGATTGCCCATGGCCAGGCGTTGCTGTCGTTGCTGGTGTTTATCGGCGGGCTGTCCGCGGCTACCGGCATGGTGATCGTGGAGACCATCGCCCTGTCCACCATGGTCTGCAATGACCTGGTGATGCCTGGCCTGCTGGGCCGCTGGAAACGCATCCCGCCGCCGTCGGACTTCAGCCAGTTGCTGTTGCGGATCCGGCGTGGCGCCATCGTGGTGATCCTGCTGCTTGGTTATCTGTACTTCCGATTTGCCGGCGAGGCCTACGCGCTTGTCAGCATCGGATTGATCAGCTTCGCGGCAGTTGCCCAGTTCGCCCCAGCGATGATCATCGGCCTTTACTGGCGGGGCGGCACGCATGCCGGCGCGCTGGCGGGTCTGCTGTGTGGCTTCGGCATCTGGCTGTATACGCTGCTGCTGCCTTCGTTCGCCAAGTCCGGGTGGTTACCCGCCGGGTTCCTCGAACACGGCCCCTTCGGCATTGCGCTGTTGCGTCCACAGGAGCTGTTCGGGCTGAGCGGTCTGAACGAGATCACCCACTGCCTGTTCTGGAGCATGACATTCAACATCGGTGCCTATCTGTACTTTTCGATGCGTCGCCAGCCGAACGTCAACGAGGCGACCCAGGCAACACTGTTCGTCGACGTTCTCAAGCACGAGCGACCTTTCGGTGTCGCCCTGTGGCGTGGCAAGGCCGAGGTCCACGAACTGTCACGTCTCGCAGAACGGTTCCTCGGCGTCGAGCGGGCGCGTTATGCGTTCGCCCGGTTTGCCGACCAGCGCGAGGTCGAAAGCGTCGACCAGCTGCCGGCGGATGCCGAGACGGTGCATTTCGCCGAGACCCTGCTGGCCGGCGCCATCGGCAGTGCTTCGTCGCGGGTGATGGTGGCCTCGGTTACCGCGGAGGAGGCACTCGGCCTCGACGAGGTGCTGGATATCCTCGATGAGGCGTCGCAGATCCGTGCCTACAGCCGCGAGCTGGAGCAGAAGTCACAGGAACTCGAGGCCGCCACCGGCGAACTCAAGGCCGCAAACGAGCAGCTCAAGGAGATCGACCGGGTGAAGGACGACTTCATGTCGTCGGTGACCCACGAACTGCGCACGCCACTGGCCTCGATCCGTGCATTCTCCGAGATCCTGCAGGACGATCCAAGAATCGAACTCGAACAGCGCCGTCACTTTCTGGAGATCATCGTCAGCGAGACCAAGCGGTTGTCCAGACTGGTGAATCAGGTGCTCGATCTGGCGAAGATCGAATCCGACAACGCGGATTGGCATACGGAAGATGTCGACCTCGGCGAGCTGATACGCGAAGGCGCGGAGTCGACGGCGCAGCTGTTCGCCGAACGCGGTGCACGTGTTATCTGTGAGGTGCCTGCCGAGCCGTGCGTGGTGACAGCCGACCACGATCGCCTGATGCAGGTCCTGGTCAACCTGCTCTCCAACGCCGTCAAGTTCGCCCCCCAGGGCGGCGGGGTGGTGCGCATCATTCTGCAGGCGCATGGGCGGAACTTCAGGGTCAGCGTGATCGACAATGGCCCCGGTATTGCCATACCTGATCAGCGGCATATCTTTGAAAGGTTCCGCCAGGGCAGTGGTGGCACGGAGAAGCCCGTGGGTACCGGACTCGGCCTGCCGATCAGCCGCCGGATAATCGGACACCTCGGCGGGCGCATCTGGGTGGAAAGCCGGCCCGGGAAAGGTGCTACCTTTATCTTCGAGTTGCCGGTAAACGACGGCGCCTGAGCAGCGGCCGGGGAGAGCGATGACGAAAACGGTACTGATCGTGGACGACGAACCGAACATCGTGCTGTCGGTGGCGTTTCTGATGAAACGCGAAGGGCACACTGTGTTGACCGCAAGTGATGGTCAGGAAGCGCTCGAAACGCTGGTGGCGACATCCCCCGACCTGATGATTCTGGACGTCATGATGCCGCGCAAGAATGGCTTCGAGGTATGTTCCGAGGTGCGTGTCAACGCAGACCCCCGTATCGCACGGATGCCGATACTGATGCTGACGGCCAAGGGCAGGGAAGCCGAGATGAAGAAAGGCCTCTCGCTGGGTGCGGACGCCTATATCACCAAACCTTTTTCGACCCATGAACTGGTTGCAAAGGTGAACGAGCTGCTCGCCCGTTCGTCCACCGCGGACGCGCAGGCATGATGCCGAGGGCGCGTGATTCCAGCCTCTCCGGACAGCCGCATCCGGTCGCCGTCTACCCGGCACTGGATGCCGCGATCGGTGCCGGCGAGGCCCCGCTGCGCCGCCTGGTACGCCGCGAGCCACTGATCGTCAGGCCTGACGCGACCCTGCGCGACAGCATGTTTGCGCTCAATCAGGCCGGCCTGCAGGCGGGGGTGGTGGCCGAGAGTTCCGAAGCACCGCTGGGCATCGTCACGCTGCACGACATGATCGAAGCGATCACGCTGAAACAGGCGCAACTGACGGATCCGACGTTTGCCTACATGACTGCCGCGCCCGCCACCCTGCCGATCGATGCTTCGGTGCATCGGGCACGGGTGACGATGACCAGAGGGCGGCTGGATCACCTGGTGCTGCTCGAGACCGACGGTCGGCTGTACAACCTGTTGTCGCCCGGCGATCTTCCCGGATTCCGCGAAGGAGGTGCCGCGGAACTGGTCGAGACCATCAACCTGGTGGACAACGTCGATAGCATGGCGCGGGCCGCACGCGCGGTGCGTGAACGTGGACTGGAGCTGTTCAGCAATGGCATGGGCGTCGAGTCGCTGTGCCAGTGGATGTCCGGACTCAACGATCTGATCAGCATCCGGGTCATCGAACTCGTTGCCGATGAATTCGACCTGCCGCCGGTTTCCTGGTGCTGGATGCTGTTCGGCTCCGAGGGTCGGGTCGAGCGCGTGTTTGCCGGCGACCAGGACAACGGCCTGATTTTCCTCCCTGACAACGAGTCGGACACGCAGCAGATCCGCAGCGAATTGCTGCCGTTTGCGCAGGCGGTCAATCGTGCGCTCGATCAATGCGGTTTCATGAGCTGTCCCGGCAATATCATGGCCGGCAATCCCGCGTGGTGCCTGTCTGCAGCTGAATGGCGCGCACGTTTCGGTTCCTGGATGACAACGCCGGAGCCCGAGGCGCTGCTGAATGCGACGATCTTTTTCGATTTTCGCCCCTTGTACGGGCAGGACGAACTGGTCGACAGCCTGCACCGTTGGCTGCTGCCGCAGCCGGAGCAGAATCCGCGCTTTCTGCGCGCGATGACCGAGCAGGCATTGGGCTGTACGCCTGCGCTGGGTTGGTTCGGCAATTTCTCCTACGACGGTGGGCGCCGTTATCCGCATACGATCGATCTGAAATCCTACGGCAGTCGCCCTTTTGTCGATGCCGCCCGCATCTGGGGGCTGCGCCATGGTGTGTGGACGACCAATACGGTGGAACGCCTGCGCACGGTCGGTCCATTGATGAAGCGCCAGCCCTCGGACACAGCGGCGTCGGTGGAGGCATTCGACGTCGTGCAGCGTCTGCGGCTACAGCGCCAGCTCAGTGGCGGAGACTATGATGAGATCAACCGGGTCAACCCCTCGCACCTGACGGCGCCGCAGCGCACGATGCTGAAAGAGGCGTTCCACCAGGCAAAGTTGCTGCAGCTGAGACTGCGGCAGGAATTCCTTCAATAGGCGGGCCGGTTCAGAAGATGAACAGGTCGGCCGTCGCGTCGTCCATCGCGACATCGCCCAGTTCGATGACGATACTGCTGATCTCGAAAGAATCCAGTCATGACCTGGTGCCTCTCAACGCTGGCGAGATCCATCTGCAACGAGGGCGACGCCGATGAACTTTTTGACGTGGGGCGTCACCCATCATCCCGTTCTTGAAAAATGCACCCGGAATGCCCTAGTGGAGTTGCGCGTAGAGCGCAGTGGTGTCGTTCATCAGGCCAAGTATCTTGTCCATCGAACGAACGACCAGCGACGGCACGCGGGCATCGTATTTTGCGCTGAAATTGCTGATGCCAAAGATCTGCCAGTTTTTCAGGACTTGCGCGAGGGATTCGTTGATCTCCGGCGTGTTGATCTTGGCTGCCTGCAGCTCCGAAAGGGCCGCTTGAAATTCCTCGACGGCCTCTTCGTACTGCTGCGCCAATCCCGCCGCGCCAAGGCCCCATGTCTCCAGTAGATAAGACTTGGCAATCCGTTGCGAGAGCATGCGCTGGCGGCCGGAGATGTTGACCAGGTGTCCGGCGACGGTGCCGGAGCGCTGCTCGAGCAACAACACCAGTTGGTGCGATTCGCGCAACAGCAGTTCGGCCAGATCGTTGAGTTCACCGGCCCGATCCAGTTCGGGCGGAAAAGCGAGTTCGGGGCGCAGATCATCCCACAGCAAGCGGATCTTGCCGATCTGGGCCCGTTCGGCGTCGTTGGCCGCGAAGCCGGTGAGTTCGCTCAATTGGGTCTCGAACAATTCCGCCGCCTTGCGCAGATCAGCGTCGGCACCAATTCTCAGCTTCATTCCGGTCAGGGCATAGGACTTGAGCATATGCTGCGTCAACATGCGCTGACGGCCGGCCTTGTCGAGGGCGACGCCCATCGTAAGCCCCTCGTCCGCCACCACAGTACCGGCCAACATCAGCATGAGCGTCAATAAGGCAGTGAATCGCTTGCACAGGGGCATCGGTGGTCTCCAAGGCAGACTGTCGTCCAGGAAAAGGTCCGGCGGAGAGGCGCCGGGCAGCGCTGCGTGTCCCGGGCATGTTCGGCAGACAACACCGAAACTTTAATCCCGATCAGCTGGCACCGTGGGGAGGTTGTGGAGGCAGGCGGCCTGTGCTCAGGCCAACAGGTGCTCGAGGACCTTCTCGTACATCGCCGACAGCCGGTCGAGGTCATCGACGGCGACACATTCGTCGACCTGGTGGATGGTGGCGTTCAGCGGACCGAGTTCCAGCACCTGTGCGCCGGTCGGTGCGATGAAGCGGCCGTCAGAGGTCCCTCCAGCGGTCGACAGCTCTGTCTCGATGCCTGCAACCGCTTTGATGGCTCGTTGCGCCGCGTCGACCAGTTCGCCGCGTGGGGTGAGGAACGGCAAGCCGGACAGGGTCCATTCGATTGTGTAGTCGAGCCCGTGACGGTCGAGGACCGCCTGCACACGTTCACGCAAACTCTCGTGCGTTGTCTCGGTCGAGTAGCGAAAGTTGAACAGCACCTCGCATTCGCCGGGGATGACGTTGGTGGCACCGGTGCCCGCATGGATGTTGGAGACCTGAAACGTGGTTTGCGGGAAGAATTCGTTGCCGTTGTCCCACACCGTTGCGGCGAGTTCGGCCAGTGCGGGCGCCACTTCGTGCACCGGGTTGCGTGCCAGATGCGGGTAGGCGACATGGCCCTGCCTGCCCCGCACGCTGAGCACGGCGCCGAGTGAACCGCGCCGCCCGTTCTTGACCACGTCTCCCAGGACATGATTTGACGAAGGCTCGCCGACCAGACACCAGTCGATTTTTTCATTGCGTGCCTCGAGGGTCTCGACCACCTTGACCGTGCCGTTGATCGACGGTCCTTCCTCGTCGCTGGTGATCAGATACGCAATCGAGCCTCGGTGATCCGGATGGCGTGCGACGAAGCGCTCGGTTGCCGTGACCATCGCCGCCAGCGAACCCTTCATGTCAGCGGCACCGCGTCCATACAGCATGCCGTCCCGTATTGTCGGCGCAAACGGATCGGACTGCCATTTCCCCCTGGGGCCGGCAGGCACCACGTCGGTATGCCCGGCAAAGCACAGCACGGGGCCCGTGTCGCCGCGTCTTGCCCAGAAATTGTCGACGTCGGAAAAACGCATCGGCTCATTGCGGAATCCCAGCGCAGCCAGGCGCTGCTTCATGACCGCCTGGCAGCCGGCATCCTCCGGGGTCACGGATGCGCGACTGATGAGGTCGATGGCGAGGTCGAGGGTGTCAGACATGGCAGATCTCGTGGCTGGGCATCATTCGTCGAATATCTCCGCATATTGATCGGGCTTGAAACCCACGTGCCGTGCCTTTCCGGTGTCGAGCACGGGTCGCCTGATGATGCTTGGTGTCGCCAACATCAGCGCAATCGCGGAGCTTTCGTCGATGTTGTCGCGCACCTCGGCGGCGACCTTGCGCCACATCATGCCGCGCGTGTTCAGCAGGGCCTGCCAGCCGAGTTCCCCGACCCAGCGGCGCAGCATCTTTTCGTCGATACCCGACTTCTTGTAGTCGTGGAACTCATAGTCGACTTTGTGCTCGGTGAGCCAGGCCCGAGCCTTCTTCATGGTGTCGCAGTTCGCAATCCCGTACAGCCTCGTCACGTCGTTCTCCAGGTAGGCGGGGCAGCGTTGGTCTGCCCCGCATGTCTCACGTCCGGATTGACGAACCCGGTGCTCAGATGTCGCGCAGCAGGGCGTTGATACCGACCTTCGAGCGGGTCTTCTCGTCCACGCGCTTGACGATGACCGCACAGTACAGGCTGTACTTGCCGTCTTTCGACGGCAGGTTGCCCGATACGACCACCGAGCCGGCGGGGATGCGGCCATACAGGATCTCGTCATTCTCGCGGTCGTAGATGCGTGTCGACTGGCCAATATAGACGCCCATCGAGATCACCGAGCCTTCCTCGACGATCACCCCTTCGACCACCTCGGAGCGTGCACCGATGAAGCAGTTGTCCTCGATGATGGTCGGCGCGGCTTGCAGCGGTTCGAGCACGCCGCCGATCCCGACGCCACCGGAAAGGTGCACGTTCTTGCCGATTTGCGCACACGAGCCGACGGTGGCCCAGGTGTCGACCATGGTGCCGGAGTCGACGTATGCGCCGATGTTTACGTAAGACGGCATCAGCACACAGTTCGGGGCGATGTACGAGCCCTTGCGCGCGGTGGCCGGCGGGACGATGCGTACGCCCGACTCACGGAATTCTCTCGAGTTGTAGTCGGCGTACTTGGACGACACCTTGTCGTAATAGTTGGTGAAGCCGCCCTTGATGAACTCGTTGTCGTTGATGCGGAACGACAGCAGTACGGCCTTCTTCACCCAGTCATTGACCACCCAGCCGCCGTCGTGTTTCTCGGCCACCCTGATCTCGCCGCGGTCGAGCTGTTCGATCGCCTCCATCGTGGCGTCGCGTACGCTGGTGCTGACATTGCGCGGGGTGATCTCGGCGCGCTTTTCGAATGCGTCGACGATGATGGACTGGATATCGCTCATGACGGTCTCCCGGGTTCGTTTTCTAAAGACAGGTGATGAATTCTCTGATCCGTCGCGCGGCCTCGACGCACTCGTCCATTCCGGCAACCAGCGCGATGCGGACGTGCCCTGCGCCGGGGTTGACGCCATCGGCATCGCGCGACAGGTAGCGTCCGGGCAGCACCGTGACGTTCTGGCGCTCGAAAAGCGCGCGCGCGAACGTCTCGTCGCCAAGCGGAGTGCGCGGCCACAGATAGAAGCCGGCCTGCGGGCGCGATACGTCGAGGACGCCGTCGAGGATCCCGAGCACGGCGTCGAACTTCTCCCGGTACAGGTGCCGATTCTCGCGGACGTGGGCCTCGTCGCGCCACGCGGCGATACTTGCATGCTGATGCTGCAGAGGAAGAGCACAGCCATGATAGGTGCGGTAGCGCAGAAAGCCGGCCAGCACGTCGGCGTCGCCGGCGACGAAGCCGGATCGCAGTCCGGGCGCGTTCGAGCGTTTGGACAGGCTGTGGAACACCACGCAGCGGCGGTAATCGGTGTTGCCCATCGCGGCCGCGGCCTGCAACAGTCCGACCGGTGGGTCGGACTCGTCGAAGTAGATTTCCGAATAGCACTCGTCGGATGCGATGATGAAGTCGTGTCGTTCCGCCAGGCCGATCAGCCGCTGCAGTGTTTGCTGGGGGATCACCGCGCCGGTCGGGTTGCCCGGAGAGCACAGGTACAGCAGCTGGCAGTCATTCCATGTCTGTGCGCTGACAGCATCGAAATCGGGCAGGTAGGCGTTTTCGTTTGTGCACGGTATGAAGTGCGGTGTGGCACCGGCCAGCAGAGCAGCGCCTTCGTAGATCTGGTAGAAAGGATTGGGCGACATCACCACTGCCGGGCGGCGACGGTCGATGACGGCCTGGGCGAACGAGAACAGCGCTTCACGCGTACCGTTCACCGGCAGTACGTGGCGTTCGGGGTCGATCGAGTGCCGCGGCAGGGCGAAGCGTCCACGCAACCAGTCGCCGATCGCCTCGCGCAGTGCAGGGATGCCCTTGGTCAGCGGATAGGATGCCAGGCCTTTGGCCAGGTGTTCCTGCAATGCTGCCGTGATCAGCGCCGGTGTGGCATGCTTCGGTTCGCCGATCGACAGGGCGATAGGTGTCTTGTCCGGCGGCGTGACGCCTGCCAGCAGTGCCGTCAGCTTCTCGAACGGGTAGGGTTGGAGTTTGTCGAGGTCGGGGTTCATGCAACGGGCAGCTTGGATCCGGGCGGCCGATTATAGGCGATCAGTTTCATGAATGCTGCGCTGGCCCGGTTGGGGCCTACTCTGGGTCTGTTGTACGGTGCTACCTTCTGGGGCGTGATGTGGTACCCGACGCGCCTGCTCGAAGGACTGGGCATGCACGGTGCCTGGCTCACGCTGGTGGGATACGGCGCCGCATTTGTGGTGTTCATGCCGTTCGCCAAGCTGTCGGTCACTGCCGCCCTGCGCTGTCGGGCGGACGTGCTGACGCTGATGTTTGCGGCCGGCTGGACCAACCTGGCGTTCGTCCTCGCCGTGCTCGAAGGCGAGGTCGTGCGGGTGGTATTGCTGTTCTACCTGTCACCGATCTGGACGGTGTTGCTCGGCCGCTGGCTGCTGGGTGAACGGCTCAGCCGGTCGACCTGGGTGATGCTCGGTCTCGGTCTGGGCGGGGCCCTGGTGATGCTGTGGGATCCGGCGGTCGGCCGTGTGCCGTTGAACCGTGCGGACCTGCTGGCGTTGACCGCCGGCATTGCCTTCGCCCTGAACAACGTCATGACCCGGCGCATCACCGGGCTGGGGATACGGGCCAAGACGCAGCTGGCCTGGCTCGGCGTGGTTCTGGTTTCCGCGGTATTCATCCTGGTCCAGCCCGTTGAGCTGCCCGATGCCCCAGCGTTCGCCTGGTGGACCACCGGCCTGCTCGGCGTTTGCGGTTTTCTGTTGTCGACACTGGCGGTCGTTTACGGGGTGACGCACATGCCGGTGCAGCGCTCCGCCGTGATCATGCTGTTCGAGCTGGTCGTCGGCGCGGCCTCGGCCTGGTGGCTGGCCGGTGAGGTCGTTGCGCTGCAGGAGTGGATCGGCGGTATGCTGATCCTGAGCGCGGCGCTGATCGCGATCGTGCAGGAGGAACAGGCGAAATGACACGGGTCAGCGGATTGCATCACGTCAGTTTGATTGTCGCCGACACGGCACGCGCACTGGAGTTCTACCAGGATGTGCTGGGTCTGCAGATCGAGCCCGCGCGACCGGATCTGGGCTTTCCCGGGGCTTGGTTGCGGCTTGGTGATCGCCATTTGCATCTGCTGGAACTGCCCAACGTGGACCCGGTGGATGCGCGGCCCGAGCACGGCGGGCGCGACCGCCACACCGCGGTGACGGTAAGTGACCTTGATGGTTTCGCCGCGCGTCTGCGCGATGCGGGCTTTGACTACACGATGAGCCGGTCCGGGCGCCGCGCGCTGTTTTGTCGCGACCCTGATGGCAACGCCTGGGAGTTGATCGAGGCGTGATGCCGTATCTGCCACATGGGCAAGGGTGAAGGTGGTGTCGAACACGCTCCTGATCTATTCGACGGTGGACGGGCACACCCGCGAGATCTGCGAATGCCTGGAAGGGATCCTGGGCCGATCGGGTCACCGCGCCACCCTGGTCTCGCTGGACGACGGGACGGGTGCCGACCTCTCCACATTCGATCGCGTCGTGGTCGGCGCGAGCATCCGCTACGGCAGGCACCGACAAAACGTCATCGAGTTCATCAATCGCAACAAGGCGCTGTTGGCGGACAGGCCGGCCGCTTTCTTTTCGGTCAGCCTGGTCGCGCGCAAACCGCAGCGCAATCGTGCCGACACCAATCCCTACGTCAGGCGTTTCCTGAAAACGATCGACTGGCAGCCCGACATCGTTGCGGTATTCGCCGGCAAGCTGGATTACCCGAGGTATGGCTTCTGGGACCGCCAGATGATCCGCCTGATCATGCGGATGACCGGTGGTCCGACCGATCCACAGGCAGTGGTCGATTTCACAGACTGGCGGCAGGTTGAGGCGTTCGGCCAGGCGGTCGCTGCGTTACCGTTACCGGTTGGCTGAGGTCAGCCCCAAACGGGGGCGCGCCTGTTCCGGCGAGGGCCCGTGCTGCCTGTCAGTGTCGCAGATTACGGCGGTGCAGCGACCAGCCGAGCAGGCCAATCCCAAGACCGAGCAGCGCCAGCGCCGAAGGCGAGGGAATCGCAGGCGGGTCGATGACGTTATGCAGCACGAAGGTGAAATCGTTGTAGTCCAGATCGCCGCCACCCAGCAGGTCTTCGAATCCGACGGTGGTCACATAGGTCTGCTGCTCGAGCGTGGTGACGGCCAGTGCGTGCGCAATCCCATCGATGTTGCGCGCGGCATCACCGCTGAAAAACCGGTCGCCGGTGTTGCGCACGTCCAGGCGGAACACCAGTTCGGTCCCGGCCGTGAACCAACCGAGATTGAGCGGGGTGCCGCCGACGTCACTGTGCTTGTCGAACAGTCGCACGTCGGCCGCATCGCCATCGAGGAACAGGGTGTTGAAATAACCGGCATCGCTGCCCAGGAAGGTCGCCGTCACGTATCCCGTATTCGCAACCAGCAGGCGGCCGCCAACGATCGGCACGTCCAACAGGGATCCCGCGGTTGCCGGTCGGACCAGGCAGAGCGCCATTGCGATAACGATGAACATGGCCAACAGCGCACGATTGGTCGTGCTGCGGGCGTCTTGAACGGAAAGGGTGTGGTCAGCTGGCACGAGGAGTGTTCCGGTCTCGGGCAAAAAAATGCGTTCTCCGGAATAAACATCAGCAAGAAAGACGCCAATGTTAGTAACGTTTTGTTTTAAATAACGATTCCATGGACTCTCGGTGCTGTGTCCTGTCCAGCTGTAAAAATGCCCGACATTCCGGAGCCGGCCTTCAATCGTCCAGTTTGCTGCGCAGTGCTTCCGCGATTGCCGCCAGGCGTTCCGGGTCGGTTATCGGTTGGTCTTCCCGGTCGGTGATGGCGAACGTGTCCTGTGCCTCCGCGCCGGCGGTCGCGATCCGTGCGAAGTGCAGGCGCAGTTTACTGGCCGCGAACACCTGGCCGACCATCGACAGCAGGCCGGGTCTATCACTGGTCAGCAGCATCAACAGCGTTACCATGCGCGTCTCGTCCTGCTCGAAGCCGATCTGTGACGGCATCTGGAAGCTCTTCAGCTGCCGCGGCATGCGCGGTACGCCCAGTGGCGGTTCGGTACTGTTGAGTCCGTCTTCGAGGAAATAGCGGATGCCGGTGAGTCTTTCTTCTCCACGGATGCGTGAGCCGTCCTCTTCCAGCACCAGGTAGGTATTGATACTCAGGCCCTGAACCGTGGTCTGGATACGGGCGCTGAGGATATTCAGGCCCAACTGGTTGAGCAGGGCGGCCGAGTGGGCGAACAGGTCGTCGCGGTCGGGACCGTAGACAAACAACTCGGTGCACCTGTGAACCGGGTCTTCCCGCAGCTCGACATGCATTTCACTGATCGACTTGCCCGGCGGCCACAGCAATTCGGTGTGCCAGACGATGGCGTCAACCGAATTCTGCAGGAAGTAATCGGTGCTCAGCGACATCCAGAACAGGTTCAACTGGGCATTGTCGTAGCCTTTCTTCAGCAGCACGATGCGTGCCTCGGCTTGACGCTCGGTGATGACTTCGTCCTGCTCACGGGGCTGGTCGAGACCGCGTTCCAGTGCCTCGGCGGTGCGTGCATGCAGGTGGTCGAGCAGGGCGGCCTTCCACGAATTCCAACGCGCCGGATTGGTCCCGCGCATGTCGGCGACAGTCAACAGATACAGATAGTCGAGGCGGATCCGGGTGCCGACCATGTGCGCGAATTCCTGGATGACCTCAGGGTCGTCGATGTCCTTGTGCTGTGCGGTGTGCGACATCACGAGATGCTTGCGCACCAGCCAGGCCACCAGTTCGGCATCGAAGGCCGAGAGGTCGTGCCGCAGGCAGAACGCGTGCGCGTCCTCGGCGCCGAGTTCCGAATGGTCGCCGCCGCGGCCCTTGGCGATGTCGTGGAACAGGCCGGAAAGATACAGCAGCTCCGGCTTGGGCAGTTGTGCGTACACCTGGTTGCAGCGCGGGCATTCGTCGACATGTCTCTCGAGGGCGAAGCGACGCATGTTGCGGATCACCATCAGGATATGTTCGTCCACCGTATACACATGAAACAGATCGAACTGCATCAGGCCGGTGACGGCATGGAATGCCGGCAGATAGCGCGACAGAATGCCGTATCGGTGCATACGTCGCGTAGCGTGGGTCAGGCCGTCGCGCTGGCGGAATATCTCGATGAACAATGCCCTGGCGCGGATGTCGTTGCGCAGCCGTCCGTCGATCAGGTGGCGATGAGCGCGTACGAGGCGAATGGTGCTGGCGCGCACACCCTGCAGCTGCGGGTGCTGCTGCAGCAGCAGGAACATCTCCAGCATGGCCAGAGGGAAGCGTGCGAACGTCCCCGAGTTCACGACCTCGAGATAGCCGTTGCGGGCCTGGAAGCGGCGATTGATGGGCACCGGTTCACCGAGCTCGTTGTTCAGCAGGATGGCCTCTTCGAACAGCTGCAGCAGCATTTCGTTGAGCCGCTGCATCTCGACCACGCGCCGGTAGTAGTCCTGCATGAACTGTTCGACCGCCAGGTTGGCAGTGGCATCGGTGTAACCGAACTGGTTGGCGAGTGCGCGCTGATGTTCGAACAGCAGGCGATCCTCGTGCCGGCCGGTCAGCAGGTGCAGGGCGTAGCGCACGCGCCACAGATGCTCTTCGCCGCGCTTGAGCTGACGGTATTCGCGGTCGTTCAGAAAGCCATGCTCGACCAGCGCCGCCATGGTGTCGACGCCGAAATGGCGCTTGGCGACCCAGCCAATGGTCTGGATATCGCGCAGCCCACCCGGACCTTCCTTCAGGTTGGGTTCAAGGTTCTGGCCGCTGTCGTCGAACTTGGCGTGGCGCACCCGCTGTTCCTCGACCTTGGCGGAGAAGAATGCGGCGGTTGGCCAGATATGCTGCGGGCCGGTCGCCTCGCCGAGCAGGTCGAAGAGCTGAGGGTCACCGGCCAGCAGCCGTGATTCGACCAGGTTGGTGACGACGGTGATGTCAGCTCTGGCCTCATCGATGCATTGCGCCAGGCTGCGCACACTGTGGCCAATCTCCAGGCCGATGTCCCAGAGGAACATCACCAGGGGTTCGATGTGCTCGGCCAGGGATTGTGGGTCGCCAGAGGTAAGGATCAGCACGTCGACGTCAGATGCCGGGTGGAGTTCGCCGCGCCCGTATCCGCCGACGGCGATCAGGCTGGCTTTGGCGTCCAGCGGCAGAAAGCGCGACCACGCACGCTGCAGGATGGCATCGGTGAAATAGGCGGCCTGCCGTACCAGCAGGCTGGCGCGCGCACCCTGGTGGAAACGTTGAGCCAGCAGGGCGTGCGACTCACGGACCTTGGACTTGTAAGTCGGCAGCAGCGGTTCGCCGGCGGCAAGGCGCCGGTCCAGGTCTTCCAGCAAGGCGTCGGTCACGGATAATTCAGCCGGCCGCCACCTGGCGTTCTTCTGAACGCAAGGTGAGTACCTCATAACCGGAAGGGGTGACCAGCACGGTGTGCTCCCACTGCGCGGAGAGCTTGCGGTCCTTGGTCACCACCGTCCAGCCGTCAGGCAGCAGTTTCACGTTGCGCTTGCCCGCATTGACCATGGGCTCGATGGTAAAGGTCATGCCGGGCTGCAGCACGAGGCCGGTATTCGGTTCGCCGTAGTGCAGCACCTGGGGGTCTTCGTGGAACCCACGCCCGATCCCGTGGCCGCAGTATTCCTGCACCACCGAATAACCATTGCCTTCGACGAACTTTTGGATGGCATGGCCGATGTCACCAAGGCGGGCCCCGGGTTTGACCAGTTCTATGCCCTTCCACATGGCCTTTTGCGTCACGTCGACCAGGCGCTCGGCGAGAATCGAGCCCCTGCCGATGAAGAACATCTTGCTGGTGTCGCCGTGGAAGCCGTTCTTGATCACTGTCACGTCTATGTTGACGATATCGCCGTCCTTGAGAATCTTGTTCCCAGGAATCCCGTGGCAGACCTGGTGGTTGACCGAGGTGCAGATCGATTTCGGGAAACCCCGGTAGTTGAGGGGCGCGGGTACCGCCTGCTGTACGTCAACGATGTAGTCGTGACAGATCTGGTCCAGTTCGTCGGTACTGATCCCGGGTCTGACATGCTCGCCGATCATTTCCAGCACCTCGGCGGCAAGGCGGCCGGCAACGCGCATTTTTTCGATTTCGTCCGGCGTCTTGATGATGACAGGCATCTCCGCCCCTTGCATGGAATTGGTGTGAAAAACAAGATGTTGGCGCAATTATTGGATTGAGCCCCGGGGGCGCTTATGGTATAAAACGCGCCGCTCGGCAGCAACGGCCGCCAAGCGCCCTGTTTACAGGGTTAATCAAACGACACACACGTACCACTACTCGGTGCCTGGGTGCCCGGCGAAAGCCGGGTCGGTCACCAGGGTGCGTGGAGGCTCAACCCAACCATAACCGGAGTAATCCATGAGCAATGTTTCCATGCGCCAAATGCTTGAAGCTGGCGTGCACTTTGGCCACCAGACCCGTTACTGGAACCCGAAAATGGGTCCGTATATCTTTGGCCATCGTAACAAGATCCACATCGTCAATCTCGAAAAGACCCTGCCGCTGTACAACGACGCGATGAACTTTGTCGGCAAGTTGGCGGCCAACGGTGGCAAGTTGATGTTCGTGGGCACCAAGCGTTCCGCACGCGACGTGGTGCGCGAAGAAGCGGAGCGCTGCAACATGCCCTTTGTAAATCACCGCTGGCTCGGCGGCATGTTGACCAATTTCAAGACCATCAAGCAGTCGATCAAGCGCCTGAAAGAACTCGAGGCGATGGAAAGCGACGGCTCGATGTCGGCACGCTTCAACAAGAAGGAAGCGCTGACCCTGCGGCGCGAAAAGGAAAAACTCGAGCGCAGCCTCGGCGGTATCAAAGAGATGAACGGCCTGCCGGACGCGCTGTTCGTGGTTGATACCGGTCACGAAAAAATCGCCATCGCCGAAGCCCGCAAGCTGGGTATCCCGGTGATCGGCGTGGTCGATACGAACAACGACCCGGAAGGCATCGACTATGTCATCCCGGGCAATGACGACGCGATTCGCGCGGTCCAGCTGTACGTGCAGGGCGCCTCGGCGGCGATCCTCGAAGGCCGCGCGGCTGCGGCCACGTCCGTTTCTGCCGGCCGCAGCGAAACGGCGGATGCCGCCGCGGGCTGAACCCCGGCGTCGATTGCGTACGTCCAAACGATGTGCCCCTGACCGGCGTGCCGGCCGGGGGCCGTTCGTTATCAGCGAAATTCTGCAAATTTGAGGTGAAATAAGCATGGCGATCACTGCTTCCCTGGTGAAGGAACTGCGCGAGCGCACCGGCGCTGGCATGATGGAGTGCAAGAACGCACTGACCGAGACCAACGGCGACATCGAAGCCGCTATCGAGAACATGCGCAAGTCCGGCCAGGCCAGGGCGGCGAAGAAGGCAGGCCGTACCGCGGCGGACGGCGTGATCGTGATCGCACACGATGGCACCGACCGTGCGGTAATGGTCGAAGTGAACTGCGAGACCGACTTTGTCGCCAAAGACGACAACTTCAAGTCGTTTGCTGACGCCGTTGGCGAGCGCGCACTGCACAGCGATACCCCCGACGTTGCCGCGCTGATGGCGCTGCCGTTGCATGAGGGTGAAGACACCACGATCGAAGAGGCGCGCCAGGCGCTGGTGTCCAAGATCGGTGAGAACATGAACGTGCGTCGGTTCGTGCGGGCCCAGGCAACGGGCGCCATCTATAGTTACAGTCACGGTGTGCGCATCGGCGTCATCATCGACATGACCGGTGGCGACGAGACCCTGGGGCGCGACCTGGCCATGCATATCGCCGCGAGCAACCCGGTATGCGTCAGCGAGGCTCAGGTGCCTGCCGACCTGCTTGCCAAGGAGCGCGAGATCACCGAGGCGCAGGCGCGTGACAGCGGCAAGCCCGACAACATCATCGAGAAGATGGTCGACGGCCGTATGCGCAAGTATCTGAGCGAGATCACGCTGCTTGGCCAGGCCTTCGTCAAGGATCCCGACACGACTGTTGCAAAGTTGCTGCAGGCAAACGGCGCGACGGTCAACGCCTTCACCCGTTTCGAGGTTGGCGAGGGGATTGAGAAGAAGGTCGAAGATTTCCGTGAGGAAGTCATGGCCCAGGCCGCCGCCGCTGCGCGCGGCGAGTGAGCGACGAACGGCCCGCCCTGGTGCGGGCCGTCCTGTCTGAACCGTAAATCACGAGGTCGAACCAGTCTCCATATGCCAGATGACAAAACGCCGCAGCGGATACTCCTGAAACTCAGCGGTGAGGCCCTGATGGGCAGTGCTGATTTCGGAATCGATCCTGCGGTGATGGCGCGTGTCGCCAGTGAAATCGCCGATCTGGTGCGTCGCGGCGTGCAGGTCGGGCTGGTAATCGGCGGCGGCAACATCTTCCGCGGCGCAGGTCTGGCCGGCGGGGGCTTCGATCGTGTCACCGGCGACCATATCGGCATGCTGGCAACGGTAATGAACTCGCTGGCGATGCAGGACGCCCTGCTGAAGCAGGGGGTGGATGCGCGCACCCTGTCGGCATTCCGTATCGATCAGGTGTGTGAGTACTACAGCCGCAACGACGCCGTCAGGCACCTGCAGGCCGGTCGCGTCGTGATTCTTTCGGCTGGCACCGGTAATCCTTTTTTCACCACTGATTCGGCGGCCAGCCTGCGCGCCATCGAGATTGGCGCCGATGTAATGATAAAGGCGACCAAGGTGGACGGTGTCTACTCGGCCGATCCGTTCAAACATGCGGACGCCGAATTTTATCCGTATCTGAGTTACGATCGCGTGCTACGCGAGGGGTTGGCGGTGATGGATGCGACAGCCGTCGTGTTGTGCAAGGAGCACGCGATGCCCTTGCGCGTAATGAACATCAATACTGAAGGCGCTTTGCAGCGTGTCGTCCAGGGTGAGGCGATCGGTACCCTGGTCACGAGTGGAGAGAAGTCATGATTGACGACATCAAAAAGGATGCCGCGAGCCGAATGGCCAAGAGCGTCGAATCGCTCGGCGAGAACCTGGCCAAAGTTCGGACGGGCCGGGCCCATGCCAGCCTGCTCGATCACCTGACGGTTTCCTATTATGGTTCGGACGTGCCGCTCAAGCAGGTGGCCAACGTCGGTGTCGAGGATTCGCGCACCATCACTGTGCAGCCATACGAACAGCAGATGGTGAAGGCGGTTGAGAAGGCGATCATGGAGTCCGATCTCGGGCTGAACCCGAATTCCGCCGGTACCCTGATTCGGGTGCCGATGCCGCAGCTGACCGAGGAGCGCCGGCGCGACATGGCGAAGATCGTGCGCCATGAGGCCGAGCAGGCGCGGGTCGCGGTGCGTAATATCCGCCGGGACGCCAACAATGACCTCAAGGCGCTGGTGAAGGACAAGCTGATCTCCGAAGACGACGAGCGTCGCGGTCAGGAGATCATCCAGAAGCTGACCGATCAGCACGTAAAGGAGATCGACGAGCTGCTCGAGAGGAAAGAAAAAGACCTCATGTCCGTCTGAGCACGTCGAGGCTCGCATGGCAGACGAGGCTGATACCGGCGGGATAATCACCCAATCACGGGCTGTCCCCACGCATGTGGCGATCATCATGGACGGCAACGGGCGGTGGGCCGAGGCGCGCGGACAGGCGCGTCATGCCGGACACCGCGCGGGTGTCAACAGCGTACGCACCACGATCGAGGAGTGCATCCGTCACGGGGTGAAGGTGCTTACGCTGTTTGCGTTCAGCAGCGAGAACTGGCGCCGGCCGCCGGGTGAGGTATCGCTGCTGATGGAGCTGTTCCTGACAGCGTTGCAGCGTGAGGTCAAGCGCATGCAGAGCAACGATATCCAGCTGCGCGTGATCGGCGACATCTCGGCGTTTCCCGATAAGCTGCAGCAGCGTATCCGTGCGTCGGAAAGCGCCACCAGCAACAATCGACGCCTGGTACTGCAGATAGCGGCCAACTACGGCGGCCGCTGGGACATCACCCAGGCCGCGAGGCGCCTCGCCGGCGCTGTGCGTCGTGGCGAGCTCGACCCCGACGACATCGACGAGGCGGTATTCGCAGGTGCCACCGCGCTTGGCGACCTGCCGGACCCCGATCTGTTCATCCGTACCGGCGGTGAACTGCGGATCAGCAATTTCCTGTTGTGGCATTGTGCCTACACCGAGCTGTATTTCACCCCGGTGCTGTGGCCGGACTTTGATGCCGCGGTTTTTGCGGATGCCTTGGCTGCCTTCGCCACGCGACAGCGCCGGTTCGGGCAGACCGGCGCACAACTGGGGGGGTGATCGCCAATGCTGTGGCAACGCGTCCTGACCGCATTGGTCCTGATCCCGCTGGTGGTGGCGGGCATCCTCTATCTCGACACGCCGATGCTGGCGTCGGTGCTCGGCCTGATGGTGCTCGTGGGCGCCTACGAGATGGGGCGTTTGGCCCATCTGCGCGGCATGACGCTGCCGCTGGCGTTTGTTTCCGTGGTCGCGGTGCTGCTGTGGCTGGCGCAGCGCTTCGTGACGCCCCCGCTGCTCATCGCGTCACAGTGGATGATGGCACTTTGGTGGACGGGGATGACCGTGGCATTGGTGATGCGTCGCCGCGAGTTGCCGAAGACTGTGGTCACACGGCCGATCATCCTGCTGCTCGGCGGCCTGGTGCTGGTGACCGCTTGGGTTTCGATCGTCCGGTTGCATGGCGCCGGCACGCAGGGCCCGGCCCTGGTGCTGTTCCTGTTTGTCCTGATCTGGATTGCCGATACCGGTGCATATTTTGCCGGGCGCGCATTCGGCCGCAGCAAGCTGTCGCCGTTTGTCAGCCCGGGCAAGACCTGGGCGGGCGTCGGCGGGGCCATAAGCGGCGGGCTGCTCAGTGGGCTGCTCCTGTCGGCCAGCGGCCTGGTGGGTGAGCTGCCGATGCTGCCCTGGGCGTTGCTGTGTGTTCTGGTGGTCGCCATTTCGATTGGTGGCGACCTGTGGGAGAGCAGACTCAAACGCGAGGCCGGCGTAAAGGACAGCGGTCAGCTGCTGCCAGGGCATGGCGGCATGTTGGACCGAATCGACAGCCTGCTTGCGGCGGCGCCGGTATTTGCGCTGGGCGCCAGCCTGATGGGGGGCGCCGCGTGAGGGGCGTGGCCATCCTCGGCTCGACAGGCTCGATTGGCGTCAGCACGCTCGACGTCATCGCGCGCCATCCCGAGCGCTACCAGGTGGTTGCCCTGAGTGCGCATCGTGATGTTCAGGGCATGCTCGACCAGTGCCGGCAGTTCCGTCCGAGCCTGGCGGCGATGGCCGATCCGGCGGCAGCGACAGCATTGCAGCGTGCAGTCGCCGCCGAGGGGCTCGGGGTCGAGGTGATGGCCGGGCCGGCCGGGCTTGATGCGGTGGCGACCCACCCAGACGCGACCGACCTGATGGCGGCGATCGTTGGCGCGGCCGGTGTCCTGCCGACCCTGGCAGCGGTGCGTCTGGGTCGGCGTATCCTGTTGGCGAACAAGGAGGCGCTGGTGGTGTCGGGCGCGCTGTTCATGGCAGCTGCAAAGGCGAGTGGCGCACAGATTCTGCCGATCGACAGCGAGCACAACGCGGTGTTTCAATGCCTGCCCCCTGGCTTCGGCGGCGGCCTGGACAGGGTCGGCGTCGAGCATATCCTGTTGACTGCTTCGGGTGGCCCGTTTCGCTGCCGCCCCTTGTCCGAGCTGCACGATGTCACGCCCGTGCAGGCATGTGCCCACCCGAACTGGGAGATGGGCCGCAAGATCTCGGTCGATTCGGCGACCATGATGAACAAGGGCCTGGAAGTCATCGAGGCGCGCTGGCTGTTCGATGCCCATCCCGAACAGATCCGGGTGGTCGTGCATCCTCAGAGCGTGATCCATTCGATGGTGCAATACGTCGACGGATCGGTGCTGGCACAGCTTGGCAACCCGGACATGCGCACCCCGATCGCTCATGCGCTTGCCTGGCCGGAGCGGCACAGCTCGGGTGTGGCCATGCTCGACCTGTTCGAGATCGCACGGCTGGATTTTGAGCCGCCGGACCTGGTGCGCTTTCCGTGTCTGCGCCTCGCTTTCGAGGCGGTGATGGCGGGCGGTACCGCCCCGGCGGTGCTGAACGCGGCGAACGAGGTCGCTGTGGCGCGGTTCCTCGACGGTGAGCTGGGCTTTACCGGCATCGCCGAGGTGGTGGAGCGAACCCTGGACAGTGTCGATATCGGCGCGGCGGACAGTCTCGACGAGTTGCTTGCAGTGGATGCGCGCGCACGCGGCATTGCGGAACAACAGCTGCGGCGCGTGGTCTGATAGGCCGATGGACGATTTCCTGTTCAAGATCCTGGCATTTGTCGTTGCCGTGGGCCTGCTGGTCGCGGTCCACGAATTCGGGCATTTCTGGGTTGCGCGACGCCTTGGCGTGAAGGTGCTGCGGTTTTCGATCGGCTTTGGACGTGCGCTGTGGCGGCGACAGTCTGCGCCCGATGAGCCGGAGTATGTTATCGCTGCCATACCGCTTGGCGGCTACGTGAAGATGCTCGACGAACACGAAGGTCCGGTCGCGCCGGCGGAACGTCACCGGGCGTTCAACCGTCAGTCATTGTGGGTGCGTTCGGCCGTCGTGGTGGCCGGGCCGTTGTTCAATTTCCTGTTCGCGATTGCGGCGTTCTGGGGCGTGCTGGTGATCGGTGAGACCGGCATCCGGCCGCTGATCGGTGAGATTGCGGCCGGGACGCCTGCGGCCAGGGCGCAGTTGCGCGCCGGTGACGAGATCATCGCGATAAACGGCCAGGTGACGCCCACCTGGGCCTTGGCGCTGCAGGAATTCGCCACTGCATCGGTGGGGCGTCCGGAACTGCACATCGCGGTACGCGACGCTGGTGGCGTCGAACGGGTGAGCGTCATGCCCTCGGCCGAGGTTGGCGATCTGGCCGAGACGGCCGACCTGCTTGCGCACCTGGGTCTGACACCGCAGCATCCGGCCGTCCCGCCGGTGTTCGGCAAGATCCTGAAAGGGGAGGCGGCCGATCTCGCCGGCCTGCAGGCCGGTGACCGCATCCTGAGCGCCGACGGGAACCCGATCGGCCAATGGGATCACTGGGTGAAATACGTCCAGGCGCGGCCTGGCGTGGCGATAGATCTCGAGATCGAACGTTCGGGGGAATCCCGGCACATTGGGCTGACACCGGCGCCGCATGCGCGCGACGACGCGGTGATCGGTCGCATCGGGGCATCGAACCAGCCGGTGCCGGGCCTGGCTGAACGCTACCAGGTCATGTATCGGATGGGCTGGGCCGAGGCCCTGCCAGCGGCTGTCGGGCGTACCTGGGAATACTCGGTGTTGACGCTCAAGGTCATCTGGCGTGTGTTGACCGGAGAGGCCTCGATTCACAATCTGAGTGGCCCTATCACCATCGCCGATGCTGCCGGCAAGACGGCGAGCATCGGTTTTGTCTACTTTCTCAAGTTCCTGGCGATCGTGAGCATCAGCCTGGGCGTGCTCAATCTGCTGCCGATTCCGGTACTGGACGGCGGGCATCTGCTGTATTTCGCGATCGAGGCGGTAAAAGGGAGTCCGCTGTCCGAGGCGGCCATGCTGCATGGACAGAAGATTGGACTGATGCTGCTGCTCGGATTGATGACGGTGGCGTTTTACGTCGACATCCTGCGCCTCCTCGACTAGCAGGATGCCCGCTTGAGCCTACTTTTGGCTCTTCCAATACCCTATAATTCCGGCTCTTCTGACGACCGGCTCGCCTGAGCGTGCAGGTCGCCGCAACGGGAAATCGGTGTACAAGAGAGTGCAAATGCGGGCAAGACTCGGGTGTGTTTTATTGCTGCTTGGCGCCGCCGCACAGGTTTTTGCAGAAGGTTTCCGCATTTCCGACATCCGGGTGGAGGGCCTGCAGCGCATCACCGCCGGTACCGTCTTCAACTACCTGCCTGTCAAACCCGGTGATATCGTCGATCTCGACCAGACCTCGGATATCGTGCGTGCGCTCTACAAGACGGGGTTCTTTCAGGATGTGCGCCTGGAAAAGCATGGCGACGTGCTCGCTGTCGTGGTCACCGAGCGGCCGGCCATCTCGGAGATCAACTTTTCCGGCAACAAGTCGATCGATAGCGACAAACTCAAGGAAGGACTCAAGGACATCGGGCTCGCTGAAGGCCGCACCTTCGAGCGCTCGGTACTTGACCGAATCGAGCAGGAACTCGAACGCCAGTACTACAACCAGGGCAAGTATGCGGTCAGTTTGACCTCGACCGTCACGCCACTGGAACGCAATCGCGTCTCCATCGACATCGACGTGATCGAGGGTGAGACCGCGCTGATCAAGAAGATCAACATCGTCGGCAACAAGGCGTTCGACGAGGAAGACCTGCTCGACGAATTCGAACTGTCGACCGGCGGCTGGCTGTCGCGTTTCACCCGCGACAACCAGTATTCACGGCCCAAACTGGCGGGCGATCTCGAGGCGCTGCGATCGTACTATCTCGACCGCGGCTATGTGAACTTCAAGATCGACTCGACCCAGGTCACGATCACGCCGGACAAGAAGGACATCTACATCACCATCAATATCAGCGAGGGTGCGATCTACACGATCAGTGA
Source organism: Chromatiaceae bacterium (assembly GCA_024235315.1). Lineage (GTDB taxonomy): Bacteria > Pseudomonadota > Gammaproteobacteria > Chromatiales > Chromatiaceae > Thiosocius. The sequence continues at coordinate 30,070 of JACKMP010000001.1, read as the reverse complement.
CATTCGCCTCGCCGGTGATCTGGTCGGTGACGCGGAAGAATATTTCCCACTGATTCACCTGCGCCGCGGCGAGCCGTTTGCGCGCAAGGCTGTCGTCGAGAGCAGCGACCGCGTGTCGGCCAAACTGTCCGATCTCGGACATGCGTTCGCCAACGTCAACAGTGTCCCCGAGATCGATGAAGACAAAAAGACGGTGGCGATCACTTTCTTTGTCGATCCGGGCAAACGCGCCTACGTCCGGCGTATCAACATCCGGGGCAACTCGCGTACCCGCGACGAAGTCGTGCGCCGCGAATTCAGGCAGATGGAATCGGCGTGGTTCTCGGGCGAGAAGCTCAAACTGTCGCGTACGCGCGTGCAGCGCACCGGCTATTTCGACAGCGTGTCGGTCGAGACCCCCTCGGTACCGTCTTCTGTCGATGAGGTGGATATCAATGTCAGCGTTGATGAGAAACCATCGGGCTCACTGCTGGCGGGCCTGGGTTACTCGCAGTCTGACGGTGTGATTCTCAATGCGTCGGTCAATCAGGACAACTTCGCGGGTACCGGCAAGAAGGTATCGCTGGCACTCAAGACCAGCAGCGCAAACCGCCACTACCAGGTATCGTCGACCAACCCCTATTACACGATTGACGGGATCAGTCGCGGATTCGACCTGATCTACAAGTCGACGGACTTCGATGAACTGGATGCCGCCGACTACAAGACCGATGACGGCATCGTCGGGATGAGCTTCGGTATCCCACTGAGCGAGTTCAATCGCTTCAACTTCGGCCTGGCGCTGCATCACATCAACTTCGAGGTGGGCACGGCACCTTCGCAGGAGGTCCTGGATTTCCAGTCGGCGGAGGGGAACGAGTTCCTCGACTTCGAGGTCACGCTCAACTGGCGTCACGATTCACGCAACAGCGCAATCTTCCCCAGGACCGGCGCACTGCAGTCCCTGTTCGGTGAAGTCAGCCTGCCGGGAAGCGATCTGCAGTACTACAAGATCTCCTATGAGCATCGCCGTTACTGGGAGCTGACCAACGATTTCGTCATATCGGTCAACGGTGAAATCGCCTATGGTGATGCCATGGGCGGTACTTCGATACTGCCGCTGTGGGAAAACTTCTACGGTGGCGGACCAGGCAGCATCCGCGGCTTTGCCGCGCGTTCTGTGGGTCCGCGTGATTCGCAGGGTGAGTCCATCGGCGGCAATGCGATGTATGCGGGAAGTTTCGAACTGCTGTTTCCCCCACCTTTCATGAAGAGCAGTGAATCCATCCGGCTGGCGGCATTCGTTGATCTTGGCAGTGTCGCCAATCTGAAGAACAACGGCCTTTTCGACACCAATGAACTGCGTTATTCCACTGGCCTGGGATTCTCCTGGCTTTCTCCGGTCGGTGCACTGACGATGAGCTACGCCATTCCGTTCGCTGCTGACAGTCAGGACGAGAAGGAACAGTTCCAGTTCTCCTTCGGTTCAACCTTCTGAACCTGCGAGGTATGACAATGAACAAACATGGGTTGTTGGTAGCGGTGGCGGCCCTGTGCCTGCTGCCGACGGCGCCCTTCGCGGCGGAGGTCACGGTGGCCGTTGTCAATGCGGTGCGACTTCAGACCGAGGCGCCGCAGGTGGCAAAGGTGCGTGAGAAGATCCGCGCGGAGTTTGCTGCGCGGGAGTCCAAGACTGCTGCACAACAGGAACAGATCGGTCAGCTCGAAGAGAAGCTGTTGCGCGATCGCGACAAGATGAGCGACGCGGAGGCAAAGAGCCTGCAGCGCGACATCCGCTCGCGCACCCTGCGCCTGGAAAACGCAAAGGAAGAGTTGGAAAGCGACCGACGCCTGCGCCTCAGCGAAGAGATGGACCGCCTGCGTCGCGTACTGTCCGAAGTGATTGCCGAGGTTGCCAAGGCGGAGAGCCTGGACATCGTGTTGGAGAGCGGTGTGACATGGGCCTCGGATCGCGCCAATATCACCGAAAAGGTATTGCTGCGCATGCGTGAGCTCGATCAGGCAGCCAAGTGATCGGGGGTATCCGATGGGGCTGACGTTGCAGGAACTGGCCGAGGTGGCACAGGCGCAATTGCGTGGCGACCCGGGCCGAATGGTCGACCGGGTCGCGACTTTGCAGGATGCCGACGAGGGCGCCGTCAGCTTTCTTGCCAATCGTCGCTACAAGTCGTATCTGAAGACCACCCGGGCGTCCGCGGTGATTCTCGCACCGGCGGATGTCAGTGATTGTCCGGTGGATTGCCTGGTCACCGACAACCCCTACCTGGCCCATGCGCGGGTGATGAACCGCCTCTATCCGTCTGCCGAACCTGCCCCCGGCATTCACGCGACTGCGGTCGTCGATCCGCTGGCGCAGGTCGCGGTGACTGCGGCGATTGCCGCGAACTGTTACGTCGGTCCCGGTGCCGTGATCGAAGAGGGTGTCATTCTTGGGCCCGGTTGTGTGGTGCTCGAAAATGCATATGTCGGTGCCGGTTCGCACCTCGTGGCTGCAGTCACGCTGTGCAGCGATACGCGGCTGGGCAGGCGCTGCCTGATACACCCGGGTGCGGTGATCGGCAGCGACGGTTTCGGTCTGGCAAATGACGAAGGCGCCTGGGTCAAGATTCCGCAGATCGGTCGTGCCGTGCTGGGTGACGATGTCGAAGTGGGTTCGTGCTCGTCGATCGATCGCGGTGCCATCGCCGACACCGAGATTGCGGACGGCGTGAAGATCGACAGTCAGGTGCATGTTGCGCACAACGTGCAGGTCGGTCGGCATACTGCGATCGCCGGTTGTGCCGCGATTGCCGGCTCTTCACGTGTGGGTGCCTATTGCACCATTGCCGGCGGGGCAGGGATCACCGGTCACGTGGAGTTGACCGATCACGTGCATGTGTCGGGTGTTTCATCGGTGACCCGGTCGATATCGAAACCGGGTGTGTACACTGGAACCGTGCCGGCGATGGAGCATGCGGTGTGGCTGAAGAACTTTGCGCGTTTGCGTCAACTCGATGATATGGTGCGGCGGGTCAAGGCGCTGGAGCAGGAACTGGCCTCGTTGCGGCCGGATGACCATGGACGCTAATGATCCGGGCAGCCGCGTCTGCAGAACAGAACGAAGTGAAGATCAAACATTGAGGAGGTTGCGTTAGACGCCATGGATATTCAGCAAATTCAAAGCCTGCTGCCGCACCGGTATCCGTTCCTGCTGGTGGATCGGGTTATCGAAGTCGAGCCGGGCAAGCGTCTGGTGGCGATCAAGAACGTAACCATCAACGAACCTTTCTTTCAGGGACATTTTCCGAGCAAGCCGGTGATGCCCGGGGTCCTGCTGATCGAAGCAATGGCGCAGGCAACGGGCCTCCTGGCGATGGAGAGCGCGGAGGTCCCGAAAGAGGCGATCTATTATCTGGTGGGTGTGGACAAGGCGCGATTCAAGCGCCCGGTGATGCCGGGTGACCAGCTCGTGTTCGAGGTCGAGGTGCTCAAACATCGACGCGAGATATGGGTTTTTGCAGCCGAGGCCAAAGTGGATGGCAGCGCGGTCGCCTCTGCCGAGATCATGTGTACTGCACGGAATCTCTGAACGTGATCGACCCACGTGCGGTCATCGATCCGGCTGCGGAAATCGACGAGGGCGTATCCATCGGGCCGTTCACGATCGTCGGTGCCGGGGTAAGGATAGCCAAAGGAACCACGGTCGGACCTCATGCAGTGATTCGCGGTCCGTGCAGCATCGGGCGCGACAATCGTATCTTCCAGTTTGCCTCCGTGGGCGAGGACCCGCAGGACAAGAAGTACGCGGGTGAGCAGACCTACCTCGAGATCGGCGATCGCAACACCATCCGCGAGTTCACTACCGTGCATCGGGGCACTGTTCAGGATCAGTCGTGCACCTGTATCGGCAACGACAACCTCCTGATGGCCTATACGCATGTGGCGCACGACTGTCGCATCGGTAACCAGGTGATTCTTGCCAACGCGGCTTCACTGGGAGGGCATGTCCACATCGGTGACTGGGCGATACTCGGTGGCTTCAGCATCGTGCATCAGTTCTGCCGTATCGGTCAGCACTGCTTCACTGCTATGGGTAGCGTGATCAGCAAGGACATCCCGCCGTACGTCATGGCGGCCGGTCATCCCGCGCGGCCACACGGCATCAACAGTGAGGGGCTGCACAGGCGCGGCTTCACCACTGAGCAGATCGCCACAATCAAGCGGGCCTACAAGACGCTCTACACCTCAGAGCTGCCGCTGGCGACTGCGCGCGAGCAGATAGCTGCATCGGCTGTTGGGAGCGAAGAGCTGCGCGTGATGGCGGAGTTCCTGGCCGTCAGCGAACGCAGCATCGTGCGCTGAGGGCATTGCGCGTGCGGCCGCTGCGCATCGGCATCGTCGCCGCAGAACCTTCGGGGGATCTGCTTGCTGCGGGGCTGATGGATGCGCTGCGTGAGTTGCTGCCAGGCGTTCAGTTCGAGGGCGTTGCCGGTCCATTGATGACCGCCAGTGGCATCGACGAATGGGCGTCGATGGATGATCTGTCGGTGATGGGTCTGTTCGAGGTCCTGCAACACCTGCCGCGACTGCTGCGGTTGCGTGCAGGCCTTCTGCAGCGATGGAGGGACACCCCACCGGCGGCATTCATCGGTGTCGATGCCCCCGATTTCAACCTCGGTGTCGAGTGCCGGATGCGCGCTGCCGGCGTTCCTACGGTGCACTATGTGAGTCCGACCGTCTGGGCCTGGCGGACGCGCCGCGTGCGCAAGATCCGCCGGGCGGTGGATCTGCTGCTGACCATCTTCCCGTTCGAGACCAGGTTTCTCGACCGTTACCAGGTGCCGTCGCACTATGTCGGGCACCCCCTGGCCTGCGACATGCCGTTGCAGCCTGACCGCGCTGTGGCGCGCCAGGCGCTCGGTATCGACCCGGACGCTCCGGCGCTGGCAGTGTTACCGGGAAGCCGGCGCGGCGAGGTCGGTCGTCTCGCCCGGCCGTTCATTGAGACGGTGGCCGCACTTCGCGAACAGGTGCCCGATCTGCAGGTCGTAGTGCCGCTCGTCAATGAAACCACGCGGGTGATTTTCGAGCAGGTCCTGCGTGATATCGCCCGCGAACTGCCGGTGCGCGTCGTACTCAATGCCAGCCGGACTGCACTGGCCGCGGCCGACGTGGTGTTGACGGCGTCCGGCACGGCGACGCTCGAGGGCCTGCTGAGCAAGCGTCCGATGGTGGTCGGCTACAAGGTGCAGGCGGCGACCTATGCGGTGGCGCGCCTGTTCGGACTGGTCAAGGTCAAGCATGTGGCGATGGCCAATCTGCTGGCCGACGAGCGCCTGGCGCCCGAGTTTATTCAGGGTGAGTGTGAAGTGCGGCACCTGCTGCCGCCGTTGCTGGCATTCTTTCGGGATCCCGCGCGGCGCGAACACATAGCCGCACGATATCGGGCGATCCACGAGCAGCTGCGAATGGACACCAATCGCGAGGCCGCACGTGCCGTGGTCGAACTGTTGCGGGGGCGGGGCCTTGTCTGAACAACTGGTATGCGGGGTGGACGAGGTCGGGCGTGGACCACTGGCAGGGCCGGTGGTCGCGGCTGCGGTGATCCTCGATCCCGGCCGGCCGATCGCCGGGCTCAATGACTCAAAGAAGCTCTCGGAACGGCGCCGCGAGGCCCTGTTCGACGAGATCACCAGCCTTGCGTTGTGTTGGGCGCTGGGGCGCGCCGAGGTCGAGGAGATCGACGAGATCAACATCCTGCAGGCCAGTCTGCTGGCAATGCGGCGCGCAGTGTCCGCGCTCGATATCGCCCCGCGACAGGCACTGGTCGATGGCAACCGACTGCCGCGCCTCGATTGTCCGGCGCGTGCGATCGTGGGCGGGGACGCCAGTGAACCCTGTATCTCGGCGGCGTCTATCATCGCCAAGGTCAGCCGTGACCACGAGATGGTGGTGCTCGATCGCAGTTATCCCGGCTATGGCCTGGCGCAGCACAAGGGCTACCCGACCAAGGCCCACATGGCGGCCCTGCAGACGCTCGGTGTGACCTCGATTCATCGGCGCTCATTTGCGCCGGTTCGCCGCCTGATCGACGCAGAAGAGCGCTTATGAACCAAATATCGCTCGCCGTTCGAGGCCTCGCGTGGTACCGCACGGGGGCCGGTGACGGCGACGGCTGAGCGCTTCGCGCGAGGTGGCGGTCGGCAGACGGGCAGGGTATTCTGCCAGCCGTATCCCCTCCCTGAGTGACACCTCCCGACGCCATGCCAGCCGAATTCGTCCACCTGCATGTGCACTCCGAGTACTCGCTGGTGGACGGTGTGACGCGCATCAAGCCGCTGGTCAAGCGGGTCGCCGAACTCGACATGCCCGCGGTTGCGCTGACCGACCAATCAAACATGTTTGCCCTGGTGCGGTTCTACAAGGCGGCGATCGCGGCTGGCGTCAAGCCGATTTGCGGGGTCGACGTCTGGATGCACAATCCGGACGACGCAAACAAGCCGGATCGCCTGATCCTGCTGGTGCAGAACAACCGGGGCTATCGCAATCTCACCGAGCTGGTGTCGCGAAGCTACCGCGAGGGTCAGCACCTTGGGCGCGCGATGATGCAGCGCGACTGGTTCACCCCGGGCTCCACGGCCGGCCTGATCGCACTTTCCGGCGGGCGTGAGGGCGATGTCGGGCGTGCCCTGGTGGGCGGTAACCGGCAGCTCGCCGAACAGCGTCTCGACGACTGGCTGGCACTGTTCGGTGACCGCTACTACCTGCAGCTGGTGCGCAGCGGTCGCGAGCACGAAGAGGCCTGCGTGCACGCCAGTGTGCGGTTGGCCTCGGCCAGGGGGGTGCCGGTGGTGGCGACCAACGGTGTGTGTTTCCTCGAAGCGCGGGAGTTCCCGGCACATGAGGTCCGGGTGTGCATCCACGAGGGACGCACGCTCGATGATCCACGGCGTGCGCGGCCCTACTCGGAGCAGCAGTACCTGCGTTCGCCGGCCGAGATGGCGCTGTTGTTCGCCGATCTGCCCGAGGCGCTGCAGAACTCGGTAGAGATCGCCAAGCGCTGCAATCTGCAGATCACGCTGGGCAAGAATTTCCTGCCGGAGTTTCCGATTCCGCAGGGAATGACGATCGATGAATTCTTCCGCGCCGAGTCGCGCAAGGGGCTGGAATGGCGCCTCAAGCGGATCCTCGACCCGGCGGCCGAGGACTTCGCGGTGCGGCGCAGGCCATACGACGAACGCCTGGAGATCGAGCTCGACGTTATCACCAAGATGGGCTTTCCGGGATACTTCCTGATCGTTGCCGACTTCATCCAGTGGGCAAAGGACAACGACGTGCCTGTGGGGCCGGGGCGGGGCTCCGGCGCCGGCTCGCTGGTCGCCTATGCGCTGAAGATCACCGATCTCGACCCGCTTGAACATGACCTGCTGTTCGAGCGCTTCCTCAACCCGGAACGTGTCTCCATGCCCGACTTCGACGTCGACTTCTGCATGGACAAGCGCGATCGTGTGATCGACTACGTGGCCCGCAAGTATGGCCGTGATTCGGTATCGCAGATCATCACCTACGGCTCGATGGCCGCCAAGGCGGTGGTGCGCGACGTCGGGCGCGTGCTTGGTCATGCCTATGGCTTCACCGACCGCGTGGCCAAGATGGTGCCGTTCGAGCTTGGGATGACGCTCGACAAGGCACTGGAGGAAAGTGACGACCTCAAGCAGGCCTATGCGAACGACGAAGAGGTCACGCAGCTGATCGACATGGCGCGCCAGCTCGAGGGCCTGGCACGCAACGCCGGCAAGCACGCCGGCGGTGTCGTGATCGCCCCGGGCAAGCTGACGGACTTCAGTCCATTGTACTGCGAGCCCGACGGCACCAACCTGGTGACCCAGTTCGACAAGGATGACGTCGAGGCGGCCGGCCTGGTCAAGTTCGACTTCCTCGGTTTGCGTACCCTGACCATCATCGATTGGGCGCTCAAAACGATCAACGCGGTACGTGGCAGACAGGCACTCGAGCCGATCGACATCTCCGCCATCCCGGTCGACGACGCAGACGCGTTCACTCTGCTCAAGAGTGCAGAGACCACCGCGGTGTTCCAGCTCGAATCGGCAGGCATGAAGCAGCTTATCAGCAAGCTGCAGCCGGACTGTTTCGACGACATCACCGCCCTGGTCGCGCTGTTCCGCCCGGGACCGCTGCAATCGGGCATGGTCGACGACTTCATCGCGCGCAAGCACGGCGTCCAGGAGGTGGTCTATCCACATCCGGACCTGGCGCCGATCCTGGCATCGACCTACGGGGTGATCCTGTACCAGGAGCAGGTCATGCAGATCGCCCAGGTATTGGCCGGATACACCCTCGGAGGCGCCGACCTGCTGCGCCGTGCAATGGGCAAGAAGAAGCCCGAGGAAATGGCCAAGCAGGGGGAGATCTTCCGTACCGGTGCAGTCGCGCGCGGTGTCGACGAGAAGACGGCGACCTACATCTTCGACCTGATGGAGAAGTTTGCCGGCTACGGCTTCAACAAATCGCATTCGGCCGCCTATGCGCTGGTGTCTTACCAGACCTTGTGGCTGAAGGCGCATTACCCGGCCGCCTTCATGGCCGCGGTGCTGTCCTCGGACATGGACAATACCGACAAGGTGGTTACCTTCATCGAAGAGTGCCGCTCGATGAAGCTCAAGGTCGAACCGCCGGATGTAAACCGCTCGAGTTACATGTTCACCATCGACGGCGACGATACCGTCGTCTACGGCCTGGGTGCGATCAAGGGCGTCGGCGAGGGAGCTATCGAGGGCATCGTCGAATTGCGCGAGCGCGACGGCCCGTTCCGTGATCTGTTCGAGTTCTGCCGCCGCATCGATCTCAAAAAAGCCAACCGGCGGGTACTGGAGTCGCTGATCCGCGCCGGCGCCCTGGACCGTCTCGGCGAGAACCGCGCGACCCTGATGATCCTGCTGCCGCTGGCGCTGAAGATGGCCGAACAGCAGGCGGCGATGCAGGCCGCCGGGCAGGACGATCTGTTCGGCATGTCGGCACCCGAGCCTGCGGCGCCCAGCCCCGGGGTGGTGCCGGACGCGATTGAGGAATGGGACGACGAGCAGCGGCTGGCCGGGGAAAAGGAGACCCTGGGATTGTTCCTGACCGGACACCCGATCGATTTCTACGAGCCTGATCTCAAGGCGCTGATCGGCAGCCGTATCGCCCGGTTGAGCCTGGACAATGTGCGTGAGATCCGCGGCCGCCGTGGTGGCGGCAAGAAAGTGACGGTGGCCGGTATGGTGGTGGCGGTCAACCGCCGCAATACCCAGCGCGGCCCGATGGCCTCGGTGCTGCTCGATGACAAAACCGGGCGGATCGAGGCGACGCTGTTCAGTGAGGCCTATGAGCAGTTTCGAGACCAGATTGCCACCGACCGGGTCGTGGTGGTTGAGGGCACCCTGGCACACGATGAATACCGTGGTGGCCTGACCATCCGTGCCGACCGCCTGAGCGGCATGGAGGATGTCCGAGTGGCGCGTGCCGCCGTGGTCGAGATCGAGTTGCGTGAGGACTGGCTGCGCGAACAGGGGATGGTGTCGATCGATGTGGCCGGTGAACTCAGAGCCCTGCTCGAGCCGGTGCTCGGCGGCACCGGCGAGGTGCGGCTGCGCTACCGGCGACTGGACGCTGAGGTTGTGCTGCGCCTCGGTGTCGACTGGCGTATCAGGCCTACCGATACATTTCTGCGCCAGGTGCATCGTTTACTGGGAGGCGCCGCGGTGAACATCCGCTTCAGACCGCCGCCGCAGGAGGCATCGGGCAGGTCCGTCGACTATGCTCAATCGGGTTGAACAGCGCGCCGGGGGGCACGCGCAGGGGGCGCTTCGGCCCCGTGCCTTGCGGTATGATTACCGGGTTTCAGGGGCCGCAGATACAGAACAATGAATCTTGATTTTCTCGAATTCGAGCAACCGATCGCCGAACTGCAGGCCAAGATCGAGGAACTTCGCCTCGTCGGCAACGACAACGAGATCAACATCCAGGAGGAGATCGAGCGCCTGGAGGGCAAGAGCCGTTCGCTGACCGAATCGATCTTTTCCAATCTCACGCCATGGCAGATCTCGCAGCTCGCGCGCCATCCGCTGCGCCCTTACACCTTCGATTATGTGTCACGTATCGTCGACGATTTCGAAGAACTGCACGGCGATCGCGCCTTTGCAGACGACAAGGCGATCGTTGGCGGTCTCGGGCGCATCGAGGGACGCCCGGTGATGCTGATCGGTCACCAAAAGGGACGCGACACCAAGGAGAAGATCCTGCGCAATTTCGGGATGCCGCGCCCGGAGGGTTACCGCAAGGCGCTGCGCCTGATGAAAATGGCCGAGCGGTTTGGTCTCCCGGTCCTGACCTTTATCGACACCCCGGGCGCCTACCCGGGCGTGGGTGCCGAAGAACGCGGGCAGAGCGAGGCGATCGCGCGCAACCTGTTCGAGATGGCGGGACTGCGTACACCGATTATCGCGACTGTGATCGGCGAGGGCGGCTCCGGCGGCGCCCTGGCGATCGGTGTGGGCGACCGAGTACTGATGATGCAGTACAGCACCTATTCGGTGATTTCCCCGGAAGGCTGTGCGTCCATTCTTTGGAAAGATGCGGAGAAGGCACCGCTGGCTGCCGAGGCGATGGCGATCACCTCCAAGCACCTGAAGGATTTCAAGCTCATCGACGACATCGTGCCCGAGCCCCTGGGCGGCGGTCATCGTGACCCCGACGCGGTGGCGCGCAACCTGAAGAAGGCGCTGCTGGGTGCCCTCGACGCCGTACGCGAGGTCACGATCGATCACTTGCTGGAGCAACGCTACGAGCGCCTGATGACCTACGGTGTCGTCGCGCGCTAAGCCCGATGTGCAGCCACTCACGCCCGACTTTCTGCTTGGGCGGCTGAATGACGATCTGCCCGCCGCCAGACACTACCGGGTCGCTTTCAGCGGCGGCCTCGATTCCAGCGTCCTGCTGAATCTTCTCGTGATGGTACGTGCGCGCCTGCGCGCGCCCCTTTCGGCCATTCATATCAATCATCGGCTGCAGGCGCAGTCTGCCGCCTGGACGGAGCACTGCCGCCGCGAATGCCAGCGCCTGGGCATCCCGTTGACCACCCGCGAGGTCGATGCGGTGCACCAACCCGGCGAGAGCCCGGAGGCTGCGGCGCGCGTGGCGCGCTATAACGCATTGGCCGATGCGACCGGTCCAGAAGAGATGCTGCTGACGGCCCATCACCGTGACGACCAGGCCGAGACACTGTTGCTGCAGTTGCTGCGCGGTGCCGGTGTCGAGGGCCTGGCGGCGATGCCGTTGGTGCGTGCGTGGGCGGGCGGGTGGCATGCCCGGCCGCTGCTGGCGTCGAGTCGTGCGGCAATCCATGACTGGGCCGTCGCACATCGGCTGCCCTGGGTCGATGACCCGAGCAATGCCGGCGTTGCCGCTGATCGCAACTACCTGCGTCACCAGGTGATGTCGGCACTGACTGCACGCTGGCCCGGGGCTGTGCAAAACATCGCCCGCAGCGCGGCGCATTGTGCGGACGCCGCGGCGATGATCCGCGATCAGGCAGCGCTCGACCTGGCGCAGATGGCCGGGTCGGCGGCGGACAGGTTGCCGGTGGCGGCTCTGCGCGGCCTTCCCGATGCAAGGGCGCGCAACCTCCTGCGCCTGTGGTTGCAGCGACTAGGCGCGGCGCCGCTGCCCGCCACTCGCCTGGAAGAGGCGTTGTCACAGCTGTACACGGCGCGCGCCGATGCGCAGGTCTGCATCGCCTGGCAGGGGTCGACGCTGCGCCGCTACCGTGACGAGGTCTGGCTGGTGCCGGAGGGCGCGTGTGTGCCACCGGCCGCAGCCTTGGACTGGGATGGCGGGCCTTTGCTGCTGGGGCCCGGCCTCGGGCTGGTACGGCGCAGGCTTGCCCCCGGCGGTATCGACCCGCAGCGTTGGGAACATGGCCGGGTGCAACTGGGATTTCGTCACGCGGGTCTGCGCTGCAGGCCTGCCGGTCGTTTCGGCCGCCGATCGTTCAAGGACCTGGCACAGGAATGCGGGATTCCACCATGGCTGCGGGATTGCGTGCCACTGGTTCTGATTGATGGCGAACTTGCGGGCGTTGCCAATTGCTGCACTTGTGATCCGTTCGCCGCATCCGCCGGCGCATTGGGGTGGGTCATCGAATGGTCGCCCGCTGGCCGGGGAGAGGGGTGTGGCGAGGGAGCAGGATCAAACGGATTCGATTGACGTCCTCATCAGGGCTTCACCCCCGGGGTAGACAGCCATATTTGGCATCTACAGCCGCGAGTCCGGTGTCATTTACCAGCGCGAGGTTCGCTGAACGCCTCTGCTAAGCTAGGTTCCCGGAACGGAATGGTTGGGGTCCGATGGCATTGCACAACAGTTACGCCGTGCGCCACCCGGTGCGTGGCATGGTCGTGAATTCGCTGTTGCTAGGTGCCCTGCTGCTCCTGCTCTACGGCCTCGATGCGCCGATCCTGACCCTCGAAAAATTCTATTTCTTCAGCACCACCACCAGCCTGTTGTCTGCGCTGCGGCAGCTCGCGGCAGAGGCCGAATGGGGGCTGTTCGTGCTGATCGGCCTGTTCAGCGTGGTGTTTCCGATCGTCAAGATCCTGCTGCTGTTCCTGGTGTGGAATGTCGATACCGCACAGGGCGCAGCGCACCGCCGCCACCTCGGATGGCTGGCGACTTACAGCAAGTGGTCGATGCTGGACGTGTTCGTGGTCGCGCTGTTGGTGGTGTCAGTCAAGTTGGGGGCACTTGCCGAGGCCCACGTCGGCGTTGGCATCTATGCCTTTGCCGCCAGTGTCGTTCTTACCATGCTGCTGTCCGCATGGATCGGTCGGCATGCGATCGACCCACCTCAGGACCCGGATACTCTCACCACCTCAGAGGAATGAACACCATGCACGTGACCCTCGTCCATGCCTACGTCGAGGCCTCGGCGATCGATGATTTCATCGAGGCCTGTCGCCTCAATCACCAGGGCTCGGCTGCCGAGTCGGGCAACCGCCGTTTCGATGTCCTGCAGGACGCAACCGATCCGGGCCATTTCGTGCTCTATGAAGCCTACGCCAGCGAGGCGGACGCCAGGGCGCACAAGGAGACCGCGCACTACCTGGCGTGGCGCGACTCGGTGGCGGGCATGATGCGTGAACCGCGTCGGGCCGAGCCGTTCGTGGGCCTGTACCCGGCCGGTTGACGGCGGGCGTATCCCGAGTTTGCAGTAGTTGGGGAGAGTGGCGCGGATACGATAGACTACGCCGTTTCCGCCCAGGGGTTCAGCATGCAGGACATCAATCCCATTACCTACAAAATCGCCGATCTGAGGGGACGACTTGAGTCCCTCAGGGGGTATCTTTGACTACGAGGGCAAGAAGGAACGCCTGACCGAGGTCATGCTGGAACTCGAAGACCCGGGTGTCTGGAACGACCAGGAGCGGGCGCAGGCCCTGGGCAAGGAGCGCGCCGCTCTCGAAGCGGTGGTGCTGAACATGGAGGAGCTGGTGTCCGGTCTGGCGGATGGAGCCGACCTGCTGTCGATGGCGGTCGAGGAGGGCGATGCCGATACCGTCGCTTCGGTCGCGAAGGACGTCGCCGCCTACGACAAACGGGTCGAGGAGCTCGAATTCCGCCGCATGTTCTCGGGCGAGCTGGACGAAGCCAATGCCTTCCTGGACATCCAGGCCGGGTCGGGTGGCACCGAGGCACAGGATTGGGCCGAGATGCTGCTGCGCATGTACCTGCGCTGGGGCGAACAGCGCGGCTTCAAGACCGAACTGATGGAGGTCTCCCCCGGCGAGGTGGCGGGCATCAAGTCGGCGACCATCCGGTTCGAGGGCGAATACGCCTTCGGCTGGCTGCGCACCGAGACCGGTGTACATCGGCTGGTGCGCAAATCGCCGTTCGATTCGGGCAACCGTCGTCACACATCGTTCAGCTCGGTGTTCGTCTCGCCCGAGATCGACGATACCTTCGAGGTGGAGATCAACCCGGCTGACCTGAGAATCGATGTCTACCGTGCCTCCGGTGCTGGCGGTCAGCACGTCAACAGGACCGAGTCAGCGGTGCGTATCACCCACCTGCCGACGGGTACCGTGACCCAGTGCCAGAATGACCGCTCGCAGCACAAGAACAAGGACCAGGCGATGAAGCAGCTCAAGGCCAAGCTGTATGAGCTGGAGATGCAGAAGCGCAACGAGAACCAGCAGGCGGTCGAGGACAGCAAGTCCGACATCGGCTGGGGCAGCCAGATCCGTTCCTACGTTCTCGACCAGTCTCGCATCAAGGATCTGCGCACCGGGGTGGAAACGGGCAATACCCAGGCCGTATTGGACGGCGGGCTCGACCTGTTCATTGAGGCCAGCCTGAAGAGCGGCCTGTAAACGGCGCCAGACTCATGCGCCTCTTGCGACCTTTTGCGGTAAGCGAAAAAGATGACCGATCAGCAACACGACGAAAACAAACTCATTGCCCTGCGGCGCGAGAAACTGGCCACGATCCGCGAAAACGGCACAGCCTTCCCCAACCATTTCCGTCGCGATGTCCTCGCCGCCGAGCTGCAGGACCGGCTGGGCGATAAGAGCAAGGAAGAACTGGCGGAGCTGTGTCAACGTGCGCGGGTGGCCGGGCGGGTCATGGCGCAGCGCGGCCCGTTCATCGTCATCCAGGACATGTCGGGGCGGATCCAGCTCTACGTCGACAAGAAGAACCTGCCGGAAAAGCTCGCGGCGCAGATCAGGGGATGGGACATCGGCGATATCGTCGGCGGCGAGGGCCCCGTGCACAAGTCCGGCAAGGGCGATCTCTACGTCTATCTCGACGATGCCACGCTGCTGACCAAGTCGTTGCGCCCGCTACCAGAGAAATGGCACGGCCTGGCCGACCAGGAACAACGCTATCGGCAGCGCTACGTGGATCTGATCGTCAACCAGGAGGCGCGCAACACCTTCGTGCTGCGCTCGCGCATCATCGACTATATCCGGCGATACTTCGTCGACGCCGGATTCCTCGAGGTCGAGACGCCGATGATGCACGTGATACCGGGCGGTGCCACGGCGCGGCCGTTCGTTACCCATCACAATGCGCTCGATATGGCGCTGTACCTGCGCATTGCACCCGAGTTGTACCTCAAGCGCCTTGTCGTCGGCGGCTTCGAACGGGTGTTCGAGATCAATCGCAATTTTCGCAATGAGGGCCTTTCGACGCGCCACAACCCCGAGTTCACGATGATCGAGTTCTACGAGGCGTATGCGGATTTCCGTGACTGCATGGACCGGACCGAGGCGCTGCTACGCGGTATCGCGCGTGACCTGCTCGGGCGCACGCTGATCGAGTACCAGGGTGTCGAATACGATTTCGGCAAGCCGTTCGCGCGCATGACGGTCAAGGAATCGATCCTCAAATTCAATCCAGACATCGATGCCGCCGACCTCGACGATCTCGAAAGGGCGTCGGAACATGCGCGGCGCCTGGGTATCGAGGTCAAGCCCAGCTATGGCCTGGGAAAGGTGCAGATCGATATCTTCGACGAGACGGTCGAGCACCGCCTGCAGGATCCCACGTTCATCACTGCGTATCCCACCGAGGTCTCGCCCCTGGCGCGCTGCAACGATGAAGACCCCTTCGTTACCGACCGCTTCGAACTGATCATCGGCGGGCGCGAGATCGCCAACGGGTTCTCCGAGTTGAACGATCCGGAGGACCAGGCGGAACGCTTCCGTCGTCAGGTCGAGGAAAAGGACGCGGGTGACGACGAGGCAATGCATTTCGATGCCGACTACGTGCGGGCCCTCGAGCACGGACTGCCGCCGACCGCGGGTGAGGGCATCGGCATCGACCGCCTGGTGATGCTGTTCACCAATGCCGCATCGATCCGCGACGTGCTGCTGTTCCCGCATATGCGACCGGAAGGCTGAGGCGCCCGACAGGTCTTTACCGGCATGTATTGACATCAGTCAATAAACTTTGCGCCGGGATTTCGCAGTATTCGACTGACTCCACGTCTGCGCACGCCAATTGGCGTGCGCAGTGCTGGAGGCCCTGCCAGAAGCACCGGTTGCACGCAGCTGGCCCAAATCGCGGTCGAGCCACCGTGGGATGATCAGTGCATTCGGGGAGGGAAGTGATGTCCGATACGAGACCAGGTCTGCTGCGCCGAGTTGCTGCGTTCTTTCGGCGCCGCTCTCCATTGGTGCTGCTGCTGATCGGGGTGGCCGGCGGGATCGTGTTCTGGGGCGGCTTCAATACCGCGATGGAGCTGTCCAACGAAATGAGCTTCTGTATCTCCTGCCATGAGATGCGTGACACGGTGTACCAGGAGTATCGCGAGTCGGTGCATTTCCGAAATCCTTCCGGCGTCCAGGCCACGTGCGCGGACTGCCACGTGCCGCGCGTCTGGGTCCACAAGGTGATCCGCAAGATTCAGGCCACCAGTGAGCTCTACCACAAGGCGATGGGCACCGTGGATACACCGGAGAAGTTCGAAGCCAAGCGCTGGGAGCTGGCCAATCGGGTATGGGCCAAGATGAAGGAAACCGATTCGCGCGAGTGCCGCAATTGCCACGATTTCAATGCGATGGATCTCAGCGAACAGGATCGCTCCGGACGCAAGAAACACGCCGAGGCGCCGGTGCAGGGGAAGACCTGTATCGATTGTCACAAAGGCATAGCGCACGCCTATCCCAAGGCGCCGGATACGGAGGCCGCAAAGGACGCGGAACCACAATGAAGAATGTCGCATTCCTGACAGGCGTGCTGTGCAGCCTGCTGGTCGGTGCCACCGTGGCGGCGGGTGATGAGCCGGCGCTCAGCCGCGCCGCACTCGCTGGCGAGCTGGCGAGCGTGGAGCAATTGCTCTCTGCCGGCGCCGACGTGAACGGGCGCAACGAGATTGGCATGACGGCGTTGATGTATGCCGCCGAGGCAGGCAGGGACGAGGTCGTGGACCTGCTGTTGTCGCGTGGTGCCTTTGTCGATGCACAGACGAGTTCCGGGTGTACGGCGCTGACCTTCGCCGCCGAAGGCAATCAGGCGTCGGTAGTTCAAAAGCTCATCGACCACAGGGCCGACCCGGCGATCAGGACGCGTGCAGGTGAAGATGCGCTGATCATGGCGGCCCGCGCCGGCGCGGATGATGCGGTGGCACGTCTGCTTGCTGCCGGTGCGCCGGTCGATGCGGCAGACCGCCACGGACGGACCGCGTTGATGGCTGCTGCAGGTGCAGGCCAGGCAGAGGTCGTGACCAGCCTGCTGGTCGCCGGCAGCCGTTCGGACGCATCCGACCACAACGGCGCGTCGGCACTGATGTTTGCCGCCGAGCATGGACACGTCGCCGTCATCGCTGCCCTTGTCCGTGCAGGTGCGGGACTGGAACAGCACGACCTGGAGGGGGCAACGGCACTGTTGTGGGCGGCTGAGACCGGGCAGGTGGCGGCGGTGCAGGCGCTGCTAGAGTCCGGCAGCGCAGTGGACGCGCATAACAACGAGGGCTGGACGGCCCTGTTCGAGGCTGCACACGGTGGGCACCTCGCCGTCGTCGAACAGCTGTTGGCAGCCGGTGCCGACCCGCATGTGGCGGATACTGCGGGAATGACCGCCGCCGACTATGCTCAAAGACGCGGTCACCTTGCCATCGCCAATACCATCCTGAATACGCCTGCCCGGGCACGCTGACCGGTATCGCCGTCCGCCGTCGTGCCCGGCAACGACGCCTGCAATCGGGTTGTCGAGCCGGGCAGATGCGATGTACCTTGATGAGGGTCATTGAACCGGTCATTCGGTCGTCACTTCGTTCGCTAATTGTTGCCTGGGTCAACCGTGTGACATCGAATGCATGTTAGAAATCCAACCCTCCCTCAACCGACTTCAAACATGAAAGGAAGCCATAGCAGTGAATGCCAATTCGGGTGCACATAAGTGGGTGTACGCCTTCTCGGAAGGTGACGGCCACGACAAGAAACTTCTCGGCGGCAAGGGTGCCAATCTGTGCGAGATGACGCAGATCGGTCTCAATGTGCCGCCCGGGTTCGTGATCACCACCGAGGCCTGCCTGCACTACCTCGAATCGGGTGGCAAGGACGTGCCGGAAGATATGATGCGTCAGGTACGCGAGCACATGGCGCGTGTGGAGCAGGCGACCGGCAAGGGTTTCGGCGACCCTGACAATCCATTGCTGGTGTCAGTGCGCAGCGGGTCCGCGCTGTCGATGCCGGGCATGATGGATACGATACTCAACCTCGGTCTCAATGCCAGCACGCTGCAGGGAGAGATCCGTCAGACCGGTGATGCGCGTTTCGGTTATGACGCCTACCGGCGATTCGTACAGCTGTTCGGCAAGGTCGCGATGGGCGTCCCGGACGAGCTGTTCGATAACGAGTTCGAGGCGGTCAAACAGGCGGCGAACGTCAGCGAAGACGTTGGTCTGTCGGCCGACAATCTGAAACAGATCAGTGAACGTTTCCTGCGTGTGTTCCAGGAGCACACCGGCCGGCCCTTTCCCGAGGACCCGTACGAGCAACTGGAGATCGCGATCAAGGCGGTGTTCCGCTCATGGTCGGGCAAGCGTGCGGTCGACTACCGGCGTGAGTTCAAGATCACGCCGGACATGGCGAACGGCACGGCGGTCAACATCTGCACCATGGTATTCGGCAACCGCGGAAACGATTCGGCGACCGGTGTCGCCTTCACCCGCAATCCGGGCACCGGGGAAGACAAGCTGTACGGCGAATACCTGGTCAATGCCCAGGGTGAGGACGTGGTGGCGGGCATCCGGACGCCCAAGCCGATACACCAGCTGGCCGTGGAGATGCCGGAGATGGCCCGCCAGCTGGACCAGTTGCGCGATCGTCTGGAGGGTCACTACAAGGAGGTGCAGGATTTCGAATTCACGATCGAGCGTGGGGTCCTGTATTCGCTGCAGACGCGCAACGGCAAGATGAATGCGGTGGCAATGGTACGGACATCGGTCGAGATGGTGCGTGCCGGCCTGATCAGCAAGGAGCAGGCACTGCTGCGGATCGATCCGATGCATCTCGAACAGATGCTGTATCCGCGGTTGAATCCCGAATTCAAGGGTTCGCCGCTGGCCCAGGGCCTGCCCGCATCACCCGGCGCGGCGTCCGGTGTGGCGGTGTTCGACGCCGACCGTGCCGAGTTGCAGGGCAAGGACCTGGCGCGGCCGGTGATTCTGGTGCGTGAGGAGACAAAGCCCGAGGACATCCACGGGTTTTTCGCCTCGCAGGGCATTCTGACCAGCCGCGGTGGCAAGACCTCGCACGCCGCCGTGGTCGCACGCGGCATGGGCAAGCCCTGTGTCGCCGGTGCGGAGGGCATCCAGGTCGACGTGCAGCGGCGCGAGGCGCACGTTGGGGGCCATGTCATCCGCGAAGGCGACATGATCACGATCGACGGTTCCAGCGGCAATGTCTATCTCGGCCAGGTACCGATGGTCGAGCCGGAGTTCTCCGATGAGCTCAAGGAACTGCTGCAGTGGGCGGACGACGTCGCCTACCTGCGGGTGATGGCGAACGCCGATACCCCGGCCGATGCGGCGCGAGCACTCAAGTTCGGTGCACGCGGCATCGGATTGTGCCGCACCGAACGCATGTTCAACGCCGTTGATCGTCTGCCGGTGGTGATCGAGATGATCGTTGCGGAGAATCTCGAGCAGCGCCAGTCGGCGCTCGACCGCCTGCTGCCGATGCAGCGGGGGGATTTCCGCGGACTGTTGGAGACCATGGCGCCGCGTCCGGTCACGATCCGCCTGCTCGATCCGCCGATCCACGAGTTCCTGCCCAGCGAACGTCAGCTGCAGAGCGACATCGAGCAACTGCGGCACCTGCGTGACTCGGTACAGGGCATGGAGGTCCTGTCGAATTCGCTGATGCTGCTGGGGCCGGCGATGTCCTCCGGGCAGCCGATCAACCAGATCGTCAGTCCGGACATGGTGGAGGCGGCGATCGCCAAGAAAGAGCAGATGCTGCGCAAGGTGCGTGCGCTCACCGAGGTGAACCCGATGCTCGGGCACCGCGGCGTGCGGCTGGGTATCACCTTCCCCGAGATCTACCGTATGCAGATCAGGGCCATCCTGGAGGCGGAGGCTGAATGCCTGGCGAAGGGGTTGGAGGTGCATCCGCAGATGATGGTGCCGCAGGTATGCACCGCAGAGGAGCTGCGCTGGATCAAGAAATACGTCGACGAGATCCGTGCCGATGTCGAGGCCCGCAGCGGGCAGACCCTGAGCTGCCGCTTCGGGACGATGATCGAGGTGGTTCGTGCCTGTATGCGCGCGGAGTGTCTGGCCGAGGAGGCCGACTTCTTCTCGTTCGGTACCAACGACCTGACCCAGGCGACCTTCTCCTTTTCACGTGAGGACGCGGAGAACAAGTTCCTGCCGATGTACAACCAGCGCGACATCCTGCACGACAATCCCTTCGAGGTGCTCGACACCAAGGGTGTCGGCAAACTGATGGAGATCGCGGTCCAGTGGGGCAGGCAGGCCAAGCCGGACCTGTCGGTCGGTATCTGCGGCGAGCACGGCGGGCATCCCTCATCGATCGCGTTCTGCCACCAGGCGGGCCTGAACTACGTCTCGTGTTCGGCACCACGCGTCCCGGTGGCACGTCTGGCGGCGGCGCATGCGGCGCTGAAAGCCAGGGCGTGATGTACGGATAGCGGTGCAACCGGATCGCTCGGGGTGCCCCCTGCGTGCGGGGCGCCCCGGCGATCAGTGCGATGCGAGGTGTCGGTCGCTCAGGGCGAACATCAGCAGTTCCCACATGACCACGCTGTTGTCCCTCAATCCACTGTCGTGTTGCTGCAGCAACTGACTCAGATAGTTGTTGTTGAACAGCCCGCTGTCGGCGATGGATTCACCAAGGACTTCGCGCTGGTACTTTTCGCGCAGAGGCCCGCGGAACCACTGTGCCAGTGGTATCGAGAAGCCCTGCTTCGGCCGGTACATGACGTCGTCCGGCAGATAGGGCTTGAGCGCCTGTTTGAACAGGTGCTTGCCGTCGCCTCCGGCGAGTTTCCATTCCGGGCGCAGCCCGGACATCCATTCGACCAGCTGGTGGTCCAGCAGTGGCACGCGGACCTCGAGTGCGTGCGCCATGCTGGCCCGATCCACCTTGTGCAGGATACTGACCAGGAAAGTCTTCAGATCGAGGTACTGGACCAGTGACAGGGGATGGTCGGTCGGCGCACGGGCGGCATGTCCACGCAGGACTTCGACCGCGTTGTAGCCTCCCAGCTCGCTGCGCAGTGCCGGGCTGAACAGGGTGTGTCGCTGTTCATCGCTCATCCGGGAGACGCTGTGGAACCAGGCGCCCACGCTGTCCCTGGCCAGGGACTGGAATGTGGTCTTGGCGCGCAGGAAGCGGGGTGCCCAGTCCGCCTTGGGATAGATGGCGCCGAGAGGTCCGAAGACTGCCTTGCGCAGACCCAGCGGGAGGCGGCTGCGCAACTGCTCTTCTGCCATGTGCATGCGGTAGCGTCGATAACCTGCCAGGTTCTCATCGCCACCGTCACCCGACAGTGCCACGGTGACCCGCTTGCGCGCAGCCTCGCAGACGCGGTAGGTCGGCATCGCCGAACTGTCGGCGAAGGGTTCGTCGAACAACCATCCCAGCCGGTCGACCAGGGCGAAGTCGTCGGCTTTTACCGTGTCTGTCCGGTGGTCGGTGTGATAGCGCTCGGCGACCGCCAGGGCATACGCGGTCTCGTCGAACTCGGGGACGTCGAAACCGATCGAACAGGTCTTGATCGGCTGATCGACCAGCCCCGCCATCAATGCAACGATGGCGCTGGAATCCACACCGCCGGACAGGAACGCCCCCAGTGGCACCTCGGCCACCAGGCGGATGTCGATCGCCTCGCGCAGTCGCCCGATCAGTTCGCTTTGTGCACTGTCCTGTGTCGCCAGTCCGCTGTCGGTGAACGGAATGTCCCAGTACTGATTGGTTCTGGGAAGCAGGGTCTGGCCCTTCTCGATCAGCAGGGTATGGCCGGGCGGAAGTTTGCGCACGCCCGAGAATATGGTCCTGGGTTCCGGGATATAGCCGTAGGCGAAGTAGTCCTCAATCGCCATCGGGTCGCGCTCGCGCGGCAATGCCGGGTGTGGCAGCAGGGCCTTGAGCTCCGAACCGAACACGAAGTGTCCGTTGGGTAGCAGGGCGTAGTACAGCGGCTTGATGCCGAGACGGTCACGCGCCAGGAACAGGTGACGACGCTTCTGGTCCCAGATGGCGAATGCGAACATGCCGCGCAGACGCTGTACGCATTGGCTGCCCCAGGCCTGCCAGGCGTGCAGGATGACCTCGGTGTCGGAGTTCGTCGTGAACCGGTAGCCGAGCGCCTCCAACTCCGGCCGCAGTTGCATGAAATTGTAGATCTCGCCATTGAATACGATTGCGGCGCTGCGGTCCGCATTGAACAGCGGTTGTTGCCCGCTTGCTATGTCTATGACCGACAGCCGGCGATGACCGAGTGCAAGCCCGGGCTCGAGGTGAACGCCCGATTCGTCTGGGCCACGATGGGTGATCGCATCGGTCATCCGGTTGATCAGCTCGATCTGCGGTATGTCCTCGTTGCGGGTATTGAAGATTCCGGCGATGCCACACATATCGTTTCAGTGCGCGTGAACACGCGTCTCCATGAGTCGGTCGTAGACGGCGCCATAGGCACCTGTCATCTGCGCCATGCTGAATTGTCCGGCGACGCGCTGGCATGCGGCGGCACCGTGCCTGTCGCGGAGCTCGCGGTCCATCGCGTAGACGGCCATTTGATCGGCAAGTGCCGCGGGATCACCGGCCGGCACCAATGCGCCGGTGCGGCCCGTGTCGATCAGCTCCGCGTTGCCACCAACATCGGTGGCCACAACCGGCAGGCCGCTGGCCATGGCCTCCAGTATGGTGTTCGAGATCCCCTCCGCCCGAGACGGCAGGACGAAAACGTCCAGCGCGCGCATGGTCTCCGGAACGTCGGAACGGCTGCCCGGGAGCCAGGACTGCGAGGCAAGTCCGGCCACATCCAGCAGCGTCTGGCAGGTGTCGCGCAGCGGGCCCTCACCGATGAGCACAAGGCGCATACGATCGGCCAGTGCCGGGTTATTGCGGCACAGCAGAATGAACGCCTGGCACAGGTTCACCTGGTCCTTGACGCCGTGCATGCGCCCGACGGTGCCGAACACCACGCTGTCCGCGGTGGCAAAACCGGCCGGAAGCACGGTGCTTCGGCCCGGGTGAAAGCGCCCGTTGTCGACACCATTGTAGATGCGGCTGATCTTGTCCCCGGATATGCCGACACGGCTGTGCAGGTAGTGTTCAAGTTCCTTGGACAGTGCAATGAATCGGTGTATCAATGGATTGTGCAGGCGGCGCAGCCACTGGTACTTGCGATTGTTTCCGTCAGGGTCGTTGATGTCCCAACCGTGCTCACCGTGCACTCGGCATGGTGCCCCGGCCAGCCGGGCCGGGATCTGCGCCTCGAGACAACCGATATTCCGGGTATGGACGACGCTTGGTCTGATGTTGCGAAACAGCCGGTACAGTCGCCTCCAGCTTCCCAGGTCCTGCCCGGGCCGCTTGTGTATCTCGTAGACCGCGACGTCGCTGCGCTCGATGCGTTGACGAAAGTCGGTCGCCTCGGTCAGGCAGACAATCGCATGCCGGTATCGATCCACCGGCATCCGGTTGACCAGGTTGACGACGCCATTCTCGAGCCCGCCGACCTGCAGGCGATAGATCACGTGGGCGATGAGGGGGCGGGGGTCGTCTCGATCAGCAGCAGGCGGCAAGGCGGACATCCCGGTCGGTAGAAATGAAATTCGTGCCGTGGATTATTGCAGTCGGGTCCCGGCGGCGAAAGGTCTGGGGCGGATCGGATCAACCCTCCAACATGCTGCGCACCTCGGCGATCTCTTCTGCCGGGCCTTCCATATTGATGATCACGACCTCCGACTCGACGCCGATCTTGCCGAAAGCGGGGATATCGGCCCAACCCGCCTGTGCCTCGGCGCCACCTTTCGCCGCCAGATTCTGCAGGCGTGCCACCAGGACGATGTCGGCATAGGTCGGGAACGGGCCCGGGTCGTAGTCGAGGTCGTAACAGGCGGTCGGGATATTGGCCAGGGACTCGGCAAAGTTCCAGTGCTTGAGGATGCGCCCACCAATCTCGGGCGCAAGTTCGGCGATCAGCGCGCTGATCAGGTTCGGGTCGGCATCGTAACCCCAACGTTCGTCGATCTTGGTCAGGATCGGCAGCGCGCCGATGTTGTGGATCAGTCCGCCGAGCATCGCCTGTTCGTTCTCAAGCTCCGCGACCCCGCCGGCCAGCACGCGACTGATCGCGGCGACCTGCAGACTGTCGTCCCAGATCTGCCGAAACTGGGTGTCCAGGGCATCCGAGGTGGCCTGGAAGATCTGCTTCATCGCGAGACTGACCACCAGGCTGCGCACCATCTTCAGGCCGAGCCGCGTGACTGCCTGCTGGATCGAGTCGATCTCGACGCGACCGCGATACAACGGGCTGTTGGCAACCTGCAGCAGGCGCGCAGAAAGAGCCGCATCGTTGCCGACCATCTTGGCGATGGTCAGGGCGTCGGTATTCTCACGCTCGACTTCGTCACGGACCTTGAGCGCCACCTCGGGGAGGGTGGGCAACTGTATCCGGTTGCTTTCGATGTCGGCACGGATCTCGTCGGCCAGGTCGGCGCGCTGCGCGGTGTTGAGCATGTCGGCTCCGGTATGGGTTTTCGATACCCAATACTGCGGAACCGGGGGCCAAAACTTGAGGGGATTTTCAGTCGCCGAGCGGTGGCAGATCGTAAGGCATCGGCCGCAGTTCCAACACCGGACCCGCGGCGTCGTGCAGCCGTACGTCACCTGCCTCGGCACTGCTGATCTGCAACACGGCGAGTACGTCGAATCCGCCATCGGGCGAGGGTGCGGCGTCTACGATGCGGCCTGCGCCCTGGCCGGATTCGCTGCTCGGTGAAAACACCTCTGCGCCTGGGGCCGGTCTCTGCGTATCGGCGATATGTGCGAGGTACATCCGGCGTTTGAGCTTTCCGAGGTACTGCATTCGCGCAACCACCTCCTGCCCGGTGTAACAGCCCTTGGTGAAGCTGACCCCGCCGATGAGCTGCAGGTTCGCCATCTGCGGGACGAAAGCCTCGACGGTGTCCTCGAACACATTCGGGACGCCTGCACGTATATCCATCAACGACCAGAAATCAGGCCCGGTCTGCGTGGCCGTTTCGGACAGTTTCGACCACAGTGGCGCCAGCGCCGATACCGGTCCGATGATCTCGAAACGTGGCCGTTCGCCCGGCAGGCGGATCACCGTGATGTCGTCACGTGTCGCGGTGGCTTTGTCCGCACCCGGCGCGAAAGGCAGCAGGTCCGCGGCGCAGCTGCCGGTGATGCCGAAGCGCGCCAGTTCACCGCTGGCGTCCTCCAGTGTGACCTGCGCACGCAGCACGAACATTCGCAACCGTTTGAGGATGCCCGGCAGGCGGTCCGCCGGCAGCTGCAGGTACAGATCGTCGCCGCGCTGCATCACCCAGAAGCTGCCGAGCATGCGGCCCTTGGGACTGCAGTAGCTGCTCAGCTGCGCAAGTGCCGGGGTAACCTGATTGATGTCGTTGGTCAATTGCCCCTGCAGGAAAGTGCGCACATCGCTGCCGGTCGCGCGGATCAGGCCGAAATGTGACAGCTCGGTGATCGCGCAGTCCGGAAAGGTTTGTGGCAATGGCGTCTTTGGCGTGACGATGTCGTGCCAGCTGTTCATGCTCATGGAGTTGCCCTGTCTGGTTCGATGCCGGGTCGGCGTGGCAAAGGCGGTATGATAAACAATCCGCCCCGCCGATTGATCTGCTTTAACTCAGGGATTTTCCGTGTCGCCGACCACACTTCGTCCAGGCAGCCTCGTGCTGTACAAAATCCATCCGGCGATCGTCGCCAGCGTGGCCGACAAGATCGAGATCCAGCTGGCCGGTGGCAAGTCCAAGCGGGTGCGTGACAAGGACGTCACACTGCTGCACCCGGGACCGCTGAGCAGTCTTGGGGCCCTGCATACGTCTGAACCGGCGATCGAAGAGGCCTGGGAGCTGTTGGAAGGTGAGGAGGTCGGTCTGTCGGACCTGGCAGAGATACTGTTTGGCGAGTTTTCGCCGGCAGCGGCCTGGGGTACCTGGGAGGTCTTGCAGGATGGCCTGTATTTCGAAGGCGGGCCACAGGCGATCCGCCGCCGTGGTGCCGATGCCGTACATGCCGAGCGCGCCGCGCGTGAGGAAAAGCAGCGTGCGGAGCAGGAATGGGCAGCATTCCTGGAGCGAGTCGAAGCGGCGCGGCTCGAGGACGAAGACCGCAAGCGTCTCGCCGAGGTCGAGCGCGTGGCATTGGGGGTGTCCGCGCACAGCCGCATCCTGGGAAGCTTCGACCTGCCGGAGACCCCGGATGCGGCACACCGTTTTCTCGTGCGCTGCGGCTACTGGTCGGCGCACCATAATCCCTGGCCTCTGCGGGCCGGTGTACAGCTCGGCGCGCCGGAGATCGGCGTGCCCGACCTGCCGGAGGAGCCGCGCCGCGACCTGACCCACCTGGAGGCATGGGCGATCGACGACATCGGCAACCAGGACCCCGACGATGCCATCAGTATCGAGGGCGAGCGCCTGTGGGTACATGTTGCCGATGTCGCCGCACTGGTCCGGCCTGGCGGTCACATGGATCTGGCGGCGCGTGAGCGCAGTGCGAACCTGTACCTGCCGGAACGGATTCACGCGATGCTGCCGGAAGCGGTGACGCACCGCCTGGGGCTGGGTCTCGCGGAACGGTCTCCGGCCCTGTCGTTCGGTTTCGGGTTCGATGGCTCCGCGGTCACCGACATCGAGGTGGTGCCGTCCTGGGTGATGGTGCAGCGGACCAGCTATGACGAGATCGACGCCCGGATGCACGAACCGGCGTTCGCGGCAATCAGCCGCGTGACGGACGCGTATCGGGCGGCACGCGTGGCGCGCGGTGCGGCGCGGATCGATCTGCCCGAGGTATCGATCAGGGTGATCGATGGTGAGGTGGAAATTCGACCGCTGCCGAAGCTTGCCAGCCGCGACATGGTGACCGATGCAATGCTGATGGCTGGCGAGGCGGCGGCACGCTTCGCCGCGGCCAACGGGATCGTGATTCCGTATGCAATGCAGCCGCGCCCGGACGAAGTCCGACAGCCTCAAGGCATGGCAGAGATGGTTGCCTACCGCCGGCTTTTCAAACCCAGCCGTGCCTCGCTCGAGCCCGAGCCGCACTTTGGGCTGGGCCTGGACATCTACGCCCGGGCAACCAGCCCGCTGCGGCGTTATGCCGATCTGGTGGTGCATCAGCAGCTGCGTGCCTTCGTACTCGACCGTCCAACGCTGAATGCCGACGAGGTGTTGCAGCGTACCGCCGGGCTGGACAGCGCGGGCGCGGCGATCCGCCGCGCCGAGCGTCAGTCCAACCTGCATTGGAAGCTGGTGCATCTGAGCAGGAATCCGGCCTGGCAGGGCGAGGCGGTGGTAGTGGGACTGGACGAGCGCCGTGCCATGATCATTGTCCCGGAGTTGGCACTCGAGACCGGCATCCGCGTGTCGCCGGACTTTTCCCTGGGCCAGACTCTGCGGATCGCTGTGCGCGAAGTCGACCTGCCGGCCCAGTCGGCCTATTTCAGAGTGCTCGATTGAGCTGACGATCCCTGTAATGGCTTCTGTGACAGCCGATCTGCGATTCGCGGGATCGGCACAGCGAAGGCCACTCGGCTGAAGAATTCGCGACAAGTCCGTATACTTCGCAGTTCTGTTTCCACGCGTCTTCCTGGAGAGGAACATGGCCGCAACCGAGGGGCTCGGGCCCAAGAAAAAGCCGGGGGTCAAGAAACCATCGGAGGAATTCTCCGCCTACTGCGAAGCGGAGTTCGAGCGGCGGTTGAATTCCGGCGAGGCGTTCAGTGAAGCGCAGTATCGCAAGGCGATGCAGATGGTGCTCGATCGACTCGTGAACATCGAGGACGAGGGCAGAGCATGATCATCAACAAGATCCGGGCGAAAAACGTTCTCAAGTATGCCGAGTTGACAATCGACGTGGCCGAACGCGGACTGATCGCGATCAGCGGACACAACGAATCGGGCAAGAGCAGCATCGGTGAGACTGTCTGTTTCGCCCTGTTTGGCCGCACCTTCTCCATCCCCCCGGAAGAGATCAGCAAGGTCGTGCGCTGGGGCGAAAACCACTGTGCGGTCACCCTGGAATTTTCGGTCGAGGAGAGCCATTACGTCCTGTCGCGCTTCCTTGACCGCGATGGCAACCACAGCGCAAAGCTCGCGATGGCCGATGACCCCGAGAGTCCGGTGGCACGAGGCGTCAGGAGTGTGGGCGATGCGCTGTTCGCGATCCTCGGCTTCGAATACCAGGAGTTCGTCGAGTCGTTCTACCTGGCGCAGCGAGAGATCACGACGCCGCATCCGCACAGCCAGGCGATCAAGATCATGGCCGGGGTGGCGCCGTTCGAGCAGGTCGTGCGCGGTCTTAACAACGAGATCGCCGAGCGGGTGGAACTCCTCGGCGAACTGAACGCGGAATGGGATTCTGTCGACGGTGATGTCAAGGCCCTGGGGATCAGGGAGGGCCATATGCCGCGCCTTGAAGACCAACGTCACCAGACCAGCAGGCAGCTGGACCATGTCAATGTGCTGGTGGAGGACATCGACCGTGGGCTGGATGTCTGTACCAACAACACCAGCGCGGTGTACAGCGCACAGGGCTCAAAAGGACGCGCCAGGTTTCTGCGTTTCATCGTGTTCCTGCTGGCGGTGAGTGCCGGCGGCCTGTGGGCACTGCTGACATACGGCGCCGGTCTCGAAGAGGCGGCGACGGTGCGCGAGATGCTGGCGAAGAACATCCCGCAGTGGGATGACAGCAGGATCCTGTGGATCGGCTACCTGGCGGCGGCGCTGGGCGTGTTGTTCCTGTTGCTGTGGATTCGCGTGGCCGGTCTGCGTCGCCGCATCGCCGCATTGCAGGACGAATCGAGCCAGCTTGGCGTGGTGCTCGGCCAGGCGCGCGAGATCGACATCGAGGATATCGATGACAGCGACGTCGCGCCCGAAGCGGCGCCGGGTGACGAAGAAGTCGCCGATCATGGTGACACCGAGCAGGTGCCGCCACGCCCGGCATACGCCGAATACGAGGCACTGCGCAACATGCTTGACCGCGGCGAGGCCACGACCCGCATGGCGCGCGACTACAGTGAGCGCGAGCTGGCCTGGCTGGGTTATGTGGCAGAGCGTCTCGACGCGCAGATCGTGGATCTGGATGAAGAGATCGACCAGGAACAGGCGCGGCTCCAGGAAGCCATCGACCTGTCGGAGGTCCTGAATGGCCTGACCGACAAAAAGGAAGAGGTGGAAGAGCGCATCATGGATCGGCGGCGTGGCCTGGAGCTGTTGGAAGGTGCGATCGCGCATCTTTCGAACAACTTCAATCGTGACGTCAAGGACCTGGTGGGACGTATGCTGCCGTTGTTCACCGACGGCCGCTACGAACACCTGCAGATCGATGACGGGCTGAAGGTACGGGTGTTCTCGAACGACAAGCGTGATTTCATGGATCTCGAAGAGGTGTCGAGCGGGACCCAGCGTCAGATCATGCTCGCACTGCGCCTGGCCCTGTCGAAGAAGCTGCTCAGTCGCACGGTCAAGGGCATGCAGTTTGCCTTCCTCGACGAACCATTCGCGTTTTTCGATCAGGAACGCACACGCAAGGCATTGCACGCATTGGCAGATCTCGGGGATGACATCAGCCAGGTGTGGATCGTTGCGCAGGACTTCCCCGACAACTGCAATGTGCGGTTCGACACCAAGATCTACTGCGACCGCACGAGCGATACCCTAAACGTCAGCGGTTGATGTAAAATGCGCCGCCTGCTCAGGGCAGGCACACAAAGTCTGGAGAGGTGGCTGAGCGGTTGAAAGCGCACGATTCGAAATCGTGTTTAGGTTAGCGCCTAACGAGGGTTCGAATCC